>CAVPIK010000045.1:0-153610 GCA_963704975.1 uncultured Chloroflexia bacterium | reverse complement strand
GGCGATCCCGGCCATGAACCCGGCCAGCAGCCAGGTCAGATCGTGGACTTGATCCACGGGCACGCCGATGATGCGGGCCAGGGGGCCGTTGTCCGCCAAGGCCCGCATTTCTCGGCCCAAGTTCGTGTAGTTAAGCAGAAGGCTGAGGCCGATCACCAAGACCAAACTGGTCGGGATCACCCAGAAAAAGACGTTGGTCAAGGTGATTGGGCCACTCTGTACCCACACTTCCAAGGGCACGGCGATGCGTTTGTCGAAGTAGTCGAAGCGGTCCACGACCAGGAAAATCAGATAGCGCAAGATCAGCCCCAGGGCGAAGGAGGCCAGGATCAGGCTGTACATGGAGCCGTCGCCCTCGGCGTTGGTGTGCTTGGACAGGGGGCGGAAGACCAATCGATGGCCCAGCCAGGCCACCACCGCGCCGGCCACCCCGGCGATCCCCAGCACCACGAACGGGTTGGCCGAAATGTTCAGCGAGGTCACCAGGGCCGCGTACGCGCCCACGGTGATCAGCTCGGCGTGGGCGAAGTTGGGCAGGCGCGCCACGGCAAAGGTCAGGGTCAAGCCCAGGGCCATGAGAGCGTAGAGGCTGCCCACCAGGCAGGGAGCGTATGAGAGAATCGATCAGCAGGGCAGAGGTCAAAGGGCGGGCTGCACTTTCTGGGCGGGGATGTGGGGTTGGCTGTTGGACGTTCCGGGCAATTATAGCCTGTTCGTGGAGGAGGAACAAATGGGGTGGGCTGATTCGACCATTATCTGATCGCCGATTGCACGAACGAACCAAATAGGGTATATTGCGCCGGTAGTTTTCTGCACACCCATCCCTCAAACCGAATGCTGTCCCACCGGTTGCCACCGTCCGCCAACCACTCAACCCATCAACGTACCAACCTATCATCAAAAAGGGAGAACACCATGTCTCGTAAGTCCATTTTGGGCATCCTTGCCCTCGTCTTGATCCTTGTTCTGGGCGCGTGCGCTGCCCCGCCGCCGCCCGCCGCGGACGGCACTGCCGGTCCCGAAACCATCACCCTGGGCGTGGTCCAGCCCTTCACCGGTCCCCTGGGATCCTTCGGCACGGATTTCAGCAAGGGCATTGAATTGGCTGTGGAGCAGATGAACGCCCAACTCAGCGCTGCCGGGCGCGGGGTGCAGTTTGTCATCGCCAGCGCGGACACGGAGGGCACGCCGGACGGCGCGGCCAAGGGCGTGCAGACCGTGGTACAGACCAGCGGCGCCCAGGTGATCGTCGGACCCCTCACCACCAGCGAAGTGCTGGGGGCCAAGCAGTTTGCCGATGAGAACAACATTGTGATCGTGGCCCCGGCCTCCTCCGGCCCGGCTGGCGGCATCCCCGGCGACAACATCTTCCGGGTCATGTACCCGCCGGACACCTTCGCCGGGCAGGCCTTTGTCCAGATTGCCGAAGCCCGGGGCTACCAAAATGTGGTGATCCTGCACATGGATGACCCCTTTGGCAACGGCATGGCCGGGGTCTTCACCGCCGGCTTTGAGGCGGCGGGCGGCACGGTGGCCACGATCAAGTACGCCCCGGATCCGGCGGATCTCTCCGGCGAAGTGGCGGCCGTGAGCAGCGCCGTGGCCACCCAATCGGCCTCCGGCTCCACCGCCTTCTTCTGCATCTGCTTCCTGGGCGATGGCCAGAAGGTACTGCAACTGGCCGTCACCGACCCGGTGCTGAGCGCCGTGGATTGGATCGGCGTGGAAAACCTGAGCAACCCGGAGATCCTGGCCGACCCGGCCCATGCCGAACTGCTCAAGAGCGCCAACTTCGTCTCGGTCTCCTTTGCCGAAAGCTCCACGCCCAACACCCAGCCCTTCGTGGACGCCTTCACGGCCAAGTATGGCTGCGGCCCCCGGCCCCTTCACCAACTACGCCTATGACGCGGCCAACGTGGCCATGCTCACCATCCTGGCCGCGGGCAACGACGGCGCGGCGGTCAAGTCCATGCTGCCCTTCATCGCCAACCACTACATCGGCACCGCGGTGCAGACCTTCCTGGACGCCAACGGCGACCAGGCCGTGGTCAACTACGGCGTCTACCAGGTATCCGATGATCTGGCCTCCTTCGAGCAGATCGGCTCCTATGACGGCTCCACCGGTCAGGTGACGTTTAACTAGGTAGTGTTTCGACGCGCCTGAGGGCGTGGAGGGCGCAGAGGTTGCGCAGAGAGACATCTTCATTTCTCTGCGCAATCTCTGCGCTCTCCGCGTCCTCGGCGGTTGCTTTTGGAGGGTGTCATGTCAGACGATCGGTTTGAGTTGTACGATCTGGAAGTGGTGGTGGAGGCGATTGAGGGGCACTGCACGTGCGCCATGACCGTGGGGGACCGGGTCTTCCTGCGCGGGGAAAGCTCTCCATGCCGGACGGGGCGGACTTCTGCCTCTATGCCCTGCAAGCCGCCATCCCCCTGCTGCCGGCCAAGCAGCGCATGAACCACCCGGCAGACTGGATGGAGACCGACAGCCGCGTCGTCTGCCCGGACCCGGCCTGCCGCCTGATCCTGCGCATCGACCGCGTCGCCCGGCGGGAACTGCGGCATGATGACGTCAGTCCGATCCCGTGGGAAGATGCAGCAGGTAGCGGTTAGCAGATAGCCGGTAGCGGTGTCGAGCAGATGCTACCGGCTGCCTGCTAGCCGCTGAAAATATCCTACCACGTCCCCCAACAACCCCACCGCAGCCAGCGGATCCGGCCCCAGGGGCGGGCCGAAGCTGAGGTGGCGGACACCGGCGGCGACCAGCGGCTCCAGCCGGGCGATCACGTCGGCGGGGGTGCCGACGATGCCGATGCGCAACATGCGCTCGTCCACCAGGCGGATGGCCTTGTCCGTGTCCCGTTCCACCATCATGGCCTGTTCGATGGGGCGGAAGTCGGCCTGGGTGAGGCCCAGGCGGTCCCAGATCAGCGGGCCCAGGGCGTGGCCGTAGTAGGCGATCTTGTGGGCCAGGACCCGGCGGGCGGCGTCCCGGTCCGCGTCCAAGGAAACCCAAATGCAGGCGGCGAAATCCAGCGGGCCGAGGCGTCGATCCCGCGACGGCCAGCCCCTGATCGATGAAGGGCTTGACCCCGAAATAGTGTTCCGGCGGGAAGAGCAGGGGCAGGGCACCGTCGGCCACCTCCCCGGCCAGGGCCAACATCTTTGGCCCCATCGCGCCCAGATAGATGGGCGTCACCCGGCCCGGCTTGAAGCGCAGATAGGCCTCGCCGCTCCAGCTGCAGCACCTCGCCGTTCATCTCCACCCGTTCGCCCCGCAGCAATCCCCGCACGGCCAGGATCGTCTCTCGGGTCGTGGCCAGGGGCTTAGACTGCTCGATCCCCACCCATTTCAAAAACTCACCGGCCCCGGCGGCCAGGCCCAGGTTGAAGCGGTTGCCGCTCAGCTCGTCCATCGTGGCGGCCAGCATGGCCATCTCCGCCGGGTGGATGGTGTACGGGTTGAGGATGCCCGTGCCGATCTCGATGCGCGTGGTGGCCTGGGCCATGGCCGCCAGAATCACCGGCGCGCTGCGCAGAAAGAGATCGTGGCTGACCCAGATCTGGTCGAAGCCCGCGGTCTCGGCGGCCTGGGCCAGGGCGACGTATTCGGGGAGGGTCAGGTCGTTGTTGAGGCGGAGAGAAAACTTCACGCCCGCACCACCGCTTCTGCCTCGATCTCCACCAGATATTCCGGGCCGACCAATTGGGCCTGGACCAGGGTGTTGACCGGGCGGATATCCCCAAAGCGCTCACCGTGAACCCGGGCCACCCGCTCCCAGTGGGAGATCTCGGCCACGAAGACCCGGGTGCGCACCACGTCGGCCAGGCTGCCGCCCAGCTCGACAATGGCCCGTTCGATCTTGTCGAAGACGAAACGGGCTTGGGCTGCCGGATCATCGCTGCCCACCAGGTTTCCGTGCTCGTCCGTGGCCGTGGTGCCGGAAACCAGGATGCGATCCCCCACGCGGATGGCTCGACAATAGCCGGCCATGGCTTCCCATTTTGTGCCGGAATCGACACGGCGGCGGTCGTCTTTTGGTGTGGTCATGGGGTTTCTCCTGTGGTGGTTGATTGGTTGCTCGGTTGATTGGCCCTATTCCTATTCTACCCTTCCAACCGACAGGTGCGAAAAACCCGCCTGCCAATCGTTGACCTTCTCCCTGGATCGACCTATACTTTACCCTTCCCTCCCAACTTTTCGATCCCTGATCCCCGATCCCGGATCCACGACCCACAAGGAGCTTTGATGATCTCTCAGTTTAGCCACAAATTCATGGGCGATTCGGGCATTTTGCGCTTGATGGATGACCTGGGCAAAGGGCTGGCCCAGGAGAACACGATCATGCTGGGCGGGGGCAACCCCAGCCAGATCCCCGCCGTCCTGGAGGTTTTTCGCGCCCGCATGGAGCGCATGTTGGACAGCGAGAACGATTTCGAGGCCCTGATCGGCAACTACGATTCGCCCACGGGCAACGGCCCCTTCATCGCCGCCCTGGCCGACCTCCTGCGCCAGGAATGCGGCTGGGACATCGGTCCCGAAAACATCGCCCTGACCAACGGCAGCCAGACCGCCTTTTTCTTCCTCTTCAACCTCTTCGGCGGGCTGATGGACGGATGGCAGCCACAAGCAGATCCTCCTGCCCCTGGCCCCGGAATACATCGGCTATGAGGATGTGGGCATCGGCCCGGACCTCTTCGTTTCCCATCGCCCCCAGATCGATTTCACCCCGGATGGCTTCTTCAAATATCGGGTGGATTTCGACGCCCTCACCGTGGACGACAGCATCGGGGCCATCTGCGTCTCCCGGCCCACCAACCCCACGGGCAACGTGCTCACCGAGGGGGAGATCGCCAAGTTGAGCCGCTTGGCCAAGGCCCAGGGCATCCCGTTGATCATCGACAACGCCTATGGGGTGCCCTTTCCCGGCATCATTTTTACTGAGGCCGTCCCTGTGTGGGAACCCCACGTGATCCTGTGTATGAGCCTCTCGAAGTTGGGGTTGCCGGGGGCGCGGACGGGCATCGTGATCGCCACGCCCGAAGTCGTCCAGGCCATCACCGGCATGAACGCGGTGATCAGTCTGGCCCCCAACAGCTTGGGCGCCGCCCTGGCCTTGGATGCCGTGCGCACGGGCCAGATCCTGGATCTCAGCCAGAAGGTGATCCGGCCCCACTATTTTGCCAAGGCCATGCAGGCCGTGGACTGGGTGCGGGAAGCCTTCGAGCCGGGACGTTGCCACATCCACAAGCCGGAAGGGGCCATCTTTTTGTGGTTGTGGTTCGAGGGGCTGCCCATCACCTGCGGGGAATTGTACGAGCGGCTGAAGGAGCGGGGGGTGCTGATCGTGCCCGGCCACTACTTCTTCCCAGGGCTGGCCGGAGAATGGCGGCACCGCCACGAGTGCATCCGCATGAACTACGCCGGGGACGCCGACCAGGTCCACGCCGGGATCAAGATCATCGCCGAAGAGGTCCACCGGGCCTGGGCCGAAGGCTGAGTCAAGCCAATCGCCCAATCGCCTAATCACAAAATCGCCCAATCTCTCGATGAGAGATTGGGCGATTTTGTGATTAGGGATTTTTAGGGGAAACGAATGTCCAACCCCACGTTGACCGACTGCAAGGCCCGTACCAGTTGATCCACGGTGGCCAGGGTGTCGGCGCTTTCGCTGCCGCCGGTGTTGGTCAGGGTGGCGGCCAGGGCCGTGAGGTTGTGAACTTCGCCTTGGCCCCACAGCAGGGTGGGCAGAGGGGCGTCGTTGACGGTCACATACACGCCATCCGGCTCGGTGGAGAGGCGGATGTGCTGGATGCCCGCGGCTTTGATGGCCTGGACCTGGTCCGGGGTCAGGCGCAGTTGGGAGGCGGGCATGCCGGTCAACTCTTCCCATTTGTCCGCGTCCAGGCCCAGCACAAATGGGTTGCCGCTGCTGAAGTAGAAGATGGGCAGGTTGACCGTGGCCGTATCCCGCCCGGCGCTGGCGGCCAGGGCGGCGGGGTCGGCCTGGGTGATGGTCTTGTCCACGGGGATGGGGGATTGCTGGGCCGTGCGGGTCAGTTGGCCCACATCCGCCACCAGATCAACATGCAGACGGGTGAGCAGGGGGGCGGCTTTGACATAGATCTGGGGCAAGCCGCCCACGTCGGCCATGAGTTGGGCGCTGTGGGTCAGGCTGGACGCGTCCCAGGCCAGGCCCAGGATGGGCAGGTTGTTGGCCTCCACGGCCAGGCCGGTCCCGTCCGTGGCAAGCTGGATGTGCTGGACGTTGGCCGCGCTGAGGCTGGCGATCATGTCGGGGGTGAGGCCCAGATTCGCCACATTGCCCACGGTGTCCAGGGCCAGCCCCGCCAGGGTGAGATTCCCCGTCGGGTCCGCGGTGAGGGTGAGGGTGGGCAGATCGAGCAGGATCTCCGTGGCCGGGGGCGGGGCGGCCCGGCGTTTGGCGTGGGGATCCCAGGTGAAGAGGGGGCTGGGGGCCTTGGCTTGAGCGGGATTGAGGGCAACCGGGCGTGCCGACGGCACATTCGCCACGGGGGCGGCGGCTGGGCTTGCCGTGGGGCTGATGGGCGCGCCGGTCGGCAACAGGGATCGGACCAACAGGGCAAGGACCATCAAGATGCCCCCCAGCCCTATGCCCCAAAAGTTGCCTCGTCTCAGGCTACGATGTCGAATTTGCCGTTCCATCTTTTTCCTCCTGCTGCAAAAATGTTACCCCACCGGGATCGATGCGGCCAGGAAGGCGGCCATGTCCTGCTTGATCTGGGCCAGGCTGGCGGGCAGGACGTACATCATGTGGCCGGCGGGGTAGTAGTGCATGGTGATATTATCGTGCAGGGGCGGCTCGATGTCCAGGTGGTTTAGGGTGTATTCCGTGGCAAAGTAGGGGGTGGCCAGGTCGAAATAGCCGTTGGCCACGAAGATGCGCAGGTGGGGGTTTTTGCTCATGGCCCCGCGCAGGGTCTCGGCCACGTTGAGATATTTGTTGGCGTGCTTGCCGTAGTCCCACTTTTCGTAGAGGCTGGTCAGGATTTCGTAGGGCAGATCGCTCTCGAACTTGAGTTCCCGGCGCAGATAGTCGTTGAGGACCGCGGTGTACAGCCCCTGGATGGCCGAATAGCTGGGATCGTACTCGATGCTCTCCCCGGCGGCGTCCCGGTCCATGCCCAGGAAGCGGCTGTCCAGGCGGCCCACCGTGCGCCGCTGGTCCCGCAGCAGCTCTTTGACAAAGCGGAAGATGTTGATGCGCAGATTGGTGCGCTCGACATAATCCTCGGACAGGCCGGTGAAGCGGGCCAGTTGGGCCACGATCTCGGCCCGTTTGTCCGCGGGCAGGGCGGATCCCTGCATGAGGGCCAGGGTGTAGTCTCCGGCGGCGAAGGCTTCCACCTGATCCAGGGTGGCCCGCAGATCCGCTTGCAGATCCGGGGCCAAGCGGTTGTGATACCAGGCCGTGGCCGCAAAGGTGGGCAGGAAGAGGATGTGGGGCAGATCGTTGCCGGGGTTGAAGTCCAGGGTCTGGAAGTTGAGCACCACGGAGATCAGCAGAATGCCGTTGAGGAAGAGTCCGTGGCGGTCCTGCAGATGGCCGGACAGCGCGGCGGCCCGGGTGGTGCCATAGCTCTCGCCGATCAGGAATTTGGGCGAAGTCCAGCGCCCCTCCCGGCTGGTCCACAGGCGGATGAACTCGCCCACGGTCTCCACATCCTTCTCCACGCCGTGGAACTGGTCCGCTTCTTCGCCGGGGGCGGGGCGGCTGTAGCCCGTGCTGACCGGGTCGATGAAGACCAGATCGGTCACATCCAGCAGGCTGTGGGGGTTGTCCGTGGGGCGATAGGGGGGCGGCGGGACCGTGCCATCCTCGTTGACCGCGGCCATGCGCGGCCCCAACATGCCCAGGTGCATCCACACCGAGGACGACCCCGGTCCGCCGTTGAAGGAGAAGGTGATGGGCCGGTCACCGGGGTGGGCGTCGGTGCCCAAGTCCGTGCGGGTGTAGGCGACGTAGAAGATGGACGCCTTGGCCTTGTCGTCCTCTTCTTTTAGGACATAGGTGCCTGCGGTGACGGTGTAGGCGATTTCTTTGCCGTTGATGATGGCGGTGTGTTGGGTGATGGACTGTTTGTCCTCCACCGGGGCGGGTTTGGGGCTTCGGTGGATTTGGGGGTTTCGTCTGGTTTTTTTGGATCTTTTTCTGGCATGATGGCTCCGTTCGGGATTTTTGGTGAAATAGTGAGAAGGATACGTGGTGTAGTTTTGGAAAACAATTTCTTGGCAAGGGCAACAGCGTTGAATGTGCGTGGACATTCCGGGAATAGGCCGGTTCTTCTTGGGTCGGGTGAGTGGCCTTGGCCCATTCCCGGAATGAGTGCGAGCTGCGGGTGATCGGCCATCAATCCCGGAATGGGCCAGGACTATTTACTCAACCCAAGAAGAACCGGCCCTTTCCGGGATTATCCCTCTCATTATACGGACGACTTTGGAAGCTCAAGGCCAGACGTTGGACTTCTTGTTAGCCGCTCTGCGAGAGGCTAGGGAACAGCTATAATCACCGGCTCAAACCCCACCGCCGCCGGGACGGGATCGCCGAAAATGTCCGTCGCCGTCCCGTCCAACACTGGCAGCGCAGATTGCACCGCCACATCCGCCGGATCCTGGTTGGTCCAATAAATATCGTACAACTCCCCATCCACCCCGCTGCGCAGCCGGTGACCTTCCACCGGCCCACTCGCCAAACTTTCCACATAGTCCGCATTGCCCAACAGCCCGACCAAATGAGCGATGGCCGTGTACGCCGGTCGGGGCGTGCCTTGCCCATCGGCCAACAGCCCGCCGTCCCGCCAGCCGGGGCCGCTGAGGGTGTACCAGATGCAGGCGTCCAGCTTCAACGCCAGACAGCGCACGTAGAGACGCACGGCATAGTTGGCCTGGGCTTGCTCGAAGTCCGGCCCGGCCACGCTCTTCTCATTTTGGACGCATTGGGGGCTGTACGGGCTGCACAACAGCCCACCTTCGCCCATGATCAGAGGCTTGTCGGCCAGGCCATATTGGGCCAGCACGGCCCGCAAAAGATTCACTTTCCCCGTCAACACCCCGCCCGGCTCCACCCAATCCGGGTTGCTCGTCTCGAAATCCTCTCGCACGGTGGCATCCCAAAAATAGGCGTAGCTGTGGAACGAGAGCACGTCGAAGAAATCCCCGCCGCCGGCCGCCAGCACGCCTTCCAAAAAGCGCCCGGAATGGTCGTTGCACTTGGCCAGCGCGCCGGATCCTGGGGGCAGCCCAAGAGCAGCCCGCCCATGATCACCGTGGCGGATGGGTCCGCGGCCTTGATGGCCGGATAGGCCACCCGCAGCAGTTCGGCGTAGGCTTCCCCGCCCCAATTGGGCAGGTCGGGACGGCCCCAGCAGCCCCAGCCCTTGTCCTCGGGGACCAGGGGCGCGTCCGGCTCGTTCCAGATCTCCCAGTGGTGGACGTTGTAGGGGGGCTGGCTGTAGCGTGTCACCGCCGCGGTGAGGAAGCGGGCGAAATCGACCATGGCGTCCGGGTGGACGGGTCCGCAGGCCGAGCCGGGGGAGGCTTGCGCCCAGTCCGGCGCGTTGTGGATCACGGCAATCGGGGTCAGCCCATAGGCCGAGAGGACGGCGACCTCCTGGCCCTCTTTCTCCGGCCACTCGTAGTAGTATTGCCGGGCCTCAATACGGTTCCACCAGAGCAGATCATGGCGCATGTAGGTGAAACCGGCGCGCCTGGGCCAGGGACGCTTCCTGATCCACCCGGCCCACGTAGATCTCTGTGCCGAAGACCGTGGGCGGGCGGGGCGGGGGCGGCGTGGGCAGAGGCGTGGGCGCGGGCGGTGCAGGCGTCACCGTGGGCAGCAGGGCGACTGGCGTGGGCGGGGCGATGTCGCCGAAGGGGTGCGGCTGCCCACGCCAAACCCGCCCACAGGGTCAGGCCCAGGGTGGCCAAAGCGAGACGATTAGGGTGGCAAGCGGCAGGTTTCGGCGTAGGGTGGACATAGAATACAGTTTAGTCGTCCGCCCCATGTTGTGCAAATGGCGAGGGCGTAGAGACGCAAAATCTTGCGTCTCTACGCGACACGCCGAGGCCGGGCTTCTCGTCGAGAAGCCCGGCCTCGGTGTGAAAAGCGTGGATGGTTCCCCTGAGATTACGGCTTGAAGACCCAGGGCAGGTAGATCGGATAGAGCGGTCGGATCATAAACCGCGCTGGCCTCACCGCTGCCGCTGGTGTGGCTGTAGTAGGCGTGGTTGGTGATTGTGATCCCGGCGACCACCTCTGTCGCCACCGTGCCGGTGATGGTGAGGGTGTAGCTCTCTCCGGCTGCGATGGTCTGGGTGACGTCCACGTTGCTGCCGATCACCCCGACGGGCAGGGTGTCGGTGATGCGCACATTCGTGGCATCAGACGGACCGCTGTTGCTGATGACGATAGTGTAGGTGATGGCGTCGCCAGGTTTGGCCGGGTCATTGGTCAAGGCGACGGACTTGCTGATGCCTAGGACCGGAGGATCGATGACCGTGAACACCAGCGCTGGCCTCGCCGCTGCCGCTGGCGTGGGCGAAGGTGGCCGTGTTGGTGATTGTGCTGCTGGCCGTCACATCCTGCGCCACCGTGCCGGTGATGGTGAGGGTGTAGCTCTCTCCGGCTGCGATGGTCTGGGTGACGTCCACGTTGCTGCCGATCACCCCGACGGGCAGGGTGTCGGTGATGCGCACATCCGTGGCCACAGCGTCACCGCTGTTGCTGATGACGATGGTGTAGGTGATGGCGTCACCAGGCTTGGCCGGGTCATTGGTCAGGGCGACGGACTTGCTAATGCCCAAAACCGGCATCGGCGTATACAGGGTCAGCCCCACCACCACCGGATCGTGGTCCGAAGAGCGATAGGCGTCTGGGGCGTAGACGTAGGCCGGGTTGAATTCCTGGTTGTAGTCCAGGAAGATGCCCTCGTCCGCGTTGATGTGCCAGACCGTGGCGCCGCTGACCTGGCTGGTCAAGCTGCTGCTGGACATGGCGTAGTCCAAGGTGCCCCATTGGCCACCGAAGACGTAGCTGTAGACGCTGTCGCCGATGAAGTGGCGGGCCAGGTCCGTGTAACCCGCGCCTTGCAGGGCCACGATGGGATCTTCCTTGCCATAGCTGTTCAGGTCGCCGATCACCAGGTAGTCGGTGTCGCCGCTGCCCGTGGGATCCGTGGCCAGCCAGGCGGCCAGCTCTTCCGCCGCGGCCTTGCGGGTCAGGTTGCAGTTGCCCTGGCCGTCCGAGGCGTCGACATCGCCCCGTGGCATCACAGGCCGACCCCTTGGACTTGAAGTGATTGACCACCACGGTCACCATGCCGCCGATGGTGTCGCCGCTGCTGGCCTGTTGGAAAGTCTGGGCCAGGGGCTGGCGGTTGAGGCTGACGGTCACCTGGTCGAAGATGCCCGTGGTGATGCCGGCGCTGGCCCCGACGGGGGTGACGCTGGCCGGCTTGTAGATCATGGCCACGGCAATGGCGTCCGTGCCCCACAGCGGGGTGCCGGGGTTGACGTAGGTATAGACCCCGGTGCCAGCGATGGCGTTGAGGCCGCTGACCAGATCGCTGACGGCGCTGAACTCGCCGTAGCCGTCATTCTCGATCTCCATCAGCCCGACGATGTCGGCGTCGATGGAGAGCAGGGCGGTGATGATCTTGGTGCGCTGGCGCTCGAACTCTGCGGGGTTGTTCGCACCTCGGTTGATCCGGGTCGTCGAAGCCGCCGCCCTGGCCGTCGCCGTTGAAGTAGTTGAGCACGTTGAAGGCGGCCACCTTCAGGGTGCCGCTGATCACGTCCGGTGCCGCCGTGCGGGGGTTGGCCTCGGTGAAGGTGACAGTGCCCGTGGGCTGCACTCGGTAGAAGCCGAACCCTTCACTCAGAACGCCGGTCAGCCCGGTGACCGTGTCCCCGCCGCGCACGATACCGTCCGGGGCGATGTAGGGCACGACAGCCGGGTTTTGCACGCTGCTGCCGTCGTCGATGAGCAGGCGGGCCTTATCGTTGGCGGCCTGCATGTCCAAGGCTGGTTGACCTGGGGTGATCACTTGGGTGGGCTGCATAACCCTGGCGTCTGCGCTGGTCCACACCTCGCCATACCGGCCCAGAGTGTAGAGCTCGGTGACATAGAGGGTCTCCGGTACGGAGATCACCATGCCCTCGAAGGCTTCCAGATCGGTCATGTTGGTCACCGGCAGGTCGATAACCGTGGGGGTGACCGTGATGCCCGTGCTGCTACAGACCGTGGCAGTGATGATATTGCCCAGTTGGGTCAGACCGGAATACTCGGAGACGGTGCCTTGGACGCGTACCACGTCGCCCACGGCCACATCCGTGCCAAAGCTGTTGTCGTAGACGAAGATGCCCTCTGAAGTAACGGAATCTGCGTCAACCTGGTCGTCCTCTTCTTGCAGGAAGTAGCCCCTCAACTCCGTGGTGCTCTGGAAGTCACCCACCACGACGCCTTCCAAAATAACCATTGTTCCCACCAGCGGGCTGTCTCCGCCGGTACCCTGGACCGCGTTGATGGCCGTGGCGACTATCGTCGGGTCTGCACAGACGCCAAAGGTGTCGGCGACGGGGCAGTTGTTGGCAAGACCTGGGGTGGGATGCGGCCTGGGTATAGGTGTCCGTAGTTGCGCGCCCCGCCCGCTGCCGTTGGGACAGCGTTGATTCGATTGCGTCGTCACTATCGCCGCCGCCTGCTTCATCCACCTGGGGCTGGCCGGGGTTGAGCAGGAGCAGAAGCCCTGAGTCATCCGCATCGTCTGTGTCATAGACGATGGCATCCAGTAGGTTGGTGGTGGTCACCGGGGTACGTGGCTGGGAAGGCTGTAGCATCACCCAAGTAGAGCGCAACCGCATCGGCCCCGTTTTGGATGAGATTGGTCGTTGGGATCAACGTCCAGATCGCAGTTGGCTACATTGGCCGCATCCCCACACAGGACGAAATATCCGTCTGGCATCTGTGCTCTGCCCATCCAGGTCAAATGACAGGTAGGAAGAGTCATTGCTGCCGTTGAAAAGAATCAGGGCCAGCCCATCGAGACTGTGTTGCCAACTCCGCCGTCGTAGAGTTCAATGAATTCCGCAGCATCCGTGCCTGTTTGATCGGCGTCGATTTCGTTGATGATGACTGGCGTGTTACCGCTTCCCGGTGTGGGAGCCAGCACTGTCAGTTGCGATGACGCATCGTCGAAACCATTGTTTGCCCCGGCACCGCTGGGCAGACGGTTCCACGACTTGCCCGCGCCAGCTGACGTGGACCAACCGACTTGATCCACCCGCACCGCTGCAGCATCATAGAGGTAGGCTTGATCGCCGCTCCCCCCCAGGGAAAAGAATTGAGGGAAGAGGGGTTCGTTGAGTAGCCAGAATCCGCCTGCCTCAATCGTCGTGCTGATGGGGATAAAGTAGTCATCATCCACGGCGATCATCCAGCCGTCCAGGCTGACCGGGCTGGCCGTGGGGTTGTAGAGTTCGATAAACGCATTGCCGCTGTTGGCGTTGATCTCGTTGATCACCACACCGCTTCCTAAATTGGCAGCTGGGGCGGTGTTGGCAGCCCCCAGGGTTGTGGTGGCGGTCCATGTCCAATCCTCGGCATCGTTGTCCGTGTCCACGCCATCCGGGGCGCGCACGGCTGCTGTGGCAAAGAAGGGTTTGGGCGCGCCGCCCAGTCGACCATATGCGACCCCATCGATCAACGTACCGCCACTATCCTTAAGTTCGAGGGTTGCTCCACTGTTGGAGAGCGTTATACCGGGGGCATTTGTCGATGTCGTCAGAACCAGATAGCCCCCGGCGGGTACAGTCTGGCCGCTATTGATGGTACCACCAGCCACGGTCCAGTTGCTGACATCCACCGCTGCACCCGTGGGGTTGTAGAGTTCAACGGCTTCACCGTCCGTGGGCGTAACGATGAACTCGTTGATCACAACGTGGCTGGCTGTGGTCGTGTTGGCGACCATGCTGGAGGCTAGATTGTCCGAAGCCGCAAAGGCTGCGGTCCCCCCAACGGCCAATGTCAAGGCCAGGATCAGGGCTAGGATCAGGCGGAAATGGGTCGATTTCTGCTTCATGATTTCTCCTTTGAAATTGTGTTTGAATCGTGGGACATTGATTTTTGGGGGATAAGCGTGTGGTGTAACCTAGTTGGTAGAACAGGGAAGAGACTGACGAGTTGCTGGATTAAGCGACTGGAGGAAAGATGAGTTGCAGATTCCCATTCTACTCCGTTTTGTCATATCATGCACATTGGACGCTTGAAGTATTCTTGTGCGTTTGATGGCTTGACAATCCCCACCCAGCGGGGTAAAAATATTAGGTGTATGACGCGTTGCGTGTTTCTGTTTGCCACACAACGCCGGTCTGCATCGCCCAAGCCGATCCAATTTTCACGAGCCCGCCCATGAATCGCCCGTCATTTTCAACCCTCATCCGCCTTGCCGCGGTCGTCGTTCTCCTGCTGGGCCTCTACGCCGTCATCACCGGCTGGCAGAGCTATGCCAATCCCCAGGTGGTGGTGGAGTGGTCCACGGCCACGGAGTTGGACACGGCGGGGTTCAATCTCTATCGCAGCACCAGCGCGGACGGCCCCTTTGTCCAGGTCAACGAGCAGTTGGTCCCCTCCTCCCCGGACCCGTTGACCGGGGGTGACTATGCCTTTGCGGACCCGGATGTGGACCCAGGCCGCACCTATTTCTATGAACTGGAAGAGGTGGAATATAATGGGGCCACCCAGCGCTTTCCCCCCATCCAAGTCACGGCGGGGGGAAGTCTGCTCTCCCTGCTTCTGGCCGGGGTGATTGTGGCGGCCGGGGCCATTCTGCTTTGGACAACCTGGGGCCGCAAGCCCGAAAGCCCTGACAGGACAACCGGGTGAACACCACACCAATCAACCAATCAACCAATCAACCAATCACTATCGCCGTGGCCGACTACGCCATCGCCCTGCACTTTGACCATCCGGCTCTGGCCAAGGCGGTGGCCGAGCGCTACGCCGCCTTTGTCACGGATCGCCCCGCCGGGCTGCATCTGCGGGTGGACTATGTGGGCCAGGAGCGGGACCATGCCATGCTGGATCAGGGCATGGCCTTTGCCGATGGCCTCCTGCGTTTTGATGCCCCTGGCTATGTGGGCCACATCGACGAGGGGGCCGGGACCGGCCAGCTTGCCATCTCGTCCCGCCAGCCCGTGGAGGAGGTGGACTACTTCCTGCGCGTGGCCGCCGCCCTCTTGCTCTTTCGGGAGGGCGGCTTCATGTTCCACGCCGCCGGGATTGTGCGGGACGGGCGAGCCTATCTCTATTTTGGCTACAGCGGCAGCGGCAAGACCACGGTTTCCCGCCTCTCCCACGCTTTGGGTGACACGATTCTGAACGATGATCTGCTCTTTTTGGTGCCCAGCGATGGCGGCTGGATGGTCCACAGCAGCCCCTTTTGGAACCCCACCCAGGTCAAGCCCAACGGTCTGGACAGCGCGCCCCTGGCCGGACTCTTCCGGCTGGTGCAGGCCAAGACGGTCTTCACCGCACCCATGCAGCCGGGCCAGGCCGTGGCCGAACTGGTGGCCAGCGTCCCCGTCCTGGGGCTGGACCCTGGCCGCACCTTGGCCATCCTGGCCCGCTGCCAACGGTTGAGCCGGGACGTGCCGGTTCACCATCTGCATTTCCTGCCCGACGATTCCTTTTGGCCCGTGGTCCTGGCGGCCACCGTCCCTGTTCCATCACCCTGAAGTGACCTATGTCTAGCCAAAAACACGCCTATTTTCGCCTAGCCGCCCCGTTGTTGCTGACGCTGATACTGATTGGCGTCTTCTTCGGCGCTGCCTCCGCCGCCCAGGTTGATCCAACGCGCCCGCCGGGTTGACCGTCGTTCGGGCCGATGACACGGGGATCACGTTGCTGCTCGATCTGTCGGCCCAAGGGCAGTTCGGGGATGACCTGTCCGGTGCGGCGTTGACCGCCACGCCGGGGATGCCCCAGGTGCCGGTCTTTTCGGCCCTGCTCGGCGTGCCGGGGGATGTGGAAATCCGACTGAGCGTCGAATCCTTGGCCGCCCCGCCGGTGGACGCGGCGGATGTGGCCGCCCGCTTCCCCCTGGCCCCGGAACCCGCGCCGTTGACCGATGATCTCTCTGCCGGTCAGTGGCGACAGATTGACTCGACCTCCGTCAGCCCCTGGCCGGTCTCTATCCCGATACCTTGGCCCGGATCGGCGATGAGAGTTGGATGCGGGATCAGCGCATGGTGCGGGTGGAGGTCACCCCCGTCCAGGTGGATGGCGGGCGCGGTCAGGTGATCCGCCACGACCGCATTCGGGTGCGCCTGGACTTTGTGGGCGGCGATCTGGCCCAACGCCCCCAGGTCAAGGGCGACGGTTGGGGCCAATCCTTTCGAGGAGGTGCTGGCCGCCACCCTGCTCAACTATCGACAAGCTCAGGCTTGGCGCACGCCCGGCCCGGTGCCAGCGCAGGTCTCCCTTTCCCCTCGCCAAGCCCAGGCTGTGACCCACACGCTCAAAGTCACCGTGGACCAGGACGGTCTCTATCGTCTGACGCCTACGGATCTGGCCGGGGCGGGCTTCAGTCTGGTGGGGCTGGACCCGGCCCGCTTTGCCATGACCAACCGGGGCCGGGAGGTGGCGATCTATGTCACCGGTGCGGCGGATGGGGTCTTTGGCGGGAATGATGAGATTCTCTTTTATGGCCAGCGTTTTGTGGGGGAGGTGGCTAGGGATGCGGGGGGGAGTTTCACCGCTTGCCCCCAATGTGCGCCCTCGGATGTGCGGGTGCAGGTGATGGAGAACACGTACACGGACGACAATGTCTATTGGCTGACTGCGCCCAGCGGCACGGGGCTGCGCATGGCCGAACTGGCCCAAGTCCCCGGCGACTGGCCCACCCCTGCCGCCTTCCCCGACACCGTGCGGGCCGAGGAATCAAATCAGTGGTTTACCCACCATTGGACCGACAAGGACACCTGGTTTTGGGAGCGGGTGCGCAGCACGGCCAACGCCTCTCGCACAGGGCGCTATACCACGACTTTGACTGCCGTGGCCACGGAACCCTTTACGGCCACGGTCACCGCCCGCATCGTCTCCCGGGTGGAGCGGACCGACCACCACACCCGCTTTGGCCTCAACGACAGGGCGCTTCTGGACGATGCTGTGTGGGATGGGCGCACGGCCTATACCTTCACCGCCCAGGTGGACAGCCGCGCGTTGATCTCCGGGGTCAACACCCTGGCTTTCACCACCACCAATGACGTGTTGGCTGTCAGCGATGATCTTTACTTTGATTGGTTCGAGATCGGCTATCAGCGGCAATTTGTGGCCCAAGCCGACAGCCTTGTCTTTGGGCCGGGCCAGGCCGGGACCTTCGCATACGAGATCGGCGGCTTCACCCAGGCGGATGTGATGGCCTGGGAGATCACCGACCCCCTGCGGCCGCGGCGGGTGATGGGGGTGCAGAGCGAAACGGGGGTCGGCGGGAGCATCACGGCCACTTTCCAGATCAGCCACGCTGCGGACGCCCGCTTTGTGGCCGCGGCCTCCCCGGCGCTGCGCGCACCCAAGGCGGTTGAGCTGATCAACCCGACGGATCTGGCCAACAAGACAAACGGTGCGGACTATATCATCATCACCCACGAGCTGTTCAAGCCGGGCATCCAGCGGCTGGCCGACTATCGGGCCGCCCAGGGCATGCGGGTGAAGGTGGTGGATGTGGCGGATCTCTACGACGAGTTCAACGACGGCATCTACTCCCCGGTCGCCATCCGCAACTTCTTGGCCTATGCCTATGCCAATTGGCAGGCTCCGGCTCCCCAGTTCGTGTTCCTGGTCGGAGACGGCCATTGGAACTTCAAAGGCTATGGGCAGGCCACCTATGGCACGCCCGACCCCATCTACATGCCCCCCATGCTGGCCCGGGTGGACCCGTGGCAGGGCGAGGTGGACGCCACCAACCTGCTGGCCGCCATCGTCGGCGACGACATCCTGCCCGATTTGATGATTGGCCGCTTCCCGGTCAATAATGGGGATGAGTTGACCGCCATGATCAGCAAGACCATCGCCTACGAGAGCGGCCAGAATCTGGCCAGCCAGCCGGCATGGCAGCGCAACATCGCCTTTGTCACCGACAACACCCCGGACGCCGCCGGTGACTTTGTGGCCTCGGCAGAGTCGTTTATCCAGCGCTATGTCACCGAGCCGTTTCAGCCCGTGCGTCTCTATTCGGACGACAATCCTGGCAACCCGGCAGCCACTACCCAGGCCATCAGCGAGACATTGAATGTGACCGGGAGCCTGCTGATCAACTACATCGGCCACGGCTACATCCAGGGCTGGGCCGCGGAGAATCTGTGGAAGACCACCAATGTGCCGAGCTTGACCAACATCGACCGCCTGCCCATCATACTTTCGCATGATTGCCTGGATGGCTATTGGATCTACCCCAACACCCAGTCCCTGGCCGAAGAGATGACCCGATTCGGGGCCGGGGGAGCCGTGGCGGCTTTTTCGCCCACGGGCTTGGGTGTGGCCGTGGGCCATGATGATCTCTTCTCAGGCTTTTACGACTATCTGTTTTCGGAGGGTGCGCACACTCTGGGCGAAGCGTCTCTGGCCGCCAAGATGCATTTGTTCAGCCAAAAGGCCCACTACGACCTGATCCAGACCTTTCTGATCGTCGGCGACCCGGCCCTGCGCATCCCCATGCCCGCCCAGGAGGTCTATTTGCCCGCCTTGCAACGCTAATCAACCACCCACCAAGGCCACCTTATGCTAACGCAACAAACCATCCCCATCCCCAAACCCGACGTCATCGGCCAGCGCATGGAAGATGAGGCCGTGATCGTCACCGCCGCCTCCGGCACGGTGAAGGTGCTCAACGACGTGGGTGCCCGCATCTGGGAACTGGCCGACGGCAAACGCTCCGTGGCCGACATGGCCGCCATCATCGCCGCTGAATATGACGTGGACCCGTCCCTGGCCCAAACCGACACCCTGGCCTTCGTGGCCGAACTGGTGCGCCGGGGCATTTTCGCCGATCGCCCCGAGGACCGAGACCACAATTAGGACTTTGCTGTGAAAATGAATTCCGCCGGTGGCCAGCGCCATCCCGTTTCTAAACATGCCCGTCAACATCTCCGCCAGCTTACCCTGCTTTTGCTGGGTATCACCTGTCTGGTCGCCAGCGGCCTGATCAGTGCGCGCTTGGCCCAGGCCAATGTCACCCTGTCGGGCTCGGTGACCGCCCAATCCGTCGCTAACGGCATCGACATCCGCTGGACCACGGCCACGGAGACCAACAGCCAACTCTTTCATCTGTTGCGCAGCACCAGCGAACAGGGGCCGTTCCAGCCCGTGCCGATCTGCGTTCGAGACAACATGGATGGGAACGTCATTGTCAATGGGGTCTTCGCCCAGGGTGATATCGCCGGCTTTAGCTACGCAGTGACCGATCTGGCCATCGATATCAGCCCCAGCAACCAGCGTGTGGATGATCTGGTTGACGGCAGAACCTACTACTACCTGCTGGTCGAAAAAGAGGCCACTGGGTATGTGACCTATCCTGACAATATCGCCGTGGTCACCTACAGCCGCAGCGGTGGCGGGGCGACTCCGTCCACCCAGCCCTGCCCCAATGTTGCAACCCTTCCGGGCGTCGCCTCTGTTCTCTTGCCCACCGCCACCGCCAGCGTAACGACCACCCTCACCGCAACGGCGACTGTGACGACGACTGTGACGACCACCGCTACGCTTACCACCACGGCTACGCCGTCAGTCACGCCATCCCTGACGCCCACGGCCACAGTCACCATCACACCGACCACCACCATCACCCCAACCGCCACACCATCGTGGACACCGTCGATGACGCCCTCGTTTCACGCCATCCTTCACCCCGATTTCGGGCTCCTATCCAGGCCCGGCCACAGCCACCCCCACCCCGACGTTTGCCTTTCCCTCGGCAACGCCCATCCCTGGCTCGTATCCGGGCAGTGGGGAGCCCACCCCCACCGAAACCCCCTTTGGCGCGGATCTGCTGACCCCGGATGTGACGGAAACGCCTCTGCCCGAAGAGGAGGCCACCCCCACCCCCATGCCCGAAGCCGAAACGCCCACAGAGACGCCCACGGAAACCCCCGTGGAAGAGCCAACCCTCACCCCGATCCCAGAGCAGCCGACCGCCACCATCGAGGCTGAAACCGCCACGCCCCCGCCCAGCCCGACCGTGACGCCTACCCCCACGTTCACGCCGACCCGCCCGCCCGTAGCTGTGGCCAACCTCATGCCGCCACCCCGATCCACTAGCCTCTCCGCCGCACAGGTGCAGGTGATCGGCCAGCCGCCCGCCCCGACCACCCGGCTTACGGCAGGTTTGGGCAGTTTTGCGGCCTCGCTGGCTGGCTTGGGGCTGTTCTTTTTGGTGCTGGCCCTGTGGCAGATGTTTAGGCGATCCGCATGATCCGGCCTCAGCTCGCCCGGCAGGGGTCACTTTGGTTCCTCTTGGTGGTTGCGCTGATTCTCCTCGCCGCCTGTGGTGGGGAGAAGGAGGCCGACGCCCCCTTCGTCGCCCAACGATCTGACGCCTCCGCCCGCTCCGCGCCCGCTGCGCCCGGCTCTCCCCTCAACCTGATCACCCAGCAAGCCAGTCCCTATCGGGTTAGCTATGCCGCCCTGCGCCAGGCCGGGCTTGTCTCGGACCCGGCCCAGTTGAACACCTTGGGGCTGACCAACCTGGGCCAACCCGTCCCCGTGTGGGTGGACGGCGAAGGCGCGGACGCCGGGCTGATCTTCCTGGCCCAAGCCGTGGTCAGCGACTACACCCGCCAAAACGTCTACCGGCTGCAAGCGGACCCGGCACCCCTGCGCCCCTCAGTCTTGGCCGCCCCCGTCCCCCTTGCGCCCGCCGCCTCCCCACAGTTCACCGCCCATCTCCATCTGGAAGAGAACAGCCGCTACACCCCCCTGCCCGAAAGCGGCGACAACTGGTTTTGGACTCAACTGCGCCCAGGCCGCCCCCAGATCCTCCCCCTCCCCCTGATTGATTTGGGCCAGGGCGCGGCAGAAGTGGCCCTCTCCGTCTGGGGGGCCGAGGGCAGCAGCGCCGTGGACCCGGACCATCATCTGCGGCTGACGGTCAACGGCCAGGTGATTTTGGATGAGCAGTGGGATGACAAAGGATGGCAGACGCTGCGGGGCCAGATCCCGGCGGGGCTGTTGGTGGATGGGGAAAACAACGTGGAGATCAGCCTGCCCGGCGTGGAGGGCGCGCCCGGCGAGAGCGTCTTTGTGGACAGCCTCACCCTGGACTATCCCCGCCTTTTTGTGGCTGCGGGTGGACGGTTGGACTTTGATGGCCCTGGCGGGTTGGCAAAGATTGTTGCCCTCTCCCCGAATTCCCTGGGGCTTGATGTGACCGATCCGACATCGTGGTCGTTGCTGGCAAGCAATGAGTCAAACCAATTTGTGACCGAGCCGGGGCACAGCTACATGGCCATTGACCGGGGCGCGTTACCCACCCCCCTTGCCTTGGAACCGGTATTGACCGATCCGGTGTTGCGCAATCGGCCCACAGGCGCAGAGTATATCTTGATCGGCCCGCCGGATCTGCTGACTGCCGCCTCCCCGTTGCTTGATTTGCGCCGGGACCAGGGCCTCACCTCCCTGGCCGTGCCGCTCCAGCGCATCTACGATGACTTCAACCACGGGCTGGCCGAGCCGGAAGCCGTGCGCGCCTTCCTGGCCTATGCGGCCCAAAATTGGTCCCCCGCCCCCCGCTATGTCCTGCTTTTGGGCGACGCCACCTATGATCCCAAGGGCTACACCACCGCGGCGGACGCCAACCGGCTGCCCTCGTTCTGGGTCTACACCGTCTTCGGCGGCCAGACCGTCACCGACGTGGACTTCGCCCGCCTGGACGCCGACCCCCTGCCCGATGTGGCCCTGGGCCGTCTCCCCGCCCGCACCCCGGCCCAAGTGACCACCGTCGTGAACAAAATCCTGGCCTACGAATCCGGGGATGGGGCGGATGCGTGGCGGCAACAGGTGCTGGCCGTGGCCGACGGCAGCGAACCCTCCTTCGCCCAGGACGCCCAGCGCTTTTTGGATCAAGTCCCGGCAAATTTCACGTCTGCCCTCTTCGCCCCGGCCGCCGGCCAAGCCGATGTGGGCGCGCAGACCGTGGACCGGGTGCAGGCCGGGGATTTCGCCGTGGCCTACTTTGGCCACGGCAGCGTCACCCAATGGGGCAAGGATCAACTGCTCACCGTGGACAACAGCGCCAGCCTGCGCAACGGCGACCGCCTGCCCATTCTGCTCAACTTCACCTGCCTCACCGGTCTCTTCACCCACCCCACCGTGGAGAGCCTGACCGAATCCCTGCTCTGGCAGCCCGGCGGCGGCATCGCCTCCCTGGCCTCCACCAGCCTCACCCTGGCCGACAACCAAAGCGCCCTGATCGACGCCATGACCGGCCACCTCTTCGCCCCCCCGGCGGACGGCGCACCCCTGCGCCTGGGCGACGCCTTCCTGGCCGCCCAACGCCAACTCCCCACAGGGGACACCAATAGTTTGGATGTCCTCAACACCTTCCTGCTCTTTGGGGATCCGGCGTTGGTGGTGGCAAGGTGAGCGGGGTGAGAAGGGTGAAAGGGTAATAAAAAGAGTGGCTCGACGCATCATGCGTCGAGCCACTCTTTTTATCACTTCTCGTTCCCACGCTCTGCGTGGGAATGCGGTCGGATGCTCCGGCGTCCCTGGGCGCAGGAGCGCCCCAATCCGCTCCCACGCAGAGCGTGGGAGCGAGCATGTTTATGCTGTGACCGCCAGACTCTCCCGCACCGCCGAAATCGCCACATCCCGCCGTTTTCGATTCAAAAAGAAGCTGATTTGCGTGTAGCCAGCGGCCTCAAGCAGATCCAGGGCATCCGGATAGTTGGCCCCCACCCGATAGGGATCGTGGGCATCCGCGCCCAGGACCACGGGGATGCCCCGCGCCCGCATCTCGCCAGGATGGTGGGGCTGGGGTTCATTTCGGGATAGGATTTGTTTAGACCGGAGGTGTTGAGTTCCATAGCCGATCCCGGTCTTGGCGATACGGTCCAGGCAGCCCCGGATGTGGTCCAGCAGGGGCGCAACTTGATATTTCTTGGGATGCACGATCTTGACGATGTCCGGGTGGGAGAGGGTGTCGAACAGCCCGGTCTCCGCGGCCTCGGCCAGATGGGTGAAATATTGGCGCTGAAAGGCCCGCACGTCCCCGTTGAGATAGCGCTCTTGGTAGATCTGCATCTGGGGATGCACCGACCCCAGCACATGATGAAACTCCGCCCGGTCGTGCAGCCGGGCCAGCCAGGACTCTTGACCGGGCAGAAAATCGCTTTCGATGCCCAGGCGCACATCCACCCGCCCAGCCCAGGCCCGGCGCGCCCGATCCACCATGCCCACATACTCGTCAAACTGGTCCACCCGCATGCGCACATGGGGCGTCACCGCGTCGTTCTCGGTCGGGTTGTGACAGGTGACGATGATCCCGGCCAATCCCCGCTGCTCGGCCACCGCGGCATAGGCCTCCGGTTCGCCCCGGGCGTGCTTGCACAGGGGCGTGTGCATGTGGGATTCGTAGAGAATGGGCGGCATAATCGAACTCCTTTTTATACATCGAGTATTCGCACAGCGTAGAGCGCAGGTTGAGTAGCCGCCAACGAATTTCACATAAACCATTCAATAGCTGGCGGCGTATCGAAACCGTAGCGGGTCAACCCGCTACGGTTTCGATACGCCGCCAAAACCTGAATGATCAACGTAAGTCTCGTTGGCGGCTACTCAACCTGCGCTAGCTCTGTTGCGTATCACCGTCAACGACCACGATACTCGACACTCGAACCTATCGCGTTAACTTCCGATACGACACCCGATGGGGGCGATCTGCGGCGGGGCCCAGGCGGCGGTGACGGTCTTCTTCGTATTCGCTGTAGTTGCCGGGGAACCAGACCACTTCGCTGTTGCCCTCAAAGGCCAGGATGTGGGTGGCGATGCGGTCCAGGAACCAGCGGTCATGGCTGATCACCATGACCGTGCCGGCGTAGCTTTCCAGGGCCTCTTCCAGCGCCCGCAGGGTGTTGACATCCAGATCGTTGCTCGGCTCATCCAGCAGGATCACGTTGGCCTCTTTGGTCAGCATCTTGGCCAGATGCACCCGGTTGCGCTCGCCGCCGGAGAGACCGCCCACCTTCTGCTGTTGGTCCGTGCCGCTGAAGGCGAAGCGGGCCACGTAGGCCCGGGAGTTGACCACCCGCTTGCCCAGCAACATCTGGTCCGTGCCGCCGGTGATCTCTTCCCACACGGTCTTGTTGGGGTCCAGGTCGTCCCGGCTCTGGTCCACATAGGCCAGCTTGACCGTGCTGCCCACGGTGACGCTGCCCTGGTCCGGCTGCTCCTGGCCCACCACCATGCGGAAGAGGGTGGTCTTGCCCGCGCCGTTGGGGCCGATGATGCCCACGATGGCCCCGGCGGGGATGTCAAGGCTGAGCTTTTCGTAGAGCAGTCGGTCGTCGTAGCCCTTGGCGATGCCCTCGAACCGGATCACCAAGTCGCCCAAGCGGGGGCCGGGCGGGATGTAGATCTCCATCTCTTCCCTGGCCTTTTCGGTCTCCTGGGAGAGCAAGTCGTTGTAGGCGGTGATGCGGGACTTGCGCTTGGTGGCCTGGGCCTTGGGGCTCATGTGCAGCCATTCCAACTCCCGCTCCAAGGTCTTTTGACGCTGGCTGGCCACCTTCTCCTCCAGGGCCAGGCGCTGATGCTTCTGGCTCAACCACGAAGAGTAGTTGCCCTTCCACGGGATGCCATAGCCCCGGTCCAACTCCAAAATCCAGCCGGCCACGTTGTCCAGGAAGTAGCGATCATGGGTGACGGCGATCACCGTGCCCTCGTAGTCCCGCAGATGGCCCTCCAGCCAGGCCACGGATTCGGCGTCCAGATGGTTGGTCGGCTCGTCCAGCAGCAGGATGTCCGGCTTCTGCAACAGCAGACGGCACATGGCCACCCGCCGCCGCTCGCCGCCGGAGAGGACGGCGATCTTGGCGTCGCCGGGGGGGCAGCGCAGGGCGTCCATGGCCAATTCCAGGCGGCTGTCCAGATCCCAGGCGTCCAGGCGGTCCAGGCTCTCCTGCACCTCGCCCTGGCGCTGGATCAGGTCGTTCATCTCGTCGTCGGTCAGATCCTCGCCAAAGCGCATGTTGATCTCGTCAAACTCGGCCAGGGCGTCCACGGTCTCCTGGGCGCCCTCCTCGACGATCTGGCGCACGGTCTTGGACTCGTCCAGTCTCGGCTCCTGCTCCAAATAGCCCACGGTATAGCCGGGGCTGAGCAGGGTTTCGCCCACATACTCCGTGTCCACCCCGGCCAGGATGCGCAGCAGGGTGCTCTTGCCGGAGCCGTTCAGCCCCAGCACGCCGATCTTGGCCCCGTGATAATAGCTCAGGCTGATGTCCCGCAGAACCTTGTTGTTCGGGGGGTAAATCTTGCCCACCCCCATCATGGAATAGATAATTTTGGTGCTCATTTATGCTCGTTTCGTGTAGATAAATAGCGGTTCAACCTTCCAGGAAGCTCTAAGCTTCCTGGAAGGTGTGAATCATTCGTTGTCGTGTGATGCAACAAAAACGGAAAAGCCAGCCGGTTCAGCCCCCTCATGTTGACGAGGGTCAGCCCCAGCAGGGTGTCGTCATCCAAAAAGCGCAGTTCGTCCACCACCTGGGGCCAGGGGAAGGGGCTGCCCGCCGGGTAGGTCACCGCCAGACAGGGCCGCCGGTCCACCATCGAGTCAGCCAGCCCCAGGGTGCACGGGCATGGTGTGGGCCAGGGTGCCGTCCCGGCGCACCACATTCATGCCCCGACCATCCCCGGCGAACTGCTTGCCCCACCATCCGCCCAGGCCGCCCAAGACCAGGGCTGTGGGGGCCGATGGCCCGCAGCCAACCCGGCCCCACAAACTCCGCCCGGAAAATGCCATCAAGCCTGGCGTCGTCCGGCAGGGGCAGGGTGATGAAGAGCCGCCGAAAGCCCCGCAAGCTGTGGGCGTTCAACGTGCGGGCCCGCATGGTCTGGGGCTGGGGCGGGAGATCCGTCGGTCGAGCAGTTTGATCGGGCGCGTGCATGGTCTTCCTGTGCAGGGTGAGTATGTGCGAAAAAGGTCGGGGTCCATCATATCACGGCCCCCTATCCCGTTCCAATCTTGGAGGCATCAACGTAGGTTGAGTAGCCCGACTCGATCCCACCAATCACACAACCCCAGAAAAAGGGCGTATCGAAACCGGAGTCGTGCCAACCCGCTCTGGTTTCGATACGCCGCCAGTACTTGAATGGTCAGCGGAGATCTCGGCGGCGGCTACTCAACCGGCGCTAGTCCTGCGAGAGGCCAACGCAGGTTGAGTAGCCCGGCTTGACCCAACCGCTCGCACGACCCCAGGAAGAAGGGCGTATCGAAACCGCAGTGGGTCAACCCGCCCGGCTCAACCGGCGCTGATGCCCAGACGCGAGAAACCCCCGCCACGGTGGCGAGGGTTCCTCATTTTTGTTCGGCAGCATCTATTCTGAGAAACTCAGAGGTGATGCTGCCGAACGGTTACTACAATTACAACTGTCCATGGGCATCACCTCCTTATGAATGGGATAGCGGTTTAGGAGGCCGGACGTATGGAGGGGAAGTCGGGAATTCGACCCTCATTTGTGTGCTTCGTCCAACGTGGATGGAGTATCCCATATTTTTTTTGCTTTGTCAAGAGGCAAAAATGTGTGATCCGCGGTACGATTTCATCGCCACAAAACAACCATAAGATGCAAACCCCCGGCCACCTATGATACAATTCTCCCCACAAACCCATCCACGCACCACGCAACACGGACCCAACCATCGTGCCCACCCCTTACCTGGACTTCGAAATCGAGATCGGCCCCGGCGACGGCGCACCTACCCGGTGGCCGTGCTGCGTTCCCCCGCGGGGGAGGCCAAGGCCGAGTTGACGTGGCCGTTCAGCGAACTGGAACTGAAGAACCGGCTGCTCGTCCTTGGAGAACTCCCTCCTGCGCTCCGGCGGAAAGCGGCGCAAGCAGTTGTCCCCGGACGAAGTGGCGGTGCAGGAGTTTGGCCAGGAACTCTTCGACATGCTCTTTGTGGGGGATGTGCGCACCACCTTCTACGAGAGCCGGACGAGGGCCGCCCACCAGGAGACCGGTCTGCGGATCAAGCTGCGCATTCAGGACCCAGGCATGGCCGCCCTGCCCTGGGAATTCCTCTACGATCCCCGGCGCAACGAGTATCTCTGCCTCTCCCGCCATACGCCCCTGGTGCGCTATTTGGCCTTGACCCGGCCCATTCCGCCCCTGGCCGTGGCCGCGCCCTTGCGCATTTTGGGCATGGTTGCCAGCCCGTCGGGGATGACGGAGCTGGATGTGGCGGTGGAAAAGGAGCGGGTGGAGCGGGGACTGGCCGACTTGCAGGCCAAGGGCTTGGTGGAACTGACCTGGCTGCCCGGCCAAGGCTGGCGAGACCTGCAGCGGGCCATGCGCCAGGGACCGTGGCACATCTTCCACTTTATCGGCCACGGCGGATTCGACGAACAGCGGGGCGAAGGGCTGATCGTTCTGGCCGACAGCGAAGGCCGGCCCGATCCCTTGAGCGCCACGGAACTGGCCCGGCTGCTGACCAACCATCGATCCCTGCGCCTGGTCCTCTTCAATAGTTGCGAAGGGGCTAGGTCTGACCGGCTGGACATCTTCTCCAGCACCGCCGCCACCCTGGTGCAGCCGGGTTGCCCGCGGTCCTGGCCATGCAATACGAGATCACCGACAAGGCGGCCAGCGAATTTGCCGGGAGCTTTTACGAGAGCCTTGGCCGACAACCTGCCCGTGGACGCTGCCGTGGCCGAAGCCCGCAAGGCCATGAGCCTTGGTCGTCAACCATTCGCTGGAGTGGGGCACGCCCGTGCTCTTCATGCGCTCGCCGGACGGGGTGATCTTCGACCTGGCGGCGGATGCGCTGCTCGGTCCTGACGCCGCAACCGGTGCCTGCAACGTCGTCTAAACCGGCCAAAATCCCCGTCCCCCGCCCAGGTTCGACACCAGAACCCAAACCTGAGCCGCCCAAACCCCAGTTCCCCATCGACTTCGACTGGGTGGAGATCCCCGCTGGGGAGTTCATCATGGGCAGCGTGGATGTGCCCGGTGTGAAGATTCTGGGACGACGAGAAGCCCCAGCACACCATCTCTGCCCGCCTTTCGCATTGCCCGGGTGCAGTTACCAATGCACAGTTTCGTCGTTTGTTGAGGCAACCAATTACCGGACAACCGCTGAAAAGAGAAGGTCCGCTCGCGCCTTTATAGGAACCAAGTGGGACAGATGTTAAATGGGTCGCGGATTGGAGCATCCCAATGGACCCGACAGCCATATTGGGACAAGGCAGATCATCCGGTTGTCTGTCGTTTCCTGGCACGATGCCCAGGCATTCTGCAAATGGGCGGGAGTGCTTTTGCCAACAGAGGCCCAGTGGGAGAAGGCGGCCCGTGGACCGGACGGAGCGGCTATGGCCCTGGGGCAATGAAACGCCAACCTGAACTAGGAGATTCATTGTAACTTCGATGGCAATGGTGGAGGAGATACGACCATCGGTTCCGGCGTATCCTAAGGAGATTCCATGTTCCCGTTCTACGGGTGTTTGGACAGCTTTGGCGCCGAATTTGGGAGGGCGATTTCCAAAAACAGACCCTTTTCGGCTACGAAGCTGCACACGCTCATCACCGAGTGGACTGATGCTCGATTTTGTCTTGGCACCTGCCAGCGCAACGGATCTGGAGGTTGGTTTCGAGATGTTGGCCGAACACACAGATCTCGATGTCATCGGCGATAGCCTATATCAGTGCCGAAAAAGCCGACTGAACTTCTTGAATTGAATCGAGATTCGCCTGGAAACGCTGCCTCGACGCATCAGAAACGCAAATTCCTCGTCATATTCGGCGTCTGTTCAACTCGGTTCGTCAGATTATTGAGACGGTTAACGGTCAATTGGCCGAACAGATGAACATCGAAATCAATCATGCCCATTCTTTCTGGGGTCTGTGCGCTCGTCTCTATACCAAAGCTCACCGCTCATACGCTTTGCGTCTATATCAATCGACTTTTGGCAATCCTGACTACCTGCAACACGGACCACACCCACCATGCCCAACCTTCTCCGCCCCATCCTCGGCTTCTACCGCCTCGCCGCCATCACCCTCGCCATCCTCATGGGGATGTTGGTGATCCTGGTCGCCACGGTGCTGCCCATCCGCATCCGCCGGGTGAGGTTGGCGGCGTGGCCGGTGACCTTGCTGGCCCGGCTCTTTGTGGCCATCTTCAACATCAAGATCCAGGTGGAGGACCCCTGGCGGCTGGTGCGCCATCATGGCTTTATCTTCCCCAACCACTGCTCGGCCTTGGACATCATCACCGTGCTCTATTTTGTGCCCGCCCGCTTCCTGGCCGCCATCGAGGTGCGGCGACGGCCCCTGATCGGCTGGATCGCCCAGGCCATCGGCACGGTCTTTGTGGTGCGGGATGACCGGGCCTCCCGCAATGGGGCGCGCCAGGCCTTGGCCCGCAGCTATCGCATGGACAAACGTCCGCCCATCGTCCTCTACCCGGAGGGGCGGCTGGGGCCGGGGGACCATGTCTACCCCTTCCGCAAGGGGGCCTTTCAGGTCGCCATCGAGGAGCACATCCCCATCCTGCCCTGCGCCGTGGTCTACGATCCCCTGGAGACCATCATCTGGCGGGGCGGCCAGGGGGAGGCGCTGATGACCTCCCTGTGGCGCACGGCCTGCTATCCCGGCCCCATCCGCATCAAGCTGATCACCTTCCCCACCCTCTACCCCAAGCCCGACGGACGACGCCGCGCTCCTGGCCAGCCAAACCGAGACCCTGATCACCGAGACCCTGGATCGGGAATACGCCCGGCTGCGGGCCGAGAAGATCGCCAAGAAACGGTAGCATTCCTACTGTCTCCCCGGCCATTTGCCGGTAAAGTGCGGTACAACGTCGCACAAAGATTTACCACAAAGAGCACAGATTTTCACGATTCTTCACAAATCGAAAGAATCAGAAGGCAAAGATTTCGTGCCTTTGTGAATTCTGTGTGTATCTTTGCGCGTCAGACTTACCCCAAGAGAAAGGCATCTATACCGATGGATTTGATTATCAACGACAAGACATACCAGGTGGCCGATGATTCGGCGGATCTCCTGTTGTGGTACCTGCGGGACGAGCTGGGGATGACCGGGACGAAGTTTGGCTGCGGCGCGGGGATCTGCGGATCCTGCACCGTGCATGTGGATGGCGTGGCCACCCGCTCGTGCATCACCCCCGTGCAGGTGGTGGCGGGCAAGCAGATCCGCACCATCGAGGGCCTGGCCGACGGGGAAGTCCTGCACCCGGTCCAGCAAGCCTTCATCGACAACCAGGTGCCCCAGTGCGGCTGGTGCATGAGCGGCCAGATCATGCACGGCCTCCGCCTTCCTGGCCGCCACCCCCAACCCCAGCGAAGAGCAGATCGTCGAGGCCATGGGCCAAAACTACTGCCGCTGCGGCTGCTACGTGCGCATCAAAGACGCCGTCACCCAAGCCGCCGGTCAACTCGCCGCCCGCGCCCCCATCACCCTGGAGGTGCCCGCATGACCACAAAAATCAACCAATCAACCAATCAACAAAGCAACCAAAGAAACGCCGCTGGCGACCCTCCCGCCGCGGCTTCCTGATCGGCACGGGCATCGCCGGGGGCGGCTTGGCCCTGGGCTTTGTCTTTGGCGTGCCCGCCCTGCGCTTGACCGCGGCCCGCTTTCTCGACGGCGCGGCCGGGCCGGGGGGCTTTGCCAACGATCCCACGGCCTGGTTCGAGGTCAGCCCGGACAACCGGGTGCGTCTCTTTGTGCCCAAGGTGGAGATGGGCCAGGGCATCCACACGGCCATCGCCCAGATCGGCGCGGAGGAGTTGGCCATCCCCTGGGAGCAGTTGGACGTGCAACAGGCCAGCACCCACGTCGGCCCCGCGGATAGCTTTGGCACCGGGGCCAGCAATTCGGTCACGTCAAGCTACGGACCTCTGCGGGAGGCCGCGGCCATCCTGCGCACCCTGCTTGTGGGCGAGGCCGCGGTGGCCCTGTCCCTGCCCGTCACCAGCCTGGAAGCGGTGGACGGCGGCGTGCAGGTGGTGGGCGACCCCACCCAGCGCCTGACCTACGGCGATCTCGTGGCCCGTCAGCCCGCCTGGGAAGTGCCGGAGGAGGCCCCCGCCCTCAAGGCCGTGGCCGACTTCACCGTCATCGGCCAGTCCAAGCCCCGGGTGGATATCCCGGCCAAGGTGACCGGCCAGGCCGTCTACGGCTTTGACATGCGCATGGACGGCATGCTCTACGGCGCGGTGGCCCGTCCGCCCACGCTCGAAGCCAAGCTGGTCAGCGCGGCCGAGGGCACGGCCATGCAGGTTGATGGCGTGGTGCAGGTTGTCATAAAGGATGACTTCGCCGGTGTGGTGGCCACCAGTCGGGCCGCGGCCCGTGTGGGCGTCAACCAGATGGACATTGTGTGGGACGAGGGCAAGCTCTGGCAACAGGCGGAGATCGAAGATCTGGTGGCCATCGGCGACGGTGGGGGTGTCACGGTGCAGAAGGAAGGCGACGCCCCCCGGTTGTTGGCCGATGGAGCCAGTCTCAGCGCCGAGTATTTCACACCCCTGGCAGCCCATGCTTCCCTTGAAACCCAGGCCGCATCTGGCCAATGTGGTGGGCGACAAGGCCACGGTCTGGGCCTCCACCCAGGCCCAAAACTCCACCGCCGGGAATGTGGCCGAGGCCCTCGGCTTCAAAAGCGAGCAGGTCGAAGTCATCCCCACCTTTTTGGGCGGCGGCTTTGGGCGCAAAAGCGTCTCCCAGGCCGCACGGGAGGCGGCGATTCTCTCCCAGGCCGCCGGCGTGCCCGTGCATGTGGGCTGGGACCGCACGGAGGAGATGCGCAGCGGCTACTTCCGCCCGCCCGTGCGCAACAAGCTCTTTGCCAAGCTGGACGAAAACGGCAAGATCACGGCCATCGAGCATCGCCAGGCCAGCGGCGACGTGCTCTTCGCCTTCTTCCCAGGCATCGCCGCCACGCGTGCTGGGCGCGGACTTTGGGGCGTGGCGGGGCGGGGCCATCCACTATGGCGGCATTCCCAACCGGCGCACCCTGGCCTGGCGATCCATCCTGCCCATCGCCACCGCGTCCTGGCGGGGGCTGGGGTTGATGCCCAACGCCTTCGCCGTGGAGAGCTTTGTGGATGAGCTGGCCCATCTGGCGGGCCAGGACCCCCTGGCCTTCCGCCTGGCCCACCTGACCGATGAATTCAACGATCAGCGCATGGCCAAGGTCCTCCAGGCCGCCGCGGATCTGGCCGGCTGGGACACGCCCGTGCCCGCTGGCCGGGCCAGGGGCATCGCCTGTTGCACGGATGTGGACACGGCGGTGGCCCAGGTGGCCGAGGTCTCCATCGGCGAGGATGGCCGGGTGCGGGTGCACCGCATCAGCGCGGCCATGGATTGCGGCCTGGTGATCAACCCGGACGGGGCCACGGCCCAGGTCCAGGGCAACATCATCTGGGGCCTCGGCTCGGCCTTGCTGGAAGAGATCACGGTGGCCGACGGCAAGGTGCAGCCCGCCAACTTTGACACCTATCCCCTGTTGACCATGAAAGAATCGCCCCAGATCGACGTGGTCCTGCTGGAAGCCGGGGACGGCGTCCCCCGGGGCGTGGGCGAACCGGCCATCGGCCCCACGGCCCCGGCCATCGCCAATGCCCTCTTCGCCCTCACGGGTGTGCGGGTGCGCCGGTTGCCGTTGACGGTGGAGCGGGTGCAGGGGTGAGGTGGGGGAGCGGGTGAAGGGGTGAAAGGGTGAATAGAAACGGGGGAGACAACATCATGTTGTCTCCCCCGTTTTTGTTGGGCGTGTTCGCAACCTGTGTTTTGACCACGGAAGACACGAAATACACGGAAGAAATGGAGAAATTTCCGTGTATTTCGTGTCTTCCGTGGTTGAGAAGAAAACAAATCCGTATGGCTCAAAGATTTCTTCCAGCCCCCTTTGGCGATTGACGCCACATGTTTTCGCTTGGCTGAGTCTGTGTTGAAGCCCAATCTTGCCAACTACGTACAAATATATCAAAAACTACGGGCAATCCCTGCGCTTTTCTCCGTGAAAGTACGCAGAAATTTACCAAAATACTATGATATTCTGTAAGCGTTCCGCAAGGAATCGATCAGGCAACTAGCGATATACTGTTAAAAAGTAAGCCGAATCAATTTTCCAGAGAGCGAGCCGCCATGAACAACCCCAAGACCGCCAATCGCCATGTTTGCCCTCATCATCGCCATCATGATGGTGATGACCTTTGCCGGTCTGGCCGCCGCTGGCCCGGAGAGTGCGGCGAACATGACCGGCCTCACTTGGTACGACCTGAACGGCAATGGGCTTCGGGAAGAGACCGAGCCGATCGCCCCCAACATTCCGGTCTACATGCGGCTCTTGGGTGGGGAAGCTGGGATCGCCGGCGGGCTGGTCTTCTTCTCCGATGCCAATGGTGTGCTCGATTTCGGCGTCATGGAGTATGGCGACTATCAGGTTCAGGTTGACAATGGCCAACCCTTCATCATCACCCTGAGCGAGAGCAGCAGCGCATCGGCCCTGGAAATGCCCGTGGCCGCCACAAACATGCCCACTTTGAGCCACCAGATATTCCTCCCCCTGATTATTCGCTAGCCCAGCTAGTTGGCAACAATTTACCATCGCAACAAAAAAATGCTCTGGCCGGTCAATGACCCGGCCAGAGCATTTTTTTGCGCCTGCCATCGCCCGGTTGGTCTTGCCCTGGGGCTTTAATCCGTGAAAATCCGCTAAATCAGCGTCATCCGCGACCTATTTGAGAATTGCTGCTCAAAAAAATTGCCCCTTGACGAACCCGACTTTCTCAGTTACAATAGGCCCATCACAGGTTCTTTGCACCATGCAAATAACCGCCCATTCATCCCAATACCCCCAAACCCACACCAAAACCCAAACACTCACCGCCAAGTCGCCAAGAACGCAAAGAAGAAGAAGCCTTTTCCTCTGCAACGCTCTGCGGCTCTCTGCGCACTCTGCGGTTAAACAGAAACGATCCATGCAACAGCCCGATCTGATCACCGGCGGCTCCAGCCATATTCGACGCATGAACCAGTCGGCCATTCTGCAACTGGTCTATGGCTCCCAGCCCATCGCCCGCACCCAGATCGCCAGCCAATTGGGGCTAAACCCCTCCACGGTCAACCGGCTGGTGGAGCAGTTGATGCAAGAGGGCCTGCTCCTGGACAGCGGCGCCAGCAACACCACCGACCGGGGCGGACGACCCGCCCGGCTGATCCGCTTCAACGCCGACGCCGCCCGCATCGCCGTCCTGGACCTGAGCGACGCCCCCTGGCGGGCCGCCCTCACGGACCTCAACGGCGAAATCGTGCAGACCTTCACCGCCATGCCCGTCCTCGGCGTGGCCCAGACCAATTTGGACATTTTGGCCGCCCTGATCGACGAAATGATGGCCGCCAACCAGGACGGCCCGCCCATCCGGGGCATGGGCATCGGCGCCCCGTCCATCGTGCTTTGGCACAGCGGCACCGTCGTCTGGGCCGCCAGCCTCGGCTGGCGCAACTTGGCCCTGGCCGCCTGGGTGGAAGCCCGCTGGCCCCTGCCCGTCTTCGTGGAAAACGACGTCAACCTGCTGGCCCTGGGCGAAAGCTGGCGGGGGGCCGGGCAAGACGCCCAAAATTTGGCCGTCATCGCCCTGGGCACGGGCATCGGCGCCGGGCTGGTGCTGGAAGGCAAGCTCTTCCGCGGGGCCAACGAAGCCGCCGGGGAGGTGGGCTATTTGCCCCCCAGCATTGCCGCTCTCGGCCAGACCTACACCGGCTTTGGCCCCCTGGAAGCCCTGGCCGCCACCCCCGGCCTTGTCCAACGGGCCAACACTGCCATCGCCGCCGGGGAAAGCAGCTCGCTGGCTCAAATTTTTCAAAGCAGCGAGCAGATCAAAGCCGGGGATGTGTACGCCGCCGCCCGCCAAGGGGATCCATTGGCCCAGGCCTTGGTGGCCGAAAGCGCCGACTATTTGGCTTTGGCGATTGCCGGGGTGGCCGTCGTCCTCAACCCAGAGATGATCCTGTTGGGCGGCGAACTCACCCGCACCGCCGATCTCTTTCTCGACCCCATCCGCCGCCGCCTGGAAGGACTGCTGCCCGTCATGCCCCTCCTGCGCCCGGCCCAACTGACGGATCAGGGCGTTCTGATGGGCGCGGTGGCCTTGGTCCTGCGCAACACGGAACCCAGTATTTCGGCCACGCCAGTGGTCTAATTGTTGAGAGAAACGCCACATCTTCCCCCGAATGGATCGGAAGCCATGACCAAACTCTACGCCGGAATCGACGGCGGTGCCACCAAAACCAGGATTGTGCTCACCATGTCGGACGGCGTCGTCTTGGCCGAGCAGGTGACAGGACCGAGCAATTACCAGACCGTAGGCATGGATGAGGCTGTGGCCAACCTGTTGAGCGGGCTGGACGCCGCCCTGGCCCAAGTGAACCAGCCCATCCAAGCCGTCGAACGAGTGGTAGCCGGCGTGGCCGGCTTTGACGCCAAGGCGGATGCCGCCTCGATTTTGCAGATGATGGCCAAGGCCGCCGCCCACACCGGTCCCCAAACCGAGTGGATTGCGGTCAACGACGCGGTGGTGGCCTGGGCCGGTGCCTTGGCCGCCCAACCTGGGGCCATCGTCATCTCCGGCACCGGCTCCATCGCCTTTGCGGTCAACGCGGAGGGTTGCAGCGTGCGGGCCGACGGCTGGGGCCACTGGCTGGGCGACGAGGGCAGCGGCTTCGACATTGGCCGCCAGGGATTGGTGGCCGCCATCCGTGCCCTGGATGGCCGGGGCGACGACACGGCCATGACCGACGCCCTGATCCGCCACTGCGCCGACCAAGGCGTGGCCGACTGGTCCGCCTGGGTACTCCAGATCACCCAGGACGGCGGGGACAGCCACAGCCAGATCGCCGCCTTCGCTCGCCACGTCAGCCGTCTGGCCGCCCAAGGGGACGCCGTCTGTGTACAGATTTTGGAGCAAGCCTCGGCCAACCTGTTCAACACCGCCTGGTCCGTGGTCCGCCGCTCCCGGCTGAACGAAGCCGGCCAGCCCGTCTCCGTGGCCGTGGTGGGCAGCGTCTTGACCCATGATCTCTATTTGCGCCGCCGCTTCACCGAACGACTGCGGCGACGCCTGTGCCCTGTGCCAAGTCGTGGACCCCCTCTCCCAACCAGCCGAGGGCGCCGCCCTTTTGGCCGTGGAACCGGAACGACTCCCCACGGACGTGCTGCGGGTGGTGTCGGGCCAAGGCATGGCGGTCGCTTGAAGCATTGAAGATTGAAGATCAAAGATTCGTGAAGATTCGTGAAGATTCGTGGATCAATTTCCACCCCAGAAAGGACCGTTTCCACCATGTACGAAGGCTTCGAAATTGTCGATTTTCACGCCCATTTCCCCACGGACCGACCCTGGTTCCCGGACATGGGCAACACCGTCCAGAACTATGTTGAGCGGGTTGGCGAGAAGCGGGCCAACCTGGTGCGAGAGATGAGCCAGCCCTATGGCGAGCAATGGCGGCGCATGTGGGGCTTCCCCAAGCCGGAGAAGAAGGAAGACCATCCCGGCGACCGAGAGCAGGCCCGGCGTTGGGTGGAAGATCTGGACAAGTACGGCATCCGGGCCATCGGCTGGGTCACCGGCGGCGGCAACGAGCATCTGTCCGAAGTGTGCAGTTGGTATCCCGACCGCTTCATCGGCTTTGCCCACCACAGCCCCTTCCTGCCCGACGCGGTGGAGCGGCTGGATCATGCGGTCAAGAATCTGGGGCTGCGAGGCTACAAACTTCTGGCCCCCATGATCGAGGAACCCATCGAAGATCCGTCCATCTACCCCGTGTGGGAAAAGTGCGCCGAGTTGGACATCCCCGTGCTGATCCACTTTGGCATCCAGGGCGGGGCCGGGGGCATCGCCACCCACGAGAACATCAACCCGCTCAAGCTCCACGACATCGCCAAGAGCTTCCCGGACGTCAACTTTGTCGTCCCCCACTTCGGCTGCGCCTGGGAGCGGGAGACCCTGCAACTGTGCTGGGCCTGCCCCAACGTCAGCGTGGACACCTGCGGCAGCCTGCAATGGATCCGCTGGGTGCCCGGCGAAGTGACCGTCAAGTATCTCTTCCGCAAGTATTACGAGACCATCGGGCCGGAGCGCATCATCTTCGGCACGGACTCCAGTTGGTTCCCCCGGGGCTTTGCCTTCCGCTATCTGCAGGATCAACTGCGAGACTGTCTCGACCTCAACATGCCCGACGACCACATCCAGCAGATCTTCGCCGGTAATGCGAAGAGACTGTTAAAAATTCAAGATTGAAGTTTGATGTTTGAAGTCAGAAGATTGAAGTTCTGTTTATCTCTGTTCCATCCATTTCACACAGGAGGAAGCACTATGCAGTCACGTCGTATTTTGCCCATTTTGAGTCTGTTGCTGGTCTTTGCCATGTTCTTGGCGGCCTGCCCGGCTCCTGCCCCAGCCGCTCCGGCAGCCGAAGCACCCGCCGCCGCCGTCGAAGCCCCTGCCGCCGTCGAGGCCGCCCCCACCGAAGCACCCATGGCGGAAGCCCCGGCTGCCTCGGATGAGGTGGTCACCATCGAGTATTGGCAGTACAACTTTGCCGCCCGGGTCACGGCCATGGACGAGTTGATCGCCCAGTTCGAGGCCGCCAACCCCAACATCAAGGTGATCCACAACTCGGAGATCCCCTACGATCAGTTCCGGGACAAGATCGCCGCCAGCGTCCCCGCTGGTGTCGGCCCGGACGTGGCGACCCTCTTCTACGGCTGGCAGTCGGTCTGGATCGATGCCGGCTACTTGGTACCCCTGCCCGAAGATGCCTTCCCCCACGACATGGTGCGCAGCGAGTTCAGCCCCATGGTGGAAGCCAGCTTCGTCGGCGAGGAGCTCTACACCCTGCCCACCGCCGTGCGTACCCTGGCCCTGCTCTACAACAAGGATCTGATGGCCGCCGCCGGGCTGGACCCGGAAAGCCCGCCCACGACCCTGGAAGAGCTGGAACAACAGGCCGTGCAGTGCACCGTCATGGCCGCCGACGGCACCTACGAGATCATGGGCTTCCCCGTGGCCATGAGCGGCCAGGGTCACCACTGGTTCCGAGAAGTGCTGCTGCGCCAATTCGGCCAGGCTCCCCTGAGCGATGACAACAAGACCGTGCAGTGGAACGCCAGCCAGGCCGGCTATGAGGCCTGGAACCAACTGCTCAAGTTCGAGATGGAGTTGAAGACCGGCGACGCCACCCTCTTTGACGGCGATCCCAACTACTTCCTCAACGGCAAGTCCTGCTTCCAGATCGACGGCTCCTTCCGCCTGGGCACCATCGCCGCCAACGCCCCGGACCTGAACTTTGGTGTGGTCGAACTGCCCACCCACAACGGCATCAAGAGCACCTTTGGCTCCTACTGGACCCACGGCATCACCAAGAAGGCCGCTGCTGACCCGGCCCGCATGGCCGCCTCGGTCAAGTTCCTGCAGTTCATCACCAGCGCCGAAGCCGGCACCTTGTGGGTGAACACCGTGGGCGAACTGCCTGCCCAGCTCTGGCCGCTGCCAGCGGACGCCGACCTGCTGGCGGATCCCAAGCTGGGGGCCTTCGCCGCTGGTCTGCCCTACGCCCACGCCACCTTCTTCGTGGACGAGTCCAAGGATCGCCAGGCTCTGATCGACGCCTACGACGCAGTCAAGCTCACCGGTGCAGAGCCCAACGCCGAGTTGGACTTCGCCGTCGAAACCGTCCAGGGTCTGTACGACGAGTTCTGGGCCGGTCGCTAGAAAAGCTGAGGGAGGTGAGCGGGTGAAGGGGTGATGTTGATTGGTTGATTAGGATCATGTGAATCATCTAATCAACCAATCAACCATCCCCTCGCCCTTTCACCTGCTCACCCCCTCACCCGCTCACCCCTTCACCCCTTCACCCGTTCACGGAGCAAGCCATGAACCTATCCCTAAGACAACGCCAGATCATCTGGGCCTACATTTTTATGAGTGTGAGCCTGGTCTTTTTTGTCGTGATCCGGTGGTATCCCACGATCCAAGCCTTCAACATCAGCTTTCGAGACTGGAATATCTTTGAGGGATCCGGGCCGTGGGTGGGGCTGGCCAACTTCCAGGAGATCTGGGAGGATATGTTCAAGCCCCGCAGTTCCGTGCGGGCGGCCTTTGTCAATACCCTCAAATATGTGATCTATGGCGTGCCTCTGCAGATGGTCCTGGGCTTGGGCATCGCCATGTTGCTCAACCAGATCCGGCGCTTTTCCGGCTTCTTTCGGGCCGTCTACTTCATCCCCTATGTCACCTCTGCCGTGGCCGTGGCCTTTGTGTGGAACTGGCTCTACGCCCCCCAGACCGGGCTGATCAACCAGACCTTGAGCTATCTGGGCCTGCCCAACCAGCCCTTTTTGACCCGGCCCAGCCAGGCCCTGCAATCCATCACCGCGGTGGCTGTGTGGCAGAGTTTGGGCTTTTCCATCATTATTTTTCTGGCCGGACTCCAGCAGATCCCGGAACTCTATTACGAAGCGGCCCGCATCGACGGGGCCAACCCGTGGCAGATCTTCTGGAAGATCACCCTGCCCCTGCTCAACCCGGTGATCGTCTATCTCTCCGTGCTCTCCACCATCTCCTTCCTGCGTCTCTTTGCCCTGGTCCAAAACATGAGTCCCCAGGGCACGGGCGGTCCGCTCAAGAGTACGACAACCGTCGTGCTTGAGGTCTACCGAGAGGGCTTTTCCAGCTATAACATGGGGTATGCTGCGGCCTTGACCGTGATCCTGTTCCTGGTGATATTGCTGATCACCGTCATCCAACTGCGGGTAATTTCTCGCCGGGTAGATTATTAGGAGGCCCTTGTCATGACTGTTGCCCCATTGGAAGCCACCCCGGATCGTACCCTGCAAATGGCGGAACAGCTTGTTTCCAGCCCAAGAGGTCCACGACGCCCCTTTTCGTGGACCATGTTCGTGGCCTATGTCCTGCTGAGCCTGGGCACAGTCGTTATGGTGGTGCCCTTTATTTGGATGGTCCTGACCAGTCTGAAACCGGCCACAGAGCTATTGCAGTTCGCCTTTCTTCCCAAAGAGCCGACCCTGATCAACTATGAGCGGGTATTGACTACCAGCAGCTTTCCCCGCTGGTATTTCAATAGCATTTTTGTGGCGGTCTTCAGCACGGCTTGCGTGGCCTTTTTTGATTCCCTGGTCGGCTACACCCTGAACAAATTCGAGTTTCCGGGCAAAAACATCATTTTCCTGGGCATCCTGGCCACGCTGATGATCCCCACGGAGATGCTGATCATCCCCTGGTATACCATGAGCGTTGACCTGGGCTGGCACATCGGCATCGGCCCAATATTGGGGCATCGCCTTTCCTGGCGTGATCACGGCCACGGGCATCTTTCTCATGCGCCAATTCTATGACGGCGTGCCCAACGAACTGCTGGACGCCGCCCGCATCGACGGCATGAACGAGTTCGGCATCTGGTGGAAGATCGCCCTGCCTCTGGTCAAGCCCGCCATTGCCGCCCTGGCCATCTTCAACTTCATCGGCAACTGGAACGCCTATCTGTGGCCCCTGATCATCGCCAGCAGCCGGGAATACTACACCCTGCCCGTGGGCCTCAGCTTCTTCCGGGGCGAGTCCACCGTGGAGTGGGAAAAGATCATGACCGCGGCCAGCATGGCCACGGTTCCTCTGCTGTTGGTCTTCATTCTGTTCCAGCGCCAGATCATCAAAGGCATCGCCCTGACGGGGCTGAAGGGGTAGCGTGGGGGAGAGGGATTGTGGTAGAATAGGGGCAGTCTGAATCGTCAGCTGTCGAATTGTTCAAATGGAGGTGTGAAATCCCATGACCACGCATGCACGATCACCCTTACCGATGCATTGATGCTACCCCAAGGGATTTGGAAGCAACGGGTATTGTATCGCTACGATTCGACATCGCCGTGGATGACGATCGCTACTCGGGCTTCAAGAACTGCTCTTGAGGCCATCGATCCTCGAATCGATCAGGCCATTATTGACCGATTATTCTGCGCAACGGACGCTGAGTTGTACAGGCACTGGCCTGATGAGCGCCCTATATCTGAATTGAACGTATTGGATCTGTATTCACATGATCTCATGGACCCAATCCGGCGGCTCCCCCGGCATTCGGGAAATGGGTGGAATTGAATCCGCTTTGGCGCCAACCCTTTGCTTCCTTTCGAGGAGGATCGCTACCCACCCTGGCCGAAAAAGCGGCGCAATATACTTTTCATCTGATTAACAAGCCATGCCTTTCTGGATGGCAACAAACGCATTGGCCATGCAGCGCATGTGAAACTTTCTTGCTTCTGAACGGCTACGAGATTCGACGCATCGGTCAATGAACAAGTTAGCGATCTGATCTTGGATGTTGCCGCCAGTGACATTGCGCCGAACCGAGTTTAGCGCATGGGTGGTCGGATCACCTTATTCCCATGTACCAGCCTGGCTCACCCATGAAATGAGTATCATCCCCACGACCTTCCCACACCCCCTCTACAGCCGTACCGTCCTGATCCCCGCCTACGATGATGCCCAAGCCTATCTCTTTGGCCCCATGACCGACGCCCACGAGGCCCACACGGTCATGCTGGCCGAGGCGGGCATCATTTCTGCCGAGAACGCCAAGGCCATTCTGCGAAGCCGTGGCCGAAATCCGGGCGGATGGTCCCGACGCCCTGGCCTATCAGCCCGGCGTGGAGGATCTCTTCTTCCGCATGGAGACCGCCATCATCCAGCGCACGGGGCCGGACTTTGGGGGCAATCTGCAACTGGCCCGCAGCCGCAACGATCTGGGCCACGCCCTGGCCCGGCAGGCCCTGCGCCTGACGATTTTGGATCTGCACTCGGATCTGCTGGCCCTGCGCCAAGCCGTCCTCGACTTGGCCGCGGCCCACACCGAGACCATCATGCCCGGCTATACCCACACCCAGCCGGCCCAGCCCATCACCTTTGCCCACTATCTGGCCGGGCGTGTTGAGCTTTCTGGCCAAGGACACCACTCGCGTGGCCCAGGCCTACGCCAACATGAACGAATCCCCCTTGGGCGCGGCGGCCTTCACCGGCACGGGCTTTGACATTGACCGGGGCCGGGTGGCCGATCTGCTGGGCTACGACAGCGTGATCCCCAGCACCCAGCACTGCATCGGGGCCGGGGATCACCTGACCGACACGGCCTTTGCCGTGCAATCCCTGGCCATCGGCCTGGGCCGGGTGACCAAGGATCTGCTCTTCCTGGCCACCCAGGAGTCGGGCGCGCTGCACATCCACGACAGCTTTATCCAGATCAGCTCCATCATGCCCCAGAAGCGCAACCCGGTGGTGCTGGAACATCTGCGCGCCCGCCTCAGCCGGGCCGTGGGCTATGCCCAGACCGTGGTCACCCAGTGCCACAGCATCCCCTACGGCGACACCCAGGACATCGAGGACGAGATTCTGCCCCCCATCTATGCCGCCCTCCACACCATGCGGGACTGCGTGCAGCTCTACACTTCGGTCTTCGAGACTTTGACGCTGAACGAGGACCACCTGCGCCAGCGGGCCGGGGAAGGCTTCACCACGGCCACAGAACTGGCCGACGCCCTGGTGCGGGAAGCCGGTCTGCCCTTCCGCACGGCCCACAAGATCGTCTCCACGTTGGTCAAGTCCGCCGTGGCCGCGGGCAAGGGCAGCACGGAGTTGGACTTCCCCATGCTCCAGGCCGCGATGCAGACCGTGCTGGGCCGGGAGATCGACTTCAACGCCGACCAGTTCGCCGCTGCTTTGGACCCAGTGGCCTTTGTCTCCGCCCGCAAGGGATTGGGCGGGGTGGCCCCAGTTGCGACGGGTGCGGTCTTGGCTGATTTGACTCAGAACTTGGCGACGGACGCAGCCTGGCGGGATGCCGCTCTGGATCGCTTGACCCATGCCCATGCCGCCCGCTCACAGGCTGTCGCCAACTTCTTCTCCGGCACATAATTCGTTTGAACGATCTGTTAAAATCTAGCCTTTGGTGTATCATTCACTCAGGTCTCTTCGCACAAGTTCCTCAGCATCAGCCATGATGGTGGGGGCTTTTGCTTTTTGGCGTTCCTTCTCTTTCTTGGAAAGGGTCAACCTGTATGGAATGGCAAAGGCTTTGGGAGCTTTTTCTGATCTTTCTAAAAGTAAATATTCTCTCCCCCTCCGGCCCGGCCTCCCTGGGGATCGTCTACCAGCAGACCGTGCCCAAGCTGATCACCGAAGAGCAGTTTGTGGAGGTGGCCAGCTTCTCCCGCATCCTGCCCGGTTCGGATGCCCTGCAACTGGCCGTCTTTGTGGGCCACAACGCCGCCGGGTGGAAGGGGGCCGTGGTGGCGACCACCGCCGCCATCCTGCCCCCCACGGTGATCATGTTCATCGTGGCCATGATCATGACCCGGGTGCGGGGCGAGCAGTGGGTGAGCGGCTTTGTGCAGGGGGTCACCCCGGCCCTGGCCGCCATGATGGTGATGATCGCCTTCGATCTGATGAAGGATGACATTCCGGGCAACTGGATCGGTCTGGCCATTGCCGTGGTCAGCCTGGGGGCCATGTTGTTGAAGGCGTCCCCGGTGATAGTCTTGATTGCCGCCGGTCTGGCAGGGATACTCCTCTTCCGATGACTACTTCATTGCCAAATCCAACCTGGGGGCCTGTGCCTGAACTGATCATCCTCGTCCACGCCAGCGACCAAAATCAGGCCCAAGAGCAGTTGGCCGGGGATCTGGCCCGACATCTGCATAGCCGGGTCCGGCTTTTGGGCCTGGCTTCGTCGGCAACGGAAAAAGCAACGATTATTCCAAAGTTGAAGCGGCTGCGGGAGGATCTCTCCGCCGCAGGTCTGGACGTTGAGGTGACCGTGGAAACCGATGCACCGGTCCACGCGGTTCGCAACTTGGGGGCCGAAAACGGACCTCGGCTGGTTGTGGTAGGCGGGTTGGGCCGCAAGAATATCTTGAAGCGTCTGCTTGGCCCCCTGGCCCTCGATCTCCTGGACGCCCTAAATGACTCGGTGCTCTTCGTGCCGCCCACCGCGCCGACCACCATTCATCACATTTTATTGGCCATCGGTGCCCTCAGCTACAGCCAGCGGACTGTGGAAATGGCCGGGCTGATCGCCCAGGCCTATGGGGCCAAAGTCACCCTGTTGCACACGGTCTACCCCAACCAGCACACCCCGGAGGCCTTGGCCGAACCCACCAACATGCGGGATTTTCTGGTCAGCGAGAGCCTCTTTGCCCAGAATTTTCGTCAAGCCATCAGCTTGTTGGAAGATCAGGGCGTGACGGTCGTCCCTCGACTGCGCCGGGGCAGCCCCTTGCATCAGATCCTGGCCGAAACCCGGGCCACCCCCTACGACTTGGCGGTGATCGGTTCCCACCATTCCGCCGGCAGCCTGACCCATCTTTTGGGCGGCATCAGCCAATCCATTGTGCGCCAGGCGGGCATCCCCGTCCTTGTGGCCCGGGCTGATCCCACCGCAACCGGAGAAAAACCGTGAATGTTACCGCCTTTTACAACACCATCGCCCCAGTCTACGCCCAGGGCCAAGCCCTCCTCCCCGTGTGGCGACGCTACACCGAGGCGGTCCTGCCCTGGGTGATGCTGAACTCGGTGATCTTGGAGATTGGACCGGGGCCGGGGGTGCTGTTGGAGCAGTTGGCCCTGCGCGGAGAAGCGGTGATCGGGCTGGACTTGTCGCCGGGCATGTTGGCCGAAACCCAGGCCCGGCTTCGCGCCGAAGCGCATGCCGGTCAACTTGATCAACGGCGACGCCACCCGTATTCCTCTGGCCGACGCCTGTGTGGACTGTATCGTCACCACTTTCGCCTTCAGCGCCATCCCGGATGGGGCCGGGGCCATGTCCGAAATGACCCGTGTCTTGCGGCCCGGCGGTCTTCTGGCCCTGGTGGACGCGGGCATTCCGGCCAGCGGCAACTTGGTGGCCGTGGCCTTGGCCAAGCATGGGAATTGTTCGGCGATCAGATGCGGGACGAAGCCGTCGCTCATGCGCCGGGCCGGGCTGACCGTGGTGGCCCGCCGAGAATTTGGCGCGTTTGACAGCATCCGCCTGGTGGTGGGGAAAAAATAGATACGCTGATAATGCGGATTTTTCTCTAATACGCAAAGAAAAATCCGTTTTTATCCGTCAAATCAGCGCCATCCGCGTTCTATTTGTTGTCCGCTGTTCCCCCGCATATTTGTCATTCCCCCCGCCCCGAACTATAATCCATTCATGCTTGTGCATTTTAGTACAATTGATCCGATCAATCTCGTTTCCCCTATTTTTTAATCTCCTATTCCCGGTCCACTGCTGGACCTAACTGCTCCAAAGGAGGCGTCATTTGAAACTTCAGGAATATCAATCGAAGCGCATCTTCGCTACCTACGGGATTCCCATCCCCAAGGGCGATGTGGCTGACACCGCAGCCGATGTGCGCCAGATCGCCAAGAATTTGGGCGGTCCGGTCGTGATCAAAAGCCAGGTGCTGGTCGGCGGACGAGGCAAGGCCGGTGGCATCAAGGTGGCCAAGACCCCGGAAGAGGCCGAGCGCATTGCCAAGACCATTTTGGGCATGGACATCAAGGGGCTGACCGTCAAGAAGGTGCTGGTGGACGAGGCATCCGACATCCGCAAGGAGATCTACCTGGGCGCGGTGCTGGACCGAGCCGCCCGCCGGGTGGTGATCATGGCCAGCAGCGAGGGCGGTGTGGAGATCGAACAGGTGGCCGCCGAGACCCCGGAGAAGATTATCACCGTGCGGGTGGACCCCTTCCTGGGCTTCAAAGGCTATCAGGCCAATCAATTGGCCAAAGGCATTGACCTGCCCAAGGAGCATTGGCGAGCTTTCGCCAAGATCGCCGCTGGGCTGTACAACGCCTACATCGACACCGACGCCAATCTGGCCGAGATCAATCCTTTGGTCATCGACGGCAGCAACAAACTGGTGGCCGTGGACGGCAAGATCGTCCTGGACGACAGTGGTCTCTATCGCCATCCCAACCTGGCCGAGATGCGGGATGCGGACGAAGAGATGGACTCCGAGCGAGAAGCTCGACATAACGACTCTGACCTACATCAACCTGGACGGCGAGATTGGCTGCATGGTCAACGGGGCCGGATTGGCCATGGCGACCATGGACATCGTCAAGCTCTATGGCGGCAGCCCGGCCAACTTCCTGGACATCGGCGGCGGCGCCACAGCCGAGCGGGTGACCGCAGCCCTGCGCATCATCCTGGCCGACACCCGGGTGAAGGCCGTGCTGATCAACATTTTCGGCGGCATCACCCGCTGCGACGAGGTGGCCAAGGGTGTCATCGAGGCCATCAACACCCTGAATGTGCAGGTACCTTTTGTGGTGCGCCTGGTGGGCACCAACGAAGAGGAAGGGCGTGCGTTGCTGGCTGACGCCGACCTGATCACCGCCACCACCCTGGCCGACGCCGCCGAAAAGGCCGTTGCCGCTGCCAAAGGAGAGATTTCATGAGCATTTTAGTCGGCAATGACACACGGTTGGTGGTGCAGGGCATCACCGGGCGGGAAGGTCTCTTCCACGCCACCCAGATGAAGGAATACGGCACCAATGTGGTGGCCGGTGTCACCCCCGGCAAGGGCGGCCAGGTCGTGCTGGACGACGTGCCGGTCTTTGACACGGTGAAGGAAGCCGTGGACATCGCCGGGGCCAACACCAGCATCATCTACGTCCCCGCCCGTTTCGCCGCCGAGGCCATCCTGGAGGCCGCGGACGCCGGGGTTGACGTTCATCATCTGCATCACCGAAGGCATCCCGGCCCTGGATATGGTCAAGGTGCGGGCCTATGTTGACACGACGAAATCCCGGCTGTTGGGGCCGAACTGCCCTGGGGCCATCACCCCGGGCCAGGCCAAATGTGGCATCATGCCCGGCCACATCCACATGCCCGGCAGCGTGGGCGTGGTCAGCCGTTCCGGCACCCTCACCTACGAGGCGGTCTATGCCCTCTCCGCCCTGGGCATCGGCCAGAGCACGGTCGTGGGCATCGGCGGCGACCCGGTCAACGGCACCAGCTTCTTGGATGTCCTCAAGCTCTTCGAGGCTGACCCGGAGACGACCCATGTGGTCATGCTGGGTGAGATCGGCGGCACGGACGAGCAGAATGCTGCCGAATATATCGGCAAGCACATGACCAAGCCGGTCGTCGGCTTCATCGCCGGGCAGACGGCGCCTCCGGGCAAGCGCATGGGCCACGCCGGGGCCATCATCTCCGGCGGAGAAGGCACCGCCGCCGAGAAGATCGACGCCCTCAAAGCCGCCGGCGTCGCCATCGCCCGTCACCCCGGCGAGATCGCTGACCTGATCGCCGCGATGATGTAGGGCTTGGCTCAAACAACACTTATCGGAGAGCAAAACAGGAGGCAACACTCACGAGTGTTGCCTCCTGTTTTGCTCTCCGATAGGTGTTACGGGGTGCCTCAAACTTGTTTGATCGTCGATTCCCGGCATGGTATAATCGGCTGTGTAAATGAATGTTCGATTTGGCGAGGAGGTATTACGATATGATTACACAATCCGTAACAGTGGAACTATCACCAACCATGTTTCAGCGGCTGCAACAGGCTGCCGATACGATGCATCGCAGTGTGGAAGAGGTCATTGAACAGACTATTCAGGGCAACCTCCCACCGGCATTGACTGATGTTCCCCCTGCTTTGCAACAAGAAGCCGAAACGCTGCAACGGGCGGATCGTGCAACGCTCTGGCAGATCGCTCAGGAACAAGTGCCCGCGGAACAATGGGATCGCCATGAAGCATTGCTCAACCGTAACCAAAGCGGCGAGCTGAGTGACATCGAACGTGATGAATTGAGTCGTCTACGTCAACAAGCCGATGTCTTTGTGTTGCGCCGTTCCTACGCATTGGCGTTGCTCAAGTGGCGAGGGTATGCCTTGCAAGTTCCTCTGGGCAACGGTGGGTAATGGTACCCCGACGTCGGATTTCCCCACAGTTGCGTCACCGCCTGACCGATGAAGCAGGCAACGCGTGCAGCTACTGTCGCAGCCCTGCCATTGCTGGCGTTTCTATGGCCGTTGATCATATCGTGCCCTTGTCCGCAGGAGGTGGCAATGAACCTGCCAATCTCTGCTTGGCGTGTTATCGGTGTAATGAGTTCAAGGGCACACAGACGACAGGCGAAGATCCGTTGACAGGGTTGCCCTCGCCTCTCTTTCGTCCAAGAAATCAGCGTTGGAAAGACCACTTTGCCTGGAGTGAAGATGGAAATATTTACTGGACTGACAGCGTAGCGCAACCATCGAAGCGCTGAGGATGATGATCAACACCTTCGCAGGCCAGGGCGATTTGGATCCTGGCAGGCATACACCCTCCGCTCGAAAGCGTATGACCCATCAAATCAAAAAGGAGGAGACCGGAATGGCAATTTCGGTCTCCTCCTTTTTGATTTGATGCTCTGCGGATGAGTAACGAGGATCTAACATGGCTCCCCATGTCCGTCGATATTTACGAGGACGATCTTCTTGTAACTCTCCAAGAAGACCAGTTTATAGATCGTCGCTCAACTCGGTCTGAATTCTGGCGATGTGATCTGCCACAGCCTCCTGCCGGAAGCGTCCTGCGGCGATATCTTCTCGCGTTTGAACCCAAGCTACTTCCAACTCTCGTTCCCGCAGATCTTTGTACCGGGCAATCTCCATGACGACAAAACGTGGCTTGCCGCGTACAGTGATCACCACCTCCTGCTCGTTTTGCAGTCGCTGTTCAATACCCGATACCCCTTTTGTCCTCAACTCATCGGCTGTCAACACTGTCATGGGACACCTCGAAACCTACACAAAAAGATCCATCATCAACGATCGCCCCGGCTCGACCTGGTCGAAGACCACCAGGACCGGGTCAGCCGTGGCCAGCTTCATGACGGCCCGGGTGCGCAGGCTGAAGTTCTGGCCGTGGAGCTTGGCCCCCTGGCAGAAGTAGTAAAACTGCACCCGGCGTCCCCACCAATAGGTGTCGATGCGGGTGACTTCGCCCCAGTTTTCCAAGGAATGGGCAAGGACTTGCCGGAAGAAGCGTAGCCTGAGCAGCCAGAGGGGCAGGCCAACCAAGGTGAAGAGTCCCGGCCAGACGGCGCATGAGGACGAGTTCGCTGGGGGAGAAGGTGATCTGTCCAATGCCTAAGGGCAGATAACCCAGGTGGGCCGTGGGCAGAAGCAAGCCCCAGGCGGCCAACAGGGCCAGGCCAGAGATCAGGGCAACCGGATCGACAAGCAGAAAGCGCCGCCAGCGCGGGCGCAGGGGATCGTTGTACATGGGCGGCTAACTCCGGGGCGGCTGGGCGCCGCGGATGCGTTGCACAATGCGGGGCAGTTCGACCAACAGCGTCTCCACCTGGGCTGGGGTGCTGCTGTGACCCAGGCTGAGGCGCAGCCCCCCGGCAGCCAACATCGGCGGCACACCCAATGCCTCCAACACATGGCTGGGCCGCTGGGAGGCGTTGGTGCAGGCGCTGCCGCTGCTGGCCGCAATCCCCGCCAGATCCAGCCCGATCAAAATGCCTTCGGCTTCGACGCCTTCGATCAGGAAGCTGGCGTGGTTGGGTAGCCGGTCGCTGGCCGAGCCGGTGAGGTGCGCCCCTTCAATTTCCTCCAAAACGCCGCCGATCAGCCGATCCCGCAGGACTTGCAGGCGGGCGTTTTCGGCTTCTCTTTCCGCTTCAACCAAGGCCAGGGCCGCAGCCATGCCCACGATCAGGGGCACATTCTCCGTCCCCGCCCGCCGGTCGGACTCGTGGCCCGCCCCGGTTTGCATGGACTGAAAGGGCGTGCCCTGGCGCAAATAGAGAAAGCCCACCCCCTTGGGGCCATAGAATTTGTGGGCGCTGACGGCCAATGCGTCCACGTTGAGGGCGTTGACATCCAGGCTCAGCTTGCCCGCGGCCTGCACCGCATCCGTGTGGAAGGGCACGCCCAGCCTCTCGGCACAGCGCGCCGATCTGGGCGATGGGCTGAACCGTCCCCACTTCGTTGTTGGCCGCCATCACGCTGACCACGGCCACATCGCTCCCATCCCCCAGGGCTTGCTCGATGGCCGCCACGTCCACCATTCCCGCTTCGTCCACAGGGGCCAGCACCATCTCGAAGCCGTAGTTTTCGGCCAGGTCCAGGGCGGTGTAGAGCACGGCCTTGTGTTCAATCGGCAGGGTGATGATGCGGTTGGCCCCGGTCGCCTTGCGCCGGGCCAGGGCAATGCCCCGCAGGGCCGCGTTGTCCCCCTCTGTGCCGCAGGAGTTGAAGATGATCTCGCTCTCTTTGGCCCCCAAAAGCTGGGCGATGGTGCGCCGGGCCTGGTCCAACCCAGCGTGGGCTTTGCGCCCCACCCGGTGGATGCTGGACGGGTTGCCATAGAATTCGCTAAAATAGGGCCGCATGGCGGCCATCACCTCCGGGCGCACAGGCGTGGTGGCGGAATGGTCCATATAGATCGTCTCGGACATAACAGAATCTCTTTTCTTGCGTGCTCTTCTTTGCGCCCTCTGCGCCTTTGCGGTGAAAATCCCCTCCCACCCTAGACGAAAATTCTAACACCGCCCCGGTCCCCGGTCAAGGCAAGCAAGCCCGGCCAATTGTCATTTTTACGGTTGTGCGCTAAACTTGGGGATAGTGTGCGTTCGACATTGACGCCGAACCACAGCGCGAAAAATCAACCAATCAACGAATCAATAGTTCGCCCTAGGAGGCAAACAAATGACAACATTTATCGAAGCCATGGTAGGCCGTGAGATTCTGGACAGCCGGGGCAACCCCACGGTGGAAGTGGAAGTGCAACTGAGCGGCGGGGCCATTGGCCGGGCCGCCGTGCCCAGCGGGGCCAGCACCGGCGTCCACGAGGCAGTGGAGCTGCGTGACGGCGACAAGAAGCGCTATGGCGGCAAAGGCGTGCTCAAGGCCGTGCAGAATGTGAACGAAGTGATCATGCCGCGAAATGCTGGGCGTGGATGCTCTGGACCAGATCGGCATCGACGAGTATCTGATCGAGCTGGACGAGCACGGAGAACAAGGGCAACCTGGGGGCCAACGCCATCCTGGGTGTCAGCCTGGCCGTGGCCCGGGCCGCGGCCGAGGCCCAGGACCTGCCCCTCTATCGCTACATCGGCGGCGTCAGCGCCCGCACCCTGCCTGTGCCCATGATGAACATCCTCAACGGCGGCAAGCACGCGGTCAACAGCACGGACTTCCAGGAGTTCATGGTCATGCCCGTGGGCGCGCCCACCTTTGCCGAGGCCCTGCGCTGGGGTGCGGAGATCTACCACAGCCTGAAGAAGGTGCTCCACGACGCCGGCCACAGCACCAATGTGGGCGACGAGGGCGGCTTTGCCCCCAGCCTGGGCGGCAACGCCAAGGCCGTGGAGGTGATCCTGACCGCCATCGAGAAGGCCGGCTATCGCCCCGGCGAGGATGTCTTCATCGCCCTGGACCCGGCCATGAGCGAGCTGTACGACGCCAAGACCGGCCTCTACAAGCTGGACATCGAGGGCAAGACCCTGTCCAGCGGCGAGCTGGCCGACCTGTGGACCGACTGGATCGCCCGCTATCCCATCATCAGCCTGGAAGATGGCATGCACGAGGACGACTGGGACGGCTGGAAGTTGCTCTACAGCAAGGTGGGCGACAAGGTGCAGATGGTGGGCGACGATCTGCTGGTGACCAATGTGAAGCGCATCGAGCGGGCCATCGCCGAGAAGGCGTGCAACTCCCTGCTGTGCAAGGTCAACCAGATCGGCACCCTGACCGAGAGCATCGCCGCCGTGGAGATGAGCCACCGGGCCGGTTGGTCCGCCGTGGTCAGCCACCGCTCCGGCGAGACCGAAGACGCCACCATCGCCGACCTGGTCGTGGCCCTCAACGCCGGCCAGATCAAGACCGGCGCCCCCACCCGCAGCGACCGGGTGGCCAAGTACAACCAACTCCTGCGCATCGAAGAACAGCTCGGCGACATCGCCGTCTACCCCGGCAAGAAGGCTTTCCCCCACCTGCGGTAACAAAAAGATGATCCACGAATCTTCACGAATCTTCACGAATCAATCAAAGAAAAGATTCGTGCAGATTCGTGTAGATTCGTCGAATCTTAGCCGAATAAAAAAGAGCGGTCGGCATCAACGCCGACCGCTCTTTTTTGTTCGTGGTGCCCCCGGTCCGACTCGAACGGACACGCCCTATTGGGCACAGGCCCTCAACCTGCCGTGTATGCCAATTCCACCACGGGGGCGGATGCACAACAATTTTACTCACTGTGCAACGCTGGATGATTATAATCTACCCCGGTGGTAAAGTCAAAAATCGGGGCAAATTTCTGGCGTTCAACGTGGGTCCACCACCTGGCCCAGGAAGAGAATGCTGTCGCTCTCGGCGTCGTGGATGGCGAGGAGGAAGGGGCGGTCCACGGTGAACGTGGGGGGAAGGCTCCTGGTCATCACAACGACCGTGGCCCCGGCGGCTTCGGTCCCCTCTTCGTTGACCTCCATAAACGTCTTGTGGAGGGCTTTGCCGATCATGGCGGGGCCGTCCAACATGCGTTTGAAGCCCTCCGCATCCGCAAAGGCCGATGCCATGCCCAGGGCGCTCAAGGGGTTCTTTAGGTCCCACTCGTCCTCGACACGGAAGCGGGGCAGGACGAGGTTCATCCTTCGGGGATACAGCTTGGTCAGCCAATCGTGCCAGAGCGCGCTGTCCAACTTGGCCGCCAGATCCGCCAGGGTGGTCCAGCGAGCGGGCATGAGAATGACCATGCTGAAGCGCTCGTCCTCGCCATAGGGCAGACGGATGGCCTGTACGTCGGCGTCCGCAAAGGTGGCATAGTCCCCCAGGCGGGTCATCATGGGCACCTGGACCGTGGCATCGTCCGTCAGGTGGAATGCGCCGTCTTCAGTCAACGTCGGATCAAAAGGGATGCGCCAACTGCCCTTGAAATAGATGGCATTGATCAGAATCAGGATGGCCATGGCCATGTCATCCTGGGTGACGATGCTGGGGATCTTGCCCAAGGTCTTCTCGTTGACCCAGCCGTTGATGACGTCCAGGCTCTCCGGCGCGTCAAAATCCAGGGTGACGGCTTCAGCGCCAAAGCTTTCCTGGCAGCGGGCCACAAAGTCCGCCAAGGGGATGGCCCGGTTTCGGTCCGACCACAGGGAGTTGGCGAGGGCCAACTTCACCCCCTCGCCTGTCTCGACCAAATGTGTTTGCAGGGCGGCAAACCCGGCGTTGATCCCGGTTCGGGTCTGTCCGCTCAGGTGGAGCGTCGCCCGTATGTCCTGTTCCACCTGGTCCACCGTGCCGGTCAGGACCATGCCCAGGGCCAGGGCAATGCTGGCCGGGGAGATCAGGGCATTGCCGACTTCGGGTTGTTTCAGGCGTTGGGCGAATAGATCAAAGGCGAAGCGGTTGAGCGAGCCTTGCAATGGGACCGGCTGGGGCGATGGGCAGGCTGGGCGATGGGATCGGCAAGGGGGATGGGGCTGGCAAGGGCGATGAGGGCGGCTTAGGTGCGGGATCCACTGGTATGGGGATCCGCGAGGGGATCTGCGAGTGGCGGGACGGCGGGGCCAGCATCGTTTGAATCGCCAGTTTGATTTGATTCAATTTGTCCTGAAAACATCGATTGAACATAGTACCTCCTTGGCAAAAAGAGCGGGTTCCAGTCTTCCCCCGCATTGAGGGTGTGGCCGTGCCGGATGGAGGTAACGAGTGGGGTCGATGATGCTTCCCGATCACGGGGTGGATCTTTGGGGTGCTTTTTATGAGGACGATACTCACCCTCTCCAAGATACGGCCTTCCGCCATGCGGATTCCATGCGAACGCAGTTGGAAATAAAAACCGGGAAACCATTTTCAGGTTTCCCGGTTTTTACTTCCTCTATGGAGGAGATGCGACGGCACTTTACCGCCCTGTTATCTCATATTCATACGTCGCCGCTTCCGTCGTCACCGGGGCCAGGCCGCTGATGGCGATGATGGCCGTGTTGCTGCCGCCCAGGTCGTCGATGTTGACGGTAAGATTGCCATCTGCGTCCGGGGTGTAGCGGTTGAGGGCCACCAACTCCCCCCCTTGCAGGGAGAGAACCTGCACCGCCCAGCCTTGGGGCAGTCGGTTGTCGGTCAGCAGCCAGCCTTCGCTCTCCCAGCCGTCCGTGCCGTTCTCAAAGTCCGCGGCATAATCCAGGGCGGGGATGCTGATGTCGTCCACAAACCAGCCGGGCCGGTTGACCGCGTCGTCGGTGACATATTCAAAGCGCACCCACACCTTTTCTCCGGCAAAGTCGCTCAGATCGAAGCGCTCGGCCACCCAATCCGGCGAACTGAAGCCGGTCTCCGCGCTGAGGGCGGTGAAGCCGGGGCCAAAGCTGTTGCCGCTGGGGTTCGATGTGCTGGTGCGCTGACCGGGCAGGATCTCCCACGTCTCGCCATCCAAACTGACCATGACATAGCCATAATCGTAGTCGGTCTCGATGTCCCACCACATGCGGGCTTCCATCTCCACGGGCGTGCGGCCATCCACGCCGGTGAGGTCGAACTGGCGGGTCAGCCGGGCGTCCGAGTCGTCGGAGCGGTTGGCCCACCACATCAGGTCGCCGCTGTAGGGCTGCACGTTGGCCAGCTTGGTCTCGGTTTGGCCGTTGAAGGTGAAAGCGACATCGCCGCTGCCCTTCAGTTCGAGGTAATCCGTCGCATAATTGTAGACCGTGGACGTGCGGGGGGCCACTGGATAGCGGCGGTAACTCTTGTCCGTGATGGGTTGGGGATGATCCAATTCGACATAACCGTAGGTGCCGGTCAGCCCCAAGGCATCGGGTTGGTCCACAAAGTTGGCCACGGCCCAATCGGCAAAGACATCATCAAAGGTCAGGTCCAGCCCGGCCTCGGCCAGGGCAGCGGTGAAGCCCGCCGGGCCATTGGCCGCCTGGGCCACCACGGACTGGGTCAGCTCCGGCCCGAAGCGCTGCAAGAAGTAGGCCATGAAGAGATAGGCGCTGCCATAGTGGACGCCGTTGCTGCCCATCTCATCGCCCCAGGTGTTGAGTTGGGTGTCCGGCACATCGGCAAAGCCGTCGGAGAAGCTGGTGTCCGGGGGGAAACCGGCGATCTCCTGGGCCAGTTCGCTCATGCCCTCGTTGACCCAGGTCTCTTCGTTGCGGTCGTTGGCCCAGTGGATCATGTGTTGGAATTCGTGGGCCAGGACCGTCTCGTAGAACTGGAGACCGGCCCGGCTGCCCAAAATATCCAGGCTGATGTAGAACATCTCTTTTTCATTGGAATATTGGTTGGCCAGCCTGCTGAACTCGTCCGCGCTGCTGTAATAACCGGCGATGCTGCCGCCCATGCCCGTGGCGTGGAGGATGTGCAGCCGGGGATCGTTATCCACGCCAGGATTCCACTCGCTGCCAAAGAACTCCCGCTCCAAGGGGTAGGATTCCTCGCTAAAGCGGTCCAAGATCTCCCGCATGGCAGGCAGGTCATGGGTCTTGCCCACCTCCACCCAGGCATAGACCACATCCGTGCGATAGACCAGTTCAGCGGTGATCTGGAAATGGCTGTTCTCGTCCGAGTTGGCCACCCAAAACTCCAGCCGATCCCCCACGTTATAGTCCGGCGTGCGCTCGTTGACCACTTCGGGGATCTCGCCCACCCCTGGCCGCAGACGCAAGGCCAGATCCCGCATGTCCCGGGTGGGGACCACGGCCTGGGCCAAGGCTGCCGCCGTGTTGCCCACGCCGCCGGGGATCGGGGTAGAGGCTGGCACTTCCGACTGGGCCGTGGCCGTGGCATGGGCCGAGTCCGCAGAGCGGGTGGGCCGGGGTGTGGCCGTGGCCCGATCCACCCTGGGCGGCGTGCGTTGGGCGGGGGGATCCACGGGCATGGAGACGCCGCTCACGGAGCTACGTAACATCCACAGGGCGAAGGCACCGCCAGCGGCTGTCGTTGTACAGAGGGCCATGAAAAGCATGACGCCACAGCCGATCAAAAGTAGGTTTCGAGTTTTTGGTTCCAAGATTGATCTCCGCAAAAATATTTGGGATTTAGAGTGTCGACTACGGCAACTGCGTCCCCACATACAAACTGACCCGACACCCGGCCACATCGCTGACGGCCAGGTAGATCTGCCCGTCGTAGAGCCGGGCGTCAACGCCCACGGGCTTGCTGGGCTGGTCGGGCAGGCGCACTTGGCCCAGGGGCTGACCTTGCGCCGAGAAGTATACCACACGCCCCTTTTCCGGCTCAGTAAGAAAGAATGTACTGTCGGGCAATCCGGCCAAATGGGGACCGTCGAGGGAACTGGACCGGCTTAGGGTCGCCACCCGCTTGTCCAAGTCCGCCCGCCACAGCCCGCCATCCTCCGCGGTGACCACCCACAGCGTGCCTTCTTCGGTGAAGAGGACATCCACGGGCTGACCCGCGCCCAAGGCGGAATCTGGCCCGCCCAGTTGGCCCAGCACGCCGCCGGTGGGGTCAATCACCACGACGCGAGAGCCGCCCGTGTCTGCAATGTAGCGCAGCCCGGCCCGGTTCAGGTCCATGCCCCTGGGCCGATAGAAGCTGGTGTCGGGGACGAGTTGAATCTCCGGCTGGCCCGACGCCGGGGGGATGCGGAAGGTGGCCTGGGTTGTGGCATCCAACACCCACACCTCTCCAGCGGCGGACAGGGCCAGATCATAGGGTTCCTGGAACTGGGGCGAGGTGATTTCCCCGATCTGCGCGCCGTCGGCCAGGTCCAGGATGATGATGCGGTTGCCGCCCGCATCGGCCACGAAGAGCCGCTGACCCAGCACGTCCACCACCATGCCCCTGGGCAGGTTGACCGGGTTGTCTCCCGCCGCGCATTGGCCGCCGACGGCCCAGCGTTGGGTCAGCTCCAAAAGGGGCAGATCCTCGGCCAGGGTGCTCTCTTGGCTGCCATTCTGAGATGCGGGGCCGGGTTGAAGTTGAGCCGCATTTTGGAATGAGTCAGGCTCTGGCGCGGCAAGGGGGACCGGGGCCGGGGGCAAAGCCAACCCGTCCGTGGGTGCCTGGGCGGTGAGGGGGGCAAGATAGAGGCTGTCCACCCGGTCAAAGGTGCCATCCGGCGGCTGCCATGAGAATTCAAATTGGCGATTGGATGGCTGGGTTGCCCCTGGCGCATAGCGGATCTCCAGATCGTGCCAGCCCGCGGCCAAGGAGACGCTGCCCCGGCCAAACTGGGTGTCGGCCCCGGCCTGATTGTCCACCACAGGTTGACCGTCCACGATGATGCGGCTGACCCCATCCGCCACCGTGGCCAGCAAATAGCTGCCAGGGATCGGCGCGGCCAGCTTGCCCTGCCAGATCACGCTGTAGTTCGCCGGGTTCTCCCGGTCTGGGCCGATGACCTGATCCTTGCGGCGGTCGGTCGCCAGGCCGCTCCAATCCGACGAGGCGTAGTAGTTGCCCAGCAAGCCCCGGTCCGGCAGGGTGACGCTGTAGAGCACGTCACGGGGGACGGTGGCCGTCTCGCCGTTGGGCTGTGTCCACGTCACCACTAGGTCTGTGGGCGGTTGATCTGCCGTGCCGCTGCGATAGGCCAGAACCAATCTGTAAAGCCCCCCGGCCAGATCCACCTCTTTTTCCAGCACCCCCATGGAGGTGTCGATCAACAAGACCCCATCAATTTCCAAACTGAAAACCGGCCCGTCCGTCATGCCCGGCGCAATGCTTTCCGCATCCACCCGGAAGGTGTGAAGGCCAAAGTCTCGCACGAGCAGGGAGCCTTGCCAAACCACGCTGAAGGGCCGGGGCAGGGGAGGCTGTTGCGCCCAATCGAAGCGCAGGGGACCGTCGGCGTGGATGGCCTGGACCTGGGCCTTGACGCCAAAGTCCCGCCCGGCGAAGTATTCGCCCCGGATGCCCTGGGCGGCCTCCAGCGCGCTGACCGGGACCCGATAGGTGAGGAAGAGGGCCGCGCCGCCGGACGGGGCTTGCTCTTCGCCTAGCCCGGAATCGGCTTGGGCGTCCACCTGCCCGGCGGGGTAGACCTGTTGCAGCAGGTCGAGCAGAGCCGGGTTGCGGTTGGAGATGATATAGACCAGATCCCCGGTGACGCTGCCGGCGAAGGGCAGATGACGGCCAGGGTCCAGGGGGATCAGCCGGGCCGGGTCGGCGTTGGCCCCGGCTAGGCCCAGGCGGGTGGCGGGTTGGTCCAGTTGATCGCCGGGGACCAGGATGCGCACGGTGGGGTCCGCGGCCAGGGTTTGGGCCAGATAGCGGCCCAGGGCGGCTTCGATCACATTCTGCTCGGCGAAGGGCATGGGGGTGTTGCCCAGCCAGTTGACAAAGCCCACGCCGCCCACCATGCCCCAGATCAGCCCCAGGCCAGCCAGGGCCGCCAGGACTTTGCCGGGCTGCACAACCTTGGCCCAAGCATCGGCAAATTGGCCCCACACCTCGCCAATGCCCGCCGCGGCGGCGCCAAAGGCCAGGGGCATGAGGACCAGCAAAAACGCCGCCGGGGGCGGGGCAATGGGCGAGAGGCGCAAAATGGCCGTGCTGAGCAGCACAAAACCCACTGCCACGGTGGATCCAGCCCGACGGCGCACCAACCCGCCCGCCAACAGCCCCAACCCCACCGCGGCGAAGATGGCGGTGAAGGGGTCGAGCAGCGCTCGATCCGGAATGCCCGTGGTGTCCAGCAATCCGCCGGGTTGAAGCAGGGCGCTGATCAGGTTGGCCAGTTGACGGCTGAACTCTTGCAGGGGCGGCAGGGCAGGAGAAGTAGTCGCCGTCAGCTCACCGATCACCACGCCGGGCAGGATGGCGACAATGGCCCCAGCATAGGCCAGAAGGGGCGACAAGTCACGCTGGCGTTTAAGGAATTTTACCGGATCCATCACCAGTAGCAGCCAAAGCAACGCCCAAATCAGGATGAATAGGCGGAAAGGGGCAGCCTCGATAAAGAGCAATCCCAAGCTTAGACCGCTCAGGGCAAACCAGCGCCGGTCTCGCTCTTGGAGCGCCCGCACGGATGCCCACAAATGCAGGGCAACCAACGGCCCGGCCAAAGCCAGGGGCGTGGTGCTGCGGCTGAACCAAATGTGCAGAGGGTTGACCGCCAAAAGCAGCATGGCCAGCGCCCCACCCGCCCGTCCGCCGGGGCCGGGGATCAGTCGTCGCCCAAGGCCAAAAATCAGGGGCAACGTGACGATGCCCAGAGCCGCAATCAGCCAGCGCAGGGTGGCCGTCCCCGGCTCGAAGAGGCCAAAGAGCAGAGATCCCAGCACGGTCAACCCCATGCCCACGCTGTTGACCCCGGCGCTGAGGTCGGCCTGGCCCTGGCTCCAATCCAAAATGCGCAGGCCCACGGCGCATTCCACCGAGGTGCAGCCGGCCGGCGCGCTGCCCAACTGCCACAGGCGCAGGAGGGTCCCCCCCACCAGGATCAGCCCGAAGATCAACCAGGTGCTGAGGCCCCCAAGCGCCTCCGCCGACGACTCACTTTCGCTTTTTCCCCCAAAAACCATGCGCACGGGCCGCCCGGCTGCATCCCGCGTCCAGCGGAAAGCGGGCAGGGCATAGCGCACGGGTCGCCCGGTCCACAGGGCGCCGATGGCGAAAAGCAGCACGCCCAGAATCCACAAAAGTCGAGGGCAGGGTGAGCGGGCCGGGGCCTTGGCGCAGTTGTTGGGCGAAGAAAAACGCAGAAAGTGCCGCCACCCCCACGCCGGTCCCCGCCAAGATCCATCCGGGGAGGGGCCAGGGGGGGCTTGGGGGCGTGGTTGGGTTGGAGACGAACCCACTCTTTGACCGAGGCCGGGCGTTGAGGGCAAAGAGCAGCCCAGCCACCGCCAGGATGATCAGCCCGTCGCGGACGGGAATGAAGCCTTGGGTGGGGCCGCTGCGGATCAGATTTTGGCCCCAATAGGCCAGAAGCAGGATGAGGGTGGAGATCGAAAGTCTACGCATGGGTCAAGAAATCCGGGTTTTGGGTTTTGGGTGGTATGGGGACCCGTGAGGGTGACGGGCATGGTGAACTATAGTCCGTCCGGCGGCTTTGCGCAAGTTGGCGAGCCAGGATCGGCAGGGGTTTTCAAAAGCCACGGGTCCCCTCGTAGGGGCACGGGTGGCGGCGGAAAGGACGAACTTGGGACGACGAATCTGCCATCCGCCGCCTCCCGTGCCCGACGACGGGAATATTCGTCCTACCGGGCATGGGAACGGACGGCGATGTAAATAGCTTGCGTGCGGGCACGATCCGTGCGCCGTCCGCACCCATGCCCCTATCGATCCCTGGCGACTTTTGAAAGCCTGCAGGACCGGTGACCGCATTCCCACGCTCCGCGTGGGAATGCCGTCGGACGGTCTGCGTCCCTCGGCGCAGAGCGCCGTCCGCCGCTCCCACGCGGAGCGTGGGAGCGAGAAATGGGTTTGCTTGTGCAAGTTGCACAGGATCGGTGCACAAAACTCTATGTGTCTTGGCTATTCCGGCGCAACGGTTCCAGGATTATCATGATCTCATTGGCCGACCTCCTGAATTCCTGTGCATGTTGCTGGTTGCGGTGATTTTCGGCGCAGACCCGCACACGTAGACAAGCTGGATAACCCGATAGGCCAATCATTTTATGCACCGGTGATCCCTCTGTGGAGACCGGTGTTCTTTTTTTGCATATTTTTTTTTCATCCCAACATTCCGCATAGAAAGTGTGAAGCTGTATGGAACAAGTATCTGCCAATCTCGACGCCTTGGCAACGACCATGAACATCCTGTGGGTACTCCTGGCCGCGTTTCTGGTCTTTTTTATGCAAGCCGGTTTTGCTCTGGTGGAGACCGGGTTTACCCGGGCCAAGAATGTGGCCCATACCATGATGATGAATATGATGGTCTTCTGTATTGGGGCCTTGGGCTTTTGGATCTGTGGCTTTGCCTTCGAGTTTGGGGCGGTGAACCACACCTATGCGGCCACGGCCATCAGCGGGACGCAGTCTTCGCCGGAATGGGGCTTTGCTCCGACCACCCTGGGGGCGTGGGGGGATCTCCTCAACACGGGGTTGCGTTTTGGTGATCAGTGGGGGATCATTGGACTGTCGGGCTTCTTCTTGCAGGGGGTGCAAGTAAGCATGGCGGGCCTGTTCGCCTTCTTCATTTTTCAGATGGTCTTCATGGACACCGCGGCCACCATCCCCACGGGATCCGGCGCGGAGCGGATGAAGTTCACGGGCTTTATCCTGATGGCTCTCTGGGTGAGCATGTTTATCTATCCCCTGCTGGGCAACTGGGTGTGGGGTGGGGGCTGGCTGGCCAATCTGGGCCGCACACTGGGCCTGGGCAACGGGGCCGTGGACTTTGCCGGGTCCGGCGTGGTCCACACCACGGGGGGCGCAATGGGGCTGGCTCTGGCCATCGTCCTCGGTGCCGCGTATGGGTCGCTTCAACCAGGATGGAACGGCCAACGCCATCCCCGGCCACAACATCCCCATGGGCATTTTGGGCACCATCATCCTCTTCTTTGGCTGGTTTGGCTTTAACCCCGGCTCGGCCTTGGGCATCCAGGGCGGCCTGATCAACCTGGTGGCCCTGGCTGCCTTGAATACCCTCTTGGCTGGGGCGGCGGGTGGCACGACCGCCATGCTCTATATGTGGTGGTTTGGCCCAGCCCACAAGCCGGATCCCAGCATGTCTGTCAACGGCGTCTTGGCCGGGCTGGTGGCGGTGACTGCCCCCTGCGCCTTCATCGAGCCGTGGGCCGCCGTGGTCATCGGCCTGATCGCTGGCGTGCTGGTCTGCGTGGCCACCATCCTGCTGGAGCGGGCGCAGATCGATGATCCCGTGGGCGCGGTGCCGGTTCACATGGTCAACGGTCTGTGGGGTGTGATCTCCGTGGGGCTGTTTGCCAGCGGCAACCCGGACACGGCGGCCTGGAACGGCATCGACACGGCGGTCACCGGGCTCTTTTATGGCGGCGGTTTTGGCCAATTGGGTGCCCAACTGATCGAAGCCGGGGCCATTTTTATCTTTGCGGCTGGGCTTTCCTGGGTCTTCTTCGCGATATTGAACCGATTCAACCTGTTGCGCAGCGAACCCCGAGACGAGATTGTGGGGTTGGATATCCCGGAAATGGGTGCCCGCGGCTATTGGGAAGGCGCCCATCCCAACATCCGTACCGTGCTGTAATCCGCCACCATTCGCCTTCACCCCTTACCGGGACAGAATAGAGGACAGAGCCATGACGAAAAAGATCGAAGCGTTTATTCGAGAAGAGAAGTTCGAGGAAGTCAAGCAGGCACTCAGCGACATCGGCATTGTGGGCATGAATGTGTTCGAAGTCCACGGCCACGGCCGGGAGGGGGGCATCACCCTGGCCTGGCGCACGGGGACCTATAAGGTGGACATGCTGCCCCGATACCAGGTCAACATCGTTTTGAGCGATGACAACGTAGACCGTACCGTGGAGGCCATCCGCAAGGCCGCGGTCACCGGCCAGCAGGGAGATGGGGTGATCTTTATCTATCCTGTGGAAGAAGTGATCCGCATCCGCACCAACGAGCGGGGCCGGGATGCCCTGAGCTATCCCGACGACATCGACACCCGCAAGGCCAAAAAGTAGACAGTCGGTCCACACAATGCATCGAAGAGCAAAGATCCCTCGCCGCCCAGCGAGGGATCTTTGTGCTTTGATGCTAAATGATCTTATCGTTCTTCCCCGCCACCTGGCGCAGGAGTTCAGTTTGGCCCACATGATAGGTCTCGTGCCAGCTAAAGAATCCCAACTGGACGTCCACAGAGCGATTGCCGCCTTCGGGCACAGCGGCGAACTCCTCATCGCTCATGGCGGCCAGTCGGGCCAGGAGGACGTCATTGGATGCGGCCAGATCCGCCAGCATCTGAGCCAGGGGCAGGCCATCCCCCGGCCCGGTCACCGGCGGCGAGTCCCGTTCGAAGCGGGCGTAGGGGGCCAGATCAAAGGGCGTAGGGGTGCCGGTTAGCCGATGCAAAGTGGCCCGACCGCCCACAATATGGCCCAGGATCCAGTTCATACAGTTGGCGTTGAAGGAGGGCTGGATCAGACTTTCCGCCTGGGTCAAGCCGTCGGTCTGGGCGGTGATCACATTAAGATTGAGCTTCAGTTCGCTGGACAGTTGTTTGGCTGGGTTCATGGCTGGGTCCTTTGGGCTGGGTGGGCGGTTGGGTTGGTTATTTGGACCGTTGGATTGTAGGCAGGTAGACCTTTTCGGACAGGTTGGGCACTTGGGTGATGGCGATGTCATCCAAATAGAAGTCGCTGGTGTTTTCTTGATCCGTGGCTGTGGTGAAGACGAGATCGTGGGTTTGGCCGTTGTATAGGGTCATATCCACGATTTTTTCTTGCCAGCTTCCCGTGTCGGTCTCCGTGCACAGGTCCGTGGCCATCAGTTCATTCCCGCCGAAGCCCACGGTGGTCGTATCGTTGCCGCAGGTGGTCTCCTCGGAACCGATCCAATAGAAGAAGCGCAGGGTGGTGAAGACATGGGCATCCCGGATGGACATTGTCTGGCTGAGGACGCTGGTTTCGCTGGTTCCACCGCCCAGCCAGGCCGCATAGGTGCCCCCGTGGGGGGTGATGCGGGTCAACTCGTTATCGGGCACGACCAGGGCGAAATCGTTGCTCGATTGCTCGCTCCACGCCACGCCTGGCCCCTGCTCAAAATCTCCATTGCGCAGCTGCGGCGTGGGGGTGATGGTGGGCGTGGGCGTTTGGGTCGGTGTCGGGCTGGGGGTCGGGGTGGCCGTGGGCGATGGGGGCGGCGGGGACGCGGTTGGGGTGGCCGTGGGCGGACCGATGGCGGCACATATTGACCGATCCAACTCTGATAGCGGGAGACCCGGGTATAGATGCCTGGGAAGCCGGGCCGCGGCACAGCCACGCCGGAGCTGACAATGCCCGCCAGCAGCCAAGATCCATCCCCAGCGGGCACGATCAACGGGCCGCCGCTGTCTCCCTGGCACGAGTCCTTGCCGCCTTGGGCCAAGCCCGCGCAGCAGCATATTGTTGGTGATAAAGCCATAGGCCTGATTACACGATGTGTTTGAGACAATGGGCAGGCTGACCTCCATGAGCACGCTGGAAAGGTTACCCCCCTCGGTCGTGTTCCCCCAACCAGTGACGGTGGATGTGTCTCCGGCCTGGACCAAAGAATCGACCAGGGGGCTGGTGGCCGGGGGAATCATGGCCACTGCGCTATTCAGCACGGCTGGGGATGCTCAGTCGTAGCAGGGCAATGTCGTTGTCGTTGACGTTCGGGCTATAGCTGGGATGGACAATGATCTGGACAACGTCGTGTACCTGTTCCGTGCCATCGTTCGTATTGGGCGATATTCGCCCAAGCTTACTTTGATCTGGCTGGTCGGGATGGGATTACCGTTCTCGTCGAACATGCAGTGGGCCGCGGTCACCACCCACCCCTGGCTGGATCAGGCTGCCGCCGCACTGGTAGTCACTGGTGCGGCACAAGACCTGCCAGGGATATTCGCCGGGGTCCGCCGGCTGACCGCCCACAATGGCCGGGGAGTACGGCATCCGCTGGCTGTGGCCCACGGGGACCGGTATCTTGGGCCAACAGGGGCATGAGCAAACAAGCTGGTGAGGCCAAGCAGGCCGATCAGACAGAGAATCAACAGGTTTTTGCTCATAGGGTTTTCCAGAAAGGGCGATTGGAGAAGAACGAACTTATGGCCGGCTGTAGCGGATGGCCCACCGATCCTGCCAGGTCGCGCCGTCTTCGGAGGACTGCCATCGCCAGTCAAAGGCGTCGGCGGTGATATTTGCGAAGACCATGCGCAGTTGCACAGGCTTGTCATTAACCGTGCGCTGCATGGTCCAGACCATGCGCGGACCGTCCGGGGCGTCGGCTTCCCAGCCGCCGGTCAGATCCAGATAGCTGCCCTGGTTGTCCACCCAGGTCTGCCGCCACTTGCCCAGCCCCACATCGAAGACCGAGACGCTGGTCCCCCGCAGGTTCATCCCCGGCGAGCCGTCAAAACTCTCCAGCACCACCCGGCCATCCAGAGACTCTTGCGGATCTGGTTGCGGCCCTGGCCGCCTTCCCACGCGCACGTCCCAATCGCCCATCCAGAAGTCGAACTGGGCCGCCTCCGGGGGCAGATCGGCCAGAGGCGGCGCGGGCGGATCTTCGCCTTCGGCCACCAGATTCAGTCGATACACATGCTCGCCGTCGTCGATCTCGCCCGTGGCCACAAAGCCCAATTTCTCGTAAAAGGGGCACGGGCTGCCCTCGCCGGGCACACAACTGACCAGCAGATGGGTGGCCCCAGGCCGGGTGCGCACATAGTCGATCACCCGGTCTACGGCCCGACGGCCAAAGCCCAGGCCCTGATATTTTGCGTCGATCATCAGCCGCCACAGGAAGTATTCCGGCTTCAGGGTGTCGTCGCTGAGCATGACAAAGCCCACGGGCGTCTCGTCCGCATAGATGGCCCGGAACCAGGCTTTCTCCGGGTAGAAATGGGCCTGGGCGATGGAGATGGGGTTGGGGGCGACAAAACTTTTCTGGGCCGCGCCCACATCCAGGCGCAAGATATCCCGCAGCTTTTGGCCAGGGTCACCGGGCGCAGGCTGACAACAGACTGGCGGGTGGGTTGAGCGCTCTCGACGGTCATGGCTGTTCTCCTTTAGCGTTCTTGCCAATCCAGCCCATGTGGGTGTGCTGGAAGGCATCCGCATATTTGAGCCCATAGCCAAAGATGCGGTCAAAGGCCGAGTGGGCGAAGAGGATCACGCCGATCAGCATGGCCAGTTGGCTGGACATCAGCGCGCCCAGGATGTAGATCCCGATGCCCACGGCCTTGTGGTGGACGAGGTTGTAGATCCCCGCGCCGATCTGTGGCCCGGCCAGATAGCCGACCATGCTCAGATCCGGCGTCAAGAGCAACACGGGGAACCACCACCAGGCATAGTCCAGGGTGGAAAAGAGAAAGATGCCCAGGACGAACAGGGCCAGGGATTCGAGTTTGAGGAGGATGGGCATGGAGTTTCCTTTGGGAGTCGAGAATGACTTGGCGACGCGCCAAGATTCCCCAAAGTATACCCCAGGCCGAAGACTCGGTAAAGTGACTTGCTTTCGGTCATAACGTCTCGAAATAGCTTCGATGTGACAACTATTTCAACCGCCAAGAACGCTGAGATCGCAAAGGATTCGCAGAGAGAAATCAACACGTTTCTCTCTGCGAATCCTCTGCGATCTCGGCGCCTCGCAGGTTGATAGCTTTTGCAGCGAAGTCGTCAATCAGATGCGGCCAACGTAACCCGCAACGTCTCCTGCTCCTCGCTCTGGGCTAACGACTTGCCCACTTCCAGCCGCGTGGACAGGAACAACGCAACGATCAGCATCACGATCTCAATCCCAAAGACCGTGGAATAGGCCACCAACGCGTTGCCGCCGGTCAAATTCATGCCAATATCCACCACGGCCCCGCCCATAATGCTGCCCACGGCCCGGCCCAGCAGGTTGGCGAAGCCCCAGATGCCCATGAGCAATCCGGCCCGGATCACCGTGGTGAAGGTGATGATGCCGGCCAACATGCCCGCGCCGGCCAGTCCCGTGCCCAGCCCCATGACAAAGACAAGACCTTGAAGAGGCCGGCGTTGCCGCGTTGCGCCCACGGCGATGATGCCCATGAAGACCAAAATGCTGCTGACCAGCCCAATCCGCAAGATCAACTTGTAGCCCAAAAATTTGATCAAAATCGTGCCCGACATCAGCATGGAGATCAGCACGCCCACGCCCCAAAAGGCGGTCAACCGGGTGGTGTCCCCCACATCCATGCCCAACACCAGACGCGCCATAGGGTTCCAGCAGCACATCCTGGGCCAGGGTGCCGATAAAGGTAAAGACCACCAGGGTGAAGAACAACCGCACCTGGGGATCCGCCACGGCGACCTCCCGCAGGGCCGTGCCGAAGGAGAGCTGGCGCGCCTTCTCCGTGGCTTCCCGCTCCAAGGCCGTGCGGGGTTCCTGGCCGCCGGCCGCCAAGAGACTCAGCACAAAGACCACGGTCATGGCCCCGATGGTGACCGCGACCAACCGCCCCGGGTCATAGCTTTCCAACGCCTGACCCAAGCAGCCCGGCCCCCATGACCAGCCCCAAGCAGGGTGGCCACTTCGTACAGGGTGATGGCCCGGGGCCGCTGATCCCCCGCAAACTTGTCCGACAGCAAAGCCTGAAAGGTGTTGTGGGAGAGGTTGCGCCCAAAGCCGTGGATGGCAAAGGCCAGGGTCAGGCCGAGGATCAGCCAAATGCTGGCGTTGACCACATCCACCACCAACAACACGGCCAACACAATGCCGATCCCGGCAATCAACGCCCCCAACACAATGTACGGCTCCCGTCGTCGCCCCATAATCGGGTAGCCATCCGAGCGATAGCCCAGCCAGACCCGCAGGGGCGAAATCAGCAGCGGCACAGCAAAAAGGAACCCAACCAGGGTGGCCGACAAGCCCATATCGGCGATCATCACCCGGTTGATGGTCCCGCCAACCAGCGCGCCAGTCAATCCATAGCCCAAGGGAAAGCCAGCAAGACGAACATAATTAAGATAACGAAGCAGCGTTTTCATGATCTACTCTCTTTTTTTGATTGAGTTTGGTGTAGCCGTGCCCAGGTCAGATTGACATGCCACATTTATTTGTTGGCGCAGTGGGGGCAAAACGGCCATTCCCGCCGATTTATACAACCTCCTTTTTTTGAACCCGATCAACCCGCCAAAGCCCGCACCACAGCCGCAGCCGTGTTCCCGCCCCTGCTCAATACAATCCGGCACGCCCAGCCCCCGATAGGAGCTGCCCGTGACCGCCAGACCGGCCGGCAGCCCGCGCTCCATCCGGTCCACCCGGCCCAGGTGGCCCACATCCGCCTGGGGATAGCTGGCGGGCCAGCGCTGGATGGCATAGCCCAGGGGCTTGGCCTGAATGTCCAGCAGACTTTTCAATTCACCCATGACCGTATCGCACAGGGCCTCGTCGTCCAGCATCGATGGTGTGGGGCGCGCCGCCGCCGAAGAAGACCCGCATGAGCGCATACCCGGCCGGGGTGCGGTCCGGGAATTTGGCCGAGGTGAAGGTCATGGCGTCGATCAGCCGTTGCTCTCGCCGGGGGATCATGAGCCCGCTGACCGGGTTGGCAAAGATGCAGGTCCGCCTCCGGAAGGCCAGGGAGATGGTGCCGATGTGCGACATGGCGAATCTGGGCCAACGCCGCCGCGCTCTCCGGGGCGACGGGCTGCAACAGCCGGGCCGCCACATTGGCCGGGGTGGCAAAGATGATGGCATCGGCCACAAGCGGCTCGCCCTCGGCCAGGTGGACGCGATAGCCTTCTGCCCCATCCACCCGCTCCATCGCCACCACTTCGCTGTTCAAACGCAGGTCAAGGCATCTGTCCAACTGACGCACCAGCTCATCCACCAGCCGGTCCGCGCCGTCGGGGAAGGTCATGAAGCTGGGGGGCAGGGTCTCGCCATTGGCCTCGGCCGCCTTGCGCAGCTTGGCCTTGGTGCGCATGCGGCCAAACGAACCGGCCATCAGGCTGCCCCATCCCGCTCCATCTCGCGCATGATCGGCGAGGTGGTGAGGATGCTCTGCTGCTCCGGGTCCGTGTTGTAGATGCCCCCGAGCACCGGGCCGATAAACTTGTCCAACGCCTCTCGCCCCAAGCCGGCGGCTGACAAAATCGGCCAACGATTCATCGCCATCATCCCGACGGGCGGGGATGAATGGCTCCTGAAACATGCGCAGCTTGCCCCGGGTGGAGATCAGCCGGGAGCGCACAAAGGCCACGGGCGACATGGGCAACTGCACCGGGCGGCCCTCATCGAGCACGTAAATGTTGCGGGTCTCGCTGCCGGGGTCGATCACCTGATCTTGCATGCCCAATTCGCAGGCCAGATCCCAGGCCGCGGGCTTGCGGGTGATAAACGACTCCGGCCCGGCATCGACCACAAAGGGGCCGACCGTCCGCCCGTTGTCCACGACCTCAAAGCGCTCGGTGACGATCTTGCCGCCCCAGCGGTCGTCCGCTTCCAGCACGGTGCAATGGACCGCATGTTGCCCTGCATCTGCCGGATCTGCCACGCCGCGCTTAACCCGGCAATGCCGCCGCCGATGACCACGATGTGGGGCTGGGGTGCCGTTCCGTTTCGTCGTTTCCATGTTTTCACTTGCCTTGTGTGAAATGTTTCACGAAATATGGCTATAAAAATCGGTTCTTTGAAATCTCTGGGGGTCAACCCACGTCCCCGGCACTCGCCACCAAAAGTCTCAAACATCAAACCCGTTTTGGCGAGTGCCGGGGACGTTCACCCTATGCCTTGTGATTCGATCCAGCCTTGAATATTCCGCTCCACAATGTCCGCCAGCATGGCCAATGATCGGGACGGTCGTTGAGCGCCGGAATGTAGTTGAAATCCTGGCCGCCAGCCTCGAGAAATGACTCCGCGGCCTCGCGGCCAATCTCGTCGATGGTCTCCAAACAGTCGGCGGAGAAGCCGGGGCAGACCGCGTCCACGCTGGCCACGCCCTGCTCGCCCCATTCTTCCAGCGATTGATCGGTGTAGGGCTGGAGCCATTCGATGGGGCCAAAGCGGGATTGAAAGGTGACAAACCACTCGTCATCGGCCAGCCCCATGCGCTCAGCCAGCAACATGGATGTGTGGTGACATTCGCAAAAGTAGGGTTCGCCCCGGTCCGAATAGGATTTGGGGATGCCGTGATAGGAGAAGAGCAGGCGCTCGGACCGGCCCTCGGTCTGCCACTGCTCGCGAATGGTCGTTTCCAGCGCGGCCAGATAGCCTTCGTCATCGTGATAGTCGTGGACCGTGCGCAGTTCGGGCATCCAGCGCCACTGCTGCACCTCGGCAAAGACGGCGTCAAAGGTGGCCGCGGTGGTGGTGGTCGAAGTATTGGGGATAGAGGGGCAGCACGAGGATGCGCCGGGCGCCCGCGGCCTGCAACGCCTGCAATCCATCGGCCACCGAAGGCGAGCCATAGCCCATGCCGATCTCGACCTTCACCGGGACGTCGAGCCGCTGGTCGAGCAGCGCCTGCATCCCGGCAGCCTGGCGGCGCAGAATCACCAGCAGGGGCGAGCCTTCGTCCGTCCACACCTTTTCATAGAGCTTGGCCGACCGTTTGGGCCGGGTGACGAGGATGATGCCGTACAAAATCGGATACCAGAGCCACTTGGGCAGGTCGATGATGCGGCGGTCGCCGAGAAATTGGGCCAGATAGGGGCGCACATCCTTGGCGGTGGGCGAAGCGGGCGTGCCCACATTGGTGAGCAGCACACCCAAGGGGGCAGCAGCATCTTGGGTGTTGGCGAGGTGATCTATAGGGTTCATGAAGCCACATTTCGGTGATGGTTTGCGTATAATTCAATAGATTTCTATAGATTTTACCAGACTTTGTGAAAAAATGCCCAATTCAATCCCTCTGATTGTTGGATGCTCCATGAGAGCACCGTACGGATCTAATGTCGGTCCAGCATGACCGTTAATCCCAGAGAGTTGGGCGGTGGTCGCGACCAAACTGACTGGGCTTATAGCCAAGGAAGAGATTGTTATGGGTTGCGGTTCGCGGGAAATCAAGCAGAAGCTGTCGACGAGGCTGCGAAGTGGCGTTCCAGCAAGTCGATGTCTGAGGAAAGCCCCCCAAGATCATGGGTGCGGACAAAGCGGTAAACCGGCACAGCGGAGACGATTTTGGCGCATTGGTGAAAGTGACGGCCCAGGGTCTCGGATCCCAAGAGATATCTGGCGACAAAGGTGTGGCGCACCAGTTCGAGGAGCGCCGTATTAGACGGTATGGGGTCGATCTGCTGGGCAGGGCCAAAATCGAGTAGACAGATGGCGGCCAGGGGCAACTGGTCCAGGGTCGTCATGTGGTTTTGGCGAAAGATGCGTTTCTCGTAGTCGGGCAGGATTTTGGGCAGTGATTCCCCGGCCACGCCGACGGCCTCGGCTAGAATCGGGGTAAACCCGACGTGGGAATAGCCGGGGGTGACGATTGGCGTGTCGTTGGCATCGAATTCAACCACGATATGATCATCCGTGATCAGCGGGTGGCCGGCCTGACTGAGGGCCAAGGCCAGGGTGGACTTTCCCCAACCGCTGAAGGCCAGAAAGGCCACAGCTTTGCCGTCGATCTCCACCGCACTGCCGTGGAGGACGAGTCGCCCCCGCTGGTGCAGGATCATGGGAATGCCGACGCTGAGAAGCAGGGTTTCTTGAAAGTCGGCGGATAGATCTGCTGTCGGGTTGGACGACAAGCGAGTTCCCGGTCGTGGCGAGGAATTTGCCATAGTCTGCCAGTTGCACACAGATCTGCTCTTTATCCGCGTGGAAAAGGTACCCTTCCGTCGAACCGGCTTGGGTGGGGTCCAGGTCAATGACCCCTGTTTCGATGGTGACATCGGTGGGGGGACTTGCTCTGTCGGCGGGCAGGTGGAGAGACAGATCGGAGGCGAAACATCAGGCCAAATGTCTTTGTAGGAAATCATTGTGAATTTAGCGCTCGGATTGGATGTGGGGTGCAACATCAAGGGAAAAGAGCGGGGCATAGGTTGCTTGCACCCAGCCGCCCAACACAGTCTGCCCATTCCACTCTAGCCAAGCGTGGGCGGCGAACTGACTGTCGACGCTTGGGTTCACGCCAAACCAGACTCGGCTGGGCACGCCCACCCAACGCAACAACATCTGCGCCGTCAGGGCCTGGCTGAGGCATGCGCTGATCCCAACCACCCTGCTCGCCCGCCGAATTGCCCGCACGATTCGTGCCACATGCTCGGCGTGATCCGCCGGTACGGCGATGGCACAGTGGTTGTGTTGGTTGTGCCAAGCGTGGATGCGCCGAAAGGGGATCCACCGCAAGGCCAAGCTGCACCCAAAAAGCACGAACACAGCCCGTACCGCCTCTGCGATATCGGCGAGAGAAGACGCACAATCGCTCGTCCTATCCCCTTGGTCGTTTGGGGCATGCGCACAGTGTTCATGCCTTTCCTTATTAATCGCAATCTGAGGTACAAAATTCAGGAATTAACCCATCCGGGCCGGGCAACTGCTGGGTGAGGGTGGCAATATCCCCGTGTTTGGTCAGCTTTGGGGCTTGCCATGTCGGTTTTTCTTGGGCGGACTGTATTGCGGATTGATCATGCTGTCGGTTGTTCATGGTTAATCCTATTTAATGTGCTGAGTTGTGTTCTTTTTTCTTGAGAATCCTTTATGGAGCACAGGATGCGCGTGTTAGGAAATAGCCCGTCCGGGCCGGGCCACTGTTTGGTGAGGCTGGCGATGTCCCCGTGCTTGGTCAGCTTGGGGGCTTGCCATGTCGGTCTTTTCTTGGGTGGGCGGCGTTGTGGCGTGGTCACGCTGGTGGTTGTTCACAGACAGCTTCGTTCTCGATGTGATTCATTTCCTTCAGTAACTTTTGACGGAGCATCAGGAAACGTTGACGGCATTGGGAAACAACCCATCTGGACCGAGCCACTGCTTTGTGAGCGTGGCGATGTCCCCGTGTTGGTCAACTTGGGCCTGCCAGGTCGGTTTTTCTTGGACAGATGGTGTTGCGATTTGATCGTGCTGTTGGTTGTTCAAGGATAATCCTTTGTGATTCGACGAGTTGTGTTCTATTGGTTCATTGGAATGCCATGGATTAAGCTAGTGTCAATCAGCTACCACGAGATTGGGAATAATCCCGTCCCGGCCGAGCCACTGCTTGGTGAGGCTGGCGATATCCCCGTGCTTGGTCAGCTTGGGGGCTTGCCATGTCGGTTTTTCTTTGGGCAAGAATGCTTGCGTGCTTGATCAGGGTGGTCGGTGTTCATCAAAAATTCCTTTAGTGGTCTGTGGGGTTGGACTATCAGTTGTTCCGTCTGCCCCTAATGGACTTCAAGTAGCCCCTCAGCAGCCAACGTGTCTAAAAGAGCATAAACATCATCCCGGCACTGGGATTCTTCGACTTGGTACTCTTGCACCAAGGCAGCACAAAGATCGGCTATTGAACTGGGCTTCTGGATCAAGTCCCATACCCGGGTGCCGATGGCATCCAGGGAATAATAGGTGCCTGCCGCTAAATTAACAATCACCGTCTCGTTATCGAGTACGGTGAAGGTTTGATTCTTTGATGTGGTTATAACTGTGGCGTCATTCATGGTTAAAACAATCTCTGGGTGGGGTGGCGAAGTAAGGGACGGGTAAATAACAAGACGGGATTTTAGCAGGGAAGATGGTGGAAGTCAAACCCAGGGCGATGAATGGCGGACCCAATTGTGGTCAAGTCAAAGAGGGTATGCCTGCCCTTAACCCCCGCAATTTCCCCAAGGGCAGCGCCCGCCCCACAATCGCCATGTCTTCCCCAGCGAAGCCACCCACGGCCACCAGGACCACGGCGTAGACCCCCCACCCCAAGATCACACTAGCCCACACGTTGATCCCCCACCCCATCAACCCGAAGATCGACAGCCCCATCACCCCCACAGCCACCAGCGGACGCCACACGATGGCGACCCAATTCACGCTGCCCACATGCTGACGCACCCGCCAATAGAAGGGGACGAGCAGGCTGAACTCGCTCAGAATCGTCGACCACCGCGGCGCCGATGTAGCCAAAGCTGGGGATGAGCAGGATGTTGCCCACCACGTTGAAGAGGACGCCGAAGAGGAAGGCCCGGGTCAGATAGCGCTGCTGGTCCACGGCGATCAGCACAAACTGGGTGACGCTGTTGACGAAGCCGATGGGGATGCTCCAGATGATCACCTGCAAGGCCAGTTGCGAGCCGCCCATGTAGGGGATCTCCCGGCCCAAAAACACGAAAGACCTCCGGCACATTCAGAAATTCGCCGCCGCCCACGATGAAGACCAGGGGGGCGGCGATGAAGGTGGTCATCATGGCGATGGGCAGGCTGGCCATGAGCAGCAGGCGCACGGCGATCACGTACGAGCGCAGCAGCCCCTCCCCCTCCCGCCGGGCGTAGCGGCTCATCAGCGGGAAGATGGCAAAGGTGAAGACGCTGGGGATGATGTTCAGGCCGTCCAGGTATTTAAGCGACACGCTGTAGAGGCCGATGCTGGCGGCCCCAGCCAGGGGTCGCAGAATCCACAGGTCGATGCGCCAGAAGATGGTGGCCAGCAGGTGGTTGATCATCAGCGGGCCGCTGGTGGCGAACATCCACTTTTGCAGCGACCAATCCCACTGCCATTGGGGCTGGAAGAGGGTGCGGCGCACCAGGCCGTAGAGCCAGAAAACTTGCAGGATGTTCACGGTCAGGCTGACCGCGGCCAGACCCACAAAGCCCCACCCGGCCAGCAGGACCGCCGCGCCCAGGGTGACTTTCAACAGCCCCGATGCCGTGGCCAGCCCCGCCGGATATTCCATCTTTTCAAAGGCGTTGAACATGCTGCTCAGGCCGTCGGCATAGTTGGCAAAGAGCATGGCCGCCGCCGAAGATGGCCAGGGCCACGATCTCCTCGGTGGTGATGTTGCCGAAGATGCGATAGCCGTCAGACCACCGCGCCCATCACCGGCATGGCCACCAGCCAGAGCAGGGTGCGCAGGGCCAGGACATTGGTCAAATAGCGGCTGGATTGGTTCTTGTCCGCGGCCACGTCCCGGGTCAGCAGCGTGCCCAGGCCATAGCGGCTGACGATCTCGAAGAAGCCGTACATGGCCACCACGAAGGCGTACTTCCCCGTCCCCTCCGGCCCCAGCAGGCGCACGTAGAGCATGGCAAAGGCGAAGTCCACCGCCTTGTTGGCCAGGTTGAGGATCATGGGCACGATGGAGTTCTTGGCCACGGTCTGGGCCTCGTTCTCCGTCGCCCGATGGCCGGTAGAACTTGCCCCATCCCCACCACAGCAGCAGCAGCAGCCCGGCCATAAAGGCCAGGAAGCTGACATAAAGTCCCACCTTGAAACTCATGGGCGAATAGGTGAAGCGCACGGTCCACTGGCCCGCCTGGGGCAGATAGACCGCCCGCAGCCCGCCGTTGGCCCGCTGGATGGTCAGCTCGGTCTCGTCGTTCTCCGTGCCGCCAAAGGGCCGCACATACGCCTTCCAGCCGGGGAAATAGGCGTCCGAGAGCAGCAGCCAGGCCCGGTCGCTGAGGTTGACATCCACGAAGACATCGTTGGGCGTGTAGCGGCTGATGGTCGCTTCGGCGATCTGCGGGCTGGACGGCACCAGGGCGTTGGCGTCCGCCGGGGCTTCTTCGATGAAGAGCGTGCGGCTCAGGTCCGCGGAGAGCAGGGGCTGTTGATCCGCTGGCGACGCACCTGGGCTTCCGGCACGATCAGGGCCCGGGGCAGCACTTGGCTGTTTTCGTAGACGGCAATGCCCTCGTCCCGATAGATCTCGGTCCAGCCGTCCGCGCTGATGGATTGGGTGGTCAGCACATATTTGACGTTGAGCAGATCCAGCAACGGATTTTCCAAGGTGGCGTCACCGGCCACGTCGCTGTAGATCGGGGCGATGCGGTTGTAAAGCAGCTCCCCGGCCTGGGGGGCGATGCGGTCCATCAGGTCCACATACTGTTTGGGGATGATGGAATCATAGCCCCGGATGTCCTGCCAGCCGTAGGCCATGCCCATGTTGGCGTTGACGGTCTTTTCGCCGGGCAGGTTGAAGGTGGTGAAGCGGAAGGGCGTGATTGCGGGTTGCGAGTTGCGAGATTGGGGGTCGATGCCTTCCCGGTCGTTGATGAATTGGACGACGGGCGGGACATTTTTGAGCGGCGAGAGGGCCGGGTCGGTGGATGGGTTGAAGGTGCCGTGGGCGGCGAAGAGATCGAGGACGATCAGGGCGACGGCCAGGGCGCCGGTGAGGGTGAAGCGGCGGGCCAGTTTGGGGGGCAATTGGGTGCGCAGATGGGGCATGCCGCCGGGCACGGTCATCCACGCCAAGAGCAGGCCGGACGCCCAGGGCGAAGCCGCCGAACTTGACCAGGTTCATGGCCTGATACGACCAGAACATGCGCCCATCCGCAAAGGCCATGCGGGCCAGGTCGCTGCCTGCCAGCACTCTGATCCCCCAGATTCGACAAAGGGGCCGGGCACGAAAAGGCTCACGGCCACCGCAGCCAGCGCACCGATCCCGGCTGCGGCCATCAACCCGGCCACGATCCGCACCACCGTGCGGAAGCGGACCCGGCGCAGACCCCGCCCGATGCGCCAATCTCCGGCCTGGGTGACCATCAGCTCCAGCAAGTGCGTTCAGCCCCAACCCGCCCAGCACGGCCATGCTCACCGTGAAGGGGAAGACCCAGCGGAAGGGGCTGTGCAGTTGGTTCCAGCCGGGGAGGCCGTAAAAGAGTAAGGCGTAAAGGGGGGTGCCGAAGGCGAAGGCCAGGGAGAGCAGGGCCAGCCCGGCGAAAATCCACGTGGCCCGGCTGTGTTCGCTCTTGGGGAAGGGGGCGGCGAAGATGCGCACGACCGCCAAAATCGCCAAGAGCCCAGGTCAGCAGCCCCAAATAGTTGCCGCCCTCGACGTAGTTTTTGATGCCCCAAAAGATCGTGTTCGTCGGCTCGCCCAGGGCGTTGACCGTGGCCGGTGTCCACGTCCGGCTCCAAATATCGAACCACCCATGATGGCTGGGGTTGCCGAAAATGTCCGGCAACCCAAAGGTCAACACATGCCGAGACGGCCACGCCCACCCGATCACATCCTGATACGACGCCGACCCGGCCCGGAAGTTGAGGGTCACCAACTCGTACAACGGGATCAACTGCACCGCGCCCAAGGCGATCCCCAGCCCGGCCATGACCAGGAGCCAACCGGCCAGCTTAAATATGCGAATGGCGAATGGCGAATCGCCTCGTCCACCCCTTTTGCCTTTTGCACTTTGCCTTTTGCCTTTTGCCTTGATTTCTCCCCACGCCAAACCCAGCCGCACCGCCGAGTACATCCCTGCCACCAGCAATGTGTAATAGAAAAATTCCGGGTGCCCGGCCAAGGTCATGATGCCGATGGCCGCCGCGCCCACGATCACATAGGGGATGGGCCGGAAGCTCTCGACGCCCTTCTCTTCCTGCTTGCGGATGATCAGCTCGATCACCGCCAGGACCAGGGGCAGCCAGGACGCCGCCGCGATCACCATGGTGAAGACCACGCTGACGATCATGAAGCCGCTGAACATGAAGACCAGCCCGGCAAAGAGGGCGGCCACCGGGCGCAGACGCAGCACCCGGCCAAAGATGTACATGTTGATCCCGGCAATCGCCAATTGCAGGGCCGTGAACCAGCCGTACGCGGCCTCAATCGGGAAAATGTAGAAAAGCAAGCTCAGCGGATAGGCCACACTGGCCTGGCCGGCGGCAAAGAAGGGGATGCCCGTGAAGATGTCCGGGTTCCACAACGGGATCTGCCCGGCGGCGAAGGCGCGCTGGATGTGCAGCTTCCACTCGAAGTTTTGCAGCACCAGATCCGAGAGCAGATTGTTGTGGGGGACCAAGCCCGGCAGCATGGAGCGGAAGGGCTCAAAGCTGTAGAGGTTGTCGAAGGGCAGCAAGGTATGCCCGCCCCAGCCGGGGAAGAGGACCGGCCCAAACCAGAGCAGGGGCAGCAATATCAGCACGGCCAGGGCAATGATGTCGCCCCGAAATCGTTTCAATCTATTCACAGAATCAGTCCCAATCTCAAGAAATTAACCGCCGAGGGCGCCTGAGAGCGCAGAGGAACCGCAGAGGAAGGATGAACAGATCTCTCTCTGCGAAATCTCTGCGCCTTCTGCGCTCTCGGCGGTTTGTTTCTAACTCGGGTCTAAAATTTCCGGGGCACGCCGCCGCATGGGCGGCCGCTTCATCTGCCGATAGCGCCAGCGGATCTGCCACGTGCGCCAGGCGGATTCCAGCTTGACCGGGATGTCCATCTTGCTCTGGCCGATGCGCCGGTCCTCGAAGTGGATGGGGATTTCGATCAGCCGGTAGCCGAGCATTTCGCATAGATAGGCCATCTCCACCTGGAAGGCGTAGCCGTTGCTGCCCACCCGCTCCAGGCCGATGTTCTCCAGGGCCGAGCGCCGCCACAGCTTGAAGCCCGCGGTCATGTCCCGCACCCGCAGGTCCAGGATCACCCGGCTGTAGAGGTTGGCCCACCAGCTCACAAAGCGCCGCCACCAGCTCCAGCCCTCGTCCAAACTGCCGCCGGGCACGTAGCGGGAGCCGATCACCACATCCACCCCCGTGGCCCGCATGACGCCGAGCATCTGGGGGATGTAGCGGGGGGAGTGGCTGAAATCCGCGTCCATTTGGATGACATAATCCGCACCGTCGGCCAGGGCCTGGGTCATGCCCCGCACATAGGCCGTGCCCAGGCCGCCCTTGCCCGTGCGGTGGATGACTTGCAGGCGCAGGGCATCTTGGGCCGCATAGTCGGCCACCAGCCCATCCGCCACCGCGCCCGTGCCGTCCGGGGAGTTGTCGTCCACGATCAGGATGCGCAGATCCGGCAGGTTGAGGGCGAAGAGGGCGGCGGTGATCTTGGCCAGATTGTCCGCCTCGTTGAAGGTGGGGATCACCACGGTGACCACGGGGGCGGTTGTTTTTTGGTTTGACATAAGTTCGATCCATGATTCCTCGATGTTCCGGCGGCTTTGACTGACTCTTTTGGGACCGGACAGACCCGACATTTTAGCATGAAGGCGGGGTGGGGTCAAAGAAAAAGGCAAAAGGCAAAAGGATCGTGTCATGCGGGTGGTCTCGCTGGACACGATCTTCTTTAATGAGCCAAAAGACGCAAGGGGATCGTAATTTGACGTTGGTCGTGGCCGTCCGTATGATTGGGCGTGTCGATCCATTTATTCCAACCAGCGAGGCAATGCCCATGACCCACCAACTTTCTCCCATTCTTCAATTGCGCCAGGCGATTGCGCTGGATGATGACGCGGCTGCCGAGGCGGTGATCTCCGCCCTGGGGCCGGATGACGAGGCGGATCTGCTCGCCCTGGCCGGGGATGCGGACCCGGACCGGCGCTGGTGGGGGCTGCGGGGGCTGGCCGCGGTGGGCGGCGCGGAGGCCGTGCCGATCTTGGCGGCGGCCCTCTCTGCGGCGGATGAGGGGGAGCGGGCCGTGGCCGCGCTGGGCCTGGGCCATCTCCACGCCCGGGCGGCGGAGGCGGTGACGGGAGTCGCTGCCCGCCTTGGCCGAGCGGCTGACCGACCCGGCTGGGCTGGTGCGCCAGGCCGCGGCGGATGGCCTGGCCCTGTGCGGCGAAGACGCGGTCCCCGTGCTGGTGGCGGCCTTGGAGAGCGAGCACGAGGGCGTGCGGGTGCGGGCGGCCGCGGCCTTGCGCAAGCTGCAATCCATGCGGGCCGCTGGCGCGCTCTATCAACATTTGAACGATTCCGAACCATCTGGTGCGGCTGTATGCGTATGAAACCCTGGATGCAATGGGGCTGTTGACCAACATTTTGTTGCGGCGTTGAACCGCTCGGCGTTGTCAACCCCGGTCACCTGTGCTAAGATCGGCAGAGAGGCGCGCCCTCACCCGAACCGGGAATTTCCCGGCACATCCATCTCTTTTTGACCCTTCGATTGGACAGAAATCTGCTATGTCACCTCACTATTTGTCTGCGCCCGTCCACCCTCGGCTGCTTGGCCTGGCCCGCACAACCCTGCTTTTGATCTTGCTTTTCATCCTGCTCGGTTGGGCGAATCCCGTTTCTGCCGGGTCGATCCACCCCGCTCTTGGCTGCCTTCCCGACGAACCAAGGGGCCATCAACGCAAGCCCGGCTGTCAGTGCCACCGTGACCGTAACCCCAACCCTGACTGTGACGGCAACCACGGGGGTTAGCCAGACGGCTACCTCCGTTTTAACAGAAACGACTGCCTTGACCCGCACAGTTGCCTTGACAACCACGACGGTCTTGACCGGGACCATTGGGGTCACGGCGGACGCCCCGGCTGTCTCCCGCACGGCCACCATCGTGACCAATGGCGGCTATATCCGCAGCGGGCCGGGGGTGAACAACGCTGTGGTGGCCGTTGGGGCCAGGGGGGACACCTTTACGGTCATCGATCAGGATGCAATCGGGGAATTGGCTTAAGATCTGTTGCGTGGAGGGCAGCCGTGAGACCTGGATTGGGGCCGGGATTGTGAAGGTGACCGAGGTCAAGGTGGTGACAAGCACCGGCGTACTGACCGCAACGACCGTCTTGACCGGGACCACGGTTTTGACCCAGACCGGCGTCTTAACCGAGACCGGCATCCTGACCGGCACGGTTGCGGTAACGGCGACTGTGGACGCTGCTGCTCCCGACGGCCACCATCGAGACCAACCGGGGCAACATCCGCGGCGGGCCGGGGACGAACAATCCCGATTGTGGCCGTGGGGGTCAAGGGGGATAGCTTCACCATCGTGGCCCAAAATGAGGCGGGGACGTGGCTGCAAGTCTGTTGTTTGGAGGATGGACGCCGGGCCTGGATCGCCGAATCGATTGTGGCCGTGAGCGGGGATCTGGCGGACATCCCGGTGGCCAAAGCACTTTTTCCGGCTGATTTGACCGCCACGTGGCAGGTTGACTATACGTGTGACTCTGGACGTTGTGCGGTCCCCGCCTGTTCCGGCACCATGAGCGCGGCTGGACGCCAGTTTGTGCGCACGACCTATCTGGAGATCGACCGCCGGGTGGAATGGGCCGAGGGCTGCGGCGACGACAGCTATTGGCTGCATCAGGTGGACAACTTCTCCGGCCAGGAGCGCTACACCCTGGCCCCGGATTCTCCCCTCTTCCGCTATTGGATCGGGGCCTTGCCCGGTGCGGCCACGGAGAGCATCACCCTGGCCGATGGGCAGAACGTGGCCGTGATCTGCGCCGGTCCCTTCACCCAGGAGAACGACGAGGGCAACGGCTGGACCAGCGTCTACACGGGCAACACCTGCCACGACGTGCGCACGGGCATGATCGTGACCATGCACTACGACAAGCAATGGCTCTTCAGCGGCGAGTTCGAAGGCAAGAAATACAGTCGGGAGTTCTTCGGGGATCAGGAGAGCTATCAGTTGACGTTGAGCGAGACGAATGCGGAGTTGGCGGGGGAGTAGGTTGATCTCGCTAACGCTAAGGCTGCAAAGATGCAAAGGGCGCGAGAGATCTTCTACCGACCGAAATCTCTGCGTCCTTTGCATCTTTGCGGCCTTTGCGTTGAATTTTTAGCCGAAGTTATGCGACCTCCGCCAAATAGGCCGCCAAATCCGCCTCCGCCCGCTGGGCATAGACGCCATAGCGCTGTTGTTTCTTCCGCACCCGCTTCTCCAACTCCGGCAGGATGCCCATGTTGGCCTTCATGGGCTGGAAGTTGTCCGGGTCGGCGTGGGTGATGTAGTGGAGCAAGGCCCCGATCATGGTGGTGCGGGGCGGCACGAGCAGGGGTCTGGCCGGTGAGCAGCCGGTGCATGTTGATGCCCGGCCACCAGTCCGCCCATTGTGCTGCCCACATAGCCCTCGGTCCCCGTGATCTGCCCGGCGAAGAAGAGATCGTCCCGTCCGCTGAGTTCGTGCTTGAGTTGCAGCGTCGCCCGCATGACCGTGGGGCTGTTGACAAAGGTGTTGCGGTGCATCTGGCCCATGCGCACAAACTCGGCCTTTTCCAAGCCGGGGATCAGGCGCAGCACCGCCTCTTGCGCGCCCCACTTGATGTTGGTCTGGAAGCCGACCATGTTGTACAGCGTCCCGGCCACATTGTCCTGGCGCAGCTGCACCACGGCCCACGGACGGTTCCCCGTGCGGGGATCCCGCAACCCCACCGGGCGCATGGGGCCGTAGGAAAGGGCATCCATCCCCCGGCCCGCCAACACCTCGATGGGCATACAGCCCTCAAAATAGCGCTCCAACTCCGCGTCCGCCGACTTCAGCTCGATCTTCGGGGCCGCCACCACGGCCTCCACAAAGCGCTCGTACTCCTCTTTGTTGAAGGGACAGTTGATGTAATCCCCCTCGTCGCCGCCCAAATCGCTCTCCCGGTCATACCGGCTCTGGCGGAAGGCGATGGTCATGTCGATGCTCTCGGCCTCGATGATGGGGGCCATGGCGTCGTAGAAATAGAGATGCTGCTGCCCGGTCAACGCCTGGATTCGGGCGGTCGAGCGCGCTGCTGGTCAACGGTCCCGTGGCGATGATGGTGGGGCCGTCGGGGATTTCCGTCACCTCTTCCCGGCGCAGGTCGATGTTGGGGTGGGCGCTGATCAGGGCGGTCACTTCCTCGGCGAAATCCTCCCGGCTGACGGCCAGGGCCTGGCCGGCCGGCACGGCGTGCTTGAAGGCCGTGGGGATGATCATGCTGCCCAAGGTCACCATCTCGTTCTTGAGCATCCCCAACGCCCGGTCGGGCAGGGTGCTGCCCATGCTGTTGGAGCAGACCAACTCGGCCAGCCGGTCCCCCGTGTGGGCCTCCGTGGGCCGGGTGGGGCGCATCTCGAACAGGCGCACGGTGTGGCCCCGCTCGGCCAACTGCCAGGCCGCCTCGGTCCCCGCCAGTCCGCCGCCGATGATGGTGATGGGGATTGGTTGATTGGTTGATTGGTTGATTGGTCATTTGGCCGTGCCTTCTGATCCTTGGGTTGCCTGTGCCACCACATCTGCAATCTGGCCCAAGTGGTCATGATCGTGACGCAGACCGAGAATGAAGCGACTTACGGCATTGAGAGCGGGGGCGCTGGGGCGAGATTGATAGGTCAAATCTAGATAAGGCTGGTCTGGCCACAGATCGAGGCTGGCCAAACGCATGCGTCGGCTTTCCTCCAGACGGGCCCGGCACTGGGCGATGGTGGTCACCGTCTGCCACGGCACTTCTGACCGGGAGCGACCGTGATTTTCGACCCCCCGAGCCATCTCCGCGGCCAGGAAAGCGGACTCCTCTGCCGATGCCGTGGTGTGGACGATCAAATGGCCCAACGTCCAGGACATGTTGACCTCCTCGGGGTCGGACGCATAGGGATCGTTTGCATCTGGGTCCTGAGGTTGGAAGGTCACATGGTCGTCCGTACAATCCACGATCATGGCCAACATGCGGTCAATCATCTCGTTGGTCAACCCATGCAGGTCCGCCACGGTCAGATCTGCCACCATCTCCGCAAGGGTGATCTGTCCACTCCGCAGGGCATCAAAATCTAGCATCACATCTCTCCTGAGTCTCTTTTGAGTTTGGGTACGGTCTACCCAGCCACCTCTTGGGGCAGCACATGATTATAGCGGAGTACCCCCCGGCAACCAAAAAGTCCCCTTTGCCCACTTCCCCTACCCCCATGATATACTTGGTCCCAAACCCCCAATCAACCAATCAACAAATCAACCAATCCCCATCACAACGGAGTGACCCCATGAACGCAGTCGATATCATCGTCAAAAAGCGGGACGGCGGCGAGTTGAGCCGGGAAGAGTTGCGCTTTTTTGTCAACGGCTTTACCCAAAAACGCATCCCCGACTATCAAGTGGCGGCTTGGGCTATGGCCGTCTTCTTTAACGGCATGACCCCGGCGGAGACCGCAGAACTGACCATGGCCATGGCCGAGAGCGGAGAAATGTTGGATCAGCACCAGGATCTGCCCGCAGAGACGGTGATCGTGGACAAGCACAGCAGTGGGGGCGTCGGGGACAAGGTTTCCTTGGTGGTGGGTCCAATCGTGGCGGCGTGCGGGTTGCCCGTGGGCAAGCTCAGCGGACGGGGCCTGGGCTTCTCCGGCGGCACCATCGACAAACTGGAGAGCATCCCCGGCTGGTCGCCGGATGTGGACGCCGACCACTTCCGCCGTCAACTGCGAGAGGTGGGGCTGGTGATCGCCGGGCAGACCAAGGACCTGGCCCCCGCGGACAAGCAACTCTACGCCCTGCGGGACGTCACCGGCACGGTCCCCAGCCTGCCCCTGATCGCCGCCAGCATCATGAGCAAAAAGCTGGCCTCCGGCTCCGACGCCATCCTGCTGGACGTGAAATGTGGCCGGGGCGCCTTCATGCAGACCCTGCCCGAAGCCACCGCCCTGGCCCAGCGCATGGTCGAGATCGGCTCCCACGCCGGTCGCCGCATGACCGCCTTGATCACCCAAATGGAGCAGCCTTTGGGCCGGGCTGTGGGCAATGCGCTAGAGGTGAAAGAGGCCATCGCCACATTAAAAGGGGATGGCCCGGCAGATTTTTGGGCTTTGGTGGAAAATGTGGCTGGGGAGATGCTGGTGTTGGGAAAGAGGGCGCAGAATCTTGATGCCGCCAAAAAAATGGCGGCGGAGACCGTGGCGTCTGGAGCCGCCCTGGCCAAATTCCGAGAATTCGTCGTCGCCCAAGGCGGAGATGGGACCTATGTTGACGACCCAACCCGCTTCCCCGTCGCCCCGGTACAAGAAACCATCCGCGCAGATCAAACCGGCTGGGTCCACGCCTTCGACGCCCAAGAAGTCGGCTTGGCCGCCGTCGATCTCGGCGGTGGCCGCCACGCCAAGACCGATACCATCGACCCCGCCGTCGGGGTGATCTGCGCCGTCACCGTGGGCGAACGGGTGGAGGTTGGCGCGCCCCTCTTCACCGTCCACGCCGCCACGGAAGCCGCCGCCCTGATCGCCGCAGAGCGCATCCGCGCCGCCATCCGCCTGGAGGACACCCCGTGTGATGCGCTGCCGGTGATCTACGGCCGGGTTGTTGGATAACGCGTAGGGGTTTGAGTGGCAAAAGAAAAGGCACCGGGCATAGCCCGGTGCCTTTTTCTTTTGCCACTCAAACCCCTACCAGCTTACGCCCCGCCGCTCCTCGATGATATTTTGATACAACTCCAAGGTCTTCTCGGCGATGTTGTGCCAATTGTAGAGCATGTCCACCTGGCGCATGGCCTCTTTGCGCCAGCGCTCCGCACTGCGCGGATTTTGGAACAGCTCGTTGACCGCCCAGGCGATGCTCTGGGGCTGGTTGGGCAGCACGGTCAGGCCATTTTGCAGATGTTGGACCACCTCAGCCAGCCCGCCCACTTCGCTGGCGATCACGTTGCAGCCAGCGGCCATGGCCTCCAAGGCCACGATGCCGAAGGGTTCGTAGAGGCTGGGGAAGATGGCCGCATCCACGGTTTGGTAGAGGCAGTTGCGCTCCTCATCGCTGATGAAGCCCAATAGGTCCACCTGCTCGGTGATGCCAAGGCGCTCGGCATTGGGCCGCAACTGCTCGCTGGCCTTGCCCGCAACCAAAAGCCGGGTGTTGGGGTAGGCGGCCAGAATCTGGGGCATGGCGTCCAACAGCACATACAGTCCCTTTTCCGGGGTGATACGGCCCACGAAGAAGAGCAATCGCTCGCCATTGGGTGCGTACCGCGTACGCGTGGCTGCGATCGTGGCTTCGTCACACACTCGCAGGGGGGCCGGGTCCACACCGTTGGGGATCACGATGCTCTTGTCCAGGGGGATGCCAAAAAACTGCTGCAATTCCCCAGCCATGTGACCGCTGCACACGATGATGCGCCAGGACTCGAAGCAGGCCCGCCACTCTTGGCGGTCAATCAGTCCGCTCATTTCGCTGGGCAGATAGCCCTGCATGCGGCCTCGCTCCGTGGCGTGGATGGTCACCACCAAGGGCGTTTTCCATTCGTTCTTCAGGATCACCCCGGCCTCGGTAGTCAGCCAGTCGTGGACGTGGATCAGATCATAGGCATGTGCCCGGCCCAGTTCTCGGCCCTTGGCGATCAGCGCCGAATTGTTGCCCACCACGCTGTTGAAGATGTCCGTGGGGAAGATTGGCGGCAAGTGAACACGGTAGACGGTGATTTCGTGGCCCGCCGGACTTTCCAGTGTTTCCATCTCGGCCCCGCCGCCATAGCCCGTGGTAAGGACATCGATCTGCCACGGCTCATCGCCCACAGGGATCCGGCCCATGGCCGGAACCAACTCGGCCACATGCTTGCCCATGCCACCCACCACATAGGGCGGAAATTCCCAAGAAATGATCAAAGCGCGCATTGCAGATGTCTCCTTTGAATGCAAAATTCGTGTAGCAAAATTAAAAATCAGAACACAGATTTGATGGATTTGACGGATTAAAACGGATTTCTACGTAAAAATCCGTTTAATCCGTCCAATCCGTGTTCTATTTTCCCAATCGCACACTGCCGTCTGGGGTGAGACGAAAGAGGGTCACGGTCCAGATCGGGCCGGGGGGCGATGGGTCGGAATCGGGGGCGAGGGCGGCGGTGATGGCGGCTTGGGTAGCTTGGTAGATCTGAAAGGCGGCGGGACTGTTGGGCGTGTGGTCGGTGGCCCAACTTTCATACTCATCCGTCGAGCCAGGCGGCAAAGAAAGTGGGACCGCTGAGATCCGCCCGGCGGGTGAAGACGTCTGTGCCGAAGGGGGAGGCCAGCCAAACCGGCACATCCGGCTGGGTGCGGCGCAGATCGGTCACGTAATCGGCCCCGGCATCTGGCAGTCCCAGCCATAGAATTCCGTCATTGGCCTGGATTTCTTGGACGGGTGGATAGTCAAAGATCACAGGCAGCCCAGCGATCTCGGCCCATTCCTCCTCGGTCAACCCTGGCCAGCCCGTGGGGTCTCCGGCCAGCACCAGCCGCACACAGCCTGCCTCGCTACACGCCTCGGCCACTCGCTGAACCAGTCCGGTAGCCCACTCGGTTTGGTTGGTAATCGGTGATTTCGTGTAGCCATCAATAGGGTTAACCGCAAAAACCGGCATCCACGCCAGACTCCGCCCCGGCCAACTGTTCGCCAGCCGATGAACCGCTGCCGGGGAAGAGCGGCCCCACCACGGCGGCCACCGCCGGGTCCGCCAGCATCTTGGCCGCCGCCCGCCCGGATCGCTGCGGATCCGCCGAGTCGTCCAGGGCCAAGGGCAGGATGTCTATCCGAACTTGGCTGGGCAGGGGGCTGTCCGCAATGGCCGACCGCATGGCGGCCAGGGCTTCGTAGCCGCTCTCCCGGTACAATCCCTCAAAAGGCGCAATCAGCCCAATCTTCACCACCGGGCGGGTATTTGTGTAGGTTTCTCCACTGCACCCAGCCAGGAGAAGTGAGGTAATCAGAAGAGCTAGAAAACAAAGAACTGAGGAACTACCAACCCCACCCTAACCCTCCCCAGAGGGGACAATCGTGCGCACCAGAGTCCCATCGACGGCTCCTCCCCCAATCTGGGGGAGGCTGGGAGGGGGTGGGTGGTAGTTACGATTGAGAATTGAAAATTGAGAATTGAAAATGAAAAATGGTCTCGTCGACGACCATTAAAAATTCCCAATTCCCTATTTTCAATTCTCAAATAATCACGGCGTATAGCCATAGATGGCCAAATTCTGTTCTTGTTCGGCGTAGGTCTGGGCGAAGACGTGGCGGCCATCGTCGCCCGTGGCCACGAAGAAGCAGTAGGCGGTCTGGGCCGGGTTGGCCGTGGATTGGATGGCGCTGAGGCCGGGGTTGGCGATGGCCGTCGGCGGCAGACCTGGGTTGAGATAGGTGTTGAACGGGCTGATCACCGATGAATATTCGGCCAAGGACTGGGGTTTCCACCACCAGTTGCCCACAACGCCTCGGGCATATTGCACCGTGGGATCGGCTTGCAAATAGGCCCCGCCCACCTCGGCATCGCAGGTGCCGTTGAGCCGGTTGAGATAGACGCTGGCGATGATGGGGCGCTCGTCTGCCTGGACAGCTTCCCGCTCCACAATGCTGGCCAGTTTGAGCAGATCGTAGCCCTTCAATCGCACCGCTGCCCGACAGACCCGGCATCCCCAACCTTGGCCTCAAAGTTGTCCAAGAAGATGGAAAGCACCTGCTCCGGTGACCAGCGTTGACCGGGAAACGGATCCGCTGAATCGTCCAAGGCCAGGGGCAGGATGTCTATCCGAACTTGGCTGGGCAGGGGGCTGTCCGCAATGGCCGAGCGCATGGCCGCCAGGGCTTCATAGCCGCTTTCTCGATATAATCCTTCAAAAGGCGCAATCAGCCCAATCTTCACGACCGGGCGGGTATTTGTATAGGTTCCCCCATTGCACCCGGCAAGAAAAAGTGTGGCAATCAGCGTTAGAAGAAAGCATAAAATCGAGAATTGAAAATGGAGAATTGAAAATCGAAAATGGTCTCGCCGACGACCATTAATAATTTTCAATTTTCCATTCTCAATTCTCAAATAATCACGGCGTATAGCCATAGATGGCCAAATTCTGTTCTTGTTCGGCGTAGGTTTGGGCGAAGACGTGGCGGCCATCGTCGCCCGTGGCCACGAAGAAGCAGTAGGCGGTCTGGGCCGGGTTGGCGGTGGATTGGATGGCGCTGAGGCCGGGGTTGGCGATGGCCGTCGGCGGCAGACCTGGGTTGAGATAGGTGTTGAACGGGCTGATCACCGACGAATACTCGGCCAAGGACTGGGGTTTCCACCACCAGTTGCCCACGACGCCCCGGGCATATTGCACCGTGGGATCGGCCTGCAAATAGGCCCCGCCCACTTCGGCGGTGCAGGTGCCGTTGAGCCGGTTGAGGTAGACGCTGGCGATGATGGGGCGCTCGTCGGCCTGGACGGCTTCCCGCTCCACAATGCTGGCCAGTTTGAGGAGCTCGTAGCCCTTCAGCGCGCCGCTGCCCGACAGACCGGCGTCCCCCACCTTGGCCTCAAAGTTGTCCAAGAAGATGGAAAGCACCTGCTCCGGGCGACCGGCGTTGACCGGGAAACGGTAGGTGTCGGGGAAGAGCAGCCCTTCAAGCGTGGCCCCGGCGGGCAGGGCTTGCAGGAAGTCGTAATCGGCAAAAATGGAGAGGGTCTGGGGCTGGCGCACGGCGCTGAGGAAGGTGTCGATCTCGATCACATAGTTCTCGGCCAGCTTTTCGGCCACCTCTTCGGCCCGCATGCCTTCGGGCAGGGTGACCAAAACCTCCTCGAAGCTGGCCTGTTGCAGGGCGTCGGCGATCTCCGGGATAGTCATGGTCTCGGCCAGCATGAAGTTGCCGGCCTCGATGTTGCGCTCCAAGCTGTTGACCCGCAGATAGAGGTTCATCAGATCCGCGTCCACCACAAAGCCTTCGGACGCCAATCGGGCGGCCACAAAGCGGGCCGCCTCGCCGGGGTAGATCACAAAGGGCCGGGGGCGGGGATTCTCGCCAGGGGCCACCGCAAGCTCCGCCTCGCGCATTTGCAAATTGAGGGCCAGCACCCGCTTTTCGATGTTGTCCGGGGTCAGGGCCCCGTCATTGGCGTTGGGATCCACCAGCCCCGCGGTCTGCACCGTGGCGGCCCGGAACTGTTCGGTCAGGTGGGCTTGGCCCACGGACCAGACGCCTAGCAGCACAGCCAGGATCATGACCAGGAAGCCGATGCGCAGGCCATTGCCCAACAACCACGCCGGGTCACGCAGCCGCTGGGACCAGGGCATGGGGTTAGGGGCGGCGCTCTCTTTATTTCGGGCACTATGCCGGTCCAAAACGGTCCGGCGGCGGTCTGATTGATGCATAGATTCCAGTTTCGTATGTGTAAGGGCCGGGATTAGGGATTGGGGATTGGGTGGTTGTCACCCCTTCGCCCTTTCACCCCTTCGCCCGCTCCGGTAAGTCGATCCGCCCATAGTCCAACCTGCTGCCCCGTTGTTGGGCGTCCACGTAGGAACGCAGGATCACGGCGGCGGCGGCGGCGTCTTCTTCGGCCCGCATGCCTTGGGCCAGAAATTCTTGGGCGTCGTGGGTGCTCAGCCGTTCATCCCAAAAGATGATGGGGATGGGCTTGCCGAGCAAGACCCGCAGGGCGTGGGCCAGACGCATGGCCCACTTGCGGGTGGTCTGGGCTTGGCTGCCCTCGCTGCCGTCCATGTTCAGGGGCAGCCCGCAGAGGATGGCCTCGGCCCCTTCCCTCCGCACCAATTCGGCCAGCTCGGCGAAGTCCTCCCGCCGACTGCGCCGCTGAATCACCCCCACCGGGCGCACGGTGATGCCCAAAGGATCCCCCGTCGCCACGCCGATGCGGGCCAGTCCCACATCCAAGGCGAGGAGTTTTATCACTCCCCCTCCGTATACGCCACCCGCACCTGGATGCGGCCAGGGATGGCGGGCATGGCGTTGCGCCATTGGGGATCTCGGAAGATATCCGGCGTGGCGGCCAGGGACCATTGGTCCTGCAAAATGCGGGTGGCTTCGTCTGGGGACTTGCCCGCAATGGCCAAGCGCACCTCGTCCGGGTCGATGGGGATCACATAGTTCCCCGTGGCCCGCATGGTGAAGTTGACCACGCTGCCCGCTGTCTCGGCGTCGCCCAGGCGGGAGAAGGCGACCGAATTGGCCACCAGCTTGCCGCCCTTGGGGACGCTCTGCTGCAATTGGGTGCGGGCGGCCTCGGTGGCGTCCGCATCGCTGATGGCCACGCCCTGCACCGAGACCCGCAGATCCAGATTGAGGAGCTCTGCGGGCTCGTCGTTGAAGGCATCGTAGATGTCGGCCACGATCTGGGTGGTGACGGAATCGGGCGAAAGCCACTCGCCCGGCTCCAAGGTGGCGGCCAGGGCGGCATAGGCGTCCTGTTGCACCTGGGTATAGAGCTGATCCAGCAGGGTGTCCTTGTCGATCTGCTTGACCACTTTGGTCAACTGGGATGCGCCGCTATAGGTGGGGCTGGCATTGCTCACCGCCACTTGGGCATCCAGCGAACCGCCAACCGTGTTGATGGTCCCGGCCCGCACATTCCCCGCCGCCCCCAGGTCCGCTGCCTCGACAAGCACATCGACCCGACCACTGACTTGACCCGGCACTTCCACATCTTGCAACGTGACAAAGCTGACCGGCGTGCCGGTGCCTGTGCGCACGGTGGTGCCGGCGGGGATGCGCACGGGCTGGCGGCCTTTGTTGCTAAAGGTGACGATGCCCTGGGCCTTGCCCACGGCCACCTGCTCGCTGCCGCTGGTGGGGATGCTGCCCGTGGCTTCGATGCGGCTTTCCACCACCCTGGCCCCGGTTTGGCCAAGGGTGGCATCCGGGAAATCCAGGTAGGGATTGGCCGACAGGGCCACATCCACGGTGATCTCTTGCTGGCCAGGGGTGAGTGTCACCGTGGCCGCCGGGATCACCGTGAGGGCAAAGAGGCCCAACATGACCGCAAAGAGCAGGCCGGTGAGGGCATAACCAGCCAGGGGCAGCCAAGTCGGGGTGCCTTTGCGATAGCTCTCCTCGGCCCGGATGCGGCGGCGGCGGGCGCGTGTCAGGCTGGGTCGGGCGGCCTGTTCCACCACCCCTCGCCCTTGGACGGCAGCCGCCACGCCGGGGGATCCGGCAGGCCCAGGGCGGGATTCTGGGGATCAACCTGGGGCGCGCCGTTCTTGGCCAGACCGACATGCCAGTTGGGCTTGCGGTCCAGATCCGCCTGGGAATAGAACGCGGGAATGCCCACCTGGGCCGCGGCCCGGTGGGTCTCGCCGCTGCGGGTGATCAGGGCCACGTCCAGTTGTTGGATGTGGGCCTGGCGTTGCAGCAGGCGCATTTGGGCCACATTGGCCAGCCCGCTCCACTTGGCGGGCAGATCCAGGGCAACCTGTGGTTCAGTCGATTGGGCCATCAACCGGCGCACGGCCTCAACCGTGGCGTCGGCTGGGATGCGGATGATTTGGGTCAAGACAATCCTTTTCAATGCACAATTGACAATGCACAATGCACAATGGCGTCGTAAAAATGCGAATGGTTCGGTAATTCGGACGAACTAAACCACGAATGAGCAAATGGACAATTAAAACGTGTCAACCACGTTCATTGTGCATTGTCCATTGTTCATTGTGCATTCTTCAAATTCCGTTCAATCCACCCGGCCACGCTGGCCAGGGCTTCGGGCAGTTTGGCGGGATCTTGGCCGCCGGCTTGGGCCAGGGTGGGGCGTCCGCCGCCGCCGCCGCCTACGATCTTGGCCGCATCTTTCAGGATGTGGCCGGCGTGCAGGCCCCGCTTGGTCAGGTCGTCGGTCACCGCGGCCACCAGGGCGGGCTTGTCGTCGATCACCGCGCCCAGGACCACCACGCCGCTGCCCAGTTTGTCCCGGAACCAGTCGGTCATCTGGCGCATGGTGTCGGCGTCGGCCACGTCCACCTGGACGGCCAGGAGGGGGACATCGCCGATCTTGACCGTGCGATCCAGCAGGATGGCAGACTCTTGCATGGCCAGCTTGCGGCGCATTTGGGTCAATTCCCGCTGCATTTCCCGGTTTTCTTCGACCAAAGAAGCCACTGCTTTTTCCAAAAACTCCGGACGGGCATTGACCAGATCCGCGGCACGCTCCAGTTGGGCCAGCCGTTCCACCACGAGTTCTTCTGCGGCCCGGCCGGTGACGGCTTCAATCCGCCGCACCCCAGAGGCCGACCCGCTCTCGCTGACAATGCGGAAGCTGCCGATCTCGGCTGTATTCTCAACGTGTATGCCGCCGCAGAGTTCCATGCTCATGGGCGGCTCGCCCTCTTCGCCCGTGGTGATGTCGTTGCCGATGCTGATCACCCGCACTTCGTTGCCATATTTTTCGCTGAAGAGGGCCATTGCCCCCTCGGCCACGGCCTGTTTGTGGGTGGTCCAGCGTTGGCCGACCACATATCCGGCCAGAATATCCGCATTGGCCGCGGCTTCGATGGCCGCCAGATCTTCCCGGCTCAAAGGCTTGGAGTGGGTGAAATCAAAGCGCAGCCGGTTGGGGTCCACCACGGAGCCTTGCTGATGCACCCCTTCGCCCAAGCGCTTGCGCAGCTCGGCCTGCAAAATGTGGGTGGCCGTGTGGTTGCGCATGATGTCCCAGCGCCGCCCGCCGTCGATCTGGGCATAGGCCGGGTCGCCGACCCGGATGGTGCCGCTGACCACGGTCCCCACATGGCTGATCAGCTTGGGGATGGGCCGCCGGGTGTCCGTGACTTCCGCCACCCACACCGGCTCGACCAGATCTTCGGGGAAATAGTAGATCTCGCCCGTGTCGCTGACCTGTCCACCGCTGGTCGACATAAAAGGGCGTCTCCGGCAGGATGATCTCCACGTTGTCGCCGGGTTGGGCGCTGTCCACGGATTGGCCATCCACGATCAGGGCCAGGATTTCCGTGGTCAGGCCGTCCAGGTTTTCGTAGATGCGATGGGCCACGCCGTCCTCGTCCAACAGATCCTGGGCTTGCAGATCCGCCAGCACCTGGCCATAGACCGAGAGATCCGCCCCGGCCTCGTTTTGGGCCTGGGCCCGGTCCCGCTGCTTTTGTTCGGCCAGCACAGCCTGGAACCCGGCCACATCCACGCTGAAGTCGTTCTCCTCGGCGATGTCCCGGGTCAGATCCACGGGGAAGCCGTAGGTGTCCCACAGGCGGAAGGCGTCCTCGGCGTTGATCACATGCTCGCCCTTGGCGGTGGCGTCGGCCATCAGGCCATCCAAAATCGCCAGCCCGGTGTTGAGGGTGCGGTGGAAGCGCTCTTCCTCGGCGGTGATGGTGTCGAGGATGAAAGACTGCTTGGCGGGCAGATCCGTGTAGTGGCCGCCCATCTTGGCGATCACGGCCTGGGAGACCTCGGCCAGGAAGGTGCGGTCAAAGCCGATGCGCTTGCCGAAGCGGGCCGCCCGGCGCAACAACATGCGGGTGACATAACTGCGTCCCTCGTTGCCCGGCAGCACGCCGTCCCCGATCAAAAAGGTGATGGAGCGGGTGTGGTCGGCGATGCGCCGATAGGAGATCAGGTGGGTCTGGCGTTCGGCGTCGCTGTGGCCCGCCGCCTCTTGGATGGCGTCCAGAATATCGGCGAAGCCATCGGCGTCGTAGTTGTTGTCCTTGCCCTGCATGATGCTGGCCAGGCGCTCCAGGCCCGCGCCCGTGTCCACGCTGGGCCGGGGCAGGTCGATCATCTCGCCGCTGGCCTTCTGCTCGTATTGCATGAAGACCAGGTTCCAGATCTCCAGATATTCGTCGTCCTTGTTGACGCCGTCGGCGACCTGCTCGGCCAGATCGCCCCAATAATAGTGGATCTCCGAGCAGGGACCGCAGGGGCCGACATCGCCCATAGACCACCAATTGTCCTTTTTGCCAAAGCGGCGCACCCGATCCGGGGCCGCGCCGGCGTCGATCCACAACTGCATGGCCTCGTCATCGGTCTCGTAGACCGTGAACCAGAGCCGCTCCACGGGCAAGCCCCACTCGTTGACCAGCAGATTCCAGGCGTATTCGATGGCGTCCTTTTTGAAATAGTCGCCAAAGGAGAAGTTGCCCAACATCTCGAAGAAGGTGTGGTGCCGGGGGCTGGGGCCGACCTCTTCCAGATCGTTGTGCTTGCCGCTGACCCGCAGACATTTCTGCGACGTGGCGGCCCGGCTATAGTCCCGCTTTTCCAGCCCCAGGAAGAGATCCTTGAACTGCACCATGCCCGAATTGGCGAACATCAGGGTGGGGTCGTTGGCCGGGACCAGGTTGCTGCTCTCGACCGCAGCATGGCCGCGCTTGCCGAAATAGTCGATCCAGTATTGGCGAATTTCGTTGGTGGTGAGATTTTTCATAGGTCCTGTTTCCCTGCTGGCATGATGGCGCAAGATTTCCCGACGCGCCAAGACAGATCCGGCGTCAACCGGTCCTGGGCGCAAAATTGACATCAATGCATTGTAGAGAAATCGGGAGGTGTGTCAAAAATGGGGGGTGGGGCGGGAGCGGGGAGGGGGAGCGGGTGAAGGGGTGAGCGGGTGAAGGAGGCGAGGAGGTGTGAACCACGTTCATCACCCTTCTCACCCCTTCACCCGCTCACCCCTTCGCTTTTACGTCACTGCGTTGTAGGCGTTGACCCGGCCTTGGCCGTAGAAGTCGTCGTTGCCGGGCTTGCCCAGGTCGTCGGCGGACTTGGCGTAGTTTGGCCTCGACTTGGGACGGCTTCATGCTGCCGCCGTTTTGGCCGATGATCAGGGCGGCGACGCCGGCCACGTGGGGGGCGGCCATGCTGGTGCCGATTGGGGAAACCAGCCGCCATAAGCCAGGTTATCCGTACTCCACACCCAATCTGCGTGCCGATGGGGAGCGGGAAATAGCGATGAGAGGGGTCACACAGAATGCTGGACTTGATGCCGGCATCCAGTGGTGAGAAATTCTAGATAGAAGTTAATATCCGAGTTGCCACCGGGGGCGGCAAAGTCGATATAGGACTGGCCGGTGCGGCTGTAGAAGGCGGGCTGATCCAGATCCGCCGCCGGATTGAGCGCCAGACCGGCTGGCCCTGTGGCCGACACGGTGATCACGCCGGGGATGTCCGCGGGCAGGAAGATCAGGTTGCCCACATGGTCCATATCCTGGGTCGGGTCGCCGGGGAAGACGTTGCCCGCCGCGGCCACCACGGTGATGCCCTGTTTGCCCGCATACTGGATGGCCCGCTTCAGGGTGTTGACAAGTTCGGCCACTTCATTGGCCGTCACACAAGCACCCAAGTCATCGCAATAGCCGTTGCGGGGCATGGCCGCGCCCAGGCTCATGTTGATCACCTGGACCGCCTGTGCCCCTTGGAGGTTGGCCGCATAGTTGATACCGGCGATGATCCAGGCGAAATCACCTTGCAGATCTCCGTCCCGCAATACCTTGATGGGCACGATGGTGGCTTCCGGTGCGACCCCGATCACGCCCATCTGGTTGTCCGCGGCGGCGATGATGCCCGCCACATGGGTGCCGTGGCTGAGGAACCGGCTAGTGCTGAATTGCAGCGTCTCACCGGGCACAAAGCTGGTCCCAGAGGCCGCGTCCATATTGTTGATCCATGCTCCGGTGGCATCACGACCAGACAAAGTCAGGGTGGTTCAGCTCGAAGCCGCCATCCAGCACGGCCACCCGCACGCCCTTGCCCTTTGCCCCCAATGCCCAGGCCTGGGGCGCCTGGATGGCGTGCAGATTCCACTGGAAGCGGAAGAAGAAGTCGTCGCCGGTCACAACGGCGCGATCCGTGCGATGGACTTGGCCGGCGAAGTCGAAGTCCTGGCCTGTCACCCAAGGCACCCGCACATCCGGGGTGACCGACTGGACGCCTTTGATGGCCTTGACCGTGTTGGCAAAGTTGGGGTTGGCCGATTCAACGGCGATCACGCCGATCTCCGGCATGGTGGCGCTGATGGTGCCCCCGGCGGCGGTGACTTGATCGGCCAAGCCATTGGGCAGTGTGTCCGCCTTGGCGACCACAAGATAGCGCACCGGAGGCGGCTTGGGCCGCCAGGGGAGCGGCGGGGAGAAAGGAGAAAGCAAGGGCAATGGTCGAACAGCGCTGCCAAACTGACACGTAGGATTTGGGAACTGCGTTTCATTGAAGAGCCTCCGGGTGAGGTTGGGTGTGATGTGAACGGCGACGGTGAATGAATGGTGAAAATTGACTTCTGGGTATTGCCTTACGGTTTGCTTGCTTTGCGTGCCCGCTTATCTTAGCACCATCTTTGGTTCCGATATAGCGTAAGTCTACGTAGTTTGGGATCAGGGTCAACTACGTAGATTTTGGCAATATGCTACGCTCCTGCATCATTGCAAGTCCGCCCCGGACGTGGGATAATCTGGCGAGGGCAATTGCGGTACGTATCAGTATCACTGCACATTTGCCACGCAACTCGCAACTCGCAACTCATCCCAGTCGCTCACAAAGGAGCCGAATCATGGACTATCAAGATATTACGGTGCAGACCCTGCCCGGCCGGGTGGGGTTGGTGACGCTGAACCGGCCCAAGGCGTTGAACGCCTTGCGCGGCCAGTTGATGACGGAACTGCTGGACGCGGTCCAAGCCTACGACGCCGACGACGGCGTGGGGGCGATTGTGATTGCGGGCAGCGAGCGGGCCTTCAGCGCCGGGGCCGACATCAAGGAGATGAGCGATGCCACGCCGGTCTCCATGCTCAATAGCCCCATCATCGAGCGCTGGCACAAGCTGCGCACCATCTCCAAGCCCCTGATCGCGGCGGTGAGCGGCTTCTGCTTTGGCGGCGGCAACGAGTTGGCCATGAGTTGTGATATGATCGTGGCCTCCGAGAGCGCCATCTTTGGCCAGCCGGAGATCAACATCGGCGTGATCCCCGGCGCGGGGGGCACCCAGCGGCTGACCAAGGCCGTGGGCAAGGCCATCGCCATGGAGATGGTGCTCAACGACCGCCGCTTGACCGCCGCGGAAGCCTTGCAATATGGCTTGGTCAACAAAGTTGTGCCCGTGGCGGATTTTCTGGACAGCGCCATTGCCCTGGCCGCTGGCATTGCCAGCCGGGCCCCCGTGGCCGTGCGCCTGGGCAAGGAAGCCGTCAACAAAGCCTTCGAACTCAGTCTGAGCGAGGGGCTTTCGTTGGAGCAAAAATACTTCTATTATCTCTTCGCCACCGAAGACCAGAAAGAAGGCATGGCTGCCTTCGTCGAAAAACGCCCCGCCGTGTGGCAGGGGCGATAGGCGCTGAGCGGGTGAAGAAAGATTGTGATGGGTATGGCCGTTCGCACCAGGGGGTGCGAACTCCGCAGTGGATGACCGAACAGATTTGAGGAGTTCGCACCCCCTGGTGCGAACGGGTCGGCGTCAGATATTGTTGGGATCCGCAGGATGGGTAAACGGCGGAGCTTGTCCGGCTGATAGCCGGACCTACGAAATGATGCTTGAAACGTAGGTCACGCTACCAGCGTGACAAGCTCCGAATTCGTCACCATTTTGTCGATCCCCCCACATCAAAATCAACCAATCAACAAATCAACAAACCAACCTTGACCATACAACTACTTACCCCAGACGTGGCCGCCAAGATCGCCGCTGGCGAAGTGGTGGAACGTCCGGCCAATGTGGCCAAAGAATTGATCGAGAACAGCCTGGATGCCGGTGCGACGGAGATCCGGGTGGAGGTGCGCGAGGGCGGACAGCGTCTGCTGCGGGTGACCGACGACGGCGTGGGCATCCCGGAGGCCGAGCTGTTGCTGGCCTTCGAGCGTCATGCCACCAGCAAGTTGCAGCGGGCGGATGATCTCTACAGCATCGCCACCTTTGGCTTTCGGGGCGAGGCGTTGTACAGCATCGCCGCGGTCAGCCATGTCACCCTGACCAGCCGCCACCGCAGCGTGGAGTTCGGCGCGCAGGTGCGGGTGGAGGGGGGCGTGGTGATGGCCCAGAGCCGGGCGGGTGCGCCCGTGGGCACGGTGATCAGCGTGGAGCATCTCTTCTTCAACACCCCGGCCCGCAAGCAATTTCTGCGCACGGCCAGCACGGAGGCCGGGCACATCAGCAAGATTGTGCAGCGCTATGCCCTGGCCTATCCGGATCGGCGGTTTAGCTTTGTCAACGATGGCCGTTTGGTTTTTCAATCGACCGGGAGTGGCAAGCTATTGGACGTGGTGGCCAAAGTCTATGGCGGGGATCATGCCCAGCAGATGGTGGCCGTGGGCCTGACCGCTACCCTTGACGCCGACGATGCGACCGGTCCGGGATTGGCGGAGGATGTCGATTTCATGGACTTCCACCGGGCACCGGAGGATGCGGCGCCAAGTCGCGATGGCCCGATCCCCACGGGGCAGACCACGATTCAGGTCAGCGGGTATACGAGCTTGCCCACGTTGACCCGGTCCAACCGCAGCCAGATCGAGCTCTTTGTCAACCGGCGCTATGTGGAGGACCGCAGCCTGACCTATGCCGTGGTGCAGGCCTATCACACCCTGTTGCAGGTGGGCCGCTCGCCCTTGGCCGCCATCTTTGTGGATCTGGACCCGGCCCAGGTGGATGTGAATGTGCATCCGCAGAAAATCCAGGTGCGCTTCCGAGAGGAGCGGCGGGTCTTCAGCGCCGTGCAGAAGGCCGTGCGCCACGCCGTGATCGGCAATGCGCCCATCCCCGGCTTTGGGGTGGAGGGGGGCGCAGCGCCCGACGGCACGCCCAGCCGGGAGAGCGGTTGGATGGCCCGCCGGGATGTGTTGTTGGACGCCGGGGTGGGGCTGAATCCGCAGCCCAGCCTCAACCTCTATCCGTCCCCGACGCAGGGGGGGCAGGATGACCACGCTTTTGCCTCTGCGCCCCCACGGGTGGACCCGGAGACGGGTGAGATCGGGCTGACGGGTCCTGAACCTGGCCCCTCCCCAGCTTATGAAAAAAGCCAGCCGGAGCGGGCGCAGAACCGGGAGACGACCTTGCCGCCCTTGCGGGTGGTGGGGCAGGTGGGGGCCATGTATATTGTGACCGAGGGGCCGGAGGGGATGTTTTTGATCGACCAGCACGCGGCCCACGAGCGGATTATGTATGAGCGGTTTATGGCCCAGGGCTATGGGACCATCGCCGGGGCGATTCCCCGGCAGCATTTGTTGGAGCCGTTGACCTTGCATATTGGTCATGAGTTGACCGGGCTGGTGGCGGAGCATTTGGACAAATTGGATGCCGTGGGCTATGAGGTGGAGGCGTTCGGCGGCGACACCTTTTTGGTGCGGGCCGTGCCCAGCGTGATGGCCGGGGAGGATCCCCTGAGCGCGCTGGAGGAGATTGTGCGGGGGCTGGGCGAGGAGCGCAATTTGGTGGGCGAAGCCATGGAGGATCGGCTGGTCAAGATGGTGTGCAAGCGGGCGTCCATCAAGGCCGGGCAGTTGCTCAGCGACATCGAAATGGCCGAATTGGTGCGCCAGTTGGAGGCGTGCCAGTCTCCCCGCACCTGTCCGCATGGGCGGCCGACTATGTTGCAGCTTTCTGCGGGGGATTTGGAGAAGGCGTTTGGAAGGATCTAAAAATAGGCCACGGATTTGGCGGATTTGACGGATTAAAAACGGATCATTTTGAAAATCCGTTTTGATCCGTTAAATCCGTTCGATCTGTGGCCTATTTCTTTTTCTTTCCGGCTGAATTCGCCCCGTGCCCCTCGAATATGCTATACTACTCCGTACCTATTTTCTTGAGACCGCAGTGATTCTGGGTTGAGCAGTTGGCGGAATCCGCCGTGCCCGGTGCGCTGCGGTTCATTGCGAATAGCGCACTTTAGCCAAAATGAATTTAGCCAAAATGAGATAGACATCCATCAAAAACGGGGATTGGGGCGCTTGATTGCGTTTGACCGATCCTGAGAGGAGCAAAACCGGTGAAAGTTACAACAGAAGCCCTGGAACGACGACAGCTTTCCATGCTGATTGAGGCAGATGCCGAACGAGTGGAAAAGGAATTGCGCATTGCGGCCCGCAGCTTGGCGGGGCGTTTGCGTCTGCCCGGTTTCCGCAAGGGCAAGGCGCCCTATAGCGTGGTGGTGCGTATGGTGGGCAAGGCGGCCCTCTACGAGGAGTTTGTGGACAAGTTGGGCCAGGAGCTTTTCGCTGCGGCCATCGAGCAAGAGAATATTGAGCCGTCGGCGATTGCCTCGTTGGACGAGATCGTCACGCTGGAGCCTCTGGTCTACCGACTGACCGTGCCCCTGTCCCCCACGGTGACCTTGGGGGATTATATGTCCCTGCGGGTGGAAGAGAGCGCTGACGAGGTGGATGAGGAAGCGATCCTGGCCAAGCTGGAGGACATGCGCAGGCGAGCATGCCGGCTGGAGTGCAGCCACCCGGCCCAGCGAATATGGCGACAGCATGAACATCAACGTGCGGGCCGTGATCTTGGACGAGAGCGGCGACGAAGCCGTGGAGACCGACAGGTGGTGCTGGACGAGACCGACTGGGAAGTCCTGCCCGACCAGGAATACCCCATGGATCCTCCTGGCTTTGACGAGGCGCTGCTGGGCCTGAGCGCTGGGGACGAGAAGGAATTTGTGCTGGGTTGGCCCGCAGACAGCCAGAGCCTCTATGCGGGCAAGTCGGGCAAATTTGTGGTCAAGGTCAACAGCATCGAGGCGTACCAGTCCCCGGACTTGGATGATGCCTTTGCCGTTCTGGCCAGCGAGGGCGAGTTCGAGACCCTGGACGCGCTGAAGGAGAACCTGCGCACCGAGCAGCTTGAGGCCAACGCTGGCCAGGCCAAGAATGACTATCTGGGCAAGGTGTTGGAGGCCATGGTCGAGCAGTCCGAACTGGACTATCCCCCGGCGCTGGTTGAGCGGGAGATGGATGCCATGCTCGACCAGATGGAGCAGCAAGTGCGCCAGATGGGCCTGCGAGATCTGAACCATTATTTGGAAATGGTGAAACAGGACCGGGACGAATACCGCGAAAGCTTGCGGGAGCAGGCCGAGGCCCAATTGCGCCGCAGCTTGGTCATCAGCGAGTTTGTGGAGAGCAGCAAGATCGGCGTCACCGATGCGGAACTCGAAGCGTACTTGTTGGACATGTTGAAGTTTAACGAGGAAGATGAAGACTGCCGACGAGGACATCGACTTGGGCGACGAGTATTATGATGATGACGACGATTTCGATGACGACGACTTCGACGATGACGACAGCGACGATGACGATGCGACGACGACGAAGAAGACGACGACGACGACGAAGACGATGACGATGACGACAGCGACGATGACGAAGAAGACGACGACGAAGATGACGACGACGAAGACGATGACGAAGATGACGACGACGACGAAGACGATGACGAAGAAGACGATGACGACAGCGATGATGACGACAGCGACGACGACGATGACGGCGAAGAAGTCGTGAAGATGAGCCGTCGGGAGTCCATGCAGGGCTTCATCGACATGATGTTGCAGGAGCCCAACCGCTCCGGTCTCGAAGGCGAGCTGCTCTCGAACAAGGCACTTGAACTGCTCACCGCCATTGCCAAGGGCGAGGATGTGACCGAGATGTTGGCCGCGGCCCAGGCGGCCAAGGCTGCGCAGGAAGTCGAGGCTGACGTCGAGAAGCTGAGGCCGAGACCGAGGTTGTGGCCGAAGAAGAGGCCGAGGCTGAGGCTGAGGAGTCGGTGGATTCTGACGTTGCGTAAATAGGTGCGTGCAGACAACCTTCCTGGAAGCTGAAAGCTTCCAGGAAGGTGAGATCGCTAACCTAACGCAAACGCAAAAGTGGAGAGTGCTTACAGTCTCCGAACCGGCTGCACCGTATTGTGGACGGGATAGTATCAACACCAATCCACCCGCATCAGATTACGGAAAGGGAGCAGAATCATGATTGACCCGCAAAGTGTCGTCCCCATGGTCATCGAGACCACCGGTCGGGGCGAACGTGCATACGACATTTACAGCCTCCTGCTCAAGGAGCGCATCATCTTCCTGGGGACGCCCATCAACGACCAAGTGGCCAACGTGATCGTGGCCCAGTTGCTCTTTTTGAACCGGGAAGACCCCAACCAGGACATTCAGCTTTTCATCAACAGCCCCGGCGGCAGCGTCTATGCCGGGCTGGCCATCTATGACACCATGCAGATGATCGAGGCCCAGGTCAGCACCTTTGCCATCGGCGTCACCGCCAGCATGGGGACGGTGTTGCTCTCTGCCGGGGCCAAGGGCAAGCGCTATGCGCTGCCCCACGCCACCATCCACCTGCACCCGGCCAGCAGCGGTGCCCAGGGCTACACCGAAGACGTGCGCATCGCCTTCCGAGAGCAAGAGCGGGTGCAGACCCAGCTCTTCTATCTCGTCGGCAAGCACACGGGTCGAGATTGGAAGCAGATCGAGAAGGATTTCGAGCGAGATCGCTACATGGACGCCATTGAGGCCCAAGAATATGGCCTGGTGGATGAGGTCCTGGGCGATATCACAGGGATTGTCTCTGTGCGAGATGGCGCTGTGAAGTTGCCGGCCTTGTCTGGCCCCAAAGACGCCCCCGCCGAAAGTCCGACCAACGGTGCCGGCAAGTAGGCGCACGGAAAGACCCCCTTTTGAACAAAAGAGAGTCCTTGGGTTCCCCACCCAAGGACTTTTCTTTGTGAAACCGGGGGTTTCACGATACACTGTCCGTATCTGTTAGACGCTGGCGATATGCGTTGGCGACCGATTATTTCAGGACAATAGACACGATGGCAAAGACAGTTCAAACAACCCTGTATTGTTCATTTTGCGGCAAATCCGAAGTCGAGGTGGAGCGACTGATCCAAGGGCTGGAAGATGCCTGGATCTGCGATGCCTGCATCCTGACTGGCGCAGAGGTCCTCTCGGAAGCCGAGGCCAAGGATCCCAGCCCGGCCAAGCGCAATCCTGTGGCCCCCGGCAAAGTGCCCAGCCCCAGGGAGATTGTGGCCTATTTGGACCAATATGTGATCGGCCAGGATCGGGCCAAAAAGGTGCTTTCGGTGGCCGTGTACAACCATTACAAACGGGTTTTTGGCAACAGCACCAATCAAACCCAACACGATACCTCCGCCCATGCCGATGTGGAGCTGACCAAGAGCAACGTCATGCTGATCGGTCCCACGGGCAGCGGCAAAACCCTGTTGGCCCAAACCCTGGCCCGGCTGCTGGATGTCCCCTTCACCATCGGCGACGCCACCAGCCTGACCGAGGCCGGCTATGTGGGCGAAGATGTGGAGAGCATTCTGGTCGGCCTGATGCAGGCGGCGGATTGGGACGCGGATCGGGCCGCCTTTGGCATCGTCTACATCGACGAGATCGACAAGATCGCCCGCAAGACCGGGGACAACCCCAGCATCACCCGGGATGTCAGCGGCGAGGGCGTGCAGCAGGCCCTGCTCAAGATCATCGAAGGCACCACGGCCAATGTGCCCCCCCAGAACGGGCGCAAACATCCCCAGCAGGAATTTGTGCAGTTGGACACCCGCAACGTCCTCTTCATCTGCGGCGGGGCCTTCTCTGGCCTGGCCGATGAGGTGCGCAAGCGGGTGCAAAAGCGCACGGCCCTGGGCTTTGTGGCCGCGGAGGATGAAAACGCTGGGCTGATTCATGCTCGACGAGGCGGCGGTGGACGATTCGCCCCTGCCCGAAGATCGGCTGGACCGTCAGCGGGAGCAGAAGATGCGGCGCATGGAAAAAGAGAGCCGCAACGACAGCCTGCTCCTGCGCCAGGTCATGCCCGACGACCTGCGCAGCTTTGGCCTGATCCCGGAGTTCATCGGTCGGCTCCCCGTCACCGCCAGCCTGGACGCCCTGGACCGCAAGACCATGATGCGCATCCTCACCGAGCCCAAAAACAGTGTGGTGCGCCAGTTCCAGCGCCTCTTCGTCATGGACGGCGTCGCCCTGGAATTTGACCGCCCGGCCCTGGAAGCCATCGCCACAGACGCCTTTGTGCGCAAGACCGGCGCTCGCGGCCTGCGCAGCATCGTCGAATCCGCCCTGCTGGATGTGATGTACGAAATCCCAGGCCGAGACGAAATCTCCCGCTGTTTGGTGACCCAAGACGTCTTCACCCAGCGCAAAACCCCCACGCTGCTGGACACTGAAGGCCATCCCTTTGTCTTCCCTCGGGAGTATGATCAGGCGGCGTAGGGCTTGAAGGGGTGAGCGGGGGAAGGGCTGAAAGGGTGAGAGGGTTGAAATGTGACGGGCGACTGCCGATGATCTGGCAGTCGCCCGTTTCTTATTTGTGCCTCTCGTTCCCATGCTCCGCGTGGGAATGCCGTCGGACGCTCTGCGTCCCGCTACCCACCACGCATCTCCCTCAAAACCCCAATAATTTTCCCATCCGTCACCGGGAAAGGATAAGCGTCCAGCTCATCCAACTCAATCCAACGCCAGTCCGCGCAGCCGATGGCCTGGGGATCGCCGCCGGTGTGTCGGGCGTGGAAGGCGTGGAGGGTGATGCGGAAGTGGGTATAGGCGTGCTTGACCGTGGTCACCGCCTCGCCCACTTCGATCTCCATGCCCAACTCTTCCATGATCTCCCGGCGCAGACAGGCGGGGAGGTCGGCGTCCGTCGGCTCCACCTTGCCGCCGGGGAACTCCCACAGCCCGCCCAACATGCCGGTTTGGGGCCGCTGGGCGATGAGCACTTTGGAGGCAAACGGCTCACCCTGCCAGATCACCCCGGCGGTGACGTGGAAATGGGGCGTGGCCTTGCGCTTGGGGATGAGGGGGCGCAGGGCTTGCGTCCCCGCCGCCAGGGCCTCACACTCTCCCGCCAAGGGACAGAGCAGGCAGCGGGGGGAGGTGGGCGTGCAGATCGTGGCCCCCAGTTCCATCAGCCCCTCGTTGACCACCCCGGCCTGCCCCGGTGCCGCCGCCTCCACCACAGAGCGGGCCAAGCGCCCACAACTCCTTCTCCACCGCCCGCTCGGTGATGGGCCGGTCCACGTCCCACAGCCGGGCCAACACCCGCTTCACATTGCCGTCCAAAATCGGCTCGGCCTGGCCAAAGGCCGTGCTGAGGATGGCCCCGGCGGTGTACGCGCCGATGCCGGGCAGGGCCAAGACCTCCTTGCGGGTGCGGGGGAAGACGCCCCCATGCTCGGCCACGATCACCTGGGCGGCCCGGTGCAGATTTCTGGCCCGGGCGTAGTAGCCCAACCCCTCCCACAGCTTGAGCACCTCCTGCTGATCCGCCGCGGCCAGATCCTGCACCGTGGGGAAGCGTTCCATCCAGCGCTCAAAATAGCCAATCACCGTGTCGATGCGGGTCTGCTGGGCCATAATCTCGCTGATCCAGACCGGGTAGGCGTCCCGGTCCCCGGCGGGGCGGTCCCGCCAGGGCAGGGTGCGCTGTTGGTCCGGGTGCCAGAGGGTGAGGGCGTGGGCGATTTTGGTGAGGTTGGGCATGTGGGTTTTGGATTTCCGATTTTAGAGTTGGATTGTGGGGTAGTATAGCACGAGGTGGAGGCGAGGGGCCAAGAGATTGGGGACGCTGAGGCGTACCCAGGGACTATTGTCTCATATCTATTTTTTCTGAATCCATGTTAAGATCCAGATCGTACCGTCTTCGTGCCTTCTGACAGGAACATGTGATCGGAAACTGCCATGCCTCTGCGCCACCCAGTTCTCCCCCACGATCCCCTCTCTGATTTTTCCCACGATTCAGCGTACACTTGTGCATCCTCTCCAGATGCCATCATAGTCAAGAAGCCTGGGGCGGCATCTGCATCCCGTGGCGTGAGACTGCGCGCCCATCTCCTGATCCTCCTTCTGCTTTGGGCGATGGTCTTTGCGGGCTGTTCGTCCGACGGGGCGGCACCAAGCACGCCACCCTCGCCGGAGCCGACGCCCATGGCCGTGGCCACAGACGTCCCCCGGCGAGGCGGCACTTTGGTCATGATCAACAGTGTGGGAACCCCCCGGCATTTCAACGCTGCACTGCTCTCCGGTACAGCGACGATGCTCATCTCGGCTCAGATCTTTGCCAGCCCCCTACGATATGATGAGAACTGGAACCCCCTGCCCTATCTGGCCCAAAGCTGGGATACTTCTGAGGATGGGCTGGCCGTCACCCTGCACTTGGTGCCTGGGGCGACCTTTCACGATGGTCACCCCATCACCTCGGAGGATGTGGCCTTCTCGGTGATGACCGTGAAGAGCTATCATCCGTTCAGTTCTATGTTTGCCCCCGTAGAGCGAGTGGACACGCCGGACCCGCTGACGGCGGTGATCCGACTTGCCCATCCCCATCCGGCGATCCTTTGGGCCATGTCGCCGGTCCTGTTGCCCATTCTGCCCAAGCACATCTATGGCGATGGCCAGGATATCCTGACCCATCCTGCCAACCTGGCGCCCGTGGGATCGGGCCCGTTCAAGCTTGTGCGCTACACGCCAGGGGAAAGCATAATCTTGGCGCGATACGAGAACTATTTTATACCGGGACGCCCTTACCTGGACGAGATTCGCATCGAATTAGAGGATGACCCCGCTGCCCAAGTCATTTCTATGCAGCGCCAGGAAGCGCACTTGCTCCCGGTTTCTCCGAGCATTTCTGTTCTGAATCAGTTGAGCGGCGAGGAACATTTGACAGTAACCCGCCGGGGAGCTGAGTCCTCTGGCTCGTTGAACTGGCTGGCCTTTAATCTGCTGCACAAACCCCTGGATGACAAACGTGTGCGTCAGGCCATCGCCTATGCCGTTGATCCAGATTTCATCACCGACTATCTGCATGCAGGCAAAACCCAACGCGCCCTGGGCCCCATTTCGCCTGACAGCCCCTTCTACACGCCGGATGTCCACAAATATGATCTGGATCTGGACAAGGCAAACCAACTGCTGGACGAAGCCGGCCATCCCCGGGGTGGGGATGGCATGCGCTTTTCCCTGACTCTGGACTACATTCCATCGGTCCCCACCCAACAGAAGAATGTGGCGCTTTATCTGGATAGCCAACTGTCCAAAATCGGCATCGACGTGCAGGTGCGAGACTCGGCAAACTTCCCAGAATGGGCCACGCACATTGGTAATTGGGATTTTGATATGACCATGGATGTGGTTAACAACTGGGGCGATCCGGTGATCGGCGTCCATCGCACGTACCTCTCCAACAATATCCGTCAGGGTGTGGTCTGGTCCAACACTCAAAATTACAGCAACCCCAGGGTGGATGAACTGTTGGCCCAGGCTGAGCAGGAGATGGACCCTGTCAAGCGCAAAGCGTTGTATGTCGAATTCCAGCAGATCGTGACCGAAGATGTCCCGATTGTCTGGATCAACGTGATGCCACTCTATGGCGTCTATCATAATGGGCTGGGCAATCCACCCCTCTCCGTTTGGGGCAGCTATTCGCCTTTGGATGAGACGTTCTGGAAAGAACCTATCGTCAAGGAATACGCACCCATCCCACCCCTGGATAGCACAGACTCTCCCCTAAAGGCTCTGGGGGTGCAGGCGATCCGCCTTCTGCAGGAGCAAGATTTCTACACTGCGCTAGAGACGTTCCATGATCCCAGCCAGGGGTTTTTTGAGTTGGAGGGGAGCGGGCTGCATCTTCTCGGCTTCACCCGGGATGGGACTGTCTTCATGGATAATTCGGGGCAGACCAAGCCGGGGATGGACATTAGCGCCATTCTGGACATGCAGGGAGAGCCGGTCCTGCCCCAATTTCTAGACGTGGCGACAGAGCCCAACGGCGGTCTGTTGACCTTGCCCGGCGTCTGGCCCAATCCCGTGACCCAGGTGGTCAGTCCCCTATCGGCTTGGTGTGGTCTGCTCACCCAGGATGATGTGATCTGCGTGCTATCATGGGCCTCGGGGGAAGACCGATGATGCGGCTGCTGAACGACAGTCCTGTCCGGCTGAAGGTGCTGCTTGTTCCGATGATCCTGATGATTGCCTTTATCTGCGTCTCGTTTCTTGCCAACTTTGGTCTAAATCAGCAACGCGCCATCCTCCGTGAAGTGAACGACATCGCCCTGGAAAAGATCACCCTGGTCAACCAGTTTGCCGTCCTGAGCGAGCAGCTACAATCTGATGTTTACCGCATCTCGGTGTTGCGGTCCATGGATCTGTCGTTGGCGGAGATCCAACCCATTCAGGCGCAATTGAGCCAAGTGATCAGTGACGTGGATGTGCTTTATGGAGAGATGTTGCTTCGTTGGCCCCTGGATGCCACCGAAAGTGACATGCTGGCTCGCATGGGTCCACCTCTGGAAACCTTCAGCCGTCAGGCACAGCAGGCTGCGGTTGTCGTCATGGACAACCCCTCTTTTGGCGTCCTCTTGGTGCGATCTTCCAGCGTGCCCTTTATGGAGTTTCGCCAGATTCTGACAGAATTTCTGGATTATCAGCAGGCGCAGATCCTCGACTTGTCCCGGGAATCCAGCCAACGGGCGAGTACGATTGCCACCACCATCCTGGTGTTGACCTTGGTGATCGCTGGGATCGCTACGGTTGGTACGATGCTCCTGAGCAAACACCTGATCTCAAGCCCTATTCGCACCATCACCGGGCTGATGCACCGGCTGGCCCAGGGGGATCTGGCCATCGAGGTGACCGGTCTGCAACGCCGGGACGAGATTGGGGAGATGGCCCAAGCCCTGGAAGTTTTCCACCAAAATGCGTTGGAAAAGGCGCGCCTGGACAATGAATTGCGGGAGAGCGAGGGGCGCTATCGGCAGTTGGTGGATCTGGCGCCGATTGGGATCGCCGTGCATCAACAGGAAAAATTGGTCTTCGTCAATGCCGCCATCATTCAGCTAATGGGGGCCATATCCGCACAGGATCTGATCGGGAAATCTGTTTTTGATTTCATCCATCCAGATTCCCTAGAGGTAGTCTTGCAGCGTAGCCGTGTTCTGTCGGCAGGCGGATCTGGTCCATTGATAGAGGAGAAATTTATCCGCCCGGATGGCCGCAGCATTGATGTGGAAGTGATCAGCACGCCGATCAGTTATGTCGGCCAACCGGCTGTTCAAGTGCTTGTCACCGACATCACCAAGCGCAAAGAGGCAGAACAACGTGCATTCGAGATGGCGTTGGAACGGGAACAGACGATTTTCCTGACCAAGTTTATCGATGAAGTATCCCACGAATTCCGCACGCCCCTTTCCCTCATGCAGACCAACCTCTATTTCCTCGCCCGTATAGATGACCCGGCCAAACGGCAGATCAAATTGACTCAGATGGGCGAACAGATTACAGGCATCAGCCGGTTGGTGGATCTGTTGGCCGAAGTGACCCGACTGGAAGGCAGTGGGCCTTTTGCCACGCAATCACTTGACTTGAATAGAGTGATCGGTCTTATCCTCGACGAGATGCCGGCCCTGGCTGCAGGAGATCTGACCCTGCATCGGAGCCTGGCACCCGATCTGCCCTTCGTTTTGGCCGAGGAATATTGGCTGAGCCGGGCGCTCCACGAGCTGTTGGGCAATGCCATACGCTTCACGCCATCAGGCGGAACCATTTCTGTGTACACCGTGGCCGATGACGAGGGCGTCACCGTGACCGTGCAGGACACGGGCCAGGGCATCCCGCTGGACGTGCTGCCCCACATCTTCGAGCGATTCTTCCGACAAGATGTCGCCCACACCACCCCAGGATTTGGCCTGGGGCTGCCCCTGGCACAGGCCATCATCAAGCGCCACGGCGGGCGCATCTGGGTTGAATCGACGTCGGAGGCAGGGAGTACCTTCTGCTTCACGCTTCAGACGGCAAACAGTTGAGGCTGAGGGCAGGGGATCGATCTTTCGCTCCTCGGTTTTATAGAAATCCTTGCCGACGTCCCCTGCACTGCCTCGGACGTGGCCCAATAGTAGCCCACTCCCCCCACAGCTTCAGCATCTCCTGCTGATCCGCTGCGGCCAACTCCTCGTGGGGAAACGTTCCATCCACCGCTCAAAATAGCCGATCACCGTATCGATGCGGGTCTGCTGGGCCATGCTCTCGCTGATCCAGACCGGGTACGCGTCCCGATCCCCGGCGGGACGCGTGCGCCAGGGCAGGGCGCGCTGTTGGTCTGGGTGCCAGGCGGTGAGGGAATTGGCGATATTGGTTGGGTTGGGCATGTGGACTTTGGATTGAGTGGGTAGAGTATAGCAGAGGTAGGGGGTGGCGGGGGCGAACGTGGGCGGGCGGGAGCGATGTTTTTGGTTTCGTTGACAAGTGGGGGGCAGGGATTTATACTGGCGTAGGCGGATGAAAAATCTTGACGAAAATATCAATAGTGGTATCATATTCTTATGGCAAAGATCGCAGAAATCCTGACAAAAATGAAGCGCAATCCCAAAGGGATCAGTTTTCAAGACCTTTGCCGGGTCTGCGATTTGTACTTTGGTGAAGCACGCCAGAGCGGAAGTAGTCACAGGATTTACCGAACCCCTTGGATTGGTGATCCGCGAGTCAATATCCAAGACGACAAGGGCAAAGCCAAAGCATATCAGGTGCGGCAAGTATTGAAAGCGATTGAACGTCTGGAGACACACGACAATGATGAATAATGATCGGTATACCTACCGGGTCACTTGGTCCGAAGAAGATTCTGAGTATGTGGGCCTGTGTGTTGAATTCCCCAGCCTTAGTTGGCTAGCCGCGGTTCCGGAAGAAGCCTTGCAGGGGATTCGCCAAGTCGTGGCGGACGTGGTAGCTGACTTGGAAGCGAGTCAGGAAGCCGCCCCTCAGCCTATTGCAATTAAGTCTTATAGCGGAAAGTTGCTGGTACGCATTCCACCGACGCTACATCGGCGTTTGTCACTTGAAGCAGCGGAAGCTGGGATCAGCCTTAACCGGCTGGCCAGTGACAAATTAAGCCGATTGGGCGCATAGACGACTTTATCGAATTGATTGTTCTTTCGCCATTCACATCATTCCATCAATTGACTCCTGCCGACTCATGGTTACACGTCATGGCTGAAAAATACTGGATACAGGATTTTGAAACCGGAATAGATCGTTTGCGGGTTCACTTCACGATTGAGCGCGGTCAAGTCGAGGCAATCGTCGTGATACAATATGAAGCCTACATTGACGGGCAATGGCGAGCAATCGTTCGATTTGATGAAGCACACGGATTTTTCCACAGAGACATTCTGTTTCCTTCGGGCGATCAAGAGAAAATAGCCGAACCAGCAGATGACAAGGGCCTTGCCCTGACGCAAGCTATCGAAGATATTAAGCAGAAGTGGCGTTCATATCGCAGAACCTTTGAGGTCAAATACTATGATAACAAATGAACCTAATATGACGGATAAAAATATCGATCGGTTTGCGGGGTTCATCACCCGTGAACTTGGGAAATCCACCTTGTCGGCACGAATTCCTCAGGGCGCGCACATTTTTCATGGGGCGTACAATGACAGCGATCTGACACAGGCTAATCTTGACATGGCCACTAACATCCTGCTTGGCATGACCTTGGGTTATGTTGAAGACGCTCCCCTGGTCATGATTTTTGAATATCGGCCAAATCAAGAAACGCTGATCGATCTGTCCAGCGAAGTGTACAGAAAAGGCGCACAGTCGCTAATTCAGTCAGTCCGAAAGAAGAGTCAACAGGAATTGAGCCATAGAATTGATGAACTGGTGGCGGCATAAGGCTGAGAATTGAGCCGCTTAGGCGCATAGGGAGAACGATGAAATCTACCAACTATTTCAACACATTGATCGAAATTGCCGAAGATTGCCCGGCTACTGCGGGAGAAGTTCCACCGATCAAAGGCGACAAGCGGTCCGTGGCAAACCTGGCATTTGAGATGCTGCATGGACATCCGTACGAGTTCACGTCAGATGACGTGATCTTCTCTGTCCATGCCACAAGAAAAGAGATTCCCGAGGAAGATTTGGTCGAGGCACGGGAGAATTTCTTTTCCAAAGGACAGCCCTGCCTGCGTGCCGCCCCTCTGACCAAGCGATATGGCTGGGGCATTCACAGCGATGAAGCGGGCAAGGTTGCCATGTTCGGCATGGAGTCCCTGGAATATCAGCGATTGGTTGCGGACGAATCGGTGATCAAGACAAAGGCTATGCGTTCAAAGCGATAAAGACGAACGACCGATTCTCTGTGCAGGGTATTTGCCACAAAGAACAAATTGGCAGGAGTACAAAAGACGTGACTAACTATCGCACATTTTCTGATGTAACCGTCGAATACTTCACCCATCATCCCGAAGAGATCGATGTTTTTCTCCATGAAATCTTCGCCGACTATGCCGAGGATGGAGATTCCGCCTCTCTGCTCTCAGCCCTGCGCATCCTGGCCCAGGTCAAGGGGGTCTCCGCCTTGGCGGAAGAGGTCGGTATGACCCGGCAGGGGCTGCAAAAAGCGCTCTCGGCCAAGGGCAATCCACGCCTGGACAACATCAGTGCCATCATGCGGGCAATGGGCTATCAGTTGATGCCTGAACCTCTGCATGCAGTTGTCGCTGGGTAACAAGCTGAGAGATGAATGGGGCATATTCTGCAGTGGCTACACTCACCCTGGCTAGAATTGGAGAGGTGACGGTGACGGATGATACCCTCTCCCTCGACCTTGAAGATGGTCGGACCATCTCTGTTCCTATCGGCTGGTATCCCCGGTTGGCCTACGGGACACCCCTTGAACGGGCCAATTTTCAAATTAGCGGTGCGGGCTATGGCATCCATTGGCCCGATCTCGACGAGGATCTTGGGGTCGAAGGGCTACTGCTCGGCAGACGCTCCGCCGAAAGCCCGGACTCGTTCAATCGTTGGTTGCAACGCAGGCGTAGTCTATAGCCTGCTAAACCGCAAACAAGGAGGAGTCGATGAGTGCCAAGTACAATGTGATCGCCCGAGGCAACCCCTCGAATCCTGCTGCGCCCAAGAAGTATTACCCCTCTTTCACCAGTTCCAGCAAGGTCTCCCTGCGCAGGGTGGCGGAGGAGATCGCCAGCATCAGCACGACTCAGCACCATCGACACCGTGGCCGTGCTGGAAGCCTTTCTGATGATCGTGCCCAGGCACCTGGCCAACGGCAACATCGTGGACCTGGGCGACTTCGGCTCCTTCCGCCTCAAGATCAAGAGCGACGGCTCCGACACCCCGGACGCGGTCAGCGCCCGCAACATCACCAACATCCTGCCCCACTTCTTGCCCAGTAAACCTTTCAAGCAAGTGATCGCCAAGACGGAGTTCAAGAAGGCGTGATTTCTCCTGTCTGGGTTCTCGGATGATCTAGAGTCGGATCGAAAAGCGGTTTAGACCACTTTGCAAAGTGGTCTAAACCGCTTTTTGATGTGATCTGAACCACTTTACCAAAATGTGTGAAGGCCAAGAGGGTGATAAAATGTATGGATGTGGTTTGCAACCGTACAATTTCAATTTCTCGTATATGTACAAGCGGACATAATATCTATGTTTCTAAAGTGGTTTGCTCCATCGTTCTCCTCCCTCTTCCCCGATTTTTTGCTCCTCTTCGGTTTGGCCTTGGTTATTTCCTCGGTTGGGTTCTATCGTGTGGTCTACTTCATCAGCATTGGCTATGCCTTTTCGATTGTGGGCATGGCCGTTGTCACGCCGTTGCGCCATTTGGACAGCCTGGGGTGGGCTTCGGCTTTGCAGGCGATCTTTCTGTTGATCTGGGGTGTGCGGTTGGGCGTCTTCCTGGTGCAGCGAGAGCTTCGCTCGTCCTATAGCAAGGCGATAGCGGAGGTTCACCAGAGCTCTGCGGCCATGGGCTGGGGGAGAAAGGGCGTCATCTGGGTGGGGGTTTCCTTCCTGTATGTGCTGATGTTCTCGCCCAAGCCTGTTCAGCCTGACCACCTACGCCGGTCATCCTCCTCTTGGCTCTTCTATCTTGTGCAGACCGTGGGGTTGGTGATTATGGGTGGCGGATTGCTCCTGGAAACGGTGGCCGACAAGCAGAAGTCGGACTTCAAGGTCCATCACCCGTCTCAGTATTGCGATGTGGGCCTGTATCGATATGTCAGATGTCCGAACTACTCTGGGCGAGATTGGCTTTTGGGTGGGTAATTGGATGCTGGGCATCCTCTACTATGACACGCCCCTGAAGTGGATTGCCAGTTTGATCGGGCTGGTCTGCATCATCTTGATCATGATGGGATCCACAAAGCGGCTGGAGGAATCCCAAGATCATCGATATGGGAGCCAGCCTGCTTATCTGGCGTACGTTCGCACGGTGCCGGTGCTTTTTCCGTTTCTGCCTGTGTACAGCTTGAAGAACGTTCGTGTGTTTCTAGAGTAAGGGAGATCCTTGGGCGCTCACCCAGACCCTTGGTACCGTCGTCACCGCCACAACAATCCGGAACACATCCTCTGAAATAATACTCTGTTGACAGGCAATCCTCCGTGGGATAGAATCACCCCTCCCCATACCCCACGAACATCCCACCTTGATCCTGTCTGGAGACGCCCATGAAGTGGAACAACACATCGACCGAATACGGGGCCATCACCAAGTTCTTTCATTGGACGGTCTTTCTGCTCTTTTTCTACCAGTTTGTGGTCGCCCGCACCATGATCGCCATCACCCAGGCCGATTCGGTGCTGGGTTTTACGCAGAATGTGATGTACAACTGGCACAAATCCGTGGGCATTGTGCTCTTTGCCATCATCCTCTTCCGCTATGCCTGGCGGCGGGTCACCCGTCTGCCGGACTGGGCGGCCACCCTCTCCGCCGGGGAGAAGAAGGTGATCCACTGGTATGAGCGGCTCTTCTATCTGGCCATGTTTGTCATGCCCCTGAGCGGCTATTTGCATGTGATGGCCGGCGACTATGGGGTGATGTTCTTTGGCCGCTGGGCCTTGCCCAACCCCATCGGCAAGGTGGAATGGCTGGGCCTGATCGGCAAGTATACCCATCAGGTCACAGGCTGGGTGATTCTGATCGCCGTGGTCCTGCACGTCGGTCTGGTCCTCAAACACCAACTGGTCCTGCGGGATCGACTCCTCATGCGCATGTGGCCCTTTTCTCGCCAATAATCTCCACCCTTTGCATTTGCCACAAGGAACACAAAGAGCACAAAGAAATAGAAGTCTATTTCTTTGTGCTCTTTGTGTTCCTTGCGGCTATCTGTACTTCGCCTTATCTTCTACGTAAAATCTCGCCAAATTGATTATGGACATTTGATAAAAGGCGTGCTAGAATAATTAATGTAAGATGAGAAGTATTAGAGATTTATGAGAAAGCGGCAAGTTAGTTCAATCCACGTTGATATTTTCACCCACCATTTCCAATCCAACGACGCTTCAGGGGTACCCAAGATAACCGAATAGGGCTATGTAGGTACGTTTGCTGTTCTCACTGCTTTTTACCCAAGGCTCGTGATGTTTTTCACAAACTATATTTGACCATAAGTTTCGCTTTTTTTGGTCGATTAACTGTTGTACTGGTTCATCTTTTTAATCTGGTTGATTTTTCGCTCCGCACAGGGTTCGCTGAATCAGCCAAAATCAATAACCCATACTCAGAGGGGGAGGCCCATATGTTTCGCAAGTATGTTGTAGGTGCTTCAATTAGTATTCTGTTGGTGCTTGTTTTGGCTTTTGTGGCGGGTGCCGCCGCACCGGCCATGCCGAGCGCAGGTTCGCCATCCGTGACGGTGAGCCAGGCGGATATGCCCACAGCGGTCATGCCCGCTGCCGAACCTGAAGCCTGTTCTGTGTGTCATAAGGATGCGGGGGCCGACCATCAGGCCTCCTATGATGAGTTGTATCAGGATGGCGTGATTCAGGTGACGGATCTGGCCTACTCCTTCGCAGAGCCGGATGCGAGTACGGTCAGTTTCAAGATGACCAAGAACGGTGCGCCGTTTAATGCCAATGACGCAGACAATCTGGCCATCTATTTTGCGCCGTACACGGGTGAAAAGTTCCAGTTCGAGGGGGGCGGCGAGCGGCTCTCTCTGAAGGGGAAACTGGCCTATGATGGTGAGGGTGGTGTCACGACCACTGTGACCGGAACCGTCGACTTTGGTGCGGTGGATGGTCTTGTGGTGGTGTATGGCCGGGATGAAGACGTAGGTCGGCTTCCTGCCCGTGTCTATCTGAACAAATATCCGTTTGCAGGTTTGCTTGAAACGGGTGCTGGGGTTGATTACGTTTCTGCCGCCAACAACGATGGCTGCGAAAAATGTCATACGGTGCCCTATCTCAAGCATAGCTATATCTATGGTCAGGTCGATCAAGATCCGGCGACCGACTTCTATACCTGCAAGGCTTGCCATCTGGACAACGGCGAGGGCGGCCATTTCGAATGGCAGCTTTTGGTCGATGATCCGCTCACGGCGGTGGCGTTCCTGGAAGACGAAGCTATTCTGACGCCTGAGATGGCGGAACAGTACGCTTATTCCACGTCCCTGATGAACGACGTCCACATGTCCCATGCCATGGAGTTCCCCTATCCCCAGTCTATGGCCAACTGCACCACCTGCCACGCAGGCAAGTTGGACATGATCTTGGCGGATGACATGTTCACCGTGGAAACCTGCAAGAGCTGTCATCCTGTGACCGGTTCCGAGGAGTATGGCACGGCCGAGCTGGCCCTGACCACCATGTTGGGCGGTTCCCGGGCCCATGAAGATATGGACCTGAATACCGAAGATTGCACGGCTTGCCATGTTGCCGGCGAGGATGGCCCGCTGTTCAGCGAGATTCACTCGGGCTATGACAAGGTGATCTTTACCGCCGAGGGTTTGCGGTATGCGGACGCCATTGTGGTCACGGTTGACGAGGCCTCCTTTGACGGGGCTATGCTCAACTTCAAGTTCAGCGCTGCTGAGTCTCCGGACATCGACCTGGGCTTGATGTGGCGGACATCCTGCCCACTGTGATGGTCGGCCTGTACGGCTATGACACCAAGGACTTCATCATCGGCGCCCACGAACGACTTGCCGACGACAATGCCGATGGTGTGATCGACAACAAGGATCAGCCGGGCGTTGGAATACGAAGTTGGCGCAGAGCATCCTCGCTTTACCACGGTCTCGGCAGAAGGTGGCAAGCTGGGAAGTGACCGCCGATCTGTCGACCTGGGCGGACATGATCGCCGACGGTACCGTCAAGCGGGTGGAAATTGCGGTCATGCCGGAACTGATCAACAACGACGAGATCCAGCTTGCCCTCAATGCACCTTCCCGAACCTTCGACCTGGGGGCCAATGCCTTTGTCGATGACTTCTATGCCCCCATCGCCAAGGTTGTGGATGGCTGTAACAACTGCCACGAAGCCCTGGCCACCACCTTCCACTCCCCGGAACGGGGCGGGAGCATGGTTGTCTGCCGCATGTGCCACATCACCAAGAGCGGCGGGTCCCATCTGGAGCTTCAGTCACGATCCCTGGATTCCTATATCCATGCGGTCCATTCGTTCCAGGTCTTTGACATTGGGGACATTGACTTCAATGACCCAGTCCAGGCTTTGAACTATGAGCACCACATCGGGTTCCCCTTCCCCACCCATTCCATCACGAACTGCGCCGCCTGTCATCTTGACGACACCAACAACGTGCCGGATCAGTCCAAGTCCCTGCCGGGCGTCTTGTCGGGCACGGATCCAGTCGAGGATCGCAGCATCGGCGACATGCCTGTCTACATCACCGGTCCTGCGGCACGGGCGTGTGGTGGATGTCACCGAGCCGAGCTGATCAAGGAGGACAAGGTGGGTGAGTTGGTCTCCCTGAACCAGCACATGAAGCGAGAGGGCTATATGGTCGAAGGCGGGGACGACTACACCGCCACCCTCTTCTCGGTGATCGAGCAGATCATGGCTTACTTTAAGTAGACGAGACATGTCAGGTGAGGCGAAAACAGTCGCCCACAGAGTAACTGAATAACCCTTGAAAAAGAACTGCTGTGACTCCCTTTTCTCTCCTAGGGATGCACAGCAGTTCTTTTTTGTTTGGTGGGACTGCGTGGAGGTACGGACGGTTTAACCCTGTTCGGGGGAAGACTGCGGACGTGAACCCTGCATTCCATGTAGTTGCAGTGAAAGGATCTTATGCAGTAGAATAGCCAACCGACTGCCGTGGTTGAGACGAATAACAGCGTGGAGGTTCTTGAGCCATGATCCCAGAAATATTTGCCCAATGTCAATCGTTGTTCCCCGAATGGGCGACGCTTACGCCCGACGACTTTGACTTTGATGATCCCAAGGGCTTTTCTTCCTTCACCATGGGGATTCGGGCCAAGGTGGCGGCAACGCCCAAGGCCGTACTCTATCGGCGCCTGGCGGGCAAAGAGAATGCCATCCTCGATTTCGAGACCGAAAAAGAGATCTTTCTCCTCTTGGGCGCAGAGGAAATCGCCGCCCACTGCTATCATTACGACGAAACCTGCCGCATGGAGCGTTTCTATCAGGGGCGCACGTTGACCGCCGCCGATCTCTTCGAGCCGGATGTCCTGCGGGGCATCGCCGGCGAACTCTATCGCTTCCACCAACTCACGCCCCCCACCTTGCCCGACCAGGGATTTTTTGATCTGCTTCTTCAAAGATGGGTCCCCCTGGCCAAGCATGTGCTCGAAGAGAAGATCGACACCTTCCCCCCAACGAACAGCGCATGGCCGAGGAATTGCGCCAGATCTACAGCCCGGCCACCATCGCCAAGGTGAAAGCGGCCCTGCCCGACGGCCCGCTCACCTTCTGCCACAACGACACCTATCACGGCAACATCATGCGGCTGGACAGCGGCGAGATCAAGCTGCTGGACTTCGAGTTCTCCTGCCTCAACCACAAAGTTTACGACTTCTCCAACCTCTTCGCCGAAACGGTCATGCGCCACGGGCTGCCCGACTATCCCCACTTCCGCATCGCCGAGCCGGAATATGGCGATCATGAGTTGGGTATGCTGATCAACGCCTATTTGGACCACGCCACCTTCGCCACCCCGCAGGCCAGGGCGCAGGAATTCGACCAGCTGCTGGCCGACACCAAGCGCATGGTCAAGTTCTCCGACTTCAAATATGCCCTGGCCGCCCTGCCCCTTGCCCTCGAACCCATCCAAAAGATCCGCTTCATCCCCTACGCCCACCAACGCTTCCACAAGTTTCTGAAGGCGATCTGAGTTCAGCTCGCCCCCCCCCTGCCCCGCGCTGGAAAGACGGCCAGCACAGATGGAGCAATGGTATGGAGATCCCACGCGCAAATGATAGCGAGACAGATCGCTCTAGTTTGCGCGTCGCCAGCCTTGGGCTTGCAGAGGCGCTCTGGCTGTTGATGGTGGTGATGACCCCCCTCTTTGTCAATCTGTGGGTCGAGCAGCAGTTCGAGGCGTCCAAGGTGTGGCTGTTGCGCACGTTGATCTGGCTGCTGGCCCTGGTCTGGCTGAGGGGCTGGCTGGCCGGGCATCGGTTCCGACCCCTCGCCCCGACCGTGGGCAAGGTCGCCGTGGCCCTGGCCTTGGTCCTTTCCCTCGCCACCCTCCTCAGCCCTCACCCCTACATCGCCCTCTTCGGCAGCCTGGACCGGGCCAACGGTCTGCTGACCCAACTGAGCTTTCTGCTCCTCTTCGCCATCGTCGCCGTCCAGTTTGATCCCGACCATCACTGGCGGCTTAGTTCACCTCGCCATCCTCACTGCGCTCCCCATCTGTGCCCTGGGGCTTGTCCAAGCCGCTGGCTGGCAGCCCCTGCCCGCCCTCACCGATGCCCGCAGCCCCTTGGTCACCACCTTGGGTCGGGCCAACTTCACCGGCGCGTATCTGGCCCTCTTGTTGCCCCTCATGTTGGCCGCGGCCCAATCCGCCCAAGAACGGTGGAAACGGGATCATTTACGCGCTCTTTACCGTGACTCTTGGCGTAATCGTCCTCACCCAAGCCCGGGCGGCGTTGATTGTGGCAGGGGTCGGCATGGGTCTCTTTTTTTGGTTGAGTTCGGCCCCCGCTTGGTCTTGGCGCAAGCGTTGGTTCAGCGGACTGGTCGGCGTGGCGGTGGCGGGGGGCGGTTTGGGGCTGGTTTTGCAACAAGGGCTGGCCAGCGGCGGCTCCATCGCCGCCCGGTGGACCATTTGGCGAGCATCCTTAGGGCTGCTGTGGCCCCGGCTCTGGCTCGGCTACGGCGCGGATACCCTGGACCTGCACTTCCCCGCCGTCTATCCGCCCCAATTGGTCTACTACCAAGGCCGCGGCGTGGTCGTGGATCGGGCGCACAATTGGCTCTTGGATTGGTCGCTCAACTACGGGGTGGTGGCGACGGTGCTCTTTGCCGCGCTGGTCTTTCTGGTGCTGCGCCAAGGCTGGCGCCACCTCTCCCAGCCGGACGCATCGCAAACACGCTCTAGCCCGGTCCGTGACCGGGCGGGTTCACCCATGGAGATCCTCGAAAGCCCCCGCCGGGTCACGGACCCGGCTAGCGCAATCGATCTGCACCAGGATTTGCGCCGACCTATGTTGGCGGCCAGCATGGCAAGCATCTGCGCCCATCTTGTGGGCAATCTCTTTCTGTTTGATGTGGCGTCCACGGCCCTGGTTTTTTGGTTGCTTTTGGCCGTGGTGGCGGCCTCCACAGCCAGAGCCGTGTCGACAGCCCCCTTCGTTCCGCTGCCGCCTTGGGGCCGACGTGTTGTGATGGCGGCGGGTGTCGCCGTGTTGATTGGGGGCGTGTGGATAAGCAACGTGCGCCCCCTTCTTGCAGACGCCCACAGTTGGCGAGGCACCCAGGCGTTGGGCCGGGGCGATGCGGCGGTTGCGATGGCGGAGTATGCCGCCGCGGTGAACGGCCAACCCAGCCGGGCCGAATATCACGTGGCCCTGGCGTTGACCGCAGCCCAATTGGGCGACTTCGAGCGGGCCGAGGACGCGATGGGCCACGCAATCCGCCTGCGCCCGACCGATCCGGTGATGTTCACCCAGCTTGCCGCTATCTATGCCCGCTGGGCGCAGACCTCCCCCGATCGAATTGAGTCTGCCTATGCCGCCTACGAAAAAGCTGTGGCCCTGGCCCCCACCATCGGGTTGACCTTTCAACAATACGCAGATCTGCGGGCGCGGACGGGAGACTGGGCGGGCGCGCTACCCTTGGCCCAACGGGCCGTTGACCTGGACGCCACGGACGGGGTCGCCTACGCCATTTTGGGCTGGGCCAATCTGCAATCGGGCGATCTCGCCGCCGCCCAACGTGCCTTTGCCCAGGCGGTGAAATGGCAGCCGACCGTCGCTGACCATCACTTGGGGCTGGCTTTGGCGTCTTTTCAACAGGGAGACATCGATCAGGCCCGCAGATCTCTTGCGCGCACGTTGCAACTTGATCCCACCTACGCGCCGGAGTTGACCGGTCCGCTGCAACAGGCGTTGCAGGGTGAGTAGCGGATCGGTCGAGCATTCCGGGAAAGAGCCAACAGATCTCCGCTAGACATAGATCTGCTGGCTCTTTCCCGGAATGCTGTGCGCCACCGAATTTTATGCACCGTTCAAACCGAACGTGTGTGTTCAAAACAAGTTAGGTCGAGGAGTCTGCGCCCCCTGGCGCAGACCCGTTCGCACCAGGGGGTGCGAACTCCTCCGACTCATTTTGAACAAACCCAAATCAAACACCCCACATGTTCTCGTCAACTTTGACCCATAATCAGAAGGAGCCAAGATGAAAAACAACCATGCACTGACCCAACTGCTTACCGTGGCCGCGGCCCTGCTCTTATTGGGCGGATTGGGCGTCTATTGGCCCAAGTTGGTGGGGGCGGGTGCGCCCCTGTCCACCTTGGCCCCAGAGGCAACGATTGGCGATGCCATCACCTATCAGGGCTTCCTCACCGACGAGAACGAAGCCCCCCTTAGCGGCAACTTCACCATGCGCTTTCAGATCTACAATGCCAAGTCCGGCGGCGCGCTGCTTTGGGATGGCGGCAACACCACCATTGCGGTAAACGATGGCCTCTTTGCGGCCCGGCTGGCCATCTCAACCGACATCTTTAACGGCGAGGCGTTGTGGGTGGCGCAAACGGTCAACGGCGAACTGTTGTCGCCCCGTCAGGAGATCCTGCCCGCCCCCCTTGCCCACACCCTGAGACCCGGTGCGATTGTCAAAGGCACTGCAAATGCCGTGCCCAACAACTATCTACTGGACGTGAATATGAACAACGACGTCTTTGCCTTTAACCGAGGGGCAATTACGGGCCAAACCACCACGGGCAATGCCATCTATGGGATCGCCGACAATGGCCGGGCCATTTATGGGCAAACCCAGAACGGCTATGCGGTCTATGGCTTTGACGGGGGCAGCAATGCCAATCAAGGCTATGCGGGTTATTTCTACAGCACGAATGGCATTGGTCTCTATGGCTACAGCGGCGCGGATCGGTCCCACCCCAATATCCTGGCTCCGGGCATCTATGGTCAGAGCAACCAGGGGGTGGGCGTCTATGGGCGGGGTGATACCTCGAATAGCTATAGCTTCTTCAACGAGGGGGGCTATTTTGAGGGAGGCAAGGGGCTCTATGCTCGGGGAACCGACTCGGTTGCCGAGCAGGGCTATGGGGCGCGCATTTACAGCAATAACTATCGGGGCATGTACGCTCAGGGTGGCGCTGGGTGGTTCGATGGCTATTTTGGCGGCAATTCGGGGATCAGCACAAACGGCGTCACGGACCGGACGGCCCGCACCCAGGCCCTTGTGGTCAACTTGGGCAAGGCGACCATCCAGCCGGGGGATCTTGTGGCCATGGTCGGGGTCACCCCGTCGCCGGAGAATGGCCAGGCCATGTTGGCCGTGGCCAAAGTTGATGCCGACAACCGCAACGGGGTGATCGGGGTGGCGGTCTCCGCGGTGCTGGGCCAGGAGATTCACCCTGGAAGATGGCACGGTGATCTTCGACTTTGCCCCGGTTGATGGGGCGATTGGGCCGGAGGGCTACCTGGTCATCATCACCGCGGGGCTGGCCCCGGCGGTGAATGTGGAAAGCTTGGCCCTGGTCACGGAGTGGCAGATCGGGGACAAGTTGGCCCTATCCACCAGCGGGGAGATGAAACGGTCTGCCGGGCAGACGGCGGCGGGCGGAGAGGAGATCGTGGTTGGCAAAGTGGCCGGCCCGGTTGACGCGGCCCTCGGCACCCTTCCTCTTTTTATCAATATCGATTAGGAGCGCAACAATGATGAGACGAAATTACTTACTTCTCGCCCTCGTGTTGCTGCTGCTGATCCCGGTGGGAATGGTGGCGGCCCAGTCGTCGGCTAATTTTACGACTCAGCACACGGTGATCGCCGGCGGGGGCACCGCCGGATCGGCCAACTTTGCAGTCGTTTCCGTCATCGGCCAGCCGGTGACCGACGTGGCCCGCAGCACAAACTATACGGTTACCGGCGGCTTTCTCTTCACAAGGGACAGGCGGGTGTGGCTACCCATGCTGCTCAGGTAACACGTTTTACGTGATTACCTCGATCACGCCCCGGTTGCCATCCACCCGCACCCGCTGACCTGTGCGTAGCACCCTGGTGGCTCCTCGTACCCCCAAGATGGTGGGGATGCCGTATCTGTCGGGGGCGACGGGGGTGGGGTGAAGTCATCGCATGACTTCGCAATGAAACGAGGCGGCGTGTGCATCGGTGAATGCACACGCCGCCTCGTTTTATTGCGGAGGGTTGAAGCTATGCCGACCTGTACAGGGTTGAGCAGGTCAGCGCGTTACGCTATGGATTGAGCACCGACGGCAGATAGATATAGAAATCGCTGCTGCCGGAACTGACCACATTGGAAGCCCCAGGCGTTGCCTGGGCCATGACCGCCCAACTCCCCGTGCCGTCGATTTGGCGGCCATAGGCCACGTCCGTGGTCTGGGCGGGGAAGGTGATGGCGTCGATCTGGGTGATGCCGTCCGCCCCAAACAGGGTCACGCTTTCACCGCCGTTGCTGAGCTTGAAGTTGGTGTGCAGATCGCCCTGATCCGTGTCGCCGTCGGCATAGAAGAGCAGGAAACCGCCGCCGGGAATGGTGACCCCGGCAGGGATCTGGAACTGGGTGGGGTCGGTCAAGTCATCGCTCAGGTAGAGGCCGCCCAGATCAATGGAGGCCGAGCCAGGGTTGTAAAGCTCGATCCAGTCGGGATAGGTGCCCGCTTCGTCGGGATCTTCCAGCCCCGCGGCGTTGCTGGCCAGCAACTCGTTGATATACACGACCGGAGCCTGATAGCCAACCACGTAGCTGTACGAGGTGGTCGGCGCATTGGCCGGTGAGAGCGTGGAAAAGGTCTCGGTGTCCGTGGCCTGAATGTAGTAGTTGACCGTCGTCCCATCCGCCTGGCCTGGGATCGTGGCAACAAAGACATTGCCACCTTGGTCGGACATGGTGACCGCAGCGTAGTCGCCGCCCACGCTGTACCAGAGGGTGGCGGCGTTGATCGTGCCGTCGTCCGTGATGGTGGCCGTCACCGTCACCACGGCGGATGCGCTTGGGGTTGTGGGCGAATGGCTCACCCCGGAGATGACCGGTGCCGCGCCGCACGGTTCATTGCTTGCCCCTGGGGTCGGCGACGTGGAGAAAGTCCAGGTGTTGCCGCCGTCCGGGCAGCGGCCTTGGGAGATGTCCGCGGTCTGTGCGCCGAAGGTGTAGCTGTCGATCAGGGTGCTGCCGTCGCTGTTGAAGAGGGCCAGGGCCTCACCGCTGGCCCCCAGCTTGAAGCCAACATGGTTGGCCCCCTGCTCCGTGTCGTTGTCGGCGTAGAGCAGCAGGAACCCCTTGGCCGGAATGGTCAGGCTTTGGGTGATGGCGTGCTGGGTGGGGTCGGTCAGATCATCGGTCAGATAGAAGCCTTGCAGATCGACCTCGGTCGTGCCCGCGTTGTACAGCTCGAACCAGTCGGGATAGCCCGTGCCGTTGGGGTCTTGCAGGGTCGTGTCGTTTTCGGCCATGAACTCGTTGACAAAGAGGGTGCCGGAGAGATCCGTGACCGCCGGGGTGCAGTCCAGGGTATAGCCAGCCAGGGCGCTCTCCAGATAAGCGGCCCGTTGCTGCACAAAATAGGTCAGCCCGTAGATCGTGTTTCTGCCGTCTTGGATATTGGTGGTGAGATTGGTATCAAACTGGCTGATGGAATAGAGCTTGTTGGGATCCGCGGCCAGGTCCGCCCGGATCAGGCTCGCCAACTGGGTGATGCGGGTGCCCATGGTTGTGGCATCAAAGCCCGAATCCAACATCTGATCCAAATAGCAGAGGTAGTCGTTGCTATAGTCGGCAACGGCCCACAGATTTTCCATCAGGGGACGTTCCTGTGCACCTTGGCCGGGCACAGTGTTGGACGGCAGCCAGAACGGGCTCAGTTGCAGGGGGTTCTCGCCCTGGGACGTGAACATCAAAAAGCGGCCAAAGGATTCATTGGCATCCCAGGGAATGTGGACGATCTTGCCCGTATCATCCCGGTCGTACAGATAGTAGTTGTGGGCCGAGCCGGTGTACGAGTCCAGATTGACGAACAGATTGTTCAGGGCCAACCCGGCCAGCCCGGCATTCACATCAAAAAGCGGCTCAAGCTGGGCGGGCAGATCCCCCGTGGCGGTGTTGTTGAGGACATTGATGAACTCGACCAGTTGAGAATAGTCATAGGCCGTCTCGTTTGTCTTCAAGACGTAGTAGTCGTCGTAGAGGGCCGGGTCCGTGCCCAGCCAGGTCAGGTCGGAGCCAAAGTCGCTCTGGGCATCCCCGTCTTCGCTGGCCGCGCCCTTGTACAGGTTGCCATCTTCGTCGTCGCCAAAGCGGTTTTGGACAAAGGTCTTGTCAACCTGTTCCACCGCCACATAGAGACCATAATATTCCCCGTTCACATAGACTTTGGTGTGAACGGCCCGGGGGGCCGCTACGAAGCTGCTGGCGAAATCATAGAACAGCTTCTCCCGCAGCATGGTGGGGTCGTTGAAGCCGTTGTTCAAGTTGAGCTTCTTCAGATCGTAAAAGACAAGGGCGGCGTTGTCTTCATCATATTCGTCAAAGTCAATTTTGAAGGACTTTTTGACGCCGTTGGCGCTAAAGGACGAATTGCCTTTGAAGCGCACCCCAACTTTGGCAATGGTCACGCCATCCCCCGTGAAGCTGGCCGGAAAGTAGGGATCGGTTGCATCATTGGCGTGGCTGTTGTAGAGGGTCTGATACCAGCCGGTTGTGCCATAGTCGGCGGGGTCAAAGGTGAGGTAGATCTCGTGGACAATGCTGTCGTCGAAGAAGGTGTCGCTTGCGTCGGCTCTGGGCGAGGGGGGCCAGATTTGTGTCAGCGTTGACTTGATCAACAAGGGACGGCGCAGCGCTCACCGCGGCGGTGAACAGTCCAAATAAAAGGGCGGTCAGGGTTAGGCTTCGCATGGTTCGGGAAAACATAAACGGCTCCTGGGGTGTGATTGTACTCATGGCGCATCCATCTGAATGCTCAATTTTCGGGCATACAGTATGGCCTATGGTACGGGAATTGGGTTCAGAGCCGGTATGGAAAGGGTAAAGATTTGGTAAAGAAGGGGATTTTACAGAACCTCAATCACCCCCCGATTCCCATCCACCCGCACCCGCTGACCTGTCTGCAACGCCGTGGTCGCCCCCCGCACCCCCACAATGGCGGGGATGCCGTATTCTCGCGCCACCACGGAGCCGTGGGTCATGATGCCGCCGATCTCCATGATCAGCCCCCCGGCGTTGATGAAGAGGGGCGTCCAGCCTGGGTCGGTGAAGGGGGCGACCAGGATCTCGCCGGGGTTGAGGGTCTCGGTCTGCGGGTCTCGGATCACCCGAACCGTCCCCTCCACGATACCCGGCGAGACGGGACTGCCAAGCAGCGCCCCGGCTGGGGCATCGGCCACCACGTACTTGACCACGGGACTCTCTCCATCGCTGGTAATCACCATAGGCGGGACTAACTTCTTAAACCGAAGCAGATCGGCCCGTCGAGCAGGAATTTGGGCGGCGAGGTCGGGGGCTTCCCCGCGGCAGAGGGCCAGCAGTTCGGGATAGGTCAGATACCAGACATCGTCCGGGTGGGCGAGGGTGTGGCGCTCGGTGAGGAAAGCGGCCGTTTCTTTGACACTTTCCTTGGCCAAGCGGAGGGTTTGGACCATCAAAAACTTGTGATGCTCGCGTAGAACGCCAACTTCGGCGATCACATGCAGCAGCCGCCGGACCACCCGGACACGCAGCCAGCCCAGGGGGCCGCGCTTGGCCTGGGCCAGGAGCCGGGCCACCGCGGCTTCCCTGTCATCGACCAGACTTTGGTGCTGGATGCGGTGACTGTTTGGCTGCTTTTGCAGATAATTGGCGATCACCTTGAGCAAGGGCAAGGGTTCTTCGTACCAACGGGGCGTCATGATGTCGATCTCCGCAGAGCCTCTGGCCCCATAGTCGGCCAAAAAGGTCGTCCACGCCTGCATGAAGGGGGCGGCGTCCTCGATTTGGGCGGCTTCGGCCAGCCAGCTCTGGCTCTCCTCCCCCAAGCGGCCAAAGTGGGCCGTCAATTGGGGCGAGCGCCGGGCCGCCTCCGCCACATCGCCCACGGCCAGATTCATCTCGGTGACCACATTGCCGGGCAGCCCCAGGCGACAGGCCTCCAGATCCGCCGGGTCGGCCCAGCCCCGGCTCAACCGGGTCAGCAGACGGTGGGCAATCTCGCCGGCGACAAAGTGGGGGGCCCACTTGAGTACCACAAGAAAGAGCGGGCGCACCACGTCGGTGATGGCCTGCACCCGGGGCGCGCCCACGGGCGCGGCGTCGAGGGTTTTCCTCGCATCTTCCAGGGTTTGGGCCACGATGGCGTCAACTTTGTCCGAAAACCCGCGCAGATCCTGCCAACCCACGGCGCGGATGACCTGCCCAACCACGGGCAGGGCACCCCGCAGAGCAGAGAACGAGAAGGAGATCCCGTGGGGGCGCTGAAACTCTGGCCGCTGCATGGCCAATTGCAGGGTCTGGGGAGCCAAGGCGTCAAATTGCGCCAGCCCCCCAAAGACGATTTTGCGCAAAATGGGATGGCGCAAGGGCTGGGTGAGGTCGAAAAATGGCCGCCCTCCGCTGACCTTCATCCAGGAACTCTCCATCTCGTCCCCGACCCGGCCAGCGGGAATGAAACAGCGAATCCCCGACAAGCCCAGAGGCGACATAACATTGGTCATATTCTGCTGATGGCCCATGCTGAAAAAGATGTGCAAGCTGTCGTCGGGCGAGCGCAGGCCGTCGATGGGGTAGAGCGACGTAATGGGCCGGGCCTGGAGCAGATAGAGTTTGCCCTCGGCCAAGGCCCATTCAATATCCTGGGGCTTGCCATAATGGGCCTCGATCTGGCTGCCCATGCGCGCCAAGGCCAGGATCTGGTCCTCGGTCAACACGGTCTGGGACCGTTGGGCGGGGCTGAGCTTTTCTTGTCGGGTGCCGCCTTCTTTTTTGGGGAAAATGGCGATCTCTTTGTCGGCGATCTGGCGGTCGATGATGACACCTTTTCGTTTATCCACCCTGTAGGCATCGGGTGACACCAAGCCGCTCACCAGGGCCTCGCCAAGGCCGAAGCTGGCGTCAATCGACACCGTGTGCCGATGACCGGTCAGGGGGTCGGCAGTGAAGAGAATGCCCGAACTCTCGGACATCACCATCTGCTGCACCACCACGGACAACTGCACATCCCGGTGGGCAAAGTCGTTTTGGCAACGATACAGAATCGCCCGATCCGTGAAGAGCGAAACCCAACAGCGGCGCACCGCATCCAGCAGATCCGCCTCGCCCATGATGTTGAGATAGGTGTCCTGCTGCCCGGCAAAGGAGGCATCCGGCAGATCCTCCGCCGTGGCGCTGGATCGCACCGCGTAGGCGTGGTCCGTGCCGACGGCTTGCCACGCTTGGCGGACAGCCTGGGCAATCTGCGCCGGAATGGGCACCTCCGCCAAAGTCCGGCGCACCTCTTCCCCGACTGTGCGAGCGCGTCTGCACATCGTCGGCGGTCACCGTGTCCAGCAACGCATAAAGATCGTCGGCCACGGGGCAGGCTTGCATGAACTGTTCAAAAGCCTGGGTCGTCACGCAGAAACCGGGGGGCACAGGGAAGCCGGCATGGGCCATCTCGCCCAAGTTGGCCCCTTTTCCGCCCACCAAGGGCAGGTCCGTGGCCCGGATTTCGGCAAAAGGCAGGACGAGCGAGTTTTTGTTTGTCATAATAATCCTGAAACTCCTCGCAAAATGAAGATGAGGCCAAAGACCAAGGGTGCCCAAATGCCGATGGCCCGGCTATGGGTTTCCAGACTTCGTTTGAAGCGGTTGAGTCGTTCGTGGGCCTGGGCGGGGACTGAAACGTAGATCAGCACGGGGACCATCACTGCCAGGCAGAAAGCCAGCACATCAAAAGGGACGATGATCAGCTTCGAGACCGTGGACAAGTCACTGGTCAGCAGGACGGAAATGGCGGACAAAAAGATGGCCAAGTTCTTGAAATTGACCACGCTCACCAAAGCCCCAAAGCCCAGAGGCCTTGAGCGGGGTGATACCGTCCAGCATGGCAAAGAGGCGGGGCGGTTGGGTGGGTCGTGTCCGGGGCCGGTTTGCGCCAGTTGCGCAGACCCAGCCAGATCAGCACCGCCCCCAAAACCATCACCAAAATGGACGAAAAGTTCCCTGTGTCGCCGGACCCATTTTGGGCCACATTCGCCCCCACCAACACCACGCCAATCCCAATCAGCGTGTACATCCCCGTGTAGCCGATCACATAGGCCACCCCCGTGCGCCAGCCCTGATCCGAGAGCAAGAGCAGGATCACAATGGTGATGGAGCCGACGGAAAAGAGGCCGCCGGAGGCCAAAAGGATCGATTGCAGGGCGGTGGTGAGCAAATTGGGATCTCCTTGCCAGCAAGCGGACTTGCAAATTTTATACTGAAACGCTACTTTAATTATAGAAATTGATTATACGCTATTTTCTATAATTGTCAACATGATATAGTATAATAAATATAAGATATTCTCGAACGAAAGTCTCGTCCTCCCCTTGGACTCACAGGAGCTTCCCCATGGAAAATGGATTTACCCGGCGCAAAGAGCAGAGCAAAGAGGAGATCCGCAAGGCGGCGAGAGAGCTTTTCGGCCAGTTTGGCGTGGAGAAGGTCACTGTCAACGACATCGCCCGCCAGGCCGGGGTCTCCCACGCTACCATCTATAACAACTTTGGCAGCAAAGATGCCCTGGTGCGGGACTTTGTGGCGTCCGTGGTCGAGCAACTGATCGAGCGCATGGAGACGGCACTGACGCCTGATCGGTCGTATTGGGAGAAGGTCTCCGTCTTCATCCAGTTCATCACCCGAACCGTCATTCTCGACACGCCTCTAGCGACCGATTGGGCTCGATTCACCAGCGATCTTCGCCTTCAAGATGATCCCGAAATGCAAAAGATCCGGGTCTCGGTGCGGGCGAGAATGATGGCGTTGTTGATGGATCTGATCCAAGAAGGCAAGGCGCAGGGCCAGATCGATTCTAAACTGTCGGACGAGGCCGTCAGTCTCTATTTTCAAGCATTTATGGAACTATTCAGAGACCCACAGCTTCAGCGGCGATTCTATGCCGATTCCAGCATGGCCCAGGAATTGAGCGCCATGCTGATCAATGGATTGCGTACGTCCGTATAATGAACTACTCTTCGCCCATTCCATCAAGGAGCTTTGACCATGCTCGACTTCATCAAAAAAACCGCCCACTATCGTAAGCAAGCCACCCACTGGCAGCGAAAACACGATCCCGCCGCGCCCAAAGCCGGGCATCTGGCCCCAGACTCCGAGATCCACCCATGAAAATCCAACTCATCCGCAACGCCACCCTGCGCCTGACCGTATGCCGGACACAGCTTCGTCATCGATCCCTATTTGGCCCCCAAGCATTCCCTGCCCTCCTACACCGGACGCTCGCCCAATCCCCTGGTCGATCTGCCCTGTCCGCCCGCGGACGTGATCGCCGACATCGAATTCGCCCTCATCTCCCACCTGCACAGCGACCACTTCGACACCGTGGCCCAAAAGATGTTGCCCGCGGCCACGCCCATCCTCTGCCAACCGGGCGACGAAGCGCGCATCCAAGGCATGGGATTCGCCGACATCCGGCCCGTGGCGGATGACACGACATGGCAGAACATCTCCATCCGCCGCACAGGGGGACGCCACGGCAGCAGCCCGGCGGTCTTGCAGGCCATGGGCCATGTCTCCGGCTTTGTGTTGCGGGCCGTTGATGAGCCGACGATCTACTGGGCGGGGGACACAGTGTTGATCGACGACGTCCTCGCCGTCATCGACCAGGAACGGCCCGACATCATCGTCACCCATTCTGGCGGGGCCGTGTGGAAGGACAGCGCGGGCGAGAACGAGCTGATCATCATGGACGCTACCCAAACCATGGCCGTGGGCAACGCCGCCCCTTTCGCCATCATCATCGCCACCCACATGGAGGCCCTGGATCACTGCCTGACCACTCGTGACCAACTTCGGGCCGCGGCCCAGGCCGCGGGCATCCCGGATGGGCGTTTGCGTATCCCGTCGAATGGGGAGATAATCGAGATCGAATTGCCACGGTAGATCGCCTCATAGCTAAAAGGGAGAAACCCATGCCGTCAACAGCAAAATATCGATGAATATATCGCCAACTATCCGGCACCCGTGCAAGCCATCTTGCAGGAGATCCGGCAGGTGATCCATGCCGCTGCCCCGGACGCGGTCGAAGCCATCTCGTATGGCATCCCCACCTTCAAGTTGCGGGGCAAAAATCTAGTGCATTTTGGGGCGTTCAAGAGCCACATCGGCTTCTACCCCACCCCTGCCGGCGCAGAGGCCTTCAGCGCCGACTTGGCTGCGTACAAGCAGGGCAAGGGCTCGGTCCAGTTCCCCCTGGACCAACCCATGCCCTACGATCTGATGCGCCGAATCGTTCTGTTCAGGATGGCGGCCATATAGATCATGCCTGATTCTGCACCCCTCACCATCGTCGATGTCGGCTATCGCTCCACCCACTTCTGGGTGATCAGCGCCGGCACGTCCCGCCTGCTGGTCGATCTGGGCTGGCCTGGGCGCTGGGCCGAACTGGCCGCCAACCTGCGCCGCATGGACATCCCCCTGAGCGAAATCCGCTATGGACTTGCCACCCATTACCACATCGATCATGCCGGAGCCGCCCAAGATTTGAAAAAAGCGGGTGTACCTCTCTTGGTCATGGACCTGCAGGCCCGCTCCATTCCGTTGATGAAACAATGGGTCAAGCCCGCGGACAACTACACGGAGATCACCACCCACGACAACACGATCATCTCCTGCGCCGACAGCCGAGCCTTCCTGGCCCAGATCGGCATCCCCGGCCAGATCGTCCACACCCCCGGCCACTCGGACGACAGCGTCTCTCTGCTTCTGGACAACGGCGCGGTTTTCACCGGAGATCTGACGCCACCCGGCTTCATCGGCCTGGAAGATCCGGCGGTGGTGATGGCGAGTTGGCGCACCTTGCGGGAGCTGGGGGCCACCCATATCTATCCCGGCCACGGTCCTGTGGCGATAGCCCTTGAAAAATAGGGCATGGGTCATGGACCGAGAAGCGAGATCTTTGCACTTTGGGCGTCCATGCTCCGACCCGCCGGTCACGGACCGGCTACGAGCGGGCGAACTGATCTGCTGAATTTGGTACGCTGTTGTGACCCATGCCAAAAAAAACTGCTGTGCACCCCTTTTTCTCCGGGAGATGCACAGCAGTTTTTTGTTCTTGGCGAGGATGGATCTCTTCTCAACAGAGAAAACCGGAGCGATCACTCCTGGGGCGAGGTGTCCCAGAGCGGGAGACTCGGCGTATACCAGGGATCGACCGCATCGACGTCCCAGCCAAAGGGATCCACGGCTATCCACCCCAGGCTGGTGCGCTGCTGCACTTCGAAGTGCAGGTGGGGGGTCCAGGCCAAGCCCGTGGCCCCGCCATAGCCCAGGGGGTCACCGGTGGCCAGGATTTCTCCATCGTCTACAAGAATGCCATTGTCGGCAAAGTGCAGATAGTAGCTGCGCAGATTGTCGTTGTAGTAATTGCCGTCCCCGTCCAGGTCGTGGTAGATGCGGATGAAGTTGCCGTTGTAGAGATCGTCTTCGCCCACATAGTCAACAATCCCAGGGGCGGGGGCGTAGATCAGGGGCAAGGTGGGCTCAAACTTGGCCAAATCGCAACTGTCCCCCGTGCGCCAGTCGGGGCTATATTCAAAGTCGATGCCATGATGGTTGTCATACCAGAGTTCGCTCTCGTCCGTGCAGGCGATTTCGCTGGTTGCGGCATGGGCGCAGCCCACCCACGCACCGCCCACAGCCGGACAGGAGAAGGTGAAACCGTTGGCCCCCGTGCTCGTGCGGCCATCGTAAAAGCGGATGCTGAGGTTGGCCGGGTCGTGGTCGAAGAAGCCTGAAATCTCGGCGTCGGGCACGACGGGAAAGTTAAAAACCGGGGTGGGCGTTGATGTTGATGCAGAGCCCGGCACAGATGTCGGCGCAGATGTCGGCACAGATGTCGGCGCAGATGTCGGCACAGATGTCGGCGCAGATGTCGGCACAGATGTTGGCACAGATGTCGGCGCAGATGCTGGCGCAGATATTGACATAGATACTTGTGCCGGTGTTGCCGTAGATACGGGCGTAGATGTTGGCGTTTGGCTAGCGGCTGGTTGCGGTGTTTGGTCGGCCTGGGCGACTAAGAATTGAGCGATCAGGCCGACGACCAGGAAGAGCAACAGTAGGGTGACTGCAAGATAGGAACGTGTCATTCGCTCTTCTCCTGGGGCAAGAATGCAATCTGCATCAATTGCGGCTCGACGGTGGTTTCGTCCATGAGCCACGTTTGGCCTGGGGCATCTACGGCAACCATGCCAATTTGACCGCCAGCTGTGACGAAGGCCAGATAGCGGCCGTCCGGCGACCAGACCGGGGGCTGATCAATCGCTTGGGTAAAGGTCAACTGGGTGGCTTCCCCGCTCTGGGTGGAGAGGATCCAGATGTCGCCCAAGGGTGGGGGTTGGTTGGGGTCTGCCCGCATGGGTTCAGCCAAATCCCGTTGAATCAGGGCGATCTGCTCTCCGTCTGGCGACCAGACCGGCGCGGTGGGGCCCAGGTTGCCGGCGTAGAGGAGGCGGCTGCTGTCTGCGTCCGGGTCTGTTTCGGCCAGATCCAGCAGATAGAGTTCCTGGCTGCGCCCCATCATGCGCCCGCCGAGCTGGCGCACATAGGCCAGGCGCGAACTGTCCGGCGCAATGGCCGTGGCCGCCAGTCGTCCTTGGATCGCCGGTGCGGCCAACACCAGGCGTGTCTCGTCGGTGATCAGGTCGTACCAGTAAAGATTCGATGCCTGAAGGTTGCGGTTGCCGTCCTCCCTGGGGCTTTCGCCAGGGGTACCGAGGCTGGGTGTGCCCGAACCCGATTCATTTGAGCCGAGGGTACCGGGGCCGGGCTTGTCCGAGCCGGAGGCGTTTGAACCGGGTGTGCCCGAACCGGGCGTAGCTGAATCAGCGCCGGTTGACTCGCGACTGGTTGACTCACGACTGGTTGATTCACGACTGTAGGAGACAAAGGTGAATCCCTTGCCGTCTTGTGCCAACATGAAGAGGCGGGGCGGGGCCATCTGGCTTGTATCGATGCCCAGATCAAGGGGGCGATAGCTGCCGCTGGCCAGATCGAGCCAAATGGTGACTTCGTCGCCTTCGTTGACCAACAGCAACTGATTGCCGTCTTGATGCCACCCCATGACCCGCAGGGCGGAGACGCTGGTATAGGTGGGCAAGCCCACCTGTTCGTTCAGGTTGATCAGCTCCTCGGTCACCAAATCATAGAGATAGAGGGGGCCGCCGGCCGTGTCGCCCCGGGGCGTCTGCACGACGAGATGGGAAAAATCGGGCGAGAAGCTGGTGATGCCATCGGGTACATTGGCCAGGGAATGGGTGATGGGGCCAATGCCCTGGCTGGACCACACGATCTCCCGCAACTCATCATCGGCCCGAAAGAGCAGCCGGGCGCAGATCGTCGCCTGGCTCTGGTCCAGGCTTTCGCACGCGGGGGGCTGATCCCATTCAACCTGGGGGATGGGCAGAGAGCCAATCTGGGTCAACCGATCTGGGGCAGGCCGTTGACCGGCCTCCTGGCCACTTCCCTGGCCGGTCCCTTGGCCGGTCCCTTGGGTCACCTGCTCGTCTGGGGCTGAAGGCAGCCCGATGTCGGGCGCAATCGGCTGGCACGCCGCAAACAGAAGCGTGATCCAGACCAGGGAGAGCGTGGCCAATACGGGCGGGCGGATGAAGGAGCGCGTTGTCTTTGGGCGCATAACATTGATTCCTTACGGGTTGAGTTGTAAAAGCCTGAACGAATATCTCACGCGGCAGTGAGCACATGATAGTGGTAGCCGTGCCCACCGTCAAGCGGGGCGGGGTGCAGGGGGTGGATTTGTGGTCACCCCCTGGCGTGAATCCTGGGTTGTGGGACTAATCATGGCGCATTCGTCCGAACAGTCAATATCCGGGCGGAGCATATAGCATGGCCTATGGTATGCAAATCGGATTTAGTGCCGGTTTAGAGCCGGTATGGAAAGAGTATAGATTCGGTAAAGAAAGGGGTATGGCAGGGAGAATCATCCCTGGGGTGACACGGCAGAACTCATGTCGAAGCCGACATTTCCACCGCGCCCAACGCCTTCAGCGCCAATTTTTGCGCCTCGGTGATCCCGCTTGTCCCCGCAATGTTCATCCCCGCGTAGGGGCCGTCCACGGCCAGGGTGTTGACGCACTCCCCGCTCTGCACATCCCAAAACTTGATCGTGCCATCAAAACTGCAACTGGCCACCAGCCCACCGTCCGGGGTGAAGACGACTTTGTAAACCGTCTCTTTGTGGCCGTGGAGGTTGGCGCGCAGGGTGCCCCTGGCCGCATCCCACAGGCAGACCGTGTGATCGCTGCCGCTGCTGGCCAGGGTGGCCCCGTCCGGGCTGAAAGCAAGGGAGAGCACCCACGACGAGGGTCGACGCAGGATCAACGGCGCGTCCTCTCCATGCCAAAGGTGGATCACCTGGTTGCCCCCACAGGCCAAGGCGGTGCCGTCCGGGCTGAAGGCAACCGAGAAGATATCCTGCTCGCCGCTCTCGGTGATGCTTTTGCCGGCGTCGATCAGCTCTGGAAAGTGCTCTTGGGTCATGTCCCAGAGGCGCAGGTGGAGATCCGCGCCCACGGCGGCCAGGGTGCGGCCATCCGGGCTGAAAATTGCCTCGTAGACATAACGTGGGCTTGCTTGTAAGGTGGCCACGGGCTGGCCAGAAATGGTCGCTGCGCTTGGGCGCTCCAGACTGCTCATGGACCACAGGCGCACGGTGCCATCCGTGCTGCCGCTGGCCAGCAAGGTGCCGTCCCCATTGAAGGCGAGACTCATGAGGCTGTTTGTGTGGCCATGCAGGGTCTGGCGGATCTGCCCACTGGCCAGATCCCACAGGTCGATGGTCTGGTCTCGGCCGGCGCTGGCCACTATCCGGCTGTCGGGGCTGATGGCAACGGTGAAGAGCGGGCCGCTTTGCCCGCCCAAGGCTCGGTGGGGGAGATCCGCGTTGGCGCCCCGGCCTTGCCACAGGTGGACCTGTTGATCGTAGCCGACCGCGGCCAAAAGCCACTGGGGAGCCGTGGGTTGACCTTGCCCAAGAGGGGCGAGGGCCATGGACCCCAACGCCCGGGGCTGGCCGCGTAGGGTGTAGATCGACTGGCCGCTCTCGGCATCCCACACCCGCACGGTCTGGTCGCTGCTGGCGCTGGCGATGAGTTGGCGCGCCCGGTTTTCCGGTGCGTCTGGGTGGGGTGGCGGGCCAAAGGCCACGGACCAAACCACATGCGCGTGGCCGAGCAGGGTGTGATGGAGCTGCAAGCCAGCTTGTCCATCCATGCGCCAAAGCCGAACGGCCTTGTCCGTGTGGCTGCTGGCCAGGGTCTGTCCATCTGCGCTGAGGGCCAGGGCGTCAATGGTGCCGGCGTGGGTCTCGGCCACGTGGGTCAGTTGGCACGCGGGCAGGGACCAAAGGCAGATCTGTCCATCCTTGTCGCCTGTGGCCAAGGTATCCCCATTGTGGCTTAACGCCACGGAGACAATCGATTTGGCTGGCGTGGTCAAGATCAGATCAGGGATTTCTGTGGCTTCGTTTTTGCTATCTGGGCGCATTTGGCGTACGCGGACCGTGCCATCCCGGTTGCCCACGGCCATGATCTGGCCGTTTGGGGTGAAAGCGACCAGCCCTTGGCGGGTGACATGGCTGGACGAGCGCTGAATCAGCCGGGATGGGCGCTCTTTGTCCACGGCCCAGACAAAGATCTCTCCGTTCTCATCCACTCCGGTCACCTGCGTTCCGTCTGGGCTGATGGAGGCGGCGAAGAAGGATTGGGCCTCCTTGTGCCCCAATTGTGTCGACCAACGGAGCTGGCCGCGTGCATTCAAGGAGGATAAAAAGACCGTTTTGTCATCGCTTGCGCTAGCTAAAAGCAATTGTGGCTCGCCGGTTTCTGACGTGATTTGACGAAAAGTCAGTTCGTTGATGCTCTGGCTGTGGGCTTGGATCACCTGGGCCAGTTGTTGGTCCGCGGTGCGCCAGAGGTAAATGGCGCCTTCGCCCGTGCCGGCGGCCAAAAAGTCGCCGTCGGGGCTAAAGAGGGCGAAATAGACCAGGCCGAAGGGTTCGGTGAAGACGCTGTCCAGGATCTCGGCGTGGGCGAAGTTGGCCTGGGGCAGGCTGACCCCGCGCAGATAGAGTTGGCGCAGGAAGAGGTGGGAGAAGTCCGCCCCGCGCAGATCCGCGCCCAGGTGCAGGAGGAGGTGGAGCAGGTTGGCGGCGGCATAGCCAGGACCGGGCTGATCCGGCGCGCACCCGACCAAGCCATTGGCGCAGAAGCTGCTCGGCTCCCCGCTTGCCCCGCTGGGCCACCAACCCCTGGGCCACGGGCTCCAGGAGGAGGCGGGTTTGGCTGGCCCGCACATATTCCTTGGCTTGGGCCAGGATCAGGGCATAGCGGTTGAGGGCGGTTGGGCCGATCGGCGCGGTTTTGTCCTGGGTCAAGTCGTCCAAAATGGTCTCGATCAGCCACTCGCTGGTGTATTCCAACAGCACATTTTGCAGACCAAAGGCATCCGCATACTTCTCCAACAAGGAGCGGCGCTGCAGGGAGCGGATGGACTCCAACATGGCCCGGGGGGACGGGGGTTGGGCCAGCAGATCCCGCAGGGCGGCATAGGAAATTGGCTCACGGGCGACCGCCAGCCAGCCCATGATCTCCCGCTCGACTGGGCTGAGACGGGCGAACTGCTGGTCCAGCACATCCCGGATGTCGTCAAAGATCAGGGTGTCTGCGTCCAAAAAGGCGGTGATGTCGCCGTCAAAGAGATCCTGGGCCGTCTGCGCGGCCAGGTTGAGGGCCAGGGGATTGCCCGAATAGTGCTGGACAAAGGCGGCCAGGGCTGGGGCCTCCCCACCGATGCCTTGGGCCGCCATCACCTGCCGCCCCGCCTCGGCGGAGAGGCCGGCCAGGGCGAGGGTGCGCACCGCGGGGCTCTCTTCTTCCAGATGGATCAGATCCTGGGGCCATTCCCGGCTGGTGATCAGGAGACAACCAGGGTGATCTCCCTGGGCCAAGCGGCGGGCAAGCTGTCCGTAGGCCTCGTAGCCGGGGCGATAGTAGCCGCTGCGCCCATCGCTTTGCAGGATGCTCTCCAGGTTGTCCAGGATCAAGAGGGTGCGTTGGGGGCGCAACTGGTCCAAGAGTTGGTTGAATTGCTGATCCAGGCTGGCGGGCAAGCTGGTGATGGTCTGGTCCGAGAGCAGGTAGAGCCACTCTTGCATCACCTCGGCCAGGGGCGGGGCGTTGAGCAGGGAGTGCCAAAGGATGCGCTGGAAGCCCAGTCCCGGCGCGGGCGGGCCTTCGGCGATGGTGCGGGCCAGGGTGGCGGCCAGGGCGCTTTTGCCCTGTCCGCCCATGCCAAAAATACCGACGAGGCGGCACCCATCCTCGGTGATCCACTTTTGCAGATGGCTCAGTTCTTGGGCGCGGCCAAATAATTTGGTTCCCTGGGGCAGGGGGTGGCCTTGGATCTGGGGGGATCGCCCTTGCGCTGGGGGGGGCGGAGATGGGACGACCGCAGCCCGCACCCTCTCCCGCTGCGCTCCAATCTCCCCGCTGCGGATCTGCTGGGCGAGATTGTTGGTTTCCGACAGAGGGTCTACGCCAAACTCCTCCATCAGAATGCGCCGACAGCTTTCATATTGGGCCAGGGCGGCTGAGCGTTCACCCGTTTGGGCCAGGAGGATCATCTGTTGGCGATGGGCCGGTTCGGACCAGGGTTCCAGGGCCAACATGCGCCGGTTGGCGGTGAGGGCAGCGGCGAAGTTTTCGGCCTGGCTATAGTCCTGCACCAAGCCGGTGAGGGCGTTGACCACCAGGGTGTGGATCTGCTCTCGCTGGGCCATCATCCAGGCGTCATAGCCCGATGCGTTGTGGAGATGAAAGCCGCTGAGAAACTCGCCCCGGTAGAGATCCACGGCGGCCTGGCGAGTGGCCAGATCCACGGGCGGGCGGCCGGGTGTGAGGGCGGCGCGCAGAATTTCTGCATCCAGCCAATAGGGGCTGGCCGGATCAAAGGCGATGCTTTGGCGGTCGATGACGAGGTGATCCCCCACAAAACGGCGCAGATCGGGCAGGACCGTACGCAGGTTTTTCTTGGCCTGGGCGTCGGTCATGTCGTCCCACAGGAGGGTGGCCAGGTGGTCCCGGCTATGGGGCTGGCAAGTCACGGCCAAATAGACGAGCAGGGCCTGGGCTTTGTTGGTGGCGAAGCCGGTGAGGGGATGGCTGCCCAATGTGATCGTGGGGGATCCTAGCAAGGTCAGATGCAAAGTTTCAGTCATGGGAGATGTCTCTGGCGTTTGATTGGCGTTTGATTGGCGTTTGAAGTCTATGATGCGGGCATGAAACCCAATCCGGTGATCTATCGCACACTGATCGTTCGCAACCAAATCGAGTATAGCGCGGCATCCCAGTCGGTGATCACGCGCTGTGTTTTAGAGATACCGTCTACCGGTCAACACCAGGGTTTCACCGATATCGAGGCATTGCTGGCCGCCTTGGGCGCAGAATTGCGGCTTATCCAGAACCAGATCATACCACCAGCCCCACAGGAGGGGGAAATTTCAGGAAATCTATAGAGATTGAAGCGATCGTGTGTGCTAACATCCAACCCATCCATTGAAAAATGATTTCAGGAGGAAAAATGTTCCACAAATCTAAGTTCGTCCTCGTCAACATCGGCCTGATTTTTGCGGCCCTGTTGATCTTCACCAGCCGTCTCGCTGACCGCGGCAGCCCCGGCGGCCTTCGCCGCTGGGGAGACCATCACCCTCACCCCGTTCGGCCCCAGCTATGTGCGGGCCGGCGGCAACATCACCTATGAGTTGACGCTGAAAAACTTCACGGCCCAGCCCATCACGGCGATCACTGTCTGGAATCCGCTGCCGGCCAACACAACCTATGTGAGCGGCGGCACGCTCTTTGCGGGTGACAATGGCGTGGCCTTTAATTTGGCCAGCCTGGCGGCCAATGCCACGCAAAAGCTGATCTTGATCGTCAAGGTGAATAACGGCGTTGCCTTGGGCACGGTGATCGAGAACAAGGATATTGTGATTGAGAACTTTACCACCAGTGCCGGTTCGTTTAGCAGACCCGCTGAGACGGCTGTGGGCACCACGGTGGAAGCGCCGGGGACCCTGGTGGCGGTCTACAAAAATGCCAGCGGCACACCCTTTGATGTGGCGGTCGATGGGTATCAGTTTTGATAACTACAGCAACACTGCCCCCCGGGTTTTTAGCGATGATTTGGGCACGGCGGATATGTTTGCCTTGTTCGGCCCAGGCTGCATGTCAGTCGGGCACGACCGCAGCCACTTGTGTTCTGAGTGGCCCGGCGCGCAAGTGGATGAACGGCCAGATCGCTGGCATGGACGGCGGGCACTGCGAAGGCATGGCGGCCACCAGCCTGCGCCTCTTTGATCGAACTTCCCTTCAAGGGCACTGTCCACCCCCGCATCCTTTCAGCCTGGGGCAGCACAGACAATTGACCTGAATTTTCCTCGCCAGTCGTTGAAAACTATATCTCCTACTACTTCATCACCCAGAGTGTTGAAGAGTATTATGACAATGAAATCACGAAGTCGCCGAAGGAACTGGTCAATCAACTGACCACTGACTTCAACCTGGCCCGAGCCGATCGCCTACACGGTCGGCATCTATCAGATGCCAGGGTTCAAAGATGGACATGCCATCACCGCCTATGGCGTCGAGACGGTGAATGCCAATGAGTCACGCATTCTTGTCTATGACAACAACTATCCCGAAACAGCGCAAGTACATCACCGTCAACATGACGGCCAACACCTGGCGCTATGTGACAGCAGCCACGCCCGGCGAAGCGCCTACCATCTACACCGGCACGGCAACCTCTGGAAACCTGAGTCTGCACATCAACAATTCCCGTGATCTGCCCGCGGGTCAATACTTCACCTGTCCCTTCTGCAATGGAGAGGTCACTAGCGCAAGCCTGCATGGCTCCGCCACAGGCGAAATCACCAGCACCATTCGCTTTGAATATGCCGGCGAAGGGGCCTTCCTGGTCGCCAACGACGCGGATCAGTCCACTGGCTATGCCTTTGACACCGAGACCTTTATCAACGAGATTCCCGGTGCCACGGTGAACTACTTCAAGGGCGGGCTGGGCAAAGATGTGCCCCCCGCCATTGAAGTGCCCTTTGTGGCCGCGCCCAATGCCATCTACTCGGTCTACATCAGCGGCAAGACCATCGATGCCGAATCCAATGGTTCCCTGACCATGACGGGTGAAGGCTATGCCATGGGCCTGGACGACATTGAACTCAGCCCGAACGAATTGCTGGAGCTTGCCGTCAGCCCCACGGGCGACTACATCGACTTCAAAGCCTCCGAGACCATCACCGCCCCCACCATGTACCTGGCCTATGACCCGGTCAGCCCCACCGACCCCAGCGTGATCTTCGAGGTCAGCGGCATCATTCTGGATGCTGGCGAGTCCGTCCTGTTGAGCATGGACCGGGATCTGGAACGGGTCTACTTTGACGACACGGGTGCCCAGGGCCAAGGGTTCGATGTGTTCATGACCCTGATCTGGCCCGATGGGGATGTGGAAGAGTACTACCAGCCCGTCGATGTGCCCGCCGGCTCCACGTCCGCCTTCATCGACTTCGGCGCCTGGGACGGTCTGCTGGACCCGCCCCTGTACATCGACGATGTGCTGCAAAACCCGTCGGTCAACCATCGCCTCAAGCTGTCCGGCTTGACCGAAACCTATGATTCCGCCCCCCAGGCCAACGCGCCCCAGGGTGTCTATCATGTCAACGCCACCTTTACCAACGTCACGGAGATCACCTTGGAAGATCTCTCCTTCGTCGTGGCCAATGTGGTGGGCGGCAATGTGGTCCTCAACGCGGACGGCGGCCCCGGCGGTTTGGCGGCCAAGATCTCTGTCCCTGCCGCGGCCCTGGGCGGCGATGGCTTCCTGGAGCCGAACGAGTCCTTCACCTTCACCTTTGACGTGGGCTTGGCCGGGACGACAGTCTCCGACCTCACGGTCAACGCCAATGGCGTACCCCGTGGATTGGATGCTCACCGACCCCGCCCCGACCGGTGATGCCAACAACGCCAGCTTCGCCTTTGTGGTTGGGGCCAACATCCAGCGGATGTATCTGCCGCTGATCGCTCGGTAGACCCTGACAGGCACAAATGATGCAAGACAAGCCCCCCACCAAGCCAACCGCTTGCTGGGGGGCTTGTCTTGCATCACGGTTCCAGTTTGGGGATGGTTGTCGGTCGATTGGCGATCGATTGGCGATCGAAGCGTATGATATGCGTGGAGACAGGATTCAATCTCCAGCCACCAGATCGACACCGGCGAAACGGCCCAGGCTGTGGCCCTTCGTTGTCCGTCCATCGTGACAGCCAGACGTCAATCAGTCCAGTTCAAGCATGATTTTAGGAGAATCTATGATCCACAAATCCAAGTTAGTCTTTGTCAACATTGCCCTGCTTTTGGTGGCCATGTTGATGGTCACGGCGGTCTCGCTGAAGACGGCGATGCCGACCGCCTTTGCGGAGGAGGCCGCAACCCCTCTGACGGTGCAGCAGCCCCAAGCGGATTTCCTGACCTATCTTCCCCTGGTCTTGGCCAAGTATGACCCAACTGCCATTGTGCCAGGGCCTGTCCTCTCCCTTACCCCCAGCGGGCCAAATTATGCCACACCCGGCAGCAACATTTCCTATGCACTGACCCTGAAGAACTTCCAGAACCGGGCGGTGACGGACATCGTTGTCTTCAACCCCCTGCCGGCCAACACAACCTATGTCAGCGGCGGCACCTTCAACGCTGGCCAAAATCGGGCCGAGTTTACCCTGGCCAGTCTGGCCGCCAAGTCCTCCCACACCTTCACCTTCGTGGTCAAGATCGGCGACGGGGTTGGGATCGGCACGGTGATTGAAAACGTCAATGTGACCATAGAGACCTTTACCATCGGCGGCAACTCGTTTGGCAGACCTGCCGAAACGGCCGTTGGCACCACCGTGGAGGCGCCGGGAACACTGGTGGCCGTCTACAAAAACCCCAGTGGCACCCCCTTTGATGTCAAAGTCGATGGGTACAAGTTTGATAACTACACCAACGCCGCCCCTCGCGTTTCTAGCGATGATCTGGGCACCCTGGACATGTTCACCATGTTTGGTCCGGCAGCCTGCCAGTCGGGGACGACCGCGGCCACCTGTGTGTTGAGCGGCCCGGCCCGCAAGTGGATGGAGGGTCAGATCGACGGCATGAACGGCGGCCATTGCGAAGGCATGGCCGTCACCAGCTTGCGCCTTTTTGATGGCCTTGCGTTTGATGGCAAGAATTGGTCCCAAGATTTTCAGGCTGGGGCCACGTCAACCATTGGCCTGGACTTCCCCCAGCAGTCCATCGAGAACTACGTTGCCTCCTACTTTGTGCGCCAAGCGCTGGACGAGGTTGTGAACGCCACAAAGAAGGTGGCCCCTGTGGCCGCGGTTCAACAGTTGACCGCGGACTTCACTCTGGCCAAGCCCATTGCCTATTCGGTCGGCATCTATCGCCTGGAAGGGCCAAACAACGACTTCAAGGACGGTCACGCCATCACGGCCTATGGCGTCGAGAAGGTGAATGACAACGAGTCACGCATTCTGATCTATGACAATAACTATCCGAAACAGCGCCAGTACATCACCGTCAATATGGTGGACAACACCTGGCGCTATGTGACATCGGCCACGCCGGGCCAAGATCCGACCATCTATGCCGGCACGGCGACCTCGGGCAACCTGGAGCTGACCCCCATCAGCGCCCGGGATATGCCAGCGGGCCAGTATTTCACCTGTCCCTTCTGCAATCCTGACGACACACGCTACGGGCTTGCAGGCCGCGGCATCGGGCCAGATCAGCGACACCATTCGCTTCGAGTATGCCGGCGAAGGGGCCATCTTGGTCAAGAACGATCAAGATAAGTTCACCGGTTTTGCCTATGACACCGAGACCTTTATCAACGAGATCCCCGGTGCCACCCTGAACTACTTCAAGGGTGGGTTGAACAAGGATGTCCCGCCCATGATCGAGGTGCCCTTTGTGGCTGCCCCGGATGCCATCTACTCGGTCTACATCAGCGGCAAGACCATCGACAGCGCGTCCAACGGCTCCCTGACCATGACCGGTGACGGCTATGCCATGGGGCTGGACGGCATCCAGCTTGACCCCAACGAACTACTGGAGCTTGCGGTCAGCCCCACGGGCGACTATATCGACTTCAAGGCGACCCAGACCATCACCGCCCCGACCCTGTATCTGGCCTATGATCCCATCGATGCAAACAACCCCAGCGTGATCTTCGAGGTGGATGGGATTATCCTCGACGCTGGCGAATCCGTGCTGTTGAAGATGGACCGGGATCTGGAATATGTCTACTTCGACGACACGGGCGCTGGCGGACAGGCCTTTGACGTGACCATGACCATGATCTGGCCCGATGGCGATGTGGAAGTGTACAGCCAGCCCGTGGATGTCCCGGCCGGCTCCACCTCCGCCTTCATCGACTTTGGCGCTTGGGACGGCCTGGGTAGACCCGGCCCTCTATATCGACGACGTGTTGCAGAACCCGTCGGTCAACCATCGGCTCAAGCTGACCGGCTCGACCACGATCTATGATCCCACGCCCCAGGCCAATGCACCGGCCGGCGTCTACCATGTCACCGCCACCTTCACCAATGTCACGGAAATCACCCTGGAAGATCTCTCCTTCGTGGTGGTCAACCTGACCGGCGGCAACATGCTCCTCAACGCGGATGGCGGCCCGGCCGCAGTGGAGGCCAAGATCTCCGTGCCAGCATCGGCCTTGGGCGGGGATGGCATCCTGGGTGTGAACGAAGCCTTTACCCTGACCTTTGATGTGGGGTTGGCGACAGCCAGCACGGCCAGCTTCACCGTGAACGCCAACGGCGCGCCGGTGGATTGGGCCTTCACCGACCCAGCCCCGGCCGGCGATGCCAACAACGCCAGCTTCGTCTTCCCGGTCAACCCTGCTGGTCGGTAGATCTATACCGAACACTCGTTAGATCGTCATCCCTGTCCTCTCGACAGTGGTGATAAAGACAACATGCCCACCCCGGAAACCGTTAACGATTTCCGGGGTGGGCTGTTTTGTTCTCAGGCGAAATCGACCAACGGCGAGAAGCCGACGTTCTTTGACATGCCAAGGGCAGGGCATACAATGGATTCACCCTCTTCTTCTTTCCCACAGGAGGAATATGAACCAGATCAAATCATTCACTGGCTGCTGGATGGCGATGTGTCCATCCAATATCAAATCCACCGGGATTTGCTGGGCGAAGACCGTCCCGATCTGCGGGCGCGTATCGCCACAGAAGGCTGGGGCGCGCAGATGCTCCAGGCCCGGCACGCCAACGGCCATTGGGGCCAGGGCTTCTATCAGCCCAAGTGGATCTCCACCCACTACTCCCTGCTGGATCTGGCCAATCTGGACTTTCCGCCCGACCATCCCCTGCCCCAAGCATCCGTCGCCCTGATCCTGCGGGAGAACGTGGCCGCGGATGGGGGCGTCAACCCGGCCCGTTCCATTGCCCAGAGCGATGTGTGCATCAACGGCATGTTTTTGACCTATGCCTGTCATTTTCACGCCGACCCGGACGCCCTGCGCTCCGTCGTGGACTTTGTGATCGGCCAGCACATGCCCGATGGGGGCTTCAACTGTCGGGCCAACCGGCTCAGGGGCCGTGCATAGCTCCCTGCACTCCACCATTTCGGTCATCGAAGGCATCCGGGTCTACGCCGCCAACGGGTACACCTACCGTCTGGCCGAATTGGAGAAAATGGCTGGGGACGGGACGCGAGTTCATCCTTCAACACCAACTCTATCGCTCGGACCACACGGGGGAGATCATCGACAAGCGCATGACCATGCTCTCCTACCCCTCCCGCTGGAAGTATGACATTCTGCGCGCCTTGGACTACTTCCGGGCGGCGGGTGTTGGCTACGATCCCCGGATGCAGTCGGCTTTGGATGTGTTGGCGCAGAAAGAGCGCAAGGATCACACCTGGCCCGTGCAGGCCAAACATGCGGGCCAGACCCATTTCGAGATGGAAAAGACCGGTGGCCCCAGCCGTTGGAACACCCTGCGGGCGCTGCGGGTCCTGCGCCATTTTGACGGATAATCACCCATGACCTCAATCGACCCCAACATTCTTTCGACCGACCGGCTCATCCTGCGCCCTCTGACCGAAAGCGACGCCCCGGCGCTTTTTGAAATCCACACCCATCCAGAGGTCATGCGCTATTGGTCCTCGCCGCCGTGGACGGATATCGACCAGGCCCGCCAACGCATCGCCAAGAGCCAGGAGGGCTTCGCCACGGGCAGCCACTTTCAATTTGGCATCGAACGCCGAGTCGATGGCGTCCTGCTGGGGATGTGCAGCCTCTTCAGCTTCAACCTCCCCAGCCGCCGGGCGGAGATGGGCTATGCCCTCGGTCGCCCTTTTGGGGCGTCGGCTACATGAACGAAGCCCTGCGCACGCTGGTCGATCACGCCTTTACCACCCTGGACCTAAACCGATTGGAGGCCGACATCGATCCCCGCAACCTGGCCTCGGCCAAGACCTTGGAACGGCTCGGCTTTCAACAAGAGGGCCTTCTGCGGGAGCGCTGGATCGTGGGCGATGAGATCTCCGACACGGCCTTCGACGGACTGCTGCGCCGGGAGTGGAAGGGATCGTGAACCGTTACACGTTGGCCGCTGGGTTCTTTAAGGCAATTGTCGAGCGACGAAAAACTCATTTGAATCGAACAGCCGGCCAGATTTTGGGAATTAGATTAAATCATCCCTCGGGCACCCAGGCGCCAACGAACATGGGCGATGGTGAAAGGAACGATTTCGGCCGAAAATTCCCCTTCCTTGCGCAGGACACGGACCGCTTCTTTAATGGTAGCGCCTGATCCGGTGTAATCATCCAGGAGGAGGATCGCCTTGGTGGGGGTAGGTGCACCACGACGAATTAAGGGGCTTGCTAACCCCATCTTTCCCTGCACATTTTCGCGGCGCTGATCATTATTGAGCAGTTCCCCTTGGCGAGCGGGGGGCAGTTCGCGCCAGGTTAAAAGATCAGGGAATGCTTTGATGCCCAATAGTCCGGCGAGAAAGAGGGCGGTTTCTTCGCGCTGCTGCCAGGTGCGGGAGGGAATGGCAATGAGAGCGCCAAATTGATGGTTATCTCGCAGTTTTAGGATGGTTTGCCGTAGACGCTGCTGCAGTTCGGCCGACAGTTCATTATCTGGAGGTGGCGCAGCACGGGTACGCATGAACTGCACAAATAGGGGGGTACGCTGTTCGCCATCTAAGACGGCAAGGCCCGGTGAGAGCGGTGGGCGCTTGGAGGGGGCAATGGGTACATCGCGTCTGCTCAACCAATTTTGAGCCTCTTGGTCTGAGGGCATCGTAAGGCTGGTTTGATCCGGTTTACAGCGGCTGCAGTGGCCACAGCGTCCGGCTTCACTGTCACCAAGGGCATTTCGTAGGGCTTGCATCAGACAGACTTCCTGGCCATCACCATAGGCTAACATCGCCTGCAGTTCTTGATTGCGCACATCATGCTGCCGTTCATAGCGGGTCAGATCTGGTTCGCCGGCTTTGCCTGTGCGTACATAGACCTGGCGGCGTTGGATAAGCTCTTTCTGCACGAATCCCTGTTCTTGCAGTTCGGCTAAGATGACGGTTACTCGCGTGGGATGCTGTCCGCTGCGCACCTTGATCGTCGCTAGATTGGGCCATTGGCCCATCTGATCCGGCTGGATTTGCTGCATTATGGCGCTGAAGTCTGCTTTGCTGGGTTGGGCGGAGCGGATGAAATGTTCTTGAATCCGTTTGTCCTGGACATCGAAGAGCAGAATGCCTTGGGCAGGCAGTCCATCACGACCGGCACGGCCGACTTCTTGATAATAAGCGGTGATCGAACCCGGAACATCGACATGGATGATAAAGCGCAGATCGGCCTTGTCGATGCCCATACCCAGGGCATTGGTGGCGGCAATGGCCTTATGTTTGCCCTGCATAAAGGCGTGCTGTAATTCTCGTTTTTTGTCCGGATCAAAGCCGGCATGGTAGGCGGCGACATCCAATCCCCTTTCTTGGCAATAATCGGCGACAATTTCCGTATGATCGCGGGTAGCGCAGTATAATATGCCATTGCCCGGCAGTTGTTTAAGCAAGGTTTCCAGCCGCACCAGTTTTTCAGCGAGACCATTGACGGGCAAAACGGAGAGGCGGATGTTGGGCCGGTCCATGGGCAGGCGCAGGACAGTGACTTGTGGTCCGCCTGCGGTGCGCAACTGGGTGGCGATATCTTGTTCGGTGCGCTTGTTGGCCGTTGCTGTTAAACCAAGGACATGGAGACCTTCATTCTTGCTGCTGAAGTCGGTAACGGCATGCACGATCTGGCGGTAAGAGGGACGAAAGTCATGGCCCCAAGTGGAGATACAGTGCGCTTCGTCAATGACCACCAGCGAGACTGATAAAGCGGCAAGGAAATCGTAAATTTCCAGGTTGTCCAATTTTTCAGGAGCGATGAATAAGATGCGCAGTTTGCCTTGCCTTGCCAGGCGCATAGCGGCTTCATTTTCTTCTTGGTTTTGATCGGAGTTGATGCTGGCGGCCGGGATCTGGAAACGCTGGTTTAGCTGCTGGATCTGGTCGCGCATCAGGGCCAGTAAGGGAGATATGACCAGTGTCAGACCGTCGAAAAGGAGGGCGGGAAGTTGGTAAACAAGTGATTTGCCGTGGCCGGTTGGCTGGATGCAGAGTAGGCGTCGGTTCTCTAAAAAGAGCGGAAATCGCTTCTTCCTGGCCGGGCCGGAAGGAATTAAATCCAAATCGCTGGGATAGCAGGTTGTTTATGGTCGCATTATTTTCCATATTTTCCCCGGATATCTTATCCTAAAATACAGGTAAAAGCGCTAAATTCAAATAATTATTCGGAGCTTGAAAAGAGAAGAGAGATTATCAGGTTGGTTTTTTCTCTGCGTCTTTGCGTCTTGGCGCGATGAGGAAAGAGGATAAACGCGCGCAGAGGCGCAGAGGCGCGGAGGGGTTTTCTGGGGATTGGAAATTTTCTCTGCGTCTTGGCGCGATGTAAAAAAGGAATAACGCGTGAAGAGGCGCAAGGGGTAACGATTATAAGGACTTTCTTTTACAGCCTGAAATCTGTTCAAATATTATTATCAAATAGTCCTTCTTCTAAGCCATTTACAGCCCGGGTTATGCCGGATTTCATCAAGGCCTGGCCGAAATTTAGTAAGTAGCCTAATTTGCATCCGGTCAAACGCAAATATGTTTGGATTTGTTTTTTATGGGCGGGGGTAACATTGGTGACTGACTTGAGTTCAAGAATAACTTTTTTGTTGACGATAATGTCAGCTCTAAATCCTTCATTGAAGTGAAGTTCTTTGTAAATGATTGGGACGATCACTTGCCTTTCAACTTGCAAGCCATGTTGTTCTAATTCATAAGCGAGTATGACTTCGTAAACAGATTCTAGTAAGCCAGGTCCCAAAGCACGATGTATTTTGATGGCTGAGTCAACAACGATTGTTCCTATTTCATTTTCTTTCATAACACTTTTCACCTTAGAAGAATTATATTTTACTCATTCCTTGTCGTAAAGGTATTTTACAAGGATTTTCTCTGGGTCTCTGCGTCTTGGCGCGAGATGAAAAAGAGAAAACGCGCGCAGAGGCGCGGGGGGTATTTGGGGGAGCTTGAAATCTTTAGGGGGATGTTTGGAAATTTTCTCTGCGTCTCTGCGTCTTGGCGCGAGATGAAAAAAGGGAAAACGCGCGCAGAGGCGCAGGGGCGCGGAGGGTTTTTTTGGGGGAGCTTGAAATCTTTAGGGGGATGTTTGGAAATTTTCTCTGCGTCTCTGCGTCTTGGCGCGAGATGAAAAAAGGGAAAACGCGCGCAGAGGCGCAGGGGCGCGGAGGTTTTTTTTGGGGGAGCTTGAAATCTTTAGGGGGATGGTTGGAAATTTTCTCTGCGTCTCTGCGTCTTGGCGCGAGATGAAAAAAGGGAAAACGCGCGCAGAGGCGCAGGGGCGCGGGGGGGGTATTGGGGGAGCTTGAAATCTTTAGGGGGATGGTTGGAAATTTTCTCTGCATCTTTGCGTCTTGGCGCAAGATGAAAAAAGGGAAAACGCGCGCAGAGGCGCAGGGGCGCGGGGGGGGGTTCTGAGGGGATTGGAAATTTTCTCTGCATCACTGCGTCTAAGTGTGATGTAAAAAAGGAAAACGCGTGCAGGGTTTTTGGGGAGATCTGAAATTTTTCTCTGCATCTCTGCGTCTTGGCGCGCTTTGCAAGCGGTAGGAGTTATAAGTAATATCGATAAAAAATTTAGAGTACCGTAACTATTTGGTTGTACAACCTATTTTTCAGGATTTGGCAGATACAATCAAGTTCGTGATGTGGTATCCGATCCAATAGTTTAGCAATTATCACGGAGGAATTTCAAAATGTCTAAATGGTTCTTAGGTTTTATTCTGGTTTGCTCTTTTTTGTTCCTGACAGTTTTGTTGCTAGAAATCGATGTGGCATCTGGGCATGGAATCGAGGCTGATCTTGTTATACCAAATGGAGAATCGTGTGCTGCCGATTCTTGTGATGAGGATTTACATATTAGGGAGGGCAGACGGGTAGGAATTTCGAATTCGCCGGCGATCACTTTTACTGAAATTGTTACTGGTTTGGAATATCCAACGGATATTGCCAATGCGGGGGACGACCGACTATTCGTCCTGGAAAAACGGGGGCGAATCCGCATTATTTCGGGAACAACCTTATTAGCAAGCCCCTTTCTAGATATTGATACCCTCGTAACTGGCGGAACTTCTGCAAATGATGAACGAGGGCTGCTGGGATTGGCCTTCCATCCTGATTATGCTACCAATGGCTATTTTTATGTAACTTACAATTTTGGTTCCGGAGATTCGCGCATTGCCCGTTATACAGTTGATGCCGCAAATCCCAATCTGGCAAATGCAGCTTCAGCTACTACTATTCTGGAGATCGAGCAGAATGCTTCTAATCATAATGTTGGGGATCTGAATTTTGGGCCCAGGCGATGGCTATTTGTATATTGGTGCCGGCGACGGCGGGCCTGGGGGAGATCCCAATAATACGGCGCAAACAAAGTCGGTGCTGCAGGGAAAAATTTTGCGAATCGATGTGGATGGCAGTTCAGAAGCGGAATGTGATATTAGCGGCGAATCTAATTATGCAATTCCAGCTGGAAATCCATTCGCCGATGGTGCGGGGGGAAATTGTGATGAGATTTGGGCACTCGGATTGCGCAATCCCTGGCGCTTTAGTTTTGACCGCCGAACAGAGGATATGTGGATTGGGGATGTGGGTCAGGGAGAATGGGAGGAGGTTAACTTTCAAGAGGAGGCGAGTTCCGGTGGTGAGAATTATGGTTGGCGCTGTTATGAGGGGAGCCACACTTATAATACGACAGGCTGTGGGGTAATCGGCAGTTATGATTTTCCGGTTCATGATTACAGCAGTGGCAGCGGTTCAGGGAATTGTTCTGTAACAGGTGGCTTTGTCTATCGCGGTTCGGACATTCCTGGGCTGGTGGGTCATTATCTGTTTGCGGATTTTTGCAGCAATCGTTTTTGGTCGCTGAGCGGTGGGGACCACAACCAGCTCACAACCTTTGGCTTGCCCAATGTGTCGGGGACGGGATTTTCAAATCCAACTACCTTTGGTGAGGGTGTGGATGGGGAAGTGTATGTTGCTGAGAATGGGAGTAATGCTTCTATCTTTAAGATAACGGCCGTGCAATGTGATCGTTGTGTAACCCAGGATATTGATCTTGATGGTGGCTGGAATATGATCTCCAGCTATATTGATCCTGCAAGCCCGGCAGTGGAAGGTGTTCTAGGAGGCATTGAGAATGATATGGTCATAATCAAAAACAATGTTGGCCAGGTATATTGGCCGGAACTGAAGGTCAACCAGATTGGGGATTGGCATATTGATGAGGGCTACCAGATCTATATGACCAATCCGGTGTCCCTTACAATCAATGGACGGCAGGTTGATCCACAACAGACGGCGCTGGATTTAGGGGCAGGATGGAATTTGATCGCTTATCACCGTGATAATCCCATGGCCATCGATCAGGCCTTAGCCAGTATCAGCAGTGAGTTATTGGTTGTTAAGAATGGGCAGGGCCAGATTTATTGGCCGGAATTTAATACCAATCAGATTGGAGATATGAAGGCCGGATATGGGTACCAGGTTTTTATGCTAAATCCTGGGACCGTTGTTTATCCGGCGAATTAAACAGCCGCTGTCGCTGCGGTCGGCATCATCTTGAAAGCGTTGGGCGCCAAAGGGACTGTCATCATCGGCGAGTTCATCTATGGCGCGCATATCACCATCCGCGACGGTATAGATTGTTAGGTGAACAAGGGGAATCAATTAGGAAGATCCAATAAAAGCCGCGATTTCCAGCAGTGCAGCGAGAATCAACAGGGCCATACTCCAAAATGAGAGAAGATCCCATTGGTTAGGATCTTGATAGGCACCTTGCCTCATATGCCATCCTAACCAGGCAGCTAGAGGGAGCGTGAGCAGGAGGGCTAAAGTGATGGCCA
>CAVPIK010000044.1:0-208881 GCA_963704975.1 uncultured Chloroflexia bacterium | reverse complement strand
GTCCGAATGAATGCGCCCGTGGGGGAGACGAGGTATGGGGTGTTTCGGATGTGATCCAACGCCAGATCGACGCCACGGATCGCCAGATCGACAAGCTGGTCTACGAGCTATACGACCTGTCCGCCGAGGAGATCAGGATTGTGGAGGGGCGGGCGTAGATCCGGGGAGGCGTGGTATACTATTGGCGAAAGTCGACGACCGTGGATTGACAAAGAGAGGCAAACATGACGGTTTCCTTGACCGAACATCCGCAACCTCATGCAAATCACATCAAAGCCATAGCGCTCCTCCAATCCTGGATCGACGAAGAAGATGACGCCGAGCAGCGGGAAACCGGAGACTATTTGATCCAAGCCCTGGACGCAGATCGATTGTCGGATCGTCAGCTTTTCCCGCCGGAACTGGAGGGAGTGACGTAGTGAATGATGATCCTCTGACGCCGACCCGTTCGCACCAGGGGATGCGAACTCCTCCAGCCGTTGAACATCCGCAGAAACGAAAGGACCACCCCATGAACCTCGAAGAAGACTACATGGACGTCTTCCAAAACATCGAAACCGCCATCGTCCGAGTCTATCACGAGTACCCGGACCTGGCCGACTTTGATGTGGAGATGGCCGTGGGCAACCTGATGGACCGCTACAAATCCGAGCAGCGGGGACGCGCCCCCGGCCCATGCCCCTCAACGAACTGGCCCAAGAAGTCTATGCTGCCGCCGAAACCATGTGCGAATGGCGGCTGGGCCGGGGCGACAGCGGCCTGCCCGCCATCCCCGAACCCCTCCCCCTGGACATCATGACCGCCATCCTCAAACGGCTGCTCAAATCCATCAACACCTGGAATCAGCGCGGTGGACGCCGGGGCTACCTGACCTTTATCCAGGAGTTTGTGCGCTGAGTTGAGACAAGGAGAAGGGGAGCGGAGGAGACAAGGAGACAAGGAGACCTGTCCAACGTCGATCCGATGTCAACCCACCCATTAAAAATTCTCAACTCTCAAATCTCAATTTTCAATTACCCACGGAGAACCCCATGCCCACACCCCACCGCCCACCGCCTGGCCGCCTGGCACGCCATGCTCGCCAGCAAAGACCTTTCCCAAGCCCCCGCCTTCCTGGCCGAGGATGTCACCTTCCGCTCCCCGGTCTATTGGAAGCCCATGCAGGGCCGCCAGACCGTGGCCCTGGTCCTGGGCACGGTGATCCAGCTTTTCGAGGACTTTCAATATCACCGGGAATGGATCATGGACGACGAACAAGGCGAACAGTGGGCCTTGGAATTCAGCGCCCACATCGGCGACGTCCACCTGAAGGGGCTGGACCTGATGCGCTGGAACGCGGACGGCCTGATCCAGGAGTTCGAGGTCATGATCCGCCCCCTCAACGCCCTGACCGTGGTCGGCCAAGAGATGGGCAAACGGCTGGCCCCCTACCTCGCCGCCGCCAAGTAGCCTCTGCCATGACCTTGCCCTGGCCCTCTTTCTTTCACAGGAGGGCCAGGGGAAACGGCTGATCATCGCCACGGGTCGCCCAGCAAAACCACTCCGCTCACTCCCCACCTCACTCCCCACCCCACCCCGCGCCCGTCCCTTCACACAACCTCCATCACGCCTCCATAGAACCTCCACAGGGCCTCCATAACTTTTTGGCATACTCCATACATTGGGGTTTCGACACGTCCCAGTTCTGACCCCTGCCTGTCGGAAGGAGAGACGGGTGACGCCATCCCACAAGAACATATGGAGAGACAGCATGCCCAAAATGAAGGCTCAGCGCAAAAGACGGATTAATGTGTGGTGGGTCATCCTTCCACTATTGGCTATGGCAGGCGGGGCCTATTATTACTTCCAATATTATGCGCCCACCCAGACCGTTGCCGCCGCCCCCACCATGAAAACCGCCAAGGTGCGCAAAGGTGACATCACCGTCAGTGCCAATGCGGCCGGCAATGTGGTGGCGGCAAACGAGATGAATCTCGCCTTCTCTACCAGTGGCCGTCTGCTTGAGCTGTTGGTGGCCGAAGGCGATGTGGTGCAGACCGGGGATGTGTTGGCCAAGCTGGATGACAGCGACCAGCGCATCAATCTGCTTCAGGCCGAGGCCAATCTGGCTGCGGCCAAGTTGAAGATGATCGACCTGCAAGATGATGTGGATCCCATTGCCCTCTCTGCGGCATCGGCCGCGGTCTACACGGCTCGCGAGAACCTTAGCCAAGGCCAGACCCTGGTCAGTGCCGCGGATCTGGCTGCGGCCCGGGCCAATCTTGAGGCCGCCCGCCAGGGGCTGACGGATCTGCGCGCTGGTCCGTCGGCCACGGAACTGACAATTCTCGGGGCCGAACTGGAGAAAGCCACCATCGCCCTGCAGCGGGCCCAATCCGACTACAACGCCATCGCCTGGCGCAACGATGTCGGCGTCACACCCCAATCTGCCGCACTCCAACAGGCCACCATCGACTATGACAAGGCCAATGCGGCCTATTCTCTGTCAACAGCCCCGGCCAGCCCAGAAGCCTCTGCTTCCGCCGCCGCCCGGGTCGCTTCTGCCGAGGCCACTCTGGAGCGATTGCTCTTGCCCCCCAGCGAGGATGCCACCGCCGCTTTGCAGGCCAAAGTCGAACAGGCCGAAGCCGAGCTGGCACAACTCTTGGCCGGGGCCAACCCGGCGGACATCGAAGCCGCCCAGATCGCCGTCGCCCAGGCCAGCGCCGGTGTCGATAGCGCCAAGCTCGCCTTGGCACGCGCCACCCTGACCGCTCCCTTTGATGGCACGATCACGGCTGTCAACGCCCAGGCGGGCGAATTCGTCAGCACAAGCCCCCTGCTCACCATCACCGATCTCAACAATCTACAGGTTGAACTCTTTGTCGAAGAATCTGACATGGGGTTGATTGCCCCCGGTCATGTGGTCAACGTCACCTTTCAGGCCAATAACGACGCCCAATACTTTGGCGAAATCGTGCATGTCAGCCCTCTGCTGGTGACCGTGGACGGTGTGCCGGCCCTGCGTGCCCTGGCCACGATTGAGAACCCCCCTGCCTATGCCCGGCCCGGCATGACTGCCTCCATTCAGGTGATCGCGGCCACGGCCAACGACGCCCTCCTGGTCTCCCTGGAAGCCCTGCGGGAACTTAGCCCCGGCAGCTACGCCGTCTTCGTGGTGGAAGATGGCGTGCCCCTGATGCGCCCGGTGGAAGTCGGCATCATGGACTTTGCCAACGCCGAGATCATCAGCGGCCTCTCCTTGGGCGAAGTCGTCAGCACTGGCATCATCGAGACCCAGTGAGCAAATTCACGCTCCGCCCCCTAGCCCCCCAACTTTGGGGGGACTGTCCACGACCTCCCCCAGAATTGGGGGCCGGGGGGCGAAGGACGTGGACAATTCCAGTGCGAACGACCGAGGAGTGTTGACCGATGACCAATCCACTGATTGACGTGCAAAGTCTATCCAAGGTCTACGGCACGGGGGATATCGCCGTGCGGGCCTTGGACAATGTCAGTTTGACCATTCAGCCCGGCGAGTTTATCGCCATCATGGGGCCGTCCGGGTCGGGCAAATCTACGCTGATGAACATCCTGGGCGCGCTGGACCGGCCCACGGAGGGCCATTACATCCTGGATGGCCAGGACATCAGCGGGCTGAACAAGACCGAGCTGGCCCACATCCGCAACAAGAAGTTGGGCTTTGTCTTCCAAAGTTTCAACCTGCTGGCCCGCATGTCGGCCTACGACAACGTCATGTTGCCCCTGCTCTACGACCCGGAACTGATCTGGAGCGACGAGGAGATGCACGAGCGCACCATGGCCGCCCTCTCCGCCGTGGGCTTGGCCGACCGGGCCGACCACCGGCCCAACGAGATGTCCGGCGGCCAGAAGCAGCGAGTGGCCATCGCCCGTGCCCTGATCGGCGAGCCGCCGGTGATCCTGGCCGACGAGCCCACGGGCAACCTGGACACCCGCTCCAGCGAAGAGATCATGCAGATCCTGCACGGGCTGCACGCCCAGGGCCACACCATCGTCATGGTGACCCACGAACCGGACATCGCCGCCCACACCCAGCGGGTGATCTGCGTGCGGGACGGCAACATCATTTCGGACGACAAAGACGGCAGCGGCTGCTCAAGCCCCACTGTGGGAGGGACGAACCAATGACCTTTTTCAGAACCCTGCGGTCGGCGTTTTCATCGCTGATCAACAACAAACTACGCTCCTTCCTCACCACCCTGGGCGTGATCATCGGCGTGGCCGCGGTGATCATCATGGTGGCCGTCAGCGCCGGGGCCGAAGCCGTGATCGCCGAGCAGATCAACAGCCTGGGCGCGGACCTGATCATCATCTCCGCGGCCCGGGGCACGCCCGGCGCGGCCAAGACCCTGATCTACGATGACGCCGTCGCCATCCAGAACGAGATCAACGGCGTCACCGGCGTGGCCTCGGAACAGGCCCCTGCGCCTCAGACCATCAAGGCGGGCAGCCTGATCTTCGAGGCGGATGTGTTGGGCACCACGGTGGATTTCCCCAGCGTGCGGGATGCCCCTGTGGGCGATGGCCGCTTCTTCACCGAAGATGAGGTGGACGGGGCCCGCAAAGTGGTCGTCCTGGGCTCGGCCCTGGCCAAGGATCTCTACGGCGACGTGTACGCCATCGGCCAGAACCTGAGTGTGGGCACGACCCAGTTCACGGTGATCGGGGTCATGGCCCCCAAGGGCAACGTGGGCGGCATCGACTACGATGGCCGGGTCTACATGCCCATCACCGTGGTCTTTCAGAAGTTCGTGACCAGCCAATTGGCCAGCGACAAGGTGAAGACCATCTACGCCCAGGCCGAGAGCAAAGAGACCCTGGACAACACCATCCTCCAGATCGAAGCCCTGCTGGCCCGCCGCCACAACGTCTCGGCGGATCAGCCCGACTTCACCGTCCAGACCCAGCAGGACATCATCTCCACCCAAGAAGCCACCACGGAAGCCTTCCGGGCCTTGCTGGCCTGGGTGGCCGGCGTCTCGCTCCTGGTGGGCGGCATCGGCATCATGAACATCATGCTGGTCTCGGTGACGGAACGCACCCAGGAGATCGGCACCCGCCAGGCCATCGGCGCCACACCGGCCGACATCCGCCGCCAGTTTCTGATCGAGGCCCTGGCCCTCAGCCTGATCGGCGGGCTGATCGGCGTGGGGGCGGGCATCGGCGGGGCGTGGCTCTTTGGCCAATCCGGGGATCTGCGCACGGTGGTGGTGCCCAGTTCCATCGTGGTCGCCTTTGGGGCCGCCCTGGTGGTGGGGGTCTTCTTCGGCTATTTCCCCGCCAATAAAGCGGCTCAACTTGACCCGATTGAGGCCCTGCGCCATGAATAACAGCACTTTTCAAAAGGAACCCATCATGCGAACAAAAAACTTTGTGCTCAGCCTGACCCTGATCCTGCTCTTGACCGTCTTGGCCGCCTGCGGCAATGCGCAGCCGGAGAGCACCGCCGCCACGACCAGCGCCGCGGCGGCCACGTCCGCCCTCTCCGAAAGCTATACGGATGCCCTGCCCCTACGCACCCAACTGATTGTGGGCACCCTGCAATTGGAGGGCACGGATCAAGCGGTGACCCAGGAGCAGGCCCGCACCCTGCTGCCTTTGTGGCAAGGGTCCAGCTCGCTGCAACGCACGGGCACAGGCGCCCAGGAAGAGGTGGTGGCTCTGCTGGCCCAGATCGAAGGGTCCATGACCCCGGCCCAGATCGACGCCATCAAGCAGATGCAGCTCACCCGCACCATCTTGCAAGAGACGGCCCAATCCTTCGGTCTGGTGACCGGCGGGGACGGCACAGGGACGGGGCCAGGGGCCACGGGTCAACGGGGCACGGGTGCAGGCACAGGCCAATCCCAGCGCAGCGGGCCCAACACTTCGGAAATGCTGCTGGACGAACTGATGACCGTTTTGCAGAATCGACTACAGTAGAGATCATATTTTTGCCCAGTCACTCAATCAACTGCCAACCCAGCCTACTTTCCCCGGATCAGAGACGGTTCGGATAGATGCCCAAAGGAACTCGACCATGAAAACCACCAAGCTACTGATTTCCCTGCTCGCCCTCTTCTCCATCCTGCTCCTAGCCGCATGTGGCGGCAGCGATGAGCCTGCCGAATCTGCCGCCGCCCCGGTCAGCGCCCCGGCTGCCGTCGCCGCCCCGGCTCAGGATAATGCCCCAGCCCAGGCCGCCGCACCCGCCGAGGCGGCACCCGCAGCCGCGGCCCCGGCAGAGTTAAACGAAGAGTATGAAAACGCCTTGACCATCAAGAACCAACTCATTCTCGGCTCAATCTGGATGGAAGGCACCCCCGACGCCATCACCCCGGAGCAGGCCAAGACCCTGCTCCCCTACTGGCAGCTCTATCGCTCCCTGACCGCCAGCGAGACCGCGGCCACGGAAGAGACCACTGCTGTCCAAAACCAGATCCTGGCCCTGATGACGCCGGATCAGATCCAGGCCATCGCCGCCATGCAGATCACCAACATCGACATGCAGGCCTACTATGTCGAAATCGGCGTCAAGGAGGCCAAGGACGACACCCTCACCCCCGAAGCCGATGCCACAGGCGTGCCCATGCGAGATCTCTCCCCCGAAGCCAAGGCCACCGCCAAGGCCGAGCGGGGCATCGTCTCCTCGTCGTCAGGCCTGGGCACCATCCTGGCCGACAATTTGATCACCCTGTTGGAAGGCAAATAACCGGGCAGATTAACGGTGGGCTATCATTCCATCCAAGAAGCCAAGAGAAGAAAAGAGGGGATCCGGTAACCACCGGATCCCCTCTTTTCTTCTCTTGGCGAAAATCATACGGTTCTTCACAAACATTTGGGACAGACCCAGATCATGGCGGAACGGGCGCAAATTCGGCCCTGCGTGGTATACTACTGGCTCAGATCGACGAAGGATCAACCCGAAAGGACCGCCCTTTGAACCTCACCCACATCTCCGTCATCGCCAGCGACCTGGACGACACCCTCCTGCGCAAAGACGGCACCATCTCCGACGCCACCCTGGCCCTCTTCCGCCGCTGGGAAGAGGCGGGCAACCGGCTGCTGATCGCCACGGGTCGCCCGCCCCGCTCCGCCCGCAGCGGTCTGCCCCCGGCCCTGGCCCATCTGCCCCTGATCTGCTACAACGGGGCGGTTGCTTTTGAAAATGGAGAGACTGTTTTCGAAGAGTATATTCCCGGCGCCATAGTCCAAAGCATTGTTCAGCGCCTGCTGGCCAGAGCCCCCCTCGCCCGTATCGGCTTGGAAATCCACGATCAACTCTACCTCAACCAGACCCCGCCCCGGGCCTTGGCCGGCTACACCGTGGTGGACCTCGCCACGGTCTACCACCAGCCCACGGCCAAGATCATCCTGCGCAACAGCCAGGTCGAACTCCTGGGCGATGCCCTGGACGACCTGCCCGACACGGTGCAGGTGATGGTTTCTAACCGCTACGACCTGATCCAGATCATGCCCAAGGGGGTGGATAAGGCCCACGCCCTGGCCGCGTTGGTGGCCCGATGGGGGCTGGATCTGAAAAATGTTGTGGCTTTTGGGGATGATGTCAACGATGTGGGGATGCTGAAACAGTGCGGCCTGGGCGTGGCCGTGAGCAATGCCGTGCCCGAAGTGTTGGCCGCCGCGGACCGCATCACCGGCACGCCGGAGGAGGATGGGGTGGGGGAGGTGGTGGCATGGTTGATGACAATCGAACAGGGCTATTCATCCGCCATCACCCATTGAGAGTCAATCGGGCCGCATTGCGAGCCGGGATCACGCTGGTCACCACCGACAGTTAGCCAATTTGAAAGGAAAAAACAGGCCATGTCACGCTTTTCGAGTAGATTTTTCGTGGGACTCATTGCGGTGTCTCTGCTGGGGACATTGATCCTGGGCACCGGTCAGCAAGTCCAGGCGCAAACCGGGGAGCTGTTGGCCCCGCCCCAATCCCCGGCGAAGTGGTCTATGTGCCCTTCCCCGTCGCCATCGAGCTGGATGGCAACCTGGACGATTGGCAGAATATTCCGGTGCAGGTGGTCACCCAAGGATCGGCCCCCAACAAAACGGAAGGCAACGATGGCCCGCTCTCGTTTTCCGTGGCGGCAGATGACGAGACCCTCTATCTCACCATGTCCATCCCGGACAAGAATATCATCACCGGGCAGCACGGGGGAAACTATTGGAACGAAGACTCCCTGGAATTCTACCTGAACACCAGCGGTGATCTGAATGCGAGCGGCTATGGACCTGGCATTTTCCAGGTCAATATCAACCCAGGCGACATAGGCAACACGGACCCGGCCGCGCTGACCCTGAGTGGCACCAACCAGCCAGCAAGCGGACGTGCGCGCCTTCGTCTTCGAGACGGCAGATGGCTGGGCCTTTGAGGCCGCCGTGCCCCTCCGCATCGTCCCCGCCCATGGGCTGGAGATCGGTTTCCAAGCCCAATCCAATGGGGCCAGCACCCAGGATCGGGATGTCAAACTGATCTGGTCCAATGCCGACGCAAGCGATAACTCGTGGCAGTTCCCCTATCTCTTTGGCCGCGCCCTCTTCTTCGAGGTCGGGCGCACGGACATCCCCACCTCGTCCGGGCCTGCGGCCCCGCCCACGCCGGCCCCCGCGCCCACGCCAGAACCGGACCGCCTGCGCATCAGCGTCAACCAGACGGGCTACTATCCTTTTGCCCCCAAACACGCTGTGCTCGCTTCCAAGTTCTGGAATCCCCTGCCGTGGCAACTGCTCGATAGCCAGGGCAACACCCTCTTCGAGGGGGAAACCAGCGAGTTTGGCGACGACGCGGCGTCCGGCGAAAGTCTGCAAACCATCGATTTCTCGGCCTTCACCACGCCGGGCACGGGCTATGTCCTGCAAGTCGGTGAAATCAGAAGCGATCCTTTTGACATCTCCACGGACATTTACACAGATCTGAAGGCCCAGGCCCTGGCCTATTTCTATCTCAACCGCAGCGGCATACCGATTGAGGCCGACTATGCGCCGGGCGCAGAGTGGGCGCGGGGGGCGGGGCATCTTTCCGATGGGGAGGTGGGCTGCTTCCAGGGCGAGGATGCGTCGGGCGAGAGTTGGTCCGACTGCGGCTACACCCTGGATGCAAGCGGCGGCTGGTATGATGCCGGGGATTACGGCAAGTACGTGGTCAATGGCGGCATCTCGGTCTGGACGTTGATGAATCTCTACGAGCGCAGTCCTGACCTCTTCCCGGATGGCTCTCTCAGCTTGCCCGAAAACCAAAATGGTGTCCCGGATGTTCTGGACGAAGCCCGCTGGGAACTTGACTTCCTGCTGGGCATGCAGGTGCCTGCCGGAGAGCCCCTGGCGGGCATGGCCCATCACAAGCTGCACGGCAAGAACTGGGATCCCCTGCCCCTGGCTCCCCCGGAGACGAGCACGGCCACCAGCGCCGACGGCGGACGCTTTCTCTTCCCGCCCTCCACCCCGGCCACGTTGAATCTGGCTGCCACCGCGGCCCAGTGTGCCCGCATCTGGGCGGCCGTTCGACGCTGACTTCTCTGCCCGCTGCCTGGCCGCAGCAGAATCGGCCTGGCAAGCGGCCACGGCCAATCCCCGCATGGCCGCGGTGCTCTTCAACGCCGGTGGAGGGGCCTACGGGGACAATGCCTTTGCGGACGAGTTCTATTGGGCCGCGTCCGAGCTCTTCATTACGACCGGCCAGGATGTTTACAGAGATTTCCTGCTCAAGTCTCCCCATTTTGCCGATACGGACGGCCTCTACTGGGGGACAACCGCCGCGCTGGGCACGATCTCCCTGGCCGTTGTGCCCAACGAACTGTCCGTCGAAGAGATCGAGGAAAACCGCCAAAGCGTGATTGCCTCCGCGGATGAATTCATCCGCACCCTGCGGGGCCAGGGCTATCTGGTCCCCCTGGCGGCGGACAGCTATGTCTGGGGATCGAACTCGGACGTCCTCAACCGCATGATGATGATGGGGCTGGCCTACGACTTCACCCAGGAACAGGCCTATCTGGACGGCATGGTTGAGAGCATGGACTATCTGCTGGGACGCAATCCGCTGAACAAGAGCTATGTCTCCGGCTACGGAGAAAACCCGCTCACCTATCCCCATCATCGCTTTTGGGCGAATCAGCAGAGCTATCCACCCGCCGCCTCCGGGCGTCGTGGCGGGGGGACCCAACGGCACCCCCTCGGACGAGGCGACCGAAGCGGCTGGGCTGACCGGTAACCCGCCCGCAAAGTCCTATGTGGACGATATTGATTCCTACTCGACCAACGAAGTCGCCATCAACTGGAATGCCCCCCTGGCCTGGTCCGCCGCGTATTTGGATCAAGTCGCCAGTCAGGTCTACGCCGAGCCAAAGGCCGAGGCTCAGCCAGATGTCGCGCCAACGGTCGCACCAACCCCAGCCGTGACGCCCGTGCCGGATGCAGAGCCGATCCCGACCCGTTCGCCCTGGTCATGGATCGTGTGGCCCCTCTTGGTGTTGGCTGGCGGCGGCTTGGTGATCTGGTTCGGACGAAGAAACCCCTGACAGCAGCCGACGCACTGCCGCCAGCCCGGCCACAAAGCCCGCTTCACCGGTCCGGCTGGCCTCTTCCATACTCAGCCAGCCGTCAAACCCCATGCGCCCCAGGTCGCCAAAGAGGGCGGCCAGGGGCGCGGCCCCGGTGCCGATGACCACCGGCTCGAAGAAGCCGGGCCGCCGGAAGTCGCTGGCGTGGACCACGGCCAACCGATCCCCCACCTGGGCCAACACGGCCCGGGGATCGTCGTTGAGGGCCAGGTTGTTGGCCGTGTCGAAGAGGACGCCCAGCCGCTGTCCTTCGGTGCGGGCCAGAATCTCCCCAAAGATCTGGGCCGGCTGGGAGAAGTCAAAGTGGGTCCAGCCGTAGCCTTTGCAGTGGTTTTCATAGGCCAAGGTCACCCCAGCCGCCGCAGCCTCGGCCACACAGCTTGTCAACCCCGCCGCCGCCCACTCGATGCCCTCGTCCCGCCCCACGCCCGCATGGGCCTGCCCCGCCGTCACCCGAATATAGGATGCGCCCAGATGGGCCGCGGCCTCGATGTCCCGCAGCAGTTGGTCCTTTTGCGCGGCCCGATAGGCCGGGTCCGGGTGGGTGAAGTCCGTGTAGGCCACCAGCATGGGGATGCACACCCCGGCGTCCGCGGCCTGGGCGCGCAGATCCGCCAGATCCGCCGGGCGGCGGGAGGGCAGATGGACCACGCTGATGTCCGCGCCGTCCAAGCCCAAGCGGGCGGCCAAGGCAAACCAGTCCGCCAAGGCCAACCGCCCGGCGCTGAGATCGGCATAGAGAGAAACAGGCAAGCAACTCAATTGCATGGGAATCTCGCTTTCATAAAAAATAGAACACGGATCGGACGGATCGAACGGATTAAAACGGATTTTTCTTTTTCAAAAAAGATCCGTTTTTCATCCGTCAAATCCGTTTGATCCGTGTTCTATTTTTTCTCTTTTGACCCAGCATCTTCGAAGATCCACGGGGAGATCATGCCCCCATCCGCGCCGAAGCGCAGGGGGATTTCGTCCAGCACCCGCAGGCGGGGATGGGCTTCGACCTCGGCCCGCAGGTTGGGGCTGACCCAGAGCCGGTCCAGGTTGAGGGTGTCTTGGAAGAAGACGAAACGGGCATCTTGCGGCGGGCGGGCGCAGCAGCGCAGGGCGGCTTGCAAGGCCCGGCGGTCATCGGCCAGGGTGATGGGCATGGCCGCCCGCCACATGCCGAAGATGCCCGAGGTGATGGCGTTGGTGTAGGTGTCGCCCCAGTCGATCTTCTTCACCAGCCGGGCCGTGGTGATGTTGGCCAGGCCCAGGCCCGAGGCGTTGCCGTGGCTCTCGTCCAGCATGTCCAGCACCACAGCACGGCCACATCCGGCCCGCCGAAGTCCTCCGGCTGCCGGGGGATCATGAGCCGCCCGATCACGTTGGTGTCCATGCCCGTGCCGCTGACCGGCTTGCCGATGTCGCGCACGACCATGACATCGATCTCCGGGAAGGGCAGGCCGGCCAGATAGGATTTGGCCGTCTCCAGCAGGATGGCCTCCGGGTCCAGGCCGATCTGGTCTGCGGTCAGCCCCACGATATGCGCGGTCTGGTCGTAGGCGTTCTCCACGATGGCGATGGCCCCACGCAGGTTGGTATTGGCCTCGTAGATGCGGGCCGCCGGGGCCAGATAGCGCTGAAAGTTGGCCCCGCCCCCGGCGTGCATGAGCGCCGCGCCGAACTGCTTCCCCAACCCGATCACCGACATCTTGGACGGCCCGCTCTCCAAATGGCTGCGGAAATCCGTGTGGGGCTTGATGCGGCTGATCAGCAGCAGTGGTCGGCGGCCGCGGATTCCACGCCCTGATAGAGCGGCGGGCCGTCGGGGATGCGGCCAATCTCCTGCACCTCCATGGTCGCCCGGATCTCCGCGCCGATGCTCTCTTCGGTCACGCCCAGCCCTTCCAGAATCTCCCGCTGGCCCTCCGCGGTGGCCCCGCCGTGGCTGCCCATGGCCGGGAAGGCGAAGGGATGCAGCCCGGCCTCCCGCAGGCGATCCACCACGGCCTTGACGATGACGGGCAGGTTGGCGATGCCCCGGCTGCCCACCCCCACGGCCACGCTCTGGCCGGGGGACATGGCGGAGAGCAGTCCGCTGTCGGCCAAGGCGGTCTGGGCGGCCTCACGCACATCCGCCACCTGGGGGGCGTGGAAGGTCTGCTCGACCAAGAGCAACGATGTCGGGCAGGTCGATGGGGAAGTCTAGGGTTTGGATTTGATCGAATAGGTTCATGGTTGGCCGTTGCTTTGTTGATTGGTTGATTGGGGGCGTCGCACTGGATTCACCCGCTTCACCCGCTCACCCCTTCACCCGCTCCACGATCTCCCGCAGGATGGCCTCGAAATCATCCGCGGCGGCCTTGAACTCGGTGCCGCTGATGACCAGCGGGCGCCGAAGACCACGATCTCCGCGCCCAGGTCCAGCGTCTGGATGGCCTGATCGATGCTGAGGCCGCCCACGGCCTGCACGGGAATGGTCACCGCGGCCAGGACGTCGGCCAGATCGTCCAGCGGGCTGAGAGCCCGGGAATCATGTTGCGTTCGTCAAAGCCCGTGTGGACGATGATGTAGTCGACGCCCAGCGCTTCGGCCTGCGCCGCCCGCCCCGGCTTGTCCGGGCAGAGCATGACATCGCACATGACCTGGCCGCCGTAGCGCTTGGCCATCTTCACCTGCTCGATGATGCTGGCGTCGTGGGCCTGGCCCATGACCACGACCATGTTGGCGCCGGCCTGGAACATCATCTCGGCCTCCAGCCCGGCCCCGTCCATGGTCTTCAGATCGGCCACAATCGGCATGTCCGGGAAGTGCTGGCGCAGGGCCCGCACGCCGTGCAGCCCCTCGGCCAGGATCAGCGGCGTGCCCGCTTCCAGCCAGTCCACCCCGGCCCGGACGGCCGCGCTCGGCCAAGTCCAGCGCCTCGTCGATAGTGGTCACGTCCAGTGAAATTTGAATGATCGGTTGCTTTTCATGCCTTGGCTCTCAATTTTGATCACGGATTTGACATTGTGGCCCGCTTCCATGGCGGTGAAGGCTGCTTCCCACTCGTCCAGCGCGTAGACGCCGCCGATCACCGGAGTCGAGGTTGATCAGGCCGGTGGCCATCAGCTTGAGCACCCGCTCCCAGGTGGCGTAGGTGTGGCTGAAGGAGCCTTGCAGCGTGACGGCCTTGCCCACCAGCGGGTCCAGGCTGAAGTCCAGGGGTTGCGGTCCCCAGCCGATCTTGGTGATGGTGCCGTTGGGGCGCACCAGCTCCATGGCCTGCTTGAGCGCGGCGCTGACGCCGGTGCAGTCGACCACCAGATCGGCGCCAAAGCCATCGCCCAGCTGAGCGGATCAAATCGCACAGGATCCTCCCGCTGGACGTTGATGGCGTAGTCCGCGCCCAGCTCCGCGGCCACCTCCAGGCGATGCTGCGTCCACATCGGTGCCCAGCATGATGAGCGTGCCGGCGCCGCAGAGCTTGGCCACCTGCAGCGCCATCATGCCGATGGGGCCGGCGCCTTGGATGACCGACGGTGTCGCCGGGCTTGATGGTGCTCTTTTCCACCAGCGCGTTGACCGCCACGCAGATCGGCTCGGTCAGCGCGGCGTGTTCAAAGGAGACGTTGTCCGGGATGTGGTGCAGGATCTGGGGGCGGGCCGCCACATAATCGGTCATGGCGCCGTCGATCAGGTTGCCGTAGCCCAGGCGGTGGGGGCACAGATTGTAGTTGCCGCTCAGGCAGTAGACGCACTGTCCGCAGACCTGGGCCGCGGTCTCGCACGCCACCCGGTCGCCGACGGCAAAGCCGGTGACTGCCGCGCCCACTTCTGACGATCGCCGCGAATATTCATGGCCCAGCACCAGCGGCAGTTTGATCGCCCAGCTCTGGTTCTCGTGCCACAGATGGATGTCGCTGCCGCACACGCCCACGGCCTGCACGTCCAAGCAGCACCTGGTCCGGGCGGATGGGACCGGGTTCGGGCATGTCCCGCACTTCGATAGCTTTGTCGACTCGGTCGTACTTCACAAGTGCTTTCATCATGCCTCGATTCGAAATAATTGTGTAGAAGAGGTTAGAAATAGAACACGGATCGAACGGATCGAACGGATTACAACGGATCAAAAAAATCCGTTTTGATCCGTCCGATCCGTCAAATCTGTGTTCATTTTTGCGTTGCTTTAGAAATATTTTTCCCGCATGGCGTGCAGGAAACGCAGGATTGCTTCCATTTCGTCCATGCCGTTCATGCCGTCTTCGATGCTGACCCAGCCGTCGTAGCCGGCGTCGGCCAGGATGCGGAAGATGGTGTCGTAGTCGTTCAGCCCCTGGCCGGTGACGCCGTGGCGCAGTTTGTCGAAGTAGCCGATGGTGCCGTCGGTCTGGCGCAGATCGTCCAGGGTGGCGCCCGTCGGCCAGATAGCGGTCGCTGGCGTGCATGCTCACCACCCGGTCCGCCACGTGGCGCAGCAGTTCGATGGGATCGTCGCCGGCCACGATGGCGTTGGACGGGTCGTACTGCACGCCGAAGTAGCTCCCGTTCGGGGATGGCGGCCAGCACATCCAGAAAGACATCCATCTTTTGGGCGAATTCGGGATATTGCCAGTGGCCATCCTTGTAATGATTTTCCAGCCCAAGGATTATGTCATGTTCCCTGGCCACCGGGAGCAGCTGCGGCGATGGCCTCGACCACCCAGGCCACGCCCTGGGCCCGGCTGACCTCGGGATAGCGCTGACCGGTCAGCACCCGGCAGACCGCCTTGGGTCCGCCCAGCCGCCGGGTGACGCGGATCATCTCGGCCTCGTGGGCGATGGCCTTTTTGCGCTCGTCCGCGTCGGGGTTGGTGAAATCGGGCGAGCAGCACATCATGGGCATGGCAAAGCCCGCCGCGGCGATGGCCTCGCCCACGCGAATCCACGTAGGCGTCGTCCAGGCTGAGGAAGAAGCCTTCGTACATCTCCAGCCCCTCGGCGCCCAGACTCTTGGCCATCTCGATCCAGTCAAAGACGGTCATGGTGCGGTCGTGGGCGATGGTTTCCAGATAACATTTGGGGAATGCGGAGATTTTCATGGCTATTATGGCTCCAAAATTACTTTGGCCAAATCCAGCGTGCCCGACGCCAACTCGTGGATGATCTGCGGACCGTCGGCCAGGGGGGCGATGCGCTCGATCAGGGGGTCCACGTTGATGCGACCGCTGGCGATGGCCTGGATGGCGGCGGCGAATTCCCGGTTGAAGCCGTAGGTGCCCCGCACGGTCAGTTCCCGGGTGACGACCTCCTGCATGTTGAGTTCGATCATCTGGGCGCTGTTGCCGATCCAGGTGACGTTGCCGCCCGTGCGGGTGAGGGCCAGGGCCTGCTGCACCGTGGGACCAAAGCCCACGGCCTCAAAGACCACATCCGCGCCCAGGCCGCCGGTGAGATCCTTGACCGTCTGGATCGGGGTCCTGCTCCTTGACGTTGATGGCCACATCCGCGCCCAGCTGTCGGGCCAGGTCCAGGCGATGGGGCATCATGTCCGTGACGATGATGCGTCCGGCCCCCTTGAGGCGCGGCCGCCAGCAGGGTGAGCAGGCCGATGGTGCCCGCGCCGACGATGGCCACGGTCTCCATCAGGCGGATGGGGGTGATCTCCACGGCGTGGAGGGCCACGGCCAGGGGTTCGCTCATGGCCGCCCGCCGCCAGGAGAGATTCTCCGGCTTGGCGAAGGCCATCTCTTCCTTGATCACCAGTCGGTCGGCGTAGGCGCCGGCGATGTCCACGCCCAGCACATGGCGGTGGGTGCAGATGTTGGTGAGGCCGACCCGGCAGTTGGCGCACGACGCCGCAGGCCTGGATGGGCGAGACGACGACCGCGTCCCCAATGCCGAAGCGGGTGACGCCCGCGCCCCACGCCGGTCACCCGGCCGCTAAACTCATGGCCCATGATCATGGGCGGCTTGCGGCGTCCGGTCTTGCCGATGAAGCCGTGGACGTCCGAGCCGCAGATGCCCACGGCGCACGGCTCCACCAACAATTCTCCCGGGCCGGGTTGGGGATCGGGTACTTCTTCCAGCGTCATGGTCCAGGGACCACCGTACACCAGAGCTTTCATACCTCCACTATCCTTTCACAGCGCCGACGGTCAGTCCGCGCACGATGTGGCGCTGCACCAGCAGCACCAAGAAGAGAACCGGCAAGGTGATCAACGAGGCCGCGGCGGTCAGGCCACCCCAATTGATCTCCTCGTAGCTCATGAAATTGAAGACGGCCACGGGCAAGGGCTTGGTGCGGAAGCTGGAAAGCACCAGGCCAAAGAGAAAATTATTCCATGAAAAAATGAAAGCCAAGATCGCCGACGCCGCAATGCCGGGCCGGACCAGGGGCAGGGCGACCCGCCAAAACGCGCCGAAGGGGCTGCATCCATCCACCCTGGCGGCGTCGTCCAACTCCGACGGGATGTCCTCGAAATAGCTGATCATCATCCACACGATGATGGGCATGGTCACGATCAGGTGGGTGATAATCAGGGCCTGATAGGTGTCGATCATCTTGAGTTTGAGGAAGATCACGAAGAGCGGGATCAGGAAGCTGATGCCCGGCTGGACACGGGCGATGAGGATGGCCAGCCCAAGCCCGTGCATTTTGTACCGGGCAATGGCATAGGCAGCGGGTAGCCCCAAGAGCAGCCCAAATCCTGTGGCCCCAAAGGCGATGATGCTGCTGTTTTTGGCAAAGAGCAGGATGTCGTTCTTCAAAAACACCTCGCGGTAATTGTCCAAGGTGGGCTTGAAAAACCAGACCGGCGGGTAGGCCGTGTTTTGCACCTGACTTTTGAAGGACGAGAGGATCATCCAATAAAAGACAAAAAGAAAGGGCACCATGATCGCAATCACCAAGGCATAAAATGCCAAGGTTGCGCGCGGCCTTGCGCCAGGGATGTCCAGTGGATCGGGTGACGTGACTGCCTAACATAGCTCTCTCCTTACCACTCAACACGGCGCAAGCGAATCAGCAGCACGCTGACGCTCATGACGATGGCAAACAACACGATCAGCAGGGAGGACGCATAGCCCATGTGAAAGTAGTTGAAGCCGGACTGAAAGATGTAAATATTGAGATTTTCCGACGCAAAGGCCGGGCCACCCTGGGTCATCACATAGATGATGTCAAAGGTTTTGATGGCGTCGATGGTGCGGAAGAGCACGGCCACCACAATCACCGGGCGCAGCAGGGGCAGGGTGATGTGACGCAGGATCTGCCATCCGGTGGCCCCGTCGATCAAGGCGGACTCGAAAGGTTCAGCGGGCAGGGCGGAGAGGCCGGCCAGGGTCATCAGGGTGATCAGGGGCGTCCATTGCCAGGTGTCCACGATCACCAAAGCCGGGATCACCAAAGAGCGGTCGCTGACCCACTGCACCGCGGGCAGCCCGACCAGGTCAAAGAAGTAGCGGAAGACCCCCAGCACCGGGTTGTACATCATCATCCACACCAGGGCGATGGCCACGGGCGTCGCCACCATGGGGAAGAGGAACATGGTGCGCACCACGCCCTTGCCCAGGAATTCCCGGTTGAAGATCAGGGCGATGCCCACGCCCAAGAAGGTTTGCAGGGTGACAGCCAGACCGGAGAAGTAGAAGGTGAGGCGGAAGGCATTCCAAAAGCGTTTGTCCGCGGTGAAGATGCGTATGTAGTTATCGATGCCCACAAACTCCGGCGGCACCCGGCTGGAGGCATACCACTCGTGAAAGCCCATCCACAGGGTATAGCCCAGGGGATAGAGCATGATGACCAGCATCACGATCACCGCCGGGGAGATCAAAAACCACTGAGGATAGCGCTCCCATAGGGGAACCCGACGCGAGCGGGCCGGGGGGCTAGATTTGGACTGGGTGACAGATTGAGACATGGCAACTCCTGGGGCGGATAGGGGATGGGGCGGATCCGGCCAGGATCCGCCCCATCCCTGTTCCAAAGAGAAAATCTATTCGGTGCTGGCCATGATGGCGGTCATTTCTTCGACCGCTTGATCCGCGGCGGCTTGGATATCGCCGCCTTCAATCGCCGTGATGATCACCACGCCGATCACGTCTCGAATTTCGGAGACGGCCACCACGGGCGGTCGATCATAGGGATAGGCGATTTCGTTGGACTGCACGAAGGTCTCCACCCAGTCAGCCGGGAAGGCCTTGGCGCCGTCAGCGTCGGCCCACACAGAGCGGCGACCACCGGGGATGCCCTTCATCTGGGCTTCCTTGACGATGCCCTTGGAGGTCAGCCATTGCATCAGATACCAACTGGCCTCTTTGTACTGGCTGCTGCTGGCCATGCTGATGCCCCACACAGAGACGTAGGGGTGGTTGCCGGCGGGACCGGCGGGCATCATGGCGTAGCCGATTTTGCCCACAACCGTGCTGCTCTCAGCGTTTTCCACCACAGAGAAGAGGCTGTTGGCGTCGGTGTACATGGCGGCCTTGCCCTGGTTCAGAATGCTGCTGGCTTCGTACCAATGGTTATTGGTGGAGCCGGGAGGGCCGATAGTCCTTGAGCAGACCGCCATAGGTCTCAAAGGCCGCGATGGCTTCGGGCTGGTTGATGATGGGCTTGCGGTCCGCATCCAACCACTCGCCGCCGTAGTTATAGAGGAACGTGCTGAACTGGGTCACAGCCGCAGAACCCTTGCCTCGGGCGGTGAAGCCGTAGAAGTCATTGGCCGGGTCGTTCAGTTGGGCAGCCACGGCCTTCAGTTCGTCCATGGTGGTGGGGACGGCGATGCCCTTGTCCGCAAAGATGTCCTTGCGGTAGTAGAGGACCTCGTTCTCCATCATGATGGGGATGCCGATCACGTCGCCGCTGATGGTCTCGGCGCCCATGACACCGGCCAGGAAGTCGGCGGCGTCATAGTCCGGGCTGGTCAGGGCCGGGTTGGCGATGTAGTCCTGCAGGGGTTCGTACCAACCGGCACTGTGGAACTTCAGACCTTCCTGGGGCGGCATGGACATGAAGACATCCACCGTGCCCGCACCCGTGGTCAACTCCACCAACACCTTCTGGCGGAACTGATCTTCGGGCAGCACTTCCAGGTTGACCTTGATACCGGTATCGGCTTCAAATTGAGGGATATACTCTTCGATGGCACTGGTCCAGGGGTGCTTGTTGGCCAGGAAGCGAATGGTGGTGCCTTCGTAGGCTTTCCAATCAAAGCCAGCGGGAACGGCCTCGGCAGGGGCGGCCGCTTGATCTGCCGCGGGTTGGGCGGCGGGGGCGGCAGGCGCTGCCGGGGCCACACAGCCCACAAGCATGACGGCCACCAACAAAAGAGCAAACAGGGTCTTAAACTTTGGCATGAGCTTTCTTCCTCCTTGGAATCTGAAAATACATCCTTGTATCAACATTGCTACACGCTCGTACTCATACACCTACACGCATCTTTGTCGGGTCACACTCCTTTCACACATCGTTATGTCAAAAAAAATGCCCAGAACTAAACGAAGAGAATTAACCACCCACGCCTGTCATAAAGTCGCCGGTGGTGGTCCACAACTATCCCGCACGATCAACTGGGTTTCCAACAATACATCCGCCGCCTCCCCATGCGGGCCGTTCTCCCCCTGGCGGCGTTGCACCGCGCCCAAGAAGAGTTCCACCGCAGCATCGCACAAAGCTTGCACCGGCTGCGCCACCACGGTCAGGTGGGGACGGAAGAGGGTGGTCCAGGGTTGATCGTCAAAACAAACCAGGGAGAGCTGTTCCGGGCAAGCCAGATCGAGTTCCTGGGTGGCCCGCAACAGTCCCAGAGCCATGAGATGGTTAGCCGCCACCACCGCCGTGGGCCGATCCGGGCGGGAGAGCAGGCGCATGGCCTGATGATAGGCCGCGTCCACCTGGGAATCGGTCACCACCACAAAGTCCTCGGGGATGGAGATCTGGCGGGCGTCCAGGGCCTGGCGGAAGCCGGCCAACCGTCCCGCCGCGGTGGAGAGGGTGGGGTGACGCAGCAAAATCGCCACTTGGCGATGGCCCAAATCCAGCAAATGGGTGGTGGCCGCAAAGCCCGCCCGCACATTGTCAGCGGTGATCACCGGGCCATAGTGCTGGGGCGGCTGGCGATCCACAAAGACCAGGGGGATGCTTCGAGCGCACGTAGGCCTCATAGATGGGATGATTCTCCCCCGTGCAGGAAATGATCATCCCATCCACCCGGCGACCAAAGAGCAGGTCCAGATAGCGGCTTTCCCGGTCGGGCCGCTCGTCCGTGTTGCAGACAATCAGGTTGTAGTCGACTTGGGCCAGGCGCGTCTCAATCCCCCGCACCAGTTCGGCGAAGAAGGGGTTGGTGATGTCGGCCACCACAATGCCGACCGTATGGGTGATGCTGGTGGAGAGGCTGCGGGCGATGGCGCTGGGGCGATAGTTGAGCTGGGCGACCGCGGCCAAAACGGTCTCACGGGTCTCGGGCAAGACCGTGCGGGTGCTGTTGATCACGTGGGAAACCGTGGCCGTGCTGACACCGGCCAGCTCGGCTACATCACGAATCGTCGCCATAAGAAATCCATAAAACTGGGTGAGCGGAGCGTTTTGAGAGAGGTTAACCGGTTACGCAACCGATTAACCTAGTGTAATGTAGTTTTTGTGCGGTGTCAAGAGGCAATAATTGAAAATTGAAAATTGAGAGTGGAAAAGTTTTAATGGGTGGGTGGACACCAGATCGGAATCATGGGCGATTCTCGTGACCGACCCTTCCCTCCCCACCCCAACCCGTCGTCAACCCGATCATTAAAACTTCTCCATTTTCAATTTTCCAATCTCAATTACCCATTTTTCACCACCCCAAACACCCAATTCATCTCACTGCGGGCATAGTGCTTGGAGAGGTGGCGCATGAGTCCGGGGAGATCCGTGGGGTCCAGGTTTTCTTCGGCGATCAGGGTGCGGAGCAGGTCGCGCAGTTTGGCTTGCTTGCGCATTTCGGCGCGGAAGTCGTGGAAGACCCGCTCGATCAGATCGGCGTTGGCTTCCAGTTCTTCCCGGTCGAAGTCGGATTCCAGCTTTTCGTAGAGATCCTCCACTTGACCGGTGTCAAAGTCATAGTTGTTTTCGGCCAGCTTGAAGAGGGCCTGCTCGACGTGGGCCTTGCTGACATGCTGATCCGCCTGCCAGTGGATCTCCTCGATGGAGGGCGGTTTGCACTTGAGATAGACGGCCGTCTGCGCCGTGGAGAGGGCCAGGATCACCCCCTCGTCCACATAGACCTCCTCGCCGGCGGCCTGGTTGCGGGCTTCCATCTCCGCCTGCACCTGGGCATAGGCCGCCACCAGCCCGGCGGCGTCCGGCGTCAACACCGCCACAGACTCCACCACCGCCAGCCCATACTTTTCACCCAAAGCCATCACATCCGGGAAGGGATAGAGCCGTCCGTCCAAATGGCGGGCCGTGTGCAACGTCAGGTTCAACGGCTCGTCGTAGCGGATCAGGTGGGCGTTGCGGTTGCCCCACAGCTCGAAGATCAGCACCGCCCGCTCAGTTGCGCACCGCCGCCTCCACGCCGGATCGGTCGGGCAGGGCCGCGGCCAGCAGGGCGTTCCAGTCTCCCCAGCGGCTGGGGGTGAGGACGGGCTGGAGGCGGGTGCGGGGGATCACTTCCAGGATCTCCCCGTCCGGGCCGGTGAGGGGATAGAAGATGATGGCCGTGCCGTCCAGCTTGTGGGTGAAGCGGGCGTCCACGGTGCCCGGTGGCACGTCGATCACCACCCGCAGGCTGCCGTCCTGCTGGGGGATGTAGGGGTAGTCGATCTTGGGCATGGCGTAGATGAACTCTAGCCGGGGCGCGCCCGCCTGCTCGGTCACGGCCAACATGCCGAACTTGTCGCTCTCCTGGCGGCACAAATAGCCCGCAAAGGGGATGCCGCCGGGGGAGACGGTCTCAAAGGCGGACCAATATTTTGCCCCCACGCCGGTGATGGATGTGATTTGGTCGAGGATGGTTTCGGACATGATGGTCTCCTTCAATCGAGTATCGTGTGTCGAGTATTATGTGGGTATTCTACCACAATACTCGATACACGATACTCGATATTCTCAATCACCTCATCGTGCGCTCACACCAGCCACGATAGCCAGTTCGCGTACTTCATTATCAATCACATAGAAGCGTCCATCTGGGCCGACGGACAAACTGGACGGCCAGCGATATCCTCCCCACACATCAAGCAGGACGCCCTCCGCGCTGACCAATTCAATGCGCTGTTTGTCCGGCGTGGCCACAAATACAGAACCATCCTCGCTTGTCACCAGTCCCGGCACCGCATCCTGGTTGGCCTGATCAAAGGGCAATGAGGCTAGAACCACGTCATCGGACGAGAGGTGCAACAGTCCGCCGCTATGGGCATTCAAGACCCAAATGGACTGATCCGGACCAATGGCGATGGACACAGGCTCCGCAACACGTCCACCGCCGGTGTAGGTGCGAATGATCTCCCCAGTGGGTTGCAGACGCCAAATCTGTGAACCGTGAAAATCGGCCAGGTAGATTTCACCGTTTTGGGCAATGGCAATGCCCTCGTTGACCGTGCCAAAGTCGCCCTGAAGCTGTCGCAGCACCTCGCCTGTGCGCCCGTCATACCAGACTAGTTTCTTGTCATTCGCTTCGGACGACACAACCAGCGACCCATCGGGGGCCAGGGTAAACCCATGCGGACGATCCTGGATCAGTTCGATGCGCGTGGGTTGTTGGCCGGGCAGATTGTAATGCAATATCTCAGCTTGTTTTTCGAGAAAGACGTACACCTGACCGCTCTTGTCCACAGCCACGTCAGCGCCGCTGGGGACAGGGATGACATCGGGCGTGCTTTTCCATGACTGGCGCTCCTGCGGTGCCAATTGAAGCTGCTCTGTGCCTGCCGGAGTCGTCAATTGCAGGATGCGTCTTTCGTCAACATTGTTCAAAACCAGCACTTCTCTCGCATCTGGCCAGCAGGCCAGGGCACGCGCCCGCAGTTCGTCGATGCGCTGCTGGGACGCAAGCAACAGGGCCATTGTTGCGCGCTGCCCAGATTCGCAAAAACCAGGAAGGGTCAGGAATTCATCGGGAGACAGAAACCGAATGCGGCTCCGATCCACACCGTAGGCGCGCACAATCATATTTTCCAAACGAGGCGTGGGCGATGACCAAACGATATAGACGGGCATGCCGCCCCCGTCGCTGGCCGCAGAGTCCTGGAGTTGTTTGATGAGCAGATCGTTGTCTTGCCAATGGGACTTGGGCAATGAGACCTGCACAATATGGTTTTGATTTATAAGGATTCCCGCCACGACAATCACAACAAGCGCTGTAGCTCGTAGGTATCTGCCCGAAGGCATCAACTGCTGGACAAGAAATGCTGCGCCAATGCCCGCATAGGCTGCGTAAACAACAACCAGAATGAACATACGCGTGGTTGAAATAAAGTCATACTGCTGGATACCGCCGACAGCGGCCCAAAACAGCAGACTGGCAAGTAGCCATCCAGCCAATTTTCTCTGCTGCCCGGCAAGCCGAATCGCATAGGCCAAACCGGCCAACAGCAGCACAGCCGTCAGCGGATCGACGTGAGAGCCATACACAAAGTGGGTGTTGTGAGCGCTGTACAGAAAGGATTGCATGCCCGCCAGGACATTGGAGGCCATAGAGAGAAGGATGGCTGACGTTTGACGCGCAACTTCGTGCTCAACCGGCGTGGCCTTCAACAGGGAGCGCCAGTTGTCCAAATTCAGAAGCATTGGCATGGCGGTGATCAGCCCGCCCAAGCCAATAGGAATCGCCCGTTCGATCAAACGCCAGCGTTTGCCAGAGAAACAGACAAGAAGCAAGATGCCGACAGGAATGACCGCCAGTCGGCCCAGGCTAAACACAAAGAAACTTGAGCCGAGTGCAATCCCCAGGAGGATATCGCGCAAGGCGCTGGGGCGGCGTTCGGCCAGGGCAAAGAAGCCAAGTCCCCAGGCCAAGGGAATCAATGCCTGCGTGTTGTTGTAGGCCGCCATAGAAAAACTGAGGAGAAGGTGAGAAGCCGCAAAAAGACCGGCTCCCACAAAGGCGGCGCTACGCCCTGCCAGCCAGTGCAAGAAAACATAGAGGGCGGGCACAGACAATACAACAGGCAGCAAGGATGAAACTTTCCAGCCTATGACATCGGTGCCCGCAAACTGCATGATCACCGACTGAAACCGCAGAGAGAGAACCGAATGATAGCCAAGTGAGTCCCATGTGGAGAAGAGTTGATGCACTTCCGGGCGATCGATCAGGACGCGCGCCGTCTCGTAAAAGGTCCATTCGTCGCCGATGAATGCGTAGTGCCAAGATTTGGCCCGGATCATGCCCAGGGCGAGGGCCACCAGCGAAAAGAGCAACATGGAAAAATAGTCGATTGGGGCCAACACGGACCGCGTTCGACTCTTGATGACAACAGCCACCCCAAACCCAACCAGCCCAAGGGCGGTCAACCCGATCCCCAGGGTTGGTCGCGCAAGAGTCGTCACCAGACCCAGAAGCACCAGACATAGGGTAGCACCGATAAGCAGCCCGACATTCGTGCTTTTGGCCTGCACAGAATCATCGCTCCAATCCCAGACCACACCCGCAAGCAGTATTGCAACGATGCCGAATAGCCATACAAAGACATTTGGTTGGGTTTTGACGACCAGTAATTGGTAGGCCTCAAAAACCCCCACCAATAGCGCAAGCACGCCTAAGAGCGCGCCCACCAGACGTGTCCCCTGAAGTGGTTTGTTGAACAGGGGACGGTCTCGGCGTGACAGGGGCACAACCTGAGATTGCGCCTTGTCCATCGAGAAGCCAGAAGCAAACAGAAGAACCGATGCGGCGGCCAGAAGCAAACCAAGATGATTGATAAAGTAGAGTGGCCCATTGCACAGGGCATCGATCAGGCAACGCCTGTCATCAATCCAACTGTCCAGGCCGAGATGCATACCCAGAAAGGGCCGAAAATAGAAAATATATGTGGCGGAAATGGCCGCAAAAATACCGAGAACGAGCAGCGCATAGCGCAGAATGCGGACCGCTAAATGGGATTGAGGTCTAGAAGGACCGCTACCGGAGGTCATAGCGCTCGCCTGTTGTGGTGGTTTTTGCATAACACATTGCCTCTCTGTCGTAACACAAGTCAACCCATCCAATATCAACCAAAGGGACGCACCCCACCTGGGGATTGAGGTTGGGAGCAGTCGTCGTTTTTCACCGTCCCAGCAATTGTAGCGGATCCGCTAAATTCCCAAAATCCCGAATCTCAAAATGCAGATGCGGTCCGGTGCTGTTGCCCGTTGAGCCAACCGTGCCGATGACCTGGCCCTGGCCCACGATGTCGCCCTCGGCCACGTCGATGGTGTCCAGATGGGCGTAGAGGGTGAGGTAGTCGATGTTGTGGTCGATGATGACCAGATTGCCGTAGCCCTGATCGTTCCACCCGGCGCGGATCACCACGCCTCGATCCGCGGCGGTGACCAGGGTGCCGGCCCGGGCGGCGATGTCCACGCCTCGGTGGGTGCCGTCACCGTCCACATGATAGCCCTGGGTGATCCAGCCGTAGAGGGGCCAGGCGAAGTGACCGCTGCCATAGGGCCAGTTGGCGGGCACGTTGGCTTGAGCCTGGGCGCTGGTCGGGCCGCCGGTGGCGGTGGAGACGGTCCCGGCCACGGGTCTTTGCAGCATTTGGTTGAAGGTGAGGACGCCGGTTTGGGGCGTGGGGCTGGGGGCCACGGCCACGAGCGGGGCTGGCGGCACCATGCGCAAGTGCAGCCCAGGGGGCAAAGGGTCCGGCCAGCGGTCAAGTTGATTCCACGCCGTGGCCCAAATGGACTCGGCGGTGATGCCTCGATCCGCGTACTGGGCGGCGATGGCATCCACCGTCTCGCCGGGCCGGACGGTGTGGCAGATCACCGCCGGCGGGGGGACGCTGAGGCGGTCGCCGATGACCAGGGGACGCTCCCAGGTGTAGTCCGGGGCCACGATACAGGCCATTTCGTCCACGTCCAAGCCCAGTTCCAGGGCGACGCGCAGCAGGGTATCCCCTGGCTGGATGGTGTAAATGCCATAGCCCGCCAGCTCCGGCGCGGGCGTGGGGGTGACCGTGGGCGTCGGGGTGGCGGGCACGGGCGTCGGCGTGATGGTGGCCGTGGGCGTCGGCGTGGTGATCAGGGGGGTGGGAATGGCGCTTTGGGCGGAGATGGGGGTGGCCCAGATCGTCAAAACAAAAATGAACAGCAGGGCGCGCAGGTAGACAACGGTGGGCGCGGAAAGACCGCGGTGGGTTGACCCAGAAGTCCGACTTTTGGTAAAAGTCGGACTTCTTTGCGGCTGGCGGCTCATTGGCCCACCTCCCGTGGCGAGAGGACGCTGGGGGGGACGGGTCTTTCGGGCTGGCGCATGGGTTGCCAATAGAACTCCAGGGCGTTGCCGCCGCCGCGCTGGAAGTAGTCGATCTGGATGGCGTGCTCGCCCTCGGCCAGATCGAGGGTGGTGATGACCTGGTTGGGTCGGTCTGGGGTGAGGGATTCGGCCACAATCTGGCCGTCTACGATGAAGCGCACGCCGTCGTCCGCGTTCAGGCGGAAGCGAATGGGACGACCGCTGACCACCCGCAAGCTGCCGGTGAAGCTGGCGCTGAATGGTCCGGCAAAGGGGCCTTCGGGCGCCCAGGCCAGGAGCAGGAAGGGGGTGATCTGCTGGAAGAGGGGCGGGCCGCTCCAGTTTTCCCCGGCATAGTAGGTGGCCAACAGCCCCTGTTGCGGCGGATCGATCTGGAAATAGGCGGCGGCGGGCACGGCTTCCTGCACCGTGCCCTGGGCTGGGCCGGGCCGCCGCCACACCAGCTCGGCGGAGAGGATCTGGGCCGCCGGGTTGGCGATCTGGGCGGAAAGGGTGTGGAGGCCGTTGGCCAGATAGCGGGAACCGGTCCAGGGCGCGCCGTCAAGGGTCAGGAGCAGGCCAGGGGGCAGGACAAAATCATAGGCCCCGCTGGTGGGGATGTGCAGACTGCCCGCCCATTGGACTTGGGCCACATCGTCCCGCTCCGCCCAATTTTGGTTGAAGGTATGAGCTATGGTCGATGTCGTGGAGCCGTCGCCCAGGGTGAGGGTGGTGCGCAAGCCCTGGATGGCGGCGGTGTCGGCTTCGGGGACCCACACCCGCATGTAGAGGGGGGCATTCCCCGGTCCGCGGATCAAGTCCACGGCGGCGTTGGGATAGTAGACACGGAAGTAGTCGGCCAGGGGCCAATAGTAGGTGTCGATCAAAAAGAGCACGGCACCGCCGGGGTCGGGGACGGGCAGATCCACCTCCGGGCGCAGAATCTGATAGGGGGGCGTGTCCAGGTCTGGCCGTGCCGGTTTCCCGCATCTGGTCTCCCCAGAGCAGGTAGCGCAGGGGGGCGAAGGCGTAGAAGCGGGGCGACAGGTAGAGCGTGGTCCCCTCGGCCAGGGCGGTCTGCGACTTCTTTGGTGACCCAGTTCTCGGTCAGGTTGAAGCTCGACTTGCACGGCTTCCGAATCGGCTTGACGGCCAAAATAGACCGTGGACTCCCACGCCGCCCCCACGCTCGCCCCGGCGATCACCACAACGACGCCCAGGACGCCCAAGACGCCGACATTTCCTTCTTTTTCCCCAAAAGCGCGCTGTCGAAGACCTGCCAACCCCGCGCCCGGCGCGGTAGAGCACATCCGCGGCCAGGATGGCGATGGCGGGGATGGCGGTGAGGGTGCGGTAGGCTTGGGGGGATTCGTGGCGCACGCTGAGGATGCCGCCGATCATGGCAAAGAGCAGCCACAGCCACAGCAAGCCCCGGCGGCGGTCCCGCAGGCGCAGGAGGCCATAGCCCAGGCCGACGACGAAGAGCAGACCGGTGATGGGGTCGGTCTGGGGTTCGCTGGGCAGGTTGTGCTTGCCGTGGCGGTCGCCGGCTCTGGTGGAAGAATTTGAGGTGATCTTTGACGTTGTCGATCAGGGGCTGATAGCTCTCTCTTTGGGCTGCACCTCGACAAAGATGCTGATCTCCGAGGCCCGGTTGTTGAAGGTGAAGGGGTCGGTGATGTAGGTGACCAAGATGGGGGTGACGGCGATCAGGGAGGCGATCAGAAAGACGCCGAAGCCTCGCCAATGGCGCTGCCAACTGCGGATGGGGCCTTCGGGTCGCTCCAACTTTCTCCGGCATAGTAGGTGGCTAGCAATCCTTGTTGCGGCGGCTGGATTGAAATAGCGGAGCGGGCACGGCATCTTGCACCGTGCCTTGGGCTGGGTCGGGCCGCCGCCACACCAGTTCAGCGGAGATGGTTTGGGCCGCCGGGTTGGCGATCTGGGCGGAGAAGGTGTGCAGACCGCTGGCCAGATAGCGGGAACCGGTCCAGGGCACGCCGTCCAGGGTCAGGAGCAGGCCGGGGGGCAGCACAAAATCATAGGCCCCGCTGGTGGGGATGCGCAGACTGCCCGCCCATTGGCACTTGGGCCACATCGTCCCGCTCTTCCCAATTTTGGTTGAAGGCTGGAGACCGTGGTCGATGTGGTGGAGCCGTCGCCCAAGGTGAGGGTGGTGCGCAAGCCTTGGATGGCGGCGGTGTCGGCTTCGGGGACGCATCACCCGCATGTAGAGGGGGGCGTTCCCCGGCCCGCGGATCAAGTCCACGGCTGCGTTGGGATAGTAGACACGGAAGTAGTCGGCCAGGGGCCAGTAGTAGGTGTCGATCAAAAAGAGCACGGGACCGCCGGGGTCGGGGACGGGCAGATCCAGCTCCGGGCGCAGAATCTGATAGGGGGGCGTGTCCAGGTTGGCCGTGCCGGTTTCCCGCATCTGGTCTCCCCAGAGCAGGTAGCGCAGGGGGGCGAAGGCGTAGAAGCGGGGCGACAGGTAGGGCGTGGTCCCCTCGGCCAGGGCGGCGCGCACCTCTTTGGTCACCCAGTTCTCGGTCAGGTTGAAGCTCGCTTGCACGGCTTGCGAATCGGCTTGACGGCCAAAATAGACAGTGGACTCCCACGCCGCCCCCGCGCTGGCACCGGCGATCACCACAAAGACGCCCAGGACGCCAAGAACCTGAGAGATCCCCTTCTTTTCCCCAAAAACCCGTTCTCGAAGCCCTGCCAGCCCCGCGCCCGTGCGGTAGAGCACATCCGCAGCCAGGATGGCAATGGCGGGGACGGCGTTCAAGGTGCGGTAGGCCTGGGGCGATTCGTGGCGCACGCTGAGGATGCCGCCGACCATGGCCAGGAGCAGCCACAGCCACAGCAACCCCCGGCGGCGGTCCCGCAGGCGCAGGAGGCCGTAGCCCAGGCCCACGACGAAGAGCAGGCCGGTCACGGGATCGGTCTGCGGCTCGCCGGGCAGGTTGTGCTTGCCGTGGCGGTCGCCGGTCTGGTGGAAGAACTTGAGGTGATCTGTGATGTTGTCGATCAGGGGCTGATAGCTGTTTTTGGCCCGCACCTCGTTGAAGATGCTGATCTCCGAGACCCGGTTGCCGAAGGTAAAGGGGTCGGTGACATAGGTCACCAAAATGGGTGTGACGGCGATCAGGGAGGCGATCAGGAAGATGGCGAAGCCCATCCAATGGCGTCGCCAACTGCGGATGGGGCCTTCTGGGTCCGTGAGCAGCCAGTAAATGGCAAAGAGGCCAAGGGTGGCCACGGCCAGGCGGCTACTCAAATAGGTGTAGACGACCAGCCCGGTAATCAGGCCGCCAAGGGTGAAGTCCAAAGCCCGCCGCTCGCGCAGACCCCGCAGCAAAAAGAAAGCGGCCAGGACTTGAAAAAGCGGCGGCGCGGTCTCGTTCCAGCCCCAGCGGCTCATGGTCAGGTGCCAGCGGCTGGAGGCCATGAAGGTCATGGCCAGGAGGCCGGTGATGGGGCCGAACATCTGCCGGGCCAGGAGATAGACGGCGGGCACGGTGAGGATGGCCGGGATCAGGGAGGCGGCTTTGAGAGAAAGATAGGTGGCCCCGAACCATTTGAAGAGGGCGGCCATGTAGTAAATGTAGCCGTTGGGCGTCTCGTACCAGCCCACGCCAAAGGGAGAGGCGGCTCGGCCTTGCAGGATGTAGAGGGCATCCAGGGCGCCGTTGGTCTCGTCCACGTAGATGCCGGCGGGGATTTCGTTCAAGCGATAGATGCGCAGAAAGACGGCCAGCGCCAGGATCAGGCCAAAGGCCACCAGTTCCCAGCGGGGGGCGATGGTGAGGCGCGGCTGGCGGTCGCTGTCAGCGGCCAGGCGAGCGTTGGCATCGTCCACGGCGGGGCGACCCAGGGCATAGAGCAGCCATCCCCCGATCATGGCCAGCAGCATAGAGATTGCCCAAGGCAAGACAGTCCCCGGCCAGTTTAGGCGATAGTTGGGCCACAGGATTGCCGCAATCAACGCCACACTGATCACCGCCGCGGCCAGCACCCCCAGTCCCCAGAACTGCTGGCGCACAGGGGGGAAATCGGCCACCCGTGCGGGCAGTTGACCGTCGGGCAGCCAACGCTCCATGCGCACCAGGGCAAATCCGCCCAGGAGGCCGGCGGCGATCAGGGCGTACCAGAGCCAGGACCAGTCATCCGCCAGGGACCAGGGTTGGCGGAGGGCGTAGAGGGTGGCGCCTCCGCTGGTGAGGGCGAGGGTGAGGAGGGCGAAGTCGGCGAGGCGGATTTTGGATTGGGGATTGGGGATTGGGTGGTGAGCATGGACAACCGTTCGTAGTAGGCGCTTTAGCGCCCGGACTTGGCGCGGCTGGGGATGACAGTCTTCTCAAATCGAGGCATCATGCGGCGGCTAGGGCAGAGGGCGTGGGCATGCACCTATAGATGGCTGGCGCGATATCTGGCCGGTGGAATGGGTTTGCCGCTGGCTCTGGCGGCTTCCAGCCAGGCAGTCTTGGCGATCTGGACTTCGTGCAGGGCTTCTTCGGGGGTTTCGCCGAATGCAGAGCAGAAGCGCAGATCTGGAATGTCGGCGATGTAGCCGCCGTCTTCTTCGGAGTAGAAAATGCTAAAGGAATAACTCATCATCATTATTCTTCAACAATGACTCGACATCAAGCAGATCCTGGGGACGCCCCGAAGCGATTTTTGCCGTGGGATAAGATCTCATCGCGTGAAATAAACAAAACCTTGAGGTCATCAAAGCTGAACTCAGCCCGCCGAGCCCAAGCTTCTTCAAACTCCAAACCTGGAATTCCCATCAAGATGTCGACACGTGCTGGTGGCACGCCCATTTGATAAAAATAGCCTTCCTCAGCGAAATCACCCTCGGTGAGTCCAGTTAAGGGCGCGCCGAATCCCGCAATGCTGCATAGACGGCAGCAGCATTATTCGGATCCGTGCTAATCCAAAGATCGAGGTCTTTCGTAAAGCGAGGCTCTGCATACTGGTGACAGCGTATCCACCGATCACCAAGATACCTAACGCTCCTGCTTTCCATAAACCTCAACAGATCGGTCCAATCGGAGGTGACGAACATCTTGCCCCTTAATCTTGACAGCGACGACAGCCAATTCCCAAGCGGCATTCATCCGCGCCGCCGGAGACTGGGCTTGCCAAAACGCCAGATCGAACGAGCGATCCAGATCTTCGAGTTTGCCTCTGCGTTCAACGAATCCAGTTTTGTTCATGGCAGTATTATAGCACAAATGGTCGAACACAGTAAGGGGTTTGGGTGGACGAAGGGACGGCATTCGCCTTTCAGGCGAATGCCGTCCCTTCGTCCACCCAAACCCCTACGCGATGACAGTTTATGGCAGCGCCGCAAACACCATCACCCGCCCATTGTCCGAATCGGCGACGAGGACGGCGTTCTGGATCGGATCATACCCCAACCCCACGGGGAGGGCGAAGCTATCCGCGTCGGTGCCGAAGTTGCCGAAGGCGGTGGTGATCTTGCCGTCTCGGTCGTAGACGAGGACGCGGTAGAGTTCGGGGTCCGAGGCGTAGACGTTGCCGCTGGTGTCCACGGTGAGGGAGGGCTTGTTGACGATGCCCTGGCTCTCCCAGCCGGGGACGGGCCACTCGGCCAGGGGGGTGAGGTCCGGCCCCAGCTTTTGGATGCGCCGGTTCCACGTGTCGGCCACGAAGATGCTGCCGTCCACGGGGGAGACGGCCACGGACGGTGGGTTCGTCAAAGCGGCCCAGGATCACGCCGCCGCCGCCGATCTGGTCGACGTATTGGCCGTCGGATGTGTAGCGGACGATGCGCTTGTTGCCCGTGTCCGCCACCAGGACGTTGCCGGCGGCGTCCACGGCCAGGCCACGGGGGCCGAAGAGGCAGCATGGGATCGGTCTGGTCCGCGGCCAGGATGGCGAAGAGGCCCCACTTGGCCAGGAAGTTGCCCTCGGCGTCGAAGACTTGGATGCGCCCGTTCCAGGTGTCGCTGACAAAGATGCGGCCCGCCCCGTCGGCGGTTTGGCCCACGGCGATGCCCCAGGGTTCGTTGAATTGGCCGTCGCCCAGTTGCAGGGGTCCGCTGCCGTCCGGGTCCACGCAGCCGCTGGCCTCGCCTTCGCCCAGGCGGCAGGTGCTGCCAAAGCTGCGCAGGAAGGCCCCGTCCCGGCCCAGGAGGACCACCCGGTCGTTGCCCGTGTCGGCGATGGCGCGCACGCCTTCCAGATCTCCGGCGGCACCCACGGCCACGGCCCGGGGCTTGACCAGGGGATCGCCGTCATAGACGTTGGTATAGAGGAACAAGAGCCGAGAGATCCGTTTCGGGGATGGCGACGTTGGCGAAGGGGCTTTCGCCGCCCAGGGCCGTGGGGACCACGCCCAGATCCCAGATCTGTGCGGCAATGTCCTTGCGCACGTACATCTCGAACTCATGGCGGTTGGGCCATTCGGTCAGCTTGCGGTCCGGGTGATTGCGGTAGAACCAGATCTGCCACAGGCGATCCCGCTTCACCGGGTCGGTCAGGTTGTCCCAGATCTGGGCGGCGGTGAGGCCGCCATAGGTGCCCTTGGCCGCGTCCCAGTTCCCCTTGTAGCTCTCTTCGGGCCACCAGACCAGGCGATAGGTGCGTTTGACGTAGTCACGAGCCATGTAGGGGCGCACTTTTTCAAAGTTTTTGGGGCCGACGATCACCACCGGGGCGCTCATGGAGTCGGCGCTGGGGGCGTCGCCGTAGAATTTGTTGTTGGGGTAGAGACGCATGTACCAGCTCAGGGGCCAGGAGCTGTCGTCGTCATAGGCCACCACGATGTTGCGGTCGCCGACCGTGCGCTCGCTGATCAGGTCGATCTCGTTGAGGGCGCGCTTGACGTCCGGCGAGGCGTGGGCGTAGACCAGGTATTCGTTCACATAGTCATAGTTGATGTAGGTGAGCAGGTACGAATAGCGCACGGTGAGCAGCATGAGCAGGCTGAGCACGCCCACGGCCATGATGCGTCCGCTGTTTTTCCAGCCCAGGCTGAGGGCCCGGCTGCCGGCGTAGTAGACCAGCCCCAGGAAGAGGACAAAGGCCAAGATCCATTGGGTGCTGGAAGCGAGGGCGGCCAAGCCACGTCCGGCAAAGGGGCTGCCCTCACCCAGCAAGGCGATCAGGAAGATCAGCGCCGGGGGCACGCCCAGCAGCCAGACGCCCCGCTTGGCCTTGGCCGCGGCCCAATCCACCTTGCGCAGAAGCCGCCCGGCCCACCAGCCGCCAAAGAGGATCATGGGCTGGGCCATGTGGACCATCAGCCAGGGCATCTTTTCCCCGGCATAGCTATAGCCGATCCAGGCCACGAAGACCCACCAGAGCAGGAAGGCCACAAAGTAGCCCCGCAGCTCCCGGTGAGATTCGCCGGAATCCGCCACGACGACCGTCTCTTTGCCGAGGGCCGGCTTGCTCTTTGCCCCCCCCGGTGTTGACCCCAAGGGGGACATAGGCGGGCAGATCTCCTTCTGCAACCGGGTCCCAATTTTTCCCAAAAAAGCCACGGAAGAGCGCAGCAGCCCCGGCCAGGGTGAGGAGGGCGGGCAAGAATTCGTAGATGCCGGTGAGGAGGAAATAGTAATACCAGGGCTGACCGCCTCGGGCCACCTCTTGTTGCGAGAGCCAATAGCCCAGGCTGCCGACGACGCCCGTGGCCAAGCCGTCACGGGCGTTGGTCAAGAATGTGGTGAAGAAGAGCAGGGCGATGGCCCAGAAGAGCACCATCAGCCCGGCCCAGTCGGCCAGGGTGAGGGGGGGATCTTTGGGGTTGGGTTTGCGCAGGGCCATGAACCAGCCCACGGCCAGACCGATGGCGACGATGGAGACTGCGGCCACAAGGCCCATGGAGCGGGCGAAGTCTGTGCCGCTGGCCTTGGCCATGGGATCCCAGCCCAAGATGGCGTGGAAGACGGGGGCGGTGAAGGGGATGATCAGGGTGAGCATGATCACGGCCACGTCCGCGGCGGGGCTGCTGAAGATGGATTCGCCTTTGGTCGTGGCCCGCCAGAGGGCCAGGATGACCACAAAGCTGCCGAAGATGGCCCCGGTGATGAACTGGTTTTCCTTGGCGATGAAGCCGAAGACCATGCCGGTGACCATCATGTAGAGCCAGCGTTTGTCCCGGCCTTCCAGATAGCGGAAGAGGCCATAGGCCCAGATCATGGCGAAGAGGGCGATGTAGATGTCGTTGCGGATGTAGCGGCTGTGGAAGAGCAGGCTGGGGCTGATGGAGAGCAGCACCCCGGCCACCAGCGCGCCCGTGCGCCCGATCCAGCGGCGGAAGGGGTAGGCCATCCACACCGTGCCGATGCCGGCCAGGGCCGGGACCAGGCGGGCCGTGGCGTCGGTGACGCCGAAGAGGAAATAGAAGAGGGCGTTGAGATGGAAGAGCAGCGGCCCGTGCATCATGGGATCGTGCTGATAGTTGCCCCGGTCATAGAGATAGTAGGAATAGATGGCGTGCAGGCTCTCGTCATGGCTCATGGCCCTGTCCCCCAGGGCATAGAAACGGGCCACGGCGGTGATGATCAGCAGCACGATCCAGGCCACCATCTCCCAGTTCAGGGTGAGCAGGGAGGTGAGGGGGCGGTCTAGCCAGGATTGGGGTTTGGTTTCGGTGGTGTCCAGCATGTTATCCTCAGGCAAGTATGTGAATGGTAAAATCAGGAATGCACAATTGACAATGCACAATGCACAATGGGGGTAAACACAATGGCATGGCTTATGGGACGATCTGAGCTCAACAACGCTCATTGTCCATTGTGCATTGTCAATTGTGCATTATTTTATTGCGTCAGCGCGACCCACAGATCCACGCTCTCCCCGGTGCGGTCGGCGGGGGCTTTTTGATAGAGCAGCCAGCGCAGGCGGGCTTTGGGCAGTGGGCAGGTCGCTGGGCAGCCAGCTTTGGCGGATGCGATAGTTGCTGCCGATGTAGCCGTCGGGCAGGGTCGGTGGGGCCTGGGTTGGGGTGATGACCAGGGGGCTGCGGTCAAAGGCTTGGATCACCTCCGGGGAGAGCACCCAGTTCAGGTCTCGCATCTCCCGCAAATACCAGCCCAGAATCGGATCCGGGGCGGGGTTGACCTGGACTTGGATGGGGATGCTGTACTGATCCCCCACCCGCTGGGCGGAGAGGGTGCGGATGTCCACGGCCAGTTGGCGGGCGTCCAGATCCGGGACCGTGCGGACGTAGCCCAGGGTGCCCGGCGGATCCAGCCGGGTGCTGATCTGCCAGCCCGTGGCCACGCCGGAATAGAGCAGCAGGGTCGTGCCCAGGATCACCGTCACCCGGCCGGCCATGGGCCAGTTGGCCCACCAGCCGAAGAACAAAATCAACACCCCGGCCAAAAGCAGGGAGAGCAGGGCGTTGAAACCCGGTTCCGGGGCGTTGGTGTTGGCATATTGGATCAGCCAGAAGCCGCCGGTGACCAAAATGGCGGCCAGAATGCCGCCCATGAGCAGCCCCTCTTGGCGGTCGGTGGCCCGCCAAGTGGCTGACCCACGGCCAGGCCATCAGCCGGGGCGCGGCCAAGAGCAGGGGCAGGGAGAGCATGGGCAGATCCGCCGGGGTGCGACCGGGCAGGAGGAGCAGGGCGAAGGCCCACGCCGTCCACGCGGTCAGGAGGATGGCCCAGGATCGGTCTTCGTCTTGCCACAGCAGGGCCAGCCCGCCGATGCCGAAGATCAACAGCCACAGTTGGTCACGCAGCAGGCGCAGCCCGGCCCAGGCCAGGGGGTAGCCCTGGTCGGCAAAGTGGCCGACCCAGGCGCCCAGGCTCGTCCCCACCGCAGCAAGGCCAGCGGGGCGCAGCAGCCACACGGTCGCCCCCAAAATGGCGCTGGCGAGGAAAAGTCCTAGATTCTGACGGGTCCATAACAAGGCTAGTTCCGTCTTTTTTCCTTTGAAAAAGAGGATGCCAGCCACGACGAGCACAGGCAGGAGGCCCCAGGTCCCCGGTCCGCTGATAGCGAACAGCCCGGCGGCGACGGCCAGGGTGGGGGACCATGCGCCCTCGTCGGCCAGCTTCGCCAACCCGGCCAGAAGCAGCAAGCCCAGGCCGATGCTCAGGATGGTGCTGTCGGCTTGGCGGCTGGCGGTGATCAGCCACGGGTCCACGGCCATCAGCAGGGCGGCGATCAGGGCGGGGACGCGGCCCATGCGGTGGCGCAGCAGCCAGGGCAGCAGGACCATCCCCACGCCGACCAGGGCCGGGAAGAGGCGGGCCAGGGCATCGCCGCCGCCAAAGAGGGCGAAGGTGAGGCGGTGCAGGGTGTAGAGCAGGGCGCTGACCGGCGCGGCCACATCCGGCGCGGTGTGGGCCGCGGCGTCCAGCCAGGCGGCCCAGGCCGTGGCGGCCTCGTTGGGGGTCAGGGGCAGTGCGGCCAGGTTTAGGAGGCGCAGGGCGGCCGCGGCCAGACCGATGAGCGCGTAGACGAGTCCCTCTGCGGTCCAAAGGGTGGATTGGATTTTGGATTGGGGTCGGGCGCTGTTGGTCATTGTGTCGACCGTCATAGTTCACCATTGACTTCTCGTTCCCACGCTCCGCGTGGGAATGGGGTTGGACGCTCCGGCGTCCCGTGGCGCAGAGCGCCGGTTGGGGTTCCCACGCGGAGCGTGGGAACGAGAAATGCTATCCTCGTGCGCCGGTAGATGCGGACGTCGCCTTGCTGGAAGACCAGATCCATGAGTTGATCAAAGCGCACTTCGCCGCCGGGGGGCAGGGTGTAGACCGTGCGCTCGATGGGGCCGATGTAGACGTAGTCGATGTCCCAGGCCGCCAGGGCTTCGAGGAAGGAGGCGGCTGGGGCCTGGCGGAAGATGGCGTCCAGGGCGGCGTCTCGGCCTTGGGCCATGTCGCTGAAGGCGTCTCCCCGCCATTGGGCCTCGTGACCGTCCCAGCCCATGAGGGTGGCCCGGCCCGTGGCCGTGCTGATGCGGTTGTAGTCGGCCCGATAGCTGGCCCCCTTGGCCTCCAGAATGGTGGCGTCCGCCGGGGTGTTGGCCCGCACCCACTGGATGGCGGCGTACTCGTCCGGGTTCCACTGGGCGATGTAGTCGATGGCGTCCAGGGTGGGCCGGTCGTTGCGGAAAAGGCCCGCCTTGGCCGGAATGCCCGCCATAGGATAAGCCAACCCCGCCAAAATCAGCAAGAATGCGCCGCCCCCAAGCAGGGCGGACGGGTGACGGCGGGCCATGCTGGCGACCACGCCATAGACCCCGGCCAGCCCCATGAGCAGCCAGCCCTGATAGTAGAACTTGAAGACCGTGTTCATGCGCATGTTGGGGCCGAAGTTGTCGAGCAAATAGACAAATTCCGGGGCAAAGACCAACAGCAACCCGATCCCGGCCAGGAGGAGGGCGAAGGTGGTGGCGGGGTTGGCGTCGTCGTCATCCGTGGCCGTCAGCCGCTGCCAAAGCAGGGCGGCGACCAGGGCCACCATCAGCCCCAAGAGCAGGAAGGTCCACGGGTTTCCGCCCCGCTGGGCCAGGACCGTGGCCACCGTGTTGTCCAGTGCGCCGGGGATGCGCCCCAGCAGGTTGGTCGCCGGATCTCCGGCCAAGAGCATGGCCAAGCTGAGGCCGAGGAAGAGGATGGGCGCGCCCCAACTGATCCCCAGGCTGATGCCCAGGCGGGCCAGCGATGGGCTTCAGTTCGTCCCAGGCCAGCCAGATCAGCGCGCCGATGCCCAGCAGAAAATGGCCGTACATGAGCAGGAATTGGGGCAGTCGGGTGCTGTGGAAAAGGTTGGGCACAAAGCCCCCGGCCTGGCTCTGGGCGGTGAGAAAGTAGGGGAAATAGAGGGCGATGGCCCCGATCAGCAATCCGCCAAAGAGCAGCCCGCCCACCTTCAGCCCATCCGCCACGCCGGATCGCCGGGCCACGGCAAAGAGCGCCGCCAGTCCCAGCAACAGCCAATAGGGCGGAAAGTCCCACGTGTTGAGCGGGATCAAACTGCCCACGACCACCACGGCCACGCCCACACCGATCCAACGATCCGGGTGTTATGTCGAGCAGTCGCCCGACCCACCCCCGAATCCCCAATCCCCAATCCCCAATCACCCTTTCCCCCTCGCCAAAAACAAATTCAACGCCAACCCAATCGCCAAAATCACAAAGGGCATGGCCAGCACATGGGGATGGTTGTCCCCCAGCAGATAGCTGAACATGGGGAACTCGTCGATCACCTCAAGATGGTTGCCCATCAGGTCCATGTCGGAGATCACCCGGCTGCTGCGCCACCACCACCAGTCCGTGGCGATGAACCAGTTGTTCGTCACCACCGCGTCCGCCGGGAAGTTGCGCACGCCGAAGAAGGCGGCGGGACCGCTGACGTTGACGCCGTTGGCGTAGAGCCATTCCCAGATGCCCTGCAAGTTCCCGATCACCCCGACGGACAGGGCAGACAAAATCCCAGCGGGAATACCGAAAGCGTGGGGCGAGAGACAGAGTCTGAAAACGTCAGGACTCCCGTCCCCACTTTTGCCTTTTGCACTTTGCCTTTTGCCTTTTGCCTTCCCCTCCCCCGCCATCCACAGATTCGCCCCAACCCCAAAGCTGCCCACCAAGAGCAGCCCATACCAACAGGCTTGCCCCAAATTGTACGCCACTTCGGGCAGCGCGCCGGCCAGCCGCCCCAGGGTGACCACGAGCCAATAGCCCAAATAGTAATAGCTGATGGCGTACCCGGCCAGCCACGGATCCTTGGGCGGGAAGGTGGGGCTGTTGAAGATGCCGTTCATGAACATGAGGTCCATGGGCTGCTCGGTGTGGTTGACCGCGGGGTCATGGGCACGCACATAGGCCCAGCCGAAGAAGGCGAGGGCGAAGAGCAGTTCGACGGCGAGGATGTAGCCGATTTTGGATTTTGGATTTTGGATTTTGGATTGGCGGGTGACGAGGGCGCGGAGGGTGGGCCAGCCCGCCCAGGCGCTGAGGGCGGCGACGATGACAAGGGCCATCCACGCGCCGCCGGTGTCGTTGCGCAGGAGGCCGTAACTGGTCCCCAGCCACAGGGTGACGCCGACGAGCAGGATGCCCAGGCTCTTGGCGAAGGCGTAGCCCCGGTCCGGCAGGTTGCCAAAGACCCGGGCCGCCAGGGGCAGGGTGAGGAGGGTGATGAGTTGGACGATCAGGTACCAGGATAGGAGCATAGTTGAGAATTGAGAGTTGAGAATTGAGAATTTTTATTGTGGGTGATGGAGATTATGGGGTGGTTAAGGGGAGATTAGGAGGGCGGGAGATTTTCACCCTTTCACCCGCTCGCCCCTTCCCCCTTTCACCCCTTCACCCGCTCATCGAAAATAGTAGAGTCCGTCCGATCCCTGCACCACCTTGCCGGGGACGGCGTAGATGATCACGCTGTCGTTGCGATAGACGGCGATGAGGGCGCCGGTGTCGGCCATTTGGGCCAGCTTGGCCGCGCCTTGGGGATGTTTGTATTGCTCCAATTGGCCCACGTAGATCAGGGCCACGTCCAGCTCGGCGAGCAGGGATTGGGTGCGGGCGGGGTCCGGGGTGTTCCAGAATTCGTTGAGCAGCCCCTGGCGTTGGCCGACCTGTCCGCCGTCCCGCTGTTCGTTTTTGTGCATGCCCACGGGCGTGCTGAGACCGGTGAAGGTGGCGGCGCGGGTGCCCCCGGCCCGATAGTAGTCGATCTCGGCGGACTCGACGATCACGCCGTTGCCCCGCACGGTGGCCAGCAGCCAGCGGATGGCTTCCCAGTCGTCGTGGAGTTGGATCAAGTTGCTGCCGTCGGGCCAGGTGTAGCTGCCCTGGCGCATGTAGTCCATGCCGTCCAAGGTGCCGAAGTCGGGCCGCCAGCCCATCATGCGTTGGTCCAAGCGGGCGGGGGTGCCGATTAGGGGGTAGGCTAGGGTGGCGAGAAAGATTAAAGTGAGAATTGAAAGTTGAAAATTGGGAAGTTTTAATGGTCGGCGTCGAGAGCCATTCGCCATTCGCCGTTCGCCATTTGCCATTCGTCCTATCGCAATCGCCCCGCCGATGCCCCAAAGCACCCAGACTTGGATGAAGAACTTGAAGAGGGTGTTCATGCGGTACCAGTCGCCGCCTTGGAGGAAGTCTTTGAGGAAGATGATCTGGGTGCCGGCCAGGAGGGCGAGGCCGGTGACCATGACGGTGTTGACAAAGAGATCGCCGGGGTCGGCGGCCTGGCCGCGCCGCCAGAGGAGGACGAAGGTGAGGCCGAGGGGCAGCAGGCAGAGGCCCAGGACGGTCCAGCCCAGGACGAAGGCGGCTAGGGCGGCCATGACCGTGGCCGTCACGACGAAGCCGCCCAAAAGCAGACCGAGATCGGGCCGGGTCAGCCGCCGGGTGAGGGCGAGGAAGCGGGGCAGGCGGTCATATTTGCCGAAAGCCAGGGCTGTCCAGCGCTCAAGGCCCGTGGGCTGAGCGTCCCCAAGGCGGGCCGGGCGGGTCAATGCCCCCCAGAGCCAAACCACGAAAATTGCGCCAAAAAATCCCCAAATCAACAACCACTTGCCCAACTCATCCGGCTGACGCACCAAGCCCACACCGGACGCGCCCACGTTTTCGTAGGTGGCGAAGAAGGGCAGGAAGAGCACAACCGTCCCGGCCAGAAAGGCGACGATCACGGCCACGGTGACGGGCAGGTTGATGCGTCCGCGGCCCCGGTGTTGGCTGACCAGGAAGGCCAGCACGCCCACGCCGAAGTAGGTGGGCAATTCCCACAGGTTGACCGAGGCCAAGGTGCCCAGCACCAAGCTGAAGGCGACCAGCAAGCCCATGCCCCGCAGCCAATTGTTGCGCCAATCCACATCGTAGCTGCGGATCAGGGTCAGGGCCAGGGCCAAAAAGAGCACGGTGAAGGGGATGCCGATCATGTGGGGGTGCAGGTCGGCGAAGAGGAAGCTCCAGTAGGGGAACTCGTTGATGGTGGCCGGCAGCACCCGGCTGGGATCCCAGAAATTATAGCCGCCCAGGGTCTCCGTGGTGGTGATCACCCGCCAAAAGCCCGACGCCGCCCGCACCGCCGTCTCCAGCAACGGGATGGCGCTCTGGAAGTCCGTGGTCCCCCGCTCGGCCAAGCTTGCGCAGGATCTGCCCCAACCCATCCAGGTTGCCGATGATGGCAACGAAGAGGGGCGCGAGGAGGGCGGCGGCGAAGCCGTCGGTCCAGTGAGCGGGTGAGGGGGTGAGGGGGTGAAGGGGTGAATGGGTGATTGGTGTCGGCGACGAGGAGTCAGCGTAGGTTGAGTAGACCGGGGCAGTTTCCGGTCGTATCGAAACCGCAGCGGGTTCGGGCGCGGTCAGGTCGATGTCGAGGAGGTCGTCATCCGAGCGAATTTGTCTCGAATTGGGCAGTCTACCCCCTCCCAGCCTCCCCCAGATTGGGGGAGGGGCAGATTCGTGGCAGACAAGTCCACCCCCACACCCCTTTTGCCTTTTGCACTTTGCCTTTTGCCTTTTGCCTTGATCTCTCCCCCACCAATCGCGGAATACGCCACGGCAAAGCTGTTGACAACCGTCAGCGCAAACAGGGTCGGGATGGCCAAGTTAAAGGCGACTTCGGCATAAATGCCGGTCAGCTTGACCAAATAGGCCACCAAATAAATGCCAAAATAGTAATAGTTGATCACCCCGCCAGCGAAGTGAGGATCCAGGGGCGGGAAGGTGGGGCTGCGCAGGATGCCGTTGAGGAAGGCGAACTCCATGAACTTTTCGCCGCCAAACCAGGGCTGCCAGATGTCCGGGTTGGCCATGCGGATCAGGACGAAGCCGACAAAGGCGACGGCGAAGAGGGCTTCGCCGGCCAAGAGCAAGCCCCAGTTTTCTTTGATGTAGGCGCGCATGGCGGGCCATTGCCAAGTCGCCGCCAGTCCGCCCAGGATGGCGAGCAACCCCACGGCCAGCCAACTGTTGATCACCGTGTTCTGCGCCACACCCAGGCTGACCAAAATCCAGAGTATCCACGCGGCCAGCAGCCAGCCCACGGCCCGGCTGAGCAGATAGCCCCGATCCCGCAGACGGGCGAAGAGCACGAAGGAGATGGGCCACGCCAGCCAGCCCAGGAGCGCGGTGACCAGCCACCACCACCCCACGGCCAACCACGGGGACTCACTTGCCAACGTGTTCCAGCGATAGTTGTCCACCACGGGCAATTCGGCCAAGCGGGTGTCCAGCATCAGATCCGGGATCTCTTTTTGGGCCGGGCCGGAGTTGTTCTCCTGGCCGGTGAGGAGGCCGATGATGCCGCCCAGAATGCCGCCGCCCTGGCTGTCCGGGCCGTTGCCCAGGCCCAGCAGGTTGAGCAAGGGGCTGAGGGGCGAATCCTTGCCCCGATAGTAGGGCTGGGCGTCCACCCAACTGTTGCCCAGGAGGGCGTCAAACTCGGCGTCGGACGAGATCCCGCACCTTGCGGAAGACGGTGACTTGGGGGTGATCGTAGAGGCTCCACGACTCGTCCGCGGTGCGGTCTTGGAAGGTGAGGCCGAAGAGGCTGGGGGGCGAGGTCTGGTCCAGGACCATCTCGAAGCCCAGCTCGCCGGACCACATCAGCTCGTAATATTTGGTGGTCATGGGGTAGCGTTCGGGCAGTTCGTCCACGCTGCCGTAGATGCGCTTGGAGCTATACGAAACATAGTCGGCTTCCCGCAGCACGGCCTTGAGCAGCTCGTACTTTTGGGCCGTGTCCTCTTCGTAGGGGCCCCAATCCGTGTTGCGCAGCCCCGCCGTGCCCCGGTTCATGCCCGGCTCGGCGCGAGATCCTTGGGCAGGGCATCGTCCCACTGCTCCCACATGATCACCGACCCGGCGGGGATGTTGGCATACATCCACTCGCTGGCCGCCACCCACGTATGCGCCCGCCCATAGACCCCGTTCACATAGGCCACGGACCAGAAAATGCCGCCGAGGAGGGCGATGGTGAGGAGCAGTCCCGGCGAGGAGGGCGGGGATTGGGGATTGGGGATTGGGGATTGGGGATTGGGAATCCGGGATCGGGTCCGCTACGTCCCTTTTGCCTTTTGCCTTTTGCCATTTGCCTTTTGCCTTAAAAATCGTCCAAATCATCCCCGCCGCAAACAGCACCACAAAAGGCAACACCGGACTCATGTACCGGTTAAACTTGGCCAAAAAGGCCCCGGTCAGCCCAAAGTAGGGGACGACCCAGGTCCAGACGATCAACTCCTCCGGTTTGGCTTTGGCGATAAAGACCTTGACCGCGGCCCACAACGTCCCCGCCAAGGCGATCATGCCCAAGCGGCCACCACATGCCCCACTCGATCTGTTGTTGAATAAAATAGAGATAGGGCGTGGTGTTGCGATATTGCCGGGTGAAGGGGAAATCGGCCAGCCCCCGCACCATCTGCCCCTGCTCGACCAAAGTGGCCTGGGCAAAGTTGCTCCAATCCAGAATGGAATAGGGGCTGGTGACGGCGAAGACCACGAAGGCCGCAAGGATGGCCAGGGGCGCGCCCAACAGGGCCACGGACTGGGCCTTGCCCCGCTGGGACGGGTCCAACGCCCGCAGGCGGCTGGGCCAGAGCAGGAGACCGGCCACCACCACGGGCACGGCCAGCAGGGGCGCGGCGCTAAACTTGGACGAGACCGCCAGCCCCATGCCCAGCGCGGTGATCCCCACCCCGCGCCAGGATCGATCTTGCAGCCAGATCACCCCGCCCAGCACGGCCAGGACGGTGAAGGTGGTGCTGGCCGGGTCCATGGCGAAGAAGTGGCTGAGTTGGATGGCCTGGGCGGTGAAGGCGTAGAAGGCCGCGGCCATCAGCCCGGCCTCTTTGCCGTAGAGGCGGCGGCCCAGGAAGAAGAGGAGCAGAATGGTGAGGGTGTCCAGCAGGGCGATCATCAACCGCCCGGCCACGGCGACGCCGCCACAGGCTGTGTTGGCCTGGCGCATCAACTCCACATTCTTGGCGGGCAGGATGAATTCCGGCAGCTTTTCGGCGATTGGGGCCAGTTTGTGCAGCACTTCGCCCGTGGCAATGCCCAAATAGAGGGGAAAATGGCCATAGGTGAAGCTGCGCCGGCGCTGGTTTTGCAGATCCCACAGGGGGTTCATGGGGCTGGCCTGGGGGTCCATGAACTCGTCCCAACTGGCGGGGAGGTGGATGCTGGGGGCATAGAAACAGGCCGTGCTGCGCTCGTCCGGGTGGCTGCCCACGCCCTCGTCAAAGTTCACATTCCAGGTGCGCAAAATCAACCCGGCCAAGACGATGACCGAGAGAAGAATTATGGTTGTTGCCCGGTTCAAGGGGCTTGCGGTGCGATTGGGCATGTTTTTCTTTATGAACGGGTGAGCGGGTGGGTGGGTGAAGGGGTGAGCGGGTGAAGGGGCGACGCAATCACCCTTTCACCCGCTCACCCCTTCACCCGTTCACTTTGGCAAGACGGGATAATTCGGAATCACCCACGTAATCTGATACGACGGCGGCGGCGGCCAGAGCAGGTAGACATCGACCCAGCCCCGGCGCAGGACCAGGTTGGCGTCGGAATAGCCCAGGTCGATGCGCCGGGCGCGGATGGCGGAGCCGGTGTCCAGGGCGTCGCCGTAGCCATAGCTGGGGATGTAGAGCTGGCTGCGCAAGGGAATGATCTTGGGATCCACGGCCACGACGCCGTCCCGCATGAGGTCGCCGGTGCGGGTACGCCCATAGCAGGGCGCATCCGGGGAGACGCCGGCGGTGCCTGCGCTGTAGCTGGTGGCGTACATGCGGATGTAGCGCCAATAGGTGATCACCTGGCCCGTTGGCCGTGGTGAAGGTGCGGGGCACGATGTTCTGCCCATAGGCGATCACCCGCTGGGCCGGTTCCTGGGCCATCCAGGAATCTTCCAGCACCCGCTCGGCCTCCTGGCCGTCCTCGTAGCGCACCCGATAGCGGTGACGGGTGATGCCCTCGGCCCCGGGATTGACCAGTTGCTGGGTGTCGATGAGCACGCCGGGGTCCGGCACGTAGACGGTCTCGAAGGGGACGATGTCTTGCAGGATTTCGATGTCTTCGGTGACCCGCACAATGCGGATCTCCGTGTTGTCGTAGAGCTTGCTTTCCAGGGGCGGCTCCACCTGGTCCAGCCCGGCCACGCCGATGCCCATTTCGGTCAGGGCATCGCCCACGCTGCGGCCCTGGGTGCGGGTTTTCAGGGTCTGGCCATCCACCTGCACCTGGATGGGGATGCTGCGCTGGATGAAGACCCGCAACCCTGTGCTGACCGGGCTGCCCAGGCTGGGCTGCACCTTGTCGCCCAAATAGAGGATGATCTCGGCGCTGCGCAGGGCCTGGCCCACGGTTTGGGCCGTGGTGCGCACGGTGAAGGGCAGGTCGCCGTCATCCACGGTGATGGGGATGGCCCGATAGATGCGCACCTGCATGGGCTCGGCCTGGTCCAGATTGGCCCAAGCCTGGCCCGAATCATAGGTGGGGGCGGCGACTTGGGCCGGGGCGTAGGCCAGAGGGCCGGTCAGGGCCACAGGGCGGCCATCCACCACCACTTGATCATAGGTATCGATGCTGATCCCGGCATCCTGCAAAAGCTGGGTCGGGGTGCTGCCAAAGCTGAAGACCCGCAGATCCCGCCCATCGGCCAGAATGCGCACGGGGTAGGCCCGCTCCACCCGGATCTCCGGCTGGCCGCTCAGGGGATGGTCCAGGGCCACGGAGAGGCGATCCTGGTCGTGGATCACCAGCCCCAGGTCCATCAACAGGGGGGCCACCGTGCGCCGGTGGGTGCGCACGGACTCGCTCACCCCGTCCACGGTGACGGTGACGGACGTGGACGTGACCAGCCATCCGCCCCAGAGCAGGGAGAGGAGGAGCAGCCCGGCGACCGCGTCTTGGGTCCACGCCGGCCAGTGGGCGGCGGAAATTTTGGGCTGAATTCGGTCCAACGGGGTCCAAATCGTAGACATGAGGACTATTGTACCCATAAGCCGCCGGAATGCCAAAGAGAAGGCGGCAGACGGGAGGCGTCATCAGCCTTCTAATCCAGTGGGATAGCGTAGGTGAGGCGTCAGCGCCTGCCAGATTCGCCGCTGTTCGCCCGTGGTGGCGTCGTCGTAGAGGTGGGGGAGGAAGCCGAAGCGTAGGTAGAGGTTGACCGCGGCCAGGCGGGGGGTGGCGGTGTTGAGATAGGCTCGGGTGTGGCCCAGCTCGGCCATGCGGTTGAGGACCAAGGTCATCAACGGGCGGGCCAACCCGCGGCCTTGCCACGCCGGGAGCATGGCAACCCAATGGACTTCCCCCCACGCCCCCCCGTCCGCCTCCACGTAATGCTCCTGCCACCACGCCGAGGCGGATGCGAATGGAGTGCCTTCTTCATCCACCAAAAAGAACTGGCGCTGGGCAAGGATGCTCTCGTCCGTGCCGTAGTCTCGGCGGTGGATCTCGACGGTGACGTGGTTGTAGAGGTCGGCGGTGTCCTGGATGTGGGCCCAGATGGCCTCGTCGCCGGGGCGGAAGGTGCGCACGCCGACGCCCGGCGGCAGGTCGAAGTGGGGGATGGCGTCCAGGGTGGGGCGGATCATGTGGATGGGGATGGCTTGGTTGTGGACATCGTGCATGGGCGGATTCCTTGGCGTGAAGGTTGGACAGAGCGCAGGTTGAGTAGCCACGGCGGGTTGACCCGCTACAGTTTCGATACGCCGCCAGCGCTTGAATGGTTTGCGGAGATATCGGCGGCGGCTACTCAACCTGCGCTTGCCTTGTGATCAACGACCGATCATCGGCAGATAGCCTTGCCACGGCCATTCGTAGAGTTTGACGCGCAAGGCCGGATCGCCGAAGAGGGTGAAGGTGTCGAGCAACGCATCGAAACGGTGGTCTGGGTCTTGGGCGGCCATGTCCTCCTTAGCCAGGACGGTGAGACGGCCCAACTCGGTGATGTTGTCATGGAAGAGATGCTTAAAAACCGACCGCTCCATCAGCGCCTGCCCCGTAAAGTCCGGCCAGGTCAACCCTGTCGATGACCAGTTTGCCACCGCCCCGCCCGGAGCGCGCATGAAGGATTCGGCCAAGGAGAGCACCCTCGAGTCATGGAACGATCCGTCCAACGCAGCTCATGGACAGGACCACGGGCAGTTTCGCACTGTTGTTCATCTCGGAGATCAGATCTTCATCCATGAGGTATTCCAAGGCCCAGGTGTCTCTGCTGGAATCGCCCACATAGCTCACCAACATGGCCCCGGTGATGTTGAGGGTTTCGGAGATCAGGGCGCGACATTCGTTGGCCGGGTTCTGGCCCTCGGTGTCGCAGTTGAGGCCAGATAGACTCGGGTGGCGCTGTACGCTGGCGGCAGATAGGGGATGGTGTTGGTGGGGGCGTCCATGAAGCCCAAGGCCAGAAGGTCGGAAGCCCCATAGTAGTCATAGGGTTCCCAAAAATCTCCAGTCATACGGCGATTCGGCCACGAAGAGTACATTTCTGGCCCCTGCGCCCAGATCTGGACTGTTCTCGTAGTCCAAGGTTTTTTTCACCATTGTGATCACATCCGCCGGGCTGGCGGCGGGGAAGCGGCCAATGGCCATGTCCGGGAGCAGATCGTCTCCGGTCAACATGACAAAGCGATTGTCCGTCGCCGTCTCGCCCAGGAAGGGGTCAATGCTGGCCAGGAAGGGGGGATGAAGGTGGGCGGTGCGATAGTGATATAGTTGCGCATGTCCACCGCGCCGTCACCGACCAAAAGCACGAACGCTGGTTTGGCCCCGCTCCAGTTGGCATAGGCATAGGCCAGGAAGTCCCGGATGGCCTCCGCCGACATCATGCCGCCGTTGAAGCGGTCATAGATGGTCTGGACATCGATCAGGGCCACCTTGTAGATCGTCGCTGCGATAGTCGGCCAGGGGCAGGATCTGCTCCCAGAAGTCGCCGTGGGTGATGATGATGTAGTCGTAGCGGTTGTCCGTGGCCAAGATGTCCGCCGGGGTGTGGGTCGAGGTCATGGGCGTCACGGCCCGAATGGAGACGGGCGTTTTGTAGGCGTTGGGAGAAGCCAGATAGAAGCGGGTGTCAGGCGTGACGGTTGCGCCAAAGGTGATCCCCGCCGCATCCGGTTGAGAAGCGGTGGGGCTAAGAACGCTGGGGGACCCGTTGACCACTCGGCGCACCTGGGTGGGGTCTGTGACATCGAAGATGCTGACATCGCTGTTGCTAAAGCCGGTGGCGGCAAAGGTCCAGCTTCCTGCGGGCACGCCGCGGATATTCAGACCGTCAAACTGGGCCACCAGATTGCGGGGATAGTCGATCTGCGCCCAGTTGATATAGGCCTTGTCGTAGCTGCGATCCATCAAATTGGCCAATTCGACCTTGAGGTAGGTGGCCCCGTGTACAAAAAGACCGGGCGTGATGGGTACGTGCCCTGTTGAGGATCGGTGGGGTCAAGAACATTGGGAGAGCCGCTGACCATCACCCGGCGCACCTGGGCGGGGTCTGTGACATCGAAGATGCTGACATCGCTGTTGATGAAGCCGGTGGCGGCAAAGGTCCAGCTTCCTGCGGGCACGCCGCGGATGTTCAGACCGTCAAACTGGGCCACCAGATTGCGGGGATAGTCGATCTGCACCCAGTTGATATAGATCTTGTCATAGCTATCGGCGATCCGTCACAAAGTTGGCCAACTCGACTTTGAGGTGAGTGTCCGCATGGACAAAAAGGCCGGGAGTGACAGGCACGGTTAGCTCAACGTCACCAAAATCAGCCCAATCCCCTGTGCCGGAATAAATCTTGGTGTCGTTGAGATACAGGTTCACATTGTGGGGACCGGTGGCATACCCCTGCAAGGCTATGCGCAGGCTACCCGTCACCGTCGGGTCCACATCAAACACAGGGATATAGATCGAGCGCGTCATCGTAGCCTGGCGACGTGCCTGAATCCAGTGGCCAAAGAAGTGGTCCGCGCCGATGAGGGGCAGACGGGGATATTCGCTGAAATACCACAAATTGGTTTCATCCAAAATGTGTTCCATCGACACAGTCTGGGCCGGCGCGCCGGTCGGTGTGCCGTCCACCTCGGCCATGCGCAGGCCATTGTCCGCGCCGAAGGAGAGGAAGTAGACCAGATCGTTGACATAGTTGCGGCCCGCAAAGAGACCGTCATAGTAGAGGGTGTCCACGTTGCGCCCATAAAAGAGCACCTGGTCGCCGCATCAAAGCGGCCGTCGTCTTCGCCGCTCACCCAGATGGGGATCTCCTGGCCCATGAAGTGCATGGCCAGGGTGCGGGGGTCAAGGCTGTCCACGGGCAGACCGGCGGACTGCAAATAGGCATAGGTAAGGGAATAGAGGCCATCCGCGTTGACGGAGATGCGATAGGCGTTGGCGGGCGGGGTCCACGGGGTGACGAGTGGGTTTGCGAGCGGGGTGGTCGGAGATGAGACAGTGGCAGATTGAGCGGGTTGAGAGGGCAAAACTGAGGCTTGCGCCGGGGATGTCGTCACGGCCAGGGCCACAAAAAGCAGGAAGACCAAGCCTACACCCACACCGGCCACGCCCAGCAAGCGCTCGACGCTCCACAGGGCCAGCTTGCCGGACAGGTGATCAAGATCAACGGGGTACTGATTCTGACGCATGACAACTCCTTTTGAATTTGAAGAGGGATGAACTACGTTTGTACAACCGACGATCTGCCTTCCTTGCCTCCTTTTTGATGGGGATTGTTCGGGTGGATTTGGGGTGTTCGCACAGAAAGTAAAACCCGAACACGCTCTTGATGATAACATCTTTCTTGGCATTTTGGCAGTTTTTCAGCCGGGTGGGGGGTGGGGCATTTTGGGGGAATGGGCAGATTCAGGCCCAGGCCGTTTGCGTTGGATGGATCTTGGACATTCCGGGAAAGGGCCGGTTCTTCTTGGGTTATGTGAATAGTTTTGGCCCATTCCCGGAATGGGATCCGATCCCCAATCCCGGAATGGGCCAAGGCTATTTTCTCGCCCCAAAAAGAACCGGCCCATTCCGGGATTGACCGTCCCCCAGCCTACGCCTCACACAGGGGACACGCAAAACGCTCTTCCGCGGCGATGATGGCCCGGTCCGCGCTCCAGAAGAAGTTGTCCGCGCCGATGGATTGGTCCAGATGGCTGCGCTCCAACATGCGCATGACCGGGGGCTGCACCCCGGCCAGGAGGAGCACCTTGCCTTCGTGGGTCAATTCCTCGTTCAACGTGGCCAGGGCCTCGATGCCGGAGAGGTCGATCAGGGGCACGGCGCGCATGGAGAGGATCACGACGTGCATTTCGTCTCGATTGGCCAGGGCCTCGGCAAAGTTGCCCGTGGAGGCAAAGAAGAGCGGGCCGGTGAGATAGGCCACCCACACATGGGGACAGTTGCCCCGGATGGCCAAGCCCCGCTCCCGCAGCCGGTCCGCTTCCACCTGGCGCAGTTCCACGGTCAGGTTGGCCACCTGGCTGATGAAGATGGCCGCGGAGACCACGCCGCCGATCAGGATGGCCTGGGTCAGATCCAGGGTGATGGTGGCGATCAGGGTGGCGGCGAAGGCGATGATGCCGCTTTTGAAGAAGTTGCCAAACATGAAGCGGATGGCGGGCCACTCGTTCATGCGCCAGGCCGTGACCATGAGCACCCCGGCCAAGGCGGCCAGGGGCACCTGTCCGATGGCCGGGGCGAAGAGCAGGGCCGCGGCCAGCAAGGCCAAGGAATGAATAAACGAAACCATGCGCGTGCGCCCGCCGGAGCGGATGCCCACGGAGGTGCGGGCGATGGCCGCGGTGGCCGGGACGCCGCCAAAGAAGGGGATGATCAGGTTGCCCACGCCTTGGGCCACCAATTCCTGGTTGGCGTGCAGGCGGATGCCCGTGGCCTTGGCCGCCACCGCCCCGCACAGCAGAGATTCGATCCCGCCCAGAGCGGCCACGGAGAGGGCCGGGGCCACCAGCACGTTCAGGTTGTCCCAGGGAATGTTGGCGAAGCGCAGACCGGTCCGCCAGCAAAATGGTGCGGGGAATCTCGCCGATGGTGTTGACGGTCCAGCCCAGGGCGATGGCGGTCAGGGTGGCCAGGACGATCCCGGCCAGGGAGCCGGGCAGCACCTTGCCCCAGCGGGCGGGCCACAGGATCATCACGGCCATCACCAACAGGCCCACGGCCACGGTGGGCCAGTTCGGCGCAAAGCCGCCCTGAAAATAGCCCACCAATTTCAGCGCCGCCGACTCGGCCCCCGGCGTCTTCACCCCCAAGAAGTTGTCGATCTGCCCCACGGCGATGATCACGGCGATCCCCGACGTAAAGCCGGTGACCACGGGCGCGGGGATAAAGGCAATAAAGCGGCCCAATTTCAGCAAGCCCACCACCAAAATCAGCGCCCCGGCCATCACCCCGGTGATCCAGGCCGCCTCCAGCCCATAGCGCATGGTGATCACGATCAAAATGGCGCTCATGGCCCCGGTCGGCCCGGAGATCTGGTAGGGCGCGCCGGAGAGGGCGCCGATGATCAGCCCGCTGAGGATGGCGGTCACCAACCCGGCCGCGGCGCTGGCCCCGGAGGCCACGCCAAAGGCCAAGGCCAGGGGCAGGGCCACCGCGGCCACGGTCAACCCGGCCAGCAGATCCTGGCGGAAGATGTCAACAGTATAGCCGGTGAACTCCCGCCGGTAGAGTTGTACCAAAGAGAGACGCTGCATCAGAAAAGACCTTTCGGGGATACCCCAACAACACAAGAAAAGACCCGGCTCGCCAAAGGCGACCGGGTCACGAATACGGCTCGATCAGGTTTATTTTACACCCGTTTGCCGGTTGGAGAGAAAGTTTGGGATAGGTAAGTGGTTGATTAGTTGATTGGTTGATTTTCACCCACGCCAATCAACCAATCAACAAATCAACCAATCAACAACACCTTCCCCGCCCGCCCCGGCGTCTCGGCGTGGACGACGGCCTTGCGGAAGTCGGCCAGATCGTACTCGGCCTCCACCGGGGGCACGATCTTGCCCTGGGCCATGAGGGTCATCAGTTTGGCCAGCACGGCCTGGACATGGGCTTGCGGTTTGGCCCCAAACCAGAAGGTGAGCCAGAAGCCCCGCACGGTGGTGCCTTTGAAAATCATCTCCCCGCCGTTGAGAGGGATGGCCTGGCCGCTCAGACCGCCATAAACCAGCAAAGTGGCTCCCGCTCGCAGACACGAGGCGGCCAGAGAACCAGTCGGGCCACCCACGGCATCCACGGCGCCGTGGACGCCCCGCCCATCGGTCAGGGCCATGACTTGGGCCACCACGTCTGCATCCTCGGTGCAGATCACGGCATCCGCGCCCAGATCCAACAACTCCTGCACCTGTTCCCGCCGCCGCACCAAATTGACGGTCTTGACCCCTTGCAGTTGGGCCATCTGGATCAACGTGCGGCCCAGGGTCGAGCCCGCCGCGGTCTGCAACAGCCATTGGCCGGGCTGCAAATCGAGTTCATCGGTCATCATCACCCAAGCCGTCACGGGATTAACGATGAACTGGGCGGCGGATTGGTCCGGCACGCCGTCGGCCACGGGCAGCAGTTGGGCGGTGGTCACAATCACCTCTTCCTGCCAGGTGCCGCCGCTGCTCAGGGGGATCACTCGCTGACCGATCTGCCAGCCGGTGACGCCTTCGCCCAAGGCGTCGATACGCCCCATGGCCTCAAAACCGGGCACCGCGGGCAAGGTGGGCAGCCGTCCATAGTGGCCGGAGACCGTGAACAGATCCGACGGGTTGATGGCCCGGTGGCTCAAGCGCAGACGCACCTGGCCGGGGCCAGGGTCGAGTTGAGGCACATCCACCAATTGCAGCGCCTCCGTGGGCGGGCCGAATTGTTCAAAACGTAGGGCACGAGGCATAAGGAAATCCTTTCATGAAACGTGAAACGTGTTGCGTGAGGCGTGTTGCGTGAGGAGAGTTTTATCAACCCGCCACGCAACACGTTTCACGTTTCACGCTTTTAGACATCCCGCAGCAGATCGTCCGCCGCGGTGTAGGGGTCAATTTCTCGGTTGCGCACCTGCTCGACCGTGGCGTCCAGGCGGGCGGTGGGCAGGCGGGCCAGGATGCGCCGGTTGAGTTCGGCACGCATGATATTTTCCAACAAGATTGGCCATACGCATGCGCTCGCGGATGGTCATTTCGCCCGTGGCCAGCAGGTGATCCCGGTGGGCGTCGATGCGTTCCCGGAGTTCGGGGACGCCGGTCCCCGCCGCGGCCACGGTTTTGAGCACCTTGACCTGCCAAGCGTCGGCCTCGGCCACCAGATCCGCCGGGGTTTCCACGCTCATCAACTGGCCGTGGTGCATCACCCGGCGGGGAGCGTGGCTCATGTTGAGCATCATTTCCAGGGCCATCACCGTGCGCTCGACGCCCTCTCGGTCAGCCTTGTTGACGACCAAAATGTCGCCAATTTCCAAAATGCCCGCCTTGATGGCCTGCACCTCGTCCCCCATGCCCGGCGCTTCGATCACCAGGGTGGTGTGGGCCGTGCGGGCCACTTCGACCTCGGCCTGGCCCACGCCCACGGTCTCGACGATGATGCGGTCATAGCCCGCCGCGTCCAGAACCATGACCACGTCCGCGGTGGTTTTGGAGAGGCCGCCCAGGCTGCCTCGCGTGGCCATGCTGCGGATAAAGACGCCGCTGTCCCCGCTCAAACTGCGCATACGCACCCGGTCCCCCAGGATGGCGCCGCCGGTGAAGGGGCTGGTGGGGTCGATGGCCACCACGGCCACGGTCATGCCTTCCCGGCGGTATTCCTGGGTGAGGGTGTTGACCAAGGTCGATTTCCCCGTCCCCGGCGCGCCGGTGACGCCGATGATGTGGGCGTGGCCCGTGTGGGCAAAAAGCCCGCGCAAGATGGCTTGGGAAGTTACGGTTTCATTTTCAACATGGCTGATACAGCGGGCCAAGGCCAGCCGATCCCCAGCCAAGGCCCCGGCAATCAGCTCCGCGGCGGGGAGGTGGTTTCGTGTGGACAAAGGGTGATCCTTTTGTGATGCGTGGTGCGTGAAACGTGAAACGTGACTGCTTATTCACGTTTCACGTTTCACGCACCCACTTCGCTGCGAATAAACTCGGCAATGGCGGTCGTCGAGGTGCCGGGGCCAAAGATGCCCTTGATGCCGGCCTCTTTGAGTTTGATCACATCTTCGTCGGGGACAATGCCGCCGACCAGCACCACCACATCGTCCTGGCCTTGGGCGCGCAACAGGTCCACCACCTTGGGGCAGAGGGTGAGGTGGGCACCGCTGAGGATGCTCAGGCCCACCACGTCCACGTCCTCTTGCAGGGCGGCCTCGGCGATCATCTGGGGGGTCTGGCGGATGCCGGTGTAGATCACCTCGAAGCCGGCGTCTCGCAAGGCCCGGGCCACCACTTTGGCCCCCCGATCATGGCCGTCCAAGCCGGGTTTGGCCACCAACACACGGATCTTCTGTTCATGATTCATAGGATCGGTCCTTTTCAAAGGCAGGTTTGGTTGAAATTTAGCGATTATCCGCCGAGGATGCAGAGGGGGGCGCAGAGAACGGGGAGGGTTCTTCTGGTCTCCTCGGCATCCCTCAGCGCACCCTCCGCGCTCTCGGCGGTTTGAATCTCTTTGGTTGGCTCAGTTTATCCCCACTGGCACTGCAAAATTCTGATGGGGGCAGGGTAGCCGTCCTGGGTGATGGTATGAACCTCTGTGCAGGCGGCGGCTATCATAGGCGAGCCATCCATGCGGGGCAGGGTGCCGACTTGAAAGACCAAATAGTCTGGGCGGTGATGCTCGATGGCCCATTGCGCCGTGTCGTCGTAGGTGGCATCCGGGCCGAAGACCTGCACCACGTCGGGTTGCAGGAGTCCGGCGAAGTCGATCATGGGACGCTGGGCATAGTAGCCGATGATGCCCACTTCCAGGGTGCCCACGGTAGCGTCCGCCGGGGTGTTGGCCGCCAGCCACTCGCCCACATCCTGATAGATCCCCAACCGTCCGTCCGGGTGCTGGCCGATGGTTTGCACCGAGACCATTTCGACCCCGGTCAGGGCAAGAATCAATAGCACGGCGAGGATTGTGGCCGGGGTGCGGCCGGTCCAGCGCTTGGCCCCGGCGACCGCTCCTTCCACCCCCAAGGCGACCAACACAATCAGTCCAGGGACCAGTTGCGCATAGTACCAGAAATAGCGGGTCACCCCCAAGAGGCTGTAGGCGGCCAAATGCGCCCCGCTCCACAACACGATGGGCAGCCATTGACGCCGCCGGGCAAGCAGTAGCAACCCCAGCCCCGCGCTGGCCAAAAAGAGCCAATATCGGGGATTTCCCCCGTATTGCTTTGCCTGCAAGCCAAAGCCAATCCAATAGCTCTGGCTGATGGTCATGAGGCCCTGGGCCTGTTTTGCGGCCAGGGTGGCGGGCAAGGGGGAGCCAAAATAGCGCCAGGCAAAGATCCCCCACAACAACAGAATGCCCCCGCCTATGGCAATCGCCGCCCAGGGGAAGGATCGTTCCTGCCGCCGGATACGCAGCCACAGGAAGTGGACGGCCAAGATCAGCACCATCACCCCGCTGTCCGCCCGGCTGAGGACGGCCAAGGCCAGCAACACCGCCGCCGCCGGATAGCGCCGTCCGGCATAGGCGACCACGCCCCACAGCACCAAGGCCAGGGTGAAGGGTTGCTCGGAGCCAAGGGTGGTGACCAGCAGCGGGAAGAAAGGATAGACCAGCAACCCCACCCAGGCGGCCACGGGCGATCCCCAGCGCTGGCCCAAATGCCACAAGGCCAGTCCCCCCAGGGCCAGGCTCACCGCCCCAATCCACAGGCTGACCGTGGGTAAGTCCGCACCGGCTATGCGAAAAAAGGCCAAAACCAGGGCGTACAACGGCGTGGTGGTGCTGAGCACGTATTCGCCGGGGTTGTAGAGAAAGCCCGCACCCTGGGCGATATTGACCGCATACCGATAGGTAATGTAGAGATCGTCATATCCCCACCCGCGCATCAAGACCACCAGGAGGACGGCGATACCGGCGCTCAACAACCAGGCCCATTGACGGGATGAAGGCACTCTCTGGGGCATATTCACTATGCGAATACTCCTAGACCGCCAGATCTCGCAACCAGGCTCGGTGCAGGGTCCACTCATCCGTTGCCGGGTCGTGGCGCACCTCGAAGGTATTGGTGTCTACAGCTTGGATCAAGTAGCAGCGCAAATTCTTGCCCCCCACCCGCTCTTCCCATTGACGGCCAATCACATCCACATAGCGGGTCTTGTCCCGCCAAATAAACGACGTAGGGGCCACTTCCCCCTTGGCCCCCAGTCGGGATAACATACGTACGGGTTCGTTGACCAGGACTTGTTGTTTCATAGTTTCGATCTCCTTCAAAGGGTAGTTGCGTATTACGTGTTGCGTGGTGCGTGGTGAACGGCACTATTCGCCCGACAGGTCACGCAACACGCAACACGCAACAGGTTTTACAGCATACACGACACCGTGGATTCGTTCACATAGTCCATCATCATGCGGATGGCGGCTTGCGCGGTGAGCAGTTTGTTGCCGGAGCGGTCCGCGCCCCAGACGATGCGCATTGGCCGGTGGATGCCGCCCCGGGCCGCCAGGTGAAAGTGGACCGTGCCGGTGGGCTTGTCCGGCGTACCGCCGCCGGGACCGGCGATGCCGGTGACGGCTACGGCCACGTCGACATTGTAGAGGTCCAGCGCGCCCTGGGCCATCTCTTGGGCCACCCGGTTGCTGACGGCGCCGAACATCATCAGCGAGTCGTGGCCGACGCCCAGCACTCGTTCTTTGGCTTCATAGCTGTAGACCACGGCACCCCCGGCGAACCAGGCCGAACTGCCCGGCGTCTCCGTGAGCAGGTGGCCGATCAGCCCGCCGGTGCAGCTTTCGGCGGTGGCGCACATCATGCCGTTTGCCTGCAAAAGCTGGCCTAACTCTGCGCCCAGGGCCACGACTTCGGCCACGGTGGGAACTTTCACGTCATCCATTATTGCGCTCCAACCACAAATCTAAAATAATGTGCGTTGTGCGGTTGAAAACCGCACCTACAGTCGTTCACCAATCAACACCAACCGCCGATCCCCTTGCCGGGTCAGGAAGATCACGCCGGGGCGGTCGGTGGGGGCGGGTTTGAGGCTGCGCCGGAAGGCTTCGGGGTCAATGGGCGATCCGCGCTTTTTGATTTCTAGCCGCCCGATGCCCAGGGCTTGTAGCCGGCGATTGATGCGTTTGAGGCTGAAATCATGTACCTCTAGCAGGCGAAAACTTTGCACCAAAGGATGAGATTTGGTCCCCGAGCTGATCAAATAGGCGATCTGCTCGTCAAACAAATGGGCGTCCATTTCCCGGCACAGCTGATCCAAAACCCCGGCCCGAATCACCGCGGGGTCCGGCTCGTGGAGGAAGAGTCCCTCGATTTGGGGGCCATCGGGCAAGGACTGCACCGGGGCTCCTTCGCCCGGCCCGGCAAGCTGATGCCATGTGCCGTCGCCGTCCGCTTTTTCTTGAAAAACAGAGGCCCAGCGCTGGGCCGGGGCAGCCTGGGCCAGGGGACCAAACCAGAGAATAGCCTCTTTGCACACGCCCCGATGGCTGAGAAACTCCACAGCAGCCTGGGGCGGAATCTCGTGGTCGGCCACGCCGGGGGCCACCTTCACGCCCAGGGCGGGGACCCGTTCCGCCAGCTTCAACAGAACGGACAGGGGCGGCACCATCTCGTGGAGGCTGAAGACCCTGCGCCCGTCCACCCGGCGGGCCGGGTCGGCGAAGGCGGCGGCGGCTTCCGGCAAGCTGTCGGCGGCCAGTTCGGCGGTCCAATCGGCCTGGGCGAAGTGGATGGGCCAGGGCAAGTTCAGGCTTTCGGCGTTGGCCTGGGCAAAGCGCAGCCGGTCCGCCGCCAGTTCGTAGGCGATCACCGGGCGATGTTTGGCCAGGGCCAGGGTGTCGCCGCCGATGCCGCAGCCCAGGTCCAGCACGTTGCCCGGCGGGGCGTGGCGGTGAATCCACGCTGCCCGGTGGTGGGCTATGGGCTGGGTGGTCGCCTGCTCCAAGGCTTCGGTGACAAAGAACATCTTCTCGGCGTGGGGGAACTTGTCCGCCCCCCGGTGGCGCAGCCGGGCTGTGGTCAACAACGCGCCGGCCTGGACCGGGGAGACCTCTCGGCGCAGGCGCATGAGGTTTTCCAGGGTGCGATCCGGCCCCAAATCTGCCTGGGCCAAGGTTTCCAACAAAACGTCTGCTTGGGCGGAAAAGAGAAAATCGACGGTGGCAGGGTCAAACTCCTCTGGAACCTGGGGGGTGGGTAGGGCGTTTGACTGAGCAGTGTGCATGGCACGATTATAGCTCCTACCCAGGTCTGCTCACAAACCGTCATGGGGCTGGGCCAAACCCGGCGCGATGGCAACGGTTGGGCTACGACCCAGGCAGATCTCGCCTTTCTGCCCGAAAATGGCCGGATCGCAAACTGATTGTCAACCAAATGGACGCTTTTATACTTGACGCAAAGCGCGTCCCCCGGTAAGATGGAGGGAGTAACCCTGTTCGTGCCAAGTCTGACATCAACAGTTCCTTGTCATGAGCGCTGATCATTCTTCTAGTCGCCTGCCTGCGGCTGTGGCAAGCAGAAATTTCGAGAAAAGGAAAAGCCATGAGCGTACAACAAGAGCATTTGAACGTAGCCAGCACCCTGGCAAAGAGCGAAGCGAAGGTTGAGTCTAGCCCGATGATTGCCGATCACGTCAAAGTGGATGCACCGCCCAAGCTGGAGTACAACAATCCGGGCCGAGATTCCTTGGCCATGTTGGGGGCTGCCATTGGCGGCGCACTGCTGGGCGTCTTCCTGACCTTGCTAGTGCTTGCCATCGTCAACCGAGGCACCATTCGCTTCAACACCGCCGGGCAGATCCGGTCCATGCAGGACACCATTGTGGCCGTGGATCAAAACGTGGGCGCCCTGAGCGCCAACCTGGACACGGTTGTGGCCCGGTTGGAAGGGCTACAGGGGCAGGCAGACGTCATCCCCGGCTTGCAGACAGAGATCGGTGCGGCCATGACTGAGATCGGGGCCGCCCAGGAGAGCCTGCAAGCCCAGCAAGCCCAGTTGGGTGAGATGACCGACTCCATCGCCGTGCTGGATGTGGGCCGCCAGAAGTTTGATGTCTTCACCGGCGCCCTGGCTGGGGCCCTGTCCCAGATGAGCGGGCTGGATGCTCCGGCAGAGGTCGTTGCGCCGGAAGCCGCCGCCCCGGTTGAGGTTGCCCCCGTTGAGCTGCCGCTGTGGAAGTCGCCCCGGTTGAGGCCGCTGCCGTGGAAGCCGCCCCGGTTGCCCCGGTCTCCACAGTGACGTGGCCGCCAGCGCAGACGTGGCGGGTGATGCGGTGCAGGTTGACTTTGCCGACGCCAACGCCAACGGCATCAAAGACGCCGAAGAAGCCAGCGTGGTGGGCATGAGCCTGAACCTGGTTCAGGCCAAGCCATCGTGGCCAGCGTCGAGACCGACGCCAGTGATGGGCCGCACCTTCGAAGGGCTGCGTGCAGCCACAGCCTGACCACTCCCCAAGGCGACGCCATCGCCGCCCTGCCGGTGGCCGAGGGTGCTGCCCAGGGCCCATTGAGCGTCACCGTGCCTGTGTGGAAGGGCACCCATCCGGGTTCCATCTCACCCAACTACATTCAACAAAGACAGAAGGGTGATGGAGACCTGTCGCATTCTCTCTTTTTGTTTGCGATTTTCTTGGCAAACACAGAAGCTCTTACGACGGATGGAAACATGAGCGGAGGTTGCGAGGATCGCGGTTGTCCATCCCCGCCCCCCACCCCCCAAGGTTGGGGGGCATCTGTTCACCACCTCCCCCAGAATTGGAGGGTCAGGAGGAAGGGGCGTGAACAAGTGGATCACCCGTCACCCAAAGGAATGGCAGAACCATTAGCGACGACATTGACCGGCATGCCCAGCCGGGCACCCAGCCCCACTCCCAGCTTCCCATGGGCTGTGGTGGGGATCAACATCAAGCTGCCACTCCCATCGGAAGTCCGCCTATCCACCACGGGGATACCTGTGATCATAGCACTTGATGCATTCAACTGCATCATGGAGAAGCCGACGGCAGCTCCATCATCAGCATAATGGAGTGCTCATCAGATGGCATTGAATGCGAAGTGAAGAGCATGCGAGTTGGTTGTTGCTTTCAAAGGGAGGGAATCCCACTCATTCACATTGCCCAGTGGTTCAGATTTTGTCTGTGTTTGGTTTGTGTGTCAATGCCTGGGTTGGGGCTATTGGGTGGCCCAGCACCTGGTCTGCCCATGAGCTATCATGCCCAGATGGCCATGATGCCACCCATGTCCATTTCCATCATCATTTGGATTGGGCACCAGGATGCATGCCCATGTTGGTGCTGCAAGAGGCAGCAACTGCTGACCTGCATGCCCATTGGCCTGGACTGTGGAATCATCCCCATGGAACCATGGACGGTAAGTGGTAAGTGAGTTGGTGTGGCCAGGAGCCGGAAATATTGCAGGTGATGCATTTCCATGTTGGCTGGCTGCTGCACCCCTCCAGCAACCCATCCCATGGCAATGGCACCTGTGGAGGCCAGGAGCGGGAGCCATATGGTGCTGCTGCCATGTTCCTTCCCCTGCTGTTCATGCTGTGCCTCCAGACAGCCAAAGACATGAGCTTTATCACTGTGCATGGGCATGATGAGTATTGGACCATCCCCGTTTGCCATACCCATCACCTAAGAGATGGGGAGACTGTAAGCTAGTGGCATGATGAGCGAGTTCCTCCCCAGGCTCATTGCCAAATGACGATCACTGGGTATTGGGGAAGAGAGGAGGCATTCGGATTATTGTCCTGGACAGGGCATGCAATGGCTGGTTTGCCACCCACTGGGCGACCTTGCTGGGGCCACCCCTTCTTGGCAACCACCCCATCAGATCAGTAGGTTTGCAGTGGCTTATCCTGGCCATGTGCCTGGCCCCTGGCTGGGGGCCACATGCTGCTGTGGCAGTGGACGCAGAGCACACATTCCATGGCCAGCTGTCTCCTGCTTGATGGGGTAAGAGCTGGGACCATCACCCCTGCCCACCCTCTATCATGTCCCGGGCTGTTTCTATGTCACTGACCTCACCATGCATTGACATGTCCCAGGGACGGCAATGTCATGTTTGTGCACTCACTTCGGAGTATGACCACCTCCCGAGCTGGTCCATGCCAGTATACTGCACACTGCCCGGGTCATGCAGTTGAGATATTCAGCAGATCAAGGCCGGAAGCCATAGACAGTGGATTGAATGCTTCCAGCGGCATCATTGCTGCATTGTGGGCATACACCTGTCACTGGGCTCAGCCATGGACCCCCACTCCATCGATTGGCAACAGCATGGTGGGACATTCAGCTGGATGCTGCCTCCTGCTGTTTCTGCATCGGGATGCCGACGGTAGACCACCAATTTGGGTGACTGTGGGCACCAGAGTTTAGCCTCCCAACGAAGACATGAACCATGAGCATCCACTCACTTTCATTAGCTTTATTATGTGGTTTGAATTGAAATCCTCGGATGACTTTTGCTTCCTTGTGGTGAACCATCATGGCTGATTATATTGTTTTGAGCTGCATGAGTGACTGCACCCCCGTCTGGTTTGTGCAAACCACAGCCTCCCTATTGCCAAACCCCAAGCGGGCAGGCACGTGAGTGGAATTGCGAGGATGATGATTTGGAGTTGCACCCAACACGGGAACCCCATGTTGTCCTGGAGGAAAGATGGATGGTTGTATTGATCACCTGCCGGGTTGGGGAACCATCTCCAGGCCCAACTGCATCAACTGCAGCAACTGGAAGCCAAGCCTTTGGGTGCTGGTGAGGAGCCGGAGCATCAGGGTGCGGGCATTCCCATGCTGGCTGCTGGCCGACAACCTCCACAATGCATCGATGGCATGGCACGCTGGGAGGAGGACTGGGTCAGCACCCCTGTCCTCACTGTCATGGACCTGTTGGTTTTTGTTAGATATTTCTTCATAGCGAAGCAAGATGTAGCTTGAGCATCCACGTGGGGATGGCACTGCTACTGGGATCCCACGATCCCCGTCGGCGATCACCGCGAAGAGATGGGCGATGAGCGACGAACATGTGACGTGCTGAGCTCGGCCAGCATTGCCCATGAGGGTTTATCAATGGGCAATCTGGAAGAAGGAGGAACTCGATGGTTGGCGCTGGCAGAGGGGGACGAACGGGCCGGGTCGCTATCCCGACGGCTGTTCGCGGGCATGCATCTTCTTCCTGCAACGACCCCATCATGGAAGCAGGTTTTGCCAGCGACGCGATCCGGCCACGTGCCGGGCCCTGGTCTGGGCTATATGCTGGCCGGCGGCAGCGATGAAAGCAACACAGACCCCACGGCCAGCGGTCCCGCCGACGGGGAAGAGTGGGTCACCACCCCGGCCCATCTGATGCTGATGGTGCCCTGGCGGCTTTGATGCCGACTACTTTACCACCTACGACATGTCCGGCTACCCGTACATCAGATGCCGTTCGCTGGCACTGACGACGAAGGTATACCACGTAGATTTCCGTGGCCGACATGCTGGACTGGGGGAGATGGAGATGGGCAACTAGCTTTTTAGGGAAGGGCAGGGGTTCGGGGGTGTGCACAGATAGGTAAACTGGCCCGATTGGGCCAGTTGCCCCTCCCTCTGTCTGCACACCCAAACCTCTATGTGGAACGCATCCCAGCCAAAAATTGCTCGTTGCTCACTTTCCCCCTTGTGCTATACTCCCCTCATTCACCCTTGCTTCGCCCTCCTTCTTCCCCTTGCAACTCCCGCCAAACACAGCCTGTCAGCCGTCCGGGTCGACCGCCAGGTTGCCGACACTCCCGAACCCTTGGGATGGCCCACGCCCATGGCCGAGTCGCTTCTGCGTGTTCATCTGTTCGGCCCATTCAGCCTTTCCAACGGAGACGAGTCCCGCCGCCCTCTCCCCGCGTCTGCAATCCCTGCTTGCCTATCTGCTCATCCACCGGGCCGCACCCCAGACCCGACAGCAGATCGCCTTCCTCTTTTGGCCCGAAACCTCCGACGCCCAGGCCCAGACCAATCTGCGCCAGCTTCTGCACACGCTGAAACGGCGCTTTCCCAACCCGGAGGCCTATCTGCGCGTGGATGAGCGCACGGTGGGCTGGCGGGCGGATGCGGCCTATTCCCTGGATGTGGCCATCTTCGAGAATGCCCTGGGGCGGGCGGCCCTGGCCCAAGGACCGGCCAAGATCGCCGGGTTGGAACAGGCCGTGGCGGCCTATGCCGGGGATCTGATGCCCGGCTGCTACGATGATTGGATTTTGCCCGTGCGGGAGCGGCTGGCCCAGGCCTATGTGGGCGCAATGGAGCAGCTTGTCCTGCTCCACGAAGAGCGGCGCAACCATGCCTCGGCCATCGCCCACGCCCAGCAGTTGTTGCGCTACGATCCCCTGCACGAGGCCACCTATCGCCGGCTCATGCGTCTCTACGCCCTCACCGGGGACCGGGCCGCGGCCCTGCGGGTCTATCACACCTGCGCTTCGGCCTTGGAGCGGGAACTGGATGTGGCCCCCAGCCCAGCCACCCAGGAAGTCTACGAACGATTGCGCCAGGTGGACGGCGGCCCTGGCCCAACCCCGGTCCGCCCGCACGCCCTTTGTGGGCCGTCAGGCCGAGTGGGGGATGCTGCAAACCCTGTGGCGCACGGTCAACCGGGGCGGTCTGCGGGTGGTCTGCGTGCAGGGCGAGGCCGGGTTGGGCAAGACGCGCCTGGCCGAGGAGCTGTTGCACTGGGCGGGGCAGCAGGGGATCAGAACCCTGCACAGCCGGGCTTACGCGGCCGAGGGGGGGCTGGCCTATGCGCCCGTGGTGGAATGGCTGCGCAGCGAGATCCTTCAGCCGGATCTGGCCCGCCTGGCCCCGGTCTGGCGCAGGGAGTTGGCCCGCCTGCTCCCCGAACTGCTGGCCGCCGACCCTGGCTTGCCTGCGCCCGAACCCCTGACCGAACTGGGACAGCGTCAGCGGCTCTTTGAGGCCTTGGGCCGTGCCCTCGTCCCCGATGACCGGGCCTTGATCCTGGTCTTGGACGATCTGCAATGGTGCGATGAGGAGACGTTGACCTGGCTGCTCTATGTGGCGCATCACTTCGCCAAGGCCCGACTGCTCGTGCTGGCCACCCAGCGCAACAACGTGTTGGATCGGGACCATCCCGTGACCAGTTTTCTGGTCGAATTGAGCGGGCTTGAACTGCTGACAGAGCTTCCCTTGGCCCCTCTGGACACAGGGGAGACCACGGCCCTGGCCGAGAGCATCGCCGAAGCCAAGCTAGACACGGCCCAGGCGGACCGGCTCTTCGCCGCCACCGAGGGCAACCCCCTCTTTGTGGTCGAGACCATGCGCGCCCAGCTTGCCAGCCCTGGCGCACCGTCCAGCCCCTTGGCCCTGCCGCCCAAGGTCCACGCCGTGATCCAGGCCCGGCTGGCCCAGCTTTCGACCCCGACCCGGGATCTGGCCGGGCTGGCCGCGGCCATCGGGCGGGCCTTCACCGCGGATCTGCTGACCGCGGCCTGCGAGCATGACGAAGAGAGCGTGGTGCGCAGCCTGGACGAGCTGTGGCAGCGGCGCATCGTGCGGGAGCAAGGGGTGAGCGGGCTACGAGTTCAGCCACGACCGCCTGCGGGAGGTGGCCTATGCCGACCCTGCAACCGGCCCGGCGGCGGCTATTGCACCGGCGGCTGGCCCAGGCCCTGGAACGGCTGCACCCCGGCGCGCCCGGCCCCATCAGCGCCCAATTGGCCTATCAGTGCGAACAGGGCGGGCTGGCGGAGCAGGCCATCCACTATTTGCAACAAGCCGCCGGCCTGGCCCGGCAGATCTATTCCTATCGGGAGGCCATCGCCTACTTGGATCGGGCCATCAACCTGCTGCGCACCCTGCCCGCGGACCCGTCCACCCTGGAGCGGGAACTGGATTTGCAGATGGCCCTGTGCGAAGACTGGGGCACCGCCACCAACTTTCTGGGCGCAGAGGCCAAGGCCGCCTATGATCGAGCGCTCTTTCTGTGCCGCCAGCTCAAGTCCACCTCCCTGCTCTTCACCGTCCATTGGGGCCTGCACGAGATCGCCGTCTATCGGGGAGACCATGCGGAGAGTTTGGAGCTGGCCACCGATTGCCTGCGCATGGCCGAGGAGTTGGGGGATGGGGATCTGTTGATGCAGGCCCACCACGCCATGTGGGCACCCAACTTCTTTTTGGGCAACTATGCCCAATGTCTGGCCCATGCCGAGGCCGGGCTGGCCCGCTATCGCCACCCGGACCACGAAGCCCTCAGCCCCCACTATGGCTGGCACGACGCCGCCTGTTGCGGATTGGGCACCTCGGCCATGGCCCTGTGGCAGATGGGGCTGATCGATCAGGCCGCCCAACGCTGCCAGGTCTTGCTCGACCACGCCAAGGGCTTGGCCGAACCCTTCAACCGCGCCGACGGCTATGGCGGGGTGGCGGGTCTCTATCACCTGCTGCGCGCCCCAGATCTGGCCCGGCCCTATGCGGACATGACCTTGCGCACGGGGGTCGAGCGGGGCTTTCCCGGCTTGCGGGTGGCCGGGGCCATTCCCCTGGGCTGGAGTCTGACCCTGTTGGGCAAGCCAGGGGTGGGGTTGGCCCTGATCGAGCAGGCCATCGACGACGACCAGGCCCAGGGGGCGCGACTCCACCAATGCTGGCATTTCGGCATGTTGGCCGAAGCCTTCCTGGCCGCCGGACGCCCCCACAATGCCCTCACCGCGGTGGACCGGGGCATGGACGCCTTTGCCCACACCGGGGACCTCTTCTACGCGCCGGATCTGTGGACGTTGAAGGGGGATGCCCTGACTGCTCTGGGGCGGGATGATGGCGACGTTGCGGAGAGCTATCGATCCGCCCTGGCCCTGGCCCAGAAATTGGGGGCGAAGGTTTCCGAGCTGCGGGCGGCGACGCAACTGGCCCGGCTCTTCAGCGCCAAGACCGGCCCGATGAGGGGAGAATCCCTGTTGCGGGCGGTCTATGACGGCTTCACCGAGGGGTTTGGCACGCCGGATCTGCTGGCGGCCAAGGCGCTGATGGGGGAATTGGCGGGGGATGTTAGAAGATAGAATGCACAAAGCGATTCCCAAGAAGAAGCCCGGACGCTGGTAGCATCCGGGCTTCTTCTTGGACTTCACTTTGATGGCGGGGCTTCAACCCACCCAGGGTCGGAACGATCAGAACCCTAACACACTCAGGCGAAATGACCGGCTGACGTTGGCGAGACTTCGTAGGTTTCCCAAGCATACTGCTTCTTGCGGTTGAACAGCCCCGCAAAAACTTGTCGGCCCGCAATCATAGGCACGAAAACGAGGACGCCGAAGACAATACCGGTTTCTTGCCCGATGGTGGAATCCGGAAAAGGCTTGCCGGTCAGGCGGCTGCGCAGGGCATCGACCAGGTTGCCATACAGGTTGCCCACCATGATGACCCGAATGGCGGTCAAAATTGCCTTGGCTTTTTCCGGGCCATAGGTGTTGACCACCTGCTGCCAGGCATCGTGATCCGGGTTGCCAACCGTTTCGGCATAGTGCTGCGCGAACAAGAGCGCCACCAATTCATCGGTCGGGGCATCGCCGAACTCACCGTTGAGCATTGCCTCGACTTCTGCTTTGGACATGCCAGTCTTGAGCGCTTCCCCTGTGTGAAAATAGCTGCAATACCGGCAGCCATTGACCTGGGTGACAGCAAGCATGACACGCTCGGTGAACCCTTTGTCGATGATCTTGCCCTTCATCACGGCCCGCATCTCTCCGACATTGCCAAGCAGATCTTCCAGCAATCCGTAGAATGTTTTGACGTCGTAGAGGCGTCGTTGATCTTGTTTGTTCATGTTCTACTCCGATTGGTTATGCCCACGGTCAATCATGGCCCATTGCATCACCCGGGCGATCTCGTGTAGGCTGCCGCTGGGCTTGTTGAAGCAGAGGTCGGCGATGCGCTGCACGCTCAGACCGGGCTGATCTCGACGGCGACATGGGATGAACTGCCCCCTCGTAGCTTCCCCATCAGCTCGAACATGCGAAACTTCCAGCCGTATTTGGCGGCCAACCGCTTGCGCTGGGCCGCCTCATCGCTGGGCGCGTCCAGGACACGGGCTTTGGCCTCCACCCACTCGCTTTGGGGCGTGCCCCGTGCGTCGCTGACGGCGATGCGCACCTGCGGGTTGTTGCGGATGCGCTTGACTTTGCCGCTATCCCCAATGGTCCAGACGTAGAGTTTGCCCGCTTCCGCCACGGCCCAAACCGGTGTGGGGACGCCGACCCCGCTCTTGCGAAAGGTCTCCAAGGCGATGTAGGTGGGGTTGCCGATCTCTTTGAACTGCATGTTATACGTCTCCATTATCGTGATCAGGATATCCGATAGACAAATAGACCCTTTGTTTGCCCCTACGCATCGTAGGTTGAGGCGGTGATGTCGCCGCCTTCACCCGTCCAGTTGGTGTGGAAGAATTCGCCCCGGGGTTTATCCACACGCTCGTAGGTGTGGGCACCGAAATAATCACGTTGCGCCTGCAACAGATTGGCTGGCAACCGCTCACGCCGGTATCCATCGTAGAACGCCAGGGCGCTCGACATGGCGGGAACCGGAATGCCTAGGGCAACAGCCGTCCCAATCACACGCCGCCAGGCCGCTTCGGCTTGCTGAATCTGCGCCTTGAAGAAGGGATCGAGCAGCAAATTGCTCAGCGCCGGGTTTGTGTCAAAAGCAGCTTTGATATCTTCCAAGAATGCCGCCCGGATGATGCAGCCGCCACGCCACATCAGCGCAATCGCCCCGTACGACAGATTCCAACCGTATTGCTCAGACGCCGAACGCATGAGCATGTAGCCCTGGGTGTAGGAGACGATTTTGGATGCAAACAACGCTTCTTGCAGGTCTGCGATCAGTCCTGCTTTGTCGCCCGTAAAGGCTGGCGTTGGCGATCCGAGCAGATCGGCAGCAACCACACGTTCATCTTTGAGTGCCGAGAGGAAACGGGAAAACACAGCCTCACCGATCAGCGTGAGCGGAATCCCAGCGTCCAGGGCGGACACAGCGGTCCATTTGCCTGTGCCTTTTTGTCCGGCCGTGTCGAGGATCTTGTCGACCATCGGCCCACCGTCCTCATCGTTATAGGCCAGAATCTCAGCCGTAATCTCGATCAAGTACGAGTCCAGTTTGCCCGTATTCCAATCGGTAAAGATGGTGCTCATCTCGCCGGCGGTCAGACCCAGCGCCTGCTGCATGACGTCATAGGCTTCACAGATCAGCTGCATGTCGCCGTACTCAATGCCGTTGTGGACCATCTTGACGAAATGGCCAGCCCCTTCCTCGCCGACCCAATCACAGCACGGTGACCCGTCCGGGACTTTGGCGGCAATGCTCTGGAAGATCGGCTTGACGTGGGGCCAGGCTGCCGGCGCGCCACCGGGCATGATCGACGGGCCGAACCGGGCCCCCTCTTCGCCGCCGGACACGCCTGTGCCGATGAACAAAATGCCCTTTGCGGCCAGATCTTTGGCACGCCGTGTCGTATCTGGATAGTGGGAGTTGCCACCATCGATGATGATGTCACCCTCTTCCAGCAGAGGCACCAGTTGCTCGATGGTGTCATCAACCGGCCAGCCGGCCTTGACCATGATCATGACACGACGGGGTCGCTTCAGCACCGAGACCAACTCTTGCAAAGAGTGGGTGCCGATCACTTTGGTCCCCTGTGCTTCCTTGCTGAGGAAGTGGTCGACTTTGCTGGTCGTGCGATTGAAAACGGCCACCGTGTAGCCGTGATCGTCCATGTTTAGAACCAGATTCTGACCCATGACGGCCAGACCAATCAATCCAATATCTGCTTGATTTGTCATTTTTATTTCTCCGCTATTTCACTTTGGGATGTGCGCAAAATTTGTGCCAACATGGCATCTATCGGCTGCGCTACCGAGAGTATGAGTGCCTCATCCGTATCCGGCGGCTCCAAGGTTTCAAACTGACTGTGCAGCATTTCGGGCTTCATGAAGTGGTCCGGGCGGATGGTCATGCGCTGCCACAGGGTGTCAAAATCCCCCTGCAAATAGACAAAGATGACCCGATCCGAGCCGCCCCGCAAGAGATCCCGATAGCTGCGTTTGAGCGCGGAACAGGCCATGACCGCGGTCTCGTCGTTGGCCAGATGATCGGCCAGAGATCTCCCCAGGCTGGCCAGCCAGGGGGCGCGGTCCGTGTCGTCCAGGGGCGAACCGCTGGCCATTTTGGCCACATTTTCGGGCGGATGGAAGTCATCCCCATCATAAAAAGGCGCACCCAGCGCCGCGGCCAACGCCTGGCCCACGGTCGATTTTCCGCAGCCGGAGACCCCCATGATCACGTAAACCCGACTCATGCCGCCCCCTTCTTCACCCGATAGAGCATCTCCCCGGCCTTGGGCACCAGGAGGACGCCCTCGGCTTCCCGATTTTCCCATTCCGCAAAATCGATCGTGGCCGGGTCCACGTAGCCCAGGGCCAGCCGTTCACAATCGGCCGGGCTGAGGCCCGTGGCCAGGTTGACCGCGGCGTTGGGCCGTTCAACGCCTTCGACAAAACGCCCGCCGCCCCGCACATGGGTGCTGTGGGCCAGGACGCCCAAAGGCACATGCTTGAAACGGTCCCACTGCTGCAAGAAATAGTCCAAGACGTGATAGCCGATCTCGTAGATGTGTTTGCCGTGGACGTGGCTGACCACATCCAGCGTGGGCGAGAAGATGGTCAACTCGCCGCCCACGGCCAGGGCCGGTTCCAGCTTGTACATGGCCTTGCCCGCGGTCCACAGTTCGTCATACATGGGCGGCGCACAGGATAGCACGCGCTGAAAGGGCTTGTCCACCCACACGATGTGGCGCTGGGACGAGAGATCCGCCGCCGCCTGCCACGCTTCGATCAGATCCCCGACGAAGATGCCGGCCAACTCGGCCTTGTCCACCACCACCAGGCCGATCAACGTCGTGGGCACGCTGACCAGTTCCGCCGCGGCGTGGATCATGGCCCGCACGGGGGTGTCTCGCACGCCGATGGTGTCCACCACGCCGACCAGCGCGCCCAGCCAGTGGGAGACATTGATCATCTCCGGGCCGGAGATGCCGGGGAAGAGGTATTTGGCCCCGCCGGAAAAGCCCGCCACCTCGTGGGGGAAGGAGGGGCCGAGGATCAGGATGTGGTCGTAGTCATAGATGTGGCGGTTGATGCGCACGGGCACATCCCCGGCCAGGGAGGGGTGCCAGGCGTCCCCGGCCAGGGCTTGGATGCGGTCCGAGGGCAAGGTGCCGATCTGGACCAGGGTTTCCGCCGCGTCCCAGGCGTGGTTGAGCAGGCCGATGTGGCGATATTTGCCCGTGCGCTCCTCGGCGCTGATGCCGACCAGATGGCGCAGTTGTTCCTCGCTCAGGGGCGGATGGGTGCCCAGGGCCACCATGAAATCAAGCTGCCGGGTGTCGTGGAGGGTTTCGACCAGCACGCGAAAGAGCAGGGGCAAGGGCACCGTGCGGGTGTGATCCGGAATCAGCACCAACACCCGCTCGCCCGTGTGGCGGCGATCCAGGGAACGCCCCAGGGTTTGACGGATTTCGGCGTGGGACAGATAGGTTTGAGAAGTCGCTTGTGCCAGCATGGGTTTGCACTCCAGATCGCAGATCGAATAACTCAGCGATGGGTGAGATTAGGAGATTGGGCGATTGGGAGATTGGGAGATTCTGCCGCGTTAATCTCCCAATCTCCCAATCTCCAATCTCTAATCCAAATTATCTAACCGCCAGTCTATACTCTATATTGCCGAATCCAGGCCATGACTTGCGTGACCGTGGCCGAGATGGCCGCGTAGTCGCCCGCGGCCATCAAATCCTTGCGGAACAACTGGGACCCCATGCCCACGCAGGTCACGCCGGCCTTGAACCAGGCTTTGATGCTCTCCTCCGTGGCGTCAACCCCGCCCGTGGGCATGAGTCTCGACCAGGGGCACGGGCCGAGGACCGCCTTGACAAAGTCCGGGCCGCCCACAGAACTGCCGGGGAAGATCTTGACGATCTCCACGCCCATTTCCTCCGCCTGGGAGATCTCGGAGACGCTGCCGCAGCCGGGCGAGAAGGGAATCTTGCGCCGGTTGCAGAGCCGGGCGATCTCGGCGCTGAACACGGGGCTGACGACGAAATCCGCCCCGTTGGCGATGAACAGGGCCGCGGTGGGCGCGTCCATGACCGAGCCGATGCCGAGCATGACATCGGGATGGGCTTTGGCCATGTGCTTCGAGAGCGCACTGAAGACATCATAGGCGAAATCGCCCCGATTGGTAAATTCGATCACCTTCGCCCCGCCGGCCGCGCAGGCGGCCACGAGTTGCTTGGCGATCTCCAGGTCGGGGCTATAGAAAACGGGCACGAGGCCGGTTTCGACCATCGCGTTCAGAACTTCCAGCCGGGAATGACGGGCCATGAGGTGTTCTCCTTGAAGAGATGGGAACAGTCTATTAGCCGGAATAAATAGAACCGGATCGAACGGATTCGAACGGATTTTCACTGATCTTTCGGATAAAATCCGTTTTACCGTCGAATCCGTCGAATCCGTGTTCTATCTTGAAGGAGGCTGCATCGTTACAGAAATAGCTTAAATAGGCCTTTATCGTGACACGCGCCCAGAGGCGTCGCCGCTCATCAATTTCTGCACTTCATCCACGGAAACCAGGTTGAAGTCGCCGAAGATGGTGTGTTTGAGACAGGACGCGGCCACGGCGAAATTCAGGGCTTGCTGGGGGTCATCGTAGGTGCGCAGGCCGTAGATCAGCCCGCCCATGAAGGAGTCGCCGCCGCCCACCCGGTCCACGATGTGGGTGATGTCGAAGTGGGGGCCGGTGTAAAAGTCGTCGTTCGACCACAGCACCGCGGACCAGGTGTTGTGGCTGGCCGAGACAGAACCGCGCAGGGTGATGGCAATCGATTTGATGCCAGGATAGCGGCGGGCCATCTCTTCGCACACATAGCGATAGCTTTCGGCCTCCACCTTGCCGCCGATCACGTCGGCGTCGGGCGCATGGATGCCCAGCACCTTCTCGGCGTCTTCCTCGTTGCCGATGACCACGTCGCAGAACGCAACCAGGGCGGGCATGACCTCCTGCTGGGTCTTGCCCCACTTCCACAGGTTTTTGCGATAGTTCAGATCGCAGGAAATGGTCAACCCCATCTCCTTGGCCACCTCAAGCCCTTCCAACAGGACATCCGCGGCCCCGGCAGAGACGGCGGGGGTAATCCCCGTCCAGTGGAACCAATCCGCCCCTTCGAACGCGGCCCGCCAGTCGATCATGCCCCGCTCCACCGTGGAGATGGCGGAATGGGCCCGGTCGTAGACGACTTTGCTGCCCCGTTGCACCGCGCCCATTTCCAGGAAATAGATGCCCAGGCGCTCGCCGCCCCGCACGATCTTGTCCACGCCCACGCCGTACTGGCGCAGACTGGCCATGCAGGCATCCCCCAGGTCGTTGGCGGGAAGCCGGGTGATGAATTCCGTGGGCATACCATAGTTGGCCAGGGAGACGACGACGTTGGATTCGCCGCCGCCGTAGACCACATCAAACGAACGGGCCTGCCCAAAGCGCTGGAATCCAGGCGGGGACAGGCGCATCATGATCTCTCCAAAAGCTACGATTTTTTTCATGGGACTTCGCTCCTTAAGGATGTAGATTGTGTCGTTCAGAATTTGCTGCAGGAGTAGGCATCCTCAGATGCCGGGTCTTCGGCAAAAAGCCGCATCTGAGGATGCTCCCTCCGCTTTTCACAAGAATTGTGACCTACTGAGATTGCGGTTTAGCTGGGCACATGGATCCATGTCTGGTCATGGCGTATGGCGTTGACGATTTCCTGATAGATCCAGCCATCTTTGAATGTTTGATAGGTCGGATTGGCCTGCCCGCGGATGTCGGCCACGAACTCCCGGGCCAGTTGCGTCCAATTGCGCTGGGTGTCGTCTGCGATGTCGGGCAGGCTGTTGAGTATGGCATCCGGCATGTCGATCTCTTTCCAATCACCTCGCTTTGATGAAAGATAGAGCGGGCCTTGGGCGTACCAGCCTTTGATATAAATGGCCCCCTCGCTGCCGTAGAAAGCCATGTGGTCGTGATCAAACCGGGGGTGGAGGCCGCCGTGCCGGAAGAGGGCGGAGACGGGTTGGGCGCAGGGGAGGCTCGGCTCGATCTGCGCCAGCGCGGTGTACGACCAGTCGGCGTCGGCCTCGGCCCAGATCAGGTCCGGGTCATCGGCCTGGTCCGGGGTGAAGTCCCGGCGGGTGCGGAAATCATGCACGCCGGCCACCACGGGGGCTTTGGGCATGTCGTTGCGGGTCTCCCCTTTGACCTTGAGCACCCGCCCGTCCAACACATTGAGCACGATGGCCAGCTTGTGGGTGAAGTTGTTGTTCAATCGCCCGCCGCCCTGGTCCAGCCGGTGGGACCACCCGAAGGGGATCAGGGGATCGAGATTGAAGTGGGAGACGCATTCCACTTCCAACGGCTCGCCGATGGCGCCCTGGGCCACCAAGGATTTGGCCAACAAGGCATAGGGTTGATAGCGATAGGAGGCGGCAAAGGCGGTTTTGACCCCGGCCTCCTGGGCTTTGCGGAACAGTCGATGGGCCTGCTCAACCGTGGCGGCCAGGGGTTTGTCGCAAAAGACATGGCACCCCTGGTCCAGCGCCGCCATCACCGGCTCGAAATGCGCGCCGCCGGGCAACGCCACGGCCACGATATCGGGCTGCACCTCGGCCAACGCCTGCCGCCAGTCGGTGAAGGCATGGGGGATGCCCAGATCCGCGGCCCGTTCCCGCACCACGTCTTCCGTGCGACCGGCCATGCCCACGATCTCCACGCCGGCATCTCGCAAGGCCAGGGTGTGGCCTTGCCCGGCATAGCCGGAGCCAAGAATCAGGCCGCGCAATCGGTTGGTCATGGTCAACTCTCCCGGTCAGTCTTAGCTGGCCACTAGATCGTACGCCCGACGCAGTCCGGCATAGCTGCCGCCGCTCTCTTCTTTGACCGCGGCGTCGAACATATCGGCGATTTCGGTGTATTCGTCCGGGGTCAGCTCCGCCTCAAACGCGCCCAGGCTGGACTGGAACTGGCGCAGGGAGCTGACGCCCACGATGGGGGCGGTGAGGCCGGGGGTGTGGCGCACCCAGGCCGTCGCCAGTTGGGCCGGGTGCAGTCCCCGGTCCGCGGCGAACTGGTTGAAACGGCCCAGGCCGTCGCCAAACTTCTCCAGCCAGACGGGGACCCGCTTGTCGCTGTAGCCCCGGGAATCTTCGGGCAGGATCTCCCCCGCGCCATATTTGCCCGCCAAGACACCCATGAGCAGGGGGCGATAGGCCATGATGGCGATCTTGTCCGCCACGGCTTGAGGCAACACTTCAACTTCAATCCCCCGTTCAATCAAATTGTAGGGCACCTGGTTGCAGACCAAGGGCGCCCAGCCTTCCCGCTGGGCGATGGCGTTGCAGTGGGCCACCAGCCAGGCCGGGAAGTTGGAACAGCCCACATGCCGGGCCTTGCCCGCGTTCACCACGTCGTTGAGGGCTTCCATCATCTCATAAGTCTTCATCTGCTGCCGGGGCCAGTGGATCAGATAGAGGTCCACATGGTCGGTTTGCAGCCGGGTCAGGCTCTCGTCGATGCACTGGCGCACCCAGTCCGCGTCCGTGGTCTTGGTGACTTTGGTGACCAGAAAGAGCTTGTCCCGCCGCCCCTGCATAATGCGGCCCAGGATCTCCTCGGTCTGGCCGCCCACATAGGCCGCGGCCGTGTCCACAAAATTCACCCCGGCCTCCATGGCCGCGCTCAAAATGCGATCCGACTCGGTCTCGTCACAGCGGTCGCCAAACATCATCGTGCCCAGACAGAGTTGGGACACGCTCTCGGTGGTATTGGCAAATGGTACGGTTTTCATAATTTCTCCTAGTTGAATTTTGGATTGGGAGATTTAGAATGATTTTGCGATTCGGAGCCTGAGAAACCGAACGCTAAACGAGATCCCAAATCGGCAATCCAAAATCCAAAATCGTTACGGTCGCGCCGGCGTGCCGTCGGGCAGGCGGGCTTGGGTCCAGTCGATAACTTCGTCTTTGCACGGATAGCGGGCGGCCAGTTTTTCGTCGATGTCGATGCCCAGGCCGGGGCGGTCGTTGGGATAGAGATAGCCGTCCCGCACTTCGGGCAGACCGGGGAAGATCTCGTAGTCCAATTCCTTGGGCCGATACCATTCCTGGATGCCGAAGTTGGGGGCCCACAGGTCCAGGTGCAGGTTGGCGGCGTGGCCCACGGGGGAGGTGTCGCTGGGTCCGTGCCAGGCCGTGCGCACGCCGTAGAGATCCGCAAAGCCCGCCACCCGCTTGGCCGGGGTGATGCCCCCCATCTGGCTCATGTGCATGCGCAAAAAGTCGATCTGCCGGTTGGCGATCAGCGGCTGCCATTCCAGCGGATGGTTGAACAACTCGCCCATGGCCAGGGGCGTGCTGGTCTGCTGGCGGATGCGCTCGAACCACGGCGCGTGCTCCGGGGGCAGCACATCCTCCAAGAAGAAGAGCTTGAACTGCTCCACATCCTTGGCAAACTGCACCGCGTCGTTGGGGGTCAGCCGCTCATGCACATCGTGGAGCAGCTCGATCTCCTCCCCAAACTCGGCCCGCACATGCTCAAGCAGCCCCAACGTGTCCCGCATATACTGCCGGGGATCGTAGTACGCGCCGGACGGACTCCCTTCCGGCGTGCCCTGGCTGGGGATCAGCCCGCCATAGCCCCCCGCGTGCACCCCCATCTGCACCCGCAGATAGCGGAAGCCCTCGGCCCGCCGGGCGTGGAGGCTCTCCACCACTTCCTCCGGCGTCCCCCCGCTGGCGTGGACATAGACCTGGGCCGCCTCCCGCACCTTGCCGCCCAGCAGCTCGTAGACCGGCATCCCGGCCAGCTTGCCCTTGATGTCCCACAAGGCCTGGTCGATGCCCGAAATGGCATTGTTCATCACCGGCCCATTGCGCCAATAGCCGTTGACCATGGCCATCTGCCAAAACTCCTCGATCCGGGCCACCTCCCGCCCAATCGCAAAGGGCTTCAAATGATGCTCAATCGCCGCATGCACCGCCCGAAAGCGCTGCTGATACGTGGCACACCCCAACCCATACAGCCCCGGCTCCGACGTGATCACCTTCACAACCACAAGCTGGGAAGTCGCCGGCTGGGTCAAGATCACCTTGACATCTTTAATCGTAATTTTGCTCATAACGCCTCCATTGGAACGCTGATTTTCCGTGTCTTGCGTGGTCAGTTTCCTATTTTTGAAAAAGAACCCAATCCCTGCGTCCCCAACCTATCAGGGTTCAAAGGCCAGATCTGGGGTTGACCCACTTGGGGGCCAGACAACGTAGCCTGGATTTCATGGGCCGATCCGTTGGTCAACCGCACGCCGCCCTCCCCGTCAAACTCAATCACCACCGCCCCGGCGGCGGACAACGTCAACGTCCACTCGGACGTCCCCACCTCCCCGCCCCCGGCCACATAGACCGAGCGCAGATCGTCCCCCTCAAAAGAGGCCCACAGCAGATGCCCGTCAAAGCGCAGATCGCCCATCTGCTTCTCACCGCCCGACTCGTCCAGCACCAGCAGATCGTGTCCGCCCGCCCGCTCCAAACGCAACGCCATCCCCTCGCCTCGGTCCAACGCCACCGGCACGATTCGTTCGAGGGCGGGCGCGTCCCGATAGGCTTCCACAACGGAAACGAACCGAGTCGTGGCAGCATGGCGGCGGGCAATCAACATCGTCACCGCCTCGTCAGCGATCACATCCCCCTGTTCCGCGGCGATGGGACCATCGGCCAGAAAATAGGCCGTGCCCGGCTCGTTCAACACCGTGGTCCGCACATGGCGACGGGGATCGATCTGCCAGCCGACAGCCCCCCCGCCCCCCCAACTTTGGGGGGAGTCTTTGGACAGTTCCCCCCAAGGTTGGGGGGTCAGGGGGGCGGCGGCCATCCGCACATTTTCCAAATACTCATAGCCGTTGGCATCGCCGATGGATTGGGCAGTCGGTTGGAAATCAAAATCCCGCGACGTGACCGCGCCCCGATTGTGATAGACCCAATCGTATTCGTGTTCTTCTTCGCTCGCCACATCCGTTATGTCCACCAAATACCCGGCGGTGAGCAGCAACGTGCGGGTCATCTCCACGCCGGGATAGGCCCCGGTGCTGACCGCTTGGGCCACCTGCACGGCCTCGGTCCCCGCAAAGGCGACCAGATCCGCCGGGGGTCTGTGCGCTTGGGATTGCCCATCCACCACCACCACATTGTGGGCCACGGACTGCTTGAAATAGCCCACATGGGCCGGGATGCGATACTTGATCGACCCGGCATCCGGGACCAACTCCCGGCCCAGGCCGTGGAGGATCAGGCCAAGTTGGTCCGGGTGGGTATGGCCGCCCACATAGGCCATCAGGTTGAAGACGGCTTGCACGGCCCCCTCCCCCGCGCCGGTGCGCAGGACGACCAGATCCGAATCGGCAAAGTAGCGGCTGTGCAGGGCGGGCCGGGGCACATCGGGCAGCTCGCCCACGCCGAAGACCAGGGCGTTGAGGTCCGTGCGGGGAGAATTGCGCAACAGGGTCGCGTAGCGGGCATCCCCGAAGCGGCGGTAGGCCAGCTCGAAATAGGTCAGCCGGTCCGGCTCGGTCAACTGCACGACTTGGCCGTCGTTGATGGTGGGCAGCCGCCAGTCCGCGTCCGCGTAGTCGATCAGAAAGTCGAAGAGCCGTTTGTAGGCCGGGTAGGCGTAGAGGTCAATCGCCCGCGTGCCGGGCCGCTTCCATCAAAGGCAACAGCGCCCGCAGCACAAAAAGCTGATAGTGCATGGAGCCTTCGTACCACATGCCGTCCCCGGTGACGCTGGCCCCCATCTGGAAACGATGGCCGCTGTCCGCCTTGTCCAGGGCATAGGCGATCAGATCCGCATCGCCCAGGGCAAAGCCCAGCAGGCCGACCGTGCCGTTGTACCAGGTTTGGTGGTTGTGGGGGCCCTCGTTGTTGTCCATCACCAGCTCGGCCGCCGGGCGCAGGATGCGATCCTCGATGGCCGCCCGCTCGTCCGGGGTGAACTCGTTGTAGAGCAGATCATAGGCCCAAACCAGGGGCACAATCCACATGCCCTCGTTGATGCCCTGGGGCGTGGTGCGCCCCCCGGCGTCGGCCTCAGCCCCCGTGCGCTCGGCCTTGTCGTGGATCTCGTAGGTCAAATAGGCGTCCGCATAGGCCAGGAGGATGGCCTTGGCGTTGGGCAGATAGCCGGCGTCCCCGGTGAGGTGGAAGGTGAGGGCCATGTCCCGGGCACCGTCGGCCAGGGCGTAGTGTTTCAGGGTGATCAGGTGCTTGGTCTTGTCCGCGGCGTGGTAAAAGCCGCCCCCGGTCTCCGGCACGGTGATGGATGGGCGGGCCGCCCAGTCATCCGCCCGGGCCTTCAAAGATGCAAATGCCTGGCGGGCCCAGGGATAACGGTCTATTTTTTGTTTGATTTCTTCAATTTCTGCGCTGTTTAAGAATAGATTCGGATGCATAACAAAAAGTCCTATCAAGCTCGATCTTTATCCAACTTGTAGAATCTGCCGGGAAAACAAGGTAGATTCCAGGTCTGGGCGCAGCAGGCGTACCAGGGTTTCGACAAAGTAGTAGTCGCCGTAAATCAGCGGGTGTTCCATCCAGTTATGGGGCACAGAACGGGCTGCTTCCAGCAAGATAGCGGGGACGCCTGTTTCCCTGGTTGAGTAGTTCTGCCACAAAGAGAGCGTAATGGCTTCGGCCTCTGCACGCCACTGGGCTGCCAACGATCTCATCCGTCTCACCGGCTGCCAACTCCAGCAGACCGGCTGCAATCACCGATGCGGCTGACGTATCCCGATAGGTGTTGGGGATGTCCAGGCTGTTGTAATCCCAAAATGGCACCTTATCCTGCGGGTGCGTTGGCCATGGCGTACGTGGCGACCTGGCGGGCTGTGTGGAGAAAAAGCGCCTCACCGGTCCAGCGATACGCCTCGGCAAAGCCATACAGTGCCCACCCCAGCCCCCGCGACCAACAGGTGTCGTGGGCTCAACCCCTGGTGGGTTGCCTGGCGTACAAAGACGCCTGTGTCCGGGTTGAAATCAGCCACCTGGGAGATGGACCCATCCGGGCGCATGAGCACGTGACGGCTGGTGCGGGCGTGGCGGGCACCAATCCGGCCGTATCGCAGATCCCCTGTGTGGGCGCTTGCCCAAAAGAAGAAGGGCATGTTCATCATCAGATCCACATTGATGCGCCCGCGTTCGTGGGACGGCCCATCGATGCGGCCCCAAGCCTGCATATATTCGCCCCGGGGGTTGTAGCGCTGGGTAAATGTTTCTACGGCTGTCAGGGCATCGGGCAAGAGAGATTCATCCCCGGTAATCCGATAGCCGAGCACGTTGGACAAGTAGAAGATAAAGCCGAGATCATGGGTGAGGGTTGTGGTCTTTAGCCAGGCCAGTCTTTCAGTCCAGGAACGAGCCGCCGTTTCAAATTTGGGATCTTGGGTATGGACAGCCGCCAGCCACAACAGCCCTGTCCAGAAGCCATCTACCCAATGGCTGGGAATGCGCTTTTCTTCTGCCGTGACCCATGCCCCATTCTCATAGCGCTCTGGAAAATAGGGTAAGGTGTCGATATTTTGTTCGATAATTTGCAAACTGTACTGCAGGGCTTCTTCCAGTTGGTTTCTCAAGTTTCACCATCCTTTTTATCGTTCAAGTTATGCAGAGTCAGGTGTAAAGCGATCAAACCGCCGAGGACGCCGAGAACCGCAGAGAGAATGAGTTCATTTCCGTTGGGCATCCTCTGCCATCTCAGCGGTTGCATATGGTTTTCGCAGTGATGCCATTGCACCGTCAGTCCTTAGAGTTGCTGGTTTTCTATCACAATTTCAAACGCGCCGAATGGGACCCAAAGATAATGGGGGTCCCAAAGATCAGGACCGAGGAGAAAATGACTTCTCCATATGGTTTGTGTATGGGTGGCTTTTCCTGCGGAAGTTGTCTTTATCTAGTCCGTAGCGGCCCATAGCAGCCCATCATTTGGCTTTTCCATCCTTTTTGTTGAGGACTGTGCCCTTGATCTTCTTCGAGATCGCACCCAAGAGCACAAAAACCAATAGGTAGAACACGCCAAATAAGATTGGCTCTCCAGGCAAGGGCACGGCATCCACAGGGAAGGCAAACATGGCTATCAACGCCTTGTTGATGGCCATATAGATCAAGGCCACAACGAACACAATAAAGATGCTCTTTATCAGTTCTACCAAATAATCGCTGATCCGTTGCCAAACTGTATTTTCGTGTGCGGGGCGTTTGGGGGCAATATTAAACATCATCCGCAGGCCCGGATTGACAATGAGGATATTGAACAAGCCCATGGCCAATCCCAGAAAAAACACAAAATCGATGATTGACTGCTGTCTGCCTAAAAATGTGCCCCAGCCGATGAAAAAGTAAACCGCGCCGGCCGCCCACCATCGAATGACCAAGGAGATATTGCGGTCGGTTAGATATTTCTTAAAACGATGTTGTTTCATTGTCAGCGAAGCCCGGTTTCTTTGGTCTTCCCCCAAGCCAGCACGGGAACCACAAGCAGACCGACCAAGTAGATCCCCATAGAGATGCTGATCAAGAGCCAGCTCGTTCTTACATCGGTCATGGTTAAAATTTGTTGGGCTGCCACATCTGTTTGCATGGTCCGTAAATAGAGATACCCTGTCCCCAATGTCAACAAACCGGTTAGCGGTAAATACGATTAAGCTTGTTGCGATTTTCTAACAGGTACGCATTGAATGCGGTTGTTAGCCCAAATATGATGAACAGGAATAGATAAATCCCAATTTCGTTGGCGAAAATTCTGGTGATCGCCTGGATATGGATCTGGGACATAGCTAATTCACCCAATGCACTGATCAACAGCAGACCAACGATAACTTTCAATATCAGATCTTTCATCATCTACCTCCATCTCGACGAATGCGTTTCTCAGATTTAGGGTCGAAGAAATGAGCGCGACTCATATCAACATAAAACTCAACCGTCTTCCCAATGAATGGTGTGTAATTATCATTCAAGCTGGCAACACAAGTGACATCGCCAATCCGTAGATGCACCAGGGACATCTTTCCAAGAAACTCACTGTCCAGAACTTCGGCAGAAACAGGGTCCAACGCGTCATTTTGTTCTGCGCTGAAATGTTCCGCCCGGATGCCCAGGATAATGTCATCATTGGCATAGGCCCTGGTGATACCCATTAGGTCTTCCGGGACATTCAGATTCATCCCCGGAGCAATAAATCTGCCTTTTTCAATATTGCCAGCAAAAAAATTCGTCGGCGGGCTGCCCATGAAGCCGCCTACAAAGACATTTTCCGGCCAGTGATATACCTCTTCAGGTGTACCAATCTGTTGAACACGCCCGTCATTCATGATCACAATGCGACTGGCCATGGTCATGGCTTCAGTTTGGTCGTGGGTCACATAGATGAAGGTGTTGCCGAGCTGCCGATGCAATTTAGCGATTTCCCGGCGGGCTTGGACGCGTAATTTTGCGTCCAAATTGCTCAAGGGTTCATCCATCAAAATGACGTTTGCATAGCTCACAATAGACCGGCCCAACGCCACCCGCTGGCGTTGCCCGCCAGATAAATTCTTGGGGTAACGGTTCAACTGTCCCTTCAACTCCACAATATCGGCGGCCTTCATCACCTTTTCGTGAACCTCATCCGGGTCTACATGGCGAATTGTCTGGCTAAACCCGATGTTTTCGTAAACCGACATATGCCCATACAGCGCGTAATTTTGAAAAACCATGGTGATGTCCCGATCCGCAGGCGCAACATTGTTCACGCGCTTGCCAGACAAAATCATATCCCCGGAGGTGATTTCTTCAAGTCCGGCTATCATGCGCAGGACGGTGCTTTTCCCACAGCCAGAGGGACCAACCATGCACGATAAACTCGCCATGCTCGACCTCAATATCGAAATCAAAGACGGCCTGAACGTTTCCAGGATATACTTTGTTTATACCACTTAAGCTCAATTCTGACATGAGGAACTCCTTATCTCTGCAATGTGGCTAAATCGATATTGTTGTCAATAATGAACTTCTGTCGCTCCTGAGAACGCTTGATGCAAATTATTGAACCAACCAATATTGCTATGCCGGTCAAAATCAACAAGGCGACCGAAAGGACTCTCATAGACCCTACGATCTCTTCCGGCATCCAAAGTATACGGGCAAACTGAAAGACAGCGAAAGCGATCCCGACATAGCCCCAAAAAGGGACATACATCTTCTGTCGCACGGCCATCAAAAAAGCAACCAATGACAGGCCAATGTTCAGCAGAATAAAGACACCTAACCCAGAATCCACATTCATGCTGTTTAGATAAAGGATGGTGAAAAGAGCATTTCCGCCAATATAACTCATAACCCATGATTGGCTGAGAGAATTCGCCAGATACAATCGTTTTTCAGACTTACTCATATCAGTCTCCTGTGATTGGGTTTCTATCTTTTAGTCTCTGCACAAACGTCAAGATCGCCACAACGGTGAAGATGGCTAAAAGCCCTATCAAAATAGAGTGCAACACAAGACCGGCATCGAAAACAAATGTTGAAGGAACGTAATCGTTCAGTGTCGAGAAATCCAGGGCCAGATAGCCCTGTTTGTATTTCGGGATGACATTGATCAATGAGATGGACTGCATGGACACAAAGGCGGTGGTACCGATCACCACGGCCAATCCAACCCATCCTGGCCTGGATTTGTGCAACTCAAACACGAGTAAGACCACGGCCAACACCACGAATATGAGCGCAAGATTGAAGGCTTCTTTATTAAACACCTGCAATTTCTTATAAAATTCAACATCTCGGCAGTGCCATCATAGAACAAGATGTAGTAATGGGTCATAAAGCCCAGATAGAGTACAAACAGGGCGACACAAACGATTTCTACACCGTAAACCAGTTTGGATTGGGCTTTCATCAGAAGGTTATTCACAGTACACCTCTCGTCACAAACGTCTCTGGAGTGAGCAGACCTGTTTTTAGCGCATTCTACTCTCTGCGGTAATCGTTCACTCCCTCTGCCCCCCGGCCCCCAATTCTGGGGGAGGTGCGGGACAGTTCCCCCCAAAGTTGGGGGGCAAGGGGGGCGGGGAGTGAACGTCTACTCTCTGCGGCAAAGTTGAGAGAGGGAGAAATTGGCTTTCTCCCTCTCTCAACAGAACGGACTATTGAGCGCCGGTCATGCGGGCATAAGCAGTGCGGTAGACTTTGATGTATTCGTCTATGCCAGCATCAACATAGAGCGCTTTCAAATCTGCCGTACTCGCAACTGCCGTATCAGCACCGGTGATGTACAAGAAAAGCTGATCAGTTTGTGCTTCATTGATGGCCAATTGCCCCAGTTTGGCGATATCCTGGTTGGTCAAAGAGAAGACCGGGGGAACCAGGCGGAAGAGCGGGTTTTCGGCTTCGTAGGAGGTGGAAGCCACATCGGCACCAATCCAAAGCGCCCAGGCGTCCCAACCGCGATTCGTGGTGGTCTGCAACTCGAACCCGATCTCCTTCTGATAGCCAATCGGAATCTGTGAACCCATGAAGTCGCGTAAGTAGCCAGACATGTCACAGCTCTTCAGCTCACAGGAGCCATCGATCAGCCACTGATTGAACTTGGGATATTCGGTTCCATCGGGAGCCACATATACATCGCCTTCGGCGAGGCCATAGGGCGGGGCATAATTCTGTGTCACATTGCCTTCTTTAGAGAAGAAGTAATCAAAGAGCGTCAGGGCCGCATTGATCTCCTCGGGAGAGGAAGCAGTAGAGATTGCCCAGCCATCGGGCTTAATCACCCGGGTGTTCTCGTTGAAGTGGATGAACTCATCGGAACCCACGGTGGTGAGCGGCGGCAGCATGCCAACCACATCCGGGTTAGCGGCAGTCGTGGAGGCAATCCAGTCCAGGGTCATGAACCCAAACTGCTGATGACCTGCGACGTCGTCCATGGTCAGCAGGGGGTTGCGGAAGTTGTCTGTTGTACTCAGGTCGGCAAATTCAGAATGAATCAGCCCTTCAGAGTACAGGTTGGCCAGATAGCCAACGCCATCCAGGAACTTGTCTTCTGCGTAGGAGAATTGCAGTTCGCCATTCGCATCCAGATAGAAGCGAGCTGCATAGGAGTCGGAGCCATGCACACGTTGGCCGCCCCAATAGGTGATCAGACGCAGGACATCTTCACGATAGGAAGATTGACGCACGAAGAAGGGGGCAATCACCGCACCGTCTACCACTGCGCCCGTGGTGACCTTGGTCAGCGTATTCGGCGACAGTTCGATCAGACGCCACAGAGCCACCAGTTCGTCCATGTCATACACAGCGGTATCATTCAAGTACAGGTCAGACGGTTTTGCCATGTCAGGGTACGTGTCGGCAATGTAAGCCAGCAGGGTGTCCCGGGCCACATCACGGGTCAGGGTGCCGGCCGCGGCTGCGTTCTGCAGGTCGATCACATTGGTCGGGTGACGATCCCAGTAGCCTTCGTAGGCCGGGGTCAGGGTTTTGGTTTCAGCTTCCATCGCTTCATCGGAATCAAGCAATGCAGTGACCCAGGTCTCTCGGGCATCGAAGACTCGGGCATAGTTACCCAACTCTGCGGCATAGGGGACGTGGTAGATGCCACCGTCATAGGCGGTGATTGCCTTGGCGATATTGGGGTTGGCCGCCAAATAAGCGGCGAAGTTGGGCATCTGATCCAGGCGGTCACTCAGGCGAACCATATAGCCCTGGGCGCCATAGTTCATCAGATCACCTGCAATGCCGTTGCCGCCAAACACAGTGGCACTGTCAAAGCTGGTCGCTGCGGAGACATCGATCATTTCCCCAGCGCTTTGATCCTGGATGGTGACATCGGTGAGTTGAATGCCAAGTTGCTGTTGAATATACTGCCACGTGGGTTTGAGCTGGCCCTGGGAAATGACTGTGCCATCGGGCAGGACAAGCGGCGTTGACTGTTGGTAGGTGATGGTGCGCTGATTGTTGCCTGCGGCAATATTCAGCTTCAAAGACTTGGCCATCACCACTTCTTCGGCCACTGCTTCAGCCACGGCTCCAGTTGCTGCTTCTTCCACCACGGCAGGAGCCGCTACTTCTACTTGCGCTGCGGGCTCGGCATCGGGATCAGACACGCCACCACATGCCGCAACAGCGAAGACGGTCATAGCCATCAACAGAATTAACAGCAAACTTCTTGAAATCTTCTTCATTCTTCTTCTCCTTTAGTGAGATGAAGACTCTCTTATTGAGTGAGGGATCTTGGAGCGAAAACAGCCTTGGGCAACGGATAGCATTTCCTTATGGTAAGTTCCCTTTCTGCTATTCCTTCACACCGCCAACGTTGACGCCGCTGGCGAAATAGCGTTGTATGTACGGGTAAATAATCAATACGGGAATGATTGAACAGACCAGAACAGCGAAGATGTAAGAATCAGATGAATAGGGCAAATTAATCGGCATATCATCAAACATCTTTTGATAATTCTCAATCAAGATACGCATATAAACTTGCAACGGTAATTCCGTGGGATTGGTCAGCAACATACGGGCCCAGAAATAACCATTCCAACGGCTGGTGGCGTAGAACAAGGTCACGGTGGCGATGGCCGCTTTACTACATGGGCACATAAATTTGGCTCAACAACTGAAATTCATTGGCGCCATCAATGAGAGAGGCTTCCTCGATCTCTTTGGGGATCGCTTGAAAGAAACTGCGCAGCAAGATGATGTTGAAGGCTTGAACACCAAACGCAACAATGATGCCCCAGCGATTGTCCACATTCATATTCGTGTAGTTCAAGAAAAGCGGAACCATACCGGCGCTAAACCACATGGTAAAGACAACAAAGAAGTTAAATTGTCGCCGAAAGAACAGACGCTGTTTGGAAAGCGCATAGGCGCCCGTGATGGAGATAAGCATGCTCCAGGCGGTTCCAAACACGGTATAGAAAAGGGTATTGGTAAAAGAAATCCACAATCCCTTGTCCTTGTAGATCAACTCATAAACCTGGAAGTTGACATCCTTGGGGAACAGGACGATACTTCCCGATTCGTAGGCTATTTTGCCGCTGATGGAAGCGGAAAAGGCATAGAAGACCGGATAAAATGCCACCAGGCTGAAGGCAGTAACCAACGACACAGCCAATACTTTGAAAATCAATTCCGATTTACTTAAACGTAGCATGATACCTCCCTACCAGAGAGAATTGTCTGAAATTTCACGGCTGATGAAGTTCGCGCCAACCACCAATGCGAAGCCAATTAACGATTCGAACATCCCCGCCGCAGCCCCCATTGACTGATTGCCGCCTTCCAACCCAATGCGTAGCACAAACGTACTGAGCACGTCAGCCGTGGCATAGGTGTTGGCGTTGTACAGCAGAATCACCCGTTCAAAGCCTACGGCAAGCATCTGGCCAATGCGCAGAACAATCATGATGATCAGCGTCGGCGCGATGCCGGGGAAGGTCACATAGCGAATTTCCTGCAATTTGTTGCCCCCATCCACCTTGAGCGCTTCGTACAAGACCGGGGAGATGCCCATGATGGCGGCAAAATAGACAATAGAGGCATAACCGGCTTCTTTCCAGATGCCGGTCATAATAAAGATCGGACGGAAGTAATCGGCATTTTGCATAATCTTGGTTGTTTCACCAATGATGCCGAGATTCATCAGGAGTTGGGCAATCACCCCTGTGTTGACCTCGCCGTTATAGAGCAATGTCAGCACCAGGCCCGTGATGGTGACTTCGGAAAGAAAGTGGGGCAAGTAAGAAGCGGTTTGCGTAATATTGCGCAGGCCCTTGTTTTTAATCTCACTAAACAAGATGGCCAGCAAAATGGGGATCGGGAAGCCGAAAATAAACCCATACAGACTGATCACAAAGGTGTTGCGAAATGACCGCCAAAACTGGGCTGCAAATGTACCGTCAATCAATGAAACGAAATTGGCGAAGCCGACAAAATCGCTCTCCATTACCCCAAGATTTGGCTGATAGTTCTTGAAGGCTATCAGAAGACCAGCCAGGGGTTTATAAAACCACAAACCGTACCAGATCAATATGGGCAGCAGCAGCAAATAAAGGCGATAATCCTTTATCATAGTCTGGATGGTGCTCAAGAATTTATTCTGCTCTGCATCTTGTTGAATCATAAGAGTTCTCCGTATTTAACTACAGATTCGTTGCGCTTTCTGCCCAACCATCACCAATCGTTCCCACGCTGAGCGTGGGAACGAGGGTGATCCTACACAAACCACGCTCCGCCGTTGATCTCCGCCACCTGGCCGGTGATCCACGCCCCCAGATCGGAGACAAAGTAGAGGACGGCCCCGGCCACATCTGCGGGGACGCCCGCCCGTTTGAGGGGGATGCCGGCCACGATGCCCTCGTACTTCTCCAGCCCGGTGAAGGTCTCGTGGAAGGGGGTTTCGGCGATGAAGCCGGGGGCCATTGCGTTGACCGTGATGCCCTTGGGGGCCAATTCCTTGGCCAACCCCCGGGTCAGACCGATCACCCCGGCCTTGCTGGCCGCATAGGGAACTGTGCCGTTGCCGCCACCGTTGCGCCCGGCCAAGGAGGACATGTTGACGATGCGCCCGCCCTGGGGCATAAAGGGCAACACGGCCCGGGTGACGTAAAAAGCGCTGGACAGGTTGACGTCGATCACCTGGTGCCAGTGGGCGTCGTCCATCTCCAAGATCGGCACCCGGCCGATCAGGTGGCCGGCGTTGTTGACCAGAATATCGATCTTGCCACCCAACGCGGCGGCGGCTTGGGCCACCACTTGGTTGACCTGGCTGCTCTCTGTGGCGTTGAGGTGGAGGGCTTGTGCCGTTCCGCCCTTTTCCAAAATACGGTCCACGGTAGCCTGGGCTGCATCCTGGTTTGAATAGTAGGTCAAGACCACGTTGACCCCGCACGCGGCCAGGGCTTCGGAGATCCCCGCCCCGATGCCAATATTGCCGCCGGTGACGAGGGCGCTCTTGCCGGATAAATTGATTTGCATGAGTGTCTGCCTTTCTTGTTGGATTAGCTTGGACAGGGACCGGTAGATCCCCGCACCATCAGTCGGGGGGCCAGGGCGATATGGCCGGGTTCCTGCGGTGGAGGATGTCCTCCAGATGGCCGATCAGTCGCTCCACGGCCAGACGGGCGATGTCGCCTATGGGTTGGCGGATGGTGGTCAGGGGCGGCTGGACCACTTGGCTGAGCATGATGTCATCGAAGCCGACCACGGAGAGATCCTGGGGGATGCGCTGGCTCAAGTCCCTGGCTCCGGCGTAGGCTCCAAAGGCGTACATATCGTTGATGGCAAAGATGGCCGTGGGCCGGTCGGCCAGACTGAGCAGGTCGTGTGCCCCCTGCTGACCCAACTCCACGGCATCCGCATCGCCGTAGGAAGTTGATTCGGTCCCCTGCCAGACCAATTGAGGCATCATAGGCAATCCCCGCCTCCACCAGCGCACTCCGATACCCGGCCAAACGATCCAACCGGCTGACCGTGCGGATGGGGCCGGAGAGAAAGCCGATACGCCGGTGACCCAGGGCCAGCAAATGCTTGGTGGCCAGTCGGGCAGCCTGCACGTTGTCCACACCGATGCTGTCGATGGCGACTTGTTCTTCATTCTGGCTGGGACCTTCAAAGGCCACCACGTGCATACCCCGCTGGATCAAATCATGCAGATGGGTAAAAGCGACCAGGGACGAGCCAAAGATGATGCCCCGCACGCCATAGCCCCACAACTCCTCGGCATAATTGCGCTCTCGCTCCGGGTCCCGGTCGCTGTTGCCCAACAAAACCTGATAGCCCCGGGCCAGGGCCGCCTTCTCCACCTCTCGGGCAAAAAGGCCATAAAACGGATTGGCCACGGAGGGCACAATCAGCCCCAAAATGGACGATTGGCCGGTCTTGAGCTGGCGGGCGGCCTGGTTGGGGGTGTAGTCGAGCTGGTCGATAGCCTCCACAATCCGCTGCCGGGTACTGGGGCGCATGCGCTCATCCCGCCCGTTGAGCAGATTGGAAACCGTGCTGACCGACACTTCGGCCAGCTTGGCGACATCGGTGATGGTGGCGTTGCCGTTAGGCATGAGAGACCTTCTGCGTCTGTGGACAAAATGAGAATTAACGGGGCAAGTGTATCGTTACACTGAAAAACTCAAAAGGTTCACCCGTGTGGTGCGGTACGACAAGGGATAGGTTGCTTCGATTGGGAGACAAAAAGGGCAAATCAGATGAATAAAAGCCCAATACACGGAATAAAAGTCAGGAAATCATTCAAAAGGGGGCGGATTCACCGAAATGGCCGATTGAGCGGTCTGGTGGGAATCAATTTGTGTTGCAATTGGGTGTATCGTTACACTAACACGGTTTTTGAGCTTTGTCAATACCCAATTTTCGAATTGAGAATGGAAATTTGAAAATTGGGAAGTTTTATTGGCAGGAGGTCCGGCTCCACATCATTAAGACTTCCCCATTTTCAAATTTCCATTCTCAATTCACACGTTGTCCGATTTGACAGGCACCGGCAACCGAGGTATAGTGTTGACACAAGATGTTGAAAGTTCTGACGAAATTGCGTAATAACGCTGTTCAGGGAGCCAACTCTGAATAGCGTTTTTTTATTCATTGTTTTTAGAAATTCCGACGTTTTGTATCGATACCTTTTATGTAGTATTTCAAGACTGAGGAGTTTTAAACAATGAGTGAAAATGTAACCGGCACCGTCAAATGGTTCAGCGATCAAAAGGGCTTCGGCTTCATCGAGCATGGTGGTGGTAAGGACGTCTTCGTCCACCACAGCGCCATCATGGCCGAAGGCTTCCGCACCCTGGCTGAAGGCGACAAAGTCGAATTCTCCATCGAAGAGGGTCCCAAGGGCCCCAACGCCGCCAACGTGCGCCGGGTCTAATCAGGTTTCAACCTGTTTAGGTTAAATAGAACAAAAAAAGGGACTGGCTTTCGAGCCAGTCCCTTTTTTATTTGGGTGTGTTCAAAACGAATTGGGCCGAGGAGTCTGCACCCCCTGGTGCAGACCCGTTCGCACCAGGGGGTGCGAACTCCCCTAATTCATTTTGAACACACCCAATTGAATTGCACCCAAACGCAAGCGATTTCTCTCGCCAGGGAAGCACGGTGCAACGCCGGGCCGTGGAGACGTGGAGACCTGGCGACGTATACAGCTTCCCTACTCCGTGATCCGGACCAAAAAGGCGGTCAACTGCTCCGCGGTCAGCGCGCCGATGTGTCGATCGACGATCTGACCCTGGCGATCCAGGAAGTAGGTGGTGGGATAGCCGGGCACGCCGTAGGCCGCGGCCACACTACCGCTCTCGTCCAACAGAACCGGGTAGGGGATGCCGTGGCCTTGGATGTAGGGCATGGCCACCTCATTGGGCTCCTTGACATCAATGCCCACAAAGCGCACCCCTTGGGCCGCCGCGGAGGCGTAGCTGTCCACCAAGATCGGCGTCTGCCGCTCGCAATACGGACACCAAGTGGTGTAGAAGCTGAGTACCGATGGGGTGCCGATCAACTCATTGGCGGTGAGGTTGGTGGTGGCGGCCCCGCCTTCGGGCGCGACCACGGGCAGCAGAAAGTCCGGCAGCAGTTGACCTGGCGAAATGCCCCGCACCCGTTCGGCCAGATCCGGGGTGGGCGCGGGGGCTTCGGCCACCGGTTCGGCTGTCGGTTGGGCCAGAGGGGGCACGGGCGTGGGGAGGGCGGCCACGGCCTCCGCGGCCAGCCCCAGACTGATCTGGGCCTGATCCTGGGTGCGCTGAAGCACCTCTGCGCTGCTGCTGCCCTGGGCTTGGGCCTGCTGGCGCAAGAACTGTTCCGAGCGCAATAGCTGGCCCAGATAGCCCTGGAACTGGGCCAGGGTGACATCCCCCTGGCCTAAGCTGCGGGTCAGATCCTCCACCGTGCGGCCATTTCCGGTCAACAATTGGGCCTGGGTCAGGGCCACCTGGGCAGGGTCCAGCACAAAGCCGACCAGATCCGCGGCCTGGCGCGTCAGCTCCAGGTTGATCACCCGCTCCAACAGGGTGACCTGGGCCTCTGCGGGACGGTCCAACAGATCCGCCATGGCCGCGTCCACCGCCTGGGCAATGCGCACGCTCTCGGCGCTGACCACCTGCCCGTTGACCACAGCCACGACCTGCTCCGGGGGGACGGGGGTTGCGGTCACGGTCGGGGTGGGGAGGGGTGCGGGCGTATCCGTCGGCGCCAGAGTAGGGGCCAGAGTCAGGATCGGGGTATTCACGGAGAGAAGCGTGGGGACAACCGTGGGCCCAGGCGAGGGCAGCGCCGTGGGCACTTCTGCCGGGAGTGCGGCAGTGGTTGTCCCGCCATCACCAGACAAGGCCCGAAAGCCCAAGATCAGCCCGCCCAGCAAGATCGCGGGCACAAGGACGAGCAAGAAAAGCTGGCCTAACCGATTAGATCGCTTGGAGGCAGGCGATGGTTGTTCCGGCGTATTTGGGTCAAAAACAGGGCTGGGATCGGACATGGAAACTCCAGGTTGGGCTTTGAGCGAAACTCACTCTTCCAAATTAAACGTAAGCTGCCGGATCACCCAGCAGCCAGCCGGGGAGCGCACCAGATCCCAGCGGTCGCCGCCGGGGGAGACCTCGTCCCCGATCTGGGTGGTGGCGGTGACCGTGGCTTGGTCGCCGTCGATCTGTACGGCCATCTGCCCAGGGGTGGCCTGGGCCGGTGCGCCGGGGAAGACCAAATAGAGATAGCGATGGCGGATGGCGTCCACCCCATCCCAGCGTTGATCGTCCTCGGCCACGCCTGGCGTGTGGGCCGCGTCCACGACAGCGCCAGCGCTGTCCCACAAGGCCATCAGCCCCCCAATGTCTTGACCCGCCACAAAGCCACCTTCGGCGTGGATCAGGGCAGAAATAGCCGCTTCGTCATTTTCAAAACTGCCCAAACCGCAAGAACCGGCCAAGGGGGGCGGCGCGACAGGGGCAGGCAGTGGGGACGGGGCAGGTGAGCCACAAGCTGTCAACACCAGGATCAGTCCGATCCCAAGCGCCCCGTTGAGCGCCAGCCGGGTCATGGTCTCGGCAAAGCACGTAAGAGGAAACCCTCGCTCGAGCCGAGTCCGTGGCCAGTCGGGTCTCCCCCAATACTGGCAGAGCCGAGGGGTACTGGTCGCTACGAAGAGTCATGATCCCGGCTCCTGGGCCTGGGCAAGCAGATGGCCCAGCAGATCTTGCTGCACGGCCAGGGTCTCCTCGCTGGACCCATAGCGGGGCGAGGTCAGCTTGACCAGCACGATGCCATCCGCCGGGTTGCGGTTTGCGTCGGGGAAGAGGTAAAAATAGAAGATCAGATGCTCCTCATCCGCGCCGCCGGGGATGGGCTTGTCCGCCTCCATCCACAGACCGTAGATCTCGCCGCCATCGGGCAGGGCCACGGCTTTGGAGGTCATGGCCGTGCGCCAGCCGTCGGCATCGTAGCAGAGATCCGGCGGGTGGAAGGGTTGCGAACTGCGCCCGCCGATCAGGCTCAGCCACACATAGCGGCCCTGGTCATCCCGATAGAGCCGCTGCACATATTGCTCCGGCTCCAGCAGGATGAAGACCTCGATGTTGGATTGGGGCACATCTTCCCCGGTCCATTTGCCCAGGGTCAGGGGAATTTGGGCGGTCAGATCGTGGGCCAGATCCAGGGGCACGGTGGCCGTCACCCGCTGTTCCCGCTGGGTGCGCTGCCAGAAATCCAGATCCGCCACATAGGCGTAGCCGGTCTGCGCGCCAGATCTGCGGACCCAGGCCGGGCGGACCCCAGCAAGTTGGGCGCGTAGACCGCCACGATGGCCACGGCCACCATGAGGCCCGCTAGGATTACAGTACGTCGAGTCGAAGGTCCGTACATTTCAGCGCCCGGGTCAGTGGAATGAGAAGCAGCAAGACGATCAGAAAGAAGAGGGGGCCGGAGAGATCGTGGTAGAAGGTGAAGGCGGCATCCACCCCGGCGAAGCGGGCCACGATGATCAGGTTGGCCACCCGCAAGATGTTGCCCAACAGGGCCAGGGGCACAGCCATCCCCACCAGGATCACCTTGCCCCACAGGGGACCCCGCAGCACATAGGCGGCCAGGACCATCAGCGCGGTCAACGCAATCAACGAGTTGATGCCGCTGCACTGCGCGCCCACCACCAAGTTGGCATTGGGCAGGGTCACCGCCGCGCCGTTGATCACCACATCCAGCCCCAGCCATTGCACCAAAGTGCCGGAGCAGAGACCGGTCCACAGGGCCAGGGGCAGGGTGGCCCGCTCGATAAAGGGCAACGGGACCATCAAGAGCAGATAGCCCACGGGGAAGGCCAGCAGACGCAGCAACCCCAGCCCCCCCAAGGTCCACACCCCGCCGGCCAGCACCCCAATCATGCCAAAAGCGGCCAAGAAAAAGGCCCGATCCTGATAGAACCAGAGATACGCCAGCAGTCCCCCGGCCAACAGGATCAGGCCCCGATTGTCCGGCGTCATGGGAATGGGCAAGCCCGCCCCCCGACTCAGACGCCGCTGCAGATGCAGCCGCCGCCAGCCAAGATAGACCGCCACCCCGGCCACCAGCGGGCCGTGGCTATAATACTCGTTCTGCATCCATTCGCCCCACAGCCAGCGCCATACCGGCCCCGTCAGCAGGACAAACAGAAGCCCGGCGCCGATCCAGATCCAGCCAGAGGAGCGAGCGTCGGGCTTTTGTTGCGTGGTCAATCGGGCTACTCCTGACGGCGTTTGGCCGCCACCGCTGCGGACAAGGCTGCGATCCCACCGCCAAACAACAAAATGGTGAAGGGTTCAGGAATGGCCACAGGGGCCGTGCCGGGGATGGGGGTGGCCGTGGCCGAAGGCACTGGCGTGGACGTAGCCACGGGCGTCGGCGTGTCGGTGATGGCCGCGGGCACCACTTCGCCCTGGGCCGCCACAGACATCTGGCCAGCCACGGTCAACATCAGGGCCATGCCCAGGATCATCACCAGCAACAGACTCAATTTCCAGGCCGAAGATTTGTGTGACAGTGTCGAAATCATGGTTTGTTTCCTTTTCAAAAAGTGATCAGAGGGTAAACTCGAACAAAAAGATATTGTATGATTATGCCAGAGGCCGATCAGTTGGGCAAATGCCAGCCCAGCGCCGGGTCACCCAGGATCATGAAGGTGTCCAGCAGATCTTGGTGTGCGCCCGTGGCGGCCAGGTTGATCTTGCCCGCCAGCAAGGCATCCCCAAGGGTAGCCACCCGGTCGGTGAAGATGGCCCGGTTGATCCCCTCATGCAGATCCCCGTGGCCGTTGAGCACCCCAAAGCCCGATGGCCCCACGGTCGCCACCGCGCCCCGCACTGGCGTGGTCACCCACACCTCGTCCAAGGATTGGCGGTCGGGCATGATGAAATAGCTGGTCAAACAGGTCATCTCCAACACCACGGGCAGCCGCCCCTCCGTGTTGATGCCCGGCACCTCGCTCATATGCACAAAGCGCTCGGACGCCCACTGGGACTGGCTGCTGTGGCCGATAAAGCTGGCCAAAAAGATGCCGTTGGCCAAACTGCTCTGCACGGCACTCTTCATGGTCTGGTCGTTGCTATACCGCCAGGATTGGTTGCCAGGGTTGAAGGACGAGGGATCATAATAGTAACGCAGATTCTGGAAGCCCGCGGGCAAAGGCTGGGCCGCAATGGCCGCCTCCGCCTCGGCGATAAAATCCCCGGCCCCATCCCACACATCCTGGAGATCATAGGCGTTGTCCGTCACATAGCTCAGCCGGTTTTTCCAACTGGGCCACCCGGCCAGGGCTTGCTGCTCATAGGCGATGGTCTTGTTCACCACCGCCGTCACATCCGCCGGGGTCTGGGCGGGGATGCGCCCAAGCAGCACGTCCGGGATCAGGTCGTCCCCGGCCACCGCGGCATAGCGGTTGTCCGCGGCCACCTCGCCCAGCCACGGGTCCACATAGGCCAGATACGGGGGCAAAAAGGTCGGCCCGCCATAGCCGGAGAAATTCTTAAAATCGTAGGTGCCATCCCCCACCAACAGCACAAAGCGGGGCGGCGTGGGCCAGTTGGCATAGGCATGGGCGATGGCCTGGCGGATCCCCTCCGGGTCCACATTGCCGCCGCTGAACTCGTCGTAGAGGTCCGCCACATTCACCGTCACCACGCTCAACCCCCGACTGCGCCGGAAGTCGGCCAAGGGCTGCACGGCCGCCACAAAACTGGCATGGCTGATGATCAGATAGTCCGCCCCGGCATAGGTATGCCAAGCGCTGGGCGCATCCGCCACAATTGCGCTCGGCGAACGCACGGCGCTGGCCTGCACCGCCACATAGCTGCGATCCTGGTTCAAGCCATCGGCTTTGTCGGTGAAAAAGGCCACCCGCTGCGCAGCTCCCCCACTCGCCGTTGCAGGCAAGATCGGGTCAACCTCGTTGGGGCCTAGGGGATCACCCGCCGACAGAGGCACCTTCTTGGCCGTGGACAATCCCCGGCCCACCCAGGGCAGGAAGAGATCCACCTGGAAGCGGTCCGCCGCCCCGGTCAAGCGCTGGGGGTTGAACGGGTCCGCCACATCGTAGAGCAGCACCTCCCCGGCATCAAAGCCCCGCACCACATAGGTGCGGGTCAGCGTGCCGGATGCCCCCACGAACGCCAGCCGGTTGCTCTCGGCCACATAGGGTTGACGCTGCACCACCTCCACTCGATCCAGCAAGATCCCGTTGCCCTGCACGCCAAACGCACCCGTGCCCACGCTCACCGTGTTGTCCCCCACACGCAACAGCCCCGGCGGCAGATCGATCACCGCGGTGTGGGCCCGTTTGCGGCTCCACTCGGCCACCCCCACCGCCACCCCGTTGAGCCGGATGCCCGCCTGATGCACCGCGCTGACATAGGCCTCAAAGCTAACCCGCAGTTGGGCCGGTTCGGTCAAAACAGGGATATTCACCACCCCGGACACCTGGCCATCTGGGTTGCCGTCCATAAAGCTACTGCTCTGCCAAAACCAGTGGTCCACGCCGTCGAGGGCGCTGCCCGGCGGAAAGACCGAATCGTAGAGATGGTTTTCCTCCACCGACCGGGTCAGGGAAAAGCTGCTGGTCGAAGGCAGATCGCCTTTGCGCGGCGTCACATCCCGCTGGCCCATGCGGCTGACCAGGCCGGCCGCCGTGGGCTGGGTGCTGATCCACGCCACTTGGGTCGTCTCCCAAGGGCTGGTCCAAGGCGGAATATAGAAGCGCACCTGATCCGCCGGGTCAAACCGGCCATCGGCCATCCCCACCAACTCCGTGGCCGCCATTCGCCCCTGCCACCACACTTGCAGGTTGAGGGGGTTCACCCCGGCCAAAGTCAACCCGGCCTGGGCCAACTGCTGCCCCGTCACCCCATAGATACCCGACTCGTTCACAGTCAGCTTGAAGCTCCCCGCCACCAAGGCCGGCGGATTGTAGATCTGCCCAGCGTCGGCCTCGGCCTGACGGGGCTGTACAAAGCTTGCCGCATCCGCCGGATTCAGCAACTGGGGCGTCATCATCTCCCGCACCGGGTCGTCCCCGACGTCGGGCTGGCCCACACTCATGCCGCCCCCCGCTTCGCCCCACGCCACCACCAGATCGGCGCTGCGCAGCACGGTCAACGTCTGCGCCGCCCGGGTCATAGCGCACGGGAGTCACTTGAATTTGAGCAAAGGGCAGCGTCCCCGCCAGCCCCTGCTGCACCAGTTGCGCCGGATTCTCCCGGCCTTGGGGCAGACCAAAGCCCGGCAGCATTGCCCGCCGGCTCTCCGCCACAGCCAAGGGAGCCGTCAGCCCCACACTTTCCCAGACTGCATTCTCCACCCGCACAGTGGCGGACACCCCCGCCGGGATGGCCAGCAGCCCGCCAAAGACCGGCAACCGCACCCCATTCTGGTCGATCACCGTGGACGCCCCGGCCTTGACCAGCGCGTCCCACCGCCCCGCGGCCAGATCCGCCGGGTCCACCTGCGGCAGATGCCAAGAGAGGGCAAGGCCATCCGCCCGGCTCTCGGCGACCCTCAGGCCGGGAGTGGGCGGGGGCACCTGGGCCGCCACGGGCAGTGCCCCGCCCAGCACAGTCAGCGCCAGGACGATCACCGCCAGATGGCGAATCCTCTGTTGAATTGTACGGGCATATTTTTTATGACAAGTGGTTGACATCACAAAAACTCACTCACATCCTCCACAGAGGAGTGAGCATTCTCAGATGCGAACGGTTCGCATCTGAGGATGCTCACTCCTCTTCAAAGGTTCGTAGTAGGCGCTTTAGCGCCCCGCAGGTCGTTGACCTGCGGGGCGCTAAAGCGCCTACTACGAACTGGGTTATCGAGCTACCATGGGCAGATAGATGTTGTGCACGACCGTCAGCACCGTGGCCTTGGCACTGGCCGCCACCATCTCCGGCCCGGCGATGGGCACATCGACGATCCAGTAGGTGTAGCGGCCCGAGGACACGTTGCCATCCACGTAGGTATAGCTGGCCCCCGTGGTGCGTCCCTGGCTGGGGATCAGGTTGGCGTTGAGGCGTACGGCATCCTCAAAGCGATCCGTGGTCCCTCGGAAGAGATGGAAGCCCAGGTTGTCGATCTCGGTGCTGGTCTCCCAGGCCAGGCGCACGTCTCGCCCCTCCGGTGTGGCGCTGAAGTTCATCAGCCGCACGTAGGTGGGCTGCTGGACAGGCACCGGGGCCAGGCTGATCGCACCGGCCAGGTTGCCGAAGTTGTCCACGGCGTTGTTGATGGTGGCCGTGTTGGTCGTGCCGCTGGTGGCCTGGATGGCCGTGAAGACCACGGTCACCGTGATGCTCTTCTTGGGTTCGAGATCCCCGAAGAAAGGCGTCAGGTCGTTCCAGTTGATCTGGCCGGGCACATAGGCGTCATGGGCCGGGATGGCCTCGATGAAGCCCAGGAAGGCCGGATTGTAGTTGTCTTGCAAGGGCAGGATCACGATCACCGTGCTGCCCAGGTTGGTGATCTCGATGGTGAAGGTCACCTCGTCGCCGATGGAGATCACCCCCGGCGTGGCCAACAGCTTGACCATGCCCAGGTTGGGCAGGATGATCACATCCACCGCTCCGTCATCCCCCGCCCCCGGCGGGATCTGGCCCAGTTCATCCACCACCCCATCCACCGCCACCGCGTTGGACGCCGGGTTGTTGCTCGGCGTCACCGACGTGGCGGTCATCTCCACGGTCAGGCTCACCATCTGCCCCGGCTGAAGATCCCCGAAGTAGGTGGTGATGTCGTCCCAGACCAGGTTGCCCGATGTGGCCGTTGCGTTGGGTACGATCCGATCCGGGGCCGGAACGGCGTTGGCGTAGGTCAGGTACGGGCGCTCGTAGATATCGGTCAGGGGCACCTTGGTCAAGACCGTGTTGCCCGTGTTGGTGATGCGGATGCTGTAGGTGATGCGCTCGGTCAGATAGGCCGGGGTAGCGCTCAGGATCACCTTCTCCACAGCCACGCCGGTGGTGGTGGAGATAGGCGTCGTGGTGTCGTCGTCAACCACGGGCTGGGTCTCCACCGCGTCCACCGTGGCGGCGTTGTAGATGGTGGTGCCGTTGGTCACCACATTGACGCTCACCACAAAGCTCATGGTGATCACGGCATTGGGGGCCACACTGCCCAGGGTCCACAGCAGCGGATTGGGTCCGCTGATGGTGCCCTGGCTTGTGGTGGCGCTGCCGGGGACATAGGTCGTGTTGGCCGGAATGCTATCCGTCACCACCGTGCCCGTGGCCGCGCGTGTTGCCGCTGTTGGTCAGCACCAAGGTATAGCGCAACAGATCCCGTGGCTCCAGCGCACCGCCGTTGATGTCCGTGCTGCGCTTGTCCAAGGCCAGGATGGGCTTGACGATCAGGGTTGGCTCGTCGTCGCCGTTGTTGCCCATCACCGGGTCCGGGGTGATGCTCCCCACCGCCACCGTGTTGGTGATGGTGCCGATGGCCGCGTTCTCCGGTATCCGCACCGCCACGGTCAGGGTACGCACCGCGCCAGGTTGCAGGTCGCCCAGGCTCCAGACCAGGGGATTCGGCCCGCTGCTCTGGGTGGGGATGGCGCTTTGGAAGGTGACGCCGCCGGGCAGGGTGTCCGTCACCCGCACGCTGCGGGCCAGGGACGGCCCGTTGTTGGTCACCACCAGGGTATAGGTGAGGACGCCACCGGCCAGGATCGGGTCCTGGCTGTCGGACTTGGTCACGGCCACATCGGCCTCGTTCACGACGATTACGCCGACGCCGCCGGTATTGTCATCGACCACAGGGTCCGGGGTGTCACTGCCCGCCAAGGCCGTGTTGACCAGGTTGCCCGTGGCCGCGTCGGCGTTGACCGTCACCACCACGGTGAAGGTGATCACCGTGTTCGGGACCACGCTGCCAACCCGCCAGACCAGAGGATTGGGTCCGCTTGTCTGGGCAGGGATGGCCCGGTTGAAGGTGACGCCAGCGGGCAGGGTGTCGGTCACGGCCACGTTGGTGGCAGTGGACGGCCCGGCGTTGGTCAAGACCAAGGTGTAGGTCAGGGCCTGGCCCGCGGCCACGGTTGACGACGAGGCCCGCTTGCTAAAGCTCAGGTTGGCTTCCGGCGTCACCGGCACCGGCGGGGTCACCGCGCCGTTGTCCACAGGGGCCGGGTCGGGCGTATCGCTGCCCGCCACCGCGCTGTTGGCGACGGTCCCGGTCACGCTCGGTCCCACCCGCACCCGCAGGGAGACGGTGGCCGTGGAACCGGCGGCCAGATTGCCCAAGGTCCAGGTCAGGGGCGAACTTGTGCCCACCGCCGCCGGGGTGGCGGAGAGATAGGTCACGCCCGCAGGCAGGATGTCGGTGATCACCACATTCTGGGCCACGGACGGCCCGGCGTTGGTCACCACCAGGGTATAGGTCAAGTCGGTTCCGGCGATGACGCTGGCCGCCGAGCTCACCTTGCTCATGCTCAGGTTCGCCCGCAGTTCCACCGGCGAGATGACCAGATCAGAATTGTTGCCCGGCGTCGGGTCAGGCTCGTTGCCCTGGACAAAGACCCGGTTGTTCAAGAGCGTGCCCGCAGACACATCCGTCGGCACCCGCACCCAGACGGTGACAGTGGCCGTTGCCCGGGCATTCAGCCCGCCGAGCAGACAGAAGATGCTGGTATCGCACAGACCCTGGCTGGCCGTGACAGCGATCAGGCTGACCTCGGCAGGCAGGGTATCCAGCACCTCCACACCCGTGGCCGGGCTGGGGCCGTTGTTGGTGACGACGATGGTATAGACCATGGTCTCACCGGCGATGGCTTGGCTGGCAATCTTGGTCACCGCCAGATCCACGGCGCCGCCGCTGATGACGTTGACCGTGGTCTCTTCCGTGTCGGTCAGGGTGCTGCCCGCGTCCACCGGCGTGGTGGTGGTGACGGTGACATTGTTCAGCAGCACCGTGCCGCTGACCAAGCCCGTGTCCGCCCGCACGGTGAGGATGAAGCTCTTGGTTGCCCCCGCGGCCACCGTGCCCAAACTACAGGTCAGGGTGCCGGTCGGGCCTTGGACACAACTGTCCGTGTCGCTGGTATAGGTCGTGCGGCTGTCCAGGGTGTCGGTGACGATCACATTCTGGGCGTCCGACGGCCCGGCGTTGGTGACGTCGATCACGTAGAAGAGCAGGTTCTCCGGCCCGATGGGGTCGTTGAGATCCCGCTTCTGCACGCTGATCAGCGCCCGGCTGCCCACGGGGTTGGTCCAACTGTCCACGTTGTTGACCGGGTTCGGGTCCGTGGAGTCCGTGAAGACCTGGGCGCTGTTCTCCAACAGGGTGCCGGAGAGCACGTCCGTGCCCACCACCGTCACCACGGTGATGGTCTGCACCTCGCCCGCGTCCACATCGCCCAACTGGCACAGACCGGCCATGCACTGGCCGCCCGTGCTGCTGATGGTGGCGTTGACCAGGCTCATGCCCGCAGGCACGAAGTCCTTGACATCCACATCCTCGGCCAGGGACGGGCCGTTGTTGGTGATGACGATGGTATAGGTGAGGGTCTCACCCGCCACCACGGGGCCGTCAGGACCGGTCTTGCTGATGTGCCATGTCCGCGGAGCCGACGACGACCGTGGGGGCTGTGGCCGTGTTGTTGTCCGGGTTGGCGTCGGGCGTGCTGCTGCCCACCACCGCGGTGTTGAAGAGGCTGGACCCGGCCTGGACCGATTGATCCACCTGGGCCAGGATCTGGAAGCTGACGCTGGCCCCATTGGCCATGTCCCCCAGGCTGCAAGTCAGGATCTGGCCGCCGTTGGTCTGGCTGCCGCTGACCACACAACTGTCCGTGTTGCTGACATGGGTGACGCTGACCGGCATGGTGTCTGTGACGACCACGTTGCGGGCCGTGCCCGGTCCGTTGTTGACCACGGTCAGGGTATAGGTGATCTGCTGACCGGCCACCACGGGGTCCGGGGTGTCCATCTTGGTGATGCGCAGGTCTGCGCTGGTCGTCGGCTGGAAGGGATCCGTGGCCGTGTTGTTGACCAGGTTGGTGTCCGGCGTGTCCGACCCAACCTGGGCCGTGTTGGTGAGCGTGCTGCCGTCCAGCGCCGGGTCCAGTGCCACGGTCAGTTGGAAGGTGACACGTCCCCCGGCCAGGATGTTCCCAAGGGCGCAACGCACCACGTCTGGCCCACTGCTGACCACCACGCAACTGTCGCTGTCGGTCACATAGGTGACGCCGGCGGGCAGGGTGTCCGTCACCACCACATTCTCGGCGGTGGACGGCCCGTTGTTGCCCACGGTCAGGTTGAAGACCATCTGCCGCCCGGCCACGCACTGCGCCGGTGTGGGATTTGGTCACGAAGAGATCCGCCACGGCCTGAACCGGGGTGGTCTCCGTGTCATAGTTGGGATAGTTCCCCGCGTCCGCCGTGGGGCTGGAGGCCAGGGCCACGTTGAGGATGGTCGTGCCGTCGGCCACATCGCCGTTGACCCGCACCACCACAGTGACCGTGGCACTGCTGCCCACAGCCATGTCACCCAGCACACAGGTGGCCCCGGCGCAGACACCCATGGACGGCGTGGCCCGGATCAGGGTCACTTCCGCCGGCAGGGAGTCGAGCACCTGAACCTGTCGGGCCTGGACCGGTCCGTGGTTGGTGACCACGATGGTATAGGTCAGACGTTGACCCGCCACAACCGTGGCCGGGCTGCCCGTCTTGACCAGTTCCAGATCCGCCGTGGGGCCGACATTGACATGGACGGTGGTCTGCTCCGTGTCCGTGTTGTTGGCCAGGTTCGGGTCCGCGGTCGAGCTGGTGGCTTCCACACTGTTGAGGAAGACCGTGCCCGAGGTCACGTCCCCGGCCCGCACGGCCAGGAGATAGCGCTTGCTCTGGTCCGGTCCCAGGTCGCCCACGGCGCAGACCACTGTGTGGCCGCCGGGGACAGTCAGGGCGCAGCCGTCGCTGGCGCTGAGGAAGGTGGTGCGGATGTCCAGGGTATCCGTCACCCGCACGCTGCGGGCGATGGACGGGCCGTTGTTCGTCACCACGATCTCGTACAGATATTGCTCCGTGGGGCCGACCGGGTCGGTCAGATCCACCTTGGTCACGGCGATGTCGGCCAGCGTGCTGATGGTTGTCGTGGCCGGGTCGCTGTTGTTGCCGCTCACCGGGTCCGGCGTGTCAGAGAAGACCGTGGCCGTGTTGGTCAGCACCGTGCCGTCGGCCACATCGGGGTTGACCCGACCGACCACGGTGACGGTGATCACCTCGTTCACAGCCATGTCCCCCACCTGGCAGACCGTGCCGCCGCACGCGCTGTTGCCCGTGCCGCTGCGGGTGACCGTGGCGTTGTCCAGACTGACGCCCACGGGCAGTTGGTCCTTCACATCCACACTTTGCGACGTGGAGGGGCCATTGTTGGTGACCACGATGGTGTACGTGATCAAGCTGCCCGCGGTGGCCGTGGTCGGTCCGTCCTTGGTCAGGACCAGATCCGCCAGGCCGATGACGCTGGTGTCGCTGGTGGCGCTGTTGTTGTCCGCGCTGGCGTCCGGCGTGGCCGACGTGGTCTCGGCGCTGAATTCCAGGCTGGTGCCCGGCTCCACCGCCGGGTCCACGTTGACGACCATGGGCAGGTCAACCGTCTCACCCGGTTCCAAACTATTGGTCGTGGTGATGGTCACCGTGCCGTCGCCGTTGTCCACCGCCGTCCACCCCACTGGCAGCGAACCGCTGTCAAAGGTGGTGCTAGGCGGCAGGGTGACGGTGATCACCGTGCCCGTGGCATCCGACGGTCCGTTGTTCTGAACCGTGACCGTGACCGTGGCGGTCTGGCCGCCCGTGGCCGTGGGCGTGCTGCCCAGGCTCAGGGCCAGGTCTGCGGCCGGAGCGACGGCGGTCGGGGCGTCCGCGCCGTTGTTGGCCGGGGCCGGGTCCGCCACGGGGCTGGTGACGATCACGCTGTTGGTAAAGGTGCCGGTGACGCTGGCGCTGATCATGCCCACCACGCTCACCGTGGCCGTGCCGCCCGCCGGGATGGTGCCCAAGGCACACACACCGGTCGTGCTGTCGCAGGTGCCCTGGCTCGGCGTCACGGTGACGCTGCCCAGTTCAACCGGCAGGGTGTCGGTCAGGATCACCCCGGTGGCGTCCGCCGGACCGGCATTGGTGACCACGATATTGTAGGTCACCTGCTGGCCGGGCACCGCCGGGCTGGGGCTGACCGTCTTGCTCACCTGCAAGTCGGCGTTGGCGGCGATGGTCGTGCCAACGCTGCTGCTGTTGTCCGCGGGGTTGGGATCCGGGTTGTTGGCAAAGATCTGGGCCGTGTTGGTCAAGATCGTGCCGTCGGCCACGCCCGCGTCCACGTCGGCCACCACGGTCACGGTGATCACTTCATTCACCGGGATGGGGCCGAACTGGCAGAGGGCGCCGGAGGGCGACGGGAAGCAGAGGCCCTGGGTCGTGGCCACATCGGCCAGACTCATGCCCTTGGGCAGGACATCCTTCAGATCCGCGCCCGTGGCCGTGGCCGGGCCGTTGTTGGTGATGACGATGGTGTAAGTGACTTGGCCGCTGGCATCCGCCGCCGCCGGGCCACTCTTGTTGATGGTGCAGATCCGCGGGCTGCTCGAAGCTCTGCTGCACCGTGGTCTGCTCGTCGTCGGTGACGGGCAGGCTGTTGATGGCGTCCGCCGTGGCCGTGTTGGTCAAGACCGTGCCGCTGGTCACGTCCAACGGGGCGAAGACGGTGATCTCGTAGATCACCGTGGCACCCACGGCCAGGGTGGCCCGGCTACAGGTCACCACGCCGCCCGTGGCGCTGCCGTCACTGCTACAGCCGATGCTGGCAGACTGGAAGCTGACGCCCGCAGGCAAGGTATCGATCACCACCACGTTCTTGGCCGCAGACGGCCCGGTGTTGGTGACGGCGATCTGATAGACCATGGGGCCGCCGGGCTGCACGGGATCGAACTGGTCGATCTTGGAGATCTGCAGGGTGGCCGCACTGAAGATGTCTGGTCTCAAGCTGGGCCTCGTTGGGCAGAACCTGCAAGGCCGGTTCGATCACCGCGCCGGAGATGGTGGCCACGTTGGTGATGATCGATCCACCGGCCACATCTTCGTTGACCCGGGCGCGTGATGGTCAGGGTCACCACCGTGGCCGGGTCAGCGGCGTTGAAGACATCCAACGTGCCGATGAGACAGGCCACACCCGCGGCACAGGTGCCCTGGGTCGTGGTCGCCCGCAAGATAGGTCAACCCAGCGGGCAGGGGATCCTCCACCAGCACCTGCTGGGCCTGGGACGGTCCCAGCGTTGCTGATCACCAGGGTATAGGTGATGATGTCCAGCCCCGCCGTGGCCGTGGCCGGGCCGCTCTTGGCGATGCCCAGATCCGAGATGCCCACCACCAGGGTGTCGTACTGGGCCTCGTCGTTCTGGCTGTTGAAGTCGAAGGTCTCCGTGCCGATGTTGGCCACGTTGGACAGGGTGCTGCCCAAGGCCGTGCCCGGAGCTACCTGGCCGGTGACCGTGATGATCACCTGCTCGCCGATGAGCATGGGCGTGTTGCCCCGCACCAGCGGACACTCGATCACAGCGTCCGTCTGGGTACAGACCGTCCCATTGGAGGTGGTGAACGAGACTGTGTTGGTGATCATGGCCGAGGGCAGGGTGTCCGTGACCGTGACCGTGTACGCCGTGGCTGGGCCCAGGTTGCGGGCCAGCAGGGTATAGGTCAAGGTGCCGCCGGACAAGACCACCTTGGGACCGAACTTGGCGATGGACAGATCCGTGCCGAAGCGCACTTCCGTGTCTTCGCTGTCCGTGTTGTTGCCCAGGTCCGCCGCATCCTCTGCGGAGTCGCTGGTCACCACGGCGATGTTGGTGATGATGTCCCGATCCTGGATCAGAGCACTCAGCACGGTGACGTCGATCTGGACCACCTTGCTGTCGTTGGCCGCGATGGTCGGGAAGGTACAGACCACATTCCCGCCCGTGGCGCTGCCATCATGCACACAGCCAAAGGTGGCCGTGCCGAAGGTGACGCTGACCGGCAGGGTGTCGGTCAACACCACATTGAAGGCGTCCGACGGGCCGGCATTGCTGACCAAGACCTGGTAGCGCAGGGGGCCGCCGATGGCCGCCGGGTCGGGGAAGTCCTGCTTCTCCACGCTCAGGTCCACCTTCTCGGAGATGGTCAGGTTGTCCTCGGCGGTGACGGGCACGGGCGGGTCAAGCTGCTCGGAGAAGACCGTGGCCTTGTTGTTGATCACGCGTGCCCAGGCGCACCCCGGCGTCGATGTTGGCGACGATGGTCACCGTCACCACTTCGTTCACCGCCACGCTGCCCAGCACACAGAGGACGCCCGCATTACAGACGCCGCCGTTGCTGGCCGTGGCCGAGACAAAGCTCAACTGGCTGGGCATGGTGTCCAGCACCCGCACATCCGTGGCCGTGGCCGGGCCCGTGTTGGTGACCAGGATGGTATAGGTCACCTGGGTGCCCGCGTCCACCGGGTTGGGATCGCTGCGTTTGCTGATCAGCAGGTCGCCGCCGTCGAGGTCACTTCCGTGTCCTCAACCGCCCGGTTGTTGTCCGGGTTGGGATCTGTCGTGCTGCTCCCCGCCACCGCCCGGTTGACCAGGCTGAAGCTCTGGGGCACATCCGCACTGACCAAGACCACCACCGTGAAGCTCTCCGTGGCGTTGACCGCCAAGGGGTTGGCCGTGGCCGTACAGACCACCACGCCAGAGCCGCGAACTGGTCTCCGCACAGGTGGCGCTGCTGCCCGCCGTCACATAGCTGACGCCGAAGGGCAGGGTATCGGTCACCCGCACGTTGCGGGCCACAGCCGGGCCACGGTTTTCCACGGTCAGGGTGTAGGTGAGCAACGTGCCCGCCTGCACCGGGTCCACCGCGTCGATCTTGGTCAAGGCCAGGTCGGCCAGGGAAGCCACCGGGCGTGGTGGCCGTGGCCGTGTCGTTGCCGGGGTTGATCACCGGCGTCGTGCTGGTGACCGTGGCCGTGTTGACCAGGTCCGCGCTGGCGTTGCTGTCCACCATGCCCGCCAGGGTCACCGTGGCGCTGCCGCCCGCCGGGATGGTGCCCAGATTACAGGGCAGGCTGGCACAGCCGCCCTGGCTGCTGGTCACCGAAGTCAGGCTGAAGGCGGCCAGGAGCGGGTCGCTGACCGTGACGTTTGCGGCGTCGCTCGGTCCCAGGTTTTGCACCTGGATGGTGTAGATCAGTTGGCGGCCAGGCTGGGCCGGGCTGGGGCTGGCCGTCTTGCTCAGGACCAGATCCACCGAGCCGATAACAGCCGTCGCCGCCGTGTCCGTGGCGTCCGCCGGGGTGGGATCCGGCTGGTCGCTGTTGGCCTGGACCGTGTTGGTCAAGGTCGAACCCACTTCATCGGCGTCGATCTTGACGACCACGGTGATGGTCACGACTTCGCCCACGGCCAGGTCGCCCAGGTCACAGGAGACCCCGGCGTTGCACAGGCCGCCATTGCTGGCCACCGCGCTGCGGAAGACCGCGCCGTCGGGCAGGCTATCCACCACGGTTGTGTTGGTGGCGATGGCCGGGCCGTTGTTGGTGACCACGATAGTGTAGGTCAGATTCTCACCGGCGATGACCGAGGCCGCCGCCGACTTGCTGACGACCAGATCCGCAGGCTGGCCCAGGTTCTGGACCGCAGTGGCCGTGGCCGTGTCCGTCGTATCCGAGGCCGGGTCCAGCGGGGTATCCGTGGTCACGCCTGCGCTGTTGGTGAGCAGGGTGGGGCTGACCACATCGCTGTTCACCCGCACGGTGACCAGGAAGCTGGCCGTGCTGTTGGGCAGGATGGTGCCTAGCCCACAGGTCAGGCTGCTGCCCGCCACGCCACAGTTGGCCGTGTCGGACTGATGGGTCGTGTTGGCGTCCAGGCTGTCGGTCACCACCACGTTGGTGGCGGCGGACGGTCCAGCGTTGGTCACCACGATGCGATAGGTCAGGAAGCCGCCGATGTCCGGTCGGTCGGCCAAGGCTGTCTTGCTCAAGGTGAGCAAAGCCAGGGCGTTGACCGTGGTGGCCGCGTCATCCACGTTGTTGCCGCTGACCGGGTCCGGCGTGTCGCTGAACAGGGTCGCCGTGTTGGTCAACACCGTGCCGTCGGCCAGAGCCGGGTCCACGTCGCCCACCAAGGTGACGGTCACGACCTCGTTCACGGCCATGTCCCCCACCTGGCAGACTGTGCCGCCGCACGCGCTCACCCCTGCGCCGCTGCGCTGGATGGTGCTGCCGGCCAGGCTGACGCCCACGGGCAGGGCATCCTTCACATCCACACTCTGGGCCGTGCTTGGCCCGTTGTTGGTCATGATGAGGGTGTACGTGATCCGTTCACCCGCGGTGACGGCTTGTCGGACCACGTCTTGGTCAAGGCCAAGTCGGCCAGACCGACGATCGATGTATCGCTGTTCCCGCTATTGTTGGCGGGCGTGGCGTCTGCCGTGGTGCTGCCCGTGGTGGCGTCGAAGGGCAAACTGGTCCCCGGCTCCACATTGCTGTCCACGATCACCGTGGTGGTGACCACGCTGGTCGTGCCCGCGGGCACCGTGCCCACGTAGTAAGTGTAGACATTGCTGGTCCCGATCTGCGTCCACCCCGCCGGGGCGGTGACGCTGGCCGGGAAGGTGGCGGTGATCACCACGTTTTCGGCATCCGACGGGCCGTCGTTGGTCACCGTGTAGGTGACCACCGTGGTCTCGCCGCCGTTGACCGTGGGCGTAGCGTCCACAGCCAAGCTCAGGTCCGCGGACGGGGCCACGGTCGGAGGCAGCCGTGTCCGTGTTGTTGCCGCTCACCGGGTCCGGCGTCACGGACGAAACCGTGGCCGTGTTGGTGAAGGCGGCGGTCACGCCGCTGTCCACCGCACCGATGATGGTCACCGTGGCCGAGCCGCCCGCCGGGATTGTGCCCAGGCTACAGCTTGCGCCCGTGCAACTCCCCTGGCTGGCAACGACCGAAGTAGCCGTCACGCCAGCGGGCAAGCTGTCCGCCACGTTCACACCCGCAGCGTCGGACGGTCCAGCATTGTTGACCACGATCTGATAGGTCACAGATTCGCCGGGGACCGCCGGGTTCGGGGTGACGGTCTTGAGAACGCTCAGATCCGCGCTGCCCGTGACCGATGTGTCCGCGGTGTCGCCGTTGTTGGCGGAGACCGGGTCGATCTGGTCGCCGCTGACCAGGGCCGTGTTGGTCAGGCTTGCGCCCACCTGGTCCGCGTCCACCCGCACGGTGACGATGACCGTGGCCGTGGCGTTGACCGCCAGATCGCCCAACTCACAGACGATGCCGGCCACGCATTGGCCCTGGCTGCTGGTCACGTTGACCAGAGTCGTGCCGTCGGGCAAGGCGTCCACAATTCTGACGCCCGTGGCCGTGGCCGTGCCGTTGTTGGTGACCACGATGGTATAGGTCAGAAGTTCCCCGGCCACCACCGTGCCCGCCGCCGTCTTGGCGATGGACAGGTCCGCGGGCGGGCCGAACTTCTGGATCAAGGTTGTATCTTCGCTGGCCGTGGTGACGCTGCCACCAGCCAAGGCCGTGCTGCTGGCCAGGGTGACGTTGTTGGTCGCCACGGTCCCGCTCACCACGTTGTCCGCAGTCAGCACCGTGACCAAGAAGCGGCTGACCGCCCCCGCCGTCACCGTGCCCAAGCTGCATGTCAACGTGCCCGCCGGGCCTTCCACACACGAATCCGTGTTGGATTGATAGGTCGTGTTGGCGTCCAGCACATCGGTGATGCTCACGTTCTGGGCATCCGACGAGCCGCTGTTGGTGACCACGATCTCGTAGGCCAGGAGTTCGCCCAGGCCCACGGGGTCGGTCAGGTCGTGCTTGCTCACGGTCAGCAGAGCCAGGGCGTTGACCGTGGTCGCCGCCGTGTCGCTGTTGTTGGAAGTCACCGGGTCCGGCGTGTCGCTGAAGACCGTGGCCGTGTTGGTCGCCACCGTGCCGTCGGCCACGCCGCTGTCCACATTGCCCACCACGGTGATGGTCACGACCTCGTTCAAGGCCATGTCCCCCACCTGGCAGACCGTGCCGCCGCACAGGCTGTTGCCCGTGCCGGATCGGGTCACGCTGGCCGAGGCCAGGCTGATCCCGGCGGGCAAGTCATCCTTCACATCCACGCTTTGGGCCGTGGACGGGCCGTTGTTGGTCACGATAATCGTGTACGTGATCTGCTCACCGGCGATCACCGCTGGTCGGGCCGCTCTTGGTCAAGACCAGGTCGGCCAGGCCGATCGACGCGAGGTGTCCGTGTTGCCGCTGTTGTTGTCCGGCGTGGCGTCCGGGGTGTCCGAACTGGTATCAGCGTCGAAGGGCAGGCTGGTGCCCGGCTCCACCGCCGGGTCCACGTTGACCACGATGGGCAGGTTGACAACCTGGCCGGAGGTCAGGACGTTGGTCGTGGTGATGGTCACCGTGCCGTTGCCATTATCCACCGCCGTCCACCCGCTGGGCAGTTGGCTGGAGATATCGTTCACCGTGGTGCTGGCCGGCAGGGTGACGGTCACAGCCGTGCCCACGGCATTGGACGGGCCATTGTTCTGCACGGTCACCGTGACCGTGGCGGTCGTGCCGCCGTTGGTCGTGGGCGTGCTGACGATGTCCAAGGCCAGATCTGCGTTGGGGGCCACCGTCGAGGGAGCCGTCGCCGTGTTGTTGCCGCCGTTCGGGTCCGCTGTGGCGCTGCCCACGTCCACGCTGTTGGCAAACGCCGCGGTCACCGCGGGATCCACCATGCCCATCACCGTCACCGTGGCCGAACCGCCCGCCGGGATGGTGCCCAGGCTGCAATTCGGGGCCGTGCAACTGCCCTGGCTGGCGGCAAAGGTGACGCCGCTGAGGGCCGCAGGCACGGTCTCGGTGATGGTGACATCCACGGCAGCCGACGGACCGGCGTTGCGAACGACGATCTGATAGGTCAGGGGCTGGCCGGGGACCGCCGGGTTCGGCGTCACCGTCTTGCTGGCGGAGAGATCCGCGCTGGCGTTGACCGTGGTGGCCGCCGTGTCGCGTGTTGTTGGCGCTCACCGGGTCCGGGCTGTCGGAGAAGACCGTGGCCGTGTTGGTGACGACCGTGCCGTCGGCCACGGTGCTGTCCACCGTGCCCACGACCTGAACCGTCACAACTTCGTTCACCGCCATGTCCCCAACCTGGCAGACCACACCGCCGCACAGGGCATTGCCCGTGCCGGATCGGGTGACGCTGGCCGAGGCCAGGCTGACACCCGCGGGCAGGGCATCCTTCACATCCACACTTTGGGCCGTGGACGGGCCGTTGTTGGTCACGATGAGGGTGTACGTGATCTGTTCACCGGCGATCACGGTTGTCGGGCCAGATCTTGGTCAAGACCAAGTCGGCCAGACCGATGATCGACGTGTCGCTGTTCCCGCTGTTGTTGGCGGGCGTGGCGTCCGGCGTGTCCGAACTGGTCGCCGCCGTGAATTCCAGGCTGCTGCCCGGCTCCACATCGCTGGCCACGTTGACCACAATGGGCAGGTCCACCGTCTGGCCCGGGGTCAGGCTGACGCCCGCATCCGCGCTGATGGTGACCGTGCCGTTGCCGTTGTCCACCGCCGTCCACCCAGCAGGAAGCTGGCCGTTGATATCATTGACCGTGGTGCTGGCCGGCAGGGTCACCGTGACCACCGTACCCACGGCATCCGACGGCCCGTTGTTCTGCACCGTCACCGTGACCGTGGCCGTCGTGCCGCCCTGGCTCGTGGGCGTGGAGATGATGCCCAAGCTCAGGTCCGCATTCGGGGCCACGGTGGAGGGCGTGGCGGTGTTATTGTTGCCGGGTGTCGGGTCCGTGGTCGTGCTGCCCACGGTGACATTGTTGGTGAAGCCCACGGTCACGTCACTCTTGACCGTGCCCACGATGGTCACCGTGGCCGTGCCACCCGCCGGGACGATGCCCAAGGCGCAGGAGCCACCCGTTGTGCAGGTGCCCTGGCTGGGGCTGACCGTCACACCGGTCAACGCAGTCGGCAGGGTGTCGTTGACCGTCACCCCCTGGGCGTCGCTGGGACCGGCGTTGCTGACCACGATCTGATAGGTCACGGTCTCGCCGGGGACCGCCGGGTTCGGGGTCACCGTCTTGACCACGGAGAGGTCCGCCTGGGCGTCGATCAGCGTGCCCGCGGTGTCCGTGTTGTTGTTGGGGTTGGGGTCCGGGTTGACGGCGAAGACCTGGGCCGTGTTGACCAGATTGCTGCCCGCGGCCACATCCGTGCCCACGGTGCCCACCACGGTCACGGTCACCACTTCGTTCAGGCCGATGTTGCCGAACTGGCACAATCCGCCCAAGCTGCTGGCCGCACACTGGCCCTGGCTGGTGCTGATGCTGGCCAGGGTCACACCCGCGGGCAGCACGTCCTTCAGGTCCGGGCTGATGGCAGCCGCCGGGCCGTTGTTGGTGATGACGATGGTGTAGGTGACTTGCTCACCCGCCACCGCGGTGGCCGTGCCGGTCTTGTTGATGGCCAGATCCGCCGGCGGGCCAAACTGCTGCTGCACCGTGGTCTGCTCGTCCGCGCTGACCTGGGCCGAGTTGATGGCCTGGGCGATGACCGAGTTGGTCAAGACCGTGCCGCTGATCACGTCCAAGGGGGCCAGGGCCACCACGTCGAACTCGTAGCGCTCGCCCACGGCCAAGCTGGTCAGGCCACAGGTAATCGTGCCGCCGCTGGCGCTGCCGTCATGCAGACAGTCCACACCCGCGGACTGGAAGGTGACATTGGCGGGCAGGGTGTCGGTGATGCGCACATTGGCCGCCGCGCTGGGGCCGGTGTTGGTGATGGCGATACGATAGAAGATGGGATCGCCGGGGGCCACCGGGTCAAACTGGTCGATCTTGTCGATAGTCAGCACGGCCAGACTGGTCACCGTGACCAGATGGTCGTCGCTGTTGTTGAGCAGGTTGTTGTCGATCACCGCACCCGTGACTCGGGCCACGTTGCGCAAGGTGACTTGGTCCGCCACATTGGCGGCGATCGTCGCCACCACAGTGATGGTCTCGCTCTGACCCACGGCCAAGGTGCCCATGGAACAGGCCACACCCGTGGCGCAGACGCCCTGGCTGGCGACCGCCGAAACCAGGGTCAAGCCCGTGGTCAGGGGATCGTTCACAAAGACGTTGGCCGCCTGGGACGGGCCGTTGTTGGTGATGGCCAGAGTATACGTAATCGTGGTCAGACCCGCCACCGCCGTGCTGGTGGAGCCGGTCTTGGCAATCGCCAGATCCGCCACACCCACCACCTGGGTCTGGTGCGCCGCGCTGTTGTTGAGGGGCGCAATATCCACGGTCGACGAGCTGGCCGCCACATTGTTGTCAAATGTGGTGTTCAGGGTCGCCGCCGGGTCCACCTGGCCGGTGATGGTGATCACACCGCTGGCGCCGTTGAGCATGGTGCCCACGTCACAGGCGATGAGGTTGTTCGTCTGGACACAGGTTGCGCCCAAAGAGTTGGCAAAGGTGACCGTACCGGTCAAGATGGTGGACGGCAACGTATCGGTCACGAACACATCCTGGGCATCCGCCGGGCCGTTGTTGACCACGGAGATGGTATAGGTCAGGGTCGAACCGGCCAGAACCTGGGCCGGGCCGATCTTGCTCACAGCCAGATCCGTGCCGGACTTGACCGTGGTGGTGATCTCGTCTCGGTTGTTGGTCAGGTTGCCCACAGGCTCGGACGAATCGCTGTCCACAACCACGATATTGGTCAGGATTTCCCCGTCGTTGAGGGTGCCCAAAACCTGGGCGTTGATCTCCAGGATGCGTTCTTCCCCCGTGCGCAGAATCGGCAAGGTCCAGGTCACCACCCCGCCCACGCCAGCGCCACTATGCACGCCGCCAAAGCTGGCGGACTGGAAGATCACCCGGCTGTCCAGAGTGTCCGTCACCACCACGTTGACCGCGTCCGACGGGCCGTCGTTGCCCACCAGGATCTGGTAGCGCAGGAAGCCGTTGATGGCCGCTGGGTCCGGGAAGTCCTGCTTCGGCCACCCGCAGATCCACCTCTTCGGTGATCTGGGCGTTGTCCTCGCCGGTGACAGGCACGGGCGGGTCCAACTGCTCGGAGAAGACCGTGGCCTTGTTGTTGATGATGGCCCCGGCCCGCAGATCCGCGTCCACCCGCACGACGATGGTGATGGTCACCACCTTGTTGACCGTCATGCTGCCCAGCAGACAGAGCACGCCCTGGTTGCAGACGCCGCCATTGGTGGCCGTGGCCGATACAAAGCTCATCTGGGCCGGGATGGTGTCCACGACCCGCACGTCCGTAGCCGTGGACGGCCCGGTATTGGTGACCAGGATGGTATAGGTCAGCAATTCACCGGCGTTGACCGGCTTGGGCGCGCTCACCTTGCTGATGAGCAGGGCCGCCACAGCCTGAACCTCGGTGAATTCCGTGGCCGTGTTGTTGTCCGGGTTGGCGTCCGGGGTGCTGCTGCTGGCCGTGGCCACGTTGGCCAGGCTGAAGCTCTGGGCCACGTCGTCGTTGACCCGCACCACCACGGTGAAGGTGGCGCTGGCCCCCACCGCCAAAGGATTGGCCGCGACCGTACAGGTCAACAGACCGGAGCCGGGCGCACTCTCCACACAGGCGGCGCTGCTGCCCGCGCTGACGAAGGTCACCTGATCCGGCAGGTTGTCGCTCACGATCACGTTGCGGGCCACGCCAGGACCCCGGTTCTCCACGGTCAGGCGATAGGTGAAGACCGTCCCCGCCTGCACCGGATCGACCAGGTCGATCTTGGTCAGGGCCAGGTCCGCGCTGGTGCCCAAGGTGGTGGTGACCGTGCTGCTGTCATCCGCCGTGTTGGTCAAGGGCGTGGTGCTCTGGCCACCGAGGCCGTGTTGATCAGGTTGAACGCTGCGGTCGTCGTCACCGTGCCCTGGACGCTGACCGTGGCCGTGCCGCCCGCAGGAATCGTCCCCAGCGTACAAGGCAGAGCCGAACAGCCGCCCTGGGTGCTGCTCACCCCGGCCAGGACAAAGTTCGCCGGCAGGGTGTCGATCACTTGCACCGCCGTGGCCGCAGAGGGGCCAAGGTTGGTCACGACGATGTCATAGGTCAGGTTCTGGCCCGCGGTCACCGCGGCCGGCGTGCTGCGCTTGACGATGCGCAGATCGGCCAGGGTGTCCACCGTGGTGCGCTGGGTGTCGCTATTGTTGGTCGTCACCGGGTCCGGCGTGTCGCTGAAGACCGCCGCCGTGTTGGTGATCACCGTGCCGTCGGCCACGTCACTGCTGACGTTGCCCACCACGATCACGGTCACCACCTCGCCCACAGCCACATCCCCAGTCTGGCAAACCGTCCCGCCACACAGGGCCGTGCCGCTGCCGGAGCGACTAACCGTCGCACTTTCCAGGCTGACGCCCGCGGGCAACTGATCTTTGATGTCCACACTTTGGGCCGTGCTTGGCCCATTGTTTGTCATGATGAGGGTGTACGTGATCTGTTCACCCGCGATCGCCGTCACTGGTCCTGATTTGGTCAAGGCCAAGTCGGCCAGACCGATGATCGACGTATCACTGTTCCCGCTGTTGTTGGACGGCGTCCCGTCTGCCGTGGTGCTGCCCGTGGTAGCGTCGAAGGCCAAACTGCTCCCCGGCTCCACATTGGCGTCCACGGTCACGGTCGTCGTCACTGTGCTGCTCGTCCCCGCTGGCACCGTGCCCACGAAGTAGGTGTAAACATTCGTCGTCCCGATCTTCGTCCACCCCGCCGGAGCGGTGACGCTGGCCGGGAAGGTGGCGGTGATCACCACATTCTCGGCATCCGACGGCCCGGCGTTGGTCACGGTATAGGTCACCACCGTCGTCTCGCCGCCGTTGACCGTGGGCGTGCTGTCCACAGCCAAGCTCAGGTCCGCAGCCGGGGCCACGGTGGACGGAGCCGTTGCCGTGTTGTTGCCGCCGTTCGGGTCGGAGGTCGGACTGCCCACAGTCACGCTGTTGGTGAAGCCCGCAGTCACAGCCGCGCTTGACCGTGCCGATGATCGTCACAGTAGCTGTGCCGCCCGCCGGGATCGTGCCCAGGTCGCAGTTGCCGCCTTGTGCATGTCCCCTGGCTGGGGCTGACCGTCACGCCGGTCAGTTCAGTCGGGATGGTGTCCGTGATCTTCACATCCGCCGCCGCCGCTCGGCCCGGCGTTGCTGACCACGATCTGATAGGTCACGCTCTGGCCGGGGACCGCCGGGTTCGGGCTGACCGTCTTGGTGACGGAGAGGTCCGCACTGGCGTTGACCGCGGTCGGCACGGTGGCGCTGTTGTTCGTGGTCACCGGGTCGATCTGGTCGCCGCTGACCAACGCCGTGTTGGTCAAGGTGGTGCCCGCGGCCGTGGCCGAGACATTGACCACCACGGTGATGGTCACCACTTCGTTGACCGCCAACGTCCCCAACTCGCAGGAGACGCCGCCGTTGCAGACGCCGCCATTGCTGGCCGTGGCCGAGACAAAGCTGGTGCCGCTGGGCAGGGCATCCACCACTTCCACACCCGTGGCCGTGGCCGTGCCGTTGTTGGTCACGACGATGGTATAGGTCAACTGCTGCCCGGCGATGACCGTGCCCGCCGCCGATTTGGCGATGGCCAGGTCCGCGGGCGGGCCGAACTTCTGCACGATGGTCGTGTCTTCGCTGGCCGTGGTCACGCTGGCCGGGGCCAACGGGGTGTCCGTGGTCAGGGTGACATTGTTCGTCGCCACGGTCCCGCTCACCACGTTGTCCGCGGTCAACACCGTGACCAGGAAGCGGCTGACCGCCCCCGCCGTCACCGTGCCCAGGCTACAAACCAACGTGCCCGCCGGGCCTTCCACACACGAATCCGTGTTGGATTGATAGGTCGTGTTGCTGTCCAGGGTGTCCGTGATCACCACATTCGTGGCATCGCTGGACCCTGTGTTGGTGACCACGATCTCGTAGGCCAGGAGTTCGCCCAAGCCCACCGGGTCAACCAGGTCATGCTTGCTCACGGTCAGCAGAGCCAGGGCATTCACCGTGGTCGCCGCCGTGTCGCTGTTGTTGGATGTCACCGGGTCCGGCGTGTCGCTGAAGACGGTCGCCGTGTTGGTCACAAGTGTGCCGTTGGCCACGCCGCTGTCCACATTGCCCACCACGGTGATGGTCACGACCTCGTTCAAGGCCATGTCCCCCACCTGGCAGACCGTGCCGCCGCACAACGTGTTGCCCGTGCCGGATCGGGTCACCGCTGGCCGAAGCCAGATCGATCCCGGACGGCAGTGCGTCCTTCACGTCGACACTTTGGGCCGTGGACGGGCCATTGTTTGTCACGATAATCGTGTAGGTGATCTGCTCACCGGCGACGACCGTGGTCGGACCAGTCTTGGTCAGGGCCAAATCGGCCAGACCCACGACTGAGGTGTCCGTGTTTCCGCTGTTGTTGTTCGGCGTGGCTGTCCGCAGTGGCGGACGTGGTCGTGCCCGTGAAGGGCAGGCTGGTCCCAGGCTCCACCGCCGGGTCCACGTTGACCACGATGGGCAGGTTGACAACCTGGCCGGAGGTCAGGACGTTGGTCGTGGTGATGGTCACCGTGCCGTTGCCATTGTCCACCGCCGTCCACCCGCTGGGCAGTTGGCTGGAAATATCATTGACCGTTGTGCTGGCCGGCAGGGTCACGGTCACAGCCGTGCCCACGGCATTGGACGGACCATTGTTCTGCACGGTCACCGTGACCGTGGCCGTGGTGCCGCCATTGGTCGTGGGCGTGCTGACGATGTCCAAGGCCAGGTCCGCATTCGGGGCCACGGTGGACGGAGCCGTCCGCCGTGTTGTTGCCGCCACCGGGTCCGTCGTCGGGCTGCCCACGGTCACGCTGTTGGTGAAGCCCGCGGTCACAGCCGGGTTGACCGTGCCCACGATGGTCACGGTAGCCGTGCCACCCGCCGGGATGGTGCCCAGGTCGCAGTTGCCGCCGACTGTGCAGGTGCCCTGGCTGGGGCTGACCGTCACACCGGTCAGTTCGGTCGGGATGGTGTCCGTGATCTTCACATCCGCCGCGGCGCTCGGCCCGGCGTTGTTGACCACGATCTGATAGGTCACCGTCTCGCCGGGCACTGCCGGGTTCGGGCTGACCGTCTTGGCGACGGAGAGATCCGCGCTGGCGCTGACCGTGGTGGCCGCGCTGTTGGTGTTGTTGGCGCTGACCGGGTCCGGGCTGTCGCTGAAGACCGTGGCCGTGTTGTTGACGACCGTGCCGTCGGCCACCGTGCTGTCCACGTTGCCCACGACGGTGACGGTGACGACTTCGTTGATGGCCATGTCCCCAACCTGGCAGACCGTGCCGCCGCACAAGGCGTTGCCGCTGCCGGAACGGGTCACGCTGGCCGAGGCCAGGCTGACGCCCGCGGGCAGTTGGTCCTTCACATCCACGCTTTGGGCCGTGGACGGGCCGTTGTTGGTCACGATGATCGTGTACGTGATCTGCTCACCGGCGATGACCGTTGTCGGGCCGGACTTGGTCAAGACCAAATCGGCCAGACCGACGATGCGCGTGTCGCTGGTGCCGCTGTTGTTGTTCGGCGTGGCGTCCGCCGTGGCAGAGGTGGTGTCGGCCGTGAATTCCAGGCTTGTGCCAGGCTCCACCGCCGGGTCCACGTTGACCACGATGGGCAGGTTCACGCTCTGGCCAGGGGTCAAGACGTTGGTCGTGGTGATGGTCACCGTGCCGTTGCCGTTGTCGATAGCCGTCCAGCCCGAAGGCAGTTGGCTGGCAATATCATTGACCGTGGTGCTGGCCGGCAGGGTGACGGTCACAACCGTACCCGCGGCGTCGCTCGGCCCGTTGTTCTGGACCGTGACCGTCACCGTGGCGGTCGTGCCGCCCTGGGTGGTCGGGCTGCTGACGATGCCCAAGGCCAGGTCCGCGGACGGGGCCACGTCGGACGGGGCGTCGCCGTGTTGTTGCCGCCGTTCGGGTCCGGGGTGACGCTGCCAACAGTCACGCTGTTGGTGAAGCCCGCGGTCACGGCCGGGTTGACCGTGCCCATGAGGGTCACGGTGGCCGCTGCCGCCCGCCGGGATCGTGCCCAGGTCACAGTTGCCGCCTGTGCAGGTGCCCTGGCTGGGGCTGACCGTGACACCGGTCAGCTCGGTCGGGATGGTGTCGGTGATCTTCACGTTCGCCGCGGCGCTTGGCCCGGCATTGGTGATGACGATCTGATAGGTCACGCCCTGGCCGGGGACTGCCGGGTTCGGGCTGACCGTCTTGGCGATGGAAAGATCCGCGCTGGCGCTGACCGTGGTGGCCGCTGTGTCCTTGTTGTCCGCCGGGGCGGGGTCTGGGTTGTTGGCGAAGACCTGGGCCGTGTTGGTCAGGACGGTGCCGTCAACCACGGTGCCCGCCACATCACCCACCAGGGTGACGGTGACGACCTGGTTGAGGCCGATATTGCCGAATTGACACAGTGCGCCCAAGGTGCTGGGAGCGCACAACCCCTGGCTGGTGCTGACGCTGGACAAAGTCACGCCCGCGGGCAGCACGTCCTTGAGGTCCGGGCTGATGGCTGTGGCCGGTCCGTTGTTGGTGATGACCACCGTGTAGGTGACCTGGCCGCCAGCCACTGCCGTGGCCGAGCCGCTCTTGTCCACCACCAGATCCGCCGGGGGACCGAACTGCTGCTGAACCGTGGTCTGCTCATCCGCGCTGACCTGGGCCGAGTTGTCGGCCTGGGCGATGACCGTGTTGGTCAAAACCGTGCCGCTGATCACATCCAAGGGGGCAAAGACCACGATATCGAACTCGTAGCGCTCGCCCACGCCCAAGGTGGTCACCATGCAGGTCACCGTGCCGCCGCTGGCCGAACCGTCGTGGAGACAGTCCACCCCCGCGGATTGGAAGGTGACGTTGGCGGGCAAGGTGTCCGTGATGCGCAGGTTGGCCGCCGCGCTGGGGCCGCTGTTGGTGATGGCGACACGATAGAAGATGGGATCGCCCGGGGCCACCGGGTCGAACTGGTCGATCTTGTCGATGGTCAGGGTGGCCCGGCTGACGATATCGGCCGTGGTCGTGGCGCTGTTGGGCAGGAAGTCGGGATCCTGCACCACCGCGCCGGAGACGCTGGCCGTGTTGGTCATGATGGAGCCGCCGGCCACGTCCGCGTTGACGCTGGCCACGATGGTGATGGTGACCACTTCGCCCACGTTCAGGTTGCCCAAGGAGCAGCCGATGCCCGTGGCGCAGGTGGCCCCGGCCTTGGTCGTGCCCACGCTGATCAGGGTCAGACCCACGGGCAGGGGATCCTGCACAAAGACCTGCTGGGCCTGGGATGGCCCGCTGTTGCTCACCACCAAGGTATAGGTGACGATGTCCAACCCGGCCACCGCGCTGGCGGGACCGGCCTTGGTGATGCCCAGGTCGGCGATGCCCACCACCAGGGTATCAAAGTTGGAGGCGTTGTTGGTGGCGATGAAGTCGAAGGTCTCGGTGCTGCCCTCGGCTCGGTTGGTGAGGACGGAGCCGACCGACGCGGTCGGGTCCACCTGGCCGGAGACGGTGATGATCACCGTGTCGGTCACACCCAACGTCATGTCGCCGATGTCACACAGGATGCGGTTGTTGTCCTGGACACAACTGCCCGTGGAGGACGAGAAGCTCACCGTGGGGGTCAGGATGGCCGAGGGCAGGGTGTCCGTGACCGTCACAGACAGGGCATCGGAGGGCCCCAGATTCTTGACGGCGATGGTATAGGTCAAAACATGGCCCGCCACCACTTGGTCCGCGGCGGTCTTGGCGATGGAGAGATCCGTGCCGGAGCGCACAGTGGTGGTCTCCACGTCCGTGTTGTCAATCGTCACCGGCTCGCTGGAGTCGCTGGCCACCTTGACCGTGTTGGTCAGGATGGTGTTGTCCGCCAGCCCCGTCGCCACATCCACGTCCACCTCGATCAGGCGGGATTCGCCCGCGGGCAGATTGGGGATGGAACAGGAGAGAATCCCGCTGGTCTCGGTACAGTTGAAGCCAAGGCTGGCCTGCACAAAGGTGGTGTTGATATCCAACGTGTCGGTGATCTTGACGTTCACCGCGTCCGACGGCCCGCCATTGCTGACCAAAAGCTGGTAACGCAGAGATCCACCCACCGCCGCCGGGTCGGGGAAGTCCTGCTTTTGGACGGTCAGGGAGACCTCTTCGGTGATCTGGGTGTCATCGCTGGCCGTGACCGGCACGGGCGGGTCCAGTTGTTCGGAGAAGACGGTCGCCTTGTTGTTGATGATGGTCCCGGCCCGCAAGTCGCCATCCACCCGCACCAAAATGGTGACGGTGACGGTTTCGTTGAGGCCCAGGCTGCCCAGCAGACAGAGCACACCGGCGTTGCAGATGCCGCCATTGCTGGCCGTGGCCGACAGGAAGGTCATCTGGGCGGGAATGGTGTCCACAATACGCACGTCCGTGGCCTGGGCCGGGCCGGTGTTGGTGACCATCACCGTATAGGTGAGCAGTTCACCGGCGTTGACCGGGTCCGGCGCGCTGGTCTTGCTGACCAGGAGGTTGGCCGTGGCCAGGACTTCCGTGTCGGCCAGGGCCGTGTTGTTGTCCGGGTTGGGGTCCGTGGTGTCGCTGCCCGCCACCGCCCGGTTGACCAAACTGATCCCCGTGGGCAGGGTGCTGGAGACATTCACCGTGAAGGTGAAGCTTTCGCTGCCGCCGCTGGGCAGAGGATTGGTCGTGGCCGTACAGACCACCACGCCGGAGCCGCTGACGGTCTCCGCACAGTTGGCCCCGCTGCCGAAGTCCACGCCGTAGGGCAGGGTATCGGTGATCTTCACATTGGTCGCACTGCCCGGCCCGCGGTTGACCACGGTCAGGGTATAGGTCAAGGTCGTGCCAGCCTGCACCGGGTTCGGGGTGGCCAGCTTGGTCAGAACCAGGTCGGCCAAGGAGGCCGCGCCCACGGTGGCCGTGTCGGTCTGATCCGTGGCCGGGTTGCTCAAAGGCGTGGTGCTGCTGACCGTCGCCGTGTTGACGATGGCCCCCACCGCGCTCTGGCTGAGGGTGCCCACAACCAGGATGGTGGCGCTGCCGCCCGCGGGCAAGGTGCCCAAGGCGCACGGGAAGACCGTACACCCCCCCTGGCTGCTGCTGACGATGGGATTGAAAATCTCAGCCGGCAGGTTGTCGGTGACGGTCACATTCTGGGCCGCGCTGGGGCCGGTGTTGGTGACGACGATCTGATAGAAGACCAGGTCGCCCGGTTTGGCGCTGGCCGGGGTCACGCTCTTGGTCAAGGTCAAAGCCGCCAGGGCGCTGACCGTGGTCGGCGCGGTGGCCGTATTGTTGTCCGGGGTCGGGTCCGGGTTGCTGCTGCTGACCTGGGCCGTGTTGGTGAAGAGGCCCGTGGCGTCCGCGTTCACCGTGGCGGTGATGCGCACGGTGGCCGATGCGCCGATGGCCAGGTTGCCGATGGCACAGTCCACGCCGCCGGTGCAGGTGCCCGCGCTGGCCGTGGCCGCCACAAAGGTCATGCCGCTGGGCAGGGCGTCCACCACCCGCACATTCTGGGCCGCGGCCGGGCCGTTGTTGGTGACAACCACCGTATAGGCGATCTGGTTGCCCGCGGTGGCCGTGGCCGGTCCGCTCTTGGCGATGGTCAGGTCCGCCTGGCCGCCGGCAGGTTGCGCCACCGTGGTGGTGATGCTGTCCGTGGCCGGGGTCGGGGCCGTGGGGCTGGTGGCCGTCCACCTCGTTGGTCAGAACCTGACCATTCGTGGCCAGGGCATTCACCCGCACCTGGACCAGATAGGATTGGCTGGCCCCTGGGGCCAAGGTACCCACGGCGCAGACCACATCAGCCGCCGCTCAAGGCACAGCCCGCGGCCGCGCCCACAAAGGTCACGCTCACCGGCAGGGTGTCGGTGATGCGCACGTTCAGCGCATCCGACGAGCCCGTGTTGGTGACTTGGATCTGGTACATCAACAACTCCCCGGCGTTGACCGGGTCGGTCAGATCTCGCTTGGAGACCGCCAAGGCCGCCGCAGTGGTGACCGTGGTTCCGGCTGTGTCCGTGTTGTTGGCGCTCACCGGGTCCGGCGTGTCGCTGAAGACGGTGGCCGTGTTGGTCACGATGGTGCCGCTGGCCACGCCAGCATCCACCTTGCCCACCACGGTGATGGTCACGACCTCGTTCACCGCCATGTCCCCGGTCTGGCAGACCGGGCCGCCACACAAGGCTGTTGCCCGTGCCGGAGCGGGTCACCGTGGCCGAGGCCAGGCTGACGCCGGACGGCAGAGCGTCCTTCACATCCACACTCTGGGCCGTGGACGGGCCGTTGTTGGTCACGATGATGGTGTACGTGATCTGCTCACCGGCGATGACCGAGGTCGGGCCGGTCTTGGTCAAGACCAGGTCGGCCAGGCCGACAATCGATGTGTCACTGGTCCCGCTGTTGTTGGTCGGCGTCAGAGTCTGTCGTGGTGCTGCCGACCGTGCCGGGGAATTCCAGGCTTGTGCCCGGCTCCACATTGGCGTCCACGGTGACCGTGGTGCTGACCACGCTGGTCGTCCCCGCGGGCACGGTGCCCACGAAGTAGGTGTAAACGTTCGCTGCTGCCGATCTGCGTCCACCCCGCCGGGGCGGTGACGCTGGCCGGGAAGGTGGCGGTGATCACCACGTTTTCGGCCGCGGAGGGACCGTTGTTGGTCACGGTGTAGGTGACGATGGTCGTCTGGCCGCCGTTGACCGTGGGCGTGCTGTCCACAGCCAGGGCGATGTCCGCCAGGGCGGTGACCGGGGTGGTGGCCGTGCTGCTGACGCCGGTGGTGTCCGCCGCGCTGCTGACTGCCGCGGTGTTGACCAAGGAGCCAGAGGCGTTCGCCGCCACCCGGCCGTTGATCACGATGATGGCCTGTTCACCCGCGGTCAACCGGGCGATGGTGCAGGTGACCACGCCGCCGATCACGGCACAACTGCCCATGCTGGACGAGGCGATGGCGCTCTCGATGGCTGCGGGCAGGGTGTCGCTGACCACCACGTTGGTGGCGTCCGACGGGCCGGTGTTGCTGACCACGATCTGGTATTGGATGCTCTGGTTGGGCGCAACCGCGGTCGGCCCGACCTTGAGGATGCCCAGGTTGTCGTCCACGGTGACCGGGGTGCCGGCGCTGGACTCGTTGTTGCCCGGATTGTTGTCCGGGTTGGAGGCGCTGACCCGGGCCGTGTTCAGGATGGGGGTGGTCTGGTCGCTGTCCACCCGCACCACCACGGTGATGGTGGCCGTGGCGTTGACGTTCATGTCACCCAACTGGCAGGTGACGCCGCCGTTGCAGGTGCCCTGACTGCTGCTGACGCTGACCAAACTGGCGTCGTCGATGGGCAGGGCGTCGATCACCTGGACGTTGGCCGCCACGCCCACGCCGTTGTTGGTCACGGTGAGGGTGTAGGTGACCAGTTCGCCCGCGTTGACCGTGGCCGGGCTGGCTGTCTTGGAAATGGCCAGATCCGTGGGCACCAAGGCGCCGGGGTTGGCCGTGGTGCTCTCGCTGTCCGTGTTGTTGTTCACCGGGTCCGGGGTGAGGCTGCCCACGACCACGTTGTTGTTGAGGATTGTGGTGACGGAGAGGCTGGGATCCACCCGCACTTCGATCAGCACGGAGCGGGTCTCGCCGGCGGGGATGTCGCCCACGGCGCAGACGACCGGTTGCCGCTCACGCTGCAACCGGGGGTGCCGCCCACATAGGCCACATTGGCGTCCAAGGTGTCGGTGATCAACACCGAGCGAGCCGTGGACGGGCCGCTGTTGGTGACCACAATTTGATAGAGCAAGGTACTGCCCACGATCACCGGGTCGGGCAGATCGCTCTTGGCCACGCTCAGGTCTGCGGAGGTGGTGACCGGCGTGCTGACGCTGCTGATGTTGTCGCTGCTGTCCGGGTCCTGCTGATCCGCGGAGACCGCGGCGCTGTTGCCCAGGCTGGTCCCGGTGAAATCTTGGTTGACCCGCAAGACCAGGGCCACGGTGGCCGTGGTGTTGGTATAGACCGTGCCCAGGAAGCAGGAGCCGCCCAGGGAACAGTACTCGCCCACAAAGTCGGCGTTGACCGCGGTCATGCTCACCACGGTGGTCCCTGCCGGAATCAGATCCAGCAGTCGCACGTTGGTGGCCGCGGAGGGGCCGCTGTTGGTCACGCTGAGGCTATAGGTGATCAGTTCACCGGCCACAACCGTGCCCTGGGCCGTGCTCTTGACCACGCCCATGTCCGCCGCGTTGCCGAAGCCCGCCACGGTGGTGGTGACGCTGTCCGTGTTGACCGGCGTCGGGTCCGTGGTGGCCGTGGTGGCGATCACGCTGTTGGTGAGGATATCCCCGTCCAAGGTGCTCTGGTTGGCGTTGACCGCAATCAGGAAGCTGCGGCTGCTGCCCGCGGCCAGGGTGCCCACGGTACAGACCACGTTGCCGCCACTCAGCACACAGCCGTCCGACGCGCCGTTGAAGGTGACGTCCGCGCTCAAGCTGTCGGTGACGATCACGCTGCGGGCGTCCGACGGCCCGGCATTGCTGACCACGATCTCGTAGATCATGCCGCCGCCGGGGGCCACGGGTCCAGCAGATCCACCTTGGTGACGCTGATGTCGGCCTGGTTGTCCACGGTGGTGTTGACCGTGGCCGTGTTGTTGGCCTGGTTCGACTCGTCGGTCGAGTACGCCGCGGCCGTGTTGGTCAGGCTGCCCGCGGCCACATCACTGCCCACCCGGGCCGTGACCGTGACCGTGCGGGTGGCGCCGTTGGCCAAGGTGCCGAACTGGCAGACCGCGCCGCCACAGACGCCGCCGTTGGAGGCGCTGATCCCGGCCAAGGTCATGCCGGCGGGGAGTTGATCCTTCACATCCACGCTGCGGGCCAGGCCCGGTCCCGTGTTGGTGACGGTGATGGTATAGGTGACCAGATCCCCGGCATGGATGGGGCCGGCGGTGAGTTGGCGTCTTGGAGATGGTCAGATCCGCCGCGCCGACGATGCTGGTGTCCGCGGTGTCGCTGTTGTTGAGGGGGTTGCTGTCCGCGGTCGTGCTGCTGACCGAGGCCGTATTTTCCAGGCTTGTGCCTGGGGCCACCGAGGCGTTGACCGTGGCGGATACCTGGAATTGCAAACTGGTGTTGGCGGCCAGGGTGGCCAAATTACACACAACCTGATTGCCACTGCCGATGATCTGGTGCAGCCGCTGACGCCGGTCAAGGTCAACCCGGCGGGCAGGGTGTCGGTGACCCGCACGCCCGCGGCGTCCGAGGGGCCGAGGTTGCGCACGGTGACGGTGTAGACCACGGTGTCGCCGGGGTTGGCCGTGGCCGTGCCGGTTTTGACCAGTTCCAGATCCGCGCCCGTGGCGATGGCCGGGGAGACGGTGCCGCTGTTGTTGCCGGGCACGGGGTCGGTCTGGGCGCTGCTGACCGTGGCCGTGTTGGCAAGCTGGCCCGCGGTGGCGGAGGCGTTGACCTTGCCCACGATGGTGAGGGTGGCGTTGCCGCCAGCCGGGATGGTGCCCAGATTACAGGGCAGGGCCGCGCATCCGCCCTGGCTGGCGGTGACCAGGGCCAGGGTGAAGCCCGCGGGCAAGGTGTCGGCCACGGTGACGCTGTCCGCGTCCGAGGGGCCGGCGTTGGTGACGATGATGGTATAGGTCAGGTCCTGGCCGGGGATGGCCGGGTTGGGGTTGGCCACCTTGCGGATGGAAAGATCCGCAGATTCGGTGACAGCCACCGGGGCCGTGGCCGTGTTGTTGGCCGAATTGCTATCCGAAGACGGGCTGCTGACATGGGCCGTGTTGGTGTATGTCCCGGCGGAGACGCCCGCGGGCACGGTGTAGACCAAGGTGATAATGGCCGAGGCGCCGACCGCCATCTCGCCCAGATCACAGGTGCCGCCGGTGCTGCACAGGCTGACGCTGGTGTCCTTGCTGGTGGTGGCGCGCACCAACGTGAAGGCGGCGGGGAAGGCATCCACCACCTGCACCGCGCTGGCCGGGGAAGGTCCGGCGTTGGTCACATTCAGGGTGAAGGTGACCTGGCCGCCCCCGGCGATGACGCTGGCCGGGCTGGCGGATTTGGTCAGTCGCAGATCCGTGGGCAGGCCCGAGGTCTGGAGATAGGTGGTATTTTGGGTGGTCAGCAAGGTGCTGTTGGCCGTGTCGATGGGGGTCGTGGTTGTGATCCCGGCCGTGTTGACACCCACGGTGTTGGAGACCACATCGCTGGCCACCTGGACATTGACCAGGAAGTCCCGGCTTGTGCCCGCGGGGAAGCTGCCCACGGCACAGGAGACTGTGCTGGGCGACCCGGCGTTGCTAAAGGTACATTCCGGGCTGACGCCCAGGACCGTGAGGACCGTGGGCAGGGTGTCGGTCACCACGGTGTTGGCCGCATCGCTGGGGCCGGTGTTGGTGATGACGATCTCGTAGAAATAGCTGCCCCCGGCATAGACCGGATCCGTCAGATCCCGCTTGGCGATCTGGAGGGCCGTGCGGGCGTTGACCGTGGTGGGGGCCGTGTCACTGTTGTTGGCCTTGTTGTCATCCGTGGTGGCGCTGAACGCCTGGGCCGTGTTGGTGATCGGGCCGGTGACATCGCTGCCCACGGTGCCGGTGATGACCATGGTGATAGGTGTGCCGGGGGCCACTTCGTTCAACTGACAGATGGCGTTGACGCACAACCCCTGGCTGCTGGTGCCGCTGTCAAAGGTGACGCCCGGCGGCAGCAGATCCTTCACATCCACGTTGCTGGCATAGCTGGGCCCGTTGTTGGTAAAGACGATGGTATAGGTGATCTGCTCGCCAGCCGTGGCCGTGGCCGGGCCGGTCTTGTTGACTTCCAAGTCGGCCCGGGTATCGATTTCGGTCTCGAAGGTGGTCGTGTTGTCCGTGTAGTCCGAATCAAAGGAGGTCAGGGTCAGGCTGGCCTTGTTGGTCAGATCCGCGCCCAAAGGCGTGGCCGCGTCGATCTTGGCCGTGCTGGTAATGAGCACCGTGACCCCTGGCGGAATGTCGCCCAGGGTACACACGAAGGCATCCCCGCTGGTTGCCGGGGTGATAGGACAGACGCCACTCGCCCCACCGGGGACGTTGAAGGTGGCGGTGATGGCGTCCGCCTGGAAAGGCATGACATCGCTCACCACCGCGCCGGTGGAGGTAAAGGGACCGCTGTTGAAGACGCTCACCACATAGGTGATGATCGAGCCGGCCGTGGCCGTGATGGGGCCGGTCTTGCGGATGGAGTTTTCCACCACCGCGGCCAGGGCAGTGGTCGTCTGGTCGTCATAGTCATCCACGCCGCCGCCGCCGTCCCGGGTTTCGCCGAAGGGATCGTCGGTCAGGCTGGTCCACGTGGTGGTGACCACGTTGACATAGGGGGCGGGCGGTGTGGCGTCCACGGGGATCACCGCGTTGAAACGCAGTTCAATCGGGTTGGTCTCAGTTCACCGATGATCGGGATCACACTCCAACCGCCGGTCAGATTTGGCAGGGCTGTGTCGTTCAAAGGCGGCGCATCCGCAACTGGACCGGTGACTCGGGCCCAGGAGTTGGAAATATATTCCAAGTCAGCGGGCACCACATCGGTGATCAAGACATTATAGGCCGGAACCGTGGAGGTGGCGGCATGGTAGACCTTGATATCATAGAAGAGGGTCGATCCCCGCAGGGCGCTGACCGGGCTGACCGTCTTCTCGATGATCAGCAGGGGCTTCGCCGATCTTCACCGGCACGTCTACAGACTTGACCTCCGGGTTGTTGTCCGCATCCACATAGCTGACCGTGGCCGTGTTGATCTTGGTCTCGCCGTGGTTGGCCGTGGCCACGTCCGCCACGATCAGGCGCAGGGTCCAGGTGATGGGGGCCGCGCCGGGGGTGGTGTTGTTCACCGGCCCGCCAAAGGTGATGGTGGCCGTGCTCTGGCCGGTGCCATCGCCGCCCAACGCCGGAAGTTGCCCAAATGTATAGCTGGGCAAGACAAAGGGCGCTTCCAAATTACCGATGAAGCTGGTGGGGGTGATAAAGCGCAGCCCCGCCGGGATGGTGTCGGTGATGACCACATTGCGCGTAGTGCCTGTGGGCACAGTGACCACCACGGTGTAAGTGATGGCCTCGCCGATGGTATAGTCCCGGTCGTCCACCAAGGACTTGCTGATCCCCACATCCGCTGTGGTGACCGTCTCTATGGTGCTGGTGACATAGTCGTTGGGGTCGATGCCGCTGCCCGTGCGCTCGTCCGGGTTGTCCCCGGGCATGGACGTATCCGTCACCGTGACCGTATTGGTGAGCAGGGAGCTAGGCTCCGCGGCCGCGTCCACGATCACCACATAGGTGATGGTGACGCCGCTGCCCAGGGGCAGGGACGCATAGGTGGCGCTCACCACCTGGTTTGCAAAGAAGGTGGCGTCAGGCCTCGGGTGCACCAAACTGCCGGTCTTGTAGGTGAAGACGTCGGGGATGGCGTCCACCAGCACCACGTCATAGGCCGTGGCCGTGCTGGCCGCGGTGTGGGTGAGGAAGAGGGTATAGGTCACCTCGTCCCCGGCCTTGATGTTGCTGGTGGGGGACGCCTGTTTGGTGATGACCAAAACCGGCTCTTTGACCGTACCGGTGACCGTGTCCGTGTAGCCGTAGAATTGACCGTCATCCATATAGGTCAAGTCCATGCGGTTGGTGAAGATGTCGTTATTGTCCGCGGCGATCTCGTTGGAGATGATGCCTGTAACCGTGATGACGACACGATCCGGCCCCTGGGCGTTGCCCACCGTGCCGCTGACGCGGGCGGAAGACCAGCAACTTGGGATCCGTATTGGTGAAGTCCCAGTTGTTGGCTGATCTTTCGCTGTCGATGACCACACTGGTATAGCTGAAGACCAACGTCCCGTCCAAGGTGGGCAGGGTGTCGGTCAAATAGGTGCTGGTGTAGGTGCGGGTGCCGAAGAGATCCGCGGTCAGGGTAAAGCTGAAGGGCTCCCCAATGCTCACCGGCGTCTGGCTGATGGTCTTGTTGAAATCTTCCAGCGGGGAACTGTAGTTGATCACCTGGGCGGTCTGGGCACAGCCGCCGGTTTCACAGGCTGCGTGCACATCCAGGGTCGTGCGATAGTCTGTGCCCAGATCTTCAGCGGTGGCCCGGAAGGTGGCGCTCCACGTGGTGCCCAGGGCCAACCGCCCGATATTCCAGACGATGGTGCTGCCCCCGGCCCCTTCGGTGACGGTATAGATGGTGGACGCCGGACTGCCCACCGTGCCGGTGATGGCCTGCCAACCCACGCCCAGGGTCTCGGTCACGATCAGATTATTGGTGGCCGCGTTCCCCGTGTTGGGGATGGAGATGGTCCAGGTATAGATCTTGCCGATACTCAACGGTCCGGGTGACCGGGGTCTGGCTGGTCGTGGAGATGTTGGACTTGAGTACGGTGATACGTATTGGTCTTGGCCGCCACATCGTCATAGGCAATGCCACAGGTATCCTCGTAGCGCATGTCCGCGGTAGTTGCCGGTCAAATCCCCTGCTGTGGCGCAGGTCCCGGCGGCAAGAGGATCGTTCTTGACATAGAATTGCAGAGTCGGCGTGGCCACATTGGTGGCGATCACGCTGTACAGCCACGTAATGGTCCCCGTGGCCCCAATGGCCGGCTTCACCGTCGGCGTCGGATTGGTGGTCGCCGCCAGGCCGTCATAGGCGAAGCCCGCAGGCAGGGTGTAGGAAATCACCACATTCTGGGCCCGGGCACCGCCATTGCCAAAATTGAGAATCATCGGGGGGCGGCTGCCAGCTGAGGTCGGACTCAACCCGCACTGGTCCAGGATGGTGTTGGTCGGGGTGATGGCAAAGCTTGGCTTGGTCATCCAACTTGGCGCTGGCCGCGATGGCCGACCCCACACAGAGATCGCCACAGGCTACAGCCATAGGACGCGGTGACCACGTTGCTGGCGTCAATGCACAGGCAGCCGCAGTCACCGTACCGGTGATCAGATAGGTGGCCGTACTGGTGGTGGTGCCAGATGCCCCCAGATACTTACGTGTCGCCTCATTCTCATGCCACTTCAAATCGTCGACTCGGCCCCGTCCCGGTCTTGACTGGAGGTGACCGGGCTGATAGCCGTGATGTCTATGCCAGCCGGCATGGTGTCGTTGATAAAGAGATAGGTTATGCGCTGGGGACCGCTGTTGGTGGCCACCATCTCCCACACGATCGTATCCCCCACCCCGGCCAGGGTGAGTCGCTCTGGTGCTCGTCTCCCCTTGGGTGACATTGCGCACCCCCTTGGTGATCGAGAGTTCGGGCACATCGGTGATCAAGGATTTGGAATCCTCATCGACCGTGAAATGGCATCGTCACAGATATCTCTGGACGTCAGCGTGGACTGCACCACAGCCGCTTCGCTGGCGCAGAAGGTCTGCACCTTGAAAGCGATCTACAGGGTGTCGCTGGCATCCAGCTCCTGCAGGATTTCCCGCTGCAAGGTGCCTACCCCATAGGCGCTAATAGTCCCACTCGACCAACTGATTGAAGCCCGGTGGTGATGAGACTTGTGGGCGTGAAGGGGATGTTGGCAAGAGATGGTGCCGTCCGCTGGAATTCTTGATCGCGGTCTACAGGGCCGCTTGCCGTCTGGGTTGTGGAATAGACCGTCACCAGGACACGGATGACGGAATGATATTGGTGCCGGTCAGGTAGTCACGAATCACAAAATCGAAGAGATCCACCGCCGCGGAGCTGTTCTTGACGACCAACTCCACATTCCCCAACCTCACACAGAGGCAGGTTGGCCGACTGGTTGTTGCTGCTGACCATGGAGGGCAACGCCCAACTTCAGGGTCACCAGACCGGTCAGTCGAGCCTGACAGACACCCCCAGCTCCCTTGCCACATTCCTGATACGCAGCAATGTTGACATCTTCCCCGATCTTCACAAGAGGTGATAATCGAGTAGACATCAAAGCGGATACGCTTGCCTGGGTCCAAGGCTGGGATGGTAAAAGTGACGACTTGCAGTCCGCCGACAAAGCCGGTTTCGGTGGTCACCGCCGCGGCCTGGTCGGGCGCAAAGGTGCTGGTAATGTTCGCGGTGGCAAAGGTATGGCCCGACGGCAAGGTGTTGGTGACAATGATATTGTTGGCCGTGGCGTTGCCGCTGTTCATCATATAGAAACGCCAGTCCGCAGCCCGCTCGTTAAGCGTACGGGAGGCCCCAGCCACAAAGAGATTGATGGTGGACTCGAAGACCGAATTACTGGTTTGGCCGCTGGCCGTCTTGGTCGTGTTACATTTGTTCTGATAGCTCATGCCCGCGGTCAGGGGCGTGGTGACGCCACACTTGCGGTAGAGGGGGAAGCTGATGGTGCCGGTGCCGGTGATATCCACCGTGGCGTCCACGGTGAAGGTGGCCACATTGCCTGCCTGTACCACCGTCACCGACTTGCCGACGAACGAACCACCCAGGAGATACGGGCTAGTAGCGGTAAAAACATCATCCGACATCGTCGCGGTGAAGGTGATGACGATGTTGTCCGTCAGCCTATCGGGATCCGCCCCGGAGACGGTCAACACGATATCGTTCTCGGCACAGGTGGTCAACTGGTTTGGGGTCACGGCGACGCTCAATGCGCCGTCTTCAACGGTGACCAGATTGGAGGCAAAACCAGTGGATCCCAGATCACAGGCCGGGCCCGTCCCCGGCTCATAACCGCCAATCGTAAAGGCGTCAAAGAGGAAACCCGTGCCCGTGGCAGCAGTCGCAGCCGCCGTCACTTGGTAGCTGATGGTGATGTCGGCTGTGGGGGTCATGGCACCGATGGCGGACAGATCCACCTTCAACTCTCCGCCGGGGGTGGTTACCGTGACATCATTGGTATAGTCAACGCCATTGACTACCACTGAAATCGAGTCTGTTTTATAGATAGAACGGACCGACACTGGATCCATTACCCAATGTGGCCGTGTAAAAAGTGCCCACCCAACTTTGGATGTTGGTAGCCGACATGGTGGCGGTGATAATTTGCGGATCTATCTCTTCACACAACTCCAGATCGCCGGTATCTACATTGAAGCTGTTGCCCGGCCCAAGGGGGTCGACGACGATAAACTCGCAGGGTATCGGTCACAGCCAAACTACACTGCGGACAAACAGTAGCCGCCGCCGTCGCCGCGTTCTCATACCGCTTGCCCACGCCACAGCCGTTGATAGTTGCGGTCGGGGATATACACCAGTCACGTTCAGATCGTAGCTGAAAGCCAGGGTGTAAAAGTCGGTCGATGGTCCAATTAGCCGTGTTGCCAGTTACCGAACTCGAATTTCCAGCGGACACCGTCACAGTGGTCAGAGACGCTCGGCACGATATCCGTAATGGCAATCGATTTCAACTCGATATTATCCCCATTCGTGCCGGAGACATTGATGTCAAACGAAGCCGTGTCCCCAGGTCGATAGACCGCCACATCCCCATCCGGGCCGGGGATCAAGGTGGCACCATTAGCAACCTTCGTCACAACCAACGTGGGGGAATCGCCACCAAGGTTGACAGTGCTTTCTCCAGCAGCGCTGCTCTGGAAGAGTAATTCACAGGCATCACTGAAACTGGGGGTTAGGGAAACGGTGGCGTCGCCCCCGGCACAGACCGGGCTGTCGATCAAGACATCTAGGCTAAAGGTGGCCGTTTCGTTACGTTTCAGGACGGTGCCACCGGAATAACTGATTACACTGCTGCCCATGACCGTCCAGCCGGACGAGGGCAAGAAAGTGGCGTCAGCCCCGGAGGTGCCCAAAGCCAACTGCAAGTTGCGAGCCGGCCCACCCGTATTGGTCACGGTGACCAGCACCGTTTCCGGACTGCCCGATCCACAATAGTCGATATCAGGCAGGTCGCCGATCTCCACCTTCAACACAGGATCCTCCAACAGATAGAGAATATCCACATTATCCACAGAGGGATTGCCAGCCGTACCCGTGCCATCCGAATTGCCAGATGCCCACGATGCCTGCCACATTGTTGGTCAGATCCGTACACGAATTGATTGTGGCCGTCACTGTAAAGACCTGGCCCCTTCTGGAACCAGATCATAGGTCTGGCCGGCGGGGTCCGGGATCAATGTTGAAGTCCGTGTAGCCCGCGCCGATGGTATCGGTCAACAGAGCATTGTAGACATCGCCCAGACCCGTGTTGCGCAGTTCCACGGTCCAGGTGATCACATCCCCCATCTCGCCGTTCTGCACTTTGGGGTTCTTCTGCACCACCAAATTGCCCCAGCCCGTGGCCACATTCTCGCTGTCCCCCTTGCCACAGGAACCCGGTGTGGGGCTGCCACTCTGCACATTCACGGCCAGAAGTTGGCCGGATTTGGCCGCGGTGGAGGTAGCCAGCCGGAAGGTGAAGGTCACGGTCTCGCCTGGTTCCAAGGCTTTCTGGGCCGGCGTGCCGGTCAGGGACAAAACAAAGGGATCCGTGCCCGACTGGGTGACGCTCACCGCGCTAAGGCCGCTGTCTTTGACCGCAGCGCTGCCCGCCACATAGAAAAAGCCCACATTGGGATCGACAGAAAGACTCATCTCCGTGGTGCTGACGGTGCCGTTGTTTTTGACGGTGACGGTATAGATATCACCGGGAGGCGTGGCGTTTTGGTTGCCCCGACTGACCACGTAGGGAGGAAGAGTGAGGTTCACATCCAGATTGGCCGCCGGGGTACAGGCCGCGGCCGCCGGAGCCAGGGGCAGGGCTGGAGCCACCCAGTCCAGTCGCGCCACTGCGGGCCGCGCTCTCCGCCTTGGGCGTCCCCCACAACAGGGAGCCAGGCAGGGCCACACCATTTCCTTGGGCCTGGGGCTGGGCGGCTGGGGACGGCACGCCAATAGCCGGGGCATCTGGCGTCGTGCCGGGCAAGGTCAGCCCGGCATCAATCCCGCCCAGCCAATCTGGCAACAGAGATCCACCCAAAACAGGCTCGGCCAAAGCATTCCCGGCCAGCCAGGCGGGTAACAGGGCATTGCCCACTTGGGAATCACCCAGCAGGATGTCCACGCCCCCAACCCCGGCCACAGGCACGCTCTCCGCCTTGCCAGGCTCAACCAAAGCAATGGCGGGCTGATCGTAGGCAAAGACCGGCCATCCGCTGAAGATGGCGGTGGTTGCATCTGGGCGCGCCACAACAGCCGCCGCCAATCCAGGGGCTGCATCCACCGATTCCGACCCCGTGGGCAGGGGATCAACCAGCGCGCTGGCCGGGGCTTTCCCGGGCAAATAGGGCGCGATCTGAGCGGGTAGATCCGCCAAAGCTGCGAGCAGGGTCGATCCGCTAGCGGTGGCCGATGGTAGCCCCACCCCCACCGTTGTCAACGGGGAGAGGGTCGAGATCAACATCGACAGGACGATCCAAATATGGAGCAGATCCCGTAGTTGCTCACGGTTCAGAGTCAGGGAAGGCAGAGCAAAACTTTGTGTACGGACCATGTCATTCTCTCACTTTTTGCGTATTGGTGGCTATTCACACTGGGTCTGCGACGAGAGTTGGAAGAAACACACAAGCACGACGCACAGATTAAGCGTCTCGCCATACAACTCAACAGAGACTCAAAATCCAAGAAATACATCAAGACTCTACTGCAATAACCACGAATTTCACCAATTTAACGAATTATTTCTGAGAAAAATTCGTGTTCATTCGTGTCATTCGTGGTTTTTGCAGGGAAGTCACATCAATCAACTGATACATTAGGCTGGGGTACTGTGGCACCTTGACTATGGAAGGGCCTCATCTTGCCAAGCATCCGTCAATGAGGGAAATGAAGTGCAAGACAAACCTTACGATTAACTTAAATTGTGAAAACCGACGGTAATTCAGCAGAACGACCACATTATAGTGGGCTCATGCCGATTCCACACAATTCCACATCCTTACATTTCCATAAGGTTTGGCGAACAGTCCATGGATGACCGATACGGCTGACGAGCAATCAACGACCAAGACAATTCTCATCCAGATGAGGCAGATGAGGCAGATGAGGCAGATGAGGCAGATGAGGCAGACTTCAAATTCGCAGATCGTACTCAAAAATAATATATAGTATACCACAACTTTGGCGCATAGGTGCATAGAGCTGGCGATCTTGAAGCAGACCGGCTCCTCAGAAAATTAGGAGGTTGGTCTTTTCGGGACAGTCCATGGGGCTATCATCACGGGTACTCCCTTGTCAGCACCCCAACAAAGAGACTCTGAGCCCCGGTTTAGCCGAAAATGCGTGAGATGCTGCTGTAGAATTCGGATCGAAAACCAGAAATCTGCCGACCCCTACCGCATTCAATGTCCCATCTATCAAGACAGGCCAGGTGTTGCCGATCCATTTCCAGGGACCGCCGCCAAAGGGAAAGTAGGCAAATTGGGGGAGAAGGGCGGGCTGCTGGGGGGAAAACCGATCTGGGTCAAAGCGACCGGGATTGGGCCAGAAATCCGGGGGGCGATGAGTGACATCCGAGGAGATCATGACCCGGCTGATGGAAATCAGCTGGGCGTGTTCAAAAAAATCCATAAAAAATGGGTCACGCTACTTCTCAATAGCATGACCCATTTTTTGTTTGGCTGGGGAACAGGGATTTGAACCCCAACTGGCTGATCCAGAATCAGCTGTTCTGCCGATTAAACTATTCCCCATCGGCACATAGTGCACACCGTACAACAGAAGATATTTTAGCATAACTGACTTTGGTCGCCAAATCTGAGAATATTTAGAAACTGACGACGCTTCCAATTCTGGAGACTTTTGCAGCAACGTTTGCAGCAGATAATGAACAAAAGCTGTACAAATCGTGTTTTTCAACAGACAATATTGGACAAGTGGTGATAAATGTGGAAAATACTACTATCGATTCGTTATCACGCCTCCGGGAATGCGGCATATCCATCGCTGTCATTTGCCAGTCAATACCCTATCAGGAGATCCGGTCCAGTGAACCCTTCTACCAAGCGCAGTCTGATCAATATTTTTGTCGTGGTCTTCTTAGACCTGCTGGGCTTTGGGCTGATCTTACCTCTCTTGCCCTATTACGCGGCGGATTTCAACGCCACGCCCACCCTGGTCGGGCTGCTCACCGCCTCCTATGCCGCGGCCCAGTTGATCGGCGCACCGATCCTCGGCCGCCTCTCCGACCAGTTTGGACGCCGACCCATCCTGCTGTTGAGCATCGCCGGCACGGCCCTCAGCCTGATCATGCTGGGCTTTGCGGAGCCTCTGGGCATCTCCGTGGCTGGCGGCATGGGGCTGCCCGTGGCCGGGGTGACGTTGACCGTGCTCTTCGTCAGCCGCATCTTGGACGGGCTGACCGGGGGCAATATCTCCGTGGCCCAGGCCTACATCGCCGACGTCACCGACGAGAAGAGCCGGGCCATGGGGCTGGGGCTGATCGGCGCGGCATTTGGCTTGGGCTTTATCGCCGGGCCAGCCCTGGGCGCGCTGCTCAGTGACATCCCGGCCCTGACGCCTGTGTTGGACCAATACGGCCTCTCCCGCTATGCGGTGCCCGCCTTTGTGGCCGCCGTCCTCTCCATCATGAATTTACTGGGCGTCTTCATCAGCCTGCCCGAATCCTTGACCGCCGAAAAGCGCGCCCAGATGGCCGCCCGCCACCGTCCCGCCATGAGTCTGGGGGATCTGCTGGCCGCGTTCACCCGGCCCCTGGTCGGCCCCCTGCTCCACACCCGCTTCTTTTTCGGCGTGGCCTTCGCCATGTTCCAGACCATCTTTCCCCTCTATTCCCAATATCAATTGGGGCTGGATGCCAAGGGCACGGGCTTCATTCTGACCTATGTGGGCGTGTTGTCCGTGCTGGTGCAGGGGCTGGGCGTGGGCCTGTTGACCAAGCGCTTCGCCGAAGATCGCCTGGTCCTCTTCAGCGTGGGGTTGATGAGCGTGGGCCTGTTGGGCTGGGCCTTCACCCCGTCTTGGCAGGTGCTGCTGGTTGTCCTGGCCCCGGTGGCCCTGGCCGGCGGCGTGTTGAACACGGTGCTCAGCAGCCTGCTCAGCAAGAGCGTGGCCCCGGACGAGATCGGCGGCATTCTGGGCATCGGCGCCTCGGTGGAGAGCGCCACCCGCACCATTGCCCCCTCTTTGGGCGGCGTGCTGCTGGGCCAGTTGGGACCCGCCGCCCCAGGCATCTTCGGTGCCCTTGTCACGGCCAGTTTGGTGCCCTTTGTGTGGCGCAAAGTCGTACGAAAGACCCCGGATCAAGGACCCTTGGCCGAAATTGTAGTGGGAGATTAAACCATGCGCAAATGGATACGAGTCGTTTTGTGGGCGCTGCTGGGCCTGGTCCTGGTCGGCGCCATCAGTTTTGTGATCTGGGCGCAGAATACGCCGTCCCCAATGCCAGAGGCCCTGGCGGCTTTGCAATCCTCCGCCACCGTGGCCGTAACCACGGACGACTGGCTGGTCTTTCGCCCCGCTTTGGCCGGGCCCCAAGATCTCCAGACCGGCTTCATCTTCTATCCCGGCGGTCGGGTCGATCCCCGCAGCTATGCCCCGGCCGCCCACGCCCTGGCCCAGGCCGGCTATCTGGTAGTGATCACCCCCATGCCCCTCAACCTGGCCGTCTTCTCCCCCAACCAGGCGGACAAAGTCATGGCCGCCTTCCCAGAGATCGGCCAGTGGGCCATTGGCGGCCACTCCTTGGGTGGGGCCATGGCCGCCAATTACACCTTCAATCAACCGGAGAAAATTGACGGCCTTGTGTTGTGGGCATCCTATCCCGCAGGCAACAACAGTTTGGTCAACTACCCGGGGGCCATCACAACCATCTATGGCACATTGGACGGTTTGGCAACGGTAGACAACATCGACACCTATCGCCCACTGTTGCCGGCCCAAACGGTCTTTGTACCCATCGACGGCGGCAACCACGCCCAGTTTGGCTGGTATGGCGACCAGCCCGGTGACAACCCGGCCACAATCAGCCGGGAGGACCAACAGACCCAAACCGTGGCGGCAACCGCTGCTCTGCTGGCCACCCTAAAATGACTCAGAGGAGACCAGCGTATGTCAAAATCCTGGCGCAAATGGCTTAAAATTCTGCTGGGCATCGTGGGTGTGTTGACCCTGGCCGCAACCATCGGCCCCTTTCTGGTCCCCGTCCCCCCGCTCACAGACACAGTCCCGCCGGCGGATCTGGCAGACCCGGACAGCCGCTTTGTGGCGGTGAATGGGTTGACCGTGCACTATAAAGAGGTCGGCCAGGGCGAGCCGACCCTGATCCTGCTCCACGGCTTTGGGGCCAGCCTCTTCTCGTGGCACCAGGTGATGGACCCCTTGGCGCAGATGGGCCACCGGGTGATCGCCTTTGACCGCCCGGCCTTCGGCTTGACCGAGCGGCCCGTGGAATGGGACCCGGCGGATTGGGCCGGGGGCAGCCCCTACAGCCCCGCCGCCCAGGTGGATCTGGTCATGGGGCTGATGGACGAGTTGGGGATCGAGCAGGCCATTCTGGTGGGCAACTCGGCCGGGGGCACGGTCTCTATGTTGGCGGCCCAGGCTCACCCGGACCGGGTGCAAGGGCTGATCCTGCTGGACCCGGCGGTCTATGCCGGGGGCGGCTCGCCCAGCTTTGTGCGCCCCCTGCTCAACACCCCCCAGATGAACCACATCGGCCCCCTGATCGCCCGGCGCATCCAGGGCTGGGGGCTGGATTTTGCCCGCTCGGCCTGGCACGATCCGTCCCAGATCACGCCGGAGACTTGGGATGGCTACACGAAACCACTCCAGGCGGACAACTGGGACCGGGCCCTGTGGAACTTGACCGCGGCCAGCCGCGTCTCCGGCCTGGCCGAAACGCTGGACACGCTTCACCCTGCCCGTGCTGGTCATCACCGGGGACGATGACCGCATTGTGCCCACAGAGCAGAGCGTGCGCCTGGCCGGTGAACTGCCCAACGCCACCTTGCTCGTCATCCCCGCCTGCGGCCATGTCCCCCACGAAGAGTGCCCGGCCCCAGTGCTGGATGCCATGGCCAAATTCCTGGCATCCCAAGAGTAGTCCCTTCAATTACTTCCAGGTTGTTGAATCCACTGCCAAAAGATCTGATTCAACGCAAAGATCTGCAAAGAGACGCCAAGAGACACAAAGAGCGCAAAGCTTTTCCTCTGCGTTCTCGGCGTTTCTCGGCGAGCTTTGCGTTGAAAAACCTTCTTGCATAGGACTCATTGTTCAGTCTACCCAAGAACCCCCACCCCGCCCCTCCGCTCCCCACAATGTGACCAAGCCCACATAAAACCTGGACAAACCCCATTAAACTGACCCATACGCACGACAAATTCAGTGCAAAAATTGGACAATAGCTATGCAAGCTTCGCCACAGACCTATCAGCATCTAGATCGTATCCTAATCAAAGACCTGCTCTTGCGGGGCATTCTGGGCATCAACCCGGAAGAGCGCAAGAACCGGCAGGACATCTTGGTCAACGTGGTCATGTACGCGGACACACGCAGTGCGGCCCAGAGCGACGACATGGCAGATTCGGTCAACTACAAAACCGTGGCCAAGGCCATGATCCAGCACATTGAAAGCGGCGCACCCATGCTGGTGGAACGGCTGGTCGCCGACCTGGCCCGCATCGCCTTCGAGACCGACAGCCGGGTGCAGGCCGCGGAGGTGACGGTGGAAAAGCCCGGCGCCCTGCGCTTCGCCCGCTCGGTTGGGGTGACGATCTTTCGCACCCGAGACGAGATGGTGGGATAGGTCTGGTTTGGCCAGGGCAGAAAGAAGAGAGAGCCATGCAGGTACTGGTAATGATGGGAAGCAACATAGAGCCGGAGACGAATGTGCCGGTCGGCATGGCCGCACTCGCCCACCACGCGGATCTGCATTTGATCTCCACCAGCCCGACCTACGTCACCCCGGCCATTGGCCCGGACGGGCAACCCAGCGGCCAAGCAGATTTCCACAACGCCGCCGCGCTGATCGAGACGGACCTGGCCCCATCGGCCTTGATCCGCACCTTGCGCACCATCGAAACAACCATGGGCCGAGTCCGCAACGGGGATAAGTTCGCCCCCCGGCCCCTTGATCTGGACATCGCCATGGTGGCAGACCGCATCCTCGACTTCGACGGTCGCCACCTGCCCGACCCGGATATTCTGCGGTTTCCACACATGGCCTTGCCCCTGGCCGCCATTGCACCCAACTGGGTGCATCCCGAGGCAGGCACCACCCTGAGCCAGATCGCCCAGGGCCTACATCCAAAAGAAAGCGAGATACACCAATTATGAGCGTCAAAATGAATGGTTTCAGCACCTATGCCAACGGCAACGGGATCAAGGGCATCAATGGCAACGGCATTAACGGCAACGGCCACCCCCGCATCGCCGTCATGGAGCCCACGCCCGACACCTTCGAGGCCAAAGCGGGCGAAAGCTACGACCCCCAATTCGAGGGGCTGATCGAGTCCATGCTCGAACGCCTGGGCGAAGATCCCCAGCGGGACGGTCTGCTGCGCACCCCCCTGCGGGTGGCCAAAGCCATGGACTTCCTGACCAGCGGCTACACCGCGGATCTGCAAACCGTGGTCAACAACGCCGTCTTCGAAGATGACGGCGAAGAGATGGTCATCGTCAAAGACATCGAATTCTACTCCATGTGCGAGCACCACATGCTGCCCTTCTACGGCAAGGCCCACATCGCCTACATCCCCAACGGCAAGATCATCGGCCTGAGCAAGCTGGCCCGCATCACCGACGTCTTCGCCCGCCGTCTCCAGGTCCAAGAGCGGCTGACCAACCAGATCGCCGACGCCCTCATGGAGATCCTGGACGCCAAGGGCGTGGCCGTGGTCACCGACGCCCAGCACTTCTGCATGATGATGCGGGGCGTGCAAAAGCAGGGCAGCAGCACCATCACCAGCGCCATGCGCGGCCAGTTCAAAACCGACCCCGCCACCCGTGCCGAGTTCATGGGCTTGGTGAAATAAGCTTCACCGCAAAGACGCCAAGAAGCGCAAAGAGAAACCTCTGTTTTTCTTTGCGTCCTTGGCGTCTTTGCGGTATTTTTTTGGAGGAAAAATGAGCAACGCAATGGTTTGGGGAGCCGGTGGCGGCATAGGCAAAGCCCTGGTTCAGCACCTTGTGGTCGCTGGTTGGGAGACAGTGGCAATCTCTCGAAACACCGCGGGCCTGGACGCCCTGACCCCCCACGTCATCCAGGCGGACCCGGCAGACGCCTTCGCCGTGCAGCAAGCCGTCATGCTGGCAGCCCAGACCCTGGGCGAAGTGGATCTCTGGATCTACGCCGCCGGGGACATCGCCTCGGCACGGGTGGGCGACATGGCCCAAGCCGACTGGCAGCGGCTGATGGACGCCAACCTCACCGGCCCCTTCATCACCACCCACCACAGCCTCCCCCTCCTGGCCGCGGACGCCCACCTGATCTACCTGGGCGCGGTCAGCGAACGCCTGCGCCTGCCCGGTCTGGCCGCCTACGCCGCGGCCAAAGCCGGGCTGGAAGCCTTCGCCGAAGCCCTGGGCAAGGAAGAGCGCAAACGCCGCGTCACCGTCGTCCGCCCCGGCGCGGTGGAGACCGCCCTGTGGGACAAAGTGCCCCTGCGTCTGCCCAAAGGGGCCATGTCCCCGGCGGATCTGGCGGTCAAAATTCTGGACGCCCACCCCTCCGGCCACAAAGGTACGCTGGACGTCTAAAATAACTTTATGTCAAAAAAAAAGCTATAGAAAAGGCCCCTCCTCCAATCTATCCAGATTGGAGGAGGGGCCTTTTCGTCGAAGTCTGAAGTCCTGTAAATCCGCTTGTAGCGGACGTTCGATTACTTTAGCAATAGGGGCAGATAGATAAACTTATCGAAGACAACCTTGACAGCTTCACCCAACTGCACAGTGTAGGCATCGGTGACGGTCGCGGAACTCGGCCCATCGACCCCGGAGGCAGCCCTCACCGTGACGGTTTCCTTCTGGTTGGTGATCACTAGGACCACATCGGCACAGCCTGTCGGGTCATAGTTTGCTACGCTTTGCGGCGTCGCACCCACGACCAACTGGGGCAGGGGATTGATCACAAAGGCGGTGCCGGTGTCACAGACCACGCTGGCCCGAAGCTGCGTGGCGCTGGAAGAGGAGAGGTCAACCCTGTAGTTGTTACTGCCATCCGCAGGCAGACGCACCCACTGGGTGCCATAGTCGCTCTTGATGTTGCCCGTGTGATTCCCCGTTGCGGTAGCGATGGTGGCGGAGATCAGCGGCACGCTGGTTGCGGCTCCCGGATCGCCTTCATTGTTGCCCGCTGTAGCTTTGGCGCGGTACTCGGTTCCCTCTTCCCAACAATACGGCCCCACATACCCTGTCTGATCCTGACAATCCTTCAAAAACTTGAGGGCAATGGCGTAGTTGTGGAAGACATCCTTGAAGTTGGATGTACCCGCACCGCCACCCAGGGCAAAGGATTCCACCGCCGCCTTAAAGGAAAGCAGTTCCTTGTCCGCGGCGGGGGTGCTTGTGGCCACATTCTCGAAAAACTTCTGGATTACCTTTTCGCCGCCCGTCTTGGAATTGGCCCCGCCGTACTGTTCGGCGACATAGCGAAAGAAGAGAAAATTCGAGTATTCGTTGCTGTCGCCGGACGCCCATTCATTCAAATTATTGTCATTGTACAGGCCAAAGAGGTATTCGTACTGGGTGTTGCTGGCGTCATCCACTTCGTCTTCGAAGTAGGCGGCGGTGGACTCGGCCCACATGGACAGCATCTGCGCGCCCGGCTCGCCCCAAGCATTTTGGATGGCATGGACATACTCGTGGGCAGTGGTGGCATTCAGGCTGGCGATGGGTGTGTTGCCCTCTATCTGGCTGTAATCGCTGTTCAGCACCATGCAAGAACTGAGAGAATCCGTCTCTACCAAAGCAGTATGAGGATTGTCACCGATGACATACCCGGCATAAAGCCCCCCATTCGTCGTCACATACCCGTACAGGCCAGTCCCCAGGTCGGTGACCTGGACAGGGAACTTACCGCCCGGCGTCACCGGACCACCGCAGTCAACGCCATCCTCGCCACATAGGGGAGGCTGTGCCCAACCATAGTCGATCACCAGGGCCGCATAGGCGGCATCCAGAGAAGCGGCATACTGGCCCAGGTTGAGGCCACCGGCGATGGGATTGGCTCCGCCGGCATCATCATAGTTGATGGCAAAGTACGTTGAACTGGTGGTGTCCGTGGTATTTAGATCTTCTTTGCCGCAGACCGTTGCCACGGCGGTCGCCGTCGGACCCAGCAGCCGATCCATCTCCCGGCGCATGGCCGAGGGGAAGCTACGCAGCTTGCTGCTGTTGCTGTAGGCCTCCTGCACCTCGCGCACGGTCTCCGTGCCATACCAACCCACCGCACCCTGATAGGCGGCGGGGAGGGACTTGTTGTCGTAGACGGCATAGGTCAAATAGAGAAGACGGGTACTGGCGTCAATCTGTCTCCTGGCAAACGCACTGTTGATGCGCTGGGGCGTTGACATCTTGGCCCAGGCATCAGCGCTGGCCTGGCCCACGGGTGCGTCTTGGGCCGAAACGACCAAGCCTGATGGGCCGATCAACAGGGAGAGTATCAAGAGCAATGCGGCAAGACGCCCCAGTTTCGATGACCAGAACCGGCGTTGAGCAGTGAACGATGAGGATGGCAAAGCCATAAACAGGTTTCCTTTCCGCCAAGGGGCGTAAGTGTGGGGCGAGAGAAGAGACAGATTGAGGTCTAGCCGGACCAGGGGCGTCACAGCCAGTTGAACTACGTAGCTGGACAAGTATACTGTGTCATAGAAGTCTGTGCAAATGGATTTAGTGTATCCAAAAAAAAAGTTAGCGGAGTTCGCACCCCCTGGTGCGAACTCCGCTAACTTTTTTGGATACACTAAATCAAGATCTGTATCGGGCCAGGTAATCCTTTTTTACAGAATTCCTTTGCTCACACCTCACCCCGCAGCGCGGCCAACTGCCGTTCAATTGTGCGGATACCATCGCTGGCCAAGTCCCAATCCTGATGGTCGCTCTCGACCTCGAACGTATAACCCCGTTCCTTGACCACTTCCGTGGCTTCAAACTCTTCAAGAGTCATGTTGTACTTTTCATGAAAAATCTGTTCGCTCAACTGATAGCGAGCCAGACGGCGACGCAACTCCTGTTCAGCCAGGCGCGTCACCTGTGTCTTCGGCTCCATGTCAGGCTCCAAAAGATTCAGGACATTGATCAGGCGATTGGATAGTTCAACTTGTAGCATGCGCAAACCTCTAAATGGAATCAGACAGATCGATTTCGATCAAATCACAACCTGGCCGCAATGAAAGAACTTGTGCCGATGGTCCAATTATAGCATTGCCCGAACCAACGCCAAAGCGCACCTTTCGCCTGCCAGCCTGGAGGCCAAGTTGTGGTATGATTAGCCCGTCTTTCGTTCCATTCCATTTGTCCATTCGCTTGAGGTTTGTCCCATGGCCCGTCCTGATACCAGCCCCCCAGATCTGCCGCCGGATCTGGGTGAAGAGAGCACCCTCTACCGGGTAATCGAGTTTGCCACCCGCCCGGTGGATTGGCCTTTGTGGCGGCTGATCCTGATCGATCTGGGCCTGATCGCCCTGGTGGCCGGCATCTGGTGGGGATTCACCCGCACCTCGGACTGGCTGCCCGTGGTGATCGTCGCCCTCCTCTTCGGCGGCACGGATCTGTTGGTGATCACCGCGGCCCCCAAGCTGCGGGTCTCCTTTGGCCCGCCGCAGATCCAGTTCTTCCCCTTGCAACTGCCCAGGTTGATCGTGCTGATCTTGGCCGCGCCCCTGGCCCTGGCCATGCCCGCCAACGCCGCCCTGGGCATCGCCGTCTTTATCAACATCCTGGCCTCCCTGGCCCTGGTCTGGGGCGCGCTGGAAGAGCCGTTGCGCATCACCCGCACCACGGTCGCCCTCACCTCGCCCAAACTCCCCGCCGGTGAAACCCTGCGCATTCTGCACATCTCCGACCTGCACTTGGAGCGCTGGGGCGAGCGGGAAGAGCGCATGGTGGTGCTGATTCAGGAGGCCGAGGCGGATCTGATTTTGCTGACGGGCGATTATGTCAACACATCCTATCGCTCGGACAAAGAGACCCTCTCCGAAGTCAAGCGCTTTTTGCGCAAGCTCAAGGCCCCCCACGGGGTGTACGGCGTGCTGGGCACCCCCTTTGTGGATTTCCACGTGCCGCCCTATTTCGTCAACACCAAGACCACCCTGCTGCGAGACCAGGTCGCCCCCATCCGCCTGGACCGGGACCACAGCCTGGCCCTGATCGGCGTGGAGTGCCACCACAACATCCAGCGGGACGCCCTCACCCTGGCCGAGACCGCGGCCAAGGCCGACGCCGGACGCCTTCCGCATCCTGCTCTACCATTCGCCCGAGCTGATGGACCACGCCCCGGTCCACGCCATCGACCTCTACCTCTGCGGCCACACCCACGGCGGACAGGTGCGCCTGCCCGGCTATGGGGCCATCCTCACCGCCTCCGCCCTGGGCAAACGGTATGAGATGGGTCGGTATGACAAAGACGGCACCACCCTCTACGTCAGCCGGGGCATCGGCCTGGAAGGGCTGGCCGCCCCCCGGGTGCGCTTCCTCAGCCCGCCGGAGATCACGTTGTTTGAGGTGACGGGTGAGGCGGTTGAGTCGGTTGAATTGGTTGATTTTGTGAGGAGATAGCATCGTGGACATTTGGACATTTCAAGAGAATCTAACCCAGCGGCTGTTGCGCTGGAGTGAGGCGAGTCTGCTGGCCAGCGGGGTCATGGCCCTGGCTGGGGATGGGTTTTGGCGAGGTGTGGCCAAGCAGACCAGTGGCTGGGCGCTGATCAATGGGCTCATCGCCCGGTTCGGTCGCCGATCCAGCCAAGCACGCCGGGCCAAACTGGCGGATCCCCTGGATCCCGCCATCACGGCCCAAGAGAGCCGCAAGCTGCGCCGCATCCTGCAAGTCAACGCCGGGCTGGATGTGCTGTACGTGGCCGGGGGCATCGCCTTGGCCGTCACCAAGGGCAAAGAGGACGCCGAATGGCGGGGCCAGGGTCTGGGTATCGCCAGCCAGGGACTCTTCCTCTTTTTCTTCGATCTGGTGATGGCCCGCCGGGCAAAGCGATTGGAAAAGTAGGTGAGGGATTGTCGCCACAGACAAGTCGCCCAACGTCAACCCGATCTCATCCCAAAACGGAATTCCATGAAAACATGGATTCTGGCAAGCAGACCCAAAACCCTCTTTGCGGCGATTTCGCCCGTGCTCATCGGCACGGTGATGGCGATTGGGGACGGCAAAGCCCACTGGCCCGCGGCCCTGGCCGCGCTGCTGGGGGCCGTTTTCATCCAGATCGGCACCAACTTTGCCAACGATTATGCAGACTTTTTCAAGGGCGCGGACACCCACGAGCGCCTCGGCCCCACCCGGGCCACCCAGGCCGGGTTGGTGACGCCGACCACCATGCGCAACGCCACCATCATCGCCTTTGGCTTGGCCGTGCTGGTGGGGATCTATCTGGTCTGGCGGGGCGGCGTGCCCATCGTCGCCATCGGCGTGCTCAGCATTGTGGCCGGGCATTCTCTACACCGCCGGCCCCTATCCCCTGGCCTACATCGGCGCGGCGGATCTCTTCGTCCTCGTCTTCTTCGGCCCCGTGGCCGTGGGCGGCACCTATTATGTCCAGGCCCTGGCCATCACCCCCACGGTGCTGATCGTCGGGTTGGCCCCCGGCCTCTTCTCCATGGGCATCCTCACGGTCAACAACCTGCGAGACGTGGACCAGGACCGGGCCGCCAACAAACGCACCCCGGTTGTGCGCTTTGGCCGCACCTTCGCTCGCTGGGCATATGTGATCTACATCGTCGGGGCCTGCCTGATCCCGGCCATCTTGGTTGTCCAAGGCACGGCCCCAGCGTGGAGCCTGCTCACCGCCGCCGTGCTGATCCCGGCCTTCCCCGCCTTGCGCTCGGTCTTTGTGGACCAGGGCCGCGTCCTCAACAAGACTTTGGCCCTCACCGGCCAACTGCTCTTGCTCTACAGCGTGCTCTTTGGCGTGGGCTGGCTGATTGGCTAATTCAAGGAGAATTTTATGACAAACACCCTAATCGTCGGCGCAGGAGTGGCCGGACTGATGGCGGCCCGCACCTTGACCGACGCTGGCCACGCCGTGCGAGTCGTGGACAAGGGCCGCAGCGTAGGCGGACGGCTGGCCACCCGCCGGGTTGGCGAGGGCCGGGCCGACCACGGGGCCCAGTTTTTCAGCGTGCGCTCCCCCATCTTCCAAGCCCACGTGGACCGCTGGCTGGATCTGGATCTGGCCTACGTCTGGTCCCACGGCTGGAGCGACGGCAGTCTGATCCGCACCAAGCCCAACGGCGAAGGCTACCCCCGCTATGCCATCCGCGGGGGCATGAACGCCCTGGCCAAACATCTGGCCCAAGGCTTGGACGTGGTGACCGATGTCAAACTGGATGCCCTGCACCCCGCCGGGGAAGGCTGGCGGGCCGTGGCCGAGGATGGCCGCATCTTCGAGGCAGACCGGGTGATCTTGACCCCGCCCGTGCCCCAGTCTTTGGCATTGTTGAAAAAGGGAACCACGGATCTGCACGCTGGGGACTTGGCCGCCCTTGAACGGATCGCCTACGCACCCTGTGTGGCCGGCATCTTCCATGTGGAAGGGCTGGTCCATCTGCCCGAACCCGGCGCGCTGCAACAGATCGGATCGCCCATCGCCTGGGTGGCGGACAACCAGCGCAAGGGCATCTCGCCCAACGCCCGGCTGATCACCGTCCACGCCGGGCCGGAACTGAGCCAGGAACTGTGGGACACAGACCCCGGCACCGCCTTGGACGAACTGCAAAGCCAGGGGCTGCAACTCTACATGGCCCCGACCGCCCGCATCCTCTCCGGCCAGATCAAGAAGTGGCGCTACGCTCTCCCCATCGTCATCCACCCGGACCCATTCCTCGTCGCCCAAGAGCTCCCCCCCTCCTCTTCGCCGGTGACGCCTTCGGCGGTCCACGGGTGGAGGGCGCGGCCCTGTCCGGTCTGGCCGCAGCCGGACAGATGCTGGGTTTGGCAGACTGAACGCAAGACAAAAAAAGGCTGGACACGTTTCGACGTGTCCAGCCTTTTTTGTTGTCATGCGTAGCCCAATGACACGCGCCCCCTACCCGACGGTTTCCTTTTCCTGAGCTTCGGGCTGGGCGGCGGCTTCGGCGTCCGTGGCTTCCGGCGTGCGCATCTGCTCCACCTTGGAACGCACCTCGTCGCCGAATTGGCGGGCGGTCTTGGCGATCTCATCCACCCCGGCGCTGAGGGTTTCGCTGGGGGAGGCGGTTGTGGCTCCCGCTTCGGGGACGATCAACCAGAGCAACAGATAGAGCAGGAAGGGCGATCCGGCCCCCACAAAGAAGACAAAGGCAAAGCCCAAACGTACCAGGGTGGCGTCAATGTTAAAATACTCACCCAGCCCACCACACACACCGGCCAACATGCGATCTTCACGGCTTCGGGTCAATCGTTTTGCATTCATGGATTTCTCGCTTCCTTTTTGAATTTGACTTTTGCTTTGAGTTTTGACGAGCCACACGGCTCACATGGCAAGCTATACGAACACGACGCTCAAAGGTTTCAGCCCAATTCTACTCCGCCCGACATCCGGCGCATTGATCAGCTGAGGGGATGATGGCAAGCCGGTCGGGATGAATCCGCTCGCCACAAGTCTTGCACAGGCCATAGGTACCCGCCTCCATTCGAACCAGGGCCGACTCAACCTGGGCAAATTCCTGGGCGTCGATCTCATCGAGTGCCTGGCGACGCTCCATATTGGAGGCACTGGTGGCCAACTCCCCCCGATCCGGATTCCAGTTCGCCCGGTTAAGGGAATCCTTGGGCTCCATCCGCAGAAGTAGTCGGTCCTTCTCTGCCAGCAATTTGGACCGCAATTCAACTGCCTTCTCTTCGGTCAGAGCCGGGATGGTCGTGGACGGAATTGAGGGTGAAAAAGTGTTAGGTTTGTTCATAAGGTTGCTCCATTGAACTTATCCTGCAAAACGTTCATCGATTCTTTCTGTAAATAAAAAGCGCCGTCCTCGGAGAGCGGAGAAAATCCGGCTCCCCAAGGACGGCGCTTGATCCGTTCGTGGGTGATGTGGTAACCGCTAGGCGATAACCATGTCGGGTTTGTCCGAGACTTCTGGGGGCGAAACAGATGGTTGGGACGTGAACCAATCCATCCACACCCACGGGCAGGCGCACAAAGGCACCTTGGGCTGATAGGCCCGCGTTCCCCAAAAAAGTGGGGACGCGGGGTGAGAAATCAAATGTGCTATGTGTCTATTATACCATATGGGGTCAAGTCGCCTCCGTGGAGCAGTCAGGGCTTTTCAAAAGTCGCCAGAATCAGTAGGTCAGCGCAGGTTGAGTAGGCCGGGTCAACCAACCTGTTGCAAAACGAATGAAGCCTAGGCCGTATCGAAACCGTGCGGGCGACCCAACCCGCCGGCGCCTGAATGGTCCATTCCAATTCAACTTCCCCCCTCCGCCGTGCTACAATACCCCTTCAACCCAGCCCCCCTAGCCCCCCAACCTTGGGGGGAACTGTCCACGGCCTCCCCCAGAATTGGGGGCCGGGGGGCAGAGGGAGATAAATAATCCAATCCAATCCAACAATTCACCCACCCACCAATCAACAAAATAACCCTATGCCTATCACAAAACAGATCGCCCAAACCCTTTCCATCCCCCTGGCCCAAGTCCAAGCCGCCCTTGACCTGCTGGACAGCGGCAACACCCTGCCCTTCGTGGCCCGCTATCGCAAGGAAGCCACGGGCGGGCTGGACGAGGAGCAACTGCGCAACATCTCCATCCTCTCCGAGAGCCTGCGCGCCCTGGCCGACCGCCGCCAGACCGTGCTGGACAGCATCCGCGAGCAGGGCAAGCTGACCCCGGAACTGGAGGCCCAGATCCTGGCCGTGCAAAGCCGCACGGAGTTGGAAGATCTCTATCAACCCTTCCGGCCCAAGCGGCGCACCCGGGCCAGCATGGCCAGAGAAAAGGGGCTGCAACCCCTGGCCGACCTGATCCTGGCCCAGCCCGGCGGTCGGGCCAATCCGCCGAAGAGGTGGCCCGCCCCTTCCTCTCCTCGGACGTGCCCACAGTGGAGGATGCCCTGGCCGGCGCACGGGACATCGTCGCCGAGACGATCACCGACCACCCGGATGTACGCCGCGTGACTCGCGAAAAAGCACTCAACTTTGCCACCCTGACGAGCACCCTGATCTCCAAAGCCGAAGAGGAAAAGCTGGACGAAAAGTCTGTCTTTGCCGTCTATTATGACTTTCGCCAACGGGTGGACCGGCTGCGGCCCCATCAGATTCTGGCCCTGAACCGGGGCGAAAGCGAGAAGGTGCTCAAGGTCTCGGTGGAGGTGAACGAGCGGGATTGGCAAGGGGCGGTGCGGCCCCACTTCCGCACGGGGGGCCATTCGCCCTTGGCCGAGCAGATGCAGTTGGCCATGGACGACGGCGCGGCCCGGCTGCTGCTGCCCGCCATCGAGCGGGACGTGCGGCGCACCCTGGGCGAACAGGCCGAGGCCCACGCCATCCAGGTCTTCGCCCGCAATTTGCGGGCGCTGCTCAGCCAGCCGCCCTTGGCCAACCGCACGGTGCTGGGGCTGGACCCCGGCTTCCGCACGGGCAGCAAGGCGGCGGTGGTCGATGCCACGGGCAAGGTGCTGGACACGGCCACCATCTATCCCCATCCGCCCCAGCGCCAGTGGGCGCAGTCCAAGGCCGTGCTGACCGGGCTGATCCAGCACCACGGGGTCAGCCTGGTCGCCATCGGCAACGGCACGGCCAGCCGGGAGACCGAGCAACTGGCCGCGGAGTTGATCAAAGAGTTGGGGCTGGACGACCTGCACTACATCATCGTCAACGAAGCCGGGGCCAGCGTCTACAGCGCCAGCGTCCTGGCCCGGGCCGAGATGCCCGACCTGGATGTCACCCTGCGGGGCGCGGTCTCCATCGCCCGCCGGGTGCAGGACCCCCTGGCCGAGCTGGTCAAGATCGACCCCAAATCCATCGGCATCGGCCTCTATCAGCACGATGTCAACCAGACCGAACTGGCCCGCAGCTTGGACGGCGTGGTGGAAAGCGTGGTCAACCAGGTGGGGGTGGATGTCAACACCGCGTCCCCGGCCCTGCTCACCCACGTGGCGGGCATCGGCCCCAAGCTGGCCCAAAACATGGTCGCCCACCGGGACGCCAACGGCCCCTTCCCCAGCCGCAAGGCGATCAAGGACGTGACCGGCCTGGGGCCAAAAGCCTTCGAACAGTGCGCCGGGTTCTTGCGGGTGCGAGATGGGGAAAATCCACTGGATGCCAGCGCCATCCACCCGGAGAGCTACAAAGTGGCCGAGGCGGTGCTGAAGCGGGCGGGCCTCACCTCCTCCGCCCCTGCGGAAGCCCGCCAAGCCGCCTTGGACACCCTGGCCGCCTACACCTCCGTGGCCCATTTGGCCGCGGAATTGGGCGCCGGCGTCCCCACCCTGACCGACATTCTGGAACAACTCGTGCGCCCCGGCCGGGATCCCCGGGCCGACATGCCCACCCCCATCCTGCGCCAGGACGTGCTGTCGTCTGGCCGATCTGCTGCCGGGCCTGCGTCTGCCCGGCACCGTGCGCAACGTGGTGGACTTCGGCGCGTTCGTGGACATCGGCGTCAAGAACGACGGCCTGCTCCACCGCAGCCAGGTGCCCCACGGCACCCTCCTGCGGGTGGGGGATGTGATCGAGGTGGAGATCAAGACCGTGGAGGCGGATCGGGGGCGGATTGGGTTGGGGTGGGGGGAGAATAATTGAAAATTGAGAGTTGAAAATGGGGAAGTTTTAATAGCGTGGATCGGTCATACCCGCCATTAAAACTTCTCCATTTTCAACTCTCAATTTTTACTTTCGAACCGAAACGTCCCCGGCACGCACGAACTTCTTGATGGGTAGACACGTCCACCCTCGCTTGGGCAACACGTGCCGGGGACGGTGGACTGGATGCGGGGGAGAAGCGGAGGATGATACGAGGGTTGTACGGACAATTGATATGGATAGAATATAGTTACCATATAGTTATGATATAGTTACCTTATAGCTAGATCGAAGAAGCGACGAAGGCGAGACGCAAGACGCAAGGAGGGCAACCTATGGCAGAGGTCAAGGCGAATCCAATTGTGCAGGGCTTGAGCGGCGGGTTGGGGCGGGATTTGATGTTCCGGCGGCTGCGGGATGGGCGCACGATCTTGTGTGTGAAGCCGGATTTTTCCCGGCGGGTGTTTAGCGAGGGCCAGTTGAGCCACCAGGAGCGGTTCAAGCAGGCGGCGGCCTATGCCAAGTGGGCGGCCAAAGCCCAGCCGATCTACGCCGACTTGGCCGCTGGGACCATGAAGACAGCCTACAACGTGGCCCTCGCCGACTGGTTCCACCCGCCGCAGATTCTGGCTGTGGCGGTGGGTGGATGGACGGGGGAAGCTGGGGCGACCCTGCGCATACAGGCCCGGGATGATGTGATGGTGGCCGGGGTGGCGGTGTTGATCCGCGCCGGCGATACCATGGTGGAAGAGGGGGAGGCCACCCAATCCGATGGTTTATGGTGGGACTATGTGACCCAGGCCGCGGTCAGCGGGGAGATCAGCGTGGTGGTGCGGGTGGTGGATTTGGCGGGGAATGGGGTTGAGGCGGAGGTGGCGGGATAAGCTGCTGATTGATAAGTTTTCGTGAGCAAAGAATCCGGTCGCCAGTTGGTGACCGGATTCTTTGTGTGCTCGATAGATCATGCGGTAGGTGTTGCCCGACAACAGCTCCTAATCAGAGCATGTCGAAGCCAGGTCATTGGTAAGGAGGCACAGGCTGACATTGTCCAGCCCCCAGCTCTCGTCGAGCAGTGATTGCAGAGCCGTTCCGCTGAAGTCAAAGGTTACGCTGTTGGCTTTGTGGGGGAATCGATAGCTCAGCCGGTAGGTTGAATCCATGGGCAAGAAGTCTTCAAACCAGAAGCCCAGGGTATTGCGGGCAATGGATCCCGTAAAGGCCGGGTTGTCTTCTTCCAGATAGCTACCGGGATAGGATTGTGCGAACCCTTCCCAGTTGGTGAAGGTGGTGTGGACGAGAAGTTGATCATCCACGGTCAACTTGAACTGATCCGGGCCAAGCGCACCGGTTCCGGCCACAATGCCTTGCGCCGACAAGCCAGGTGCAGGCGGCCCCCACCCCACTGGAATTGACGTCTGGTTTCCATCCCACGAGCCGATCACATACAGATCAAAGGTGATGATCAGTTGGGTATGTGGAGGCAGATCGTCAACACTCAACTGCACGGGTGTCGTGCCGAATGGGCCTAAAAAGCGCTGCCCGGGTTGCTGACTCGGCACCTGGGTTACCTGTTGACTGGACCATTCCACCCCTGGGATCCCCCCCTCATCAAAATCGCCGTGATAGACAGATGGGGGCGGCGGTGGCCCCTGGCTATTCAGTGCGATCACGGGCAGGAAGATGTGCTGGGAAAGTGGCCGAACGATTTCAGAGCGGTATACCACTGGCAAAAATAGCCGTCTTAGCCGAGCAGTGGGCCAGAATCCCCCAGTCAGCGCGTAGTCACTGCTCATGGTCTGTTGTGGATTGGCGTCGGGCTGGGCAAAGGTGGCGGACAGGGAGTAGCCTCCGCCGGAGGATGCCCGGTCGCCGGCACCGCCGCCGCTGTCCACGGTCCACCAGTTCACCTGGTAGCCAGGGTCCAGCTCCGCGGCGCGGGCCGACAGGGCCAAGACGATAGTCATCAGCACGATGATTGCTGTTGAGATGGGGATGGTTCGTCGCTTCATAGACATTGGCTTCTGCTTGCTGACAGTGGTGCTGCCGCTCTTGACCACCCAAATGTTGGTGCCGTCAACGGCGCTGATTTCATTGATTAGGGACACGTTACAGGGCTGAAAGTCGCATCAAAAACCCCAACACAGACGAAAGCCGGAGGTGGCGAGGCGGGAACGCTGCTGAGTTGAGAATAGACAACCACCGCTGAATCAACACCTTCCCCGATGGTAATGGGCGACTCAACGACCGATTGGCGGATAACGACGTCTGACGGTGATACTATCAATGGATCAAACGGATCAATCAGGTACGCATCCAATCCAACGGTATGAGCAAGAATTCTGACGTTTTCCAGCATAATGGACGATTCAAATGCATATATCCCCTGCCCGCCCGAGTACTCTGCCAACACGGTCACATCGCGGAGAGTTAGACTGGCACCAGAAGCGTCAATCCCCTTCACGGAGGTGGTCGCCGCCAGCGATGCACTCTTGATTGTGAGGGAGCGAAGTTCTACATTGGTCGCAGACCATGACTGAACCGTACCACCTCCGCCCCCTGTGCCAGTCCAGGAGATCGTCGTAATGTCTTGGCCGCTGCCCTCGATGGCAACATAGTCATCCCACATAGTTACCTGTTCCGCGTACACGCCCGGTGCCACTTTGATCAGATAAGGATTTGTAGCGCTGGTGACTCCGCTGATGCTGTCAAGGGCGGCCTGAATCGTGGTGAAATCCCCGCCACTCTTGGCTACCCAGATCACATTGGAGGGGTTAGCCGCCGGATCCGTCCAACCCAAGGTCCTGGACGCGTCCAAGGCCAGGAACTGGCCTGTGCTGCCCGTTGTGTTGGGCAGGGTATAGGCGTTATTCACCGTGATGGGTCCGCCGGTCAGGCTATAGCCGCCGCTGGCCCGCACGGCAAACTGGTTGACGGCCCCAGAGGAAAAGTCGGCAAAGGTGCTGTCTGCCCACACAAACGCCCCCGCATCGTCGGCCTTAGCTCGGCGACCGGCAGCGAAACTGTAATCCCCACTGGCAGTATTGGTATTACCTCCACCCACCATGGCATAGAGGCCGCTGGCAGTATTATATCCACCACCACCCACGGTGGCACTGGCACCGCTGGCAGTATTGTACCCACCTCCGCCCACCGTGGCGCCGGCACCGCTGGCGGCGTTATACCCACCGCCACCCACCGTGGCACTGCCACTGCTGGCGGTGTTGTGATCGCCGCCGCCAATCGTGGTGTTAAGGTTGCTAGCGGTATTGTTCGCTCCGCCACTGACAGTGGATTGCTTACCACTGGCAACATTTAAGGAACCACCACCCACCGTAGCCGCAAGATCCCTTGCGCCGTTAAAAGAACCGCCGCTCACCGTAGATCCTTCACCGCTGGCTCCGTTTGCGACGCCGCCGCCCACCGCGGCATAGAGGCCGCTGGCAGTGTTAGAATAACCGCCACCCACGGCGGCGTAATCTGCCGTCACGTTATTGGGACCATTAGGCGTTAGACCTCCACCGGCAATGGTACCGCCTCGCACTGCATCCGGGATAACGTTGCCTCCAAAACCACCAATCACATTGGGCGTACCGCCCCCAGCCCCTGGTGCATAGCGCATAGCTACCGTGTCGCTGACCTTCACGGTCACACTCACCCCATCTGTGGTGCCAATGAAGTTGGTGCCATAAGCCGTGCTGCTATTGCCGTCCAAGGCCCACAATGTGTCAGTCAGCCCACTCAGGTCTGCCAAGACCGTGGTGTTGGAATCAGTGATGTGCAGAGTCGTACCCACCAAGTCCGCCCCGGTGTTGAGCGTGTTGCCATCCTGAAGCGAGGTTAGATCCACGGAAGTGGTGATGCCTGAGCCACTTTCCAATTCTAGAACCGTGCTTGTCAGCGTGGCGGTCACCACGTCACCCGGCGCGCCTTGGGGACCGGTTGGGCCGGTCAACCCTATATCACCTTTCAGCCCTTGCGTACCCGTCACGCCGGTTGAGCCTGTCAACCCAATGTCACCCTTCGGGCCTTGCGGACCGATTGGGCCGGTCAATCCTATATCGCCTTTCAATCCTTGCGTACCCGTCACGCCGGTTGAGCCGGTCAACCCGATGTCACCCTTTGGGCCTTGGGAGCCGGTTGGGCCAGTCAACCCTATATCGCCTTTCAGTCCTTGCGTACCCGTCACGCCTGTTGAGCCGGTCAAACCGATTTCACCCTTCGGGCCTTGCGGACCGGTTGGACCGGTCAACCCGATATCACCTTTCAGTCCTTGCGTACCCGTCACGCCGGTTGAGCCAGTCAACCCGATTTCACCCTTCGGGCCTTGGGGACCGATTGGACCGGTCAACCCGATATCGCCTTTCAATCCTTGCGTACCCGTCACGCCGGTTGAGCCTGTCAACCCAATGTCACCCTTCGGGCCTTGGGGACCGATTGGGCCGGTCAACCCTATATCACCTTTCAATCCTTGCGTACCCGTCACGCCGGTTGAGCCTGTCAACCCGATGTCACCCTTCGGGCCTTGGGGACCGATTGGACCGGTCAACCCTATATCACCTTTCAGTCCTTGCGTACCCGTCACGCCGGTTGAGCCAGTCAAACCGATTTCACCCTTCGGGCCTGGGGACCGGTTGGGCCGGTCAACCCGATATCACCTTTCAGCCCTTGCGTACCCGTCACGCCGGTTGAGCCAGTCAAACCGATATCACCCTTCGGGCCTGGAGGGCCGATTGGGCCAGTCAACCCTATATCGCCTTTCAGTCCTTGCGTACCCGTCACGCCGGTTGAGCCAGTCAAACCGATTTCACCCTTCGGGCCTGCGGGACCGGTTGGGCCGGTCAACCCGATATCACCTTTCAGCCCTTGCGTACCCGTCACGCCGGTTGAGCCAGTCAAACCGATGTCACCCTTCGGGCCTTGGGGACCGATTGGGCCAGTCAACCCTATATCGCCTTTCAGTCCTTGCGTACCCGTCACGCCGGTTGAGCCTGTCAAACCGATGTCACCCTTCGGGCCTTGGGGACCGATTGGACCGGTCAACCCTGTATCACCTTTCAGACCTTGCGTACCCGTCACGCCGGTTGAGCCAGTCAAGCCAATGTCACCCTTCGGGCCTGGATTTCCCGTCGGACCGGTTGGGCCATCCGCCCCCGCCCCGGCAGGACCCGTGTCCCCCATCAACCCCTGGGAACCTGTGAGGCCTGTCGGACCGATTTCACCATCGGCGCCATCCGTACCCGCAGGACCGATGTCACCTGTGTCGCCCTTGGGGCCTTGGTCGCCGGTTAGGCCAGTCGGACCTGTGTTACCGGTGTCACCCTTGGGGCCTTGGTCACCTGCTAGACCAGTCGGGCCTGTGTTGCCTGTGTCACCCTTGGGGCCTTGGTCCCGGTTGGCCATCGGACCTGTGTTCGCCTGTGTCGCCCTTGAGGCCTTGATCACCGGTTAGGCCAGTCGGGCCGGTTTCGCCTGCGTCGCCCTTGGGGCCTTGGTCACCGGTTAGGCCAGTCGGACCGGTGTCGCCTGTGTCGCCCTTGGGGCCTTGGTCACCGGTTAGGCCAGTCGGACCGGTTTCGCCTGTGTCGCCCTTGGGGCCTTGGTCACCGGTTAGGCCAGTCGGACCAGTTTCGCCTGTGTCGCCCTTGGGGCCTTGGTCACCGGTTAGGCCAGTCGGACCGGTTTCGCCTGTATCGCCCTTGAGGCCTTGGTCACCGGTTAGGCCAGTCGGACCGGTTTCGCCTGTATCGCCCTTGAGGCCTTGGTCACCGGTTAAGCCAGTCGGACCAGTTTCGCCTGTGTCGCCCTTGGGGCCTTGGTCACCGGTTAGGCCAGTCGGGCCGGTTTCGCCTGTGTCGCCCTTGGGGCCTTGGTCACCGGTTAGGCCAGTCGGACCGGTTTCGCCTGTGTCGCCCTTGGGGCCTTGGTCGCCTGGAGGTCCCTGGATGCCCGTGCTGCTGTCGGAGCAATCCCAGATGGACCCATCCCACGCGGGAACCTGCCCGTCGCTGCATAAGAGTTTGGCCAAGGTATCAGGTTGACAGCTCACTATGCCATCTTCGTCGATGGTCCGAATGCTCTCCCCTTCTTCACACCCAGCCTGAATCCGATACTGGATCACTGCTTTGTTAACGCTGAACTTCTTGTCAGTGAGGCTGAGGCCAGTGCCTGCCTCGTAGGTCGTATCCTTGTCATTACCATCGGCAAAGCCTGGGGGTTTGTTGGCCACTCCTTCCCAATCGACTGTACCGGCCCGGCCTGCGTACAGGGCTTGGGGAACAGGGGTCACCAACTGACGCGGATTCAAGTCTATATAGTCGGCATCCGTGGAGCAGCGCACCTTGATCGCCAACCACCTGTCGCTCCCGTCAAAGAAAGCAGATTCAAATTCAAGCAAGATGGAGAAACGACCGGCGACCACGGGGACGGCCTCTCTGGTCTGAATTGCGCTGATGAGTACGCCGTCCTCGGCCTTATCGTAAAGGGAGAATTTAAAATCACAGGCGTCATCGACCAGGCCGTCCGACCTGATGAGTTCGCCTTGATAGGAGAAGTTGCCCACCTGATAGTCGCCGCCCGGAGGCGCTGTCCCGGTCACGGTGATCTTGCCATCGGTGGCAGACCAGGAGAGAAGGTCACCCAGGGGAGCCCGGGCAAAGTCAAGGGAAAGATCCAATGGGCTGACCCGGCCCGACGTCGCATCGTCCAGGACCTCGAAGCGGACTGCATACAAGGAGAATTCCCCGGTCAGGCCATCGCTGGATATCACATTAAATTTGATCACCCCATTGGTGAGGTCAAAATTGGCGTTGCAATTGCCTTGAATCGAGCTATCCACGGGCACACATTGGACAACCCGCAGGACCCGGGGATTGTAGGAGAGGGAGCCGGTGGCAGCCCCTAAGGATTGCCCCGCTTCGACCAAGACGCTGATGGTCATGGGCACACTGGCACCGGGATCCCGCACATACTCAGGCTCACCAGTTTCGCCGGTGATCTTGAGCTTCACATCCGCGGGGATAGCTGTGCCTTCGATGGTGATCGTGCCGTTGACCAGGGTTAACGGCAGGGAATCGCCCTGGGCATCGGCGAAGCGCTCCTTGGCCAGGGTCAGCGGGGTCTGGTCATCGTTCACGCCGATGGCCAGAAATTCCACTGTGAAGAGGGTCTGGGGGTCGGAGACGCCTTCTTGGGACGCAAAGTTGAACTTCACTTTGCCGAGGGCGAAGTCTGGGTTGCAGAAGCCCCCGGAAAGATTGACCGCACAACCGACCGCCTGCACCATGGCCGGATCATAGGTCAGGGTTAGGGTGGCTGACCCCACATTTTGGGCATCCTTCAGGGTCACCGGCACCTGGACCCGCCCGCCAGGCGCAACATCGTGTGTTGCGCCCTCAGCGGTGCCGACCAGCAGGGTGGCCGTGACCTCACCCGCCGCGGAAACAGGGGAGGTCAGGCCGGCCAGGCCGATCAGGAGGAGGCCGATGGCCACGAGAAAGCCCATCCACAGGGGGGAGGCAGTATGGGATTTCATAGTGGGATCACCTTGCTTTTGAACAATCTTTTGAGACATAAACCTACTCCTCCAGCCGTACAAAGGGCATGTACAACGTATGGACTAGACTGCCATCCACGGTGTTATCCGCTGTGTTATCCGCTGTGTCATCTACTGTGTCATTCACGGTATCATCTACTGTGTCGCCTATAGATGTGTCCGAATTCTCCTCCAAGGGAAGCGTCTCTTCCGCAGCCACGGGGTTGATGCTGGGCAGGTAGAGCCGATAGACGAGCTTGGCAGCGGGTGATTCGGCGGTATCCGGGCGGTTCTACCGTCTCGGCATAGCGCCAGGCCAGATCCTTGCCGTCGCCATCGAAGACGCCTTGGCTGGTCAGGGAGAGCGTAGAGGCCCAGGCTTGCTGCGTCTTGGACACCCCGTCCACCGGCTGGAAGGTGATCTCCACCAGGGTCAGGTCGGTTTCCGCGGAGTCAGCGGCTTGGGCCTGGACAGCGTTGAAGCGCACGGTGCCCAGTTCACTATCCAGGTTACACGTCCCCATGTCCAACAGATCATCCGGGTTGGCCGTACACGCCACCGGGACCAGGGAGTCGGCCGGATAGGTGAGTTCCAGAGAGGTCGCCCCCAGATCGCCTGGGGTGCCGCCGGCCAGAATCCGCACTGTCACCGTTTTGGTGCTGGCATCTAGGGTGACCTGGGTGTCCAGGGTCAAGGTGGCATCCGCCGTGGATTGGGAAGCGTGGATAGAGGTGGATCTGGCTGGGTTATTGGGACAGGTCACCCCAGGCAGGGAGACGTCGCACTGCAGAATACGCAGGGCGTCGCCGGAATTGCATTGGCCGTCTTCCAGAATATCGCACAGGGGCAGATAGACCATGTTGGGGCCGGGGGGAAGACCTCGGTGCCGCTGAGCAGCCCCACGTCATACTTCAGGACAAGGAGAGAGTCGGCGGAATCTCGGCGCCTGCTGGCGTTGACATCGCCGATCAGGAAGCGGTCCGCTCCGTCCAGATTCAGGTTGAGCAGATAGGGCTGGCCAATCGAGCTAAGCGTCATGGAAAGGAAGCTGGTAGACAGGCCATTTCCCCCTTCAAGATAGGCTGGGATGTCATCCACAAAGAACTGGATCTTATCCCCCTCTTTGTCCCCTCCGAATGGACCGCTGCCCGTCCCCCACAGACCCAGGGGCAGATCCAGCACGAAGCCGTAATCTGTGCCGTTGATGGGGGCGATGTTGGCGGTGTAGACTGTGCCATCGGCCAGGACGGCTTTGACCGTGCCATCGGTCTTGGGCACGCCGCCGAACTGCACGGGGCCATAGGCAATGGCGCTGGGCAAGGGCATGACCTGACCCGGGTCCAGTTGAGCCGCCGTGCGGGTGCCGGTGCTGACCGACGCCCGCGGTGGCCCCTTGGGCGTTGAGGTCGGTCGGCTGGTCATCAGCCACCGCGGCCCGGGCCGTCCCGGCGTAGGCGTAGGTCTGGAAGTAGAGGTAGATGTCGTCCACATCCTCGATGAAGCGGTCGATGCCCATCTGCCGGGTCGGCCAGCAGGGTGGGGCCGGGGATGACCAGCAGCCACTGGCGTGTTCCACACCGAGCGGCCGATCAGCCGGGTGTCGGTGTTCAGCGGGATCGGCGTCGAAGCTCTCGCTGTAGGGATAGGCCCGCAGTTGCGGCGATAGGGCTTGATCTCGTACAGCTGGCCGCTCAGGCCGTCGATGCGGGGACTCCAGTCTGGGATTCTGCCATCTCGGCCTGGCCGATGGGTATAGGGCAGGGGCAGCAGTTGCTCGGCTGACGTTCCAGTAGCGCAGCACGCCCTCGCTGTCCCGGGGCCGCATGACGTCCTTGCCCGCGGGCAGCAGATAGACCCGGGGCGTACCGGCCAGAGCCGGTCGGTGTCGTAGCCCTCGAACCAGACGCCCACGCTGGCGATCTTGGTGGTGAACTGGGTGGCGTCGTAGGCGCTGTCCCCGCGGCCCAGGGGCTGGCCGAAGAAGTTGAGCCCCTGGTGATGGTGGAGCCGAAGGGGATGACCAGCCCGGGCTGCGGCCCGCTGCTCGCCGAAGGGCCGCTTGGCCAGGCGGGCCACGTCGTCGTTGGCGTAGATGTCCGGCGTGTAGTAGCGGGCCAGCTCCTGCCGCCAGCTTGGCGTCCGAGTCGTCCCGCAGGCGGAAGAGTCTCGCTGCGCAGGGAGAAGCGGTTGGCCTCGGACTGGGGATTGTTGAAGCCCATCTGCCCCTTGAGCACGGCGAAGTTGTCGTGCATGCGGGCCAAGGGATCGGCCAGACCGCCGGAGCCGGCGATGGGGATGACCGTGCCGTCGGGCCGCCCTGTTGCACCAGCTCGCCCAGGGTGCGCTGGCCCACGATCTCGCGCAGGAACTGGTCGCCGCCGGCCGGGTCGTTGCCGGCCAGGTTGGTCTCGTAGTCGTAGGCGGCGGCGGTCAGGTAGGTGTATTGCTGGGCCAGGTCGAACTGCTGGCGGTACTTCTGCAGGGCGTCGGTCTGGAAGATGCGATAGGCCATGTCGCCGTAGCGCTGCTCGCGTGATCTGGCCGGCCCAGCGCTGGCGCAGGAGGATCAGGTCTTGCAGGCGTGCGGAAGCCGCGCTGCAGGATCTGATCGTAGTCGCCCTGGGCGTCGCCGACCTGATCCTGGGCCATGAAGAGGGCCAGGCGTAGTTCCCGCTCCTCGCGCAGCATGTCCTGCATCTCCCGGCCCAGTTGGCGCAGTTCGAAGTCGTGCTCCAGTGTCGAACAGATCTGATCTCGAGTCGCGTTCTGCGACAGTCTGTTGGCCAACTCCAGGACGTCTGCGATAACTTCTGCAGCGATCTCAGCCAGACTCTCAACGGCGTCTGCAGCAGTTCAGACCGACGATTTGATGCGCACAGCGCAGCGCGGATGTAGCATCGTTGGCCACACCGACAGACCTTGGGAGGCATCTCGGATGCAGCTCTCGAGACCATCTTCTGCATGCTCTGCCGCATGTTCTCGACGCTCAGCAGCCTCATTCGTAGCCAGTACTGCATCGATCCAGCAGATCAGTCCAATGGCGCTCGATGTTGCCATTGACAGCGTCTCTGTGCCTCCAGCACGTCGGCCCGATCCTTGATGGCTATCTGCTTCCCGTCCATGGCCTCCACATGATTCTCGTAGGCCAGGATCGCCATCTCGTACTCGAGCCGGGCCTCGGTCAGGGCCTGCAGGGCGTTCTGGATCTCGCCAGGCGCCTTGCGGGCGCTGCTCTCCGGCCAGGAGGCGGGCTTGAAGCGACCTCGCCCGGCGTCCAGACCGATGCCGACCTGATAGGTCGATGGTTACGCTGTCCGTCGAGGTCGAGATCTGACATCTGGCGACAGATCGTCGCAATCGTCGAGGTCTGATGGATCGTAGCTCAATGGCGTCGACGAAGTTGCCCAGACAGGTCAATGGCGTCGTAGTCCACCAGGAAGGTTGTCGGTCTCCGCCGGGCAGGTCTCGGCCATCGTGATCCGCTGCACTGCAGCGCTTCTGGGCATCGGTCAGGGCGTTGCGGTCGTAGAGATCGTAGTTGTAGATGTCCGGCCCGTCGTAGCCCTCGGGATAGGTGCCGTTGATGCCGATGTCGGCGTCGTAGGGATAGCCGAAGAGCTCGATCAGCTCGTTGATGATGGCCTGATCCTGCGTCCACGATGCTGCTGGGCGAAGTCGCGCTGCTCGTTCTGGGCCTCCCGCTGGGCCACCTTCATCTGGTTGGCATAGTCGAAGAAGGTCGAGCGGTGTTGTCCAGGCTGGTCATGGCCCGCTCGTAGACCTGCTCGAAGTGGGTCTCGCCGTCGGCCGATCAGGGCCGGGTCCAGATCGAAGAGCACGGCGTTGCCCAGCAGGCCCAGGGGATTCACGCCCGTTGTCGGCCTCGTCCAGCTGCTCTTGGATGGCGGTCGAACTGCGTCGGCGATCTCGCCGATCTCCGAGCACGGTGGTGCGGTCGATCTTGCGCACGTCCGGAAGCGGTCATCCTCCGGCGGGCAGGATGGCGTTGGCCACGACCCAGTCGAAGTAGGCGCCCTGGCCGGCGCGCACGGCCCAGTCGGCCACGCCCCAGGCCCGGCAGTTGGCCGTCCGAGGCATCCACATGGGTGTCGACGTAGGGCTGGCTCTCCGGATCGGCGTAGTGCTTGCGATAGGTCAGGTCCACGATCTCCGCGCCCATCTTGGCCTTGTTGGCCGCGGCGTCGATGGCAAAGCGGCGCTCGTCGTAGTAGTCCACCACCACGGGCGCGCCGGCCACGCTGATCGGCTCGGCCCGGGGCACCCAGGTGTAGTTGGGGATGGCGCAGCAGTTCGTAGTATTGGCTGCAGGGCGGTCAGATAGTGGCCCCAGGCGTCGCCGTGGCCCTGGGGATACATGCAGGGCGGCGTCGGCCTCGTTGACGAAGCCGTCCTGGTTCCAGTCCTTGACGTTGTAGTTCTGCACATAGGCCACCTCGCCCGTCGCCGTTGGTGAAGTTCCAGGTCAGGCGGTTGTAGGTGGGGGCGGCGGCCACGCCGCCCAGGGTCTCGTCCCGGCCCCGCAGCAGGGCCAGTTCCTCGTCGATCAGGCCGAAGCTGGGCGGCGCTGAACTGGTTCATGAAGGCGAAGAGGGCTGGGCGCCTGCGATGCCCAGCGCGCTGTCCGTGCCCAGGCCCACGGTGGGGTCCAGGGCGTCGATGTAGGCGTCGTTGGCCAGGAGCATGTAGAGGTCGGCGATGCGGGTGGTGACGTTGAGCAGGGCGGCGTTGGCCCCCTGGTCGTTGATGTTGGAATCGATGGAGAGCGCCCGGCCCCGGTCCAGCACGGTCTCGTAGGCCTCGATCAGGCCCATGCTGTTCAGGGTGTCCGGGTCGTTGCTCATGGCGATGGGGCCTTCGTAGCGGGTGCCGGCCTGGCGCGATCATGTCCACGGTGGTGTTGACCGGGGCTGCTGACAAAGTCGTCCACCCGGGCGTCGAAGGGGTTGAGGGCGTTGGTGACCCGCTTGATCCAGCCCTGGGCCAGTTGGGCCCGCACCTCCGAGGGCTTGGCCGAGGGGTCGCCGGCAAAGGCGCTGTAGCGCACACTGGTTGCCGCAGGCCGGCGTAGCCCTTGTAGCGCATGATCAGCCAGTTGTCGCTCAGGGTGGTGGGGTTGGCCCCCTCGATGGTGATCTCCGGGCCGATGGCGCTGGCGCCCGGCTCGACCTTGGTCCACGTGCGCCAGGGATAGGCCGGGCGGCAGGACGGTGGGCGAGACGCCGGTGTCGTCCACCTCGGCGATCCACCACTCGAAGTCGAAGTTGTCGGGCTGGCCGCCGAAGTCGCCGGTGTGGCGCAGGGTCAGCTTCTCGTCGAAGAGATTGTCCGACTTGATGACCAGCAGGTTGCCCCGGTAGGTGCTGTCCTCGCCCGGGCTGGTTCTGGGTGCAGCCCACCTGGATCACCTGCAGGGAGACGGGCAGACCGCCCAGGGAGTCGTCGTTGTTGTAGGCCAGGGTGACGTAGCCGGTGCCGGCGGCGTTGCCGGCGGTCAGGGCCTTGCCCTTGCCCAGGCCTTCGTAGGGTTCGGGGATGCCGTTGCCGTCATCGTCCGTCCGGATCATCGTCTCTGAATCCTGGACGGCGATCAGGAAGGCCTTGTCCGGGCTCGCCGTCTCGGATAGGAAGCCAGGCTTCACAGGCATCTTAGTTGGCATCCACGGTGTCGCGTTGTATCGCCGTGGTCTGCTGCGCGTTGTCCGGATCGCCGACAAACAGCTCGCCGGCTTCATTGCGGCACAGATCAACCTGGCGGGGATTGAGGCTCTTCCAGTAGAGATCCTCGATGGCTGCCTTGTATAGGCCACACTCGGTTTTGTCGAAGGTGGCGGATCGCCACCGCCGGGACACAGATCCCACAGACGCTCTTTGTCCGACGTCGGACATCACATTGAGCAGCAGCAGGGGATCGCCCTTGATGTAGGCCGGCGAGGTGCCGTCGTAGTAGCCCTTGAAGACCAGCACGCCGTGGGCATCGCCGTCACCGTCGATGTCCTGGGGTGTATCCTCGAAGGTGATGCGGCTGCGCAGGGAGAAGGGCAGGGCCATGTCCGGATCGTCCGTGTTGCCGACGATGGCATTGCCGCCGCCAAAGAGCAGGCGCTCGGCTCTTGATCACCGTCGGGCAGGCTGGGGTTGTCGTTGATCTCGATGGGCAGTTCTACCCGCACTTCGCCCACCGGATCGATGAGTTGGGCCAGGGCCTGGACAGCCTCGGTGCCGGTGATGTCCACGCTCTTGGTCCCGTTCATTTCCACCCAGGTGCCCGGGGCCTTGTCGTCGTAGATGCGGGTGACGGCCAACTGGTCGGCCACGCCGGAGATGCCGTTCTTGGGCCGCTCGTAGACCGTCTCGCCCACGGTCAGCACCGGGGCCAGGACCGGCCAGGAGGCGTTGTAGGCCACGGGCAGGACATTTCGGTTCACAGTAGTTCTGGGCCAGTGTGACGTGACCTGCTTGCCGGTCAGGGCTTCATTGTAGATGCGCACATCGTCCATCTGGCCCTCGAAGAACCGGAAGTATTTCAACAGCCGATTATCATTGTCGTATACGACAACCACCGAGCGCAGTTCAACCTCTGCCAAACCATACCAATATTCTGCGCCCAGAAGCCACTCGCCGTGGTATGGTAGCGTCGCTGTGCCACCGTGCTGATTTTCTCGTCAAGTTTTAGCATCAGCTCCCAAGACCTCCACACCATCGAGATAGAGGGTGACTTTTGTCGTGTCGCCATCCGCTTTGCCCACAACAGCCAGGTGCTGCCAGTCCGTGGAAACAGTGCCGCCACCAGTGAACCGCTTTGTTTCCGATGCGGAAACCGATTTTGTCCCCGTTTATCTCCAGCTGGAGTTGAGTCTTGGCATCGACCTTGGGCGTCGGTCGGCATGGGTTCTCGTCCAGTTCATTCCAATCATCCATTTCCGATCGTCCGATGCAATTATCCATCATGTCAACGCATGCTAGCTCGTTATCCACGACGTCAGCATAATCTCCCGCACCGAGCATCTCCTCCCAGCTGCCCAGACTTCCAAGTCCGTTGTCAAGAAGACTTACGGGGACGAAATCACTGGTTCGGTAGATCAGCGGTTGGATCCCGTCCAAGTCTGAGGGCTTGACCCACAGGGAGAGGGTGAAATTATCATCGATTGTTGTCCGAAGAGCGGATTCCGACTGCACAAAGGATGTGTCTGAGGGATCAAAGCTCAGCGTGTGAGAGCTTCGCCTATCGATCTGGGGGGGCACCGTATCTGTATAGACTGCGCTTGTGTCGCTATAATTGTCCCAGCCACTGTTGGGCCACTCATCGCCATAGTCTCTACGAGGCAGATTGTTTGGACACCAGGTTGCTGACTATTTCCAGAGGCGTCCCACAGGTTGTTGTCCAGCATCCACCAGGCCTCCAGATTATCTGATGAGTCTACATCCGCGGTGGAGCAGGCTCAGCGAGTACTGAAACCGGGCGCGTGGTACCCGGTACAGGGCGTCCCAGCAGTCTCATTCAAAGCCAAATTGTGCATCCAGGGCACGCACTGGCCGACAAGATCTCTGCTCAGCTGGGCAGACCCGAACGCATTCCGGAAACCGTCGATCAATGTGAAAGCCCGGCTGCAAGGGATAGAAGTAGAGCACCTCCATCTCCCCGGCGGAGCGTGCCCAGACCTGGCCCTTAAAATCTTCCCAATAGGGTTTGGCGCTCGGCCGCGTCGTAGACCTGGGTTCCATCGCAGATCTGCACATCCAACAGACCGCGCAGGGGCGTGGGTGCATAGACCGGGTTGCCGGCAGTGATGTCTGTAGCGCAGCTTTTCGTAGTCAGGTCCCAGGGCCTAGACTAACCACGGCTGCGGTGAGGCTCTGATGTGCCGTCGCTGCCGGCCACCTTCTCAAAGGTGACATCGGCCAGGGCCACGGTCCCGATCTCGCCGTGCTTGTTGCGGGCCTGCATCTGGCAAGATCAACGTGTCCCCGGCACTGCTGGCCCGGTCGCCCGCATAGACGTGGATCCGGCCATTTCGCTCAGAACAGGGTGTAAACATCGCTGTTGCTCACTGATCTTCCAAGGACCGCTCACCCGATCACCCCAGGGGTACCGAGCTAGCGTGAGTTCCCCGTGCATCGAACTGCTGCTTCAGCTCAGTTGGGCAAATTGCCTTCGTCAAGGTTGTCATTGAATTTGTCTGCATCCACGCTGAACAGATAGTCCTGAATATGGCAGCCCCTGGCGACATGTTTCGGGAAGGGCAGTGGGCACGGCATTCTTCTTGAATCTGGACCGTTAATCGTGTGACAACCTTTTGCGAAAGCCCATTGGTGGCGGTGACGATGACCGTGTATGTGTTCGGTCCCACGCACCAGCCGAATAAACCGTACTCACCTTGGCCCCGGCAATACGCACCGGGGAGTCGTCGCCGAAGTTCCAATGATATTGCACATCTGTGCCGGCCTGCAGATGGGCCTCGAAGTGCACGGGCCACCCTGGACGCATGGGGCTGTCGCTGAAGACCTGCAAGCCATAGGGGGCTTCCACAAAGTCGTTGCGGTTGGGCGTGCAGACCACCGGCGTCACCTGGGTCGGATCATAGGTCACCGTGGCCGTGATGGTGTGCAGGGCCTCGGTCGTCGTCACCTCCACCGGGACGGTGACCTTGCCGCCGGAGACGGTGACCGTGCCATTGCCTGCCTGCACCGTGGGGGCTGGTGAAAGGGTCGCCGGGGGCTGGGTCAAGATGACCTGATAGACCTTCATCTGCACCCGGTTGTCGTTCTGGGCGTCCCGGTATTTGAGCAGGGCGTAGGAGTCTGTGATGGTTTTCGTGTCGAACGATACGGTCGTGCAGGTCCGTGCGCAGGGCGTAGAGGGCCGGGGCCGGATTGCCCAGGTTGGAGGCAGGCCAACAGGGCATGCTCCCAGTTGGGGCTATAGCCGATGGTGGTGTGAGATGGGCTGATGGTAGATGGTCGGGTCGGCATAGATCTGGGGATCCAGGATGGGCTGACCGCCGATCTCCGATCCCAACTCGCTGGCGATCACGATCTGGTCCGGGTCCGTCGGCCAATCACATTCGTAGCCGGCGGCCTTCACCGGCCAGGCCACGTTGCGGCTGTCTGGGCGATACCAGGCCACTTCCAGATCTCGTCGTCCTGCGCCGGATGGGCGCCGTCTCCAACACAGGCAGGATCGGTCCCTGCCGATCCTGGCGGATGTGGGCCGGGGGGATCAGGCCATCCACCGTGTTTTGCACCACAATGGTTTCGCCCGCGGTCTCCACGCCGTCGAAGGCATCGCCAGCCAGGATATAGCCGGGTCTGCCTTCCGGATCGGCATGGCCCACGACAGCCCCGTTGGCCGCGGTGAACCGGTAGTCCAACTCCGTGCCGATGACGCACTTCTTCTCAGGATCTTCTATCCATCAGACCCGGGGTCTGCCAATCCAGGGTGCGTACTACCTGGGCCTGAGCCGTGGGGTCGCTACCATTGTTGTTGACAAAGCTAAGGACGCGTATAGGTATCGACGCCGGTTTCCAAACTGCGGCTGAAGACCGCTGACCAGGGGAGAATTGCGAATTTTGCTGGGAATCGAGTACCGGCAAAGGCCTGGGCAGCGCTGACCCGGAAGGTCATCGGCCAGGATAGTCGTGGTTGACGTTGACCGGTGCGCCGGCAATGTGCAGTTGGGGATTCTCGGGCCAGATGCTGATGCCCTCCTGGCGCAGTTCCACGATCGTGCCGGGCGCAGCAGATCGTGTTCCAGATCACGGTAAGGGTCTCGGGCAGGGTGTATTGTCTGTGCATGTTAGCGTCGCAGCGAGGGGCGCGTCGACCAGGTCCTCGGTTGTGCCCGGGCTCCACAGATGGTAGTCGCTGACACTCGCCTGCTTCGGAGTTCCCAGGATGGGGATCTGGCCCACAGCCGAGGGCGGACGGGGCACCGGCTGGCCCACCACCCAGGGCTGGAATTCGTAGGCCCCGACGTCGCAATGAAAGTAGGTGAGATCACTTTCTTTGGGACGCACACCGCGCAGGGGCAGACTGACCCCGCGTTGGTCCGTGGGCAATTGATCGATACGGGGCGTGACCGTAATAGTTCCTGACCCCACGTTCCTGACCCCACGGCATCGCCTGAGCTTTTGTAGACCCGATAGGCGACACTGTCAAAGAGCTGGGTGGGGATGGTGATGTTCTCAGAAACCTCGATCAGGCGTACGGCTGCGTTTCCATCGTCCAGGGCAACGGTGACAGAGTATGCGGCTGTGTTTGTCCAGTTGAGGATATCACCAGCCTTGATGGACATCCAGATTGCTCATAACCACCGGGATTCACATCCTCAGTCTTCGACACCGGCGCACACACTCCACCGGAATCTGGTCCACCGCCGGGCTGCCGGGCGGCAGGGCGTGGGTATAGCACATAGCCGGAGACCGATCTTGTTGACGAAGTCGATCTGGTTGTTGTCCTGCAGGGGACCGACAATCGTCGATTGGACGGTGTCAACGGACAGCTCCGAATCAGCATTTTTCGACAGACCGCACGATGTCTCTTTGGCCCGATTGTAGCCATCAGAACCCAGTTGTCTGATTGCAATTGGCGCCTACACCCAACTCTGTCAGGATGAGGGAACGTGCAAGCGTCCTACTGGGCACATCACCTTCGCTGTAGATGGTGTGGGCTTCGGGCAGCAAAGTTGTGTTTTTTGATCGCGAGTCAGATATTTTGGAACCAATGTTATCCTCCAGTGTAATCGCTGTATCCTGGTCGGTGGTACAGATCAGGGGTACCGATTTGCCGGCCCCGCTTAGGGGCACGGAGATCCTTTTTTGATTGCAGATCTCGCTCGGCGTGACGGTGATCGTCCGCTTCTGGCTCGCCCCCCGGCTCTCAAACAGCATCCAGTCACCAGATTTGACACTACTGATCTTCAGCCGGTAAATTCTCCGGCAAGACGAATGGATCAATGTCAGAGACGCCAATCGTATAGATGGCAGGCAGGGGGCCGGCCACATTGTTCACCAGAGAGCTGGCCTCAATGAACAGAGTCCGAAGCCGATCCCGCATTGTAGATAGCCCCGCCCTGGAATTCGGAACGGTTGCCGGAGAGGGTGCTGCGCTCCAGATGCAGGGGACCGGTGGAGTAAATGGCGCCGCCGGTTGCGCTCGCCTCAGCATCGTTATCGGGCGCCGGGTTAGAGTTGACCGCTACGTTGTCGTGCACGGTCGTGCGGATCAGGGTCAGGTCGCCGTGGTTGACGATGCCGCCGCCCTGCAGAGCCATGCCGTGACGGATGGTCAGGTCTTGCACCGCCACAATTAAGTCCGGATCGTTGGGTCTGGGCGACGGGGTGAGCGACATGAAGTCATAGCCCTGCACTGTCAGCACAGTCCCGGAGAGATCGACTCCCCGAATACGGGTATCGGTCAGGGCTTCGCCTGGGTGAAGATGGGATCCGGCGATGCCTGGAGAATCGCCCGTACGTCCACACCTTGAGTCCGGTCGAGGCGGCTGATGTCTTCGGAGCTCAGGCCGGCGTGGCGGATGGTGCCATCTTTGTAGGCGATGAACTTGCCCGTGTAGGTCCCAGACCGCACGGCTACCGTGTCCCCGGCCATGGCACGGTCCAGGGCTTCCTGCAGATCCCGTATAGAGATGGTTGGCCGGGTCCGGGACACAGTCGTCGCAGACGGTCAGGGTCTGGGGCCCGTATTCCACCGCGCCCGATGTCACACTTGCCGCCGGGTACGCCGTTGCGGTTGAGCGGGCGCGTTTTCCCGCTGATCTGCGGTCAGGTTGGCGCAACTGTCCACCGATGAACCTTCAACGCCGATTGCTGAACTTTCGACGGCGAGCGCGTGGGTAAAGGTCGGCCCGCCGTTGTCCCGCAGGGGGTCAAGGTGGAGGAGCGCAGCCGTGGTGGATGTGGCAGCGCTGCAGCTCGACGTGCTCAGATTATTACCGGAATCGGTCAGGTTGGTTCCAGAGCAACCGGCCAAAATCGACCCCTGGACAGAGGCGCTACCGGCGTTGACAATCGGCCGGGACAGGGTGCTGTGGGTGATAGCCAGAGAAGCCCCGATTTGGTTTTTGATGGCGGTGCCTGTGCTGGCATCTAAATCCAAGGTGCTGTTGACCAGGGCCAACGTACCCTTGTTTTCCACACCGGTCGCTGCCCCATAGACAGTAACGCCGTCCAAAGTCAGGGTGCAATTGTTCGTGATGCCTGTACCACTGGTACTGTGGGTGATATTCAGGCCGCTGATGGTGACGGCGGGGCAACCCTTGGCGTTCGTGTTGATGGCAAAAACGCTGCTGCCGTCGCCCTGCACGACGCCCATATGGGTGCCTGGCGTGGCTTCGTCCACACTGGGGCCGCGGATGGCAACACTCTTGGTCACCACCACGGATTCCTGGATCAGCCCGGCAATCACGATGGTGTCCTCATCCACGGCTTCGTCCAGAGCCGTTTGGATGGAGTCGAATTCACAGTATATATTCTTTGCGCCCGGAACCGAACGCTGTGTTGGTTGGGTCGGAGCAGACGTAGCGGGTCTCCTGATAGTACTCCACCGCGCCCACATCGCAGTACCCGCCCTGGCTGTCCAGGGGGTCTGAGGACCAGCGCCGGGGCCGGAGCCGCCCCCGTTGGTCTACATTGTCAGCAGCTCCACACAATTCCGGGGGAACCTGATCCAATATGGCCAGTTTGCCCCGCTCCCAGACCGCGTTGCCCCGGTTGGGGGTGGGCAGGTGGTTCAATGTGGGGCCGCCGTTATAGGCCAGGTTCACATCCAGTTCGATAGCGGCGCCGGACTCGTCGTTCTGGCCGTCCGGCATGCCACAGTCATTGCCCGACACCCGGTTATAGGCCGATGTGCTCGATACGCGCCCATAACAACTGGCAGCGCCTTGCCCGCTGCCCTGGGCCACGATGGTGGCGTACAAAGTGGTCTTGGTACCAATCATATGGAGGTTGGGGCCTGAAGGAGCAGTGTTGTTGTAGATAGTGACAAAGTTGGCGTTCAGTGTGTCGCCATTGTAGATGCCGCCGCCCTGGATGGTTGCCTTATTCCCGCTGACGGTACTGTTGGTCAGGCCCACTGTGCCACTGAGGTTGAAGATGCCGCCACCAAACTTGGTATCGGTGGCTACGCCTATACCCACGCCATTCCCGCTGACGGTACTATTGTTCAGGCTTACTGTGCCAGAGCTATTGAAGATGCCGCCGCCGACGTTCCTTGCCTGATTCCCGCTGACGGTACTGTTGACCAGGGTCGCTGTGCCACTGTTGAGATACCACCGCCGTTGGCGGTGGTTGCCCGATTCCCGCTGATGGTACTGTTGGTCAGGTTCACTTTGCCACTGTTGTAGATGCCGCCGCCTTGGATAGCCTTTCCGTGAGCGATGGTGAGGGTATCGATCGTCAGATTCCCGCCTTGTCCCACCTCAAAGACCCGATAGAGATCATCTCCGCTGACAGTGGCACCCTGCCCGTTAATTGTGAGGGTTCTGAGAATCTGCGGCAAGGGCGAACCGAGTATAACATCGTCTGCAAGCCCGGAAGAGAAACCAATGGTGACATCATCAACGCGATCGAGACTACTTTTGCCGTCCACGTTGGCCATGGCAAGGGCTTCACGCAGGGAACAGTCGCTGTTGCAAACGCCATCGTCATCGTTGGGTTCATCTCTGGTCGTGGTCACAGTCAGGTTGCTTATATATTCGTAGGCCCCGATGTCACAGGAGGTCGCCTTGGCCAGCGCGCAGGATGCCGCGTTGGTCGTCAGCAGCACAGTTGGGTCGCCGCCATCGATGGCCGGATTTGGGTTGTCCGGAGTCGGTCTTCAGCAGGGCGATGGTCTCTGTGGGGCCGCCGTTATCTTGCAGCGGGACTCAAATGTGTCCCCGGAACCAGGGTTGTTCGAGCCAGTCACCACACCCTGTATTGTCCGTCAGATTATTGGAACCCGCTACTGGCAATCCACCGGCGCAATTCCCCCCTGAACCGTTGCCGGCAATAATCGTGTTGGTCGGCACCAACCAATCTAGCCGTCAATATAAGATGCCACCGCCAGATGATGGCCGTATTCGCAACTGACAGTACTAGTTAGTCACATTGATGGGCTGGCGCAGTCAACTCAGAACCTTGCTCATAGATACCGCCGCCGTCATTGCGTTGCCGAATTCCCACTGAAAACGTACTGTTGGTTACATCCAGGGTACGCATTGCGTTGATAATGCCGCCACCGTCACTTGGTGCGCCGTATTCCTTGCTAAAAGCGCTGTTGGGAGTTAGCGATGCCACCGGCGCTATGGCTGGCTGTAATACCGCCACCAAAATCCGCTCTATTTCCATCCGCATTGTGGACCCACCAATCGTGCTGTTGGTGAGGGTGACTGGCCAGTATCGAGTTATAGATGCCACCTCCGTAACCCGCTACGTTGCCATCGCACCTGGCTTTGCGCCCTCAATGTTCACCGTGCCACGTATTGTAGATGCCGCCACCGCACCCCCGTCCGCTCCGGCAGCAGAGGCCTTTGACCTGATTCACAGAGTCAGAGCCTGGTTGTAGATGCGCACATCGTCCATCAGGCCTTTGAACCAACTATCCGAGGCAGTAACACTGTCCCAATCCTTGCCCAGGACCCAGCCTTTACCACCAGCAGAAGATTACTCACCTTGCGCCCTCCAAGGTCTGAGAAGCCGCCAAGTTTACCGCCATCCTTGTAAAGCGTGATATCCGTATCCGTTACACCCACGGCATTACCGACCACAACCAGATGCTGCCAGGTGTTTACGCTTCCATCTGATGGCCAATATACTTGTTTGCGAATTTTTCAACAAGAAGGTGTACTGATTATCATTAACTACCCCGAATAAAACCTCATTACCACCATTTTGTCATGCTTGCCAAACAGAGTATTAAAGGAGCTTGGCCACGAATCCGGTTTGACCCACAGAGAGAATGTGAAGCTGTCCCCAACTCTAAAAGCGTCAGTGTCAACATAATCGTCCACCCCATCAAATTTCATGACCGTGTTACTACGGTAGCTTAGCTGGGAAGGACCGCCCCCTTGCAAATAACTTGCGCCATGGTTCAACATTGCAGTGTGCTCATTCCCTGAAGCATCTAGCAGCAGAATTCTCAAAGGGCCAGTAGGCCGCCAGGTTGGTGCCGACGGCCAGATTTTGATCGACAGCCGACCCACCTTTTACGGTCACAGTTGCGTTCGCGCGCTCGTCGTTATAGATGCCGCCGCCGTTTGCGGCGATATTGCCTGTCACGGTGCTGGCCTGGTCTAGTATCACCTGTGCCATTGCCGTTGTAGTAGATGCCACCGCCTTTATCACCCGTGTTCCCACTGATATGGCTGTTATTCAGGGTCACCGTGCCACCGGTTAAGATACCGCCGCCGTCGTAGATGTTGCCACCTGCCATCGACACATTGTTCTTGATGGTGACGTTTGAGAGGGTCAGTTTGCCATAGTTGAGAATGCCACCGCCAACGCCGTTTCCGTTTTGGATGGTAAGATTCTGGATGGTGACGGTTGCCACTCTGGACGAGAAAGGCCGATGCGTACCCTGGCCGTCGATGATGATGGGATCGGGATTGATGGGACAGTATACCGGCGAATGGTGATACTCACATCAGCAGGTTTAATGACGGAAACCTCTTCTTCAAGAAGATAAGTCCCGCCCCACATCTCAATCTCATCTTCATCGTCGGCCACATTGATTGCACGCTGAAGCGAACACCAATCTGCGAGACAGGAGCTAAGTAGTGGATCCACCTACGTTAACATACCGAATTTTGCCGGTCGCTGCATTTACACCGTCAACCCCGGTCGGGGCTTGCCCAACTGGGTCTAGACCTGTTGACGTGGGGGCATCCCCGTAGACTGTTCCGGGATGGGGACAACCTGGGGAGCGTCGATCCGCGCCGGGCGCGGACTCTTGCCCGGTGCCGGCGGCCAGGGCCGTGCCGCTGGGGGAGATCAGGGCCATCAGCACAAGCAGGGCGATCAATAGGCGGGCAAGTCGGGTCGATTGGGTCTTCTTCATGGTTGGTTCCTCGCAAAGCAGGCGGCAGGTGGGCCGGTTGTCGTTGATGGTGGACGGTTGGGTCGGTCCTATTTGGGTCGGTTCAAAGGTCAAAGTGCGTTGGGGGCGGAATCCGGCTTGATCAGTCATAATCCTGCTTGATCAGCTCTGCCTCGGTCAGCACGTGGCGGATGATGAAATAGCCGCCCACGGTGATGTCGTTCTTGTGCAGACCGCTCATCACTTCCTCGTAGAGGCCGCCCCAGGTGGCCCCGCCCCAATCCAGATCTGCGGCCAGGGCGGCGATCTCTGCGTCACTGGTATCCGTCGGCTGGCCAAAGATAGCCAGATCGCTCAGTTCGTCGTCAAGTCCATCTTGATGCTGCGCCGGATGTTCGGGGCCTCCAGCTGGTAGGGCTGGGCAGTTCCACCTCTGGCTGCAGAAACTGGCGGTCCAGGTTGTCGTGGTCCGGGTGATATTTGTGTTTGAACGGGTTCAGCGGGTCGTCGGAGTCGACCGTGAATGACGAACTGCATAGGCCCGGATTCGCGGCGGTGAATGCGGACCTCGCTGTTGCCCTCGGCTCCCGCTAATACTGAAATTGGCCGCGCTGATGCGCTGGGTATCGGTGACCACATTGTAGTAGGGCAGGAGTTCGGGCACTGCCCTGGTCATCCACCCGCAGGATCACCCGGAAGGTCACGGGCTGGGCCGGGGTGGAGACCGTGGTGTCCCCGCAGGCCACCACCGAGGTGGCCGCTGGTTGGCTGGCATCCAGGATAGCGATGGCGTAGCCGTCGGCCAAGGTGGCCATGCCTGGTGACGGTGGTCGTCACCAGGCTGCCGTTGATCACCTGTCCCAGGTTCGCCGAGCCGGGGGCATCGCTACACTTCCCTGGGTAGAGCGCAGCCCTGTAATTCGACACAAAGCCGAAGTTGAGGGACGGCGTCACCAGGTCGTCGTTGCTGTCATAGTAGGGCAATTCGTAACCGTCCTCGGCCACGTAGCCGCCGAGGGCCTGATCCATGTAGGCCTGGGGCGTGATCGCTTTGATGATGCCATTTTCCAGATTGACCGAAGCGGGCAGTTGATTTTGCATGGTCACCGTGACGCCCGTGGTGGTGATGGGCAGGGTGACAGAGAAACTTGGCGTATAGTTGGTGAGGGTGTAGGCCGTGGTGTCAACAGAAACGGTCGGGTTGCCGGTCTGATCCAACACATTGAAGGCGTAAAAACCATCGAGGGCGGTTGTGGTCACTTGCCCGCCCGCGTTCACCGTCACGCCCGCAAAGCCCGGCTCATCCCCGCCCCGCTGGCCATTCTGATCCAGATCCTGGTAGACATAGCCGCTCACCGTGGTGGTGAAGGGCGGGGTGTCGTGGACTTTGGCCAGGGCCTGGGCGGGCAGGGCCAGGGTGATGGTGAGGGCGGTGGTGTCCTTGTCGACTGTGCCCAGCTCGGCCGCACCGCTGATGCCCGACCCATTCCGGGTACGCAGGGAGATGGACAAGGTGCCGCTGGCCACGTTGGTGGCCCCCAGCCGGCATCTCGCTGACGTCGTTGACCGTCACCTCCCCCACCCACAGCCCAGCCCGAGAGCCGCTCTTGGCCGTCACCGGGATCAACCAGCGGGTGCCCAGATCGGCGGAGCTGATCTCCAACAGGGCTTCCCCATCGGTCGGCTGATCCACAGAAGTGACGCTAAAATCTAGGTTCCTGGCGACGCCAGTTGTGCCGCGGGGTGCCAGGGTGAATTTGGCGGTGCCATCCGGCAGGTCCGATATCAGACTGCCGTCAAACCTCAATGCCACAGGGGGGGCACCGCCCAGCAACCGCAAGGTCACCGAGACAGGCACCGTCCCCAAATTCTCAATCTGCACAGACTGCTTGTTACCGCCTGAGCCAGACGCAAAGGTCAGGCCATCGCCCACATTGCTCATAATATTCAGGGGGGCGGTGTATTTCTTGGGGGCATCGGCGTTGGCCCCGCTGTAGTAGACCAGATAGGCCTCGCCGTAGGTCAAGGTGTCAGTCGTCGGGTCCAGGGGGGCGCCCCAGGTGCCATCCACGTTCAGGCGGCGGGTTTCGGTCACCGGAGAACTGGCGAAGAAGGTTTCGACGGTGACGGGCGGGTTGTTATCGGGCAAAATGGGGAAGCCGGCCAGGTTGTAGGAATCCATCTGCCACTTATGGTGCTGCACCACGGGCCGACCGGTCACGGTCAACTCTGGCGTCCGCTTTCAGCTTGACCAAATAGGCCGTGTTGGCGTGCAGGCTGAGCAGGTTGGTCAGAAAGTCCCGGGAGACGCCGTTTTCATCCACGCTGTGGGCGGGGAAATAGCGTTTCCACCCCTGCACATCCCACAGCCCTTCGGACGGGTCAATAATATAGTCCATGGTGGAGAGGGGCGTATTCCACATCCACACGCTGTCCAGACAGTCGGCACAGTCCAGGCCGCCACCCGTCCGCCACAGGGGCAAAGACCGCCTCCATGGTCGACAACGTCGGGGCCATGATCGGATCATCCGCCGTGCCCACATTGACCAGGGGCGAGTTGTTGATGGGTTCAACCTCCAGATAGATGGCATTCCAGCCCGCGGCCAGGGTGAAGGTCTGGGTCACCACCGCACCGGCGGAGGTGAAAACAGGTTCGTCCCCAGCCAGCGCAGAGGCCACCGGCTGGGTGCTGGCAACAGACTCGCTGGGCCGAGTCGCCCACATTGTTGGCGGCGGGATTGGCGGAAGCCGTCCACCCACCCCACACGGCCAACACGACGAGCAAGCCCAGTAGAGCCACGATTGAAAAAATGCGTTTACCCATCAGTGGGTTCTCCTTTTGCACAAGTGATTTCGCACAGGTAGTTTTGTACTACTGGCCGGTGGCCAAATAGGGCAGGTAATTGTTGAAGATAACTTGGTCAACAAAGACGATTTGACCATCTTCGGCTGTGACTGCCATGGGCAGACCGCTGCTATCGGTGAACGTCAGGATTTCGATGGTGAGCGTAGAGAGCGTCCCAGAAATCGGCGTGCCCACAGGCTCCCACACAATATCCATGAGTGAAAGCGGGGCGGAACCGGCTTCCTGGCCGGTGAGGGAGATCAAGTTGAACAGAACCGCGTCGGACGTGTCATCCCCATCCCGATCCACCTCCAGATTGCAGAAACCAACGGCGAAAACAGGGTTTCGCCGACAGGAAACGGCCCGCACCACGGTTGGATCGTAGCCGATCCGGGCCGTCATCGCGCCCAGATTGGTCACCGCGCTGGCTTCCACAGACAGGGGTGTCAACTGGTTGGCGGGGAGTGTGCCCCCAACCATGCGCACACCCGCCGCGTCAACGGATGCACCATCCGCCACCGGGACGCGGACAGATGCCGCATTCAAGAGCGGTGCCGGGTGATTCAAGAACAGGATCGCCAAACAGAGCCAAACAAGCGACAAACCTAAGCGAATCCTCATCGGTTTTGGGGCATGGAGAATTTTCTGTGACAAACATGCCACTGGCGGTACAGATGGTTCAGATGGTTCAGATGGGTCAGATAGTGGGACGTACAGACGCTAGATCAACGAGATTTGGAAAGTCAGCGGCTGTGGCTGCTCTAAAATCATAGCAGTGATAAATTTGTGGAAAGGGAGAGGAAAATCGGAAGCTTGAGAAGCCTGTCCATTGCAAGCCTCTCATTAGTCTGGCACGAAAGCGCTAATTATGAATTATTCAAAATTGATGACTATGGAGTGTTAGCCAAATACAGCGCCCTGGTTCCTTAGTGGAGACCGACCTTACCCCATCTATTATTGTCCTGTCAAATACATGTTTACTTCAGGGGAGTTACGCAATCCATTTCCGAATAGGAGAAACACCCCTGGAGACATTTTGACCAAGCGGAAGCGGAGATGTCAATCCGCCATCCCTTGGGGGATGCCGGGGACCTTCCGGGTTGACCCATGGATTGGTTGACGCCGTCCACGATCCCCGGTACGCAGAGCAATTCAAAATTGAGATTTGAAAATGAAAAAGCTTTAATGGCCGGTATGGCCAATCCAGGTCATTGAGCCTTTCCCATTTTCAAATCTCAATTTTCACTTTCCCACCGAAACGTCCCCGCGGAAGAAACGTCCCCGGCACGTCGGCACAAAGCGGGGAAGAACTCGTCAACCCACCCCGCCCTTCGTGCGTGCCGGGGACGTTTCGGGTTGACCCAGGGATCGGTTGATGCCGTCCACCGTCCCCGGCACGCACGAAGTTTTTGATGGGCAGACGAGTCCGCCCTCGCTTTGCACCGACGTGCCGGGGACGGTGGACCCGATCCGCGGAACTTCTGCCCTCCCCTCGCCGTCTTACTCCACATGACCACACCGCACCGCTCTGCCCCAAAACCCCGCCGTTTCGGACGCATTCTGCTCTGGACATTCGCCGCGCTCGCCGCTATCACCTCCCTCACCTTCACCATCATTTATGTCACCCTCCTGCGCGACCTCCCCCCCGTCTCCCAGGCGGAGACGCGGTTGGTGCGGCCTACGTCCCGGATTCTGGACCGCAACGGGCGGCTGCTCTACGAGATGATGGACCCGGAGGCGGGGAAGCAGGTGAATCTGGATCTGTCCGCCATCCCCGCGGCCTGTGTGGAGGCCACCCTGTCCACGGAGGACAGCCGCTTCTACGTCCACCCCGGCGTGGACCCCATCGCCATTGGCCGGGCGTTTTGGCAGAATGTGCGGGCGGAGCGGGGGATCGCCAGCGGGGCCAGCACCCTGACCCAGCAGTTGGCCCGCAGTCTGCTCCTGCCCCAGGAGGAGCGCTATGTGCAGTCCTACGCCCGCAAGATCCGGGAGGCGTGGCTGGCCTTCCAGCTTGAGCGGCGCTACACGAAGGATCAACTGCTGGCCCTCTATCTCAACCAGACCTATTTTGGCAATTTCGCCTTTGGGCTGGAGGCGGCGGGGCAGAATTTCTTTGGCAAACCGGCGGCCCAACTGAGCCGGGGGGAGTGCGCCCTGTTGGTGGGGCTGATCCAATATCCCACGGGCTACAACCCCCTGCTGGACCCGGACGCGGCCAAGGGACGCCAGTTGACCGTCCTGCGCCTGATGCAGGAGTCGGGCTATCTGTCCGCGGACGAGGCCCAGTTGGTGGCCGAAGAACCCCTGGGCTATCGCTCCAATCTCTTCGAGATCCAGGCCCCCCACTTTGTGGTCTATGTGCAGGATCTCCTGGCCCGCCGCCTGGGCGCCGGACCGGCTGCGGGATGGCGGGTTGACGGTCACGACGACCCTGGATTTGGCCTTGCAGGAAGAGGCCGAGGCGTCGGTCGACTATCGGCTGGACCTGCTCAACTGCCGCATCCCCGGCGCGTGCGAGGCGACCGTGGACCCCAACCGGCGGGTGGAGAACGCGGCCGCGGTGGTGCTGGACGCCCAAAGCGGCCAGATTCTGGCTATGGTGGGCAGCCCGAACTATTTTGACGCCGACAATTCAGGGCAATGTGAACGCCGCCCTCAGTCTGCGCCAGCCGGGCAGCGCCATCAAGCCCTTCACCTTCGCCGCGGCCCTGGACCCGACGCTCAGCGCCCAGCACGGGCATCGACCCCCTGACCCCGGCCAGCATCATCGCCGATCTGCCCACGACCTTTCAGGTCAAGGACGAGAACGGGGGCAATGTGCCCTATGTGCCCATGAACTACGACCAGCGCTATCACGGCCCGGTCAGCGTGCGCACGGCCTTGGCCAACAGCTACAACATCCCCGCGGTCAAGGTGCTGGACCGGGTGGGGGTGGAGAGCCTGCGCACCCTGGCCGCCCAGGCCGGCATCAGCAGCTTCACCGGCGACTACGGCCTGGCCCTCACCCTGGGCGGCGGCGAGGTGCGCTTGCTGGAACTGACCGCGGCCTTCGGCGTCTTCGCCCGGGCGGGCGTGCCGGTGGAGCCCGTGGCGATTTTGGATTTGGGATTGGCGATTTTGGATTCCGGCGTCGATGGGTCTTCTGCGCCAATCCAAAATCCAAAATCCCAAATCTTAAATCCAGAGACCGCCTACCTGATCACCGACATTCTCTCGGACAACACGGCGCGCATCCCGGCGTATGGGGCGGAGTCGGTGTTGCATTTGCCCTTCCCCGCGGCGGCGAAGACGGGGACGACGACGGATTGGCGGGACAACTGGACCGTGGGCTATTCCACCCGGCGGCTGGTGGGGGTGTGGGTGGGCAATGCGGACAACACGCCCATGCTGGACATCAGCGGCGTGGACGGGGCGGGGCCGATCTGGAACGACCTGATGCGGGCCGCCCACCCCGCGCCGCCGCCGGCTTTTGCCCGTCCGGCCACCATCGTCGACGAGATGGTCTGCGCGCCCAGCGGGTTGTTGCCCACACCGGCTTGTCCTCGGGTGAAAAGGGATCTCTTTATTGAGGGTACACAGCCTTCTCGGCTCGACGACCAGTTTGTCACCTTTGCCATCGATCGGGAGACCGGCCAGCGGGCGACCCAGAGACTCCGCCCGCTCGCATCCAAAACCGGGTCTACTGGCTCCTCGGCCCGGAATATCGGGATTGGATGATCGGGCAGGGGATGCCAATACTCAATGCACAATGGACAATGGACAATGGCGTGGTTGACGCCCCGTCCACGCAACTCGCAACTCGCAACTCGCAACTCGCCTTGACCGGCCCGATTCCCAACACGGCCTTCCGCATTCACCCCGGCGTGCCACGGGAGAACCAGCGCATCCCCGTGGGCGGCTATGTGACCGATGGGCGGGCGTGGGCCGAGCTGCGGCTGGTGGTGGATGGGGTGTCCCTGCTCTCCGCCACGGATAGTGTCCGGCTGGATGGGTGGTGGACGTTGGAGCCGGGGCAGCATACGTTTTGGATGGAGGGGCGAGTTGCCCAAGATGGCGAAATTGTCAGATCCGAAAGTGCCTTTGTTGTGGTAGAATAGAGAAACCAGCGGAAGTTGGTCTGATTTGTGTCCGCCTTTGCCCCGCAGATCCATATACACTGGTAATCACCCCATCGACCCCATGCACCCACGCAACCTTTGACGGAATTCTGACGTCTATACTACTGATAGGCAAGACACAGAAGTCCGACTTTTGAAAAAGTCGGACTTCTCCGGTACCCAACGATAACCAACGGAGAAACCAAAACCATGTCCCCAAGAAAATCCTTCCCAAGAACGATCTTTGTCATCCTGCTGTTGATGGCAGCGCTGACCGTCCTCACAGCCTGCGGCGGGCGATGACCGACGCCCACCCCCATGCCCACGGCCACGGCGGTGACGATCCTGCCCACGTCCACGCCTGTGCAGGCGGCGGCGGCGGAAGTCCGGGCTGTTGCGGCCACGGACACGCCCGCGCCGGCGGCCCCGGCCCCCACGGACACGCCCTCCGCGCCCACGAACACGCCGGAACCCCTGCCCCCCCTCCTGCTGGAAAGCAGCCCGGCCCAGGGCAGCAACTGGGACGGCGGCCCCGTGCGCTTCACCTTTGACCAGCCCCTGGCCCCGGACAGCGCCTTGGCCGTGACGGTCAACCCGGATCTGCCGGGCAGCGTGGCCGTGGAGGGGGACGCCCTTGTCTTCACCCCATCCCAACCCGCCCAGGAGGGGGTGAACTACACCTTCCGCCTGGGCGAGGCCATCGCCTCGGCCCAGGGCATCCCCATGCCCGGCGCGGAGGAGGTGAGCGTCTCCCTGCGCACGCCGCTGATGGTGACCAGCATCACCCCCGGAGACGGCAACCGGGACGTGGCGACCGATTCCCAGATCACCCTGGTCTTCAACCGGCCCGTGGTGGAACTGGTGGGGGTGGCCGATCAGGCCAACTTGGTCTCAACCCTTGACCCTTTCCCCGGACGTGGCGGGGAGCGGGCGGTGGGTGAGTACCAGCGTCTATGTCTTTAGCCCGGAAAGAGGGCTGGCGGGCAGCACGGATTACACGGGTGTGATCGCCGATCTGATTGCGGTGGATGGCGGCGGTCATGGCCGGGCCGGTCAGCTTCGGCTTCCGCACCGCGGCCCCGATGGTGGACGGGGTGGATGTGAGCGGCGACATGGTGCGCCCGGACACGGCCATCACCGTGCTGTTCAGCCAGCCCATGGACCGGGCCAGCACCGAGGCGGCCTTCAGCCTGACTTAACGAGGCGGCGTGGCCCCCTGCGCCCGTGGCCGGCCCATCGCCTTGCCGGGCACCACGGTGCCGGCACGTGCATGAGCCGACACGGGCTTTGTCTTCAGCCCCAATGAGTGGCTGTCCTTTGGCGACAACTATCAAATCGACTGTCAACCAATGCCCAACCGGCCAGCGGCCAGGGCAACCTGCGCCACCCTTCCGCAGCCAATTTCCGTGGTCACCCTGCCCGCTGTGATCCGCACGGACCCCAGCGACGGCCGAACCAACGTGGCCACGGACGCCGGGGTGACGGTCTATTTCAACGCCCCCCTCAGCCAAACTTTGGTGATGGAGAACATCCAGATCAGCCCGGAGGTGACCAGCACCCAGGTCTATAGCTGGTATTCGGACTATGACCAGCGCCTCTTCCTCAACTGGGGCATGGAGGCCCAGACCCAATACACGATCACCTTGGGCGGGGCCATGGGCGACGACTATGGCAACACCCTGGGCGAGGACTATGTCTTCGGCTACACCACCGGGGATCTGCCCACCTTTGCCAGCCTGAATGTGGACCGCTTTACCCATTTCAGCGCCTATACCATGCCCGTGGTGGCGGTCTCCTATCGCAATGTGGAGAAGGTGGATGCAGAGTTGTATCGGCTGCCCTTGGCCGAACTCTACAAACTGACCGGTGAAAACCAGTGGCAGATGTGGGAGAACTATCGGGTGCCCAGCCGAGACGCCAACCTGGTCTGGGCCCGCAGCCTGGAATCCAGCACGCCCCGCAACCAGATCGGCTATCAGCCGGTGCAGATTGCGGACGCCGACGGCAACCTGCTGCCCCCAGGTCTCTACTTCCTGGATGTGCGCACGCCGGGGGATGCCAGCCGCAACGACGCCATGCAGGCGGTCTTTGTGCTCTCGTACCAAAACCTGTTGATCAAGAAGACGTTGTCTAGCCCCAGCCTGGCTTGGCTGACGGATCTGCGCACGGGTCAGCCCCTGGCCGACCAGACGGTCAGCTTCCTCAGCAACGGCCAAGCCCTGGGCAGCGGCACAACCGACGCAGATGGCGTCGCCCAGGCCCAGCTTGACATCAACCCGGAGCAGCCTTGGGTGGAGGTGCTGGCCGTGGCCGGGGAGCCGGGCGCGGATGGCTTTGCCGTGGCCTCGTCGGCGTGGAGCCAGGGCATCGGCTCCTGGGAATATGGCATCGGCCAGGGCTACGAGACCGACCCCTATCGCTCGGTTTTCTACACCGAGCGGCCCATCTATCGACCGGGACAGACCGTGCATTGGAAGGGCATCGTGCGCCAACTGGCCGGCGAGGACTTTGTGCTGCCCGCCCAGGAACTGCCCATCCACATCACCATCCGGGATGACCGGGGCAACACGGTGCAGGAGTTGGATGTCACCCCCAACGCCCACGGCACGGTGGACGGTCTGTTGGAATTGGCCCCGGAAGCCACCACGGGCTACTACTATCTGGAGGCCCGCATCCTCACGGGGACGACAGAGCGACACGGACCGCTATAGCTATGGCGGGGCGGGCTTCCAAGTGGCCAGCTATCGCAAGCCGGAGTTCCAGATCAGCGTCACCCCGGCGGTGGACGAGGTGACCCAGGGTCAGATGATCACCATCACCATGCAGGCCGACTACTTCAGCGGCGGGCCATTGGCCAACGCGCCGGTGGACTGGCGCATCCTGGCCGAACCCTTCACCTTCTCCTGGCCGGACGCGCCCAAGGGCCGCTGGTTCAGCTTCGAGACCTTTGACCCGGAACAGGACAGCTATGACCCCTACGCCGGCTTCTTCTACGGCCTGATCAAGGAAGGCACGGGCAAGACCGACGCCCAGGGCCGCTTCGATCTGAGCGTCCCGGCGGATCTGGCCGACTCCCTGGCCAGCCAGCGCTGGTCCTTCGACCTGACCGTGCAAAGCCCGACCAACCAGTTTGTCAGCGGCAACACCGCCGTGGTCGTCCACAAGGGCGACTTCTACATCGGCCTCAGCCCCCGCAGCTATGTGATCAGCGCCGGGTCTGCGGCGGAGATCGACGTGGTGACCCTGCAACCCGACTACGCCCCCTATCCCGACGCCGCCTTGCAGGCCGTGGTCTATCAGTTCAACTGGAACAGCGTCTTCGAGAAGGGGCCGGACGGCATCATGCGCTGGACCACCAACGTGGAGCGCATCCCCGTCTACACGGACACCCTGACCACGGACGCGACCGGCCAGGGGCTGTTGACCTGGACGCCGGAGAAGGGCGGCCAATATCAGATCGCCCTCACCGGCCAGGACGAGCGGGGCAATGCCATCAGCGCGGCCACCTTTGTGTGGGTCAGCGACCGCAGCGCCACGGACTTTGTGCCCTGGCCCCGGGACAACAACGACCGCATCGAGTTGGTGGCGGACAAGAAGCTCTACGAACCCGGCGACGTGGCCAAGGTGCTGGTCCCCAGCCCCTTTGTCAGCACAGAGAGCGCGCCGGTGATGGCCCTGGTCAGCATCGAGCGGGCGGGGATTCTGGAACACTCGGTGATCCAACTGGACGGCAACAGCCAGACCCTGGAATTCCCCATCACCGTGGAGAGCATCCCCAACATCTACATCAGCGTGGTGCTGGTGAAGGGGGTGGACGAGACCAACGACGTGCCCGCCATGCGGGTGGGCTATGTGCAGTTGAACGTGGACCTGGCCCAGAAGGAACTCACCCTTGACATCCAGCCCTCGGCCACCCAAGTGCGGCCGGGCGATGCGGTCAGCTACACGGTCAACGTGGCCGACGCCGCCGGCAACCCGGTGCCCAACGCCGAGTTGAGCGCCGTGCTGGTGGACAAGGCCATCCTCACCCTGGCCCAGGGCCAGATGCCCGACCTGCTCAACATCTTCTACTATCAGCGCCCCCTGGGCGTGGAGACCGGCGCCCTCCTGGTGATCAACCGGGACCGCATCAGCCAGCAGGTGGCCGAGGGCGGCAAGGGTGGCGGCGGCGGCGGGGACATGGGCGGCCTTGAGGTGCGCCAGGACTTCCCGGACATCGCCTTCTGGCAGGCCGACCTGGTCACAGATGAAGAAGGACGGGTCAGCTTTCAGTGTAGACCTTCCTGACAATCTGACCACCTGGGTGCTTCAGATCGTGGGGGCCAGTGACGACAACGTTGGTGGGCAGCGCCTCCAATGAAGTGGTGGCCAGCAAAGAGCTGCTGATCCGCCCGGCCCTGCCCCGCTTCCTCACCGCCGGGGATCGGGCCGTGATCGGGGCGCTTGGTGCAGAACAACAGCAGCACCGACTCTGGCCGGGGGCAGCCTGGCCCTGGATCTGGACGGGGCTTCCCTGACCAACGGCGAAACCAGCGCCGACCAGGATCTGACCCTGGCCGCGGGTGACCTGAGCCGGGAAAGCTGGACCATCCAGGTCGATCCCGGTGCCGCCGAAGTGGTGGTCACGATGATCGCCCAGGGCGGCAGCGCTCAACGACGCCGTCAAGGTCACCCTGCCCGTGGTGCGCTACGAGACGCCGGAAGTGGTCGGCTCCTCCGGCACGGTCCCGGCATCCGGGCGGCTGGAAGCCATCCGCGTGCCCGCGGCCGCCACGGATCAGGGCGAGCTTTTGGTCACCCTGGAGCCGAGCCTGGCCGACGGGCTGCTGGACGGCCTGGCCTATCTCCAGCACTATCCCTACGAATGCAACGAGCAGACGGTCAGCCGCTTCCTGCCCAACCTCTTCACCGTGCGCGCCTTCGCCGAGTTGGGGCTGGACAACAAGGAACTGGAAAAAGATCTGGCCTATCAACTGGGCATCGGCCTGCAACGGCTGGTCAACCGTCAGAACGGAGACGGCGGCTGGGGCTATTGGAGTCGGGAAGAAAGCCGACCCTTTATCAGCGCGTATGTGCTGTGGGGCCTGTGGAGTGCCGACCAGATGGGCTATAGCGTGCCCCCGGCCACCCTGCTCAACGCCATCCGCTATCTGGACCGCAGCTTTGTGGCCCCGGCCAGCCTCGCCAACAATTGGCAATACAACGAAATGGCCTTTGTCCACTTCGTCCTGGCCGAGATGGGCCAGGGGGACGCCGGACGCATGACCACCCTCTTCGAGGTGCGGGAGCGGCTGGACCTCTACGGCAAGGCCTACCTGGCCATGGCAATGGCCGACGTGGGGCTGACCGAACAATCCAACACCCTGCTGGATGACCTGGCCGGCCAGGTGGAGATCAGCGCCTCCGGGGCCATGTGGGCCGAAGGCTCCGTGGACTGGTGGAACATGAACACGGACACCCGCATCCACGGCCATCGTCCTGGCCGCCTTCACCCGTCTGCGCCCGGACTGGGAGATCCTGCCCCAAGCCGTGCGCTGGCTGATGAGCGCCCGCCAAGCCCGCAGTTGGACCACCACCCAAGAGACCGCCTGGGCCTTGATCGGCCTGACCGACTGGATGGTGCAGACCGGCGAATTGCAGCCCGACTACAACTGGACAGCCCAACTCAACGGCGCGCCCCTGGGCAACGGCAGCTTCACCGCCGACACAGCTCGCGAGCAAACCACCCTGCGCACGGACATCACCGACCTGCTGCGGGATCAGGCCAACGCCCTGCGCCTGGGCCGGGACAGCGACACGGGCCAGCTCTACTACACCACCCACCTGCGCTACTTCCTGGACGCCACCGCGGTCCCCGCCCTGGATCGGGGCTTCGTGGTCGAGCGTTCCTTCGCCGCCGCGGACGGGGCCAAGATCGGCCAGACCGTCAGCACGCGCCGCCGTGGGCGACGTGATCAGCGTCACCGTGCGCATGGTCGTGCCCAGCCCCCGCTACCACGTCCTGCTGGAAGTGCCCATCCCCGCGGGGACGGAGCCCATCGACAGCAGCCTGGCCACCACCAGCGACACCTTCGGCGATCCCCAGTTCGAGCAAGAGGGGCAATCCGCCAACCCGTACTGGTGGTCCTACTGGACGCCGACCGCCACGGACATCCGGGACGACAAGGTGGCCCTCTTCGCCACCAACCTCCAGCCCGGCACCTACGCCTACACCTTCCTGGTCCAAGCCACCACCCCCGGCGAGTTCCGGGTCCTCCCCGCCCAGGCCGAGCAGATGTACTTCCCGGATGTGTGGGGGCGGTCCGCCGGTGCGCTGTTCAGCGTGACGGAGTAGAGGCGGAAGCGGGAGGCCTAACGCCGGTTGAGTAGGCCGACTCAACCACGACAACTCCGCTGACCTTGGATTGAGGCCGTATCGAAACCAGAGTGGGTTAACCGGCGGGTGCTGGCTTGATGGGGTCGTTGCACAAAAAAGGGAGGGTGATCCAATTGGATCACCCTCCCTTTTTTGTGCCTATTTTGACCACGGAAAACACGGAATACACGGAAATGTCTGAGAAACTTCCGTGTATTCCGTGTTTTCCGTGGTCAAATCCTATACGCGCAGATGCTCCAACAACATCCCCACCCCCACATCCGCCCCACCGTGGACCGCGTACGGAATCGTCACATGGCTGTATCGCCGATAGAGACAATCCCGGCCCGTGAGCAGTTGGGGATAGCAGCGCTCGAAGGCGTGGAGGGGGGACTTCGTCCGCCCCTTGCTGATAGACCCCATTCCAGATCACAGGCCGGGGATTTTGCAGATAGGTTGGCCAGCATGGTCTGGAACGCATCCACGGGCGGGGCCAGATAGACCACCTGGGCCACCCGGCGCAGATCCAGGATGGTGGCTTCCGGCACATAGATCACACTGCCCGTGGTGTCGATGACCACGTCCGATGTCGGCCCGTCCGCGGTGAGATCGGCGACGATCTCCTGCATGACGGCGATCTCGTGGGCCAGATAGCGCTCGGCCCGCTGGGGGTAGTGGGCTTCGTAGGGCATGCCCATCCACTGGGCCATGTGGAAGAACTCCCCCGACGGGTGCCCCCACCTCCTGGGCCAAACGGGCGGCGATGCGATCATCGCAGCCGATGCGGTGGAAGCCGGTTTCGGCCAATTTGTAGGACCAATGGCTCTTGCCCGTGCCGGACATGCCGATCAGTGCGATGTGCATAAACGTTCCTTACGGCTTGCGGTCCGCCGGGATGTAGGGAATAAATCCCTGGTCGAATGCCTGCTCCTGGACCTCCCGGGGCATGGAGCGGATGTCCCGGATCAAGCCGTTGATCTCCAACATCCACACCAGGGGGTTGCTGTCCAGCTTGCTGGGCAGGGTCCAGTCCGGGTCCAGTTGGGACATGCCAAACAGGTCCCGGATCTGCTTGGCCTTGCTGACCCCGGTACTCTTCTTGAAGCCAAAGGCGGCGCACAGATCCTCGGCCTTCATGAAGGGCTTGCTGGTCTTGTCGAAGAGGAAATTGACCGTGCCCAGGGCATAGAGGATGCCACAGGCCCAACTCCCCGGCTTCCCGCTCAGGAGGGGGGACGGGCGTTTGCGTCCCAAGGCCGCGGTCAGTTGCCGGGCCAGGGTGGCGTACTCCTCGTTCAGGTGTTGACGGCAGACGGCGTCGGTCAGGTCGATGATGGCCCGGTAGGCCGGTTCCATGGTCTTGGGGACGGATTCGGATTTTTTGGTGGGCATGGGGTGGGTGTCCTATTCAGGTTTGTGAGACTGGAGAAACAATGTCATCTCTTTCAGAATTCGTAGGGGGCTAATGAACTCTTCGGATCATGGTTCTTCCGGGTCGTCTTCCAGTGTACTTTTCGGCAACAATCGCAACGCGTGATCTCGTCGAGCAAATCTTGGATCGACCCGTGATCGACAGTCATGACGCAGTGCAGTGCGTAGATGCTTAATATCCATCACGAATTCCGTGGTCGGGATGCAAGTCGTTTGCAGCTTCCACTTCCCTCGTATAGTCAGAAAGTACAGCCCATCAATCAAATTCCCGTATTGGCCTTGATCGTGGCACGGTTCTTCGATGGTTGAAAGTGCTGCCGAAGAGTCCGTTGTCATGCTTCGATAAGATTTCTCCAAGCTTGGCTGAGTAGCGCCTATTTTGTTGGTATACCAAAGTTCTTGCTCCTTCGGCCAACTCAGATAGATTTCTAGAGAACGCACTCAACGAATCGTCATATTTATCGAAAAGTATTGAGAATGTGGGAGAGAAAGTTGCCAATCTCTTTGTTACAGATAGTAATCCTTGTCCGGATTGAATTCCCACCACCTGAGTCTGATGAAATTGCATGTTGGTAACGTAGCAATTCTTTATCAACAGCATTGACCCCTCGATTCTACTTCTTTAGCAAGTTCATCAAAGAAACTCTCAGTAAACCGCCTGAACTCAACCCCTGCATTCCTCCGAGCGTATCCCATGGTCGCAAACACGAGCCGCTAGCATACATAGAGATAGAGTATTTGCCCGATTTCGAATGTAACCAGCTTTTTGAGGAAACGAATCCGAAAGGAACTTCAACGTGTTAAGGATTCTCTTTGCGGTAGCTGACTGCTTGCTAAACGTACGATTTTCCCGAAGGAGTGACTCCAACTGGGGAAGTCGCATTTGTGGTTGAATTCCTCTGGCTTCAACGAATGCCCACTTGACGATAATTTCAAAATGTGAATATCGTGTATTTCGAAGAGAGATTCTGTCTTGAAAAAAAGAAAAGCTGGCACATTCATGGCAAAAATCTCGCAAATCACCTCGAATTGCATTGATTTTTTCTGCGGTGTTCAGCGGAGTGCCTAGTTGCAGTCTTTTGAAAAGTTCCTCTAATTCTTCATCACTTGCTTCACTTATCTCTTCAATATCAATTTCAAAATCATCAAACTGATCGGATCTGTCGTCATCCAATTCACTGTAACGGAGGGCGTTGTACCTGCTCTCCCAATCTGAGTCAAGAACGAGCTGGTCATCAAAGAACTCGAATATCGCACTTAAGCGTTGTTGTCCATCTACGCAATCAAACGTGCCGTCATCGTCTACTCGAAAATAAAATTTAGGAAGGTGCCAACCCTTAAGAATGCTGTCGATCAACAGCCGCTTTTTTGAGTCAGGCCACACTTCCTCGCGCTGAAAATCAGGCATTTCGATCCGATCTCTTCGTTTATATACCTTATCGATTGCACGGGATCTGCTTTCCATTTTCATGGGTTTTTGTCGCCAGACATGAATCATTCGCCTTGATCGGTTGGAATGATTCCAGCGCTGAACCACCCAAATCCTACCAGTGAAACGAACTGAATCCACCAGTGACTTGACGTCAAGTCACTGGTGGATTCAGTTCGTTTCACTGGTGCATTTATTCGTCCGTCACACACCCCTCAGACGCGGACGACACCGTCTTCATATACTTATACAACACACCCTTCGTGAACTTCGGCGCCGGCGCGCTCCACACCGCCCGCCGGGCCGCCAACTCCGCATCGGACACGTTCACGTCCATGCGATGGGTCACGGCGTCCAAGGTGATGGTGTCGCCCGTGCGCACCAGGGCGAGGCCGCCGCCGTCTTGCGCTTCCGGGGTGACGTGGCCGACGACGAAGCCGTGGGTGCCGCCGGAGAAGCGGCCATCGGTGATCAGCGCCACGCTCTTGCCCAGCCCCGCGCCCATGATGGCGGAGGTGATGGAGAGCATCTCCCGCATGCCGGGACCGCCCTTGGGGCCTTCGTAGCGGATCACCACCACGTCCCCGGCCACCACTTCGCCCCGCTCGATGGCGTGCAGGCTCTCCTCTTCGGAATCGTAGACCTTGGCCGGGCCGACAAAGCGGGTGCCCTCCTTGCCCGTGATCTTGGCCACGGACCCCTCGGTGGCCAGGTTGCCGTACAGAATTTGCAGATGGCCCGTGGCCTTGATGGGGTTGCTCAAGGGCATGACCACCTTCTGCCCCTCGCTCAGATCCGGCATGGCCTCCAAATTCTCGGCCAAGGTCTTGCCGGTGACGGTCATCACGTCCCCGTGCAGCAGACCCGCCCGCAGGAGCAGCTTCTGCACCGCGGGCACGCCGCCCACGTCGTGCAGATCCTCCATCACATATTGGCCGCTGGGCTTGAGGTCGGCGATGAAGGGCACCCGGTCGGAGACCTCCTGGAAGTCGTCGATGGTCAGCTTGACGTCCGCGGCCTTGGCGATGGCGATCAAATGCAGCACGGCGTTGGTGGAGCCGCCCAGGGCCATGACGATGGTCATGGCATTCTCAAAGGCCTTGCGGGTGAGGATGTCCAGGGGCTTGATGTCGTTCTCCAGCAGGTGGCGGATGGCCGCGCCCACGCTCAAGGTTTCGGCCAGCTTCTCGTCGCTGTCCGCCGGGAAGCTGGAGCTGTTGGGCAGGCTCATGCCCAGGCTTTCGATGGCCGAGGCCATGGTGTTGGCCGTGTACATGCCGCCGCACGCGCCTTCGCCGGGGCAGGCATTCTTGAGCACCGCGGTCAGTTCGTCCCGGTCGATGTCTTCGGCCAGATATTGGCCATAGGCCTCGAAGGCCGAGACGATGTCCAGCTTGCGCCCATTCAGCCAGCCGGGCTTGATGGTGCCGCCATAGACCATGATGCTGGGCCGGTTGAGCCGGGCCATAGCCATCAGCGCGCCGGGCATGTTCTTGTCACAGCCGGGCAAGGAGATGTTGGCGTCGTACCACTGCGCCCGCATGACGGTCTCGATGCTGTCGGCGATGATGTCCCGGGAGGGCAGCGACGCCTTCATGCCCTCGGTGCCCATGCTGATGCCGTCGCTGACGCCGATGGTGTGGAAGATCAGCCCCACCATGCCCTCGGCGTTGACCCCCTCCTTGACCCGGCGGGCCAGGGCGTTGAGGTGCATGTTGCAGGTGTTGCCCTCCCACCCCATGCTGGTGATGCCGACCTGGGCCTTCTTCATGTCCTCGTCGGTCAGCCCCACGCCATACAGCATGGCCTGGGAGCCGACTTGGGAGATCACTTGGGTGAGCTGGCTGGAATATTTGTTGAGCTTGACAGCCGTGGCCGTCGCGCCGTTAGATCCGTTGGATGGGGCCATGATTTCGTCTCCTAAAAATGAGGATGAACAGAGGTTGATTGAGTGTGACATTCGAGGAAATTATACCAGTTTCCGCCAAAATGGGGAACAACCGGGGCGAAGACGCAAACGTAGAGACGCAAGATTTTGCGTCTCTACGCGTTCACCGCTTGTCCCCGTCCCCCTGAATTTTCCCCCGCTCTAATCGGTCAAAGAGCTTGACGATGTTGGCCTCGGCCACCTCGGCCAAGGTTAGGTCCAGGTCCGTGCAGATCTGAGTGAGATACCAGAGCACATCCCCCAACTCCTGCTTGAGGGCCTCCCGCTCGGTCTCGCCGATCACGCCGCCCTTGTCCCGGAAGATCTTCTTGACCTTCCCCGCCACCTCCCCGGCCTCGTTGACCAGGCCCAGGGTGGGGTAGACGATGGCGTGGTCCGTGTGGATCAAGCTCCACGTCTTGCGGGATTCGGTTTGGTAGGTGTTGAACTCGGAAATATTCATTGTTTTGTCCATTTGGGTGTGGAATCATCACCGCAAAGACGCCAAGGGCGCAAAGAAACTGCTTGCTTTTCTTTGCGCCCTTGGCGTCTTTGCGGTAAAGCAGTTTTTTCTTGGCTTACTTGCGGTCAAACCAGGGCAGCCCTATGCGGCCCAGAGCATTGCCCGCATCCCGCTGGTGCATGATCACCCCGGCCACGTGGGTGACGAAGAGCAGCATGAAGAGCTTGGAGGCGATGTCGTGGGTGGTACGGGGCAGCACATCGTTGATCATGTCCGGGGTCAGATTCTGGACGGGCAGGCTGAGGCCGCTGGCCAGGAGCATGGCCGGTCCGCTGGCCAACATCACCACCAACACCCCATAGAGCAAAACGTGGTTCCATTTGAAGAGCTGCCGACGTCCGCCGGTCAATTCCTTCGGGGCCGGGGGCCAGGGATTGACGAAGCGCCAGACCAGCCGGGCTGCGGTCAAACCCCTCGGACGCGGACGACACCGTCTTCATATACTTATACAACACGCCCTTCGTGAACTTGAGCGCCGGCGCACTCCACACCGCCCGCCGGGCCGCCAACTCCGCATCGGACACGTTCACGTCCATGCGATGCGTCACGGCGTCCAACGTGATGGTGTCCCCCGTGCGCACCAGGGCCAGACCGCCGCCGTCTTGCGCTTCCGGGGTGACGTGGCCGACGACGAAGCCGTGGGTGCCGCCGGAGAAGCGGCCATCGGTGATCAGCGCCACGCTCTTGCCCAGGCCCGCGCCCATGATGGCCGAGGTGATGCTCAGCATCTCCCGCATGCCGGGACCGCCCTTGGGGCCTTCGTAGCGGATCACCACCACGTCCCCGGCCACCACTTCGCCCCGCTCGATGGCGTGCAGGCTCTCCTCTTCGGAATCGTAGACCTTGGCCGGGCCGACAAAGCGGGTGCCCTCCTTGCCCGTGATCTTGGCCACGGACCCCTCGGTCGCCAGGTTGCCGTACAGAATTTGCAGATGGCCCGTGGCCTTGATGGGGCTGCTCAGGGCATGACCACCTTCTGCCCCTCGCTCAGATCCGGCATGGCCTCCAAATTCTCGGCCAAGGTCTTGCCGGTGACGGTCATCACGTCCCCGTGCAGCAGACCCGCCCGCAGGAGCAGCTTTTGCACCGCGGGCACGCCGCCCACGTCGTGCAGATCCTCCATCACATATTGGCCGCTGGGCTTGAGGTCGGCGATGAAGGGCACCCGGTCGGAGACTTCCTGGAAGTCGTCGATGGTCAGCTTGACGTCCGCGGCCTTGGCGATGGCGATCAGGTGCAGCACGGCGTTGGTGGAGCCGCCCAGGGCCATGACGATGGTCATGGCATTCTCAAAGGCCTTGCGGGTGAGGATGTCAAGAGGCTTGATGTCGTTCTCCAGCAGGTGGCGGATGGCCGCGCCCACGCTCAACGTTTCGGCCAGCTTCTCGTCGCTGTCCGCCGGGAAGCTGGAGCTGTTGGGCAGGCTCATGCCCAGGGTTTCGATGGCCGAGGCCATGGTGTTGGCCGTGTACATGCCGCCGCACGCGCCCTCGCCGGGGCAGGCATTCTTGAGCACCGCGGTCAGTTCGTCCCGGTCGATGTCTTCGGCCAGATATTGGCCGTAGGCCTCGAAGGCCGAGACGATGTCCAGCTTGCGCCCATTCAGCCAGCCGGGCTTGATGGTGCCGCCATAGACCATGATGCTGGGCCGGTTGAGCCGGGCCATGGCCATGCAGCGCGCCGGGCATGTTCTTGTCACAGCCGGGCAGGGAGATGTTGGCGTCGTACCACTGCGCCCGCATGACGGTCTCGATGCTGTCGGCGATGATGTCCCGGGAGGGCAAGGACGCCTTCATGCCCTCGGTGCCCATGCTGATGCCGTCGCTGACGCCGATGGTGTGGAAGATCAGCCCCACCATGCCTTCGGCGTTGACCCCCTCCTTGACCCGGCGGGCCAGGGCGTTGAGGTGCATGTTGCAGGTATTGCCCTCCCACCCCATGCTGGTGATGCCGACCTGGGCCTTCTTCATGTCCTCGTCGGTCAGCCCCACGCCATACAACATGGCCTGGGAGCCGACCTGGGAGATCACTTCGGTGAGCTGGCTGGAATATTTGTTGAGCTTGACAGCCGTGGCCGTCGCGCCGTTAGATCCGTTGGATGGGGCCATGATTTCGTCTCCTAAAAATGAGGATGAACAGAGGTTGATTGAGTGTAACATTCGAGGAAATTATACCAGTTTCCGCCAAAATGGGGAACAACCGGGGCGAAGACGCAAACGTAGAGACGCAAGATTTTGCGTCTCTACGCGTTCACCGCTTGTCCCCGTCGCCCTGGATTTTCCCCCGTTCCAGTCGGTCAAAGAGCTTGACGATGTTGGCCTCGGCCACCTCGGCCAAGGTCAGGTCCAGGTCCGTGCAGATCTGGGTGAGGTACCAGAGCACGTCCCCCAACTCCTGCTTGAGGGCCTCCCGCTCGGTCTCGCCGATGACGCCGCCCTTGTCCCGGAAGATCTTCTTGACCTTCCCCGCCACCTCCCCGGCCTCGTTGACCAGGCCCAGGGTGGGGTAGACGATGGCATGGTCCGTGTGGATCAAGCTCCACGTCTTGCGGGATTCGGTTTGGTAGGTGTTGAACTCGGAAATATTCATTGTTTTGTCCATTTGGGTGTGGAATGATCACCGCAAAGACGCCAAGGGCGCAAAGAAACTGCTTGCTTTTCTTTGCGCCCTTGGCGTCTTTGCGGTAAAGCAGTTTTTTCTTGGCTTACTTGCGGTCAAACCAGGGCAGCCCTATGCGGCCCAGAGCATTGCCCGCGTCCCGCTGGTGCATGATCACCCCAGCCACGTGGGTGACGAAGAGCAGCATGAAGAGCTTGGAGGCGATGTCGTGGGTGGTGCGGGGCAGCACATCGTTGATCATGTCCGGGGTCAAATTCTGGACGGGCAGGCTGAGGCCGCTGGCCAGGAGCATGGCCGGTCCGCTGGCCAACATCACCACCAACACCCCATAGAGCAAAACGTGGTTCCATTTGAAGAGTTGTCGGCGTCCGCCGGTCAACTCCTTGGGGGCCGGGGGCCAGGGATCGACGAAGCGCCAGACCAGCCGGGCCGCGGTCAAGACCAGCACAATCACCCCGATGGTGGTGTGGAATTGATACATCTGATTCTGGGTGGCACCGGCTCCGATCCGGGTCATGACCGTGCCAAAGATAGCCAAGCCGATGATAAGCAAGGCGCTGATCCAGTGCAGCCAAATGCTGACACGTCCGTATACTGCGCTTGTGTTCTTTGCCATGATGGGCTCCTTTCGGTTGGGTGGATGGGATTGGAGATTGGGGATTAGGAGATTTGGGATTGGGGATCCAATGGCCGGAATCCCGATCCTAATCCCCAACCCCCTCACTTCTTCGGATTGAGTCGCAGCAACAATTCCTCGTTGGTATCGGTCATGTCGATCAGCTTGAGCAGACCCCGCAGGGCCGCGGCGGGATCGCCCCCGGCCAGCCAGTTGCGCAGGGTGGCCAGGCGGCGCATTTCGTCGTCGGAATAGAGCAACTCCTCCCGCCGGGTGCCGCTGGCCAGGATGTTGAGGGCCGGGTAGATGCGGGCCTCGGCCAGTTCCCGGTCCAGCACGATCTCGCTGTTGCCCGTGGCCTTGAACTCCTCGAAGATGAAGTCATCCATGCGGGAGCCGGTCTCCACCAACACCGTGGCGATCACCGTGACCGATCCGCCATGCTCGATGTTGCGGGCCAGGCCAAAGAAGCGCCGGGGAATCTCCATGGCCTTGGCATCGATGCCCCCGGTCATGGTGCGGCTGGCCCCGGAGACTTGCAGGTTGAAGGCCCGCACCAGCCGGGTCAGGCTGTCCACCAGCACCACCACATCCCGGCCGCATTCCAGTTCACAGCGGATGTGGGCCAAGGTCAGCTCGGCCAGGCGCACATGCTCTTGCATGGGCTGGTCGCTGGAACTGGCCAGCACCTCCGCGGGGACGTTGCGCCGGAAGTCGGTGACCTCTTCGGGCCGCTCGTCCACCAGCAGGACGACGATGCGGGTCTCCGGCTCCGTGGCGTGGATGGCCTGGGCCAATTCTTGCAAAATGCGGGTCTTGCCGGCCTTGGGCGGGGCCACGATCAGCCCCCGGGTGCCCTTGCCCATGGGGGCCATCAACTCCACCATGCGCATGGTCGTGTTGCCCCCGTCCCCCAGGCGGAAACGCTCGGTGGGGCTGATGGCGACCAGCCGTTCAAAGCGGGTGCGGGCGTTGAACTTCTCCGGCGTCAGGCCGCAGATGGTCTCCACCGAGGCCAACTCCGGCCCCTTCTTGCCCGACTTCACGCTGCCCGTCACCTCCACGCCGTTGACCAGGCCAAACTCTTTGATCAGCTTGGGCGGCACCAGGACATCATCGGACAGGGCTGGAAGGAAAAGGCCGCGTCCCGCAGATAGCCGCCGCTGCGACCGATGGTTTCGAGAATGCCGGTTGTGGTTTGGGTCATGGTGGGTTGGGTTTCTTTGTGGATGTGGCTCCCACGCTTCGCGTGTGGAGTGGTTTGTCGGTTGCTCTGCGTTGAGGGGTCGCAGCCAGCCGAGTACGTTCACCACGCTCAAGCGTCGGAACGAACTCGAACTTGATATTATGCCAAAACCGGCTCCGCCGCCGCCGGCCAACTTGGCCTGGGCTTCCCGGTCGGTGATGATGAAGTATTCCACCGAGTCGGAGAGGGCGATCCAACTGGCTTCGATGATGTTGGTGCTGGCCCCGACCGTGGTCCAGGTGCGCTCGCCGTCGGCGAAGTCGATGAGGACCCGGGTCATGGCCGCGGTGCCGCTGGCGCTGTCCAGGATGCGCACTTTGTAGTCGGTGAGATGCACAGCCCGCAGCCGGGGATAGTATTTGGCCAAGGCCTTGCGCAAGGCCCGGTTGAGGGCGTTGACCGGGCCGTTGCCCTCGGCCACCTCGTGGAGCACCTGATCCCCCACCTGCACCTTGACCGTGCCTTCGGAGAACATGCCCCGGCCCCGGCGGTATTCCACCGCGGCGGTGTAGTCGATCATCTCGAAGGGCGAGACATAGCCGGGCCGCACCCGGCGCAGCATGAGATCCACGCTGGCCTCGGCGCTTTCGAAGGCAAAACCGGCGTTTTCCAGCTCTTTGATCTGCTGCAGAACTTCCCGCTCTTCGGCCAAACTCAGCCCGTTCAGGCCGAACTCCTTGCGCTTGACCGCGATGTTGTCCTTGCCGCTCAGTTCGCTGAGCAGGACCCGGGTCTCGTTGCCCACCAGCCCTGGCTCGATGTGCTGATAGCTCATCACATTCTTGACCACGGCGTTGACGTGGGTGCCGCCCTTGTGGGCAAAGGCGCTCTGGCCCACAAAGGGCTGATGGCTCTCCGGGCTGAGGTTGGCCAGTTCGCTGACATAGCGGCTGATCTCGGTCAGTTGGGCGCAGCTTGTCCGGGGGCACGCACTCATAGCCCATCTTGAGTTGCAGATCGGGGATCACGCTGATCAGGTTGGCGTTGCCGCAGCGTTCGCCATAGCCGTTGATCGTGCCCTGCACCTGCACGGCACCCGTGGCGCACGGCCTCCAGGGTGTTGGCCACGCCGGTCTCGCTGTCGTTGTGGGCGTGGATGCCCAAGGTCACCCGCTCGGAGATGGGGGACGATCCGTCCAGCCCCAGCTCTCGGCGCACGTCGTCAACGGCCTCGCCGATCTGCCAGGGCAGGCCGCCGCCGTTGGTGTCGCACAGCACCACGCTGTCCGCGCCGCCCATCATGGCGGCTTGCAGGGTGGAGAGCGCATATTCCGGGTTGGCCTTGTAGCCGTCGAAGAAGTGCTCGGCGTCGTAGACCACCTCCTTGCCCTGGGCCTTGAGATAGGCCACGGAGTCCCGGATCATGCGCAGGTTTTCGGGCAGGGTCGTGCGCAACACGTCGGTGACGTGCATGTCCCAGGTCTTGCCGAAGATGGTGACCACCGGCGTGTTGGCCTGGATCAGCAGTTGAATCTGGGGGTCGTCCGCCGGGTCCGTGTCGGCCCGGCAGGTGGAGCCGAAGGCCGTCACCTTGGCGTGGCGTCAGGGAAAGTTCCCGCTGGGCCCGGTCGAAAAACTCCATGTCCTTGGGGTTGGAGCCGGGCCAGCCGCCCTCGATATAGTCCACGCCGAAGTCGTCCAGTCGGCGGGCGATTTTTAGTTTATCCTCAGCGCTCAGGTTCACCCCTTCCCCCTGGGTGCCGTCGCGTAGGGTTGTGTCGTAGATTTGGATGTGCATGGTCGTCGTTTCCTTGCTATGGAGAGGCGAGGAGCAATGAGTACGTGAGTACTGAGTTAGGTGCAGACGTGACATCATGCCACTCGCCAACCTCATTACTCCTTAGTCACTCCTTTCTCAAATCATCAATACTCTCAAAAATCTTATCCGGCCAGATGCCGTGGCTGAGGTCTTCCCGGCGGAAGCGGCCGGTCTTGACCAGCCAGCCCTGCATCCCCATCTGTTGGCTGCCCCGCACGTCGATCTCGATGTCGTCGCCGATCATGGCCACCCGATCCGGGGCCATGCCCAGGTCGTCCAGCACCCGGCGGAAGTAGGCGGCGCTCATCCAGCACCCCGAAGTAGGCGCGCTGGGCTTGCCCATCACCACCGCCCCCACACCGGCGGCGTATTCCAGGGCCATCACAAAGGGACCGGCGTCCAGAAAGAGACCGTCCTCTGTGCGCCAATAGCGTTTTTTGTGCAGGGCCACCAACTGCGCCCCGTTGAGCAAGGCCCGAAAGGCCATGTTCAACCGAGGAAAGTTGAAGCCCGCCCCCATGTCCCCCACCACCACAAATTCCGGGTTCACTTCATCCACGTCCAGGCCGGGGAACTCCAACTGGGCGTCGGGCAGCAGCAGGGGCAGATAGCGGGTGGCCCCCTGGCTGCGCAGATATTCCGCGGCCACAAAGGTGGGGGTCACCAAGTGGTCCATCTGCATGGAAAAGCCCATGGCCTGCATGTGCTCTTGCAGGGTATGGCGGCAATAGATGGTGGTGTTGGTGAGGTAGCGCACCTCAATCCCCCGGGCGCGAACAGAGGCCAATGCCTCCGCAGCGCCCGGAATCACCTTGTTTCCGATGGTCAACACCCCATCGATATCGACCAGCAGACCGTCGATTGTGTCGAGAACGCTCATGTTTGTCATCCCGTATTCTGTAACCCGGCGGCAATTCCGTTGACCGAGAGTAGGACCACCTGGCGCAATTCCGGATCCTCCGAGAGGGCCGGCTCGCGCTGGATGCGTTTGAGCAGGGCCACTTGGATATAGTTCATCGGGTCCACATAGGGATTGCGCAGGTTGATGCTGCGTTGCAGCCACTTCTCGTTGTCCAACAACTTCTCCTGGCCGGTGATGGCCAGCATCACGCTTTCCGTGCGATTGTACTCGTCTTCGATGGTGCCGAAGACCTGCTGGCGGATGTCCGCGTCGGCCAGTTCGGCGTAGAGGGGGGCGATGACCATGTCCGCCCGGCGCATGCTGACCTGGGCCCGGTCGATCACCGTGCGGAAGAAGGGCCAGGCCGCGTACATCTCCTGCAGTTGGGCCAGGCGGGCGTCCGGGTCACCGGCAGCGATCCATTCGGCAATGCCCGACCCCAGGCCATACCAGCCGGGCAGGTTGACCCGGCTCTGGGTCCACGAGAAGACCCAGGGGATGGCCCGCAGATCGCTGATCCCGTTGCTGCTGCTGCGTTTGGAGGGCCGGGAGCCGATGTTGAGCTGCCCAATCGGGGTGATGGGCGTGGCTTGATGGAAGTAGCGCAAAAAGGCCGGGTCGGTGACCAAGGCCCGATATTTGATCTCCGAGAGGCGGCTCATCTCGTTCAACACCCCGGACCACGGCTCTTCTTGGGCCACAGCCGGGCGTTTGCCGCTGGACAGCAGCACCGCGTTGACCAACTGCTCCAAATGGCGATGGCCGATGGCCTTGTTGTCATAGCGGGCGCTGACCACCTCGCCCTGCTCGGTGAGCTTGATGCGGCCCCGGATGGACTCCGGCGGCTGGGCCAGGATGGCCCGGTTGGCCGGTCCGCCGCCCCGGCCAATGGATCCGCCCCGGCCGTGGAAGAGGGTGAAGCGCACGCCGTGGGCATCGCAGGTGCGGGCCAGGGCGCGCTGGGCTTGGTAGAGCATCCACGTGGCCCGCAGATAGCCGCCGTCTTTGTTGGAATCGCTGTAGCCGATCATGATCTGCTGCTGGTTGGCCCGCTGGGCCAGGTGGGCCTGATAGACGGGATTTTCAAAGATGGCCGTCATGGTGGCCGGGGCATTTTCCAGATCCTCGATGGTCTCGAAGAGGGGCACCACGTCGATCTGGCCGAAGAGGCCGGCATCCTTGGCAAAGAGCAGCACCTCCAGCATGTTGCTGACCTCGGTGGTCATGCTGATGATGTAGGTCTGGATCGCCTCCGGGCCGATCTCCTCGTGGGCCAGGCGGATCAGGCGGAAGAGACCCAGGATTTCGTTGGTCTCCTCGCTGAAATCCAGCCGGGCGGTGAGGGGCCGGGGGCTGGCGATCTCCCGGGAGAGCAGGGCGACCTTCTCGGCTTCGGACAGGTTCGGCGTAGTCCAGACCGGGGTTGTATCGCGCCAACACCTCCGCCATCGCCGCCCGGTGTTTGGCCGGAATGTTGGCGAATGTCCATGGTGGCCAGATGAAAACCAAAGACCTTCACTTGACAAACCAAAGCGGCCAAGCGACCGTCTGCCAAGCGCTGGCCCTGGTTGGCCCGCAGACTTTCTTGGATCAGCGTCAGGTCGGCCAGAAATTCCGAGGCGTGGTGGTAGGCCCGGGGGTTGCGCACCCGGTCGGTCCAGGCCTGCTCGGTTTCGGTCACCGTGGCCATCAGCCGCCGGAAGACCAGAATCAGCTTTTGGCGATAGGGTTCCAGGCCGAAGCGCTCCAACACGTCCAACTCATCCCGGGGCGCGGCGGCCAGATCCGCGGCCAAACTGTCCATAAAGGGCTGGGAAAAGCCCACGTGGGTCTTGGCCACGGAGAGATGTTCGTACAGCCCCTCCACGGCCTGGGCATAGAGTTTCAGGATACGCCCCTTCTGTTCCCGCAGGGTATCCTCGGTGACTTGCAGGGTGACATAGGGGTTGCCGTCCCGGTCGCCGCCCATCCAGGTGCCATATTGCAGGAAGACGGGCAGGTCAAAGGTCTCGCCGGGGAAGTAGCGGGCCAGGGCCGCGTCCACCTCTTGATAGATGCGGGGGATCAGGTCGAAGAGGGTGGTTTCGATGAAATAGAGCCCGTGGCGCACTTCGTCCAGCACCGTGGGGCGGCGGTCCCTGGTTTCGTCGGACTGCCACAGGGTGACCACGATCTCCCGGATGCTGTTCAGCAGTTCGGTCTCCTCCACGGGCAGCACGATCGTGGAGATCCAGCTCGTAGAGCATGGCGGCGATGGCCCGCAGCTTGAGCAGGATGGTGCGCCGGGTGGCCTCCGTGGGGTGGGCGGTGAAGACGGGCAGGATATACAGTTCGGCCAGCAGGTGGCGGATGTCGTCGGCGGTCAGCCCCTCTTCGGCCAAGCCGGGCCACGGCCTCGGCGATGGTCTCCCGATAGGGCACGTCCTGGGCTCTGGGCCATCTGGGAGCGCTGGCGCAACACCCGCACCCGCTGCTGCTCCTCGGCCAGGTTGATCAGCAAAAAGTAGGTCGTGAAGGCCTTGAGCACGGCCCGGGTGCGCTCGAAGTCCTGCACCAGTTCCCCGGTCAGGGCCTGGATGCGGTCACCGGCCCCGGCGTCCCCTTGGCGCTGAGCCTTGGTCAATGCCCGCAATTCCTCTTCCAGGGCAAAGACCTCCGCTCCTTCCTGCTCCACAATCGTCTCGCCCAGCAAATTGCCCAAGAGGCGGATCGTCTCTCGCAGTTGGGCCTGGGTGGCTTCGGCGCTGTTGGTGGTTTCAGTCATTGAATTGGTTCCTATTTATGTCGAGTCGTGTCAATGTAGGTTGAGTAGGCCGGGTCGACCCTGATGGTACAAGACCACAGTAGTCCAGGCCGTATCGAAACCGGATCGGGTTACAGATCGACCCGCTCCAGTTTCGATACGCCGCCAGTCAGTGAATGGTCAGCGGAAATCTCGGCGGCGGCTACTCAACCTGCGCTCAATGCGCGTACCACCAAATCCCCCATCACCACCGTCCCCACCACTTCCGTGCCCGTGTGGGCGATGTCCCCCGTGCGCACGCCCTCGTTGAGGACCGTGTCCACGGCGGCTTCGATGGCGGCGGCCTCGGCTTCCAGCCCCAGGCTGTGGCGCAGGAGCATGGCGCAGCTCAAAATCGTGCCCAGGGGGTTGGCGATGCCCTGGCCGGCGATGTCCGGCGCGCTGCCGTGGATGGGTTCGTAGAGGCCCAAGGGCAGATTGTGGTTGTTCATGATGTCCCCGATGCTGGCCGAGGGCAACATGCCCATGGAACCGGCCAACATGGAGGCTTCGTCGGTCAAAATGTCGCCGAAGAGATTCTCCGAGACCACCACGTCAAAGTCGGCGGGGCGGCGGATCAAATACATGGCCATCGCGTCCACCAGCACATGCTCCACGGCCACGTCGGGATAGTCGGCCATCACCTCCACCGTCACCCGCCGCCACAAGCGGCTGGACGCCAGGACGTTGGCCTTGTCCACGCTGGTCAGCTTGCCGGTGCGGCCCTGTGCCGCGACTGCGGCCAACCGCACCACCCGCTCGATCTCCGGGCGGGTGTAGAGCATGGTGTCGTAGGCCTCGAACGCCCTCCGGCCCGGCCTCTTGGCGGGGACCGAAATAGGCACCGCCGGTCAACTCCCGCACCACCAGCAGATCCACCCCGGCCAGCGCCTCTTCTTTGATGGTGCTGGCGCTGATCAACTGGGGGTGCAGCTTGACCGGGCGCAGGTTGGCGAAGAGGTTGAGGGCCTTGCGAATGGCCAGCAGCCCCCGCTCCGGGCGATCCACCGCGTTGGGGTTGTCCCACTTCGGCCCGCCCACCGCGCCCAGCAGGACGGCGTCCGCGCTCTTGGCCGCGGCCACGGTCTCGTCGGGCAGGCTGGTGCCCAGGGCGTCGATGGCGCAGCCGCCCATCAGGTGATCTTCATAGGAAAAGGTGTGGCCGAAGCGGCTGCCCACGGCGTCCAGCACCTTCTTGGCTTCGTTGGTCACTTCCGGGCCGATGCCGTCACCGGCCAGGACTACGATTTTTGCGTTCAAAGGACGGGCCTTTCTAATTGAGAATTGAAATTTGAGAATTGAGAATTTTTAATTTGTGGGGGGATGCGAGTGGTTTGGAGATTGCAATCCCGGTCGCCGCCACAATTTTTGCCTTTTGCCTTTTGCAATTTGCCTTTTGCCTTCACCCCACCGGAAGCCGTTCGGATTCCCATTCGAAGAAGCCTTGGGTGTCCAAAATGTGGTCGGCCAGGTCGCCGGCCAGTCGATAGCGTTCGTTGATATCGCCGGTTTGGGTGAACTGGCGGACCAGGCGCTCGGCCACGGGATCCAGGGCGGCGAGACGGGTCAGCCGATCCTTGGGCCGGGGCAGGTAGACATTGGCAGCCAGAAAACGATAGTCCACCATGCGCTTGATGGCCTCACCCAGGATGAGCAGGCCGGTGGCCGGGTCTGCGTGCTGCATGTCGACGGCGTTTTCGTACAGATCCGCGGTCAGATAGCGCAGAAACAACAGATCCGCCGGGGCTATGTCCGGCGGTTGGGCCAGGGCCATCTTGGCTTCGGTCCACCAACCCTTGCACCACCGGATCCCGGTCCAAGACCACAAAACCCGTGCTCAGCATGTGGGCGGTGATGGGTCGGCCCGGCCTGTCGCTCGCTCTCGAAATAGCCCCGAATGGCCGATGGCGGGTTGATGAAGATCTCCGCCGGGACCGTCCCAAAGCGGCGCTGGATGCGCTGTCGCCACGCCGCTGCGTGGATCACATAGATGTCCAGATCGCTGTTCGGGCTGGGCGTGCCCCGGATCACGCTGCCGCAGGCCACGATGCCCACGGGGTCCACCCGATCCAGCACAAACGCCACGGCATCCCGCAGGGCCGATGCGTAGGGTTCGGCCAGTTCCGGCCATTTCAAGTCAAGGGTGCTCATGCGACCATCCCCGCAATGCGTTCTCGCCCGGCGTAGATGTTGAACCGTTCGCCCCGCAGAAAGCCGACCAGGGTCATGCCGAATTCTTGGGCCACGTCGACGGACAGGCTGCTGGGGGCGGACACGGCGCAAACCATGGGCACCCCGGCCACCAAACATTTCTGCATAATTTCATAGCTGGCCCGCCCGCTGACCATGATCACGCAGCGGTTGAGGGGCAGTTTGTTGGCCATCAAGGCCCAGCCCACCAATTTGTCCACCGCGTTATGTCGCCCCACATCCTCCCGGCAGACCAGCATGGTCCCGCGTCTCATCAAAAAGCGCCGCGGCGTGCAGCCCGCCGGTGAGATTGAAGAGCCGCTGGTTTGCCTCAAGCTGCCGGGGCAGATCGACGATCATCTTCGGCTCAAAGACCGGGCCGGGGGGGATGACCGGGCAGCCCCGAATTTGCAACGTCTCCAGCCCGGCCTTGCCGCACACCCCGCAGGCGCTGGAGGTGAAGAAGTGGCGGTCCAAGCTGGGCAGATCCGGGATGGTGTCGGCCCGCAGGCTGACGTTGACGATGTTGTACTGCTGCTCGGCCTCAACGTCCACGCAATAGGCGATGGTGGCGATCTCGTCCCGGTGGCCGATCACCCCTTCGGAGAAGAGGAAACCGGCGGCCAGCTCGAAGTCCGCGCCGGGGGTGCGCATGGTGACGGCCACGGTCTTGGTCTCGCCCCCGGCCAGCAGGCGGATCTCCAGGGGTTCCTCCGTGGCGATCTCGTCCGTGCGCAGGCGCTTGCTTGCCCCGTCCACGGACCAGACCCTGGCCTTGACTTTGCTCCCCGGCCGCATGGTCATGTTGACCTTTAGGCCCAAGCCGGTTGGCGGGCTTCGTGGGCGGCGACCGTGTCTTCCACGGCCTGGATATAGCCCAGATCGTCCAGCCCCCGCAGCAGACAGGTCTTGCGGAAGGGGTCGATCTCGAAGCCCATCACCTGGCCGTCGGGCAGGGTGACGGTCTGGGATGCCAGGTCGATGGCGATGCGGGTCTCCGGCGCTTCTTCGATCAGATCCAGCAACATGCCCACGGTCTCCTCGGGCAACGTGACCGGGAGCAGCCCATTCTTGAGGCTAT
>CAVPIK010000043.1:0-31064 GCA_963704975.1 uncultured Chloroflexia bacterium | reverse complement strand
GCCAATCACGAAGGCACTGCCTCAGCGATCAAACCCGCTACCCAGAAAATCATTGACCGTATGTTTGCCGAAGGCAAACTCCAGTATGATAGTGCGATTCTCGATGAAAATCCTGATTGACACTAACATCTAAATCCCCTACTTCTCCGCCAGCCGCATGTCCTCGACCACCAACTGCAACCGCTTCTCCCTATTCCACTCGTTGACCCCAATTTGACCCACCAAATCGACCCGAATGCCTGGCTTCAACTCCCCGGCCCACTCGCCCAGGCCGAAGGCGATGGCGTCCATGACTTCCGCGCCCCGTCCCGTGCTGAGGGTGAGTTTGAGATGCTGCCCCTTGCCCACCGTGCGATGCTCCCGCACCCGGCAGTTGGGGAAGAGGAAGGTGGGGGCGGGGTTGCCCTGGCCCGTGGGTTCCAGCCGGGCCAACTGGTGCTGCAGCCCCCAGTTGATGTCGGCGAGGGGCAGTTCGGCATCCACCCATAGCGTGGGGCGCAGATCCCCGTCGTACGCGCCCAGTTCTCGCTGGGCGATGGCGGTGATGGCGGTCTTGAATTCGGCCAGCCGTTCGCTGCGCACGGTGAAGCCTGCGGCCATGTGGTGACCGCCGTGGCGCACCAGCATGTGGCTGATCTCGTCCAGGGCCGCGGTGATGTGAAACTCTTGGATGCTGCGCGCACTGCCCCGGCTCTCTTCGGCCCCCTCTTCGATGACCAGGGTCGGTCGATAGAGGCGATCCGTCAGCCGTCCAGCCACTAGTCCCACTATCCCAGAGAGAAAGGTGGGGCCGGAGACTATGTAGAGAGGCGCGTTGGCGGCCAATTGGTCGGTCAGCTGCTCCTCGGCCTGGGCGGAGACCTCCTCGGTCAGGGTGCGGCGGCGCTGGTTGAGGGCTTTCCAATTCCTGGGCCAGCTCGGCGGCTTCGGCGGGATCCGTGGTGCGCAGGAGTTTGTAGGCCAGGACCGCGCTGTCCAGCCGTCCGGCCGCGTTGATGCGGGGGGCAATCCGAAAGCCGATGGTGGTGGCGTCCACCGTGCCGGGCTGGACCGCGGCCACGGCATAGAGGGCCAGGAGTCCGGGCCGCTGGGTGCGGTTGAGTTGGGCCAGCCCTCGCTGGACCAGGGAACGATTTTCGCCCACCAAGGGCAGCATGTCCGCCACGGTGCCGATGGCCACCAGATCCAGGAGGTCGGTCTCGATCTCCTCCACCTGCTCTTTGCTGAGAGGGCGACCCGTCCCGCTCCGCCACGGCCCGCAGGATGCCTTGGGCCAGGCGATAGGCCACGCCGACGCCGGCCAAGCCATCAAATGTGTCGGGGTTATCGGGCCGCTTGGGGTTGATCACCGCCAGGGCCGGGGGCATGATGGGGCCGATGGAGTGGTGATCCGTGATGATCACATCCAGGCCCAACTCGACGGCCCGCTGCACCTCTGCCACGCTGCGGATGCCGCAATCCACGGTGATGAGGACATGGGCACCTCTGGCGGCGATGGCCTCCACGGCTTCCAAGTTGAGGCCGTAACCCTCGTCCACCCGGTGGGGGATGTAGGGGCCGACCCGTCCCCCGGCGGCTTGGATGGCGGTGACCAGCAAGGCGGTGGCGGTGACGCCGTCGGCGTCGAAGTCGCCGTAGACGCAGATGGTTTGACGGCTGTCAATGGCCTGGAGCAGCCGCTGCACCGCCTCGGTCAGCCCTTTGAGCCGATAGGGGTTCTCTTTGACTGCGTGATTCCCGGTCAGAAACGCCACCATTTCGGCCTGAACGCGTACACCCCGGTTATAGAGCACTTGGGCCAGGACCGGGTGCTCCGGTCCTGTGCCCAAGTGTAACCGGGGTGCAGGGGGATATAGTTTCCAGTGCTTGGTCTGACTTTTCATGTACGTCTAGTCGCCGTTACCTCTTGTCGCAACCCTCTAGTCGCAGCAGAGGCGGATGTCCATAATCTTCTCGATCAAGGAGGCGATCACGGGCTCAACCTGGTCCATCTCCATGCCGGTGACCTTGAAGGTGATCATTCGGTCGCTGGCGGTTTCGCCGAAGAAGGTGCCGAAGGAGACGAAGTCGCCGCCGGCCTCGGAGATGGCCGCTGTCAATTTGGCCAACTCGCCGTGGACATTGGGCACCAAGGCGGTGACACGCACGCCCGGCTCTCTGGCCCCCATCAGCTCTAGCAGAACTTTGAATAGATCCGTCTCGGTGATGATCCCGGACAGTTCGTCCCCTCGCATCACCGGCAGGCCGCCGACCTTCTTGTCGGTCATGATCCGGGCAGCCGCCTCGATGGAGGCGTCTTCCTGGACGGTGATCACCTTTTTGCTCATCACATCTTTTACCTTGATGCGGCTGAGCTGGTAGTTGAGTTCCCAGACGCTCAGGGTGGTGGTGGGCGCCGTGGAGGCGTTGAGCAGATCTCGTTCGGCTACGATACCGACCAAGCGACCATCTTTCACCACGGGAAAGCGGCGGATATTCTTGCCTTTCATCATATTTAGGGCTTCCATAATGGGCAGATCGGGGGCCACACTCATTACGGGATGGGACATGCGCTCGCCAACTAGCATACTTCCTCCTTGAAGTCAGACTCGTCGGGCATTATGAAGGTTGCCCGGTGGCAGGGTGTAAATAGACTCTTGATGTGGGCATTGAACCCGTTGTTCATTGCCCACAAGTAGGTAATTATACCACGGATTCAATCCGTGTCATCTACTGGCTCAATGCCGTAGCTGGTTCGGTCAAAACAGGCCACGAATGACACGGATCTGGCGGATCAAAACGGATCCTTTTCTCTAAAAGATAATCCGTTTTGATCCGCCAAATCCGTCCAATCTGTGTTCTATGCCACTCCCTACAGCCCCAGATAGGTCTCTTGGATGTGGGGATTCTTCATCAACTCCTTGGCCGGTCCGTCCAACTCCACCTTGCCCTGGGAGAGGACATAGCCATAGTCGCTGATGGCCAGGGCCATCTGCACGTTCTGTTCCACCAACAGCATGGTCAGGCCGGTCTTCTTGAGCTTGCGCAGGGTTTCGAAGAGATCCAGCACCAGCACCGGGGCCAGGCCCAGGGAAAGCTCGTCAAACATGAGCACCACCGGGTCGGCCATGATGCCCCGGCCCACGGCCAGCATCTGCTGCTCGCCGCCGGAGAGGGTGCCCGCCTTCTGGGTGCGCCGCTCCTTGAGCCGGGGGAAGGCGGTGAAGACCTTCTCCAGGTTCTCCTTCTGGCGGGCTTTGGCCCGTTTGGGCGTGGCCCCCATCTCCAGATTCTCCTCCACGCTCATGTCGGTGAAGAGTTGGCGGCCTTCGGGGACCAAGACCAGCCCCATCTCCGCCTTGGCGTAGGGGGGCAGGGCGCTGACATTCTTGCCGTCGAACCAGACTTCCCCTTCCCAGGGTTTGAGCAGCCCCATGACCGTGCGCAGCATGGTGGTCTTGCCCACCCCATTGCCGCCCACCAAAGAGGTCAGCTTGCCCACTTCCAGGCTGAGATCCACCCCCCACAAGATCTGGACCTCGCCATATCCGCCTGCTACATTTTTCACTTCGAGTATTGCCATAGTTGTCGCTCCTCTGGGCGAATTTCTGGGCGTTATTCTGGACGTATTAGCCTATCAACCCTCATCCTCGTCGGCCATCAGTCTCTCGGCCAACTTGGGATCGCCCAGATAGGCCTCGATCACTTTGGGATTGTTGGAAACCTCTTCCGGGGTGCCGACTGCGATCATCTGCCCATAGTCCAGCACGGTGATGCGGTCGGAGACATTCATGACCGCGTGCATGACATGCTCGATCATGATGATGGCGACCCCTTGGTCCCGGATCTGGCGCACGGTCTGCACCATGCCGGCGATCTCCGAGGGGTTCAGCCCGGCCAGCACTTCGTCCAACAGCAGCAGACGGGGCCGAGCGGCCAGGGAGCGGGCCATCTCCAACCGTTTCTTTTGGGCCACATTGAGGCTGCCCGCCAACTGGTCAGGGCTCACATTGAGCTTCACAAAGCCCAAAACCTCATCGGCGATGCGCCCGGCCTCGCCCAGGCCGTGGTTCTCTCGGCCAAAACAGGCCCCGACCATCACATTGTCCCGCACGCTGAGGTCGTTGAGCGGGCGCACGATCTGGTGGGTGCGGGCCATGCCGGCCCGGGCCATGTCATACGGTTTCTTGCCGGTCACATCCTGGCCCAGGAAGATCACCCGGCCTTCTGTGGGGGGGAAGACCCCGTTGATGGCGTTGAAGAGGGTGGTCTTGCCCGCGCCGTTGGGGCCGATCAGCCCCAGGATCTCGCCCTCTGCCAGATCGAAGCTGACGTTAGAGAGGGCCAGTAGTCCGCCAAAGCGCTTGGTGACGTTCTGTACTTGCAAGATCATGGCAGGAACCTCCGCAGGACTGGGAACCGTTGGCGCAGCCAGCCCACCGCACCGGCAGGAATAAAGAGGATGATGAGCAGGAGCAACAAGCCCGCCACCGAGAGCTGGATATTCTTGAACAGGTCGCTGGTGAGCAGGAAGCCCCGCAGCCGTTGATAGCCGATGGCCCCGATGATCGGCCCCAGCACCGTGCCCTGGCCGCCCAACATCACCATGACGATCATCTCGATGGAGAAGTGCAGCCGAAAGGCCACCCCTGGCTCGATGTTGCCGTTCTTGAAGTAGAAGAGCACCCCCACCATGCCCGGGACGATGGCCGACAGCACATAGGCCCAGGTCTTGGTCCGGGGCGTCACCACGCCCATCACCTCGGCGGCGTCTTCGTCCTCGCGGATGGCCATGAGGCCCAGGCCAAACTTGCTGGTCTTGACCACATAGCTGAGGAGGATGGCGATCAACGTCATGGCGATGGTGGCGTAGTAGACCATCCACAGGGCATTGGTGGCCCCGCCATAGTCTTGATAGATCTTGAAGTTCAGGCTGATCCCCGTGGCCCCGCCAAAGGGCTGGAAGTTGTTGATAAAGGCCCGCATGGCCTCGTTGATGCCGATGGTGGCCAGGGCGAAGTAGCCGCCCCGCAGGCGCAAGATGGCGCTGCCCAACAGATAGGCCAAGATGGCAGACGAGATCCCGCCCGCCAGCATGGCGATCCACAACGAGATGCCGAAATCGTTCATCAGATAGAGGCCCACATAGCCGCCTAGGCCAAAGAAGACCACATGACCGAAGCTGACATAACCTGTGTAGCCCAGGATGATGTTCAGGCTGGAGGCCAAGATCACCGACAGGAGCATGGTGAAGATCACCTCACGAGTGGCCGGTCGGCCCGTGAAGACCGGGTATAGCCCCATGAGCAGAACCGCCAACAGGGTGAGCAGAAGTCCGGGATTTTTCAATAGTTTCATTTTTTCGCTCCCAGCAGACCACTTGGGCGGATCAAGAGGATGACGACGAAGAGCACAAACTCAATCACCGGCACCCACACCGTGGGCATGAAGGCAGGGATCACCCCTTCCAGCAGCGCCCAGGATCAGGCCGCCCAGCAGCGCACCCAGGGGATTCCCCAGGCCGCCCAGCACGCCGATGACAAAGCTCTTCAACTCGTATGTCCCGCCGGAGAGAATGGTGAAAGGGAAGAAGGTGGCGATCAGCCCGCCAGCGATGGCCGCCAGCATGGTGCCGATGCCAAAGCTCAGGGCCAGCACCCGGGTGGAGGGGATGCCCATCAGCTCCGCCGCGGCCCGGTTGTTGGCCACGGCCCGCACATACTTGCCCCAGGTGGTGCGATAGAGGAAGAGATAGAGCAAGCCGGTCACACCCACGGCCATGAGGGCCGCCACCAACCGAGTGCCCAGAATGGTCACCGGCCCCATGGTGATGGTGCCCAGGCTGATGTCCACATTGCGGGGCGAGGTGCTAAAGGCCGTGGTGCCCAGGCCGATCAAGATCATGTTGACCGAGAAGGTTGCCAACAAGGTGGAGAGGTGTGGCCCATCGATCACCCGATTGATGGCCACATAGAACATGATGATCCCAAAGAGCAGGCCGACAATGGCCACCAGAATCAACCCCAAATAGGGATTGATGCCAAAGTTGGTAAAGGCCAGATAGACCCCAAACATACCCAGGGCGATGATGGGACCGTGGGCCAAGTTGATCACATCCATCACCCCCCAGATCAGGGTGAGGCCCATAGCGGCAATGCCGTAGACGAAGCCGATCAGCAGACCGTCCGTCAGAAATGCGAGTAGCGTTCCTTGCATGGCGTTCTCCTGTGAAGGTGGACAGGGGTGCAGGCTGAAAAGGGGGTAGGGAAGGGGCGGGGTGGGTTGCCGATTCGAGCATCGAATCGGCAACCCACCCCGCCCCAGGCTGCTAAAGTTAGCGGATGGGGAAGAGGATGGGGGCCGTGGCGCCGGCGGGCGGCCACACAACCTGCTTGCCCAACGTGCCGGCATCATCCATCTGCCATTGGATGTAGACCATGGAGTGGCCGATTTGCAGACCGTGGGCATCCGGGGTCACATCGAACTTGAGGTTGCCGAAGAAGGTGAGCATGTCCACGGCGTCCAGGGCCTCCTTGACGGCCTGGGTTTCCAGGCGTGCCGGAGCTCTCGATGGCCTTTTGCAGCAGTAGGCCAGCCGCAAAGCCGCCAGCCGCGTGATAGGAAGGTTCTTCGTTGTAGGCGGCCATGTAGGAGGCGGTGAACTCGGCGCTGGACGGGCCGAAGAACTCCATCTCTCCGGCGCTCTCCTGGCTGAACTTCACCAGGGGTTCCCACTGGCTGGGACCGACTATGCCCAGAGCAGCGTCGCCCAATTCGGCAAAGGTCGGTTCCGGCGGGGCGACCAGCAGGGCCACATACTTGATCGGCACATTCTTCTCGAACAACTGCTTGGCAAAGGTGCTGCCGTCCTGGAAGTGACCGCCGCCCATGATGGCATCCGGGGCCGCGTCCTGGATCTTGTTGATGAAGGGGGCAAAGTCCGTGGTGCCGGAGTCGTAGCCTTCGAAAAGCACGACTTCGTAGCCCTGAGCCAGGGCGTATTCCTGCAGGGCGTTGGAGACATCCGTGGAGAATTTGTCATTCTCATGCACCACGGCGATCTTCTTGACCGAGGTGTCCGTGGCGGCCAGCAGATCCGCCGCACCGGTCAGATAGCGGCTGGCCGGGGTATAGGCCTGGTAGACCAGGGTGTAGCCCTTCATGTACGTGCTGTCCGAGGCCGCGCCTGTGGTGATCATGACCTTGCCATATTGCTCGGCGATCACCGACGAGGCGTCGGTCAGGCCGCTGGAATAGGGGCTGATCAGGAAGTCGGCGTTGTCTTCTGTGGCCAGACGGGTGTAAAGCTCCTGCACCCGGTCGGTGTTGGATTCGTCGTCGTAGAACTTGGTGTCGAACTTGACCATGCTGCCGTCGGCCAGGGCGATGCCCCCGGCGGCGTTGACCTGGCTGATCCACAGATTCAGCCCGTTGAGCTGGCGGGTGGACTCAACATTGTACTTGCCAGTCTGGGAGGCGGTGAAGCCGATGACGGCGGTCATCTCTGCCGGGGCAGCGGAATCCGCGGCGGGAGCGGCGGCCGGGGCGTCAGCGGCCGGTGCGGTGGCGGCTGGTGGGGTGGCCTGGCAACCGGCCAGGGCCAAACTAGCCACAACGAGCAGAACAAAAAGGACGGAAAGTGCACGCTTCATGGTTGATCTCCTTTGATTAAAACTGATACGTGAAGTCCTCCGACGATGCAAGCCGAACTATTGTGGCCCGGCCTGCAAAACTCAAAAACGGTAAGCGAAATCCTCAGGCGAATCCTGAATCTACAACACAGGGTACCGATCCCTGCCTCCGGAAAATCCTCGGCTGAGGCGGAGTTGAATCGATGCCACGACAACACAGCAAACGTGAAAGCTGCTATGGAAAACGAAGGATCGCAAACGAAGATTCGTAGACGAGGATTCGTAAACGCAAAGCAGTGACCCAGCAAGGAGTCAGCGAAAGTCGGGTAAATTGTTGGTCGTAAAGAGAAATTAGAAGAGGTATTGGGAGCGGCAAGAAGGCCAACGCCACGCCCGGTTTCTATAGTAAAGCACTTTTCCCAATTTGTCACATGACATATGTCCCTGACATATGTCCTAAATCGCCCGAATTTGTCCCAAAACTGGGTGATTTGACTATTGGATGAGCGATAGACCATAGATGTTACACGATTGTTCGCCGAAAATCACCTCCCACGGTATAATCACGCCACCCCGTGCGCTTCTCTTTTGCTTGCCCAAGAAGGGCTGCACCACCCATGACCGTTGATCAGCCAAACCCCCAATCAGAAGAATCACCGACACCGATCCCATCTGTCTTGGACCGTATGCGCCGCCTGCACGCGCTGCGAGAGCAACGCAGCGATATCTTCACCGGCGCGGAGTTGACCGAACGCGCCCCGGTTCCCCGCCCAGCCCCGGTTGCGCGCCCGACTTCGGCCAATCCCCGGGATCTGATGGCCTTGGTCCCCGGCGCGGAGGTGGAGAACGAGCGGGGCATCTGCTTTGTCAGCCAGGCCGCCTACCCCATGGAGACCGACCGGGGCGGCCATCCCTTGGCAGATCTGCTGACTCGCCGCTCCCAAAGCTTGACCGACCCCGCGGAGTTCGACTTCCGCAACGCCGCCTTCATCGACACGGAAACCACCGGCCTGGGCGGGGCTGGCGTCTACGCCTTCATGGTCGGCGTGGGCACGTTTGAGGCGGGGGATTTCGTCGTCCGCCAATTCTTCATGCGCAGCCCGGCGGAGGAACCGGCGTTGCTGACGGCGGTGGCCGAGCTGTTGGCGGATCGGGAGAGTTTGGTGACATTCAACGGGCGCACCTTTGATGTGCCCCTGTTGCGGGGACGCTTCAGCCAGAACCGGCGCTGGCTCTCTGCCGCGGCCCAGGAGGTGCCTTTGCTGCAAAATGGCGCGGCCCATCTGGACCTGCTCCATCCGGCCCGGCGGCTGTGGCGGCGCAGGTTGCAGAGCGTGCGGCTGATCAACCTGGAAGAGCAGATCCTGGGCCTGGGCCGGGCCGAATCCGACGTGCCGGGCAGCCTGATCCCCTATCTCTATATTCAATACCTGCAAAGCGGCGATGCCACGGAGATGGGGCGCATCTTCTATCACAACCGGGAGGACATCGTCAGCATGGTCCCCCTGGCCGAGCGCCTGTGTCGGATCTTCGACGACCCCTTTGCCCCCGGCCACCGGGCCGAGATCCACGGGCTGGACATGCTCTCCCTGGGCCACACCTACGAATCCGCCGGGAAGCTGGCCGAGGCCGAGGCCGCCTTCCGCCACGCCGACGCCGATCTCACCGCGGCGGGGGATCTGGCCGGGCTGGCGGATCTCTTCGCTCGCCTGGGCACCCTGCTCAAGCGCCAGGAGCGGTGGGCCGAGGCCGTGGAGCTCTGGGAGCGCTGGATCAGCACCATCCCCGGTCTGGACCCCACGCCCTATGTGGAGTTGGCCAAGGTCTACGAATGGCGGGAGCCGGACCTGGACAAGGCCGCCATGTGGACGGGCTGGGCGCTCCACACCCTGCGCAGTGCCCCCATCCGCCAGCGCAACCCCGCCGCCATTGCCGAGTTGGCGCACCGGCTGGCGCGCATTCAGGGCAAGATGAACGGGTGAGCGGACGAAAGGGCGAAAGGGTGACGGGGTGACACAGCGGGAACCCCATCACTACTCAACCGTGGCTTAATTGCTGGGGTTGGTCGCAACCCACCGCTTCTGATTTGCCAACAGCCCTCGAACCGTGCAAAATAGTCCCACGCCACCCAGTTAACAAATCAACCAACAAACCGACTTAACCAGCCAGCAACGCTACTCAACCAATTTTCAAGGAGAACACACATGGGTATTCCATTCCCCAGCCAAGCCTGGGCCGATGCATTCAAAGAGCAAGTCAACAGCAGTGACGCCTATGCCAGCGCCGCCAAGACCTGGGAAGGCGACTTCTATTTCGTGATCGAGGGCGGCGACCCCCAGGCCCTCTACGTGGATCTGTGGCACGGTCAGGCTCGGGACATTGTCTATGTCACCAGCCTGGACAAGAGCCCGGAGTTCTCCATCATCGGCAACATGGAGAAGTGGAAAAAGGTGATCGAGGGCCGCCAAGATCCCGTGCAGGCCCTGGTCACCCGGGCGCTGAAGTTGGACGGCAACCTGGTCAAGATCATGAAAAACGTCAAGGCCGCCCAGGAACTTGTGCGCTGCGCCACCAAGGTCGAGACCGAGTTCCCCAGCTAATTGTGAGATAGAGGGGGGAGATAGAGATAGAGAAGGGATCCACCTACTCTATCTCTATCTCCCCCCTCTATCTCTTCCCTCTACCCCAAATCCGGAGGAAACTATGTGGTTTTTCACCTCTCCCCAAATCGTCTATGGTGAGGATGCCTTGAGCTATCTGGAGCAGATCCAGGGCACCAAGGCCCTCATCATCACTGACCCGACCCTGCACCAGCTTGGCCTGACCGCCAAGGTGGAAGCGCCCCTGCACGCCATCGGCATCGAGACCTCCATCTTTGCCGAGGTGGAGCCGGAGCCTAGCTTGCAGACCGTTCTGCGCGGGGCCAAGTTTGCCCAAGAATATGGCCCGGACCTGATCATCGGCCTGGGCGGCGGCAGCCCCATGGACGCGGCCAAGGCCATCGCCGTGCTCTATCGAAGACCCGGAGATCGACCTGGAAGAGCTGGCCCCGTGGACCCCGTTGACCATGACCAAGTGCCAAGCTGATCGCCATCCCCACCACCGCGGGGACGGGCAGCGAGACCACCTGGGCCATCGTGTTGACGGACACGGAGAACAAGCGCAAATTGGGCACGGGCCATCGGGCCATGGTCCCCTATCTGGCCGTCCTCGACCCCATCCTGACCCAATTCCTGCCCCCCCGCATCACCGCGGACACGGGGCTGGATGTGCTGACCCATGCCATCGAGGGCTATGCGGGCACGTGGCACAACGACTTCTCCGACGGCATGTGTTTGCAGGCCACCAAACTGGTCTTCGAGCATCTGGCCGAGGCCGTGGAGAACGGCAAGACCAATCTGGAAGCCCGGGAGCGCATGATCAACGCCGCGGCCATTGCCGGGTTGGGCTTTGGCAATGCCAACGCTGCCCTGGCCCACGCCATGGGCCACAGCCTGGGCGCTTACTTCAAGCAGCCCCACGGTCGGGTGGTCGGGCTGCTTCTTGCCCTACACCATCGAATATTGTCTGCGGGGCGACATGGAAACCCGCTACGGCGATATGGCCCGCTTTGCCGGGTCTGACCCAAAGCCAGGACGAGATGGAGGCCGGGACCATTCTGGTCGAGGCCATCCGCACCCTCTCCAAGCGCATCGGCCAGCCCACCAGCATCGCCGAACTGGGCATCGACCGGGCGGCCTTTGACGCCGGCATGCACACCCTGATCGAGCACGCCGAGGGCGACACCCAGATCGTCACCTCCACCCGGGTGCCGGACGGCGAGGAGTTGCAGCAGTTGTTCGACTATGCGTTTGAGGGCAAGGCCATCGATTTCTAGAGGGTTCTGATAGCTTTTCAACAAATCGGGGGGATCGCTGCCATGTTTCTGCGTGGCAGCGATCCCCCCGATTTGATCTCAGTAGAATTTTGCGAGGTTATCCGGGTTAGAGAAAAATGCCGCCGCCTCTTCCAATCTTTCAGGCGGTTGGGCGGATGCGTGTCTGATTCAGTCCAGCAACGCCAGCAGTTGCTCTTTGTTAAAACTCTTCAGTCCATCAGCTTCGATAATAAATGAACCGACATCTTCCCATACCAACGACCACTGTAATGGAGAGAGTCGCTCCCGCACAACGGTTTTCCAATTAGCCGCCGTGAGCACGTCGCCCGTCCAGCCGCCCTGATGCAGACCTTGATTTAGATAGGCCTGGTTTGGCGCGGGCCAGTCGGGCTGACGCAGATACCACCACAAATCATAGATGTCTCGCCCCTTGACATAGGGGCGCTGCAAGATCGCCAGGAGTTTACCCGCCAGAAGCGTTGCCGGATCATGGTGGTGTAGATTCAGTGGTACATCGTGCTTGACCAGGGGCGTTGTCATCAAGCCTGCCTGGGTTGGCGGATTGGTATCAACTTCGATTTTGATGGAAAGGGTCTCCGTGGCGTGGCTCGATAGGCCAAGCTCGTAGAGCAGGCCGCGAAAGCGCACGAATGCTTTGTGAACGATTTGTTTCTGGCTCAGCTTGATCTCAACAGCGTACGCTTCGGTTGAGAAGTCGCGCACGATCCGTTGCAGATATGCTTGAAAATCGTATGTTTCCCGGTTCAATTCGAGGGCAAAGTCGAGGTCTTCGGAATAGCGGGGAATATCATAGAGGAAACGCAAGCTTGTGCCGCCATGAAAGGCCAGTGTTTGCATGGCACCCGCTCTCTGCAAGCTTTGTAAGATTCGTGATTGCAGATATTCGCGTACAAGATGAGTCGCATGGAGTTGGGTCTGGGCAGGCGCAGTTAGTTCACGCAGATACGCTTTCATAGGGACTCGTATTCCTCCGCTTCGCGCCGGGCCAGCATCGCAATGACCCCAGCGGCGCGCCGCCATTTGGGTTTGCCGGATCGATCGGCAAAGTCATGGAGTCGGTCAATGTCCAGGATATCGAGGTTTTGCAGCCGCAATGATTCGATGTAGGCAACCGAATCCCCCCCGGGGCGCAGGTGAATTAGATCGAGCAAGGCTTTTTCCGGCATGGCAATGTAAGCATATTCATCCCCGACGAGCGGGCGGTGTTCGATGCCAAAAAAGAGGGATGAATTGATGTGGTGATAGCTAAATCGTCCGAATCGGTTCGCATACTCTGCTGGCCGTTGGGTTGTCACACTCGTCACCACAGCCACATGTTCTGGAATCAAATGGTAATAAGCCAATGCCATCTGCAAACTCACATACGAACCAGGCGTAAGATGATTTGCCACGATAAATGGGTGCGGATTTTGGTCTGGCAGCGCATAAATGCCACGCCGTAGTTGAATCACTTTCTCCATCTTCGTCCAATCACTCAACTGCCGCTGCGCCTGATGGCGCGTCAAACCGCCTGCTAAAAGCAGGGATGTTTCAAACAGGGGTCGATCTTGGACGATTTCTTGCAGTTGTTGCCAGCGCATACCTGGAATTATGACACAAACCGTTAGTTATTGCAATGAATTTTTCAACCCATGCAAAGTGGCCGTCATTGAGGACAGCCACTGTCCGGCTGGCAGACGGCAAAACCTGGCACCCTCCGTTTTGACTGAACATCAAATACGAAATGGCTAGTTGCGCCAAACTGTATCAGTAACAGCAACTAAACCGCTTTTGCTTCGACAAGCCGCCCATTTTCTGCTAAACTACCCCCAGCCCTACCCCAAATCAACCAATCAACCAATCAATTAACCCAAGGAGTATCCACATGGAATATCGACGACTCGGCAGCGCGGGCATGAAGGTGAGCAGCGTCAGCCTGGGCGCGTGGCTGACCTATGGCGGCACCGTGGAAGAGGACGCCGCGGGCGCGTGCGTGCGCGCCGCCATCGAGAACGGTATCAACTTTATCGACGTGGCCGACATCTACGCCAAGGGCAAGGCCGAAGAGACCGTGGGTCGGGCCATCGCCGACGTCAAACGTAGCGATCTGGTCATCAGCAGCAAGGTCTATTGGCCCATGACCGAGAATGTCAACGACCGGGGTCTGAGCCGCAAGCACATCATGGAATCCGCTGAAAAGTCTTTGCGGCGTCTGGGCACGGACTATCTGGACATCTATTTCTGCCACCGCTTTGACGCCGACACCCCCATGGAAGAGACCGTGCGGGCCATGGAAGATCTGGTGCGCCAGGGCAAGGTGCTCTATTGGGGCACCAGCGTGTGGAGCGCGGCCCAGATCGAGCAGGCCGTGGGCATTGCGGACCGCATCAACGGCTACCGGCCCCAGGTGGAGCAGCCCCGCTACAACATGCTGGACCGCCACATCGAGCCGGAGATCATGCCCACGTCGGCCCGCAACGGGGTTGGCTTGGTGGTGTGGAGTCCCCTGGCCCAGGGCGTGTTGACCGGCAAATACGTGGACGGCATCCCCGCGGACAGCCGACTGGCTGGCGGCGGCCAGATTGCCGATTGGATGGCCGGGGATCTGACCGAGGAGAACGTGGCCAAGGTGCGCAAATTGAGCGTCATCGCCGGGGACCATGGGCTGAACATGGCCCAACTGGCCCTGGCCTGGATCCTGCGCCGCCCGGAGATCAGCAGCGTGATCACCGGCGCTTCCCGGCCCAGCCAGGTTTTGGACAATATCAAGGCCGCGGACGTCAAGCTGGGGGACGATGCGTTGGCCGCGATTGAGGAGATTTTGGCCAACAAGCCCGAATAGAAGGCAAAAGGCAAATTTCAAAAGGCAAAAGGCAAAAGGGGCGGTGGACACATTCTTTCGTGTCCACCGCCCCTTTTTGCGCACGGACCCTCGCCAGAACTTTGCACCTGCATCTTGGGCCTGTATAATCGTGAATGCACACCGACCCACGCTCAAAGCCCCAACTATTTTGGAGAGAGGGATAGCCATGAAGAAAATTCTGCACATCCATTTGCGCACTGACGAGCCGACGACCGCCCAGGTTTCATTTTTGGGGGAGACTTTCGAGATCCACAGTGTTGGCAGTGGCGGCGATATTGACGAGATCGTGCGCCTGATTGAAGAAGGGGACGCTGATTCGACCGTCGATGCCATCGCACTCGATGGCCCGGCCGGGCTGTTGCAGTTGGGCCACGACAAGATCCGCCACATCCACGCCGACCGCCTGGATGCTGCCTCGGCAAGCACGCCCCTGGTCAGCGGACGGGGAGTGCGGGGCGCGTTCGAGCGCTGGGCCATCCGCTTGGTCAACGATATCGAGCCGGGCCTCTTCACCCGCAAGCATGTGTTGCTGACCCCTGGGCTGAACCACAAAGGGCTGGCCGACGGCGTGGCCGCCTTCACCGAGAACCGGCGCTGGGCCGAGCCGGTGATCTATTACAACCTGCCCAGCGCGGCCACGGGCGAAATGGCCATGGAGCGCCTTTCTCAGCGCATTTTGGAAGTCACCCACGACAAGCCCTTCCGCCGGGTCTTCCCCCAGGCCGGTTTCCCCGGCACCGAGCGCAGCCCTGCCCCCTTTGAATGGGCCCAGATCATGGCCGGTGACATCGGGGCCATCCGCCGCTATGCCCCCCGCAATCTGTCGGGCAAGACCGTCGTGGTCGAATATGCCCGCCAGGATGATGTGGACGATCTGAAGCAGCGGGGCGTCGCCACCCTGATCACCACCATGCCCCCCATCAGCGCAGATGGCCTAGACGCCAGCCAGCCCGCCCGCTGGCCCGCCGCCGTCATCGAGGGCTGCATGGCCGCCATCCTGGCCAAGCGCAACCTGCGGGAGAGCGACTATCTCAACCTGCTGGCCGAGTTGGACTGGAAGCCCAGCATCATCAACGTGCAGGACACGCCGAAGGTCAATCTCTTCGCCTTCGTGATCCATCCCTTGTCCACCCGCTATATTTTCAACCATCCCATTCTGCGCTATCTCAAATTCCTGCCCCATAATTGGGTGGAATGGGCCGTGGCCTACTCGCCGCCCATGTATCTGAGCCGCATGAAGGGCATGGTCAGCCCGGCCACGGGCCAACAGGTGGAGGGTCTGCTCTACACCTTGGGCACCACCCCCAAGCAGATGATGAATCGTGACCCTAGCTTTACGTACAGCCGTCTGCTCAAAATCGCCAAAATGGCCGAGGAACGGGGGGCCAGACTGGTCGGCCTGGGTGCCTTCACCAGCATCGTCGGCGACGCCGGGGTGACTGTGGCCCACCACGCCGATATCCCCATCACCAGCGGCAACAGCCTCACCGTGGCCGCCACGTTGGAGACGGCCAAGCAGGCCGTGATCCGCCTGGGGGCCAAGGATCTGAGCCAGGGCAAGGCCATGGTGATCGGGGCCACCGGCTCCATCGGCTCGGTCTGCTCCCGGCTCTTTGCCCAGGCCGTCTACGACGTCACCCTGGTCGCCCCCCGGCCCGAGAAGCTGATCGCCCTCAAAAACCAGATCGAAGCGGAGACCCCCGGGGCCAAGATCACCATCGCCACCACGCCCGACGACCATGTGGGCGAGATGGACGTGATCGTCACCACCACCACGGCCTTTGGCCAGCGGGTGATCGACATCACCAAATGCAAGCCCGGCACGGTGATCTGCGACGTGGCCCGCCCCCCGGACATCGAAGAGTGGGAGGCCGCCCTGCGCCCGGACGTGCTGGTGATCGAGAGCGGCGAAATCCTGCTGCCCGGCGACCCGGACTTCGGCTTCGACATCGGCCTGCCCCCCAAGACCGCCTACGCCTGCCTCTCCGAGACCGCGCTGCTGGCCTTGGAAGGTCGCTTTGAGGATTACAGCATTGGCCGAGAGTTGGAGCTGTACAAGGTCAAGGAGATCTACCGGCTCTTCAAAAAGCACGGCTTGCAGTTGGCCGGGATGCGCAGTTTTGACAAATATATCACCGACGAAGATCTGGAGCAGCGCCGCCAACTGGCCGACGAACTGCGGGCCGACCCGGAGAAGTTCCGCCGCTATCAAGAAGAGGCCCGGCGCAAACTGGAGGCCGCGGACAAAGAGATGGCCGCCCTCAGCCACGAGACCCCGGCGGAAGAACCCACCTGGCGCAAATACGCGCCCGTTGGGGCCGCCGTCGCCCTGGCCATCGCCGGCATCGCCCTGCTGAGTGGTGGGAAGAAGAAATAGACAAGGAGAGGAGGAGACCGGGAGACAAGGAGATTTGCGGGTTTGTAGCACCAATCTCCCTGTCTCCTCTTCTCCCTGTCTCAATACAGCAAGCTACAAAGGAAACACATATGGCCTTTTACCAATCCACCGATCAAGTCTACGCCGTTCTCGGCCAACTGTTCGACAAAATGCAGAAAGAGTCGAACCATCTGGATCAGTTTGCCAAGTCTCACTTGGTGATCCGGATCAGCTTGGTCGATCCCGTGGCCGAGATCTTGGTGGATGGCCGTCAGCCGGAGATTTTCTATGGCGCCCGACCGGGCCGGGCGGATCTGGAACTGAACATGCCCGCGGATCTGCTCCACCAGATCTGGCTGGGCGAGCGCAGCCTGCGGGAGTCCTTCTTTGGCGGGCAGATCAAGACCAAGGGCAATGTCTTCAAGGCCATGGCCCTGGGCGATCTCTTTCGGGAAGCCGAACACTTCTATCCGCTGGTCCTAAAGGAAGCGGGGTTGCGCTGAATCCTTTGACACCCCCCCGACACACAAGCTATAATGCGGACTGTCGCCCCCCTAGCCCCCCAACTCTGGGGGGAACAGCCGACGCGCTCCCCCAGCATTGGGGGCCGGGGGGCCGTCCCAACGGAGAAAATCTTTGAGCGTTAGCGACGAAGTCAAAAGCCGGGTTGATATCGTCGAGTTGGTCTCCCGTTATGCGCCACTGCAACGAGCGGGCCGCACCTATAAGGCCTGTTGCCCCTTTCACGACGAGCGCACGCCCAGCTTTGTGGTCTTCCCGGATACGGGCACCTGGCACTGTTTTGGGGCCTGCGCCACGGGCGGGGATGCCTTCTCCTTTTTGATGAAGAAGGAGAACATCGATTTTAAGGAAGCCTTGCAGGTCCTGGCCCAAGAGACCGGGGTCGAGCTATCCGAAACCGGGCCGGACCAGAACGACCGCCGCCGCCAGCAGCTTTTCGATGTCAACGCCGCCGCCGCCCTCTATTTTCAAGACATCCTGCGCAATCACCCCGCTGCTGCCCCTGCCCGGGCCTATATGGAACGGCGGGGGATCGACCGTCCCACGGAAGAGAATTTTCAACTGGGCTTTGCCCTCAATAGTTGGGATGGGTTGAGCAATTTTCTGTCCAGCCGGAATTTTGCCACGGACCTTCTGGTGGAGGCTGGGCTGCTCAAGGTCAACGAGGAGCGGCGCAGCACCTATGACGCCTTCCGCAACCGCATCATCATCCCCATCCGGGATCGCCAGGGGCGGGTGATCGGCTTTGGCGGTCGGGTGATGGACGACAGCCAGCCCAAATATTTGAACACGTCGGAAACGCCGCTCTTTCACAAATCCAGCGTGGTCTATGGCCTGGACCTGGCCTACAAAGTCATCCGCCAGGAGTCCCAGGTGGTGATCGTCGAGGGCTACATGGACGTGATCGCCGCCCATCAATTTGGCTATGCCAACGTGGTGGCCTGCATGGGCACGGCCCTGACGCCGGAGCAGTTGCGCCAACTGCAACGCTACACGGACAACTTCATCCTGGCCCTGGACGCCGACGCCGCCGGGCAGCAGGCCACCATGCGGGGCCTCAACCAGGCCCGGCAATCCCTGACCCGAGTTTCCACGCCCACCATCACTGCGGGCGGACGAATCCGTCTTGAAGAGAGACTGGGGGCGAATCTACGCATCGCCGCCGTGCCCGTGGGCAAGGATCCGGACGATCTGATCCGCCGGGACGCGGATCTGTGGAAGCAGGTGGTGGCGGATGCCAAACCCTTGGTCGATTTCTACTTTGACGTGGTGGCCAAGCAGGTTGATCTGACCAGTGCCCGGGGCAAAGGGCTGGCCGTGGTGGAATTGGCCCCCTTGATCGCCGAGTTGAGCGACAATATTGAGCGCCAGCACTACATCCAGCAGCTCAGTCGGCTGGTTCAGGTGGACGAACTCACCATCACCCAGCGGGTGTCGGCGGCGGCCCGCACAGCCCAGGCAGCGCAGCGGCAGTCAACCGGGACGCCCAGGGGCCGAGGCTAGGCCCAATCGGCCCAATCGCCCAATTCCCAGCTTGCCCAATGGTCCGCCTCCAGATGCAGACCCGCTGGATGATCTGGCTCCCCCGCCCTGGCTGGATGAGCCGCCCATGGCCGGTGAGCCGTGGGCAGATGGGCCCTCGGCCCGTCCCCCGGTCAACCGGCCTGGGGCAGGACGAAAAGGTGGTGTTGCCCCGGCCTGGCAGCGTCCTCTGCTCAACTCTCGTCAACACGAGAACTATTTGTTGAGTATTCTGTTGTTGGAACCGGAGTTGTTGATTCGGCTGGCCGGCTTTACGGCGGATAAGGAGATGCTGCCTCTGCGGGTGGAGGATTGGCAAGACGCCGAGAATCAGGCCATTTTCATGGCGTTGAAGCAGTTTATTGTGGGGGATGAACCCTGGGATCTGGAAATTTTCCAGGAAGCCCTGACCAGTCACCTGCATGACCGATTGGCCCGGCTGGTGACGTCCAGCGCACGTCTGCCGGATCGAAATCTTGTCTCTCTTGAGGAAGCGGCAGTCAAGGCGATTCTGCGTATGCGTCTGGATCGGCTCAAGGCCGAATTGGACGCCATCACCTTTATGTTGAACGATGTCCAGCAGAGCGGTGATCGGACCGCCACATTGGAATATTCTCTTTCCATCAACCGGCATCGTCGAGAACGGTACCATTTGGAACGTGTGCTCTCGGACTTGAGCAAACTTTCCCTTGCCTAAAGGACCCTTCATGAGCCCAAAACGCCGCACACCCACCACCCAATCTGACGACCAGGACGCTCCCCTCCCTCGGCGCGCCGGGAAAAAGGATCGGGGCGGTGACAGCGAACTGGACGAGTATATCCACTTGGGGGACGCCAGCGAGGAAGAAGAGGAAGATCTCTTCGCCGACATCCCTGAGGATGACGACGATGATGACAACGCGACCCTGCCCCGGATTGCTCGCGACGAAAAGCTGGAGCGGGAGATCGAGCAAGAGCGGTATGTGCCTATCGAGAAGTTGATCGAAAATGTGACGGATCTGGGCCAGAGCCTGGACCCCGTGCGCATGTATTTGCGGGACATCGGTCGCCACGCCCTGCTGACCGCCGAACAGGAAGTTTCCCTGGCCACGCGTATTGCCACGGCCAAGACGTCCAGCGAAAAACTGCCCACGACCGAGGATTTGGACGAGCGGGATCTGTTGGAACTGGCCATTCGGGACGGCAAACGGGCCCAGGATCAGCTTGCCCAGAGCAATCTGCGCCTGGTGGTCAGCGTGGCCAAGCGCTATATTGGCCGGGGTCTCAACTTTCTGGATCTGATCCAGGAGGGCAATGTGGGGCTGTTGCGGGCCGTAGAGAAATTTGACCATACCCTGGGCTTCAAATTCAGCACCTATGCCACCTGGTGGATTCGCCAGGCCATCAGCCGGGCCATCGCCGACCAGGCCCGCACCATCCGCATCCCCGTGCACATGGTCGAGACCATCAACCGCCAGGTGCGTACCCAGCGCCGCTTGCAACAAGAGACTGGGCGAGATCCCAAGACTGAAGAGATCGCCATCGAAATGGACTTTTTGGAGGCTGACGATATCAAGGCGTTGAAAAAGGCCTGGGCCGACAAGAGCGAGATGGAGATCGAACTCAAGCGGCGGGTGGAGCGGGCATCGGCCAAGGTACGGCGCATCCAGCGCTTGAGCCAAGAGACCATCAGCTTGCAGACCCCCGTGGGCAGCGAAGAAAACAGCTTCCTGGGCGACTTCATCGAGGACAGCAGCCTGCCCGGCCCCATGGATTCGGCCAGCCGCCACATGCTCAAGGAGCAGATGAACGAAATTCTGGACGGGCTGACCGAGCGGGAGCGCATCGTGTTGGTCATGCGCTTTGGCCTGGAGGACGACATCCCCCGCACCCTGGAGGATGTGGGCAAAGAGTTCAACGTCACCCGAGAGCGGGTGCGCCAGATCGAAGCCAAAGCCCTGCGCAAACTGCGCCATCCCCAACGCAGCCGTAAGTTGCGGGATTATTTGGGGTAGCGGCCAACTGCTAACTGCTTATCGCTAACCGCTGAATTTGACCAAATCGCCCACTTTTCGTATACTTTATCAAGTTGAGCGCAGACAGGCTCAGCGCTGAAACAGAGTAATCCTCGGTAGCTCAATCGGCAGAGCGTTCGGCTGTTAACCGAAATGTTGTTGGTTCAAGTCCAGCCCGAGGAGCCAAGAGAAGGACCATTCGGAATATTCCGAATGGTCCTTTTTTGATCCAGACGTAGCGTTCCCGAATGGGCATTGCACCTTCCCGGAAGGGGCCAATAGATCTTGGGCAGGGCGAGATCTGCTGGCCCCTTCCGGGAAGGTTGTCAACGCCCTTTTTTGATTTTCCCACCCTTCTTGCGAATCTCCCCAGTTCAGAGTAAGATGGAGGGACGCAAGAACGCGCTCACACTCCTCTGATCTCAACTGATCTCAACCGCTTACCTCAACTTTGTGTCACGGCAACGAGGCATTCCCATGACCCAGCAGATCTACCAAGTAGACGCCTTCACCAATCGCCCCTTCGCCGGCAACCCGGCCGCGGTCTGCGTGCTGGACGCCCCGGCGGACGTGGCGTGGATGCGCGCCGTAGCCGGGGAGATGAACCTCTCCGAGACAGCCTTTTTGCACCCGGAGGCCCACCCGGACGGGGACGGCTACCGCCTGCGCTGGTTCACCCCCGCCGTGGAAGAGGAGTTGTGCGGTCACGCCACCCTGGCCTCGGCCCACATTCTGTGGAGCGAAGGCCACGTGCCCCCTACCCAGACCCTCCGCTTTTTCACCCGCAGCGGCGTGTTGACCGCGGTGCGCCAGGACGAGTGGATCGAGCTGGACTTCCCCGCCCTGCCGGAGATCGCCCAACCTGCCCAGCCCGACATGTTGGCCGCCCTGGGCATTGCCCCGGCCACGGTGCGTTTCTTTGGCCGCAGCCACCTGGACTATCTGGTGGAGGTCGCATCGGCCCAGGATGTGCGCAACCTGTCCCCGGACTTTGGCCCATTGCGGCATATTGACGCCAGGGGCATCATCGTCACCGCGGTGGATGATGGCCAGTCGGCCCCCACCGGCGATTTTGACTTCATCTCCCGCTTCTTCGCCCCGGCGGACGGCATCGACGAAGATCCGGTGACCGGTTCGGCCCACTGCTGTCTGGCTCCCTTTTGGGCCAAACGATTGGAGAAAACGACGATGATCGGCTATCAAGCGTCGGCCCGGGGCGGGGAGGTGCGGGTGCAACTGGCAGGAGATCGAGTTAAACTACAAGGGCAGGCGGTCACAGTGTTGAGGGGGACGTTGTCGGGATAGAGGGTTTTTCGCTTTTTGATTGAGGGTTCTGGATTGGGGGAGGTATTATGAGTGGACGCAAAGGACGAACAGGGACGGCGCTGTTGATCACAGGGGCGATGGTGGGGGTTACTCTGCTTTTCCTTTCTATTCTGGCCCCAGGTCGGGGTGCAGAGATCGAGCGGGGACGGTCCGGGTTCGCCCCGCTTTCCCCTGGGACCACCATCACGGTCACGCTGACGCCTGTGGCCTATTTACCCAGCGTTTACAAAAATCCGGTCACGGCGACCCCCACAGCGACGCCCATTCCGGTCGCGACCCCCACCGCCACCCGCCCGACGCAACCGCCCGAAGATGCCGCATGGCCGGAGCAGGTGGGCTATATCCGCAGCTTGGCCGGTCTGCCTGGGGTGACTGAAAACAGCGCTTATACCGATGGCTGCTACAACCATGCCCGCTATATGGTCAAGACGGACGATGTCAACCATGAGGAAGCGCCTGGCCCCTGGTATTCGGATGCCGGCAATCAGGCTGCGCTGAACTCGGTGCTCTTTGTCTATGGGGACACGACCATCGCCACCCGCACGGTCTTCAATTCGTGGATGACCGGGGCCTTTCATGGGGTCTCCTTGATCGATCCCCGTTGGCAAACAACGGGCTATGGTTCCTTTGCCGAGGACATTGGCGTCTGGAAATTTGGGGCGTGCATGGATGTCAACCGGGGGCTGGGGGACGTGCCGGTCGGCGTCACCTATCCCGTGTTCTGGCCGGGCAATGGCACTACCATTCCCGTGCTGCGCTTTGTCGGGCCAGAATCGCCGGATCCCCTGTCCAGTTGCCCCGGCTATACGTCCCCCACGGGTCCGCCCATCTATCTGTTGATGGGTGACGGCACCACCGTCCCCACCGTCACTGCAAGCTCTTTCCAGGGGGATAGTGGCGCGCTGGACCATTGCATCTTTGACGAAAGCACCTACGCCAACCCCAACGCCACCTTCCAGCAGATTGGGCGAGATGTGTTGGGGGCGCGGGATGCGGTGATTCTGCTGCCCAAGGCCCCCTTGGCGGCGGGGAAAACGTACACCGTCTCCATCACCGTCAACGGCGTGGCCCGCACCTGGTCATTCAACACACCAGCCGTATCAGCCAAGGGAAGCCAACCCGCGCCGGACGATCTGTTTCTTCCCTGATCCAACCAATAGACTATTCAACCATCTTTCCACCCTTCATCGCTGTAGAAAATGGAGCGTTTTATGTCAGAAATGAACGAAAAGTTACCCCATTGGGATATGACCGTCCCCTTTCCTTCCTTGGAATCCGCCCGAATTCGCCGCCGCGTTTGACGACATTTGGCCAAGCCGTGGAAGCCCTGACCGCCCTCTTTGACCAAGCGGGCATCGACAAGCTGACCCAGCCCCGGCGGCGCCCCTGTCCAAGTTTTTGAAGAGGCCTTTGGCGGCTTCAACCACCTGATCGAAAGCGCCGGCACCCTGCGCGCCTACATCGTCGGCTACACCGCCGTGGACTCCCGCAACGACTACGCCCAGGCCCGCATGAGCGAATATCAGCGGGTGGCCCAGCGCTACGCCCTGCTGGACACCCGGCTCACCGCCTGGATCGGGGACCTGGACGTGGAAGCCCTGATTCTGGCCTCCGACATGGCCGCGGACCACGCCTACCTCCTGCGCCGCAGCGCCGAAGAGGCCAAACACCTCATGTCCCCGGCGGAGGAGAACCTGGCCAGCGAACTCAACCTGAGCGCGGGCAGCGCCTGGACCAAACTCCAGGGCAACTTCGCCTCCCAACTCACGGTCAAGGTGGAGATCGACGGCGTGGAAGAATCCATGCCCATGAGCGCCGCCCGCAACCTGGCCTATCACGCCGACCGGGCCGTGCGCAAGGCCGCCTACGAGGCCGAGCTGGAAGTGTGGGAGCGGGCCAGCGTGCCCATCGCCGCCGCCCTCAACGGGGTCAAGGGCGAAGTCTCCACCCTGGCCCAGCGCCGGGGCTGGGCCTCCGTGCTGGACGCCTCCCTCTTCGACAACGGCATCGACCAGGCCGTCCTGGACGCCATGCTGGGCGCGGCCCGGGACGCCTTCCCCGACTTCCGCCGCTACTTCCGGGCCAAGGCCAAGGTCCTGGGGCTGGAGCAGTTGGCCTGGTACGATCTCTTCGCCCCCATCACCGGCGAAGGCCGGGCCTGGACCTATACCGAATCCGCCCGCTTCATCGTCGAGCAGTTCAACGGCTTCTCCGAGCGCATGGGGGCCTTTGCCCAGCGTGCCTTCGCCGAAAACTGGATCGACGCCGAGCCCCGCACGGGCAAGCGGGACGGTGCCTTCTGCATGAGGCTGCAAGGGCGACGAATCCCGCATTCTCACCAACTTCAAGCCCACCTATCCCGGTCTCAACACCCTGGCCCACGAACTGGGCCACGGCTATCACGGCCACACCCTGGCCGGGCGCACCCCCATCCAGCGCGCCTACCCCATGACCCTGGCCGAGACCGCCAGCATCTTCTGCGAAACCATCGTGCGCCGGGCCGCCCTGCAATCCGTGGACGCCCAAGAGCAGTTCAACATCCTGGAATCCTCCCTCATGGGCGCGGCCCAAGTGGTCGTGGACATCAACAGCCGCTTCCTCTTCGAGCAGGCCGTCTTCGACCAGCGGGCCAAGCGGGAGCTATCCGTCAACGAGTTCAACGCCCTCATGCTCGACGCCCAGGCCCAGACCTACGGCGACGCCATCGACCCGGACCAGCGCCATCCGTACATGTGGGCGGTCAAGCCCCACTACTATTACAGCACCCGCAGCTTCTACAACTTCCCGTACATGTTCGGCCTGCTCTTCGGCCTGGGCCTCTACGCCCGCTACCAAGAGGACGCCGACGCCTTCCGGGCCAACTACGACGACCTGCTCTCCTCCACCGGCCTGGCCTCCGCCCCGGATCTCGCCGCCCGCTTCGGCTTCGACCTGCGGGACCCCGCCTTCTGGACCGCCAGCTTCGACGTCCTCCGGGCGGACATTGCCCGGTTCGAGGCGCTGGTGGCTGACGTGAAGGGGTGAACGGGAGAAGGGGTGAACGGGTGACGTGGGCCAGCGCAGGTTGAGTAGACCGGGGCAGTTTCCGGTCGTATCGAAACCGTAGCGGGTCTGCAACGGAGTTTCCCAATGAACCGTCTTCTCCCAATCCCAAATCTCGCCAAAACACGATATAATGAGGAAAACCCATTCCACAGGAGACAACCCAATGGCACTTTTGCGTGACTATTACCGACCCGAAACCCTGACCGACGCCGTGGCTCTGCTGCGCCGCACGGATGCCAACCTGCTTCCCCTGGCCGGGGGCAGCCGTCTGATCGGCGAACTGGAGACCCGATCCCGCACGGATGTGGATGGCGTGATCGATTTGGCCGGTCTAAATTTGGATAAAATTGAGGTGAGCTGGTGGGGTATTGCACCTGGGGGCGACGACTACCTTGTCGGATCTCATGGCCCATCCCGTGGCCGGAGACCTTGGCTGGCGGCATCCTGCGCCGCACCGCCCAGGCCGAGGGACCGGTCAACCTGCGCAACGCCGCCACCCTCGGCGGTCTCGTCGCCGGGGCCGAGCCGGACAGCGAACTCTACGCCGCCCTCCTGGCCCTGGACGCCCAAGTGCTCCTCAGCGACGGCGAAACCGAAACCACCATCCCCCTGGCCGATCTCACCGCCGGGGACGTGGCGGGCAAACTGATCACCGGCGTGACCATCCCCATCGCCAACCTCACCAGCGGCCACGCCCGCGTCGCCCGCACCCCCTCCGACCGCCCCATCGTCGCCGCCATCGCCGTGGTCGGGGACGGCGTGGAGCGGGTCGCCGTCTGCGGCGTCGCCCCCCGGCCCGTGTTGAGTACAGCAACCTTCGACCCCGCCACCGACTTCAAAGCCAGCGCCGAGTATCGAGCTGGCCATGGCCGAAGTGGTCATGGGCCGGGCGTTGACGGAGGCAAAAGGAGGCTAAAATGGCCGTGATGACGCCTGTCAGGCAAAGAACAAGCAGGGCAGCGCCCATCACAGCGATCGATTCCCCCCTTGGAAAACGGTGATCGGCTGACCCAAGCCGAATTTCACCGCCGCTATATCGCCATGCCCCAAGTCAAAAAAGTCGAACTAATCGAAGGAGTCGTGCATATGCCCTCCCCCATTCGCAGCAGCCATGCCTCTGCCCACGCCGCCGTCATGGGTGCCCTTGTTTGTCTATGCCGCATCCATGCCAGATGTAGATGTGGGCGACAACGCCACCGTCCTGTTGGACGCGGACAACGAAGTGCAGCCGGATGCCCTGCTGCGTCGAACGGTTGACGGTGCATCGACCGTCAGCCCGAAAGACTACATCGTCGGCCCCCCGGAACTGATCGTCGAAATCGCCGGAACCAGCGCCGCCTACGATCTGCACGACAAGAAACACGTCTATCGACGTAACGGCGTGCAGGAATATGCGATTTGGGTGCTCTACGACAACGATCTCCTGTGGTTCCGCTTGGTCGAAGGGCGAATATGTGCAGGATTCAGCCGGACGAAACCGGCGTCATTCGCAGCGCATCCTTCCCCGGCTTGTGGATCGACGTGCCCGCCTTGCTGGCCGGGGATCTATCCGCCGTACTCCAATCCGTGCAAAACGGGCTGGCCGACAAATCCCACGCCGCTTTTGTTCAAACGTAACCCGGTCCAAGGAGGTTAACCCATGCCAACTGCGTTAGAACTGACTCGTGAAGAACTTCAAGTCTACGTAGACGCCCATCGCAAACGCGTGTGGCCGACACTGACCGCGGAACAGGAAGCCGAGCGCGAAGCCAAGATCGAGTTGGCCCGGCGGGTGGCCCGTATGCTGAAGGAAAAATACGGTGCCACTCGGGTCTTGCTCTTTGGTTCTTTGGCCCACCAAGCATGGTACCACGACAAGTCCGACATCGATCTGGCAGCGGAGGGACTGGGTAACACCTACTTCAAGGCATGGGGCGACGCCGAACAGATCGTGGATGGCCGCAAAATCGACCTGATCGACATGGAGTGGGCCAGCGATTCATTGCGGAAAGCCATAAATCGAAAAGGAATCGAACTGTGAGGCTTACGCGCTTTCAGGAACTCGTAGAACGGATTCACGACGAAACTGTGGACCTTGATCGTGCGGCTCAACGAGCGCAGACTTCTTGGGGAAAGGCCAAACTTTTTAGTGGTGAAGATGCGTTCATCGACTCAGCCGCGCTCAACCTTCAGAGTTTCTATACGGGTCTTGAGAGAATTTTCGAGCAGATAGCCCGTGGACTTGATCAATCCCTTCCAACCGGGGAGAACTGGCATCAGAAGCTATTGACGCAGATCAGCGAGGATGTGCCCGGCTTGCGCCCAGCGGTGATTGATCGAGAATTAGTGACGGGATTGGATGAGTTTCGGAAATTTCGCCATGTGATCCGCAACATCTACACCACCAACATCGACCCTAGGCGGATGCAAGTTCTGTTTGATCTGCTGCCAACGGTTTGGCCGCAGGTGAAGCAGGAATTGTTGACATTTGCTGATTTCTTGCAAGTATTGGACGAAAGCGAGAACACCCCATGAACCTACTTATCCTCGGCGGCACCGTCTTTGTGGGCCGCCACCTGACCCAAGCGGCCCTGGACCGGGGCCACACGGTCACCCATTTCAACCGGGGCCAGCACAACCCGGAACTCTTCCCGGACGTGGAAAAGCTGCGGGGCGACCGGGACGGGGACCTCTCCGCGCTGGCAGGCCGGCAGCTGGGACGCGGTGATCGATACCTGCGGCTACGTCCCCCGTATCGTCAGCGCATCCGCCCAGCTTTTGGCCGATGCCGTGGACCATTACACCTTTATTTCCAGCGTCTCGGTCTTCGCCTCGTTTGAACAGCCGGATCAGGACGAGTCCGCCCCGCTGGGCACGATGGACGATCCCACTGTGGAGGAAGTCACCGGTGATACCTACGGCCCCCTCAAAGCCCTGTGCGAACAGGCCGCGGAGGCCGCCATGCCCGGACGGGTCCTCGTCATCCGCCCCGGCCTGATCGTGGGACCGGATGACCCCACGGATCGCTTCACCTATTGGCCCGTGCGGGTGAGCCGGGGCGGTCAAGTCCTGGCCCCCTCCGGCCCGGACTATCTGACCGAGATCATTGACGTGCGGGACTTGGCCGAGTGGACCATCCGCTTGGTGGAGGCCCGGATCACGGGCATCTTCAACGCCACCGGGCCGGAGTCTCCCCTCACCCTGGGGGATGTCTTGGAAACAAGCCGCAAAGTCTGCGCCACCGACGCCGAATTCGTGTGGATGTCCGAACAATTTTTACAAGAAAATGAAGTGCAGCCCTGGTCCCACATGCCCCTGTGGGTGGGGGAGGGGGCCAGAATACGCCGGATTCGCCCGCATTGACTGCCGCAAGGCCCAGGCCGCTGGTCTGACCTACCGTCCCCTGGCCGAGACCATCCGGGACACCCTGGCCTGGGCCGCCACCCGCCCCGCTGATCACGAGTGGCGGGCCGGGTTGACGGCGGAACGGGAGGCGGAATTGTTGGAGAAGTGGCAGAATGAATAGGAGGGACAGATGACGAAAATAGGGATTGATGGCGAGTTGGGCCAAAAAATCCATCGTAATCTGTCGGAATGTGAGCAGGAAATTCTGGCGTTTGAGATCCGATATGGCATGGGATTTCAGGAATTTTCTCGTCAATTAGAAACCGGCCAGTTGGGCGACGAATTCCAGTGGCCGCTGGAAGCCGATGCAATGCGCTGGCAAGATTTGATCGAGGAAAAGCGTCACTGGCAGGCGGCAAAGACTACCCAAACACTCAAATAGATTGGAACCCACCATGCAAATCACCCTGACCGTCAACGGCACTTTCCACACTTTGGACATCCACCCCGGCGAACTGTTGCGGACGGCTCTGCGCCGCCTGCGCTATTTCAGCGTCAAGCACGGGGACGAGACCGGGGAGTCCGGCTCGGACGCCGTGCTCCTCACCCGCACGCCGGACGCGCCCAGCAGCTACAAACTTCTCAACACCGGCACGATGCTTGGCCGCCCAGGCTGATGGCGCGTCCATCGTCACGGTGGAGGGGATGGGGGATGCGGGATCGGGGATTCGGGATTGGGGATTGGGCGCAGACGACAAATCAACCAATCAACCAATCAACAAATCCACCCTCCACCCGCTGCAAGAACAGTTCATCACCTGCGGGGCGATTCAGTGCGGGTATTGCACGCCGGCGCAATTGTTGGCGTCGAAGAAGTTGTTGGACGAGAACCCGGACCCGTCCGAGGCGGAGGTGCGGGAGGCGATTGCGGGGGTGCTGTGCCGGTGTACGGGCTATGTGAAGCCGGTGCAGGCGGTGCTGCGGGCCGCGGCCCAGATGCGGGGCGAGGAGTTGTCGGATCTGGAGATCCCGCTGATCAACGCCATCGACGGCGGGGAGTGGCCCACGGCGGATGGCGGCGGCTTCCACGATGACGACGCCTTCCCCGGCGGCGGCATGGACACGCAGACCCGCACCCGCACGGTGCCGGTGACCGTGGCCCCGCCGGAGACCCAGGTGGTCAACAAGCCGGAGGTGAAGGTGGACGCGGTGAAGATGGCCAAGGGACGGGCTATCTTTGCGGATGATATGGAGATGCCGGGGATGTTGGTCGGCGGCTTGCTCACTAGCCCCCACGCCCATGCGCGCATTTTGAGCATTGACGCCGCCGAGGCCAAATCCCTGCCCGGTGTCCATGCTGTCCTGACTTATGAGGATGTGGAACGGGTGATCTACGCCAGCGGCGGCCAGAGCTATCCCAACCCGCCGCCCTATGACCAGGTCAGCCTGGACAGCAAGGTGCGCCATGTGGGGGATCGGGTGGCCGATTGTGGCCGCGGAGACCCAGGAGCAGGTGCAGCAAGCCTTGGAGCTGATCAAGGTCGAATACGAGATCCTGCCCGCGGTCTTCACCCCGGCGGATGCGTTGGCCGAGGGCGCGCCGGTGATCCACGACGAGGCGGACGCGTTCAAGATCCACGACGCCGCCCACAATGTGGCGGTCAAAATTTTGGTCAACCATCACGACGTGGACGCCGCCCTGGCCGGGGCCGCCCACGTCTTCGAGAGCGAATACCACGTCCACCAGGTGCAGCAGGCCCACATCGAGCCCCACATCGTCCTGACCTGGTGGGACGAGGACGACCGCCTGGTGATCCGCACCAGCACCCAGGTCCCCTTCCACGTGCGCCGCATGATTGCGCCCCTGATCGGCCTGCCCGTGCGCCGCATCCGGGTGGTCAAGCCGCGGATTGGCGGCGGTTTTGGCGGCAAGCAGGAGATGCTGATCGAGGATCTGTGCGCCCACCTCACCCTGGCCACGGGCCGCCCGGTCAAGTTTGAATACACCCGGGAGCAGGAGTTCGCCAGCGCCCGCACCCGGCATCCCCAGACCCTGCGCTTCCGCTCCGGCGTGGACGCGGACGGCAAGCTGGTGGGCATGGACGTGAAGGTGGTGGCCGACGCCGGCGCGTACGGCACCCACGGCCTCACCGTGCAGATGGTCACCGGCTTCCGGGCGCTGAGCACCTATTGGCTGCCCGCGGCCCGCTTCGACTGCGACGTGGTCTACACCAACAAGCCCGTCCCCGGCGCCTTCCGGGGCTATGGCGCGCCCCAGGCCCTCTTCGGCCTGGAACAGCACATGGAGGAGTTCGCCGAAATCTTGGGCCGGGACCCGTTGGAATTCAAGCGGCTCAACTGGATCAAAGTGGGCCAGAGCTTGCCCATGGCCGAGGCCATGGGCGAGGGCCGGGAAGGCTTCGCCCAGACCATCCGCAGCAGCGGCCTGGAGGAGTGCGTGCAGGAGGGGGCCAAGTCCATCGGCTGGGCCAACGGCGCAACGACCCGGCGTGGAAGTCCGACCCGGCCCGGCCCCACATCAAACGGGGCATGGGGCTGGCCATCGCCATGCACGGCACAGGCATCGCCGGGCTGGACATGGGCG
>CAVPIK010000042.1:0-58475 GCA_963704975.1 uncultured Chloroflexia bacterium | reverse complement strand
GGATAAAGGCCCAGGTCAGGGCCAACGCCGTGGTCTCGTGGCCCGCCACCAAGAGGGTCAGCACCTCCGTGCGCAACTCCTCGTCGCTGAGGGCTGCCCCGCTCTCCTCATCCCGAGCCGCCAGGAGCAGGTCCAGCAGGTCATTCTCCGCCTGGGGCTGGGCGCGCTTGCGGGCGATGATGGCCTCCACCACCTGGTCCAGCTCTCGCCGGGCCGAATGAAAGCGGCGACTGCCTGGGGTCAGGGTGTCCAGCAAGCCCCACAGCCACATCCACCGGGAGCGCAGTTGGCCCAGACTCTGCTCCAGCACCGTGGCCAGCGCCGCCCCCACCGGCTCGGCCTGGTCCAGGGTGTTGACCCCGAAGAGGGTGCGGCCCACCACATCCAGGGTCAGGCGGCGCATCTCGCTGGCGATTTCCAGGGGTTGTCCCATCTGCCAGCGGGTCAGGGCCGCTTCCGCCGCCGCCACCATGGGCGGGGCCAGTCCCTCAATGCGCTTGCGATGAAAGGCGGGCTGCATCAACCGGCGGCGGGAGAGCCACGCTTCCCCGTCCGTGGTCAGCAGCCCATCCCCCAGGCTGCGGCGCACCAGGTCATAGGCAAAGGTCTCCTTGGAATAGTTGGCGTAGTTGGCCTGAAGCACATGGCCCACGGCCTCCGGGTGATGCACAAAGATCACCGGCCACAGCCCGGCCCGATAGCCCACCACCGGGCCATAGGCGCCCAGGGAGAGATGAAAGCCCAGAGGATCAGCCTGGGCCTGGCGCATGTGGCCCCAGAGCGGATGGGCGGGCGGTTCGGGCAAGCGATTGGATTTGGGTCGGTCGAGAATGGTTGTCATGGGCAAAAAGAAGTCCAGAGCCGACAAGCGACCTTGGACAGGATTGGTTATGGAGAGACGAACCAGCGGCTTACGCTTCGCTCTCCCAGGGAACGGTCACGCCCTGGCTTTTCAGGACATAGTCGATCATGGCGGCCACCGTGCGCCGCCCCTCTTCATCCAGATAGGAGGCGCGCATGGCAATGGCCTCGGCCTCCTGGTTGGGCTCTGTTCTGCTCCCTGGCCTCGATGCGTCGCAGGACTCCATCGTCCTGGTTGCTGGCAAAGTCAGTCAGAAAGCGGCGCACCTCGTCCTCGGTCATCTCCGTGCCAAAGTAGCTCAAGGGCACGTTGAATGCCCCGGCCAGCCCGACCATGGTCTGAAACGAGGGTTCCAGCTTCTTGCCCGAACGCAGGCGGCTGATCGCCCCCCGGTCCACGCCGCCCAGACGCACCACGTCGTCATAGACAAAGCGTTTGCCATCCGGCAGGGTGATGTATTCAAAGAGCAGATCTAGTTTTGTGGCCAAGCTGGCGAACTGGTCACTCATGGGGATGTCCTTCAAATCGTCTTTCTGTAGTGCGGTCTGGTGGGTCATTCGTGCGGGAAAAGTATACCCAGGTCAATTTCTCGTTTTTCAACAATTGCATCTTGACAACATGCTTTGACCTGGGTATAATGCCCGTGAGCAACATTGTATCCTATCAGATTGGGATTGTCAAGGAACAATTGGTGAAAAATCCCAATCCCGTATCCGCCCTCTTTTTTAGCAAAGATGAGGAATTCTATGTCTCACATACCTCGTATGCCCCGCAAGTATCGCTCTGTTTTGGACGAAACCGGCTACAGCCTGCGCGCTGTCGGCCATCAGGCCAGCCAGGTGCGCCAGGCCATCAACCAACTGGACCAACGCAGCGAGTCCATCCGCCTGGTCGGCACCCTGATCCGTGACATCGAGGCCACGGTCCTGCGGGTCGCCCTGGATCTCTCCCAGATCAAATTCTCCGAGACCTGTGACGGCTGCCCCGCCGCCCCCGCGGTCACCACCCAACAAGTAGCCATCCTCACCACCATCGGCGAGTTGGAACGGCTCAAGCAGTTGCTGCATGTGGGGTTGAGCAGTGGAGAGGTGGAACAGTAGCCAGATTCCTTCGGATCTCCAGTTGCTTCCAAAATGCTTTTCTGGTACGATTGTCGAACACGAATAAAACATATGTTCGGGTATCGAAAAGCAGACAGATGTGGAAGTCACAGGAGGCAGGCGATGGAAATCAGATGGCATTTGAACGAGTTGATGGTGGCATACCGCAAGGCCACAGGCGAGCCGCTACTGGCCGTCCACCTGGCCAAGGCCGCAGGATTGGCCCCGTCCACCATCCACTACATGACCCACCAGTTCCCGGTGCGGATCGAGTTGAGGAGCGTAGGATTGCTCCTGGCCTTCTTCTCCCAGGCCCTCGGTCCCCTCACCACTCAGGATCTGATTGAATTTGTCAATCAGCCTGAAGAGTAGTACCATTTCGGCTAAGTGATTGCATCAGGAATAGGAAAAGCCGCCCCTGTTTAGCTTGGCGGCATTCGGGACGGCTTCTCCTAGACGTATACGCACCTTAACAATCGGTGGGCGCTTGCGCGTCTCACCAATTATACAAGGTACTTGAGAACCAAGCAACGAGGCCTGGGTATCTCTCGGTAACGTTGTACCTGATTGACAGAAATCTGATATCAAGCTGTTGCAATTCAACCAATCTCCCATGGCGCTCATTCTTGCGAAGTATGAGTCGACAGAAGTGCATGTTCCCTAGGGGCGCTCAACGGGGCTTGAACCCGTAACCTCTTGATCCACAATCAAGTGCTCTACCGATTGAGCTATGAGCGCCATAAAAACTTGGCAACTTCTACAAAAAATAGAAAGCCGGGGAGAATCGCTCTCCCCGGCTTTTTGGCTGGGGGACAGGGATTCGAACCCCGATTGACGGTTCCAAAGACCGTAGTCCTGCCTTTAGACGATCCCCCATCAACTACAATGGTTAATGGTTGACGGTTAATGGTTAATTCTTAATGGATTTGGTCAACAACAATCATTAAAAATTAACCATCAACCATTAACTGTTAACCATTAATAAGGTGCCGAGGCCCAGACTTGAACTGGGGACACCTGCATTTTCAGTGCAGTGCTCTACCGACTGAGCTACCTCGGCAAAAAGAGCCAGCCACTGACGGCTGGCCTTTTCTAGAGCGGGCGAAGAGATTCGAACTCTCGACCTTCTCCTTGGCAAGGAGACGTTCTACCACTGAACTACGCCCGCACGTTCATGCTGTTGTTAAGGGTACGACCTACTACGCTTGCCGTTCAACTTACCCTGCAAAATCCGACCCACTAAGGTGGACCCGGTCGGACTCGAACCGACGATCTTCTCCTTGCAAAGGAGACGCCTTCCCAGCTAGGCCACGGGCCCATGCCTGCGTATGCCCGGCGATGGTGCTTCAGGTGCCGACGAGAGGACTTGAACCTCCACACCCTGTCGGGCAATAGATCCTAAATCTATCGCGTCTGCCATTCCGCCACGTCGGCATGTGCTTGCCTGTGCTGTCCCATAGGATACGTGGAATCGACAAAAAACGCAAATTTGACGAACAACATACCCCCGATTCTGTAGAACCGGTCTTGCGACCTGCTCTTGCTGTCATCTGTCTCAACAATCCACCGACATGCGGCAGATTCCTGGCTGTGAATGGCTCTCCGGGTGTTGCCCGGTCTCACCGTCACCGCTGCGACGAGATTCAGCCGCCCACCATGCCCGAAAGCACCGTTGACTAGCCGAACCCTCTCGCCTTGCTCCCAGTTGCACGCTCGCCCAGCCGAGATCATTGCTGATCCCGCTGGTGGGCTCTTACCCCACCGTTTCAGCCCTCACCCCTGCACCCAAAGGTCCAGCGGCGGGTATACTTTCTGTTGCGGTTGTAGTCATACACCCGTTACCAGATGCACGCCCCCACTTGCTGTTTCATGGGGCAACCGGCCGGCCTTGGACCGAAATCCACACACCGGCAGGGAGTCGGGAAGTTCCTCTGACCACCGATTTCTCGAAAGAAATCGACCGCCAGCGACAGCAGTTGTTCGTCATTTTCGGCTTTTAAGCTGCGATTCTCATGGCTCAAAACCCGAAAGTTTGGCCCCAAGAACGTCCATAAATATACCACGCAGGCGGTCGGCTGTCAAATTGACCACGCCAATTTTCAACCTCAAAAATAGGCCACAGATTAGACGGATTCGAACGGATTTACACGGATCTTCCAAGAAAAATCCGTCAAAATCCGTCGCATCCGTCAAATCCGTGGCCTATTTTTGAGGTTGATCCACATCCAACTCCGGCTGCCGGGGCCCTTCCACCCACACCTGGCCGTCGGACCAGTTTTCCTGTTTCCAGATGGGCACGATGGCCTTGAGCCGTTCGATGGCGTAGCGGCAGGCCTCGAAGCAGCCGTCGCCCCGGTGGGGGGTGGCCACGGCAATGGCCACGCTGGGCTCGCCGATCTCGCAGCGGCCTGTGCGGTGCAGGATGCTGACCGCGGTCACCGCCGGCCATTTCTGGCGGATCTCGTCGCCGATCTGGGCCAGCATGGCCTCGGCCATCTCGCCGTAGGCCTCATAGTCCAGAAAATCTGTGCCCCGTTCGCCCGTGTCCGTGATCGTGACCCCTCGCACCACGCCGCTAAAGACCGTAATGGCCCCACAGTCCGGGCTGGTGACCCGAGCGGCCACGTCGTCCAAGGGAGAGGGGATGGGGGGTGAGTTCGAAAAGTTTTGTCATAGGTTTGGTCGGTTGATTAGTTGATTGGTTGATTGGTTGATTGAGCAAGCCGGAGAAACGTCCCCGGCACTTCCCCACCCAGCGAGCACGGATCAGCAATACCCAGCAAAGCCCTACGTGAGTGCCGGGGACGTTTCGGGTCAACCAACTCCCCCGGACACCGGCGGAAACAAGGCCACCTCATCTCCCTCGCCCAAAACGTGTTCCCGTTCGACGTATTTTTGATTAACAGCCGCATAGACCGGACGCCCGCGCAAGATGAGGCCAGAGGTCGTCTCCTCCACCTGGGCCAGCAGATCCGCCACGGTAGACCCGGTGGCCAAAGTGATCTCTTTTTGCGACCACCCCGCCGCTTCCCGCAGACCGGCAAAAAGCCGCAGCCGAATCGTTATGTCACCCATTCGCCGCCCCTCCTCCCGCCGCCATTCGCCGGACTTGCCGCCCCGTTTTTCCAACAAGCGGATGTCCCGGATCTCCATGCCCTTTTCCAAGGCCTTGGCCATGTCATAGATGGTGAGGGCGGCCACGCTGACCGCGGTCAGGGCCTCCATCTCCACGCCGGTCTGGCCCTTGCAGCGCACGGTGGCGGTGATCACCACCCGGCTGGCCGCCTCGTCGATCTCGAAGTCCACGGCCACTTTGCTCAAAAGCAGGGTGTGGCAGAGGGGGATCAGCTCCGGCGTGCGCTTGGCGGCCATGATGCCGGCGATGCGGGCCGCGGCCAGCACATCCCCCTTGGGCACGTCGCCGTCGCGGATGGCGGCCAACGTGGATGGGGCCATGTGGACCGCGCCTTGGGCCACGGCCTCTCGGCTGGTGATATTTTTTTCGCTGACGTCTACCATGGCGGCGTGGCCGCGTTCGTCTAGATGGGTTAGCATAGGCAAAGAGAAAATGGTTGATGGTTAATGGTTGATGGTTAATTTGTTAATTGGTGTGGGTTGAGAAGATGGTAAATCCCTATGAAAATGGTAGGTTGATGACCACGAATCATTAAAAATTAAAAATTAACCATCAACCATTAACCATTTTTCAAGACTTCAACCAATAATCAACGCCTCCACCACCGCCCCTGCGGCCAGTTCACCCTCCGCGGCGGGGAGGGCGAGGAGGGCGTTGGCCGTGCGCATGGAGAGCAGGCGGCTGCTGGATTGGCTGCCGGTGCTGAGGGCGACATAGCCGCCCTGGCCGTCGTTGAGCACCCGATCCCAGCGCAAAATGGCCCGGTGATATTCGGGCCGTTCCGGGTCCAGGCGCAGGGGTTGACCCAGATGGGCCTGGACCCGGCGCAGATGGGGGTTGGGCCACCCGGCCAGTTTGCGCAGGGCTGGCCCGGCCATCAAATAGAAGGTGACCAGGCTGCTCACCGGGTTCCCCGGCAGGGCAAAGACCAGCACCGTGCGGGGGACCTCTTCGCCCTGATCGTCCCAATCGGCCACGCCCACCGTGGCAAAGGTGCAGGGCTTGCCCGGCTTCATGCGCAGGCGGCCAAAATGCACCTGGCCCATCTCCTCCAACAGGGGCTTGAGCAGGTCCAGATCCCCCATCGAGACGCCGCCGGAGGTGATCAGCACATCCGCATGGTCAAACGCCACGGCCAGGCGGTCGCTGAGCTGGTCCAGGTCATCGCCGGCAATGCCCAAATCCACAGGAATGCCGCCCAGCGCCGCCACCGCGGCCAGCAGCATGGCCCGGTTGCTGTCCCGGATCTGGCCGGGACCGGGCAATTCCCCAGGGGCAACCAGTTCGTCCCCGGTGGACAGGATGGCCACCCGGGGCCGAGGATGCACCAGCACCCGGTCCGCCCCCACGGTCGCCAACAGGCCGATCTCCGCCGGGCCAATCAAGCCGCCGGCGGCCAGCACAAGCTCCCCCGCGGCCACGTCCACCCCCACGGGGCGCACATCATGGCCGGGCTGCACCTGGACCTGAATCTGCACCCGCGGCCCGGCTTCGCCCACGTCCCCAAGGGGCTGGGTCTGCTCCACCATCACCACCGCATCCGCCCCCTTGGGCAGGGGCGCGCCCGTGGTGATGTAGGCCACCTGGCCCGGATGCAGGACAAAATCCGGCGTGTGACCGGCGGTGGATTGGCCCACAACCGGGTACTCCCCCGGCCCGTCCCCGGCCACCACGGCATAGCCATCCTTGACCGCGGCCCGAAAGGGGGGCAAGGGGTCAGCGGCATAGACCGGCGCGGCCAGCACAAGGCCCTGGGCGGCCAGCAGATCCACCGTCACCGGGGGCAAAGGCTGGGCATGGGACAGGACCAAATCCAGGGCCTGGTCCACCGCAAGCATAGGATAGGCAGAGTCGGGCATGGCAAGACCTCGTTCCCTTCAAGAAAGCGCAAAACAATCATTTCGGTTGGTCATTTTACATCAATCTGTCAAAATCGCCATGCTGCTGGCAGGTTAAGTTAGGTGGGGCGCAGACAAAGGGGCAGATTGATGGGTCAGTGGTAGGCAAGACGAGGGACTCAAACGACCGATCTTTTTGTTTTACACAAATAGTGGTAAGATTTGCGCATAAAGAAGTTCGGATTTTTGCAAAAGTCGAACTTCTGAAGGAGACCCCAAAAATCTATTTTCCAACAAGGAGCATACGGCTATGAGCGAACCAAAGTCCGCCGAACCAACCAAAGAGAACGGCATAGCCGACACCGAAACAGAGCGCGGAGAAGTCGTCCAGATCGGGGCACGCATCCGTGCCCTGCGCACGGAGCGAAATTTGGCCCTGCGCAACCTGGCTGAATCCAGCGGCCTCTCCATCAACACCATCAGCCTGGTGGAGCGCAACAAGATCTCCCCCAGCGTCAGCACCTTGCACCGCATGGCCGTGGCGCTGGATGTGCCCATCACCGCCTTTTTCGAGGATGCGGTGGAGAACCAGACAGTCATTTTTACGCCCGCCAAAAATCGACAGGCCATTGTGATCCCCGGTGGACAAATCGAGAAATTGGGCAGTGGCCTGGCCCATCAGTGCATCGAACCGCTGTTGATCCGGCTGGCACCCGGTGCGTCCAGTGGCAGAGAGGCCATTGCCCACTCCGGCCATGAGTTGATCTATTGCGTCAAGGGGAAGATTTCCTACGAGGTGGATGGAGAAAAGTTCCATTTGGAGCCCCGGGACAGCCTGCTCTTCGAGGCGCAACTCCCTCATCGATGGGGCAACGAAGGCACAGACGAGGCCGCAGCCCTGATGATCTTTGCTCGCCCCGATGGCATCGAAGGCATCTTGCAACGCCATATTCATAATTGATCTTAACCGCCAAGCCACCTCCTCCCTAAATCTCGGTGCCCTCGGCGGCAAAACAGGTTTGCTGCATTCCCAAAGGAGCTGTTGTCATGTCAACCCTCTTCACCCGCTCTCTACTCTGTTTGGCCCTCCTTGGATCGATCCTGGCTGGGCTACTGCCCGCACCGGTCCACGCCCAACGGGTCGAGCCCATCGGCCCAGTGGCCAAGCCCGTTGTCCAGGCTGTCCTCTTCTATTCCCCCACCTGCCCCCATTGCCACGAAGTGATCGACAATGTGCTCCCCCCCTTGGCTGCCCAATATGGCGACCAGTTGGAGATCATCGGCGTGGATGTGAGCCAGGATTGGGGCCAGACCCTCTATCAAGCCGCCATCCGCACCTTTAACTATCGCCGAAGATCGGCGCGGCGTCCCGGCGCTGATTGTGGGGGACCGGGTACTGGTGGGATCCGGAGAGATCCCGGCCATCTTCCCTGGGCTGATCGAGGTCTATTTGGCCGGGGGCGGGATAGATTGGCCCGCCATTCCCGAACTGCAACAGATGATGGCCGCCCAAGAAGCCGCCGCACAAGAAGCGGCGGCCCAACAGCCAGCACCGGAAACCGTGACAGAAACCACGGCAGAAACTGTCTCCGCCCAAACCGAGACCCAAGCCCCCCTGGCCGTGGCGGAGGATGTGCAGAGCCTGGCCGCGGCCCCGCCCCCCACCTGGCGGGATCGCTTCAACCAAGATCCCACGGGCAACAGCTTGGCCCTGGTGGTCTTGGCCGGGATGGTGATCGGGCTGGCCGCGGTGCTGCGCCCCCGACCCAAAGGACTCAAAGCGGCTGGCTCCAGCGCTGCCCAGATCGGCTGGCTGATCCCGGTTTTGGCCGTGGTGGGGCTGGGGGTGGCGGGCTACTTGGCCTATGTTGAGACCACCCTGGCCCAGGCCGTGTGCGGCCCCGTGGGGGATTGCAACGCCGTGCAGCAGAGCGAATATGCCCGGCTCTTTGGTATCCCCATCGCCCTCTATGGCTTGGCGGGCTATCTGTCTATTCTGGCCCTGTGGGCAGCCCAGCGCTGGACGAAGACGCCGGTCGCCCAGCAAGCTGGCGCAGGCATCTTTGTGATCGCCGTGATCGGCGTCCTCTTCTCCATCTACCTCACCTTTTTGGAACCTTTTGTGATTGGGGCTACCTGCATCTGGTGCCTCTCCTCTGCGTTGATCATGACCGCCATCCTTTTGCTCAGTGCCGGGCCGGGGCGTGAGCGGGTGAGCGGGTGAACACGAATGACAGCGCCGGTTGAGTAGCCGCCGTCGAAATCTCCGCTGACCACTCAAGAACTGGCGGCGTATCGAAACCAGAGCGGGTTGACCTGTTCCGGTTTCGATACGCCCTTTTTTGTGGGTTTAGCACTTGGTAGGGATCGGCCGGGCTACTCAACCTACGTTGGTTTCCTGGGGGAGTAGCGCCGGTTGAGTAGCCGCCAACGCTATCTCCGCTGACCACTCAAGAACTGGCGGCGTATCGAAACCAGAGCGGGTTGACCTGTTCCGGTTTCGATACGCCCTTTTTTGTGGGTTTAGCACTTGGTAGGGATCGGGCGGGCTACTCAACCTACGTTGGTTTCCTGGGGGAGTAGCGCCGGTTGAGTAGCCGCCAACGCTATCTCCGCTGACCATTCAAGAACTGGCGGCGTATCGAAACCAGACGCGGGTTGACCTGTTCCGGTTTCGATACGCCCTTTTTTGTGGGTTTAGCACTTGGTAGGGATCGGCCGGGCTACTCAACCTACGTTGGCATCCTGCCCGTTCCTCCTCTCACCTTTTCACCCGTTCCCCCTTTCCCCCCTTCACCCCTTTTGTGCTATGATCGGACCTGCCAAACCGTTCCGCCCACCTTGCCCCCTCCCCAGGAGATCCGTCATGGCCAATCCGGTCCGCTGGCCCCCGGCTAGCCCCCAAATGTATTTCCAAGACGAGGATGGGCTCCACCATGCCAATCCGTTTCTGCGCGTCAAGGGCCGGGACAAGTCGGCGTTTGCCGCCTTGGGCCAGGGCATCCGCAACCGGGTGGGCGAACGGGTGGTGGATCGCCGCCCCGCCCGCCCCACCGAAGATTACACCCAAGTTGACCTCACCCTGACTGTGACCATCCCTATGCGCCAAGTCAGCATCCCCGCGCCCCAGGTGGGGGTCAGCTATGCGGGCATGACGCCGGCCCAACGCCACTGGTTTTTGTTTTGGTTGTGCAGCCCAGACCAATCCGGGACCAGCCGCCTTTCGCACCCTCTACGTGGCCTATCTGGAGATCGCCCTCTTCGAGACCGCGGAGAGTGCAAAACAGGCCCGACAAGAAATTGCCCGCTTGCTGGGCTGCCCAGGCTGGCACGACCACACGGGATTGCAACGGGCCTGGCTCCTGGGCGCGTGGCTGGCTGAGGACGGTCCCGGCGTGGCGGCGTGGCCGGCGGGTGCGCTGCCGGGTGAAGAGGTGCTGTTGACTGGGCTGGGCTTGCAAGCGCAGATGGGCATGCCTTTACAGCCCGATCAGAGCTTGGCCGCCATCACCATCTTGGGGCTGTCGCCTGATGGAGCGGACGCAACGCCGGATCCAGAGGTGATGAAGCATCGCCTGGGTTCCCTGGCCGCCACCTTGGGCGCTGAAACCTTGGCCCACTGCTTGGCCCAAATCCCCCCGGAAGAGCTAATGCCCCAACCCTGGCGATGCAGCCACCGGGATCTGCGTTTTGCCCTGCCCCAGCCCACCCTCGCCCCCCTTCTGCGCCCCCTGCTGCAAGAGTTGGCCGCCCAGGATCCCGGGGACAACGGCACGCTCCCAGCTTTCGACCCGGACGACACGGCTGGCCCCAGCAATGCCAAATGGTCCCTGACTTTGGAATTCCAGGAAAGCCGCTCCCAATATTTCGCCTATGCCCTGTCCTTGGCCAAAAAACAACCCACTTTCAGCCAGATCATGGACGAAAACCGCCACATGGTTTACCGGGTTAACTACAGCAAATCCCAACTGCGCCACCTTTGGCCCCTGTGGGAATATGTCAGCAAATGGACCAACACAAACATTTATGTCAATGGAAGAAATGTGGATCTGTGGAAAGTCTGGCCCAATTCACAATATCTGCGGTAGAGGATAGATAGCCCATGAAAACCGAACTCAACATCTATATTCGAGCCAGATATCCCCTGCTGTGGGTGGTGACGCCTGAGGAAGAGCGGGCTTTGGTCGAGATTGAAGAGGTGGCCACAGCCCAGCGCAAGCGCATGTTGGTGTGGAGCATGACCACGGGGCTGGCCAATGTGGCCCTGCCCAACCAGGTGGACAAGGCCAAGCGGGACGCCCCCGCCCTGCTCACCGCCATCTTGGACGACACGGAAGAGGGGATTTGGGTGTTGAAGGATTTTCACCCTTTTCTCAAAGACGCCGGGATTGTGCGGCGGCTGCGAGAGGTGGCCTTTGGGCTGCAAAAGAGCCGCAAGACGGTGATTTTGCTGGGGCCGGTGCTGGCCATTCCGCCGGAGCTGCAAAAGGAGGTCACGGTCCTGGACCTGAATCTGCCGGACCGGGAGCAGATGGCGGCCAAGATCGAGAGCATTCTGGCCTCCACCGAGCGCAACGGCGAGATCGACATCGAGCTTGGACCGCCGGGAGCGGGGCCGGTTGGTGCAGGCCTGCCTGGGGTTGACCGAGAGCGAGGCGGCCAATGCCGATCGCCAAGGCCATCATCCAGGCCGGGGGACGGCTGAACGGCGAGGCCATCGAGGCGGTCACCGCGGAAAAGCAGCAGATCATCCGCAAGAGCGGGCTGTTGGAATTTTACGCCAGCGACGACCGCCTGGGCAGCAGCGTGGGCGGGCTGGATGTGTTGAAGGAGTGGCTGCGCAAGCGGGTGCGGGCCTTTAGCGACGAGGCCAGGGCCTATGGCCTGCCCGAACCCAAGGGGATTTTGTTGGTGGGGGTGCAGGGCTGCGGCAAGAGTTTGGTGGCCAAATCCGTGGCCAACACCTGGAAGCTGCCCCTGCTGCGCCTGGATGTGGGCCGCCTCTTCGCCTCCTTGGTGGGATCCAGCGAAGAGAATCTGCGCAGCGCCATTCGGGTGGCCGAATCGATTGCGCCGGTTGTGCTGTGGGTGGATGAGATCGAGAAGGGCTTTAGCGGGGTGGGCAGCAGCAATGTGAGCGACGCCGGGACCGCGGCCCGGGTCTTTGGCAGCTTTATCACCTGGCTGCAAGAGAAGCAGTCCCCGGTCTTTGTGATCGCCACGGCCAACGATGTCAGCCAACTGCCGCCGGAACTGGTGCGCAAGGGGCGCTTCGACGAGATCTTCTTTGTGGACCTGCCCAACGCCGCCGAACGCACCCAGATCTGGCGCATCCACCTGCTCAAGCGCAACCGGGACCCGGAAAAGTTCGACCTGGGCAGCCTGGCCATGTCCTCGGACGGTCTCTCCGGGGCCGAGATCGAGCAGGCGGTGATCGCCGGGCTATACGAAGCCTTCGACAAGAATCGCCCTCTGGAAATGGAAGATCTCCAAGACGTACTCCAAACCACCGTCCCCCTCAGTTTGATGATGGAGGAGCAGATCTCCGGTCTGCGGGCGTGGGCCAAACAGCGGGCCAGGCAGGCCAGTGGGTGAACAAAAAAGGGGCGACTTTTCGAAAAGTCGCCCCTTTTTTGTTGCGTCTATTTACTCGCCAGCGTAGGCCCGCCGTAGCCCGGCGATGTCGAGCTTGTCCATTTTCAGCATGGCGTTCATCACCCGGGCCGACTTCTCCGCGTCCGGGTCGCCCATCAACTCGCCCAGGGCTGTGGGGACAATCTGCCACGACAGGCCAAATTTGTCCGTGAGCCAGCCGCACCGCCCGCCTTCCCCGCCTTCGGACAACTTCTCCCACAACTCATCCACCTCGGCCTGGCTTTCGCAGTTGACAAAGAGCGAAATGGCCGGGGTGAAGGGAAATTGCGGCCCGCCGTTGAGGGCCATGAACTGCCTGGCCTTCGATCTCAAAGGTGGCGGCATCATCACCTGTGCTGTCGCTCCTTCGCCATTGCGCGAAATGGAGACGATCTTCGAATTCTTGAAGATCGAGGTGTAGTGATTGATGGCCTCTTCGGCCTGATTGTCGAACCATAAAAACGGGGTGATCTTCTGCATTTGAATTGCTCCTTGATGGTAGGTTTCAAGCCTACGGCGTACAACTCTCCACGCTTGCCTCGTCCGCATACAGAACCGTCTTGCCGCCGCTGCCCGTATTGTAAACGCCAAAGCGCACGGTGATGCGCTTGCCCTTTAATCCGGTCAGGTCGTAGGTGAGGGCTTCCCAGGCTTGGGTGTTCTGACGGCTCTGGAACACCTTCTGCATAGTACCACCAGCCACCTCTATCCACAGATATTGGAAGTCACTGTCCGCGGCAGTGCTGCCCCGCCAAACCTGGGCAGTCAAGGTGATCTGCCCAGCGTCAGCAGGCAGATCGAAGGTCTGGGCGGCGTTGCTATAGCTATAGGTATTGATCCCGCTGGCCGGTATGCCCGCCCGCAGACTGCGCGCCCCAGCATAGACCTGATCCGTGCTATAGCCGGCTGGGTAGGTGGTGTTGGCCATCACCCACCCGCTGCCTTCCTCAAAGCCTCCGTTGATCAGAAGCTGACGGCACGACTCAGGCGTGGCGGTCGGCGTGGGGGTCAACGTTGGCGTGGCCGTCGGTGTCATGGTGGCGGTGGACGTTGAAGTGGGGGTGGAGGTCAATGTCGCGGTTGGCGTCGGTGTCAAAGTTGCCGATGGTGTGGCTGTTGATGTTGGGATAGCAGTAGGCGTTGCTGTCGCCGTCGAAGTTGCGGTGGGTGACGGCGTGGCCGTCGGCGTCGCTGTGCGTCGATGTAGCGACCGCTGTTGGCGTTTCCGTCGGTGTCTGGGGCCGGTGGCGGTGACGGTGTCGGCGTGGCTGTCGATGTGGCGACACCGATTGGCGTTTCCGTCGGGGTCGGTGGCCGATGGCGTCGGCGATGGCGTAGGCGTGGCTGTCGATGTGGCGATCCCGGTTGGCGTTGCCGTCGGGGTCGTGGTGGCCGATGGCGTGGGCGATGGTGTCGGTGTGGCCGTTGGGGTCATGGTCATCGTCGCCGTGGCTGTTGGCGTTGCCGTCGGCGAGACCGAAGATGTGGGCGTTGGCGTCGGCAAGGTCGCCGGGTCGATGTACGCAAAGAAGTCGAAGGGCAGCAAGAAGACCTCATCCTGCCCGTTGAGATAGGCACTCCCAGGCACAATCCACTGGAAGTCCACCGGATTCCGGGTGTACGCATAGCCCGTGGGAATCCACGGCCCGGTCTGCCCAGCCGCCGGACCGAAGAAGAGACCCTGGTCCGTAGCCATCAACATGCCCGCTTCTCGGCGTACGTCGTTGGCATAGGGATAGAAAGCCCACACCTTGGCCCCGCTCAGATTGTCCCCACGAGATTGCCATGTGCTTCCATTGTCGGTTGAAAGCCAGACCGTCTTCTCATCGGCCAGGTAGATCTGCGGGACAATTGTTCCTTCGCCGTTTGAGATGAAGAGGGCCTGGGGTTGGCCCAGCCCCGTCGGGGTGATCTGCGTCCACGCCCCCAGCGCACCGGTTTGGGCGTCATAGGCGGCCCGATAGAGGAAAGGACGCACCGTCCCCGCCGATGCCAGCGGCGTAAAGGGTGATGCCATCCTGGTCATACAGGGCCAGATGTTGCGCGCCCACGGACAAGGGCCAGCCCAAATCCGCCGGTGAACGCCAGGAGTCGCCGCCGTCCTGGCTGATAGCTGGGACCGGTGCAGTGGCGGCCAGAACGAGTTGTGCCTGATCGATTGCGGCGACCGGCTGACGGGCCGTATCGCTCACCACCTCGGTCCAGGTCAATCCTTTGTCGTCGCTGCGATAGAAGCCGCTGGGATCTGCCGTGCAGGTGCTGCCATCCCACTGCAAGTGTGCGCCACTGTAAAGCGAACCGATCTCATCCACTGCCTGAGCCATCACGAAGTCCGTCCGCTCAGGCGTCTCGGTCACCACACGCCAAGCCCAAACAGATCCATCGTCCGGTCCGCCCATGTCACCGGCGTAGAGCGCGCCGTCTTGGGTCAAGGCCATGCCGACCCAGCCACCCTGGCCGTAGATGCGCTTGACTGGCTGGCCGTCGGGCAGGGCAAAGTGTCCCATGGGCAGGTTCGGGGATGGATAATAGGCCGGTACCCACTCGCCCTGATCCAGACCGCCCTGCCATTCATAGAGTTGCATATCGCCGCTGTCCAGGTCGATCACGCTGACCCAGTTGAGGTCCAGGATCAGGGGGAAGACGCCGTCTCCGAAGTTGTGGAGTACTTCCCAAGTGGGGCTACTGCCGTCGCGCCGCAACCGATAGATGTTGCCGTCGCTGCTGCTGACACGGGTTTCGAGTCCTGTTGCCAGCGAGCGATAGGAGAGACCGCCGGTGATGCCGCCGGGGGCATAGGCCAGGGCCGCACCCGGCACAATGGCGAGTTCCGTCCAGGATGCCTGCTCGTCACTCTGCTCCCAGAGAACATACCGTCCATCTCGCAGGGTGAGTACTTGTCGGGCTGTTGTCCAGGCGTAGACAGGGGAAACCAGCACCCCCTCCAATCCAGTGGAATCGTTCTGCCAGGTGACACCGCCATCATGGCTGACGGAAATCTGTTCCGGTTGGTCGTCGGTCGTCCGCCAAATGGAAGCGAACATCGAACCGACAAGGCGAGTGGGCATATCGCTGATCTGCCGCCAGCGGAAGGTTTCGTCTCGCAGGTAGATGCCCTGATCCGTGGCAGCCAGCGTGCCATCCTGACCGGTGGCGATGGAACGCACCGACAGCGCCGGGTCCAGGGGGAAGGGTTCCGCGGCATCATCCGGGTGGATGTGGCCGGTGGGGTCAAGATACCAGATGTGAGCCGTCTGCTGCGCCCTGCCCAAGGGACCGCCCTGCAGCGAGGATGGCGGCAAAATGGGCGTCATGGCTACGGGTGTGGCTGTGGGCGTCACGGTTGGCGTGGGGGTGGGGGTCGGTGTGGGCGGCGGCGGGTCCTTGCGCAACTGGGGAAGGTAAACCTTGGCTGCCCCAGGGGGACAGGCAGTGAGATAGACGTCATCGATCTGGAAGAAGGTGGCCGTCTTGTCTGTTTCCGCCATGCCGCCAAACCAGACCTGCACGCTCTGGCCGGCATATTCGCTCAACCCATAGGTGAATTGGGTCCACGGGTGGGCGGTGGATGATTCCCGCAGGGTTGTCAGCACAGTGCTGCCGTCTTCGCTGCGGATCTGGACCAGGCCGGTTTGCAGAGGACCGGTATCGTTGAGGGCTTCCGGTTTGAGTTTGGTATAGAATTCCACACGGATCTGGCTCTGGGGCGGCAGATGGACCGTTTGGTAGAGCGCAGAAGGGGCCGACTGGGTGGGGCGTATTGGCACATAGCCGATGAGCGGTTCGCTGGCCCAATCGAAGAGGGGCGAAGGCCCCACATAGGCACCCCCCGTTGTTTTCCACTCGTCCGACGTGGGCCAGAAGCCAGGCGCGGCGATCAACTGTTGGCACTCTGCCGTCGGCGTGCCCGGCGTAGGCGTGGGGGTAGGCGTGGCTGTCGGTATGGGCGTCGCCGTCACCGTGGGCTGGCCGATGGGCGCGCAATGGGTCAGTCGCACATCATCCAACAGGAATTGCGAAGAGTAGGTATCCGTATCCGGGTTCCCCATGGGACTTAACCCGCCGATACGCAGCCGCACATCCTGCTGGGCGGGCCAGACAAAGGAAAGCTGCACGAAATGCCAGATACCCGGCTGGGTCTGTTCCGGCGGAGATGTCCAGAGCGTTTGCAGAATCTCGCCACTGGTCGGGTCTACCAATGTGGCGGTAAGCGGTTCCGGTGCGCCTTGCTGCACCTCGCGCATCCAGTGCAGATCAAAGGTAATTTCACCTGGGGGCAGGCGTAGATCCTGCTCCACAAAAGCGCTGCTTTCTGTCGTAGCGAGACTATGATCCATCTCAAGCACGTATTGGCCGTCTATGGAGTTAGACGGCCAATATTTCTGAAAAATGTTGGCGCTCCCCTGTATCCGCAGGTGCCAGACGCCATCTTGCTCGAAGGTAGTGGAGTCAAAGCCGGGGTCGTTGAGCAGTTGCCGGCATCCCTCGGCGGGGGTCGGTGTCAAGGTTGAGGTCGGTGTGGCGGTGAGCGTTGGGGTGGCCGTCGGGGTGAGGGTGGGAGTATTCAGGGGCGGCTGACAGGTGGCGTTGCTGAACTCGTCCGCGCCGATGTCGTAGAGAACGCTGCCGTTGCCATCCCCATCACACATGCGGCTCTCGAAATCGAAATCGGTGGGCACATAAGCCAGATTCTGGGCTGCGTCGATGGCCGGACTGCCCAGGGCCAGGTGAAAGTCGCCTAGATTCAGATCGACAAATTGGGGATCTGCCTGGATATTGCCATTCTTGCCGATGGGATCGGCCAGTCCCTGGACATTCTCGCCATTCTGCCAAAAGAGGTTATTCTCCACGCGTCGAACAGATCCCTCGTAAAAATCCCACAAGCCAACTTCTGTGTAGCCAATGATGTTGTTTACTACATCAACACGTGATTCAGTTGAAGGGAAGGCGAGATAGATACCACCCGAATCACTCCCCCCCAGAATTGTGTTGTTTGCCAAAACGATAGCCCCCCGGGGTTGGATGACTGTGTTGATGACCCAGTTGTTGATCAGGAAATGAGTGTCGGTTGTCGGATCATTTGCCCGATCGGTCAAAGTAATCCGATTGGCCTGGGGTGTGTTAAAGAAGTTATTGTTGGCAAAAATGTTGGCGTCAAAGCTGATTCTCTGGTTTGCGTCCCAGCCCTCCCAAACCGTATGGCCAAACAGTAAATTCCCAACCAGTGTCAGCCCGCCTGAGGCAATAATACTATGGCGATACCCATCCACCAGGGTATTGGCGACAATAGCGCTATCGGTGTATTGAATACGAATCGCCACTTCACCAAAAGCCAGTTCACCTGGCCCCGTATAGTTAACCACGATACGGTTGAGGATGGGTGAAACGCTGGCACAATCGATCACCCCGCTACTAATGATCGAGAGCGGATTAACCGTTATATCTTGCAGGAGCGCTTTGTCGGCACAGACGACCGACGGGTTGGTGCTTGCTTGAATCACCACATCTTCGGGGTCCGCTTCCCCCACCACGGCGACCCGATCCTTCATCACAATCGCCTCGGCGTAAAGACCAGACCGCACCAACACCACATCATCCTCGACGGCAGCATCGATCCCAGCCTGGATTGTGCGAAAGGGCGAATCTACCGAGCCATCTCCATCCGGCGCGGCGGGATTCACATCCACATAGATCGTGTGGCCCGGCAGGCGGATTGCAGCCCAAGCGACAGCAAATCACCCTGCGCAGAGGGCGGGCGCATCTGTTGCCACTGCTGAATCAAGGTGTCGGGATCGATCTGGGTGGGGAGGGCGGAGGCAGGAGCGGCTGATTCCTGAGCAGCCGTCACAAAGGGCGCCCAGGCAACAGCGGAGGACGAGCGTGAGACAGCCAAGACAAAAGAACGAAGCAAAGGCAGAGGAAAAAAAGACGTCGAGTCATGGGAGGGGGTTCCTTTCGAAACTTCGCCGAGCAACTCCTGTTCGGCGACCGAGCGTGAGTCAAACGGCCAGCTGTTTCCTGGCTCACACTGAATTATCAAAGACGGATAACGAAGCCAAAAAAAAGACGAAGGGAAAGGCGAACTGGCTCATGCCAGATGTAGAAGCAGACGCAAATAACCGAAACTAGATACGGATCGTATCCCTCAGACAATCTCATTTTTAACCTTCTTCGTAGACGCCCACTGCTTTGACTCCACCGGACAATCGAATTTGAAGACTAGCGCCAACCGCTTCGGCATACCGTCGAATGGTAGAAAGACGCACATCATCTGCGTGATTTTCAATGCGGGAGATGGCGGATTTTTGGGTGTGCAGTTTTTTGGCGACTTGATCCTGAGTGAGACCTGCCGCTACACGCTTGTCGCAAAATAACGCCAATCTTGAAATCAGCGTAGCCAGTATCAAAATTTTCCGCGAACTCTGCATCCCTTTCACGCGGTCTTGGATGTATCGGTTTACATCGTTCATGGTTTCTATTTCCTTGCCAAACCGTGCCCCTCAGCTTGAGGGTACAGGAGCAGATCGACGGTCTGTGGACGAGGATCAGGCAGGTTGCAACACCACACTTCCCCCACCTCCGTACGGAATGACCTCGTCCAAGATCTGCGCCTCAACCTCATCTCGCGCCACTTCAAGATCGTAATACGCCTGCAAATTCATCCACACTTCGGCGGATGTGCCAAAGAAACGGGCAAGCCGCAGGGCCGTGTTGGCGGTGATGCCCGTTTGCCATGCACGATCTCGTTCACCCGCCGGGGATAGATGTTCATCTCCTTGGCAAGGCGATATTGGGTAATGCCCAAGGGCTTCATGAAGTCCTCAAGCAAGATTTCGCCGGGATAGACGGAGAACATTTTTTGGTCGTTCATAATTACCGCCGCTGGCAGTTACGATTGATGCCCTCGAGCCCTGTCCGAGTTTCCAGAGTAACCCGACTCAAGAAGCGCAAAGCCTCATTCACCCATTCGGCGTCTGCAAAAACCGCCGAGACGTCCGGTGCCATCTGAAGGAGTTGACCCCCGAATTCTGATCGCTGACGGCCAACTTTTCAGACTCGTTGACTTTTAAAATCATATTCTCGACGGATGTCGTCAAGCGTCATACTTTTGCAACCTTCTCACTCCCGTCATCTTTTTTCCCGTTTGAGCTACCCTTGCACTAATCAAACGCGTCTTATGTCTGCGTTCTGTATAGGACACGATCAATAAACGACGCTGTTGTGACTCTCCAATCATGATATATCGATCTTCGTCATCCGAATGGTCAGGATCGTAGAAATCGACATAGAATGGGTCATTAAAAACCGTCGTTGCTTCATCAAAAGAGATGCCATGCTTCGACAGATTCGCTTTGGCTTTGTCCTCATTCCACTCGAATTCTATAAACATAGTATAACCCGATATGCCAATGTTGGATAGGGGATGTCATACCAAATTGTGGTTGACTCAATCGGACTTACGTTTGTGAGCATGCCATGCCTCCTGTATTCAATCGCCCCAATTGTACCCTCCCCATCTAAGCATGTCAACGAATCCGCAATGCCCCAACTCCCCATCAATCCACCATCCCCAACCGATTGACTTCCCCACCCCAAAAAGCTACAATACCCCCCATGCCAAACGAACGCTTTGAGTGGCTGGAAATCCCCACGGACGCGGACCTCCAGCCCGAAACCCAGAAGACCAAACCCACCGAAACCGTCATGGGCAAGCGCTGCCCTTCGTGCGGATGGCTGGACGACGAGACCGCCACCCGCTGTTTTCGCTGCGGCCATCGCTATAACCTGGACCAGAAGATGGCCCAGCGCATCGCCGAACTGGGCGTCAGCCTGCCCCCCCGGCTGATCGAGGCCGACCAGGGGCTGGAGACCTTCTTCCGCATCCACGGACGCACCCACGCCCCCGGCCCCCTGGCCCTCTATCGCCTGCGTCTTCAGGCCGAGGCCCTGCGTCTGAGCCGGGGCTTTGACCGAGCTCATCTGCCTGGAAGACATTGCCGTGGACCACTACGAGCACCAGTTGGAGACCGCCCTGCCGCGCCCTGCGGGACATGCGGGGCCGGGCGCTCCTGGCCGACGAGGTGGGGCTGGGCAAGACCATCGAAGCCGGCATCATCATGAAGGAGTCTGATCGAGCGGGGACTGGTGCGCACGGTCCTGGTGCTGACCCCGGCCTCGCTCACCGAGCAGTGGCGGGAAGAGCTGTCGTCCAAGTTCCGCGAAGAGTTCAGCGTGGTGGACACGGTGGAGGGCTGGCAAGAGGTGCAGTCCGCCGAGACCGGGCGCTGGATCGTCAGCCTGGACCGGGCCAAGCGGGACCGGCACAGCGAGGGCGCCCTGGCCCGGGAGTACGATCTGCTGATCGTGGACGAGGCCCACAAGCTCAAAAACCGCAGCACCCTGGCCTGGAAATTTGTCAACCAGATCCGCAAACGCTACGTGCTCATGCTCACCGCCACCCCGGTGCAGAACGATCTGCTGGAACTCTACAGCCTGATCACCATCCTCTCCCCCGGCCAACTGGGCACCGTGCGGGGCTATCGCCGCCACTTTTTAGAGAGCGCGGACAAACGCCGCCCCAAGAACACCCCGGCCCTGCGCCGTCTGCTCAACGATGTCATGATCCGCAACCGGCGCAGCAGCGTGGATGTCACCTTCCCCCGCCGCCAGGCCGCCATCTATCACCTGGCCCTCAGCGAGGCCGAGTTCCAACTCTACGCCGACGTCACCGACTACATCCGCCGCCGCTTTCAGGACCAGGACAGCACCAAGCTCATGCGCCTGACCCTGATCATCCTGCAACGGGAGCTGACCAGCAGCCCCCAGGCCGTCGCCTCCACCTTGGCCAAGATGATCGAAGATCGCTCTCATTCGGAAAAAGCCCGATCTGAATTGCGCAACTTCTTGGCCTTGGCCGAATCGATTCCCGTGGGGCGCAAATTGGTGGCGGTCGGGGAGATCCTGGATCGATTCCCCGGTCAATTTTTAATCTTCACCGAATACCGCAAGACCCTGGACGCCATCGTGGCCCAACTCGAAGCCCAGGGCGTGGAGGTCATCGGCTTCCACGGCGGCCTGGACATCCGCCAGAAGGAGGCCGCCGTGGCCGCATTCAAAGGCGGCGTGCGGGTGATGGTCTCCACCGAGAGCGGGGCCGAGGGGCGCAACCTGCAATTCTGCCACCAGCTGATCAACTACGACCTGCCCTGGAACCCCATGCGGGTGGAGCAGCGCATTGGCCGTCTGCACCGCCTGGGCCAGGCCCACGACGTCACCATCTTCAACCTGAGCTGCAACGAGACCATCGAGGCCCACATCATCGACCTCCTGGCCCGCAAGATCCGCATGTTCGAGCTGGTGATCGGCGAGCTGGACCTGATCCTGGGCAACATCGACGGGGCCAAATCCTTCGAAGACCTCCTGCGCCAGGCCTGGGAATCCGCCACCAGCGAGAACGACCTGCGGGAGCGCATGAACCAAGTCGGCGACGTCCTCATCAACGCCCGCCGGGAATACGAGCGGGTGCGGGAAAGCAATCAGCTTCTCGACACCGTGTTTGAGGAGTAACCCCCCGCGGAGTTCGCACCCCCTGGTGCGAACGGCTCTGCCAACGGAATCCGCCTATTCCCCACCCGCCGGGTCAACCCGTTCGCACCAGGGGGTGCGAACTCCTCGGCATAAATCAAAACGCTCCAGGCCCGACGGTCGGGCCTGGAGCGTTTTCTGTTGATTGTCTAGCACGTCAGATGTATTACCGGCCCTCTACGGCAACATTTCGATCATCCAAAAACTCAACCGGCATCTCATCCACACCAGTCTTCCCACGCCAGAGAGAAAGAACCAAATGACCGCTTGCCCCGATGGTAAAGCTGGCCGGCATCCACAGCGGGCATGGTTTGGACGGTGAAGTCGCGCCTTCGACCATCCGGCACGTCAACCTGGGCCGCGGCCTCGCGGATTTCCGGCTCATAGGTCACCTCCCATCCCCAAGCCCGCCCGTGGTGGGAACGGCCTTGGGCGTGGAGCGTTGCCGCCAAGCTTGCGCACCTCCGCCAGATCAGGAATAGCCACTGGCACGGCCAAACTGCGCCCGAATCGCCCTTATTTCCAGACGTGACATCTGTGTCGTGCGCCACGACCCGCCCCAAATAGAGGGCGATATACTCCCCTCGATAGCTCTTGCACTTTCTTGTTGCATCGCCCGAGAATGTCTGCGTCTCTCCACGGATGAGCCTCCTTCTCTTAGCTCATCGAGATAGGTTTGGACGACGACTTCGAGGATATTTTCGACCGGTCGATCCGTCTTCTTTGCCCCACTGTTCAACCTGCCTGACTAGTGTAGGTTCTGCCAAGTCAAGCATGCCCATTCGGTTCTTCGACTCCCTCGTCACGCTACATGATCCTGGCGACAAGCCATCGGCTGGCTCGGACTTCATGGTCATGATTATACCTGCCTCCGGTGCAGAGAGCGGCTCGGGTCGACCATCTTCATCCCCCAAGGATCCTGAATCACCCCCAACACCTCCCCCCAATTCTGCTCCGCCTGGGGATCTCATGTATAATAGCGAGGCACACACCCTTCCGATCCGAGCAAACGATCCGATGGTCATCACCCACGGCGAGCGGTTTCCGGGTCAACTTGAAGCAACCCACACCAGTACCTATCCCACAAGGAGAGACCCACATGATCCCTAAGCCCTGGCTCAAGAGTTATGACCCGGGGGTCCCTGAGACCCTCCAATATCCCCAAACCACCCTGCCCGCCGTCGTTGCCGAGACGGCCCGTTTGCGGCCCAACCACCCGGCCCTGATTTTCAAGGGGAAGACCACCTCCTATGGCGAGATGGAACGTCAGGCCACGGCTTTCGCCGCGGCCCTGGTGGCCAACGGCGTCAAAAAGGGCGATCGGGTGGCCATCCTCATGGCCAACGTGCCCCAATTTGTGATCGCCGAGCTGGGCATTTGGAAGGCCGGCGGCATCGTCTCCTCCATCAACCCCCTCTACACGGGCACAGAGTTGGAGCACGCCATCAACGAGTGTGGCGCCGAGGTGATGGTGGTGATGACCATGTTCTATGACAAGGTCAAGGCCATGCAATCCAAGACCAAGCTGCGCACCATCATCGCCGCCAGCATCAAGGAATACCTGCCCGGCGTGCTCAAGGTCCTCTTCACCCTGCTCAAGGAGAAGAAGGAAGGCCACAAGATCGACCTCAAGTCCGGCGACCTCTGGTTCCAGGACATGCTCAAGATGTACGCCAACGCCCCCGCGCCCAAGGTGACGGTCAAGCCGGAAGATCCGGCCATCATCCTCTTCACCGGCGGCACCACCGGGCTCTCCAAGGCCGCCCTGGGCACCCACCAGGGGCTGGTGATGACCGGCTTGCAGGTGCGCACCTGGTTTGGCCCGGATGTGATGGAAGAGTGGAACGATGTCTTCCTGGCCGTGCTGCCCCTCTTCCATGTCTTCAACGCCGTGGGCTTGCAGTCCGTGGCCTTCATGGGCCGCAGCCCCCTCTCCCTGATCCCCAACCCCCGGGACATCGACGACGTGCTGGCCACCATCGAGAAGACCAAGCCCACCTTCTTCACCAGCGTGCCCACCCTCTTCATCGCCCTGCTCAAGCACCCCAAGGTGGCCGCGGGCAAGGCGGATCTCTCCTCCATCAAGCTGTGCATCTCCGGCGCGGCGGCCCTGCTCTCCCAAACCAAGATCGATTTTGAAACGGCCACAGGCGGGCGGATTGTGGAAGGCTACGCCCTGACCGAATCTATGATGGCTGTGACCGCTGGCCCGGCCAAGGGAGCCTACAAAGTCGGCTCCGTGGGCATGCCCCTCCCCGATGTCCTGGTCAAGATCGTGGATGCGGACGGCACCACCCTGATGCCCATCGGCGAAGTCGGCGAAATCTGCCTGCAGGCGCCCCAGCTCATGGAGGGCTATTGGGAGCGACCGGAAGAGACGGCCAAGATGATCGTGGACGGCTGGCTGGTCACCGGCGACCTGGGCTATCTGGACGAAGACGGCTATGTCTTCATCGTGGACCGCAAGAAGGACGTGATCAAGCCCGGCGGCTTCCAGGTCTGGCCCCGTGAGGTGGAGGAAGTGATCTCCAAACACCCGGCGGTGATGGAAGTGGGCGTGGCCGGCATCCCCGACGACTATCAGGGCGAAGCGGTCAAGGCCTGGATTGTCCTGCAAGGAAGGCCAAACCGCCACCGCCGAAGAGATCCGCACCTTCTGCCGAGACAGCCTGACCGGCTACAAAGTGCCCAAATTCGTCGACTTCCGCACGGAACTGCCCAAGAGCGCCGTGGGCAAGGTCTTGCGGCGGGAGTTGGTGAAGCTGTAGGATTTTGGATTGTGGATTTTTGATTTTGGATTGGGTGGCGTGGACAAGTGTCAGGTTGAGCGGTTGCCAGCGCAGGTTGAGTAGCCGCCGCCGAGATCTCCGCTAACCATTCACTGAGTCGGCGGCGTATCGAAACCGCAGCGGGTCGACCCGCTACGGTTTCGATACGGCCTTCTTTCAAGGGTCGAGCAGATCCGTGGTTAACCCGGCCTACTCAACCTGCGCTGGCATTGGGTGAACACTCACTCGCTTCGTCGCCCAATCTAAAATCCCCAATCCCAAATCCACAATCCCCTTTGAAAGCGAGCAACATGGACCCATTGATCGAAACCCTCAAACGTGAAGCCCAAGATCTCTTCCCGCAGCTTGTGGATTGGCGGCGGGATTTCCATATGCACCCAGAGATCGGCATGGAGGAGGTGCGCACCGCGGGCATCGTGGCGGACCATCTGCGCGGCCTGGGGCTGGAGGTGAGCACGGGCATCGGCCAGACCGGGGTGGTGGCCTTGGTGGAGCCGGACGATCTGCCCACGGACGCGGCCACGGTCATGTTGCGCTTTGACATGGACGCCCTGCCCATGGACGAACTCAACGACGTCCCCTATCGCTCCACCCGGCCAGGGCTGATGCACGCCTGCGGCCATGACGGCCACACGGCCATCGGCATGGGCGTGGCCCAACTGCTCACCAAGCACCGGGCCGCCCTGCCGGGCCGGGTCAAGCTGGTCTTCCAGCCCGGCGAAGAGGGCCACGGCGGCGCGGCGGCCATGATCGCCGACGGGGTGTTGGAAAACCCGACCCCGGACGCCGCCTTCGCCCTGCATTTGTGGAGCCGGTTGCCGCTGAACCAAGTCGTGGTCCAGCCCGGCCCCTTGTGGGCCAGCGCCAGCACCTTCAGCATCACCATCACCGGCAAGGGCGGCCACGGGGCCATGCCCCACGAAACCGTTGACGCCACCCTGATCGCCAGCCATTTGGTCGTGGCCTTGCAGAGCATCGTCTCCCGCAACTTGGACCCGACCGAGACCGGCGTGGTCAGCGTCTGCGCCTTCCACAGCGGCAGCGCGGCCAACATCATCTCCGAGCGGGCGGAGTTGCGGGGCACCTTGCGCAACTTTGACGACGCCGTGCTGGACTTTCTGGTGCAGCGCATCCAGGAGATCGGCGAGAACCTGTGCCGGGGCTTTGGGGCGGAGTTCGCCTTTACCTTGGACTATTGCACCCCGGCCACCATCAACGACCCAGCCGCCGCCGCCTTCATGCGCCCCGTGGCCGAGGCCGTGGTCGGTGCCGAGAACGTCACCCAGATCCGCCCCATGATGGTGGCCGAGGATATGTCCCAATTCCTCAACCAGGTCCCCGGCTGCTTCATCATGGTCGGCGCGTCGGACCCGTCTCAACCCATGCACAGCCCCCACCACAACCCCACTTTTGATTTTGATGAACGGATGATGCCGACGGGGGTGGCCCTGTTGGCCGGCGCGGCTGTCCAATGGTTGATGGTTAATGGTTGATGGTTAATTTTTAATTGAGCGTGGTTTAGCGCCGATCATTAAAAATTAACCATTAACCGTCAACCATTAACCATTCTGAAAGGATTCCTCCATGCTTCGATCCCTGTTGATCTACCTCTCCAAAGCCGCCTGGGCCCGGCGCATTGTGACCGGATGGGGCGTGGCCCGGCGGCGTGGCCCTGCGCTTTGTGGCCGGGGAGACGCCGGAAGACGCCATCCGCGCCGTGCAGGAGTTGAACGCCGCCGGCATCTTCGCCACCCTGGACCACCTGGGCGAACACACCACCAGCCCGGCGGAGGCGGCCCAGTCCACCGCGGATGTGCTGCACATGCTGGATCTGATCCAGACCACCGGGGTGCAGTCCAACGTCTCGGTCAAGCTGACCCAGTTGGGGCTGAACCTGGACACGGACCTGTGCCGCAACAACATGGCCACCATCCTGGCCCGGGCCGCCCAGAACGACGTCATGGTGCGCATCGACATGGAGGACACCCCCTTCACCGACCGCACGTTGCAGATCTATTATGAGCTGCGGGCCGGGGGCTTTGCCAACGTGGGCATGGTGATCCAGTCCTATCTCTATCGCAGCGAGGCGGACGTGGCCGCGCTCATGGCCGAGGGGGCCAGGGTGCGCATGGTCAAGGGGGCCTATTTGGAGCCGGAGGAATCTGGCCTGGCCCCAAAAGCGGGACGTGGACGCCAATTTCGACAAGCTGACCGCCATGCTGATCGACGCCGCCCTGGCCGCGGGTTCCCCGCCCTCCACCCCGGACGGCAAAAGCCCGGCCATCCCCGCCATCGCCAGCCAGGACGAGGCCCGCATCACCTTCGCGTGTGACTATGCGCAAAAAGTCGGCTTGCCCAAGAGCGCCCTGGAATTCCAGATGCTCTACGGCATCCGCCGGGATCTGCAAGAGCGGCTGGTGCGGGAGGGCTATCCCGTGCGGGTCTATGTGCCCTATGGCAGCGAATGGTACCCCTATTTCATGCGCCGCCTGGCCGAACGCCCGGCCAATATTTGGTTCTTCGTCTCGAACTTCTTCAAAAAATAGAACACAGATTGGACGGATTTGAACGGATAAAAACGGATTTTTTCTGTTTTTAATCCGTTTTTATCCGTTCAGATCCGTCCAATCTGTGTTCTATTTTTACCCTGATCGGATCTGATCGCTTATGCCCAAAGCCACCCAGACCAGCGCCTTTGGCTCGCCGGGGCGGGTCAACCATGACGCCAGTTCGTTCTATGACAGCAATCTGTACGCGGGGCTGGGCGTGGGCGCAAAGGTTGACTATGTGGAGACGCCCCTGCCCGAGGGCTGCACCAACCGCATTCTGTGCGCGTCCGCGGAGGCCATGACGGATCTGCCGGACAACAGCGTGCATTTGATGGTGACGTCGCCGCCCTACAATGTGGGCAAGGAGTACGACGAAGACCTGACCCTGGCCGACTATTTGGACTTTCTGGGCCGGGTGTGGGCGGAGACCCAGCGGGTGCTGGTGCCGGGGGGACGGGCCTGCATCAACGTGGCCAACTTGGGCCGCAAACCCTATCTGCCCCTGGCCTCCTTCATTTCCCGGCAGATGATCGAGTTGGGCTTCCACATGCGGGGCGAGATCATCTGGAACAAGGCGGGCAGCGCCAGCCCCTCCACGGCCTGGGGCAGTTGGATGTCCCCGTCCAACCCCACCCTGCGGGATGTGCACGAGTACATCCTGGTCTTCAGCAAGGGGACCATGCGCCGCAAGCCGCCGGAAAAGCGCACCCCCACCATCAGCCGGGACGAATTTCTGGAATACACCAAGAGCATCTGGACCTTCCCCGCGGAGCCGGCCCGCCGGGTCGGCCACCCCGCCCCCTTCCCCGTTGAACTGCCCCGCCGCCTGCTCCATCTCTACACCTACGCCGGCGAAGTGATCCTGGACCCCTTCATGGGCAGCGGCCAAAGCGCCATCGCCGCCGTCCAGACCGACCGCCGCTACGTGGGCTACGAGATCAGCCCGGAGTACATCGCCTTGGCCGAAGAACGCATCCGGGTGGCCAGGGATCAAAAACAGAACGCGGATTGAACGGATGCGACGGATCAAAACGGATTAAAATCAAAAAAGATCGTAACAACCAAGCCACCCCCTCCCAGCCTCCCCCAGATTGGGGGAGGAGCCGGATCGCCGTAATCGGAAGTCCGGTACGCACAATCTGTCCCCTCCCCAATCTGGGAGGTTGCCGGGTTAGTCGTTACAAAAAATCCGTGAAAATCCGTCCAATCCGTGTCATCCGTGCTCTATTTTACCTCTTCATTTTCTCCCTTTCCAAATTGACTTTCCTCTCGCTTTTTGGTATTCTTTTTTGAAATCGAATTAATCGAATCAATCGAAATATTCTGATTTTTTGGTCTAGATTCCACCAACGCCTAGACGGGTCTCGACGGGTACACATGATGATTGTAAACAAAGTAGAATCCGATTTCTTGCGCTATCTGATTATGCAGGGCTGCGCGCCGGGGACCCGGTTGCCTTCTCTGAAGGAAATCAGCGATGACATCGGCATCAGCGTGGGCAAATTGCGGGAGCAGTTGGAGGTGGCCCGGGCCTTGGGGTTGATCGAGGCCAGTCCGCGCCGGGGGATTACGTGTCTGGAATATAGCTTCTTGCCCGCGGTCAATCTGGGGCTGATGATGGCCCTGGCCATCAACCCGGACCAGTTTGCGGCCTATGGCACCTTGCGCGCCCACATGGAAACCGCTTTTTGGGACGAGGCCGTGGCCCTGCTGCGAGACGAAGATCGGACCTATCTTCGCCAACTGGTGGTGGAGGCCAAGGCCAAGCTGAACCAGGACCGCATCCAGATTCCCCACCACGAGCATCGCGAACTCCATCTGACCATCTTTCGGCGGCTGGAAAATCCTTTTGTGCTGGGCATTCTGGAAGCCTATTGGGATGCGTACGAGGCCGTGGAGTTGAACACCTATACCGACTATCTCTATCTGCAATCGGTGTGGGACTATCACGGGCGGATTGTGGATGCCCTGTGCGAGGGCAAGATCGACGAGGGCAAACAGTTGTTGATCCAACACATGAATTTGCTGGACAAACGGGGCGTCTCGCTGGAACGACCGGCGGGCGTGTCGAACGGGATGGGCATTGCCTGATCCGCCCTATCGTCAACCCTTTCTTTATATGTCTTTCAACGCAGGTAATACCGATTCTCTATCACAGAAGATTTCTAGACGTTTTTAAGGAGGAAAGATGGCCGTCGCAACTCAGGTAGCACCTTCACCGTCAGAGCAGGCTAGCTCGACCGTGAATGATTTTGTCATCAACGTGGCCACCGCCAACGGGACCGGGAGCCAGACCAGCAACATCGTGATCCTGCGCACCCTGTTCAAAATGGGCATTCCCGATCACGGGCAAGAATCTGTTCCCCAGCAATATTCAGGGGCTGCCCACCTGGTACATCATCCGCCTGAGCAAGGAGGGCTATCATGCCCGCCGCGAAGGCACGGACATCATGGTGTGCATGAACGGGGCGACCGTGGCCGATGATATGGCCAGCGTGGCCCAGAACGGCGTGGTGATCTACGACGACACCCTGCCCATCGCCGCCCGCCGGGACGATGTGACCTACTATCCCATCCCGGTCAAGGCGCTGCTCAAGACTCGGGAAGTGCCCACCCAACTCAAGGACTACATCGCCAACATGACCTATGTGGGCGTGTTGGCCTGGGTGTTGGACATGGACATGGCCGAAATCCATGCCGCCTTGGACTGGAACTTTGACCACAAGCAGAAACCCGTCGACTTGAACATGGGCATGATCCAGGCCGCCTATGATTGGGCCGCCGAGAATCTGACCAAAACGGACAGCTATCGGCGTCGCCCCCATGAGCGGCTTCAACGAGGGCAAGTTCCTGGTGGACGGCAACACGGCCGGCGCCTTGGGCTCCATCTATGGCGGGGTCAACCTGCTGGCCTGGTACCCCATCACCCCCTCGTCCAGCCTGGCCGAGACCATCATCACCAATCTGCCCAAGCTGCGCAAGGACCCGGACACGGGCGGAAGCACCTGCGCCGTGGTCCAGGCCGAGGACGAACTGGCCGCCATCGGCATGGTGATCGGCGGCGGTTGGGCCGGGGCTCGGGCCATGACCGCCACCAGCGGCCCTGGCATCAGCCTGATGGCCGAGTTCACCGGTCTGGCCTACTTTGCCGAGATTCCGGCCACGATCTGGGATGTGCAGCGCATGGGCCCCAGCACCGGGCTGCCCACCCGCACCAGCCAGGGTGACATCCTCAGCACCTACTACCTGAGCCACGGCGACACCCGGCACCCCATCCTCTTCCCCAAGGACCCCCAGGAGTGCTTCGAGTTCGGCTGGAAGGCCCTGGATCTGGCCGACGCGGCCCAGACCCCGGTCTTTGTGCTCAGCGATCTGGACCTGGGCATGAATCTGTGGACCACGGATAATTTTGACTATCCCGACACGCCCATCAACCGGGGCAAGGTGCTGAATGCCGAGCAGATCAAGGAAGCGGCCGGCAAGTGGGGCCGCTATCTGGATTCGGACGGCGACGGCATCACCTATCGCACCCTGCCGGGCAACGAGAGCAACATGAGCGCCTACTTCACCCGAGGCACAGGCCACGACGAATATGCCCGCTATAGCGAGCGCAGCGATGTGTGGGAACGCAACATGCACCGGCTGACCCGCAAGTTCGACACCATCCGGGACATGGTCCCCGCCCCGGTGGTGGACGAGGTGGACGGCGCCACGGTCGGCATCATCAGCCTGGGCACCAATGACCCGGCTGTGGACGAGGCCCGGGACCGGCTGAGCGCCCAGGGCATCAAGACCAGCTATCTGCGCCTGCGCGCCCTGCCCATCAACCAGACCGTGCGAGATTTCGTCCACAAATACGACAAGCTCTTTGTGGTGGAATCCAACCACGACGGCCAGGCCAACATCATCCTGCGCACGGAAATGCCGGAGGCGGCCACCAAGCTGATCTCCCTGGCCGTGTGCGATGGTCTGCCCATTTCGCCCCGTTGGATCGTGGAACATCGGCTGACATCACGGCCCGCACTGTAGGCGACAGTCCCCCGAATGCGCAGACGTACACCGACCCTGTCAATTTAGACCTGTGACTCGATAAGAGAGGACATAGAGATGAGCAACGAAGCAATTGCCAAACAACGAACCCGTACCGCCTCCAAGGAAAACACCCTGGGGCTGGAAAAGGGGGCCTATAAAGGTCGCCCCTCCACCCTGTGCAAGGGCTGCGGCCACGACAGCATCAGCCAGCGCATCATGAACGTGGCCTGGGACATGAACCTGGACCAGACCCAAGTGATCAAGATGAGCGGCATCGGCTGTAGCAGCAAGACCCCCACCTACTTCCTGGGCTGGAGCCACGGCTTCAACAGCGTGCACGGGCGTATGCCCTCCGTGACCACCGGGGCCATCATGGCCAACCGCAACCTGAAGGTGATCGGCGTCAGCGGTGACGGCGACACGGCCTCCATCGGCATCGGCCAGTTCAAACACGCCATGCGCCGCAACATCCCCATGGTCTACATCGTGGAGAACAACGGCGTCTATGGGCTGACCAAGGGCCAGTTCAGCGCCACGGCGGACCAGGGGCAACAGCTCAAGTATCAGGGCATCAACGAACTGCCTGCCCTGGATGTCTGCATGGAAGCCCTGGCTGCCAACGCCACCTTCGTGGCCCGCAGCTTCGCCGGTGACCCCAAGCAGGTGGAGACCCTGCTCAAGGCCGCCCTCAGCCACCGGGGCATCGCCCTGATCGACATCATCAGCCCGTGCGTCACCTTCAACAACCATAACACGTCCACCAAGAGCTACACCTATGGCAAGGAGCACGAGGCCCCTATCAACGAGTTCGACTTCATCCCGTCCTACGAAGAGATCGAGATCGACGAGTACGAAGGCGAGAAGGAAGTGAAACTGCATGACGGTTCCCGCATCATGTTGAAGAAGCTGGACAAGAGCCACGATCCGACCGACAAGATGGCCGCCTACCAGGTTTTGGAAGATGCCCGGCGCGAGCAGAAGTTCATCACCGGCCTGATCTATGTGAGCCAAGAGACCCCGAACATGGTGGAGCTGCTCAACCTGACCAGCACCCCCCTCTCCCGGCTGCCGGCGGAGAAGCTGCGCCCCAGCAAGGAATCCCTGGAAGCCATCGTGGCGGCGATGTAGGGGTGACCCGCTCCCAGTCTCCCCCAGATTGCGGGGCGATGCCAGAGGTCAGCCCCGCTTTTTGAGTCCGGCAGACCGACCGAGGGATAAGTCTCCCCGGTCTGGTCGGAAAAAACCCGGTGAACCGGGTTGGTCTTATGTAAATTTATTCGCTGATGCAGCCCGGTTCACCGGGCTTTTGGTCCAGCCGGGGTGCTTCAGCCCCCGGCGGTTCCGTCAACCTACCGTGAACTCTTATACTCCAACCCCTGCCTTGTCCAGGCCATCATGCCCCCGCTCATATTGAGGACATCTGTGTAGCCGGCCTGGTGCAGTTGCGAACAGGCCATGCCGCTGCGCCGTCCGCTGCGGCAGATCACCACCACCTGGCGGTCCTTGGGGATCTCGGCCATGCGCTGGGCCAGATCGCCCAGGGGGATCACCTTGACCCCAGGAATGTAGCCCTGCTTGGCCTCATCCTTGCCCCGCACGTCCAGCAGAAAGGGCTTGGCCTTGCCCTGGCTGGTCTGCAACAGGGTGCTTAACTCGCCCACGCTGATGGATTTTGTCTCACTTGCCGCGCCAAACAGATTTGCAAACCAACTCATAATGTCACCTCTCCAACTGAACTGTAGACCGTTGTGCGGGTCATTGCGAATATCAAAAGCGGGAAGCCGGTCCATGCGGACCGCTTCCCGCTCAGTTGGATGCAGGGTGGTTGGGGGACGTTACATGCGGGGAGGGATGGGGCGAGGGGCGATGTCGCGCACCCTCAATCCGTCTCGTCGGGTCGCCGTTGGCGTAGACGCCGCGCATGGTGGGCGGAAGCAGTTCGGCCAGGGCGACCATCATCTCGGTGGTGGCTCGTTGGACATCGACCGGGTCTTGGGGATCACCGGTGAACAGGATCGGGGTGCCATAGCGCACGGTGACCAGCCCCCGGCGCACGGGCTTGAAGGTACGGGCTGCGGCCTCCCGGGTGCCGGCCACGCCCACGGGCAGCACCGGGACCCCGGCCAGCATGGCCATGCGCACGGTGCCGGATTTGCCCCGGGCCAGAGCCGCATGACGGGTGCCTTCGGGATAGATGCCCAAAGCCTTGCCCTGGCGCAACACATCCACCGCTGTATCCAAGGCGGCCAGATCCCGCTGGCCCCGGTGGACCGGAAACGCCCCTGCCGCAGTGATAAACCGGGAAAGCCAGGGGTGGATCTCGAAAAGCTCTTTTTTGGCCATAAAGTGAACTTGGCGACGGCACGACAGACCCATCGCAAAGATCTCGATGCCGTGGGTGTGGTTGCTGGCCAAGATCACCCCGCCGGTGAAGGGAACACGATCCGCATCATGGGCTTCGACCCGAAAGAGAAAAGGGCGGGCTGTGCGCACCAGGCGATAGGCAAATCGATAGACGCCAGTGGCGTCGTGAACAGGAAAGGCCACGGCTTAACCTTTTGGTTAGATAGTTTGTTGGTTAGTTGGTTGGCTAGTTGACGCGTAGAAGTTCGTCGCTGATTCTTGAAAGCAAGCCGACAACCTGCCACACTTCGTCGTCTTCCTTGGGGGGAGGGGCCGGTCGGGGACCGCTGGGGCGGCCGGGATCGTCCAAGGGGCCAGGGAGCGATTCGTCTTGCCAGGGCATGGGGGAACCGTCGTCGTCCTGCAACACGATGGACGGCTCCAATCCCCAAAATCGTGCCAAATGGCCGGTCAAATAGAGATAGCGGCGCAAATTGCGTTCGGCGTCCAGCAGATGGCCGGATTCATAGGCCATCACCCCCAACTCCTGCCACAGCCGAGGATTGTCCGGGGCCAGCACCAGCATATAGTCTAAAACCTGCGTGGTCTTCTCCCCCTCGCCCTTGCTGCGATAGATATGCCACAGGTTGTTGAGCATCCGCTCGGCCATGGCTTGGGGCGTCACGGGCAGGACACCAATCTGGTGGGCAAAGGTGATGGGCTGTTGAAAAAGCCGAGAGAGATGGGCAGTTACCTGCGTGGTGTCCAACACCATGCCGGAGAAGAGATCCAGCAGCCACTCGCCCTCTGGGTCTGTGTAGCGGGCCATAAAATGGCCGGGATAGCCCACGCCCTGAATGTTCAGCCCCAGGCGTCGGCCCAACGCCATGCACACCAAGCTCAGGCTGATGGGCAACCCCTTGCGCCGAGCCAGCACATCGTTGAGAAAGCTGTTTCGAGGATCGTAGTACGTGTCCCGATTCCCCACAAAGGCAAGGTCCCCAGTCAGCGCAGCCAGAAAGCCCTCGGCCTGGGCCCTGCCGGTCAACCCCTCGGCCATAGCCTGCTCCACCGCATAGGCCAGATCATCCAACTGCATCTGCACCCGCGCCACATCCAGGTCGGGATACGCCGCCCCGGCGATATAAAGGGCCAGCAGTTCCGGGTCTGCCTGGCTTTCCTTTGCCACCTCCGCGGCAAAAGCGTTTAGGAAGTTCATTTTCACCTCCTCATTTCTTCTTCTTTTTCGCCTTTTTGGTCGATTGCTCCGGGATGGGCTGGGGGGTCTCCAGTTGGGCCGGAATGCTGTCCGCCGCGGGCATCACGCCCCCCAGATCGCGCTGGCGCTGGATCTCCTGCTGGAAGATGCGGCGCAGGACGGCCAGGGAGGTGGCATAGGTGGCATCCACGCCGAAGTAGCTCAGGCTCTTGCTCAACAACATCTGGCGGCGGCTGATGGGGGTGTCACTGGCGTAGTGGATCAGGCCGATGTCGTAGGGCGCATTGATGAAGAGATTGACGATCTCGTCCGTGGGGTGACGCTTGGGATAGATGTTCTCGTAGATGCCGCTCAAATAGGGCCCGGCTTCCATCTCGATATCCGTGTAGCCCTCTTCGTAGAAAACGTGCATAAACTCCCGATTTTGCAGGAAGGTGCCCCGCACGGTGACGGCCTTTTGGTTGTCAAAGACCGTGCCATAGTTGAGGAAACGGGAGAGATCCTGGGCCGAGAAGCAGTTTTTGAAGAGGAACGAGTTGCTGGAATGCTCGTCGTAGACCACGTTGGGGATCATGACATCCCCCACCCGGCCGTTGAGGGTGGCGGCCTTGCCCAGCAGATAGACCCCCAAGATGGCGCTGGCCGCTGTGCTGACCTGGCTGAAGATGTGATAGGCGGCCATGCCCAGGGGATAGTCGATGTTGAAGATCAGGGCGTCGCTCTGCTTGAGCAGCGCCCACTCTTCCGGGCTGAAATTGCCCAGGCGGGGGTCCAGCCAATCCTGGCGCATGCGGCGCATATCGATCACCTGGGCCGCCACGTCCAAGCAGTCCGGCTCGTCGATGCGACGCACCCCGGCCTCTTCCTCGTGGCGCAGGGCGTGGGCCAGGGCGGTCGGCTTGTCTTCCGCATGATCCAGATAAAATCGGGAGGTGTAATAGAAGAAGTTGGCCATTTGGGGGCTATTTTCGGCCTCAAGACGCAGATATTCGTTCCACAGATCCTCCGGGTTCTCGGCCTTGATGTAGGCCAGGATGTCTTCCCGGTGGCTGGCCGCATAGCCGGAGAGCAGGTTGGGGATGCTGTGGGTGTTGCTGCTGACAAAGTAGAGAGGGCGATTTTCCAGATCCAGATCCACGGCCTGGCGGGCTACCTGCTCCCACCAAAACTGCACGGCCCGGCGATAGTCGGTCAAGCCGCTGCCCAACACCCGCAGGCGGATGTCCAGAGGGGCCTGGGCCATAAGACGCAGATTCTCCATCAGGTGCCTGCCCGGCCAGATCTGGAAGAGCTTGGCAAAATCCTGGGAGTTGAGGGAAAGGGCCTGGCGGATCTCCTCTAACAGAGCCGCAGGGAAGTGGTCCATGGTGCGCTCAAACTTGGCCAGCACCGGCCCCACGTTGGCCAGGCTGAGCTTCTGGTGCATCTTGTTCCACTCGATCTGATAGGTCACCAACGCCGGGAGCAGATCGTCGATATCGCTGACGCTGGAAATGTACGCGGCCAAGGTCTCCCGATCCGGCGAAATGTAATACTTTCGCCGCCGGGCTCGGGCCTTGACCGGTTCCCACGACGCCATCTCCGGATAGCCCCGGCGGCGGAAGACATCCTCCATCTGCCCCATGACCACCAGCTTGACCGTGGGCAGGGTGCTGGGCAGACGCAAGGCGCTGTAGGTCAGGGCCGTGATATCCAGTTCCGGCACACCGGCGTGGTAGTGCAGGTTGGAACTCATGGCGATATGGGTCTCCTCCAGGCTGCGCAGGCGGAAAGGAACCGAGCTGCGCAGCAGGGAGTAGTAGGTGCGAATATAGAGTTCAAGCTCTTCATTGGCCGCGGTCGGCGTTGTGCGATCCATAATAGAACTATCCTTAGCGTGGTGCGCTCAGCGCATGGTGGATCGAATATATTGCAGCAGTATAACACTTTTCGTCCCGCTTGGCATGTGGGGATGTGGGGATTGGGGCTTGGCGAAGAGCGAAATACCTGGTTAGGTCTAGACGAAGCGCAGGCGCAGAATGATATCTTGGGGATAATTGCCGAAGTGGCGGCCAAAGAGGTTGATGCCGCCCACGTGCCGAGCGTCCGCCTTGACACCGATACGAGCGGAGATGAAACCTTGCTCTTTGATCTTCAGCGCCGACAGGACGACGTCTGAAATGCGCAGACCATCGATGAAGCTGCCTTCGTCTGTGATCTGCCAGGATTTCATCAGCCCATACTGGGTGTTGTAACTCTCCCACCAATCCGGCGTCAGCGCACCCCGTTGGCCGCCAAAGTCCTGGGGAGAGGTCCACGTCCCTATCTCCACATCATTGATCCAGAGAGTAATGTCCGAAGGCCAGTCGTCGTGATGCAAAGGCGCCTCGGAGCAAATCTCTATGTTCAACTGTAGGCTGATGAGCTGCACCTTGGGCGGAAGTCGGTTGGGGAAGCGGTATTCCACGTGGCCGTGGCTGAACCAGAGCAGTTGGGCATTCACCCGTTCCGGCTCATAGAAGGAGCGAGGATCATCCAACAAGCCGATGATGCCGTTCTGTCCGGCCATGCCACAGGTGGGCGACACCTGGGCGTCGGCGTACGCGCCCACGGGCATGGACATCTCCACGGATCTGTCCTCTTGGGTCGTAGCGTGAGGCAGTTGGATCAGCACGCTGTCATAGACCCGGGCACAGGTTTTTTGCAGCCCCCGATTGCCGGGGCGTAGCTCAGTTTTCAATAGCCCCACTTCTTCCAGGGAGCTGATATGCAGATTGGCTGTAGAAAGGGGCATGCCCAGGGCATCGGCGATCTCGCTGACATTGAGTACCTTGTCGCTGAGCAGGTCCAGGATGCGCAGACGAGGGGCAGACGCCAGGGCTTTGAGGACGGCGGTTGCCTGGCCATCCAGGGCATCAAGCTGGAGCATGGGGGCTTGATAGTTGATTTTCTCTGTCACAGCATATTCCTTTTCGTCGACTGCTACATGATTATACGCGGCAGTATCTTACCACTACCACAGGATAAAGCGCAAGTATTGAACGATCCAGGCAGGTATAGCCCGAATTCTCCTTTGACGCATGACTAGGCAAGCAACAGGAAAAAAGTCTAGATTAGTGACTAAAAACCTGTATTTACTTGCCGATTCAGCTATGTCCTTTTCAAATTTGGCAAAATTGGCCCTTGACAAGAGGATTCCCATCGTGTACACTAAAACATGAAATAAAACATGTTTTCATGTTTGTTTATTTCCTCCCGCTCCCAAGCAATCATTTTCTACCACCTATCTAGTCTGCGCTATCGATCCTGCTCTTTAGATCTTGTCCTGCGTTGTCCCTGCACCGGCGGACTATTCGCTGGTCCTAATGCGAAAGGCCCAACACCATGACAAATCAAGCCCTGCCCCACCCCCAACCCGAACAAAGCACCTTGAAAAAGTGGTGGTTCTACAACCGGGACACGGTTGATGGCTATCTTTTTCTGCTGCCCTTTCTGATCGTCTATCTGCTCTTCGTAATCTACCCAGTGATCCAGGCGGCCTACATGAGCTTGTATGACTGGGATCTGCTCTCCAGCAGCCGGAAGTTCATTGGCATGGAGAACTATCTGGATATGCTTTGGGGCCGACAGATAACCTGGGATCTAACGCATCTGTGGGGTTGGCGGCTGGCGGCCCTGGGATTGGTGATCCTGGCCTGGGTGGCCGCTGCCCGGGTGGACTGCGCCGTATCACAGCCGTATGGCTGACTGTGCTATTCGGCCTCTTCTTTGGCCTGTTTTTGGGTATCCATCCAGGGGAAGGAGGGCGTTGGGCCGATGCAATCTTCTGGCGCTCTCTGACAACACCTTTAAGTTTGTCCTAATTTCACGCCGCTGATCGTGGGGTTGGGATTGCTCCTGGCCATGCTTCTGAACGGGGCGGCCCGCTATCTGGGCTTCTTCCGCACGCTCTTTTTTGCGCCCTATGTCTTCTCGGTGGCGGTAGTCACCCTGGTTTGGGGATTTTTGTTGAATCCGCAGCGGGGTATCTTGGCCGCTTTTCTTGGCTACTTCGGCATCGAACCGCATTTCCTGGCTGACCGATCCCAACCTGGCCATGCCCGCCATTATCCTCACCACCATGTGGTGGACCGTGGGCTTCAACATGGTGCTCTTTCTCGCTGGCCTTCAGGATATCGAACCTAGCCTGTACGAGGCGGCAGAGTTGGACGGCGCCGGCTTACTGGGCGCAGACTCGACATATCACCTTGCCGGGCTTGCAACGCACCATCCTGCTGGTGACCGTCCTGCAGGGCATCGCTTCCTTCCAGATCTTCGGCCAGGTCTACATCATGACCCGCGGTGGACCCGGCGGCACTACCCGGGTGCTGATCCAGCACATCTACGAGAGCGGCTTCCGAGACTTCCAGCTGGGCTATGCCTCGGCCATGTCCATCTTCCTCTTTGTCGTCATGTTCATCGTATCGTACCTGCAATTCCAAGTTTCGCCCAGAGGAGGACTAATCATGAGCGCTAACACGACCCAGCAAGCCAGCGTCCAGGCTGGACGTGGACGTTTCCGCACCCTATCTCCGCCCGTCATCTCTGGCCGTCAGCGCCTTCTTCTGGATCGCTCCCATGATCTGGCTCTTCTCCCTGGCGCTGACACCCAACGAGATTTTGAAGACCCGCACCACCAGCCTGTTGCCCATCCAAGCCACCCTGGAAAACTTCATCAGCATCTTCAACGTGGGGCTGACACCCCGCTGGTTCTACAACAGCGTGGTGGTGACCCTCATCACCACCATCCTAACCATCATCCTCTGCTCCATGGCCGGCTATGCCTTTGCCCGCCTCAACTTCAAGGGCAAAAATATCGTCTTTCCCTTTGTGCTGGCCGGTTTGATGGTGCCCAAGGAGGCCATGTTCATCCCGCTCTTTCTGATCTTTGCCAACTTCGACGCCCATAATACCTATGCGGCCCTCTACCTGCCCCGCATCGCCTCGCCCTTGGGCGTCTTCATCATGACCCAGTTCTTCCGGGCCATCCCCCGGGAGATCGAGGAGGCGGCGGAGCTGGACGGGGCCAGCCGCGGCGACGATCTTCTGGCGCATCATGTTGCCTATGGTCGGTCCCAGCCATGACGGCGCTCTCCATCTTCACCTTCGTGTTGACCTGGAACGACTACCTCTGGCCCCTGGTCTCGGCCACACAGAAGGAGATGTTCACCATCACCACCGGGCTTGGCGTCGCTTCAGGGCAATTTCGCCCAGGCCACCGAGCTTGGGATCGCTGATGGCCCGAGGTGTTATTGGCCAGCTCTACCTTTGTTGATTCTCTTCATCGTTTTCCAGAACAACCTGATCCGCGGCATTTCTGTGGGCAGCGGCGGCAAATAGCCCGTCCCTCGTCTGCCGCCCATGTTGTCATCTCCACCCGTCCATTCCTGTTTTCAGTTCTGTGATTGACCGTCTATGTTTGACCGTCTGTCTTTGCCTCTTCACTGCTTCAACCGCCGTTCTGCCAACCAAATTCCAAGGAGGAATCCCATGCAATACCGACCGACTAGATCGTCCTAAACGTCTCTCTGATGGCCGTCATGATGGCCCTTGTCGCCATTCTGGCGCTGGCGGGTTGTGGAGGTACCCCCGCCCCAGACGCCGCTCCCGTAGCGGACACTGGAGCCGCCGCCGATGCCGCACCGGCGGCGGCAGAGGTCACCGTGCTCAACCTGGCCCGCTTCTTTGGGGACTGTGACGACACCACCGCCGGGGTCACGGATGTCAGCCAGGCCACCACGGAATGTGAAGTGATTGCGATCCTGACCAACAAGTTCAACGCCGAATCATCCAGACATCCAGGTGCTAGCGTCTGGGCGGCTCGGAGTGGGGCACCTACTACGATGCCCTGAACACGACCTTCGCTGGCAAAACACCCCCGGATGTGGCCGTCATGCACGGGTCCAACTTGCCGGACTACGCCAGCCGTGGCCTGCTGCTGGACATCGGCGACCGTCTGGCCGCCGCCGGTGTGGACACCAGCGACTGGACCGATCCTGCCCGGGGTGCCGTGACCTACGAAGGTGCCATCGATGCCATCCCCTTTGACTTGCATGCCAACCTGGCCCATATCAATGTGGATATCTTCGCAGAGGCCGGCTTGGTGGATGACGCGGGCATGCCCATCCTGCCCACCAGCCGGGAAGAGTTCTTCGCCCAGGCCGCAACGGTTCAGGAAACCACGGGCAAGCAGTACTTTGCCACCGACGCCTCTCAGTTCCCCATCGGCGTGCGCTTGATGTTCGCCTTGGTCTGGCAGCAAAACAGCGATCTGCTTTCCGCCGATCTCTCCCAGGCCACTGTCGACACACCCGAGGCGGCTGAGGCTTTGGACTTCATGCTGACCATGTTCAATGAAGGTTACGCCGATCCGAATCAGAATTACGATGCGTCCCAGGGCGCATTCCTCACCGGGGATGTCGCCATGCTGATGAACGGCACCTGGGCGGTGGATCAGTACAATCGTGAAGCGCCTTTCACCTACATGGCCATGGACTTCCCCACCTTGTACGCCACGCCGTCCACCTGGGCCAACTCCCACACATGGGCCGTGCCCGTGCAGGAGAGCGATGCCAAGTATGATGCCGCCGTCACCTTCCTTGCCTTCCTAAACGACCATGTTGAGGATTGGGCCAAGGGCACAGGCCATCTGGCTTCTCGCACATCGGTCCTGGAAAGCGAAAGCTACGCCCAGGCGACCCCAGCGGGCCAACTACGCCAACACGGCCAACATCGCCAAGCTGGTCCCGGCCATCTTGAACTGGCAGGCCGTCGAGGATATCCTCAAGGAAGAGTTGGAGTCCACATGGCTGGCCGGGGTGGAGCCGGCCCAGGCCCTGCAGAATGCCAACGACCGCATCAACGATACATTGGCTGATTAGGCTGTAATCGATTGATCCAACAAGGGGCGGATGGGCTCAGCCTGCTTGATCCCATCCGCCCTTGTTTTCACCCCGTTTTGCCAAAAGTTATCATCGTTCCACCGATTCTGAGGAAAACCCATGTCCCGCCAAACCCTGGCATTGGACGGCGCGTGGCAATTCGCCTTCGCTCCGGATGTGCCCACAATCAAATCCGCCGATTCCCACCTCATCGCCCAAGCCTATCACCCGCCCCAGGGCAGCACTTGGCGCGAGATCAACGTACCGGCCCCTTGGGCCGCTCAGATGACAGATCTGCGCCTGAGTACGGGCACAGGATGGTACCGTCGAAAGGTTGAGATCCCAGCGACATGGTCGGCTGGTGCCATCATTCTGCACTTTGGGGCGGTGAACTATTTTTGCCAGATCTGGTGGAACGATCACTTCATCGGCGAGCACGAAGGGGGCTATTTGCCCTTCGAGCTAGATCTCACCAAGCACGTTTCGCCAGGCGAGGCCGGCGAGTTGACCGTGCGGGTGGTCATGCCCAGCAACGATCCAGATCTCTATCCTGACTTCCCCTTCGGCGAGATTCCCCACGGCAAACAGAGCTGGTACGGTCCCCTGGGGGGGATTTGGCAGAGTGTGACTTTGGCGTATCGGCCCCCAGCCTATCTGACCCATCTACAGATCACGCCTCGGCCCACAAACGCGGGGGATCTCGATCAATGGACAGTCCATGTCCAGGTGGAGACCAGCCGCCCCATCGTCTTCGGCGAGGGTTTTTCGGTGGAGATTTTCGGTCCGGATGGGGAACGCTGTGCCCAGGCTCACGAAGACAGCCCCAACCTGACCCTGACCATAGCCAGCCCCCGTCTGTGGGATCTGGACACCCCCCACCTGTACACAGCCCGTGTCGCCTGGTACCCTTTGGGGACGAAATCCAACGTCGATGTCCTGTCCGAGACCTTTGGTTTCCGCACCTTCGAGACCGAGGACGGCACCTTCCGCCTCAACGGTCGCCTCATTTATTTGCGGGGAGCGTTGGACCAGGACTACTATCCCGATCTGATCGCCACGCCGCCCTCCCAGGAATATATCGAAGATCAGTTCCGCCAGGCCAAGGCCATGGGGCTGAACTGTATGCGCGTCCATATCAAAATTCCGGATCCTCGCTATTTCGCCGCAGCCGACAAAGTGGGCATCTTGATCTGGGCCGAATTGCCCAACTGGCAACAGTTGACGGACCAGTCCGCACGCCGGGGACGGCAAACCCTGGCCGGCATGGTGCGCCGGGATGGCAACCATCCATCCATTGTGATCTGGACCATCATCAACGAGGACTGGGGCACCGAGCTTGTCTCCAATCCCGACCACCGCCGCTGGCTGGCGGAGATGGTGACCTGGCTAAAGGAGTTGGATCCAACCCGGCTGGTGGTGGATAATTCGCCCTGCTTCCCAAACCACCATGTGGGTGGCGACGTGGACGACTTCCACTTCTATGCGGCCATGCCCGACAGCGCCGCCCAGTGGGAAACATGGATGGACGACATGGCCCGGCGAGGTGATTTCCTCTACGCGCCGGAGCATCAGCCGAACCGAAGGGCTGGGGCACTGCCGCCCCTGGTCGTGTCCGAATTTGGCAACTGGGGTTTGCCCGATTTGGCCTCTCTGCTGACCCAATCTGGCGACGAGCCCTGGTGGTTCGATACGGGCTGGGAGCGCAGCGATGGGGATGTGTATGCCAGTGGGGTGATGGATCGCTTTCGCAGCATGGCCTTGGGGAAGACCTTCGAGAATTTCGCTGGCCTGGCCCAGGTCGCCCAGGCCGCCCAGGTTGAAGCGTTGAAATACGAGATCGAGTCCATCCGCGAGCGGCCTGAACTGGCTGGCTACGTCATCACCGAGTGGGCGGATACCCACTGGGAGTGCAACGGTGTGCTGGACATGGCGCGCGGCCCGAAGCGCATCGCCACCGAGTTGGCCGAGTTCAACGGTGACACGCTGATCGTGCCCCGGCCAGACCGCCGGGCCTACTGGGCGGGGACCGAAATGATCGTCGGGATCTCCCTCTCCCACTACGGACCCAATTCTATTTCCGATGCTCGCCTGGAATGGACCCTGTCCAACCATCACCACGAGCCTCTCCGCGGCGTTTTCGAAGGGATAGCCGTAGCCCAGGCGCAGGTCATGGGCCTACCTTCCCTCACGGTGACCTTGCCCCAAGTGGATCGGCCTGTGCATAGTCAGCTTGACCTTCGTTTGGTCAACGCGGCGGGGGAGATCATCTGCCAAAACAAGATGGTTGTGGGCCTCTATCCCGTGCCAGTTGTGAATGATCAAGTGATCTGCCGAGAGGATGCGTTGGCCGAGGAGTTGACCCAGGCCGGATACCGGGTTCACGATGATCTGGCTGGGCCGGGTGTGCTTGTGATGAGCCGACTGGACGATGTCGCCCGGCGGCACGTGGAAAAAGGTGGACGGGCGTTGCTTTTGGCCGCGGACGAGGGTGCCATCTCCACCCAACTGCCCCGCTTCAGCATCAAATTGCAGCGTCGGCAGGGCACACCCTGGGCTGGGGATTGGGCCAGTTCCTTGGCCTGGTTCCGCAAGGAGCGCTTCGCCACTCACCTGCCCAGCGACCGCTGGCTGGATTTCACCTGTGCGTCCGTGATCCCCGAAACCGTGATCACAGATGTGACCTTGCCGGAGTGGGAGCAGAATGTGCTGGCCGGTCTGTTCGTGGGCTGGCTGCGCCGTCCTGCCGCACTGGTCCTGCGCTTTCCTCTGGGCCGGGGCGAACTCCTCGTCACCACCCTGCACCTGGCCGGGCAAATCGCCCTGGACCCGGTTGCCGCTTTCCTGTTTCAGGAGCATCTACGCCAACAATCAGCGGTGAAGGGCATCTGATTTTCGCCCCAAACAACGACTTACCGACTACCCACACCACGAAACAGCCATCCAGCAGGAATATGCCTGGAGGTTCACCTTCCTCTTACAGCGCAAACGCAAGGCTAGGCTGCGCGCCTCCCCAGATCGCCCCGTCATTCACACCACGGCGAGTTATGCGGCAGGATGCCGCACCTACGAATCTCCACAAAAATCTGATACACCCTTGGGGATTGGACCCCGATCCCCAATTCCCGATCCCTTTCCCATCAAAACAACGACATTTGCGTGATGGGCGGCTGAAAATCCTCCGGGGGCCAGGGGCGCAGGGGGCGGCGGACGCCAACCGTTCGCTGAGCCGCTGCACGCTGACGGGGGAGTGGCCCTCGTAGGGATTGTGCATGTAGGCGTAGACGTGATGGCCCAGGCCCAAGAGGTGATCCAGCCGCTCGGCCCACAGGTCCAGCTTTTCATCCTGGGGACGGTGCATCTGGATTTGATCCGGCGGCGGGTTGGCGTCGTCCCCGATCCAGCGGATGAAGGTGAAGCCGGGGGCGATGCCCTCGGCCACCAGATCCAGCCAGACGGGGATAGAGATCCGGCTGATCGCCCCGGTCCACCAGGGCCAGGGCCATGCCCCGCTCGGCCAGGAAGCGGGCAAAGGCCGGGGTCATCAGGTCTGGGGCGCGCACTTCTACGGCGATGCGCAGCCCGGTCTCCGCGCCCCCGATTCCCTCAAGCTGTGGGGTCAGCCAATCCAAATAGGCGGCTAACGCTCGCCCGTCCGACTCTCTCGAAAAGCTGGGGGGCAGTTGCAAAAAGCCCACCCCTGCCGCCGGCCCCAGGGATCGAAGCACATCCAAAAAGGCCAGGCTTTCCCGCTGGCAATCCACCAAGCGGGCGTCGTGGCTGATGGCACGGGGAAATTTGAGGGAAAAGGTGAAGTCCGCGGGCACGGTCTCCACCCAGTTCAGGACTGTGCTGGGGCTGGGCAGGCCATAGAATGAGGTGTTGACCTCCACGGAATCGAAGCGCCCGGCATAGAAGGCCAGCATCTCTTTGTTGGACAAGTTCTCCGGATAGAAGACTCCACGCCATGCCTCGTACAGCCACGATGAGACGCCCCAATGCAGATTTGTATCAGATTTTTGTGCATTTTGCATAATTTCTCGCCGTTTCCCCGAATTTTCCCACCGATACCTGGTCGATCAGCTTGTAAAATTCGGCACAATTCGTGCAAGTTGCCCAATTCATCCCAGCAAGGTTTGTGCGGATTGTTCATTGTGCCCTGCGCTCGCAGCCGGTATCCTATACCCAACGCCCTGTGCGGCGTGTCACCTTGTGCAGTTTATCCCGCCGAACGCTTATTTGTTCGGTCCATCAACCTTATCAAGTCTGAACCCACAATCATTTCTGGAGGATTTTACCACATGCTTGCGACTTTACGACGACGGACCCCTCTAATCATGACGGTCACCGCCCTGCTGTTGGCGGTGATGGCCACAGCCGTTTTCGCCGGAGACCCCACGGGCGGCGAGACCTTGGCGGCTGATCCCAGCTGCGCCCTTCACCTTCATCTGGCTGATGGTGTGTGCCATTTTGGTCTTCTTCATGCAGGCCGGGTTCCTTTTGGTGGAGGCCGGGTTTGCCAAGGCCAAGAACACGGTCAACATTTTGACCAAGAATTTCATGGACTTTTCCATCGGGGGTCTGGCCTTCTTTTTCTTTGGCTATGGCCTGATGTACGGCACGGACATCGGCGGCTTTATCGGCAGCGATGGCTTCCTGCTCTTGGGTGACTATTATGATGTCAACCAGGCGTTGGCCTGGTTCTTCCAGATGGTCTTTGCGGCCACCGCGGCCACCATCGTCTCTGGGGCCATGTCCGAGCGCACCCGGATCACGGCGTACTTGGCCTATAGCTTCCTGATCAGCGCCATCATCTACCCCATCAGCGGCCATTGGATCTGGGGCGGCGGCTGGTTGAGCCAACTGGGCTTCCACGATTTCGCCGGGTCCGGCGTGGTCCATGCCCTGGGCGGCTTCGTGGCCTTGGCCGGGGCCTATCTGGTTGGTCCCCGCAATGGTCGCTATAACAAAGATGGCAGCGTCAACGAATTCAAACCCCATAATGTGACCTTTATCATCCTGGGCGTCTTGGTTCTCTTTGTGGGCTGGTTCGGCTTCAACGCCGGCAGCACCCTGAACGGCACGGACCTGCGCATGTCCGTGATTGCGGTCAACACCCTGCTGGCCGGCATCACCGGGGCCACGGTGGTCTTGTATGTGGGGCTGGTGAAGACGGGCAAGGCCAATGTGCTGGGTGCGGCCAACGGCACCCTGGCCGGGCTGGTGGCCATCACCGCCGGTTGTGCGGTAGTGCCGCCTTGGGCCGCCGTGGTGATTGGCGGGCTGGCTGGCTTCGTACTCATCTGGGCCGAGAAGTTTGTGGAGCGCACCCTGAAGGTAGATGACCCGGTGGGGGCCATCGCCGTGCATGGCTTCTGCGGCATCTTCGGCGTGCTCATGGTGGGCGTCTTCGCCGACGGCACCTATGGGGACATCAGCGGCCTGATTACGGGCAACTTCGCCCAGTTGGGCATCCAGGCCCTGGGCGCCTTGGTCATCATGGCCTGGGCACTGGGCACGGGCTTTGCCATGTTCGCCCTCCTCAAGTCCAACATGGGGCTGCGGGCCAGCGATGAAGAGCAGGCCGAGGGCCTGGACATAGCCGAGCACGGCTTGGAGGCCTACGCCTACGGCGATGATTGATTCTGGCAAGAAAGAGAATTGAGATAGAGAATTGAGATAGAGAGACAAGGGCGATCCTGCGGGATCGCCCTTGTTTGTTTTGAAATGGGTAGGGGTTTGGGTGGGCGAAACTTGTCCGTATCGGACAAGTTTCGCCCACCCAAACCCCTACCCATTTATCACAATCCAACAGAGAATTCGTGTCATTTGTGAAATTCGTGGTCTTTTTCCCAAAACTGGGTCTTGACTTCGTTTTGGAACCCTGCTAGAATGTTATCGATAACGGGAACGATAACAGGAACGATAACATCCTCAAGTGCCTCAACATGGCCACAAGATCAAAACGACCCACAATCAAAGAAGTGGCGGCGGCGGCGGGTGTGTCCACCCAGACCGTCTCTCGGGTGGTCAATGGCCGCCCGGATGTGGCCGACGCTACCCGGCAGCGGGTGCAGCAGGTGATCGCCGAGTTGGACTATCAGCCCAGCGCCCTGGCCCGCAGCCTGATCCAGCAGCGCAGCTACACCTTGGGCGTGGTCACGGCGGGGCTGCAATTTGTCGGCCCCTCTCGGACCTTGAAGGGAATTGCCAGCGCCGCCGAGGATGCGGGCTATTCGCTCCTGTTAAAGGGCCTCCCCCACTTTCAGACCCAAGACATCTCGCCCATCATCGATGCGCTGAAATCCAGACATGTGGATGGCATTATTTGGGCCGTCCCCGAAATTGGCGACAACCGGGCCTGGGTGGCAGACGTGGGCCGTGGATCTGTCGATCCCAACCATCTATTTGACCATGCAACCCCAGGCCGACATCTCGGTCGTCTCCATCGACAACTATGCCGGTGCCCGCATGGCCGTGACTCATCTGCTGGAGCAGGGATTCCAGCACATCGGCCATCTGGCTGGCCCCAAGGACTGGTGGGAATCCCGTGAACGGTTGCGGGCCTGGCAAGATGTGCTGACCGAGGCCGGGCATGATGTGCAAGAGACCCACTGGGCAGAAGGCGATTGGTCCTCGGCCAGCGCTGTCCTGCCCATGACGACGCTTCTCCAACGGTATCCTGAAATGGATGCGGTCTTTGTCGCCAACGACCAAATGGCCCTGGCCGCCATGCAGGTCGCCACCCAGCACGGGCGGCGGATTCCCGAAGATCTGGGCATCATTGGCTTTGACAATCTCCCCGAAGACGATTTTTACTGCCCCTCCCTGTCAAGTATCCAGCAAGATCAGCATGAGGTCGGCAAGATTGCCATGCAAGAAATCTTGATCGCCATTGAAGCCCAACAAAAAGGCACGCCGGTCCCCGCCCGGTCGATCATGTTGTCGCCGTCTTTGATGATCCGGGAGAGTTCACGACGGACGTCTAGCCCAGTTTTGCACAGTACCCGTTCTCTGTTTCCGAGCGTTTAGTTTTCATGTGCTCGTTCCAACTTTTGCCGTTCCAACTTTTGTTGTTTCGATTTTTGGTGTTTCGATTTCCCCACCTGGGGAGCCATACTCTATCTCAAGGAGATGAAAATGTTACGAAAACCCGTAGTGCTGTTGATTTTGATCGTCGCCATGCTGATGTCCGCATGTGCCGCCCCAGCCCCGGCCACCACCGCCCCCGCGGCGGATGCCCCGGCGGCTGTCGAAGCCAAGGTGGTCGGCGTTTCCATGCCCACCAAGTCCTCCTCCCGCTGGATCTCTGACGGCGAGAGCATGGTCAAGGTCTTCACGGACATGGGCTATGAGACCGATCTGCAGTTTGCCGAAGATGACATCCCCAACCAGTTGGCCCAGATCGAGAACATGGTCACCAAGGGCGTGGACGTGCTGATCATCGCCGCCATTGACGGCAGCACCCTGTCCGACATCCTGCAGCGCGCCCACGACGAGGGTGTGCTGGTCATTGCCTACGATCGTCTGATCACCAAGACGCCGAATGTTGACTATTATGTCACCTTCGACAACTTCCAGGTCGGCGTGTTGCAGGCTTCCCAGATCGAAGAAGCCCTGAAGCTGAAGGATGGCAACGGCCCCTTCAACATCGAGCTGTTCGGCGGCTCCCCGGACGACACCAACGCCTTCTACTTCTATGATGGCGCCATGTCCGTGTTGCAGCCCTACATCGACAACGGCCAACTGGTTGTGCAGAGCGGCCAGATGGGCATGGACAAGGTCTCCACCCTGCGCTGGGACGGTGCTACCGCCCAGGCTCGCATGGACAACCTGCTGAGCGCGTACTACACCGACAAGCGGGTGGATGCGGTCCTCTCCCCCTATGACGGCCTGAGCATCGGCATCCTCTCCTCCCTCAAGGGCGTCGGCTATGGCAGCGGCGACATGGCCATCCCGGTCGTCACCGGCCAGGACGCTGAGGTTGCTTCGGTCAAGTCCATGATCGCCGGCGAGCAGAGCTACACCGTCTTCAAGGACACCCGTGAGCTGGCCAAGCAGGCCGCCGCCATGGTGGATGCCGCTCTGAAGGGCCAGGAAGTGCCCATCAACGACACCACGACCTATGACAACGAAGTGAAGGTTGTGCCCTCCTTCCTGCTGGTGCCGTTCAGTGTTGACGTCACCAACTACGAGCAATATCTGGTTGAAAGCGGCTACTATACCGCGGACCAACTGAAGTAAGCGTTCGTGCCGTGGGTATGCGAGGATGTTGACATCCTCGCATACCCACGGCCACTTTTTTGCTGGCCTACTTCTGGCCCACTACCTGATTGGCAGCGCAAGGAAAAAAGTATGGCTGAAAATATCTTAGAAATGCGTGGCATCACCAAAACTTTTCCCGGTGTCAAGGCCCTGGACAACGTCAACTTCACCGTCAAGCAAGGGGAAATCCACGCCCTGGTCGGGGAGAACGGGGCCGGGAAATCGACCTTGATGAAGGTGCTGAGCGGTGTTCATCCCCACGGAGACTATGAAGGAGACATCTTCTTTCAAGGCCAAAAGTGCCACTTCCGGGACATCAGCCAGAGCGAGAAGGTGGGCCTTGTGATCATTCACCAGGAGTTGGCCCTGGTGCCCTTTCTCTCCATCGCCGAAAATCTCTTTTTGGGCAACGAGCGCCAAAAGTTCGGCGTGATCAGTTGGTTTGAATCCATCAATCAGACCAAAGCGCTTTTGGCCAAAGTTGGTTTGAATGAGCCGCCAAAAACCCTAATCACAGATCTGGGGGTGGGCAAGCAGCAGTTGGTGGAGATCGCCAAAGCCCTGGCCAAGGAAGTCAAGCTGCTGATTTTGGACGAACCCACAGCCAGCTTGAACGAAAAGGATAGCGAAGCCCTCTTGGCCCTGCTGCTCCAGCTCAAAGAGCAAGGCATCACCTCCATTTTGATCTCCCACAAGCTGAACGAGATCTCCAAAGTGGCCGACTCCATCACCATTTTGCGGGACGGGGCAACCATCGAGACCCTGGATACCCATGCCACGGAGATCACCGAAGACCGCATCATCCGAGGCATGGTGGGGCGAGATCTCACCCACCGCTTCCCACCCCGAGAGCCGAACATTGGCGAGACCATTCTCAGCGTCCACGACTGGACTGTCTACCATCCCCTCCACGATGACCGCAAGGTGTGCGACAACATCAATATCCACGTGCGCAAGGGCGAAGTGGTGGGCATTGCCGGGCTGATGGGATCCGGCCGCACCGAGCTGGCCATGAGCATCTTTGGCCGATCCTATGGCAAGCGCATCAGCGGCACGGTTCGCAAATCGGGCCAAGAGATCGACATCAGCACGGTCAACAAAGCCATTGCCAACGGCCTGGCCTATGCCACCGAGGATCGCAAAACCTACGGGCTGGTCCTGATCGACGATGTCAAACGCAATATCACCCTGACCAATTTGGAGGCCATTTCCGAAAACGGGATCATCAACCAGCCCCACGAATTGACTGTCACCAACGGCTACCGGAACAAGCTCAACATCAAATGCTCCAGCGTCAGACAGAAGGCGGTCAACTTGTCCGGTGGCAACCAGCAAAAGGTGGTGTTGAGCAAATGGCTCTTTGCCAACCCGGACATCCTCTTTTTGGATGAACCGACCCGGGGCATTGACGTGGGGGCCAAATACGAAATCTATACGATCATCAACCAACTGGCCGGCGAGGGCAAAGGAATCGTGCTCATTTCGTCCGAATTGCCCGAAATCTTGGGGGTTTGTGATCGAATCTATGTCATGAATGAGGGGCGGATTGTGGGGGAGATGCCAGCGAGTGAGGCCTCCCAGGAAAGCATCATGAAGTGCATTATGAGCCAACAAGAGGTGAGCAACTAATGAAGAGTCTGACAACCCTGTTCAAGAGCAATATTCGTGAATATGGCATGTTGATCGCCCTCATCGTGATCATGGCCTTTTTCCAGATCGCCACCGAGGGCACCCTGTTCAAGCCGGTCAATATCACCAACTTGATCCTGCAGAACAGCTACATCGTGATCATGGCCCTGGGCATGTTGCTGGTGATCGTGGCGGGTCATATTGACCTGTCCGTTGGCTCCATCGTGGGCTTTATCGGGGCCGTGGCCGCCGTGTTGATGGTGCGCTACAATGTCCACTTTGCCATTGCCATGTTTCTCAGCCTGATTATTGGTGGCCTGATCGGGGCATGGCAGGGCTTTTGGATTGCCATCATCAAGATCCCCTCATTTATTGCCACCCTGGCCAGCATGTTGATCTTCCGAGGACTGACCCTGGCCCTCTTGGCCGGAGAATCGGTCGGCCCCTTCCCCACCAGCTTTCAAAAGCTCAGTTCCGGCTACATCCCAGACTTTTTCAACGGCGCCACCTTCCACATCACCAGCCTTGTGATCGGTGTGGGGCTCTCCGTGCTCCTGATCTATCTGGACCTGCGCTCCCGTCGAAGCCAGATCAAATACGACTTCGATGTCATCCCCATGCCCCTCTTCATCGTCAAAAACGTGATGATCACGGGGGCCATCATGGGGTTGAGCTATCTGATGGCTTCGTACAGGGGCTTCCCCAACGTGCTGGTCCTGCTCTTTGTGCTGATCGCCATCTACACCTTTGTCACCACCCAGATGGTGATCGGTCGCCGGGTCTTTGCCATGGGTGGCAACGCCAAGGCAGCCAGTCTTTCCGGCGTCAACACCAAACGCCTGCTCTTCAACACCTTTGTCAACATGGGTGTGCTCAGCGCCCTGGCCGGCATGGTCTTTGCCGCCCGGCTGAACGTGGCCACCCCCAAAGCGGGCAACGCCTTCGAGTTGGACGTAATCGCCGCCGTCTTCATCGGCGGGGCCTCAGCCAGCGGCGGCATCGGCACGGTGATCGGCGCGGTGATTGGCGCCTTCATCATGGGTGTCATGAACAACGGCATGTCCATCATCGGCGTGGGCATCGACTGGCAACAGGCCATCAAGGGCATGGTGCTCTTGCTAGCGGTCTTCTTTGATGTGTACAATAAGAACAAAGGCTAACCGATCTGCTTTTCCGCAATCATGGTGAGCAGACCGGTTGAAATGGTTTGCTCACCTTTTTTATAACTACCAAACCACCCCCTCCCAGCCTCCCCCAGGTTTCGATACGGCCCTTCGGCCTACTCAACCCAAGGATTGGGGGAGGAGCCGGATCGCCGCATTCGGGAGTCCAGTACGCACGATCTATCCCCTCCCCAATCTGGGGAGGGCTAGGGTGGGGTAGTTTGCTCACCTTTTTCATTCAACGGAGGATTTCCCATGAACGTACTTCGACTACACGCAGCCGGTGATCTGCGCTTTCACCAAGAAGAAAAACCCATCCCCCAGCCCGGCGAATCCCTGGTGCGCATCGGCGCCGTGGGCATCTGCGGATCGGATCTGCACTGGTTCGACGAGGGCGGCATCGGCGACGCCGCCCTGGACCGCCCCTTGACCCTGGGCCACGAGATGGCCGGGTGGACCGAGGACGGCCAATTGGTGGCCATTGACCCCAACATCCCCTGCGGCGTCTGCGAATATTGCCAGGAGGGCAGCCCCAACCTGTGCACGAACCACCACTTCGCCGGCCACGGCCACGACGACGGCGGTCTGCGGGAATACATGGTCTGGCCGGATCACTGCCTCTTCCCCCTGCCCGACGGCTTCAGCGCCGCGGACGGGGCCATGCTGGAGCCCCTTGGCGTGGCCCTCTACGCCATCGACCTCAGCGGCATCCGCCCTGGGGACCGGGTGGGCGTCTTCGGCAGCGGCCCCATCGGGCTGATGATCGTGCAGATGGCACGAGCCGCCGGGGCCAGCTTTATCGTGGCCACGGATCTGTTGCCCCATCGGGTGGAAGCCGCCACGGCCAACGGTGCGGATCTGGCCGTGTTGGCCGACGCAAACAACCAGGAAGTCGCCCCCATCCGCAAGGTGCTGGACGGTAAATATCTGGACGTGGCCATCGAGGTGGCTGGGTCCAATGCCGCCATCAACAGCGCGGCGGAGCTGGTCAAACCCGGCGGCAAGATCATCTTGGTCGGCATCCCCTCGGATGACGAGACGAAGATCACCGCCTCCCTGGTGCGGCGCAAGGGGCTGATGATTCAGTGGGCCCGGCGCATGAAGCACGTCTACCCCCGCTGCATCGAACTGGTGCGCCGGGGGCAGATCGACGTGGGCCGCCTCGCCTCCCACACCTTCCCCTTCGAGCAAGCCGAAGCCGCCTTCCGCTCCGCCCAGAGCCGGGAAGGGTTGAAAGTCATCGTCAGCATGGAACAGGAAAAATAGAACACGGATTGAACGGATTTGACGGATTAAAACGGATTTTTTTGATCTGCTTTTGATCCGTTTTAATCCGTTCGATCCGTCCAATCCGTGTTCTATTTTTTCAGAAAAGGAATGGAGATCATGACAAAATATGCGATTGGTGTCGATTTTGGCTCGGAATCTGGCCGAGCGGTGTTGGTGGATGTGAGCAACGGCCGGGAATTGGCGACCGCGGTCCACGACTACGCCAACAGCGTGATCGACGAAAGACTGCCCGATTCGGGCATCCGCCTGGCCCCGGACTGGGCCTTGCAGGATCCCAACGACTATCTCGAAGTCTTCAAGCGCACCATCCCCGCGGTGCTGGCGGAAGTCCGGCGTCAGCGCCGACGAGGTGATCGGCGTGGGCATCGACTTCACCGCCTGCACCATGCTGCCCGTCAAGGCGAACGGCACGCCCCTCTGCTTCCTGCCCGAATACCGGGACAACCCCCACGCCTGGGTCAAGCTGTGGAAGCACCACGCCGCCCAGCCCGAGGCGGACAAGATCAACGCCACGGCCCGCAGCATGGGCGAAGGCTGGCTGGACCGCTACGGCGGCAAGATCAGCTCCGAGTGGTTCTTCTCCAAGACCCTGCAAATTGTGGACGAGGCCCCGGAAATCTACGCCGCCGCCGACCGTCTGCTGGAAGCCGCCGACTGGGTGGTCTGGCAACTGACCGGCGAAGAAACCCGCAACGCCTGCACCGCCGGCTACAAGGCCATGTGGTCCAAGCGGGAGGGCTTCCCGGACAAAGCCTACTTTGCCGCCCTGGACCCCCGGCTGGAAAATGTGATCGACGAAAAGATGACCCGTGACATCAAAGCCATCGGCGACAAAGCGGGCAATCTCACCGCCCAAGCCGCCGCCTGGACCGGTCTCAACCCCGGCACCGCCGTGGCCGTGGCCAACGTGGACGCCCACGTGGCCGTCCCCGCCACCACCGTGGCCGAGCCGGGGCGCATGGTCATGATCATGGGCACCAGCACCTGCCACATGGTTCTGGGCGACGAGGAGCATGTGGTCCCCGGCATCTGCGGCTATGTGGAGGACGGCATCCTGCCCGGTCTCTTCGGCTACGAGGCGGGCCAATCCTGCGTGGGCGACCACTTCGCCTGGTTCACCGAGAACTGCGTCCCGGCCAAATACGAGCGGGAAGCCGAGGCCAGGGGCATCAACATCCACCAACTGTTGGAGGAAAAAGCCGCCCAGCTCAAGCCCGGCGAAAGCGGCCTGGTGGCCCTGGACTGGTGGAACGGCAACCGCTCCGTGCTGGTGGACGTGGACCTGACCGGCATGTTGATCGGCGCCACCCTGCTCACCAAGCCCGAGGAGATCTACCGGGCGCTGATCGAGGCCACGGCCTACGGCACCCGGGTGATCATCGAAGCCTTTGAGGCCAACGGCGTGCCGGTCAACGAACTGGTGGCCTGCGGCGGTCTGCCGGAAAAGAACCGGCTGCTCATGCAGATCTACGCCGACGTCACCGGGCGGGAGTTCAAGGTGGCGGCCTCGGCCCAGACCCCCGCCGTGGGCTCGGCCATGTTCGGCGCCGTCGCCGCGGGCAAGGCGGCCGGCGGCTTCGACTCCATCTTCGACGCCGCGCCCGTCATGGGCAGTTTGAAGGACGAGAGCTTCGTCCCCAACCCGGCTGCCACGGCGGTCTATGACAAGCTCTTCGCCGAATACATGCTCCTCCACGACTATTTTGGCCGGGGCGAAAACGATGTCATGAAGCGGTTAAAAAATCTCAAGGCCGAAGTGCGCCAGAGCGCATAGGAAGGGACGATCCATGATAGACCTAAAACAATTCGAAGTCTGGTTTGTGACCGGCAGCCAACATCTGTATGGCCCGGAAACCCTGGAAGAGATCGCCGTCCATTCCCAAGAGATTGCGGCGGCGCTGGATGCAAAATTGCCCGTGCGGGTGGTCTTCAAGCCGGTGATGACCACGGAGGACGAGATCTATGAACTCAGCCTGGCCGCCAACTCGGCCAAGAGCCTGCATCGGCCTGATCACCTGGATGCACACCTTCTCCCCGGCCCAGAAGTGGATCGCCGGGCTGAGCAACCTCAAGAAGCCCTTTGTGCATCTGCACACCCAATACAACGCCGAGATCCCCTGGGCCGACATCGACATGGACTTCATGAACCTGAACCAGTCCGCCCACGGCGACCGGGAATTTGGCTTCATGGTCAGCCGCCTGCGCATGAACCGCAAGGTGGTGGTCGGCCACTGGCAGGACCCGGCTGTCGAGGCCGAGTTGAGCTCGTGGACCCGCTCCGCCGCGGCCTGGGCCGATTGGCAAGGTCTCAAGGTCGCCCGCTTTGGCGACAACATGCGGGAAGTGGCGGTCACCGAGGGCGACAAGGTGGAAGCCCACATGCAGTTGGGCTACTCGGTCAGCGGCTATGGCGTCGGGGATCTGGTGCAGGCGGTGAATGCTGTGCCGGAAGCCGAGGTGGACCGGCTGATTGGGGTGTACAACGAGGAATATGTGGTGGCCCCGGAACTGCAAAACGGGCGGCGCACGCTACGAATCCCTGCGGGAAGGCGGCCCGCATCGAAGCGGGTCTGCGGGCTTTCCTGGAAGCGGGCGGCTTCCATGCCTTCACCGACACCTTCGAGGATCTGCACGGATTGGGCCAACTGCCCGGTCTGGCCGTCCAGCGCTTGATGGCCGACGGCTACGGCTTCGGCGGCGAAGGGGACTGGAAGACGGCCGCCCTGGTGCGGGCCATGAAGGTGATGAACGCCGGTCTGCCCGGCGGCACCTCCTTCATGGAGGACTACACCTATCACTTCAGCCCCGCCGGGGACAAGGTGCTGGGCGCCCACATGCTGGAAGTCTGCCCCACCATCGCCGACGGCAAGCCCACGCTGGAGATTCACCCCCTGGGCATCGGCGGCAAGGGCGACCCGGTGCGCCTGGTCTTCGACACGGTGAGCGGCCCGGCGCTGAACGCGTCCATGATGCACATGGGCAACCGCTTCCGCATGGTGGTCAACCAGGTGGATGTGGTGCCCACGGACCATCCCCTGCCCAAGCTGCCCGTGGCCCGGGCCCTGTGGATTCCCCAACCCTCGCTCAAAATCGCCGCCGCCGCCTGGATCTTCGCCGGCGGCGCGCACCACACGGGCTTCAGCCACGTGGTCACGGTGGAGATGTTGCAGGACTTCGCCGACATGGCGGGCATCGAGTTTTTGCTGATCAACGACAAGACGGATCTGAACGAGTTCAAGAAGGAACTGCGCTGGAATGACCTGTTTTATATGCTGAACAAGGCGTTCTAGAACCGTAGGGGTTTGGGTGGAAAATGCAAAAGGGCCAGCACCTGCGGTGCTGGCCCTTTTGCATTTTCCACCCAAACCCCTACCCTAAAACACCACCACTTCCTTCCCCTGCAACTTCTCCTGCACCTTGCGGATCACCAACTCCAAATGCTGGGGATTGTCCACAAAATCCAAGGTGTCCGCGGGGACGGTGAGGACGGGGCAGAGGTTGAAGCGCTCGATCCAGCCTTCGTAGAGGTCGTTGAGCCGGGCCAGGTAGGCCGGGTCCATGTCCTGTTCGTAGGCCCGGCCCCGGCGGCGGATGCGGCGGACCAGGGTGTCGGTGGAGGCTTTGAGGTAGACCATGAGGTCCGGCGGGGGCAGGAAGTCGGTGAGGGCCTGGTAGAGATCCCGGTAGCTGCTGTAGTCCCGGGGGGCCATGTTGCCCTGGTCATAGAGGTTGCGGGCGAAGATCTCGGCGTCCTCGTAGACGCTGCGGTCCTGGACCACGGAGCCGGGATGGTCCACCAACTGGCGGTGATGGCGCAGGCGTCGGCCCAAAAAGAAGATCTGGGAGTGAAAGCTCCAGCGCTGCATGTCCCCGTAAAAGTCGGCCAGATAGGGGTTGTCGTCCACAGCCTCGTAGAAGGGTTCCCACCCCAGCCCCTGGGCCATCAGCCGGGTCAGGGACGACTTGCCCACGCCGATGTTGCCGGCAATGGCGATAAAACGCTTGGTCATGGTTCCTCCAAACAAAATAGAACACGGATCTGACGGATCGAACAGATTTTCACGGATCTCTTTCTTGCTTGATCCGTTCAGATCCGTCGAATCCGTTCGATCCGTGTTCTATTTTTTCTCTATCAGATCTTACGC
>CAVPIK010000041.1:0-26338 GCA_963704975.1 uncultured Chloroflexia bacterium | reverse complement strand
TCCCGGTCGTGCCCCGTCTGCCCGGGGAATTGACCGGCGATGGTGCTGAAGAGGCCGCAGCCCGCGCAAGTCGTGTTGAACCAGAGGGCGGTGGTCATGCCGCTTTCGGGCAGATCCAGGGTGTCGAAGCTGCGCAGCAGGTCGTTGCCGTCAAAGGCGGCAGCGGTGCCGTCCGCGCCGGCCACGCCACTGTTGGGGCAGCTCTCGTCCAGACAGAAGATGCGGGTGGGATCGTTGGCGTTGTTTTGGAAGAGCAGGGTTTCCGGCAGATCGTTGAGGGGCAGATACAGCAGGGTGCTTTCGGTCTCCAGGGCCGTGGTGGCGTCAACGAAGGCATACTCGACGCTGGTCACCGCGGCATAGGCGTCGCTGACCGTGCCGGTGATCACCGCACCGTCGGTGAGTTGCATGTCCGATTGATGGGAATGCAAGGTCACGGTGGGCGGCGTCATATCGATGATGAAGGGGATGGCCTGGGTGGTCGGGTTGCCGTCGGGCAGGGCCCCATCCCGGGCCGTGATGGTCAAGGTGTATGGCCCGGTGGGCGCGGGATTCCGCGTTGGTGTTTAGGTCGTCGAAGGCGTAGTCGACGCCCCAACTGCCGTCCGCGGCCATACCGGTGGTCGACAAGCCAGTCGGCGTGATCACCCTGTTGGCGCTGACCCCGACTTGCAGGGTCAGGGAGTCCATGCCGGCCAGGGCATCCGTGGCCGTGCCGGTCAGATGCAGGGTCCAGTTGCCGTCGGCGTTGCGCCGCACGGTGCGCACCTCGCCGGGAGCGGAGATCGACCGTCAGGGTGGGCGACGTGTCGTCCAGGGTGAGGTTGAAGCTGGCGCTGTTGGTGTTGTCCACGGCATCGAAGGAGCGCACGTTGATGGGCAATACGCTGCCGCTGCTGGGCACATCGACGGCGAAGGCCCAGACGGATGTCCCGGTGGCCGCGCTGAATGGGCCGCCGTTGACCGACACGTCCACCCGGGAAACGTACGACGTGGCATCGTCCGCCGTGCCCCCGATGATGATGGTGCGCCCCGGTTGGACGAAAGCGCCTTGGGTGAGTGCGGGGATGGTGGGCAGGTCGCTATCGATGGTCACCGGCACGGGCTGGTCGAGGATGATGTCGTCGGCGGGGCCGGTGGCCGCTGCGCCCACCGAAAAGAGGTCGGCGGCTGCGCCCGAATCAATCTCAAACGTGCCGTTGGCAGAAGCGGCCACGCCGTTGAGGACGATGTTGGCGCTGGTGCTGGGCAACAGGGTGAAGTTTTTCGTCCCGGTTGCGCCGCCCAATTGGCTGGGCAGGGTGGCGGAAAAGGTGCCCGCGGCAATCAACTCATTCTCAATCGCCGTTCCGTTGACGACCGTGGTCGTCACTATGGTCGAAGCGCCCACGGCCAACACCTGATCGAGATCGTCCAATTCGCTGTAGAGGCGCACGGGCGGATCGTTGAACACGAGCGGATGGAAGGGGTAGCGGGCCGCATCGACCCCATTCAGCCGCCGCTCCACCCCATCACTCATGCCGTCCTGGTCGCTGTCCCGGATCACCGGGTTGCTGGTGGTGTGGATCGTGCGGCCACGGATGGACAAGGTATAGCCGTAGATCTCGTCAAAATCGGTGATGCCGTCGCCGTCCGTGTCAGCTTGCGCGGATTCGTGGCGTAGCGCATCTCCGCGGCATCGTTCAGGCCATCGCCGTCTGCATCGGCCTGGGTGGGGCTGAAGCCGTAGCCCCGGACCACGCCGTACTCATATTCGATCTTGTCCGGCACGCCGTCGCCGTCGGTGTCGTACTTGGTCTGGTCGGGATCCACGGTTTTGCCCAGGCCGTCGCCGTCGGGATCGATCTGCGGGCCCAGTTGGCTCCAGGTCACAAATTCGCCCAGGGTGGCGGGCAGGATGTCCAAGATGAAGCTTTTGCCCAGATCCGTGCTGACCGACGACCTGGCCGCCTTATGGACACAGATCTGGAACCAGCAATCGTACCGGGGCAGGGCCATGTTGGTGTTGAGGTAGAGGGGGAAGGCCCGGTTGATCTGGGGGCTGTCGAACGCGTATAAGCTGAGACGTCAGCCAATCCCGGCGCATCCCCTGGTAGAGATCCTTGCTCTGGGTTGTGGGCACCAGCCAGCCGACCACCGGCGAAGGCACTTCGGCCACGACCCAGCTATAGGGGCGGATGGACCACCAGGTGGTCTGATTGAGGTCGGCCTTGGACTTGCGCTCGGATGTGTCCAGGGAGTATTTCACCGTCGTGGATCCGAGATCCTGCGCCGTGAAGAAATTGTCGTAGTGGTAGATGATGCCTGGATCCGGCGCGGCATGTTTGGCCACGCTGAGCAGGGTCACGTCGAAGCGCACGCTGTTGCCCACCACCAGCCCCCGGGCCGGATCGGTCAGGCGCAATTGGGCGTCCTCGATGTTGGTGAGGGCCGGGTCGGCCTTCATATCGATCATCACCCCGCCGGTGTAGATCCACTCGGTGATCAGCTTGGTGAGCGCCTCGGTGATGCCGAGACTGCACGCGGCTTTGACGCCGGCCTTGCAGATGATCAGGGAGATCAGATCGAAGACGGCAAAAACAGCCAGGATGATGGCACCGACCACCGAGAGGGAAAGGAAGATGGTCAGGACGATCATCAGCGTGCCGGCCACCGCGCCGGCCACCAGGTTGTTGAACTCCACGCTGTCCGTGGAAAGACCGCCCTTGCCCCAGGCCGCGAAGAAGAGCGCCCAGGTCACCACGCCTCCGATGGCGGCTCCGATGGCTCCGGCCTTGGCAAAGGCGCTGTTGAGCGTATAGCGGAAGCCCAGGGTGAACTGCTGGATGGCCGCCTCGGTGAAATCGCCCAGGGAACGAACATTGCTGGCGATCTTCTGGAACATGGTCACAGCGGTGGTGGTACTCTGGACGGCCGTCACTGCCGCCAGCACGATCTGGCCGGCGGTCTGCGCGCCCTTGTTGTTGAGATTGGTCAGCGCCATGCCGATCCCCACGCCCAAGAGGGCGCCCACGCCGGTCCAGAACTGTACGTAGGCGATACGATTTGCTACAGTGACGCTATCCATCCTTTGAGAGAAAAGCAGCGACTTCTTTAGCTCCGCCAACCCTTCATAGCTGACCTCGAATCCCCGGGGGGTTCTCCCAAGCCCGGCCTGGACGCCAAAGATATAGGAGACCAGCTTATCCCACTCGGCGCTGCTATACGATGTGGCGTTTTGCATGAATCCGACGGCCAGGTATGGGGCCGCACGACCGGCTGCGGTGAGTGACTGAACATAAGTGTGCCGCATGCTCTCGTCGCTGATATCAAAGCCCGTGAAACGGATGCCGTTTGAGAAGGCTGATGTCAGCCCGGCCGGGCCGTTCTGGGAAAGCACGTTCTGGGTTCCGGCCATGGCGTTGGAGGTGACCATGACCACAGCGACCTGCTCGCCCAGGGTCACCGAGGGCACGTTGTTGGCTGTGTCCACGGTCAGGGGATAGCGGCGTTCCAGCTCCACGATGGCCGCCTGGGGGGTCTGGCGCGTCCAGCCGCTGCTGCTCTCATAGTGATAGGGAGCCAGGTTATAGCCGCCGGTGATCATCTCGTTGATGCCGCCGAGGGAGACACTGACGGGCCGACCCGGTCCAGGTGACGGTGCTGGCGGCGCTGGTGCGGCTGTCCAGGTTCGTGGCGCGGAAGCGAGATTCCCGCACAAAGAGCAAGGAGGGGTTTGTGGCCGCCGTGCCGGTGAAACGGGTGTCGAGGATGGCCGACGCGTGCTGGCCCCCGCCCACCATGGTCGCCTCGTCCTCGTGGGCGTAGGTGTAGGTCTGCACCCGCAGCCGGTTCGCCGGGAGACCCCACCGCTGCCCTTCGGTGATGCCGCTGTTGCTCAACCGATCCCAACGCTGCTTGATGACGGGGATGGTGATGTCGCGCTGACCGTTGCCCACACATTGGTTCTGGTTGTTAATGAAGTCGCAGTCCCGGTTGATCAGGAAGCTGTTGCCCAGGCCGGTCATCATGTGGAGCAGTGCGTCGTCTTCCGCCACGTTGTTGTCGGTGGCCGGATCTTCGTAGACGATAGCCATCTCTACGCCCCGATCCTCCCGGACATTCAGGCCGGTCAGATAGAAGTCATCGTAGTAGGCGTGCAGGAAGGTGACCTGATTGGCGCCCATGCCGCTGCTGGTGTTGGTTGCCTTGCGGGCCTCGTCGGCGCTGGCATACTGCTCCCGGAGCACTTGCACCCCCCAGCTCAGCCGCGCCTGTTGCGGCTGCCACGCCGCACCGGCCTGGTAGAGCAGTTGGGCGTTGAACGCAACCTTGGCGCCGGTACTCTTGTCCTCGGCCAGGTTGAGGGGCACGTAGAGGTAATAGCCGCCCTTGCCATCCGGCTGGACGCTGATGCTGTATTTGTCGAGCAGTCCGCGGTCCAGTGCGCCGCCGGCCGTGCGGGGCAAGTTGCTCGAATCCTTCACGGCCACTTCGAGCATGGGGATCAGCTTGATGTCGCCGTTGGCGTCGGGCGTCATCTTGCAGTTGCTGCCGCCGGTGGCGACGCAGTGGTCGAAGAAGCTCTTGTTGTCCCAGTCCTGCATGTTGCCCTTTTCGTCCTTGGGCCAGTTGAGGACGTTAAAGGCGTACCACAGGTGGGCTGGGTTGGTGGGGCGAATCTGCATATTGACGTAGGTGTAGCGGTTGGCTTGCAGACCGCTGACCGTCAGGTTGAGGGGGGTGGCTGCGCTGAAGGTGACCAGATTGCCGGCGTTGTCCTTGCTGGCCACCAGGCGCGAGATGTCAATATCGTCGGGCACGCCATCGCCGTCGTCGTCCAAATCGTCGAGATCTGGAACGGTGTCGCCATCCCGGTCGGGGGTGGTGAGATTCCATTCCTGGCTGTCCAGGCTGCCGTCCGTTGCTGTCGGCATTAAGCGGGTCGCCATACCATTGTTTGCCGCCGTACCCGAAACCGGTCACTTCAATCATGTCGGAGAGGGTGTCTAAATCCGAGTCCGTGGCGTAGGGACTCGTGCCGATCAGATTCTCAAGGTCATCGGTCAGGCCATCGCCGTCCGAGTCCAGGGTGGGGTCCAGGGCTGTGGCGTGGGTAGGGGCCGCCGGGACCACGGCGCTGAAAGCTGCCGGTGGGACATAGGGTGCAGCCGCCGTACTGGCGCGGCGCTGGAAATCTTGGACCTTCTGCTCAAGGTCGCTTTGGTCTTGGGCCACGCTCTGTGCGGTGCGTATGGCGCTGATCTGCCCGTTGGCCAAGGTCATGGCGTGGACTTGCAACAGGGGGGTGAAGAGGATGCTGACCAACACGATCCCCGTGGCGACCACGTGGGTGCGTCGGCTGGGGCGCACCAGCTTGACCATGGCCAAGATGGCAGAAAGAAGATGCCCAGGCTCAAGGAGAAATCCGACCCCTTCGGCAGGGGCAAGAGGGCCATGCGGGCGTCCAGCCGCTGCCAAGGGGTGGCCGCGGCCAACATGCCGCCCTGAAAGTGGGTGAAGCGGATGTCCATCACCGTTTCGGTGCGGTTGTCCGCCCCCGGCGCGGCTGGGATGGCGATGGCCACCTTTTCCCGCACGGGCAGCCCCGGCCATCCACCCACAGCTCACCGGTGCCGGTAATGTTGGCCAGGTGTTCGGGTGCCTGTACGCTTGCGCCTGGGGGGAGCAACCCGTCCCGCACCATCTGGGCCTGGGAGACGGCGCGCAGCCGCTGGGCATAGCCCTGACTGTCCAGGTCGAAGGTGTAGACCGTCAGTTGGGTGCAGTCCACACTTCCACAGGCCGAATCGCCCGGCGCGGGAGCCGATCTTGGGCGAAGGCCACGTTCTTGGCCACGTCCAGAAAGGCCAAAAAGTCCCCTTCTGGGGCAAAGGCAACAGGGTTTTCCGGCTGAGATTCCACGCGCCCTCCCCCACCCGGGTCTGGGTGACGCCGTCCACCACCCGCACTTGATAGGCGTTGGCCCGATCCGCCACGCTGACGCCGCCGCCCCACAGGGCCGTCTGTACATCTTTGTTGGACAGATCGTTGCTGCCTTCCAAATAGAGGCTGTCGGTTCGGCTGAAGCGACCGATGTTCCCGACCGTGGGCAGGGGGATGGTCTTGATGGTCACATCCGCGGAAAAGGCGTAGTTGGACGTCAGGCTGACATTGGTCCAGGCCTGTTTCACCTGGGCCGCGGCCAGTGGCCGGCACGGTGGGCGGCTGGGCCCATTGCCAAAAGGCCACCAGGCCCAGCACCAACAGGCTGCCACCGGCCAGGGTCATCCACCCGATCCAAGATGTAGGTTTTTTGATCATTCTGTCCCCCAAAAATGGAAAAATTGGCATGGTTCATCCCAGCGTTACAATTTCGGCCAATCGTGGTGCGGTTTTCAACCGCACAACTGACTAAACAAAGCCGTGCGGTTGAAAACCGCCTGAATTGCAGAGAACCCATTCCTCGGCGGATGAACCATGCCGAAAAATTAAAAAGGGTGTGTTGATATGTGCGAACGGAATTTGCATCCCTTGGCACGAACGGGTCTGCGCCAGGGGGCGGAGAGGATTGCGTCGGCGGCGGAGTCTGGCTTTATGCCCGAAATCTCGATCACAAAGCCCATAGATCGGTAACATATATGGGAATCATTACAACAGCATTACAGTAGATGGTGGACTAACATAACAAGGGTATATAATCGAATCAGAAACCGTTGACGCAGCGGCCCTGTCCAGGATAAGATGGGCCATCATTGATTGCTTGGATTACGCCTTCAACTTTCAGGATGGTAACCCCATGTCAACCACGTTGGCAGTCAAGCTTTTTGCTAGTCCGAAGGTGCTGAATCAAGATCGACAGGAGATCCTCTTCCCCGGGCGCAAGGAATTGGCCCTGTTGGCCTACCTGGCCATGACGCCCGACGAGGCCCACAGCCGAGAATGGCTTTTGGCCCTGCTCTGGCCGGACCTGCCGCCTGACGGCGCCCGCAACAACCTGCGGGTGACCCTCTATCGTCTGCGCAAGGCGCTGGGAAAGGGGCAATCCTCGTCCCTGATCGAGAGCAACCGGTACACTGTGCGTATGAACGGGGCAACGGCGCTGTGCAGGTGGATGCGGTCCAGTTTTACGATCTGCTGGAGCGCCTGCCGTCGCCACGTCCACGGCGAACGTGCCACCTGCCCGACGTGCCGGGATTGGATGGTTCTGGCCGCGGCGCTCTACCAAGGGGAACTGCTCCAGGGCTTTGCCCTGGATGATTGTCTTGCCTTTGAAGAATGGCAGATGGTGCAGCGTGAACGCCTGCACATGTTGGCCATGGATGTATTGAGGATTTGGCTGTCGACTTCATCCTAAGCGGTGATCTGCGGGGTGCGGAGCGCTATGCCCGCCGCCAAATTGCACTGGATGCCCTGAACGAGGACGGCTATCGTCAACTTATGCGCATCCAGCATTTGCAGGGCGAGGGGGCCGCGGCCCAGGCCACCTATTTGGCCTGCCGTCGGGTGCTGGATGCGGAACTGGGGGTGGAGCCGAGCGCGGAGACGGTGGATCTCTTTGACCAGATCCGGCGTAGCCCCCGTCACCCAAACCCCGCTGTCCTGCCCCAAATCGAGATCGCCCCGCCCGCCTTTTCTCCCATAGAAACAGCCCTGGCTGCCCGCCTGTTGCCCGAAGTCCATACCCCCTTTGTGGGCCGTGAAGAGGAACTGGCCGAGATCGCCCAGCGCCTGGAGCGACGGGCGTATCGGCTGATCTCTGTGGTGGGGCAGGGGGGCATGGGCAAGACCCGCTTGGCCCTGCAAGTTGGCCGGGAAAATGGTCACCGCTTTGGGGATGGCGTCTTCTTTGTGCCCCTGGCCGCGGTGCAGCGGGGTGAAAATGTGGCTGGGGCCATCCTGGATGCGTTGGGTGTGGCGGGGGAGAGTGGGGTTTCGCCCCAGGATGCGTCTCTTGGCAACCCTGCATCCCTGTTCCCTCCTGCTGATTCTGGATAATGTGGAGCAGATTCTGGCCCACGAACCGAGCGCCGAGCCATTTCTCGATCTTCTGCTGGCTCTGTTGGATCGTGCGCCTCAGGTAGTCATCTTGGTCACCACTCGAGCCCGGTTGGATCTGCAGAGCGAAGATGTCTTCTGGCTCCAGGGCCTCTCCGTGCCGACCGCGACGGATCTGCCAGGGGCGGCCAGATCCGCGTCCGTGCGTCTCTTCAGCGATCGCGCCCACCGGCTGCATAAACCTTACCGGTTGGATGAGAGAATGTGGCAGATGTGGTGCGCATCTGCCGCCTGGCTGGTGGCATGCCCCTGGCCATCGAGTTGGCCGCCTCCTGGGTGGCCGACTTCGCCTTGCCCCAATTGGCCGATGCCCTGGGCAGAAATCTGGATCTGCTGCGTACCAGCCAGCGGGATGTGCCGGTTCCCCATCGCAGTATGCGGGGCGTTTTTGACCATTCGTGGGGCTTGTTGGCGCAGGCAGACCAAGCGCTGCTCAGTCGGCTCTCCATCTTCCGGGGCGGCTTCGATCTGGCTGCGGCCCAACAGGTGGCCGATGCCACGCCACTCAATTTGGTCCATCTGCGCCACAAGAGCTTGCTTCAGGCGGACGGTCGGGGCCGCTATGTGATCCACGAATTGCTGCGCCAATTTGCTTACGAAAAATTGGCGGAGATGCCAACCGATCTCGTTGCCGTAGCGCGCCAGACATGTAGCGTTCTATCTTGGCTTGGCGGTTGAACAGAAAGATGTGCTGGGTGGGCTTTCGTCCAAAGCGGGCCTGAACGCCATCCGTGAAGACTTGGACAACGTGCGTCAGGCGTGGCGTGTGGCGAGCGAGACAGGTGCCATCGATCTCTTGACCCAGGCCTTTCCCGCTTTGAGTCGCTTCCACGAACTGAATGGTTCCTATGCCGAGGCTGAAGCGGTTTTTGAGCAGACCATGACCCAAGTGGCCGCGGTCTCACCTCTGGCTGTCAAATTGACTGCCGCCATCGCCGATCTTGCCCATACCCAGTCCCAGGATCGCAAGGCGATCGAGATGGCAACCAAAGCCATTGGCCTGGCTCAACAGGTGGGGGATGTGGCCAGCGAGGCCTTGGCGTGCCTGGTGGCCGCCCGGGTCTACCTCACCCGGGGTGCCAACGACGAGGCCCTCCCCCTGCTAGAGCAGGGTATCGTGCAATCTCGGGCCAGCGGTAAGACCACGCTTGAGGCGACCTTGCATCGGCATGTGGGGAATGTGTGGCGGCAGCGGGGCGACTACGAACGGGAGGCGATTTATCTGGGCCAGGCCCGCACCTTGCTGGAGATGAGCCACGATCAGCCTCAGATGCAGACGGTCTTGAACTGGTTGGGGAACAACGCCTATCACCGGGGCATGTATGAGCAGGCAAAGCACTTTGTGGAGCAGGGGTTGGCGCTGAACGATGTGGTGGACGACCCCTCTCGGATCAGCAAAGGACAATATTCTTTAGGACGATATGAACGGATCATGGGCAATATCGCCGTCGCCCGCCGCCTGTTCGAAGCGTCCATTGATGTCAACCAGCGGATTGGCGATCCCTGGCAGTTGGGCGTCACCATGCTACACCTGGCCGAAACCGAACGTAGCGCCGGGAATCTGCCCGCCGCCCTGACCCAAGGCCGGCGGGCGCAACGGATCGCCCAAGAGCATACCCTGCGGGAACTGGGCGCGGACTGTCTGATCATCCTGGGCTATGTGAGCATTGACCTCTTGGACTGGCCTGCTGGGGAGTGCTACTTTCGTGACTCCCTGGCCCACTGGCGGACTATAGGCAACAGAGTCAAGTGTGTGGAGGCCACGGCTGGGCTGGCCTATTGTCTGTGGCAACAGGGGTGCCGCCAGGAGGCATGGGACGAGGTAGCCGCCATCTTGCCCCACCTGCTTGAGCAGACTCTCTATGGCTGTCTTGTCCCCTTGCTGCCCCATTTCCTGGCCGCCCAAATTCTGCGTGCCCACCATCCGCAACAGGCCGCGGCCCTGGACCAACGCATCGATCACATCTTGCGCCAGGAGGCCGACTCCTTCAGCAATCCCGAAGAGGGTACCCGCTTTCTGGCAAACCATCCCGTGGCTCGGGCACGCAAACGCCTCGGCTGATTGTTCCATCCTGGGCCATTTTGGTTCAAAGAACCGATATGCCCAAGCCGGTGGGCCAACACTATTTGCCATCCAGCTTGATCGGGTCCATCCCAAGCAACATCCATTCCAAAGGGGATACACCCTCTCCCACGCTGAGCGTGCTACCGGCCCTGGTTTCGAGGTTCAGATCGTAGATGATTTGGGGTGGGGTATAGCTTTTGCGGGCTGTGTCAGAGGGGATCTGTGCTGGACGAACCGCTGTGTGCATGATCGGGTTTTCCTTGTGAGTGACTCAGAGCAGGGAATTCATTTAATGTGACCAAACCGCAGTCCCGTTGCACAGTTGTCGTCGATGCGTCTTTGTGGGGAAAGCAGCACTCTTTTCAAAAAGCCGGGAGTTTATCCCAATGGTTGTTAGTGTACACGAGGAGCATTACAAGAGCATGACATGGATATGGACCGGGCATGAGGTCTTCCAATCCATCGCCGCTGATGGCGGTAATGAGCAGAACCGTGACGACCTGGTCTTTGAGAAGATAGGCAGCCACGCCATTCATGGCAGAAACTTGAGAAAGCAGTTTCGCTCCGCTTGTCCCCCCATTTGACCCCACGCCTGGGATAACACGTAAGTGCCTCTCCCTCCCATCTTCAAGACTCGCAAAAAACCATCCCCTATGCTAGAATGCAAGCCGTTTTGAAACCGACCCAATTACCCGTGCTGTTCCCTCGGTTTTGCCTACATTTGTGGGCGGACCGTTGACCCGACGGCACGGGACGCAGGCGCAAGGAGACATGCGATGACAGCGGAACGAATCAAGTTTGCCCGACTCACCCACGACCAGGTGATGGCCCCACCCCCCTCTGTTTCAGGAGGAGTTGGATTTTGCCTGCCAAGTGGTGCGGGAGGCCGGAACCATCGTCAATTCTTTCTATGTGGGCACCAGCGAGGTGGAGTACAAAACCCCCGACGAGCCGGTGACCGAGGCGGACCGGGCGGCCAACCGCCACATTGTGGAGCGGATTGAGAACGCTTTCCCCCAGGACAGCATCCTCTCCGAAGAGGCCAAGGACGACCTCTCCCGGTTGGAGAGCAGCCGGGTTTGGATCGTCGATCCCCTGGACGGCACCAAGGAATTCATTGCCCGCAACGGCGAATTTTCTATCATGGTGGGCTTGTCTGTGGACGGGGAGGCCAGGATGGGGGTGGTCTTTCAGCCCGCCACGGGGTTGCTCTATGCGGGCATCCCCGGCTGGGGGGCGTTTTTGGAGGAGACAGGCGAGCGCATCCCCCTGCATGTGAGCGACAAGACCGACCCTCGCGAGATGATCACCGTCAGCAGCCGCAGCCACCGCCAGCAGATTGTGGACACCATCCGGCGCAATTTGCGCATCACCAGCGAGCGGGTGAGCGGCAGCGTGGGGCTGAAGGTGGGCTTGGTCACTCGCCAGTTGGCGGATCTCTACATTCACCCCAGCCCCGGCTGCAAGGAGTGGGATCTGTGCGCGCCGGAGGCGGTCCTGCGGGGCGCCGGCGGCACCATCACCGACTGTTGGGGCAACCCCTTGCGCTATAACAAGCGGGACGTGCGCGCTCACAACGGCCTGATCGCCACCAACAGCCGCATCCACGCCCAGATCGTGCAAGCCGTCTCCCAGGTGTGCGAAGAGATCGGCTTCACGGAAGAAGATGGATTTTGGTAGACATGGCTTGGGTTCTGGTCTATAATTAGGCGTGTTGCGTGGCACGTGCCACGCAACACGTTTCACGCAATCCGCAACGCCCTTCCCGTCGCACCCTCAGAGGAGTACCGCTTATGCCTCGCCCACTTTTTGACTCTCCCTACATTTTTGGTATCCACGAACCCGGCGGCGAAGCGGAGATGGTCCGCAGCGGGCGGCCGGGTTGGATACTCTTTACCGAAGAGGTTGGGCGAGATCCCAACGACCGCAGCGGGAAGGACTTTTCGCCCTGGAGCAACCAAGATCTGGGGGTGATCTGTCGCATCAACCACGGCTATGAGCCGAGCGGCACCTTGCCGCCCAGCAGTCTCTACCAGAACTTTGCCGTGCGTTGCGCCAACTATGTCAAGGCCAGCAAGGGCTGCAAGATCTGGATCATCGGCAACGAGCCTAATCTGGCCGTGGAGCGACCCGGCGTGCAGATCGACTGGAGCCGGGCGGCCTATTTGGCGGGCAGTCGGGGGGGCGGGACCCCGGGCGACGGCGAATCGGATTTTCCCCTCACCTATCGAGATCTGCCCGACCGCTTCAGTGCCCTGATACCGGGGGACCGCAGCAACCGCCGCTTGATCGTCAACCCCGGCGAAGTCATCACCCCGCAGCTCTATGCCCAATGCTATCGCCTGTGTCGTTCGGCCATCCGCGCCGTGCCCGGCCATGAGGACGACCAGGTGCTGGTGGCCCCCGTGGCCCCGTGGAACATCGACACCATGTATCCCGACAACCCCAGCGGCGATTGGGTAACCTATTTTCAGGACATCCTGCGCATTTTGGGACCGGAAAACTGTGACGGGTTTGGCCTCCACACCTACTCTCACGGCACGGAATTGAACTTTATCTACGATGATTTCAAGATGAATCCCCCGTTTGCCCATCGCAGCTATCAGTTCCGCGCCTACCGGGATTTTATGGAGGCGGTGCCGGCCAACATGCGCCACTTGCCGGTCTATATCACCGAGTCCAACCAGAACGACACCTGGCTCAACAACAACATCGGCTGGGTGCAGCGGGCCTATGGCGAGATCGATCATTGGAACAAGCAGGCAGGCAATCAGCAGATCCGCTGCTTGATTCTCTATCGCTGGCCCAAGCTCGACCGCTGGTATATTGAGGGCCAGCAGGGGGTGATCGAAGACTTCCGCCAGGCCCTCACCTTTGACTATAAATGGGGTGCCCAGGCTGGGACCGGAACCACCCCGGCACCGACGCCTGCCCCCATCGCGCCGCCCGCCAACCTGACCTATGGCATCGAGTGGGTGCGGGTGCAGTTTCCTCAGACCATCCAGCCCGGCCAAGAGATCACCGCCTCGGTGACTTTCACGAATCGGGGCAATTTTGTGTTGGCCCGGGGCGGCACCAACCCTGTGCGTCTCGGCTTCAAATTCTTTGACGGCGATCGGCCCATGGTTCTCTCCGCAGACCGGGATCTGCGCACCTATATGCCCAAGGATGTGGCCGTGGGCGAGACCGTCACCGTGGATGCCGCCATTGCCACCCCGACCACCCCCGGCGCCTTCACCCTGCAACTGGACCTGATGCACTTCATGGACACCTGGTTTGGGGACCAGGGCGCGCAGCCCTATCGCACCACGCTTCAGGTGGGTGCTGTGGCCGCGCCGCCGGACAGCGGAGAGGCGCAGATCGTCAACATTGTGGACCAGATGCCCAAGGGCACGATGGCCTATCAGCCCAGGGATCTGACCAAGATCAAATATCTGGTGATCAACCACACGGCCGTGCGGCCCAATGTGGATCTGGCCCTGATCGCCAATGCCCACATTCAGCGCGGCTATCCGGGCATTGCCTATGACTTTGTGGTGGATGACCGGGGACGTATCTTCCAGGTGGCCCCCTTGGAAGGGGCCGTGCAGGCCAGCCAGGATTGGTCGGGCCGGGGCATCAACATCTGCCTGGCCGGGAACTTTGAAGATGCGCCGCCCCCTGCGGCCCAACTCAACGCCGCCGGGCTGCTGTGTGTCAGCATGGCCCGTCGTTTTGGGCTGACCGCCAGCGCGGTGATCGGCGTGGGCGAGATGCTCAGCTATGCCAGCCCGGGCCGCACCTTCTATGAAGGCCCCACCTGGAAGAATACGCTGAAACAGATCGTCACCCAGCGGCTTCAAGAGCCCCCCGCTCCCGCTCCGACTCCTGTTCCTGTTCCCATCCCCCTCCCTGCTCCTGCTCCTGAGCCGGATCCGGTCCCTGCACCGGCACCGCAACCGCAACCTCAGCCTGATCCCGGGTCGAGGGACGAGATCCAGCAGCTTCAGGCCCGGCTGCAACAGCTTTTGAGCCAGATCAGCACCTTGCAGTCGGAGAACCAACGGTTGCAGGCGCTGATCAACAGCGGTCAGGGCAGCCAGGGCGGCGGCCCCATGTTGGTGGTCCAGCCGACCATCGAGGATGTGATCCTGGCCCTGCCCCGTGACCCGGCCGGCTTCTTCAGCCGCACGTTGGATGAGATCAAGTATGTGGTGATCAACCACACCGCGGTGCATCAGGATGTGGCCCTGGAGCGGATTGCCCAGGCCCATCGGGTGCGCTTGCCGGGCATTTTGTATCAGTTTTTCATCGACGCCCAGGGCGGCATCTTCCAGACCGAGCCGTTGATGGATGTGGTGGATGCCAGCCAGCCCTATATCAAAAATGGCATCAACGTGGCCTTTGCGGGCAGCTTTACCGGCACCATTCCCACCCAGGCCCAATTGCAGGCCGGCGGACAGTTGATCGCCTGGCTGATCGAGCAGTTCCCCCAGCTCAAGCTGGAGAATGTGATGGGCGTGCGGGAGTTTATCTCCCACAGTTCGCCCGGTGATCAATGGACCGAGGGGCAAAACTGGAAGGCCCTGCTTCTAACGGCCATCCAAGATGCAGATCGGGCCGCCGCCCCAGCCCCTGGCTCGGACAACGACCAAGTCCAGGCTTTGCGCACCCAGATCGCCCAGCTTCAACAACAGGTGCAGGTCAGCGCCCGACAGGTGCAGACGTTGCAGGCCCAACTGCAAAACGCGGGCAACGCCGCTGCCCAGGTGGCGGATCTGAAGAGCGAGTTGAGCACTTTAGAAAACCAATACGAGGCCCTGGACGACCGCTATCAAGCGATCCAAGCCGCAAACCAGAATCTGACCACCCAGGTCGGCAGCCTTGAGGCCGAGATCACCCGGCTGTTGAGCTTGCCCGCCCCGACCCCGGCCCCCGGTTTGGTGCCCAGCGGCCCGCCTCCGGTCACCAAACCGGCCATGATCTACAAAGCGGACCGGCTCACCCGGCACCCCACCCTGCGCTACGACCGGCGCAATCTCAACCAGATCACCCACATCGCCATCCACCACACCGCCATCCGCCCGGATGTGGGGCCGGAGCGCATCGCCGAACTGCATGTGATGGAGGACCAGAGCCGGTACAAGGACCCCTGGCCGGGCATCGGCTATCACTTCTTCATCCACGACAGCGGCGTCATCGATCAGTGCAATGATTTGGAGACGGTCAGCTATCAGGTCTATCAGGCCAACGGCTACTCCTTGGGTATTGTGATGGGGGGCAGTTTTATGAATGGCGTGGTGCCCACGGACGCCCAACTGCAATCCCTCTCCCACCTGACCGCCTGGTTGATGCAGGAGCTAAACGTCCCCCTGCGCAACATTTGGGGCCATCGGGAATTCCCGAACAATGCCACGGTCTGCCCCGGCAGCGAGTGGACCGAGGGCAAGCAGTGGCGCAACGAGTTCTTCGCCCGCATCCAGCAAGTGCAGAGCGGTGTGGCCGCCAAGCCCATGGAGCACATGCTGCTCTTCTGGCAACGCGGCTTCCCAGGCCCCTACGCCGAGGCGGATCTGCTCAACGCCATGCAATACATCCGCCGCTTCCGGCCCAACCTGGGCTTTAGCGTCAACGATGCCTTGCGGGCCAAATACGTCACCATCGTGGGCGGAGACGCCGGGACCAGCGGCGTGGACGAGCAACGTCTGCGGGACGCCGGCTGCATCGTCGAACGTATCGCCGGGCGCAACGAGGCCGAGACATCCCAGATGTTGGCCGCCAAGGTCCAGTCCGGTCGCCGCCACAGCCAGATGGACCCGGAAGCATGACCCTGCCCTCCCGTGAAATCGACCCTCTGGGCGCGGCCTATGCCGTAGATCTGTCGGTCTACCAAGGGCCGTTGGATCTGCTCCTCCGCCTGATCGAGCGGGAAGAGATGGACATCACCGAGGTCAGCCTGCTGGCGGTGACGGACCAATATCTGCGGGCCATCGAGCAGTTGGAGGAGATCCAACCCGGTGCCCTGGCCGACTTTTTGGTGGTGGCCTCCCGGCTGATCTACCTCAAATCCCGCAGCCTGTTGCCCAAACCTCAACCCCCGGACGAAGAGGAGGGCGAGGAAGATCCCGGCGACGCCCTGGTGCGCCAGTTGCTGGAATATCGCAGCTTCAAACAGGTGGCCTCCGCCCTCCACGACCGGGAAGAGGCGGGGATGCGGGCCTTCCTGCGCCTGGCCCCCCTGCCCGACATGGAGCGCAAGCTGGATCTGGGCGATCTGGCCATGGACCATCTCTTCAAAGCCGTGCAGCGGGCCTTGCAGCGCATCCCCCCAGAGCCGATTGTGCCCACGGTGCGCACCTACGCCGTCACCGTGGCCGAGCAGATCGAGAAGGTGCGGGACGCCATGCGTCTCTCATTTTCCGGCAACCGAGCCGTCCCGGTGCGCTTTTCGACCCTGCTCAGCCACAGCCAGAGCCGCATGGAGGTGATCGTCACCTTCCTGGCCGTGTTGGAACTGATCAAACGTCGGGAACTGGACGTACAGCAGGAAACCACCTTCGGCGAGATCGTCCTCGCCCCCTCCGCAGACGCCCCAGATCCCGACGTCCACAGATAGTTTTGAAACGTATTGATCCACGAATCGACACGAATCTTCACGAATCAAAAAAAGATTCGTGTGGATTTGTGAAGATTCGTGGATCCCAATTTCCCCAAGAAAGGAGATCCCCATGCAATATGGACAGATTTTTGGCGATAGCTTTCGTGTGATATGGCGAGAGAAGAAGTTGTGGGTCTTTGGCCTGATCGGGCTTGCCCTCTCCTCCCTGCTGGGGATGGTGGCTGGCGTGGCCGGGCTGAACTTTCAGCGTAATCTGATCGGGACCATCAACGAGGAGATGATGCGGGGCGGCCGGGGAAACCCGGACCGCATGTTGGAGACCGTCTTTGGCAGCCTGGGGATCTTCTTCGTGGTCATCAGCTTGGTGATGCTCGGCTCCCTGGTCTCCTATGTGATCAACCTGGCCATGCGTGCCGGTACCATCCGGGCGGCCATGCGGGCGTGGCAGGGCGAAGCGGTCTCCGTGCGCCAGAGCAGCCAGGAGGGGGCCAGTTCTATGCTGGGCTTCTTCGGGATCGATCTGCTGTGGGCGGTGGTGCCGACGGTGGTGGTGATTGGGGCCTACATCGTTATGTTTGGGGCGATTTTTGGCGTCGGTGCTGCGGTAGACGCCAGTGGGGGCAGTGGGGATGCGATCGGGTTCAGCATGTTGGGCATCATGCTCCTGGCCTTCTGCTGCTTCGCCATCTTTGGTCTGATCTACGCCGCCTTTTACGCCGTGCTGGCCCCTATGATGCTCCAATCCCTGGCCCAGGGTCGCCGCTCCTTTGGGGATGCCCTGGCCGAAGCCTGGGCACTGGGCAAGGCCAATGCCGGTCCGCTGATCGTCTTTGCCCTCATGGCGTGGGGCGTCAGCCTGCTCCTCAGCATCCTGGTGCAGGTGGTGACCACTCCTTTTACCAGCCTCTTCATGGGCGATTGGATGTCGAATATCGTCCGAAGCATGGAGGGATCGGTGCCCACCATGCCCACGCCCAACTACGCCATCATGATCCCCGGCATGATGGCCCTCACGGCCCTGTCGTATCTTATCACCAGCTTCATGCAGACCTTCCGGCTGACGTTGTACACGAAGGTCTACGCGGAATTGACCGCACCGAAGGATTTGGGCGACGAAGAGGCTGGAGAGCCAGAATTGTAGGTGCGGTTTTTAACCGCACGATCTGATTCAGGTCAACCGTCGAATTCATATCGAAGCTTGGTTGACCCGTTCGCACCAGGGGGTGCGAACTCCGCCAGGTGGCATAATCGTGCGTGAGGAGTTCGCACCCCCTGGTGCGAACGGCCATACCCGGCATTGTCATTTTGACCATGCACTCGCTTGTCTTGGTCATCACCGCATGCTTTTCTATCGGCAGTCGTGCGGTTGAAAACCGCACCTACCCACTCACCACCGGGATTTCTCGTTTCCAGCGTCACCGCATCCACGGAGACGGCGCACGTATACGCGTAAACCTCCACCCCGGCGGCTTGGGCGTGGGTGAGGGCGTCGGCGAAGTCCGGGTCGGTGCGCCGGTTGGGCTGGACGGAGACGGCGTCCGGGCGTTGAACGATGAAGACGACCGCTGCCCGCTCTCCGGCCTGGGCCAGGTCGGCCAATTCCAGCAGGTGACGCCGCCCCCGGGTGGTCGGTGCATCGGGAAAGAGGGCCAGCCCCTCTTCCACCAACGAGACCGACTTCACCTCAACCCAGCAGGGACGGCCTTGGGCATCCTCCATCAGAAAATCCACGCGGCTGGTGATCTTTCCCTGCTTTTCTTGGCCTCCGTGGGGCACACTCACCTCCCGGCGCACGGATCGATGGCCCCGAAAGGGCGCAAAGAAGCCCTCCGCCAACCCCTCGGCGAAGAGATTGTTGGGCAGTTGGGTGTCCAGGCTGATCAACTCTTCGGCCTCTGGATGGATCATAAAGCGCAGGGTGAAAGGGGTGCGCCGAGCGGGATCCGTGGCTCGGCTGAGATAGACCGTGGCCCCAGGGATCATCAGCTCGGCCATGCGTCCGGGGTTTGGGCAGTGGGCGCGCACGGTCTCGCCGCTTGAATGCAGGCGGGCGTGGATCACAAAGCGGTTGGGTCGTTCCAAAAAGGTGGCAGTTTCTACGGCAAAGGGCATCTTCATGGCCTTATGCTACCACAGGGTGCGCCCAATGTGATTCTGCCACGCTCAATTGTATTTTTGGGGTGGCTGATGTATTATGGGCATGTAACACCCATTTTCCTCGTAGTCGTCAACTATTCCGTTGTTCCCCATCAACCCAGTCTGTTTTTCTAACTTTTCCACAAGGAGAAAAAACATGCAACGAAAATCTACCCTGATGTTGGTAGCCGTGCTGATGGTCTTTGCTGCCATCTTGGCTGCCTGTCCGGCCCCGGCGGCTGTCGCGCCGACCACGGTCGAAGTGACCCGTGAGGTGCAGGTCGAGGTCGAAGTGCCCGTGGAAGTGACCCGTGAAGTTGAAGTTGTGGTGGAAGTGCCCCAGGAAATGGCCGCTTTGGGTTCGCCTGAGCGACCCATCAAGGTGCTCTTCGTCCCCTCCGTCGAAGTTGATGCGATCGTCAGCGGTGGTGCCGTCCTGGCCGATGCCCTGATGGAAGCCACGGGTCTGACCTTCGAAGTGGCCGTGCCTACCAGCTATGCCGCCACCATCGAAGAGATGTGCGCCTCCCCGGATGACACCATCGGCTTCATCCCGGCCCTGGGCTATGTGCTGGCCAACCAGCGCTGTGGCGTCCAGGTGGGTGCTGCGGCCATCCGCAACGGCCTTTCCTGGTACACCACGCAGTATGTGGTGCCCTTTGACAGCCCGGCCCAGACCCTGGAAGATCTGGTCGGCCTGACCTGGGGGATCCCGGACTTCGGCTCCACCTCCGGCTATCTCTACCCCGCGGCCCAGCTTAAGGGCATGGGCGTGGAAACCGGCGAGATTGTGGAGACCGGTAGCCACAATAACGCCATGCTGGCCGTCTACAACGGCGAAGTGGGCTTCGCTACCGCTTACTTCAGCCCGCCCCTGCTGCCCAGCGGTGTCTGGACCTATGGCGTCACGGATCCCGAAGTCTGGCGAGAAGCCGGCGAGAGCCCTGTGCGTAACGCCGAAGGCCGCACCTTCGTGGCTGGTGGCCCCAGCGAGGGCGGCTATCGCGTCCTAGATGCCCGAGCTTCTGTCACAGACACAGCGCCGGACATCTTCGAGAAGACCCGGATTCTGGCCCTCACGGCCAAGATCCCCAACGACTCGATCTCCTTCGGCCCCGAATTCCCGCTGAACACCTCCCAGCAGATCGTCAAGGCCCTGGTGGCCTTCGCCGCCTCCGACGCTTGCCTTGAGTCCATCTGCTCCGACAACTTCTACAGTTGGACCGGGCTGGAAGCCGCCTCGGACTCCTTCTACGATCCCGTGCGTGATCTCATGACCATCATGGGCATGACCGAGCAGGACGTGCTGGGTAACTAGGTTTTTGTGAAGGTTAGAGTAAGGTATTAGGAGATTGGGAGATTTTCTGGGATCATCTGATCCTGGGAAATCTCCCAATCTCTTAATCGCCTAATCACCAAGTTTTGACGCTCATTCCGCAGATAGTTCAGGAGAAATCGCGTGCTGCGAATAAAAAATCTGACCAAAGTCTATGATGACGGCACGGTGGCGTTGAAGGACGTCAGCTTTGAGGTGCCCGACGGCCAGTTTGTGGCCGTGATCGGCCTGAGCGGATCGGGCAAGAGCACCTTGCTGCGCTGCATCAACCGGCTGATCGAACCGACCTCCGGGGAGATCTGGTGGAACGATGTGCGGCTTTCCCACGTCACCGGCGAAGAGTTGCGCCGGGCGCGCCGGCGCATCGGCATGATCTTCCAGCATTTCAATTTGGTGGATCGCTCCTCTGTGCTGCGCAACGTGCTCAGCGGACGGCTGGGCTATGTGAATCCCATGGCCTCAGTCCTGGGCCGCTTCCCCGCGGAAGATATGCAACGGGCTTACGCCAGCTTGAACCGGGTGGGGATTCGAGACAAGGCCGAGAATCGGGCCGATGAACTCAGCGGCGGCCAGCGTCAACGGGTGGGCATTGCCCGAGCCTTGATGCAAGAGCCGGAGCTGATCCTGGCCGACGAGCCCGTGGCCAGCCTGGACCCGGCCCTGGCCCACAGCATCATGCGCCATCTGCAACAGATCAACCAGGAAGATGGCATCACGGTCCTGTGCAGTCTGCATTTCCTGGATCTGGTCCAGCAATATGGCACACGGGCCATCGCCCTCAACGACGGCAAGCTGGTCTTCGACGGCACCCCGGAACAGATCGACGATGCCATGTTTATTGATATTTACGGGCGGGAAGCGGAGCGGATTGGATAAGGTTGTTTTTGATCGACATAAATTTTTGATCGGTATAAACATAGCCAGACCAAGAGAAAGAGGCAACGTATGGCAGAAAAACAGGCCGTAGGATGCGCTCGTCCGACCGGAGGATTGGTTGGACTGCCGGAAACCCAAGAACAAGACCAAGCTCAAGCACCAGTTAAGGAGATCAGAAAGATGATTCAAGTAGGCAAACCCGCCCCGGATTTTGTCGCCCCAGCCTATCACAAGGGCGAGTTCATCTCTGTGAAACTATCGGAGTTTTTGGGGAAATGGGTAGTTCTCTGCTTCTATCCGGGTGATTTCACCTTTGTCTGAGCGACCGAAATTTCGGCGGTCGCCGAACACTACAATGATTTTCAGGCACTGGGTGTGGAAGTCCTTTCCATGAGCGTTGACAGCATGTATGTGCACAAGATGTGGGACGAACACGAGATCTCCAAGATGGTGAAGGGCGGCGTGCCGTTCCCCATGCTTTCCGACAGCGGGGGCAAGGTTGGCACCGCTTACGGCGTCTATGCAGATGACGCCGGTGTGGAAAACCGAGGCCGATTCATCATCGATCCTGACGGCGTGATCCAGGCCTACGAAGTGCTCACCCCGCCAGTGGGCCGGAACCTCTCCGAAACCATCCGCCAGATCCAAGCCTTCCAACTGGTGCGAGAAAGCAAGGGCACGGAAGCGACACCGTCCGGCTGGAAACCCGGCAAGATGACCCTCAAGCCCGGCCCGGATCTGGTGGGCAAGGTGTGGGAAGTCTGGACCACCGACATGGAATCTGATTAGCTTTTGGCTGTCAAGACGGGCGGCTGAGAGCTGTTACCTAAACCCGACCTGGCCGCAGCGGTCCAAACAAACCGCACAGAATGCTGAGTTTGCAAAGAAGCCCAGAAAGAAGCCGAGACATTGCTCTGTATCATCCAGCATTCTGTGTGGTTTGTCTTTTTTTTATCGGATAGATAAGCTTATGGGATATTTAGGGCGGGCCGCCGCGTGAATTGGATTATTGGGCAATAGTGGACAACGGAATCAACGATGGCTGAGACAATTTCCAATCACGACCGCCCCTTTGAGTTGGGCATTTATGACTTTGTGGACAAGGGCACGCACCTGGCCACGAGCCCGGGCAAAGATCCGGCGGAGATCATGCGCAACACCCTGGAACTGATCCAGCTTGCCGACCAGACCGGGCTGGACGTGTACGCCATCGGCGAGCACCACCGCCCGGAATATCTCTCGTCTGCCCCGGTGGTGATCCTGGCCGCGGCCGCGGCCCTGACCAAGAACATCCGCTTCTCCACCGCGGTCACCGTGCTCAGTTCCGAGGATCCCGTGCGGGTCTTCCAGAGCTTCGCCACCCTGGATCTGATCTCCAATGGCCGGGCCGAGATCATGGCCGGGCGGGGGTCGTTTATTGAGTCCTTTCCGCTCTTTGGCTATGAGTTGAAGGAATATGACGGTCTCTTTGATGAAAAGTTGAGGCTGCTGGCCCATCTGCGTGATGCGGACACCATCACCTGGTCCGGCAAGTACCGCGCCCCCATCACGAACCTGGGCATCTACCCCCGCCCGGTGCAGGAGAAATTGCCCATCTGGGTAGCCGTCGGCGGCACGCCCCAATCCGTCGTGCGGGCGGCGTCCATGGAATTGCCCATGGCCCTGGCCATCATCGGCGGCATGCCGGAGCGCTTCGCTCCCTTCTTCAACCTCTACCGCCAAGCCTCCAAGGAATCCGGCTTCGACCCGACCCGGATTCCCCTGAGCGTCAACTCCCACGGCTTTATCGCCGACGACGCCCAGGACGCCGTGGATGCCTACTATCCCGCGGCCACGGCCATGATGAACAAGATTGGCCGAGAGCGGGGCTGGGCTCCCGCCTCCCAGGCCCAGTTGGAGAGCCAGCGTACCCTGCGTGGCTCCGACTTTGTGGGCACGCCGGACGAGATCATCGAAAAGATCCTCTTCCAGCACGAACTGTTCGACCATCAGCGCTTTTTGATCTACATGGGCAACAACGCCATCGAACACAGTAAAATGATGCGGGCTGTCGAGCTATTTGGCACCAAAGTCGCCCCTGTGGTGCGCAAAGAGATCGCTCGGCGTAACGGGTCAGCAGCATAACGAGCGAGGGGCGAATTGCGAGGGGCATGACAGTAAGGAGGGATCACAATGGAAGATCACGACCGAGCCGTAGGATATTGGTTTTCTCCTCTTCTCATAGGCGTATGGTTCGTGGTTAGCCAGATTATTCACGAGCCAACGAGTCAAATGTTTATCATGGCGGCTTTGATTGTGGTGGCTGCCCTCTATCTTTGGTATCGACATAAAGTTTCTGCCGCCTTTTTGAAGATGTCGCTGGCGTCTGCTGGCTTTTTGGTGATTTTCACTATTGTGATGTTGGTGAGCCCCCTGTTGGCATGGCAGACCATAACCATTCTGGTTGTTTTTTCTGCTATTGTTGGCTGGATCGTATTGCATTCGATCGCGGGCAAAAGGATGCTGGACCGTTAATGTTGGGGAGGGCGTAGCCCCAACCGTGGTCATGATTTGTGATATGAATAGAGATGAAAGATTGGCAAGGATGAGTAAGATCATTACGCTTGAATTGCCAGAGCGAGTTGAATTTGCGTTGGCCGAGGCCACCCACGAGGAGGGGCTGTCGCAATCTGAAATTGTGGCAGCCGCTTTGGATGATTATCTTTTTATCCGCAGGTTTCGCCAATTGCGAAAAAAGATGATGTCTTTGGGTAAGCGAGAATATACTGAACAAGAGGTATTTGAGAGCGTATCATGATTTGGATGACATAAATGAATCAAGTTAAAAAACTCCGACTCCCCACCATCGGCTGGCGGGAATGGGTCGGATTGCCAGACTTGGGCATCAAGAAGATCAAGGCCAAAGTCGACACCGGTGCCCGATCCTCTTCCCTCCATGCCTTTGATGTGCAAATCTTCGAGCGGGACGGGGCCAAGTGGGTGCGATTTCAGATCCATCCTGCCCAACGCAACGACACCAAGGTTGTGGAAGCCGAAGCGAAGGTGCTCGAATTTCGATCCGTGCGCAGTTCCAGCGGCAAGGCCGCCCTGCGCCCGGTGATCCTCACCAAAGTGAAAATGCTGGGTGTTACCTGGCCCATCGAGTTGACCCTGGCCAGCCGGGACAAGATGGGCTTTCGCATGTTGTTGGGCCGAGAAGCCTTTCGGGGCAAATTCCTGGTGGACGCCGGAAAGTCCTACTTTGGCGGCAGACCCTTGCGAAGAAAGAAGACAATCGATAACTAACCATCGCCCCCGGCCTCGCCGAACGATTTCAGAAAAAGGTATTCAATGAAGTTAGCCATTCTCTCATGCAGCCCAAAATGTTACAGCACCCGGCGTCTCCGAGAAGCCGCCGAGCAACGGGGTCACACCGTCAAGGTGCTGGACACCCTCAAGTTCGCCATCGATCTGGACCAGGGTGAGCCGGAGCTTTACTTCCGCCAGAAGCAACTCTCTCACTATGATGCCGTCCTGCCCCGGATCGGCGCCTCCATCACCTATTATGGCACCGCGGTCGTGCGCCAGTTCGAGCAGATGGATGTCTTTTGCGCCAACTCCTCCGCCGGCATCACCAACTCCCGTGACAAGCTGCGCAGCCTGCAAATCCTCAGCCGCCACCTGATCGGCATCCCCAAAACCACCTTTGTGCGGGACAAAAAGGACGTCCTGCCCGCCATCGAGCGGGTGGGCGGCGCACCGGTCATCATCAAACTGCTCGAAGGCACCCAGGGCATCGGCGTCCTCCTGGCCGACACGGTCAAATCTGCCGAGGCGATCATCGAACTATTGCAAAGCCAAAAGCAGAATATTTTGATCCAAAAATTTGTAGCCGAAAGCAAAGGTAAGGATATTCGAGCTTTCGTGGTGGGGGACCGGGTGGTCGCTGCCATGAGACGTACCGCTCAGGGACAGGAATTCCGCAGCAATGTGCATCGGGGCGGCGTGGCCGAAGCAGTGACCCTGAGCGAAGAATACAAGGAGACCGCCGTGCGGGCGGCCCAGATCATGGGGCTGAAGGTGGCTGGGGTGGATCTGCTGGAGGGCAAAGATGGCCCACTGATCATGGAGGTCAACTCCTCCCCCGGTCTGGAAGGCATCGAAGGGGCCACCCAGCTTGATATTGCCGGGGCCATCATCGACTACATGGCCGCCCAGGTCGACTTCCCCGAGATCGACCTGCGCCAACGCTTGACCGTGAGCAAGGGCTACGGCGTGGCCGAAATTTCCATCCCCGAAGGCTCCGACTATGTGGGCAAGACCATCGCCGAGTCGGGCCTGCGGGAGAAGGATATCGTCGTCCTCACCTTCTATCGGGGCACCACGGTGATCCCCAACCCCCGTCCCCACCGCCAGCTCGACGCCGGGGATCGGCTGCTTTGCTACGGCAAACTGGAGTTGATGCGCCACTTGATCCCGTCCAAAGTGCGCCGCAGCCGCCGCCCCCGGGTAAACAAATTGCCCGACCTGCCCGTGGCGGATGAAGTCCACCGAGACTTGGATCAGTAAACAAATAGAACACGGATTGAACGGATAAAACGGATTTTTACTGATTTTTAGAAAAGATCCGTTTTTAATCCGTCGCATCCGTTCGATCCGTGTTCTATTTCTTTATGGCCCCCGCGCCTTTGCGGTGACAAGAAGCCTTCCGAAACCTTGAAACGAGATCTATGACTGAACCGCGTAAACGCAAACCGATTGACGAATGGCATGGCGAAGAGATCCCCGCCGGGGAAACCCGCAACGTGACCTTGGCCGTGGGCGAAAGCTACAGCAGCATGACCGTGGAGATCCCCCTCCAGATCCGGCGGGCCAAGGAGGATGGGCCCGTGGTCTTTGTCACCGCCGCCCTGCACGGGGACGAGATCAACGGCACCGGGGCCATCCGCCAGCTGATCCGGGACCCGGATTTTGTCCTGTCCCGGGGGACGGTGATCCTTGTGCCTGTGCTCAATCTGTTGGCCTTCGACCGCCACTCCCGCTACCTGCCCGACCGGCGAGATCTCAACCGATCCTTCCCCGGCTCGGCCCACGGCAGCCTGGCCAGCCGCATGGCCCACATCATCTTTGACGAGATCGTCTCCCGCTGCGACTACGGCATCGACCTGCACACGGCCGCGGTGCGGCGCATCAACTACCCCAACGTGCGAGGGGATATGTCCAACCCGGCCGTGCGTCGTCTGGCCGAATCTTTTGGCTCCGAATTTATCATGAACGGCAAGGGGCCGGTCGGCGGATTCCGCCGGGAATC
>CAVPIK010000040.1:0-41256 GCA_963704975.1 uncultured Chloroflexia bacterium | reverse complement strand
CACCAGCCCGGCGCGGATGGCCCGGTGGGCGGCTTTGTATCGGTCCAGCGCGCCGTCGGGCAGGGAGGGGGCCACGCCGCCGTCCACGCCCAAAATGTGATGGAGCAACGATCCGCCCAACTCGTCCCGGCTCTCGCCCAGGAGATAGAGCAGGTTGCCCGGCGTCTTGAGATGGCTGGTGCAGATCCGGTGCATGTCCGGCACGATGCCGATGGCGGAGATGAGCAGGGTGCCGGGGATGGGCTGGCCGTTGAACTCGTTGTAGAGGCTGTCTTTGCCCGAAATAAAGGGGGTGTTGAAGGCCACGGCCCCATCATAACAGCCCTGGGCCGCCCGCACCAGACTGCCCAATCGGTCGGGCAGGGTGGGGTTGCCCCAGCAGAAGTTGTCCAGAATGGCGATACGGTCCGGGTCTGCGCCCACGGCCACGGCGTTGCGGAAGGCTTCGTCGATGGCGCTGACCGCCATGCCGTAGGGGTCGTGCTTGCCCAGCAGCGGATTCATCCCCGCGCTGAGGCTGAAGGCCATGTCGTGCTGCCACGTCCCCAGGGGCTTGAGCACCGCGGCGTCGCTGGGCCCGTCCATCTGCGGCCCGGTCAGCGGACGCACCAAGCGTGCCGCCCCGCACTTCGTGGTCGTAGCGCCGGATCACATCCTCTTTGCTGGCGACCGAGGGGTGGGCCAGGAGGGTGAGCAGGGTTTGGGTGAGATCTGGGGGAGTGTTGATTGGTTGATTTGTTGAAATTTTAGTGCGAGTCTCGATGGACCGCCTGCATGTGGCGTCGGGGGAGTCCATCGTGGAGGAAAGTCATGCTCAGGTCGGCGACGGTGCGGCTGATTATAGCGCACGATCAGCCGCTCGTCCCCGGTGAAGTGGCCGAGGACGCGGATTTCCACGTCCCACAGGTCGGCGATGGCTTGCAGGTCGTCCAGATTTGGCCGGGGGGACGGCCATGACGATGCGCTCTTGGGCTTCGGAGAGCCAGATCTCCCAGGGGGTGAGGCCGGGGTATTTGAGGGGCACGTCGGTCAGTTCCACGTCCACGCCCAACTCTTCGCCCATCTCGCCCACGGAGGAGGAGAGGCCGCCCGCGCCGCAGTCGGTGATGGCGGTGTAGAGCTTGGCGTCCCGGGCCGCTTCCAGCACCTCGATCAGCCCCTTTTCGGTGATGGGGTCGCCGATCTGCACCGCGCTGCCGGAGGTTTCGCTGGTGTCGTGGGTCAGTTCGGCGGAGGAGAAGGTGGCCCCGTGCAGGCCGTCCCGCCCGGTGCGCCCGCCCAGGACGACGATCAGATCGCCCACGTGGGCCTGGGTGGGGTGGCTGCCGTGGGGGAGCAGACCGACCGCGCCGCAGAAGACCAGCGGGTTGCCCAGATAGCCCTCGTCGTAAACGATGGCCCCGTTGACCGTGGGCAGGCCCAATTTGTTGCCATAGTCGCCGATGCCCGCCACCACCCCGGCGGCCACCCGCTTGGGATGCAAAATGCCCGCGGGCAATTGGTCGTGGGGGAAATCTTGGGGACCGAAGCAGAGGAAATCCGTGGTGGCGATGGGCCGGGCGGAGACGCCCAGAATGTCCCGCACCACGCCGCCCACGCCGGTGTTGGCCCCGCCAAAGGGTTCCAAGGCCGAGGGGTGGTTGTGGGTCTCGACTTTGAAGGCCAGGTCGTGGGTCGTCGTCAAAGGCGATGATGCCGGCGTCGTCCACAAAGGCCGAGCGCAGCCAGTCTCGGTCCACCTTTTCGGTGGCGGCGCGGATGTATTGGTTGAGCAGGCCGTCCACGGTCTCTTGGCTGATGACCGTTGCCGTCGGCGTCCAGATGGGTGAAGTCGATCTTGGCGCGGAAGGTCTTGTGGACGCAATGCTCGGACCAGGTTTGGGCCAGGGTTTCCAGTTCCACATCCGTGGGCGGACGGCCCACCCGCTCGAACTCGGCCTGGATGGTGCGCATTTCGGCCAAGTCCAGAGAGAGCAGGCGTTCCCGGCTGATCTGCATCAGGGCGGCGTCGTCCAGCCCGGCCAGGGGGACCGATTCCACGCGGTCGCTGGCCGTGGTCTCTGCGCCGAATTGGGGCGGGATGGGGCCGAGGCTGAAGTGTTCGATGGTGTCGTTGCAGAGGAGTTCGCTGGCCAGGGCGTGGAGATCGGCGTCGCTGAGGTCGCCGTCCAATTCGTAGCGGGTGGCGGTGGCGACTTCGCACGACGGGCAGGCCCAATTCGACCATGCCCCGCACAGTTTCTCTGGCCGTCACGTCGGTGACACCGGGGCGCAGGGCCACCTCTACCGCCCCCCCGTTGTGCGTGGCCGACATCTCCCCCCGGCTCGGATCGTCCCAGCGGGCACGCTCGGTCACCGGGTCAACCAAAAGAGAAGCGCAGAGCCTGGAAAGGGCCTCTGCGCCGGGGTTGTCTGACAAGTAGGTGATTGTGGTGATTCGACAGGCCTGGAGCCGGTGGCCCAAGTCTGCGGCCTGACGCACAATCTGCCGGGCGTCCGCCTGCCTGCCGCCGCGTACTTCGATCCGAACCGTCATGGCGCTCTCCTTCTCGTGGGTACATTGGCGCTGGCGATCGGCGTTGATCTATTGTGCTGGTTAGGGAATCTCTTGGTTGAGCACGTTTTTGATGTAGTCCTGGCCGATGATGATGCGCAGGTCGATGTTCTGTTCGTTGGCCAGCCCGGTCAGTTTGGAGACCGTGGGCTGGATGGCCAGGTCGGCGCTGATTTTTTCGATCAGGGTGGCCGGGGTGCGATAGTTGACCACCAGGGTGCGCCGATAGTCCAGCCGGTCGGCGTCGCCGATGGAGACCACGTTCCAGCCCCGGGCTTCCAGGATTTCCTGGGTCAGGGCCGCCGCACCGGGATAACCGGCCCCGTTGAGGATCTCGACCCGAATGTTTTTCACATCCAGCTGGGAAACCCCTTCGACCAAACCAGCGGCGGTGGCGGCGGTGGTGGTGATGGCGGCGTCCGCCACGACGGTCTCGGTGGGGGCGGCGAAGAAGTCACGCATGGCCAGCCGGATGCGTTCCCGGTTGGGCAGCAGAATCCAGGCCCCGTCGTCCGTGTAGGTTTCGGAGCCGAAGCGGTTGTCCAGCACCAGTTGGCGCACCTCGGTCAGGGCGTCCTGGCCCACAAAGCGGGCAATGCTGATGGCCTCGGTGAGGGGCATGTCCGTGTCGATGCTGCCCCGCAGGGTGCTGAAGAGTTGGGGGGCCTTGGCGATCAGGGTCGGGATCATGGAGGCCCGCAGCACCTTGTCCAGCACGGCCTGGATCACCTGTTGTTGGCGTCCGGCCCGGTTGTAGTCGTCGTCCGTGTTGCGGGTGCGGGCATACATCAGCGCGGTGGCCCCGTCCAAATGCTGGGGACCGGCGTCGATGTGGAAGGTCATGTAGCCGTAGTCCACGGTGGGGTATTGCTCGTCGTGGATGGTCTTGGGCACCACCAGATCGATGCCGCCGATCAGGTCCACCATCTCCACAAAGCCGTCAAAGTCCACCCGCAGGGAGTAGTGCGATGGGCTGGCCGATGAAGGCGCTGACCGTGTCTTTGGCCAGTTGAGAGCCACCGCCGGGATAGCGGCGATTCTCGCCGATGGTATAGGCGCTGTTGATCTTCCAGGTCAGGTCATAGCCGGGGATGGGCACCCACAGGTCACGGGGCAGGGAGAGCATCCCGGCCACGCCCGTGTTGGGGTCCAGGGTCATCAGCATCATGGTGTCCGTGCGGGGGGCGTCGGTCTCGTCCGGGCGTGTGTCCACGCCCAGCAGCAGGATGTTGACCCGGCTGTTGGGCAGATCCTCGATGCTGGCCGCCACGGTCCCGGCATCTTGCGGGTTGACGGGGACGGGCTGGCCGCTCGAATCCAGCAAGGGGGCCGCCGCGCCGCTTTGGGCGATGGTGGACGACTGGATCTGGGTGAACTGGATGCCGTCGCCATAGTTGCGGTCAAAGGCCCAGTTGTAGAGCAGGCTGCCGCCAAAGATGGCCGCGGCCACAATGGTCAAAACATAAAAGCCAGCTACCAGAGCCGTGAAAGGATTTCGACGGACTCGGGCCGATGGCTTGGGCAAAGGCATTTGATTCAATTGGGTGTTGCGATGGTTCTGTATTGTCATAGCCTGGAAATTATGTCATAGAGCAGCGGGCCATGCAAGTTTTTTGGCCTCTGCCGAAGGCTATAAAACAGGGCGTGGACCCGGTTTTTACCGTCCCAAGCGTGGTTTTGCCAAATTGGTGGCAGATCGTAGGGATTTGGTCCGTATTCAAGGTCGTAGGGCGGGATTCCACTACTGCTTTCCGGAAGCTTACCGTCGATCCTCACGCGTTTCTACCCCCTTCCGGAAAGCTCGCGTGCCGGATCTAGCCTCAGCGCGGCAAAGTCTGTTGATACAGCCCGGTCTGAGTCAGCAAAAATATCTTGCCCGTGCCTTCGTCTACATAGATGCTGCGCAGACCCCGCAGCAGGCCGGTGTCGACGGCCTGGAATTGATGCAGATAGGAACCGTTTTCCCGGCTATAGACCAGCACCCTGGCCCCTGCCGCGTCGGCCAAATAGAGCCGGGTGCTGGTCACGATCATCTCCCGGGGATCTTCCACCTGCCCCACGTTGTTTTCCAGGGCAAAGGCCACCTGCTCCCCGCCAAAATAGCGCAGGATCTGGCCGTTCTCGCGGAGCAGCCAGACGTCGCCGTCGATGCGCATGGTGCGCAGCCCGGTCAGGTCGATCGTGGCCCCCGGCGCAAACCAGAGGCTGGGCGGGGCCTCGTACCCGTTCCCGGACGGTTCATATTTGTAGATCTGCTGGCTGCCCTGGTCGGCGATGTAGACCCAGCCATCCCCATAGACCGCCAACTGCACGGGCGACTGCCATTCGTTCTGTCCGGCAAAGGTGAGCAGGGACGCCCCGTCCACCCGGTTATAGCGGAAGACATGGTTGTTGCGGTCCAGAATCAGCAGGCTGGGCTTGTCGGCAAAACCGGTGATCCGGGGCTGCCAGGTCACATCCACCAGCCGCCCCACGGTGACGCCGCCCACGTTGTCCCCTTCCCGCAAGATCACCCCCGTGCGCTCCTCCACCACCGCCCGCTGGGCGTCCAAGCGCAGATGCTCGATGACCTGGCGGCCTGTGTCCAAAATATACACATCCTGATCCGCCACCACCACTTCCTGGGGATCCCCGCTGGTAAAGCGTTCCAAGGGAATGTCCAGCCCATAGAGCAGATAGATCTGCATCACCGACTGCAACTCCTTTTCCAACTCGGCCCCCAAGTCGGAGATCTGGGCCGTGTTGCCCACAATCAGGGCGGCCTGTTGCAGATAGCCCTGGGCATCCGTGAGCAGATCCCGGGCCGTGGCATCCTGCCCGGCGTCGATCAACCCCTGGGCCTGGACCAAGTTGGCCTCGACCAGCACCACCAAGTTTTCGGCGTCCACCCGGTTAGAGGCCCCGCGCAGATAGATCGTCGCCACGCCGATCACGGTCAGCACCAAAACCAGCACGGCCAAACTGACAAAGAGCCTGGCCCGGCCCCCCCTGGCCTTGGGCGGCGGCTCAAACTGGGCCACCGCCTCGGCGGCCATCTCCACTGGGGAAGGGCGAAGGGGCTGGGCTGGGGTCTGAGCGGGCAGCTCGCCCCCATCATTCGGTTGGGGGGGCTGGGGGCGTTGCGGACGGCTGGGGATAAAGCTCCCCTGGCCGCTGCGGGGCGCGGGCGCGCTCGCCTTGTCCGGCAACATGCGGGTGACCAACCCCTTCAGCCAGCGTCCGCCCTGCTGGGCCGCGCCGGCCAAGGTCGCCCCGGCAGCCCTTGGGGCTCGGGACGAGGCTGCGGCTCGGTCCGCGGCCTGTTCCGCTGGGATGGCGCGGGGCGTGGGCCGACTGGCCGGGACCGCCGCTCGCTCCGCATATTCTTCCCTGGGGCCGGGATCAGCCTGGGGACGGGGGCGGCCCGACGGGCCGCATCGGCCAAGGAGAGGAGGCGGCTCTCGGCGCGGGCTGGGGGCGGGGGGCACATCCCGAATCGGCGGGGAGGCCCCGACGGAGGAGGTGGGCAGGCTGCGGTTGGGTCTGCGGCTGGGGGTAAGGGGGGATTGGGATGGGGGATTGGGGATTGGGGCGGTGTCAGGCGCCAAGTTGAGCGCGACCGCCGCTGGGTCGGAAAGGGTGACCAGCAGCCCCAGGATCTCGGCGGGGCTGCTTTGTCCGCGCAGATAGTCCACCACGTCGAAGCGGTTGTCCGCGTCTGTGCGGGCCAAGACTTTGGCCAAGACTTCCAGGGGCAGGCGCATGAGCCAATCGCTCTCGCCGATGAAGATCACATCCCCGGCCCCCACCGTGTGGCGGCTGACGCTGACCTCCGGGTCGCTGATGCCGCCCAGGGGGGCGCTGAAATCTTCCGCGTCCGGGGAAACCTGGTCCACAGAGTTCCCGGCGGCCAAAATCACCAGCCCTGGCCCGGCGCTGGCCACGGTCAACTGGTTGCGCAGCAAGGCCACACAGACGATCCCGGCCCGCACCTCCACCCCCTGTTCACGCTGGCGCTGGGCCATGTTGTCCTGGCGGATCTGGCTGTTGGCCGCGGTGATGGCCTGGGTCAGCACGCTGCTCTGGGATCCGCTGGCCGTGTAATAGACCTGCTGGATGGTGTTGAGCATCTGGCGCAACACGCCGCCCTGGCCCGGCCCCTCGCTCAGCAGGTCCACCAGCACATAGAGATTGCCCCGGTTGGCATGGGCATCCTCCGGCCGCGGCTCCACAATGCGGATGCTCGAATAGCGGCTGTTGTCCGGGCTGATGCAAAAGGCCAGGTCCGTCTTCAGATTTTGGGTTGAGGGTGTTTGTGATGTGTTCATAGTCGAAATTTTAGCCTGGGTATGGGGTGGATGTCAAAGGATGCAATGGGTAGCGGCAAGCGGCTATTTGCTAACCGCCACCCACGGCATAAAGATCTCCGTCGGCAGCAAGAAGTCGGCGTAGCCAGCCCAGCGTTGGCTGTTGATGTCCGTGACCACGGCCCGGTTGCGCACGGGGCCGCCGGTCACCGTGGGGGAGATGACGGCCTGGAAGGTGAGCTGGGCCTGGGCGGTCTGGGTCAAGCTGCTGCGCCAGGTGATCACCGTGCCGTCCACATCGCTCTCCACCTCCACGCTGCCCAGGCTGATCTGCACCGTGTCGGGCAGCAAGATTAGCTCTGCGGGCAGGGGATCGACCAAGACGGCCTGGGCCGGGATGTCGCCCTGGTTGCCCAAGGTCAGGGTGAAGCCCACTGTGTCGCCAGGGCGGGCGTTGTCCGGCCCCACGATTTTGTCCAACACCAGCCACGGGCTGTTCACCCACATGGCAGTTTGATAGACACTGGCGTAGTTGTCCTGGGTCTCCAGGCGGGCGTCAAAGTGCAGCCGGGTGCGCTCGGCCACCCCTGGCGCAACGGTCACCTGGACTTGCAGGGTGCGGGGCGTCTCCGGCAACAGGGTGCCCGACCAGGTGAGGGTGTGGCTGGCACGGGCATAGCTCCACCCCCCTTGCACGGAGCCATCGACCACCGTCACCTCAGCGGGCAAGGGCAAGGTGACAGACGCGCCGGGTTGGGGCGTAGCCTCCTGGGTGGTCAAGGTCAGGGTGAGGGGGATGCGCGCCCCGGCGGCGGCATGGGCGGGCACGGTCAACCGGCTGCCGCCAAAAGGCCCCAACCAGGTCAGGGTGCGCCCCATGAGCAGCGTCAGATCCGCCGCTTCCATGCTCTCCAAGGGGAAGGGGAAGAAGGCGGTTCGCCAGCGATTGCCCCGAGTCAGGGAGGCCACGGTATAGCCGTGCTCGTCCTCCAGCCCGGCCTGGGCCTGGGCAGTCAACTTGAGACCATCGCTCCAATTCGGGATGGGATAATCCAGCAGAAAGGGACCAAAATCCTGGCCCAAGGGACTGTCAGCCACAGGGGCCACATCCGTGCTGGTGATGGTCCACAAAGGGCGCTGGACCCCCAAATAGGTCTCGACAAAGGGATTGGCCCCATGCAGATCCAGCAGATCTTGGCTGCTGAGAAGCAGACGTCCGCCTGTGTCCAGATAGGTGGCCAGTTGGCTCTGCTCCATTTCGGAGACGGGTTGGAACCAATCGTAGCCGGTGAACCAGATCACCGTGGGATATTTATACAGGGTCTCCAGGGACGGGGAGCGATCATTGGTGGCGACGAAGGTGTCATAGCCCAGGGCTGCGTTGTCCAAGGCTTGCTGATAGCGGTCTTCGTAGTTGTAGAAGCGCTCGTCGTCCACCAGCAAGATTGGGGCGGGGGTTTTGCTGGTCAAAGTGACCTGGGCGCTGATCTCAGGGTTGGCCCGGTTGACCAGGCGGATGGTGTGGATGCCCTTTTGATCCCGGGTCAAATTCGGCGGCAGGGTCACTGTGGCCACCAAGGAACGGGTACCACAGGGGTCTAGATCCAGGATCATCTCGTGGCTCAAGGGCGTGCCATCCACCATCAGGCTGATGGGCCAAGCTGCGCCCTCGCCGCTGCCTTGGACTTCTACATCGTAGCGGCCTGGGTCAACCCCCAGGCTGTCCACGCGGATGGTGTGGGTGACCATCTCGCCGCTGTGGCCCACCGCCGGGCCGCCGGGACCGGACAACAAGATCCCCTGGGGTTCGGGGGCGGTCTGGCTCCACGGAATCAGCCGGTCCAGCATCTCTTGGCGCTCGGCCTCGGTCTGGGTTCCCTGCAAGCCAAAGCCCACCCAGGCGGCCCGGAAAGCCTGGCATGTGCCGCTGGTGATGGCCCCTGCGCTACCGTCCGGCCACGTCAACAAGGGCTGGGCGGTCCTGACATTGTTGATCTCTACGGAGTCCGCAGCCCATTGGCTATAGGGCGGCTTGTTTGTATTCAACGTCACGGTGAAGTCGGCCAGGGGTGAGGCCAGGGTGCCGGTCATCTGCTCAATCGTCTCTTCGGTCTTGAACCATGCCCCCAGGGAATAGGGGAAGTATTGGGAAATGCTTACAATCGAGCCGCCGGCGTCCCAATAGGCGATATCCTGGCCGGTCAAAATGATGCGTCCGCCCTGGTCCAAAAAGCCTTGCACCGCCTGATCGGCCCCGATATAGGCGGGCGAATCCTGGGGCGCCGACCAGATCACCAGATCATAGGCCTTCATCTGATCCGTCGTGGGCAGGTCGATGGGCATGTCCACGATGCCAAAGGGGTTGCGGACCGTGTGGAGATCCACCGGGTAGTTCAGCTTTTCCAAGCTGTCCAAAATGGGCTGCACTTGGCTGCGATAGTACCAGCGCCCGGTGTCCACCAGCAAAATGGTGGGGGCTGGGGTCAACGCCGGATTGATCTCGCTGCCCACGCCGATGGTCACCGGGCGGGTGATCTGCTGGATGCGATGACCCGTGGATTCAATTCGTAGATCCCAGGCGCCTTGGGGCAAGGCCACGCTAAAGGTGCCGTTGTTGGCATCGCTGCGCACGGTCACCGGCGTGCCGCTGACGGTGATGGTGGCCGCCAGGGGCACCCCGGTGACGGCATCCGTGACCCGGCCAAAGATCGTGCCAACCGGTTGCAGGGCCAGGGGGACGGGCACATAGGTCCGCTTGCCGGTCTCGACGATCTGGCCATAGATCACGGCGTCGTTGAAGCCAAAGGCGCTGCCGGTGACATCATACATGCCGGGACGCACGGCCACGGTGAAGGCTCCGCTGGCGTCTCCCAAGATGGTGACCGGGGCTTCGCCGCCCCGAGGGGTGGCCGTGATGCGGGGGTAGGCCACCGTGCCCCCCACGGATCGCATGACCTCTCCCCGCAGCTCCCCGCTCTGGGTCACCCGCAGCCCGGCCGCATAGGCGTTGACCAGCCCCATCCCGGTGTCGTTGTTGGGCACCTTGCTGCCCAAGGGCGTGGCGGTCTGGCTCAGGATCGCCTCCGCTTGGTCCGGGGTCAACTGCGGATTGGCCTGATAGAGCAGGGCGGCCAAACCGGTCACATGGGGCGCGGCCATGCTGGTGCCGTCGGACAGGGCATATCCGCCCAAATAGGAGGAAAAAATGTTGACCCCCGGTGCGGCCATTTCGGGCTTGATCTCGCCCCACGGGCTGGGGCCGCGGGATGAAAAGCTGGCGGGCAGGCGATCCTGGTCCACCGCGGCCACGGCCAGGGCTTCGGGGAAGCCCCCCGGCGTTGAGATGCTGCCCTTGCCGGAGCCTTCGTTCCCCGCCGCAAAGACCGGCAAAATGCCCGCCGCCCGCAGGGCCTGCACATCCGGCAGGAAGGTTTCATCGTAGCTGTCGCTGCTGCCCCAGGAACTGTTGACCACATCCGGGGCCAACGTTGGGTCGCCGTTGGGGGCCATCAGCCATTGAAAGCCGTCGTGGATCCAGCTTTCATAGGTGAAGCCCGTGTTGTTGAAAATCTTGACGGCGATCCACTTGGCCCCAGGGGCCACCCCCGTGCGGACGCCGTTGTGATCATCCCCGACGATGGTGCCCGCCACGTGGGTGCCGTGGCCAAAGCCGTCGCCGGGATAGAGATACGGCTCGTTCGTGGACACATGCCAGTTGCCGGCGTGGATGGCCGGGCCTTTGGGATCATAGCCCCGGTACTGGTTGATCAAGATCGGGTGCTGCCAATCCACCCCCGTGTCCATGATGGCCACCACCGCTCCGGTCCCATCCAACCCCAAAGCCGTCTCGGCCAAGTCCACCTGGAGCATCTGCAAATTCCACAAGCGTGGCCTGGCTGGTGGCGGCCACCTCCGCGGCATCCACCTGGCGGAACGTGCCGGCGTCCAGCTCGATCCGTCGATCCAGCCGCACCTGCACCACATCCCCGCGCTGGGCCAGGCTTTGGATCAGGGCGGGCCGGGCGTTCATGGCCATGATGGGGCTGGCCCAAAAGCTGCGTACCTCCGTGGCCAGTCCTTGGTCAACCGCCTGGGCCACCGCGCTCTGCAAGGCTGCGCTTTGGGTGGCGGCATCCGCCTGCAACATCTGCACCACCTGCACTCGTCGGTCGGCCACCTCCGCGATGCGCGCGGCTGGGGCCAACACCTGTGCCGTGTTCCGCTTCCACTCCACCACAATGGGCAGCAGATCGACCGTGTCCGGGTTCTCCAAAAGCTGGCGCAGAAGTTGGGGATGCAGCCGAGCCGCGTTCTTCGTCAAAACATCAGCTTGGGTGGCGGAAGGGGGGGGCGGCGCATCCTGGGGCGCGCTGCGTTGCGCCTGGCCTATTTGGGGCCACAGCAACAAGACCAGGCCCAACAGGGCAATGGTCAACGCGGGCAGAAGGGAACGCAAGCGGGTGCGGGTGTGTGGCATAGAATGGGCCTCAGAATAGATAGATTAAGGCGGGCGTAACGAGTATGGGTCTCTCTCGTTCCCACGCTCTGCGTGGGAACGCCGGCGGACGCTCCGCGTCCCTCCGTGGGCGAAAATCTGCCCGGTGATTGCAAAAGGGCGTCGTGAATGACTCACGACGCCCTTTGGGCTGACTTTGTTGGGGGGAAAGACCGGTACGCCGCCGCAACTACTCCCGGATGGTTTCCAGGGTGCGGGCGATGATGGCGTCTTGGGCATCCCGGGACTGTTTGCGCTTGGAGCGCTTGTCTCGACCCTTGGCCTTGCCCTCGGTCTCCACCTCAATGCCTTCAGCTTCCATGGCCATCTTGAAGGCTAGTTCCATGGGAGAGAGCACAGAGATCTCTTCGACCTCGATTTCGGGTTCTTCATCGACCTGCTGTTGGGATTGCTGGCCGCGGTAGTCGGTCTTCTCTTCCACCACATCGTCCGGGCGCAGACCCTTGAGGCTCAGATCAATGCGGCCCCGGCGGCGGTTGAGGGCGATGATGCGCACGTCCGTGACCTCGCCGACCTTGACCACGTCTTCGGGCTTGGCCACATAGCCGTTGGACATCTCGCGGATGTGCAACAGGCCATCCCGGCCCACGCCGATGTCCACAAACGCGCCGTAGGGCACGATGCGGGTGACGGTGCCGGGAACCACATCATTTTCGTTCAGATCCTTGATGGTGGTGGTGTCCGGGCTGATCATGGTGAGGCTGATGCGGTTGCGGGTTTGGTCCAGCTTCTTGATCCAGACATCCACCTGCTGGCCATCGGTCAACACGTCGGTCACCTTCTGCACCCGGCCTACGGCCAGCTCGGAGATATGCACCAAGCCATCTCGACCCACGCCGATGTCTACAAAGGCGCCAAAGTCCGTGGTGCGCTTGACCGTGCCCTTCAACATCTGGCCCACGCTCAGGGTACGAGGCTTGGGGGCATCTTTCTCCGCCTTCTTGGCGGGGGCGGGGGCAGCCACTGCGGCGTCAGCAACAGGTTCGGCCTCGGCCACAACCTTGCTGACTGCTTCGTCCGCGCTGCCGGTGACGGCCTCGGTGACCTTTTCCACAACTTCCTTGGCGGCGGCCACGGCTTCGGTCACGGTTTCGGTCACTGCTTCAACCGCATTCTCGGCCATATCTTCAGCCATTTCCTTGACAGCGGCCACGGCTTCGGCCACGGGTTTGGTCACAGCCTCAACTGCGTCTTCAACCGCTTCTTTGACGGCGGCCACAGCTTCGGCCACAGTCTCGGAGGCACTTTCGGCCACGGCTTCAACTTCTGCCACAGGTTCGGCGACGGCTTCGGCCACAGTCTCGGCCACAGCTTCAACCTCTGCCTCAACTTCGGCAACGGCCTCGGTCACGGTCTCTGAAGCACTTTCCACCACACTTTCGGTCACGGCTTCAACTTCCGCCACGGGTTCGGCGACGGCTTCGGCCACAGTCTCGGTGACTGCTTCAACCTCTGCCTCAACTTCGGTAACGGCCTCGGTCACGGTCTCTGAGGCACTTTCGGCCACAGCTTCAACCTCTGCCTTGACTTCGGCAACGGCCTCTGTCACAACTTCTTCTGTAGCGGCTACGTTTTCCGCCACAGTTTCTTCAACAGCAACGGCGATTGCTTCGCCGGTTTCGATAATCGTTTCTTCGGTCATAGGGTTCCTCCCAGCCATAAACTTCATGGAATGATTGCAAATAACGTCAGGACATTATACCCCTTGGCGGCTGGATTGCCAAAGGTTTTGGTCCCTTGTGCAGCGCTGAACGATCTAAGGGTTGGTAATCGTTCGACCCTTCGCCCCCCTAGCCCCCCAACTTTGGGGGGAACTGTGGACAACCTCCCCCAGAATTGGGGGCCGGGGGGCTGAGGAGCTGAACGATCTAAGGGTTGCAGCGCCGCTCTGGTTTGGGATGGGGAGCGTTCCTGGTTAGAATGGTTTTGTCATGTTGAGCATCCACCAGCCAATAAGGAGACCCTACCCCATGCCCCATCGTTTTGTTGCCATTGAGGGCGCCATTGGCGTCGGCAAGACCACCCTGGCCCGGCATCTGTCCGCGGCCCAGGGCGGCGAAGTCCTGCTGGAGGTCTTCGAGGAAAACCCTTTCCTCAGCGCCTTCTATGCCGACCGGGAGCGCTATGCCTTCCAGACCCAGATCTTCTTTTTGCTCAGTCGCTATCGCCAGCAGACCCACCAACTGCCCCACTGGCTGCTGGATCGCTCCGTGGTCAGCGACTATTTGTTCGACAAAGATTGGATCTTCGCCCACCTCAACCTGCAAGGGGACGAGGTGACGATCTACGAAAGTCTGCACGGGGCGCTGAAAGAGCGGCTGCCCACGCCGGATCTGGTGGTCTATCTGCGGGCGGACACGGAAATGCTCATGCAGCGCATCGCCATGCGGGACCGGTCCTACGAGCGCTCCATGGATCGGGACTATATCCACGCCCTGGCCACGGCCTATGATAGCTATTTCACCAATTACAAAGATGCCCCCTTGCTGGTGATCGACACCAACGAGCGGGATTTTGTGCGGGTCGAAGCCGACCGCCAGTGGATCACCGGGGTCGTACGCTCGGCCCTGAACAACCAGGCCGTCCAGCCCAGCCTGCCGGACATGGAGGCCACCCTCTCGTCCGACGGCGTGCCCATCCTGGCCGGGGGACGGCGGCGGCTGGGGGACTTTCAGCGCTTCCACCGGGCCCTGGACCGGGAGAAGGGCTTTGCCAACGATCTCTTCTTGAATTTTATCTGTCTGACCGAGGAGGTTGGGGAGATTGGGAAGGAATTGAAGCGGATCTGGATGCGGCGGGCCTTGCTGACCGACCAGTTGCAGAGCGAGTCCGCGGCCTATCAACAGGCCTTGGCGGAAAATCTTGATCCCCTCAAAGCCGAACTGGCCGACGCCCTGGCCTTCCTGCTCAAGACTGGCCAACGATCTGGGCATCGATCTGGAGCAGAGCTACGTTTCTAAAATGGAACACAATTGGGATCGGACGTGGGAGCGGTGATTTTGGATTTCTGATTTTGGATTTTGGATTGCGTGGGATCATGTGAGATCCGGCAATCCAAAATCCAAAATCACCAATCCAAAATCGTTAAATTCCCGATCGAATGTTCAAAATATCCCCATCCTGCACGGCGTAGGTCTTGCCTTCCAGGCGGAGTTTGCCCAGCTTTTTGGCTTCCACCATGTTGCCGGCGGCCATCAGGTCGTCGTAGGCGATGGTCTCGGCCCGGATGAAGCCCTTTTTGAGGTCCGTGTGGATGGCGGCGGCGGCGTCCGGGGCCGGGGCGTCTCGGTCCACGGTCCAGGCCCGCACCTCGTCTTCGCCCACGGTGAAGAAGCTGATCAGCCCCAACAGGGCATAGCAGCGGCGGATGGCCCGGTTCAGCCCCGGCTCGCTGATGCCAAAGTCGGCCAAGAACTCCACGGCCTCATCCGGATCCATCTGAGCGATCTCCGCCTCCAAGCGGCCTTTGAGGAAGAGGGTGTTCTCGTCCAGCAAAGCCGTATAGGCGGCTTCCTCTTCCTCGTCGCCCCCATTGATCACCCGCAGGACTGGTTTCATCGACAGCAAGCCGAAGCCCCCCAGGAGTTTGCCCTCTTCCTCACTGATCTCCACATCCCGCAGGGGGATCTCCTCTTCCAAGGCCGCAAAGAGCCGTTGCAGCAGGGCCTCTTCGTCGGCCATCAACTTCTTTTCTTCCGTGTTGCCCCGGTGACGCTGGCTGGCTAGGCGCTGCAAACGGTTGTCGATGGTGGTCATGTCCACCAACATGAACTCGCCCTCCATCATTTCCAGATCCCGGCCCGGGTCGATGCTGTCCTCCGGGTGGGGGACGCCTTCGTCCTCGAAGGCGCGCACCACCAGCATGAGGGCGTCGTTGGCGGCCAGGGCGTTGAGCAGGGGGCCGCTGATGCCTGATTTGCCCGCCCCCTTGGCCAGCCCGGCAATGTCGTTGTAGATCACCGTGGCGAAGGTGGTCTTTTTGGGCTTGAACATGGTGGTGAGCAGGTCGATGCGGGGATCGGGCACATTCACCACCGCGGTGTGGACCTCTAGCTGGCCGCTGGAGAAGGCGTTGGTCTCCGTGTTGCTGCGGGTCAAGGCGTTATAAATGGTCGTCTTGCCGCTATTGGGCAGACCGACAATACCGATTTTCATGGGATTTCCTTTTCGATTAACCGCCGAGGGCGCAAAGGACGCAGAGAGTTTCGCAGAGAATCAACTCCATTCTCTCTCTGCGCCCCCTCTGCGTCCTCTGCGCTCTCGGCGGTTTTCTTTTGTTGATTAGCTTCCAGCGATTTGGCTCTGTTCCAGTTCGGATTGGGCCAGGGCAACGGCCCCCAGCAGCCCGGCATCATCCCCCAGGGCCGCGGAGACGATCTCCAGATTTTGGTAATACTCGGGCGATTTGGCCCGGCTGCGGATGGTGTTCCACACGGGCACGGCCAACAGCCCGCCAGCGTTCAGCCAGACGCTGCCGCCGATCACAATGCGCTCTGGGTTGAAGATGTGGAGCAGGTTGGTGATGCCCACGCCCAAATAGTAGGCGGTCTGCCGAAAATGTTCGATGGCGAAGGGGTCCCCGGCATGGGCGGCCTCGGTGATCATCTTGGGGGTGATGGCGTCAATATCCCCGTTAACCGTGGTGAGCAAACTGCTGACCGCCCCCTTGCGCAGGGCGGCTTTGGCCCGGCGAGCGATGCCCGGCCCTGCGGCCAGATCTTCCAGGGTGCCCAGGATGCCTTCGGCGTTGGGCGCGTGCCGGGCCTCGATGGTCATGTGGCCCACCTCTGCCCCAAAGCCCCGCTGGCCCAAGAGCATGCGGTTGTCCACAATGATGCCGCCGCCCACGCCCGTGCTGACCGTGAGGTAGATCATGTGGGCAACCCCTTGCCCGGCCCCAAAGCGATGCTCGGCCAGCCCGGCCAGGTTGGCGTCGTTGCCCACATAGATGGGGCAGTCGAAGAAAGGGGTCAACTCGCCCAATAGGTCCACATTCAACCAGCCGGGGATGTTGGGGGCGATGATCACCACCCCGGCGAAGGGGTCCGTGGGGCCGGGCACGCCAATGCCGATGCCCCGGATCTGGTCCCATTCGCACGTTTTGCACACATCCCGGATCAGTTGACGGATGCGATTCAGCACCGCGTCCCGGCCTTCAAATGAGTTGGTGGGTACGGCGATGCGTTTTTGGATCTTCCCGGCACTGTCCGCCAGCACGGCTCGTAATTGGGTGCCGCCTACGTCTACGCCGATGATCATGTCTTGCATGAGAGATTATCCTCGATTCGTTTAGGTGTTGTTTAGATCCTCGACCAACTCTTCTGGACTTAGCCCGATGGGTGAAAGGTCGAACCGTGCTAGGGAAAACATGAAGGCAACTCGGCCCATGCCTGCCAAGCTGGCTGCCAACCCGGTGGAGACTCGACCCATTTCGTATAGCTTTACGGCCAAGAGCAGACGGGCCTCTTCGGCAAAGCTTTCCTCGCTCTCTTTTAGCGACAACAAGAGATCGTCGGGGTAAGGGATAGTGAGTACATTCATTTTGTGTGGCATTTGCTTCCTCCAATTCCTACGGCTTCGCTACCCTATTATCCCAACACCACCCAGTTTTGTCCAACGGCGTGACGCCTACAACGTCCTCATGGTATACTGAATCGAAGATCGAGGGTGATCCACGAATCGTCACCAATCTCCACGAATCTCTCAATTGCCACCAGTCAACCAATCAACCAAGGAACAAGTCCCATGAACCCAAAAGGCAAAGTCGCCCTCGTCACCGGCGGGGCGCATCGGGTGGGGAAGGCGATTGTGCTGGCCTTGGCCCAGGCCGGGGCGGATGTGGTGGTCAACTATCACGCCTCGGACGCGGACGCCCGGCAGACCGTGGCCGAGGCGGAGGCCCTGGGCGTGGCCGGCATGGCCGTCCAGTGTGATGTGGCGGATCTGGCCTCGGTGCAGGCAATGGTGGCGGCCATCAAGGAGCGTTTTGGCCGGGTGGATATTTTGGTCAACAGCGCCAGCCTCTTTGGCCGCATCAGCTTTCCCACCGAGGATTTTGAGACCTGGCACCGGGTCACCCGCACGTCCATTGACGGTGCGTTCTATGTCTCGAACGCCGTCGCCCCCATGATGTTGGCCGAGGGAGATGGGGTGATCGTCAACATCGTCGATCTGGCGGCCACCCAGCCCTGGCCCAACTTCACCGCCCATGCCGTGGGCAAGGCCGGATTGCTGGCCCTCACCCGGCAGATGGCCCTGGAACTGGCCCCGATTGTGCGGGTCAACGCCGTCTCGCCCGGGCCGGTCCTGCCCCCGGACGACTTCACCGCCGCCCAGCAGGATCGCATCGCCAGCCACACCCTGCTCAAACGCTGGGGCCACCCGAAAGACGTGGCCCAGGCCGTGCGCTTCCTGGTGGAGGCCGACTACATCACCGCCGAAGTCCTGCATGTGGACGGGGGCGAACGCTACGGACACCGGAAGAAGTAGGCGAGGGGCGAATTGCGAGGGGCGAAGGGGTGAGAATATTCCATTCGCCAAAGCGCCCAATCTCTCAATCGCCCCTCGCAATTCGCCCCTCGCCCCTCAACACAAGGAGATCACCATGTTTATCACACGAGAAGAGTTGGAACGACGGGAAAATGCAACCCTGGCCGCCTATGCCATGCACAACAACCAGAGCCGGGGGCGCGCCTATCCCGAAGCCGAGCATGCCTCTCGCACGGCCTATCAGCGGGATCGGGACCGTATCATCCACACCACGGCCTTTCGGCGGTTGGAATACAAGACCCAAGTTTTTGTCTATTCCGAGGGGGACCACTACCGCAACCGGCTGACCCACAGTGTGGAGGTGGCCCAGATCGGGCGCACCTTGGCCCGCAGCCTGGGGGCCAACGAAGACCTGATCGAGGCCATCTGCCTGGCCCACGACCTGGGCCATCCGCCCTTCGGCCACACGGGGGAGCATACCCTCAACGCGCTGATGGCCGACCACGGCGGCTATGATCACCAAAAGCAGACCTACCGCATCCTCACCGAGTTGGAACATCGCTATCCCGACTATCCCGGCCTCAACCTGACCTATGAGGTGCGGGAAGGGGTGGTGAAGCACGACACGGACTACGACATTGTGGACGCCCGTGACTATTGCCCGAACGAGAAGGGCACCCTGGAATGCCAACTCAGCAACCTGGCCGACGAGATCGCCTACAACACCAGTGATCTGGACGACGGTCTGCGCAGCGGCATATTGGACCCCAAAGCCGTGCTGGATCTGCAAATTGGCCGCCGGGTGCTGGACAGCCTGAAGCTGGGCGGGCCAGCCGATCTGTCCGACACCCTGACCCGCAACCGCTTCATCCGGCGCATGGTGGGCATTGTGGTCCAAGACGCCATCAGCGCCACCCACCTCAACATGGTGGAGGCCGGGGTGGAGACCCTGGCGGACCTGCGGGCCTTGCCCGAAAATGTCTCCGGCTATTCCCCGGCCCTGGCTGTGGAGAGCCGGGAACTCAAGGACTTCCTCTTCGCCAACTTCTACCGCCACTATCGGGTGGTGCGCATGGCCTTCAAGGCCGACCGCATCATCCGCCAGCTTTTCGAGGCCTATGTGGAGGAACCGGCCCAACTGCCCACAGAGACCCAACGCCGGGCGGACGAGAGCGGCCTGGGCCTGCACCGCACCCTGTGCGACTATCTGGCCGGCATGACCGACCGCTACGCCATCCAAGAACACCGTCGTCTCTTCGACCCGGAAGAGCGGGTCTAAATCTGGCTTTCATCCAATTGGTGGTCTGCCATTGGCAGCGAGGACCCAACCCATGACCTATCTTTCATCTCTCCCTTGGTGGGGCTTTGCCCTGCTTTCCGCCTTTTTTGCCGCCCTGACCACCATCTTTGTCAAACTGGGGGTGGCCGGCGTTGGATCGAATCTGGCCACGGCCATCCGCACGGTGGTGATCCTGCTCATCGCCTGGGCCATTGTGATCGGTACGGGGGAGGTGCGGGAGGTAGGGCATATTGCCCCCAAGGTCTGGTTCTGGCTGATACTCTCCGCCATCGCCACGGGCCTGTCGTGGCTCAGCTACTTCAAAGCCTTGCAGATGGGCAACGCCTCGTCCGTGGCCCCCATCGACAAATCAAGTCTGGCCATGATCCTGATCTTGTCGGTGATCTTTCTGCACGAGCCCCTGACCTGGAAATCGGCCCTGGGCACGGTGACGATTGTGGCTGGCACGTTGATCTTTATCCTGTAGTGAACCGGCAGGTTGTTGATCTTAAATCGAAATGTGCTGCTACCCATGCAACAAATGGATTGGGTGTGGCGTCTATACTTGCGTACGCCAATTTCTGGCGGACCAAAAATCAATCCAATCCAATCCAATTCTAGTTCTACGGAGAAAAAAGCTGATGTTTGTTCAAAAACGCTCTACCCTTTCCTTGTTGTTGGTGCTGGTGATTGCCCTCGTCCTGAGCGGCTGCACCCTTGGCTCGACCCCAGAGGTTGCGCCCACCCCCACATCCATCGCCATCCTGCCCACGGACGTGCCCACCGCGGCACCGACCGTTGCGCCCACCCTCGCCCCCACGTCCACGCCCGAACCGGTCGTTCCTGCCCCCATCAGCGCGGACGATGCGGCCAACCTGGCCTACACGGGTATCTACACCGAGGCCGTGCAACTCACCGACGGCAAGTTTGAAGGCGAACCCTTCGTCCCCGGCGGCGCGTCCCGGCCCACGGTGACGTTGCTGCCCGACTTCTTCGCCCAAGGCGACCTGAACGGCGACGACCTGGCCGATGCGGCCACGCTCTTGGTCGAAAACTCCGGCGGCAGCGGGGCGTTCATCTATTTGGCCGCCCTGCTCAACGGGGAAGCTGGCCCGGTCAACGCCGCCACCGTGTTGGTGGGCGATCGGGGCAACCCGGAGAGTTTGACCATCGTCGACGGCACCATCGTCCTGACCTTCCTCACCCAAGGCCCCACGGACCCCATGTGCTGCCCCACCCAACTGGTCACCCAGACCTACGCCTTGGAGGCGAGTGAATTGATGCTGATTTCCCAAGACCCGGCGGCGGCTGCCCCCAGCGATGCCCTGTCCGGCACCGACTGGCAGCTCCAAACCATCCGCCAGCCCGACGGCACGGAGCAGACCCCGGCTAACCCCAGCGACTTCACCCTGACCTTTGAGGCCGGGCAGATGGGCGGCAAGGCCGACTGCAACAACGTCAGCGCTGGCTACGAAATCGCCGAGGATGGCACCATCGTCCTCGGCCCCATGATCACCACCCTGGCCATGTGCGCCCCCGAATCCCTCTACGACGCCTACACCCTGGCCCTGGGCCAGGTCACCGGCTACACCTTGGAGGGCGACATGCTGACGCTGACCTTTGGCGAAAACGGCGACGGCACCCTGATCTTCACGTCCGCCCAAACCCGTGCAGCCAGCCTGGGCAGCGAATTAAGCGACACCACCTGGCAGCTCCAAACCATCCGCCAGGCCGACGGCACCGAGCAGACCCCGACCGACCCCACGGTCTACACCCTGGCCTTCGACACCGCCGGCCAGATCGCCATCCAAGCCGACTGCAACCGAGGCTTCGCCCCCTTCACCGTGGACGCCGAAGGCAACCTCACCTTCGGCCCCATGGGCATGACCCGGGCCATGTGCGCCCCCGGCTCCCTCTTCGACGCCTACACCCAAGCCCTGGGCCAGGTCACCGGCTACAGCTTTGATCAGGGCAAACTGGTCCTGGCTTTCGGGGAAAAGGGCGACGGCGCGCTGGTCTTCATCGCTCAGTAGTCCAAGACAGCATCATCGTTAAAAGAACCGGGGGGCATCGAGATCTTTTCGAGATCTCGATGCCCCCTTCCTCAATCCCCAACCCAGAACCGAGAAAACCATGCCTGAAAACACGACCGACCTGGAAACCTTCCTTGCCCGTCCCCTCCTGGCCCGCCTGGGCACGGCCAACCCGCAGACCGGCCAGCCCCACGTCACCCCCGTCTGGTACCTGTGGGAAGACGGCACCCTGTGGATCAGCGTCTTCCGCAGCACCCGCAAAGGCCGGGAACTCCTCGCCAACCCCCGCTGCTCCGTGGTCGATCGACGTGGACGAGAGCGGCCTCTCCCTGCGGGCGGTCCTCTGCGAAGGCACGGCGGACCTGCTCACCGGCCCGACCGACTTCAACACGGAGATGTTCACCCGCATCTACACCCGCTACCTCGGCCCCGAAGGCGTCCTGGCCGCCGACCCCCAGGAGTGGATCCACTCGCCGGAGAATCTGCTGGTCAAGCTGACGCCGGAGCGGGTCTTCACCTGGTAGAGCAAAAGGCAAAGTGCAAAAGGCAAAAATGGTGTTGGAAAACCCAAGCCGTTCCAGCACCACACCCTTTTGCCTTTTGCCTTTTGCACTTTGCCTTTTGCCTTAACCCCAGCCCCAACCCGCCGCCTGTGGTAAAATACCCCCCATGCAAACCCATCCCGCCCCACCCAATTCTCTCACCCCCGAAAGCTACGCCCACCACATCACCGCCCTCTGCGCCGCGGACCCGGATCTGGCCCAGTCGTGGACCGCTTCGGCCCGCCGCCCTTTTGGACGCGAGAACCGGGCTTCGTCACCCTGGTCCACATCATCCTGGAGCAGCAGGTCTCCCTGGCCTCGGCCCAGGCCGCCCTGGACCGGCTGAAGATCGAGGCGGACCCGCTCACGCCCCAAAGCCTCCTGGCCCTGGACGACGAAACCCTGCGCCGGGTGGGCTTCAGCCGCCAGAAGATGCGCTACGCCCGTCTCCTGGCCCACGCCGTCCTGACCGGGGATCTGGACCTGGACGGCATGGCCCGCCTGCCCGATGCCGAGGCCCAATCCGCCCTCACCGCCCTCAAAGGCATCGGCCCCTGGACCGCGGACGTCTACCTGCTCATGGCCCTGCGCCGGGCGGACATGTGGCCCGTGGGCGACCGGGCCTTGGTCGTCGCCGCTCGGGAAGTCAAGGGGCTGGATCACGACCCCTCCCCGGCGGAGATGGGCGAAATCGGGGAAGCATGGCGTCCTGTGCGGGCCGTGGCGGCGCGGATTTTGTGGCATCACTATTTGAGTCGATAGCGGATAGAGCCGTTTGTCGTGCCAGGACAGCAACTGAAAGCACGATATGCCTTTCTTGATCTTTGGGAGTCTTTCTATGAATAGAATTGAGCCAGCGGTTACCATTGAGCAGATAGCTTTGGCTGTATTGGGCGACGATAACTTGGCAACGTCGTGCGCTTGTGCAGACATTTCTGCGCGGCCAGCCTGTGCTGGCTGATCTCTCTCAACCTGATACCGACAATCCAGTCGTTCTGGCTGTGGCCGCCGCCCTCCTCGAACTCTTTTCCATGCGGACCCAACAGTCTGCCCCCACTTGGACACATGGGGTTGGTCCCGTGGAACACCCACTCTATCTTCTGAAATCGGCGACTCACATGCGCCGTTTGCGCGACCTGTGTCGGGATGCGGCCCCCGAACCCTTGCGTCGTCGGGGCCTGTACGCGCCCCCCGACTATTTGGCGTTTGCTTGAGATGAATATTCTGGACCTCCCCCGTCCTCCCCGCCCCTCGCAATTCGCCCCTCGCCAAAGGAACCATTCCCATGACCCAAACCCCACCCCAAACCGAGATCGACCGCTGGCAGCGCTTTTTTGCCGTGGAGTGCAACAACCGAGCCTGGGCGTTGGCAGACCAAGCCACCGCGCACGCCCGTCGAGGATGCGGAGATGCTGGCCGCCGCCTACGCCGCGACCTATCACTGGGCCAAGATCGGCACACCGGTCAACGTGGGCCGGGCGGATGTGACTTTGGCCCATGTGCTTGGGGTGCTGGGCAAGGGTGAGGCTGCCCTGGCCAGTGCCCAATCCGCCTTGGCCCTGTTCCAGTCCGGCGAAGGCGAGGACTGGGATCTGGCCTTTGCCCACGCTGTCATGGCGAGGGCCGCGGCGGTGATGGGGGATCGAGAGTTGCACGCGGTCCACTACGCCGCGGCCCAGTCCACGGGTGCGGCGATTGGGGATGAGGAGGATCGGGCGATCTTCTTGGCGGAGTTGGCGAAGGTGCCGAGATGAGGTGGTTTGACCGTTTTTCGGCACTACGATTTTTCGTCAACATTGGCTAAGATAGATGAATGTTGAAGACAAAAAGCCAGATGATTCCCCAATTGGTCCTGACCTATGTTTCCAGAGTGTTGCGCCAGATACGCCTCAAGGTTCGCCTCCATCGGTATGTGATGACGCTTCATGCCGAGGAAGAAATGAACCAAGATCGCCTGTCCATTTTGGATGTCGAGCAGGTGGTTTGGAGGGGAAAAATCATTGAACGCCAAAGAGACAAAGTCACGGCGAGTGGAAGTATCTGTGTTTGGTCCGACCTCTGAAGGGGAACCGGCAGTCGTTGTTGGAAAGTTGAGCGTAACCGGTAAGTTTGTGATCATTACTGTGCTATCGAGAGTGAAAATATGACGAAACAAAACAGTACAACCCTACATGCGATATATGCGGAGAATACTGGGGCAATCCTTCGTATGGTTTCCCGCAGTTACGGACACGGCGATGACCTGCTTGTCATTGAGAATCGTGCCCGTAATCAGTTGCCCCCATTGCGGTGAGAGCTATTTGACTGCGGATACTCTGATTGAGATCGAACGAATCAAATCCCAGCGCCAGACAGCGGCTTTTCCGCGATCTGTGCCGGTGGCTGTGTTTGCATAATATGTGTAATCTCCCCAATACTTCTCCCTTCCCAGCGCCCACCCCACCGGGCCATGACCACCTTTACCCACCTCCACGTCCATTCCCATTACTCCCTGCTCGGTGCGACCGCGTCCATCGAGGATCTGGTGGCGCGGGCGAAGGCGGACGGCCTCTCCCACCTGGCGCTGACGGATACGAATGCGTTGGTGGGGGCGGTGGCCTTTCAGCGGGCGTGCGGGGCGGCGGGGATTCAGCCCATCACGGGGATGGTGTTGACGGTGCAGCCGCCGGTGGATCTGCCGGGGCTGCATGGGTTGGGGCCGGGGCGGTTGGTGCTGTTGGCCGATGGGCCGGACGGCTACCGCTCCCTCTGTCGGCTGTCGTCGGCGTTGCAGGCCCGGCCCGACCGGGTGGAGGCGGTGCAGCGGGGGGTGGCGTGGGCGGATCTGCGGGCCAACCGGGACGGGCTGATCTGCCTGGCCGGGGGGCGGATGGATTGGTTGCAAACCCTGCTGGCCGGGGAAGATCAGTCGGCGGCGATGGGGCTATGTGGCTCGGCTGGCCGGGGTCTTTGATGCGAAACTCTTTTTGACCCAGGAGCGGCCTGGGGGGGAAGGAGGAAGTCTTGGCCCCCAGATCCACGATCTGGCCCGTCGCTTTGGGGTTGGGACGGTCGCTGTCCAACCCATTTACACCCTTTTTCCAAACGAAAAGCCCAAGCTGAAACTGTTGGCGGCCATGGACCGCAACTGCCGGGTGCAGGAGGTGCCGGCGTCCGCCCTGCCCGATGGGGGGGATGCGGCGCTGGATCTGCACTGGCTTTCCCCGGCGCAGATGGCCGAGCGCTTTGCGGACATGCCCGAGGCGTTGGCCCAGGCCGGGGAGATTGCGGCACATGTGCCGTCCGGCCTTGCCCGATGGCCGACCGATCTGGCCGGTGCTGGATCTGCCCGCGGGCCAGTCGGCGGACGAGGCGTTGCGGGCGGCGGCGGAGGCTGGGCTGGTGGGGCGATACGGCCCGGCCCCGGACCCGGCCATCCCCGCCCGGCTGGATGCGGAGTTGGCGGCGATTGGGCGGCACGGCTATGCGCCCCTCTTTTTGCTGGTGGCGGATGTGGTGCGCTTTGCCCACGAGCGGGACATTCCGGTGAGCACGAGGGGCAGCGTGGCCAACAGTTTGGCGGCCTATGCCTTGGGCATCACGACCGTGGACCCGATTTTGCACGACCTGCTCTTTCAGCGCTTTTTGAACCCGGCCCGGACCGAGCCGCCGGACATCGATCTGGATTTTTGTTCCCGGCGGCGGGACGAAGTGCTGGCCTATATTCGGGACAAGCATGGGGCCGACCGGGTGGCGTTGGTGGCGACCATCAGCACCATGCAGGCCAAGTCCGCCGTGGGGGAGACGGCCAAGGCCTATGGGCTGGACCGGGCGGCCATCGTCGCCTTGCAGAAGCGGCTGCCCCGGGGCTGGCACCCGGACCCCCGGCGGCGGGAGCGCAAGTCCGTGGACGAGATGCTGGCCGAGATCGACGATCCCGCTGCACCGGCGGGTGATGCGGGAGGGGTACGAATTGGTCGGCCAGCCCCATCACCTCAGCATCCACCCCGGCGGCGTGGTGGTGACGCCGGGCCCGCTGACCGACACCGTGCCCCTGCAATGGACGCCCAAGGGCTTCAACACCACCCAGTTCGACCACGGGGACGTGGAAGCCATCGGCCTGGTCAAGATGGACCTGCTGGGCATCCGGGCGCTGACTGTGCTGGCCGACGCCGCGGAATTGGTGCGGGAGCGCCACGACCCCACTTTCCGCACGGCCCGCATCCCCACGGACGACGGGATCACCGGCGAGATGTTGCGGGTGGGGGAGACCGTGGGCGTCTTTCAGTGCGAGTCGTCCGGGGCGCAGCGGACCTTGCGCCAGCTCAAGGCCCGGTCTGTGCAGGACTTGGCCGTGGCCAACGCCTTCTTCAAGCCCGGCCCGGCCACCGGGGGCATGGCCGCCGCCTTTGTGCGCCGCTATCGGGGCGAGGAGCGGGTGAGCTTTTTGCACCCGTCCTTGGCCCCGATTCTGGGCAAAACCCAGGGGATGCTGCTCTTTCAGGAGCAGATTTTGCGGGTGGCCGTGGAGATCGCCGGGCTGGCCTGGGCCGATGCCGAGCATCTGCGCCGGGGCATGAGCAAATTCCAGGCGAAGGAGATGGCGGCCTTGCGGGACAAATTTGTGGCCGGATGTATGCGGCCGGGCGGGCCGGGCTTTTCTGCGAAACAGGCCGAAACCCTGTGGACCCAAGTCGAGGCCTTCGCCGGCTACGGCTTCAACCAGGGCCACGCCACCGCCTACGCGGATGTCAGCTATCGCAGCGCGTACATGAAAGCCCACTTCCCCGCCGAATTTCTCTGCGCCCGGCTGGCGGATTGGGGCGGCTTTCATCACCAAGCGGTCTACATCGCCGAGGCCCGGCGGCTGGGCATCCCCGTGCGTCCGCCCCACATCAACTTCAGCGAGAGCCGCTTCACCCTCGCCAATCAACCAATCAACCAATCAACTGCTCTTTACATGGGCTTGGGCCAGGTGCGGGATCTGCGCCACACCTCCGTGCGGGCCATTGTCGCGGGGCGGCCCTTTGCGGATCTGCGGGATCTGCTGCACCGGGTCGATCTGCGGGCCAAGGAGATCGAGCATTTGATCTGTTGCGGTGCGCTGGATGGCCTGGGATCGAGCCGGGCTGCGCTGTTGTTTGAGGCCGACGAGATCCGCCGGGCGGGGACCGTGGCCCAGTTGGGCTTTGACTTTGGCGAGGCGGGCGGGTCGCCGTCCGTGCCGCCGGAAACCCCGTCCCAGCGGGTGACGTGGGAGCGGCAGATCTTGGGGCAGCCGGTCAGCGTCCACCCGGTGCAGACTGTGACCGTGCCGCTGGATTGTGTGCCCTTGGCCGAGGCGCACTTGCAGCCGGGGCGGCGCATCACCGTGGCCGGGGCGCGTCTGCCGGGGTGGACCGGGGGCAAGGGCTTCTTTTTGGATGATGGGGCAAAGTTACATCACGGTGATCGAGCCGGAGGGGTCAAAGGCCCCGGCGGTGGGGAAGCCGGTCAGCGTCACCGGGCGGTGGCGGGTGGATGCGTGGGGCGGCGGGTTGTCTCCAGGGGGAGAGGGTTGATTTGTTGATTGGTTGATTGAGGGGTGGGGTGAAAAGAGGCGGGGCGGACGCAGTTGGATGCGTCTACCCCGCCCTTTTTTTGTGTTCGAGGGAGTATTCAGCCCTTTGTTGCGTGGTGCGGCGAATTGCGGTGCCATTTGCCCAAGGCCCAGCGCAGGCAGAGCAGGCCGAGCAGGGTGACGATCCCGCTGGTGATGCCCACGGCCATCATGCCGCCCAGGGTGTAGAGGGGGACGCCGAGCAGCGCGCCGGCCATGCGTCCTGTGCCGGATGCGGCTTTGTAGCCCGACATCATGGTGGCCCGGGCCTCGGGCAAGATCTCTGTGAAGAGGGAGATGGTGGCGACCATGGTGAACTCGAAGATGATGAAGAGCAGAAAGATGCCGACCAGGGCGGCCTCCAACCGGAAGGCCAGAAAGGGCAGCAGGACAGACGCCCCGGCGGTGAGAATCATGCCGCCCACAATGCTGCGCTCCAGGCCGATGCGGTCGGACAGCCAGACCGTCAACCCCTCCCCGGCCAGTTCCGCCACCCCGATCACAATGATTGTGCTGCCCAGGGCCGCCAAGCCGACGGCGAAGATGTTCTCCATCCACACCCCATAGACCACCAAAACCAGATCATTGGCTCCGCTGATGGTGAGGGCGAAGAGCAACATGCCCGCGGTGCGGGGCGTGGCGAGCAGGGCGCGCCAGCCGGCAATCACCTCCCGGACCATGCTCTGCTTGGCCGGGGCGGGGCGCGTCTGCCGGGGGATCAGCCCACCCAGGACCAGCATGGCCCCCAAAATCAGCCCGCCCAAGACCAGGAAGGGCGACTGCCAGCCATACCCCTGCATGAGGACGCCGACCAGGGGGATGCCGATCAGCGCACTGGCGGACCAACTCAGCTCGATCAGGCCCACAATCCGCCCCCGATAGGCATAGGGCACATGCTGCCCGGCATAGGCTTGCAGGGCCGGATCAAAGATGTTGCGCCCGATGGCCGAGATGATCAGGGCCACCACCAGCACAACATAGACCGGAAAGAGGCCGACGGCGATCAGGCTGGCCCCCATCACCCCCAGGCCCAGGAGCATGGCGAAGCGATAGCCCATCCGGTCGATCATGGGGCCAAAGAGGGGCGAGATCACGCCGGTGAACTGATACGCGGCCAGCACCCCGGTGATGGCGGCGACGGGCACGCCCAGTCCGCGGCTGAGGGCGGGGGCGAAGGGGTAGATGAAGCGGCGGGCCGTGTTGGCGATGGTCCGGGCCAGGGTGCCGGCGATGATCTGGGTGGCCAGATGGGGCGTGGGCGTGGGGTGGGTGTGGGGATGGGTGCGGGCATGGCGGTGGAGTGCTTTCTTTGAAAAATACGCACTATTGCGCATACACAGGATGGCTCGATGCCCGGATAATTGGGGAGAAGACGTGACCTGTTGTGCGTTGGCCCTGCTGTTCTTTCCCAATTTTCCAACCAAAGGAGATTACCATGTCTATCACTGCTCGTCCCAATCTGCCCCACCCTGTGCTCGATCCTGTCCCCAAGCCTGTGCCGCGTCGGCCATACGCCAGTCCGGCGGTGGTGTGCGAGTTGAAGTTGGAGACCCGGGCCGGGTCCGCGCTGGGGGTGGATCCGCTGTTTGATCCGTTGAGTGGGTTGTTTTTGAAAGGGTTAGGGGGTGAATGATGATGAAACGATCTGCTTGTGGCGATTTGGTGTTATTCTGTTGGTGTTGAGCGTTCGTGTTGCCTGTGCTCGCTGGAGACTGATGCCACTCCTGGTGACATCGTATTCAACGAGTTCGATGGCTGATTCAGTGGCTGTAGATACGCCGATGGATGTGGTCGAGATCCATAACACTACCGGTGACGCGATTGACATTGATGGTGGACATTTAGTGATACTGCCAATTCACAGCTGTGATTGGTACAGCGGATACACGGTTCGGCCATGGACTAGCAACGGTGCCGTGCCATTGGCAAGGTGATATCTCAGTATCAGTATCTGTTACGCGGCAGCTGGTGGATAACCTGTGACTATACTACTGCTGGCTCAATTACGATTGAAATGACGAGTACTACGCAGACCCTTTCTTGGATATCGCAGGATGCTGGGACTGCCCAAACTATTGCCTGCATCACCTATGGTAGCAGTCAGGTAACTGCTGGGACAATCGGCCTTCTAATTCCCACGGCTAAGCCACCAATCTAGCGGCTAGCTTCACCGATAATCAGGACATGGCCCGTTGGGGTGTCACGGACAATGCGGCATGGCAACATTTTGGTAGCTGGTGATCTTCGGCACCCCCGGCGCAGCCAATACTCCAGAACCGGCGAAACCGGTGCCCCCACCGCCATCACCCTGCGCGGACTGTCGGCCAGTTCTGGCGGGGCGGGGTCTGCCGGTGATGGGGCTGGCGTTGGCCGGTCTGCTGGTTGGGGCGGTGGTGGTGCGGCGGAAATAGTGTGGGGTGCGACCTTTCCGGAAGGTGGTTGAGGCGCGGAAGATCTGGGTAGAGCTTCCGGAAAGAGTGTGTAGGTAGGGAAGTGGTGGGTCGAGACCATCCCGGAAGCTGCCAGCTTCCGGGATGGTTTTCGTCGCGGACGATGCCTGTGGCGGCAATGTTCGGTTCTATTCAGGGTTGCAATTATGCCAAATATGACATATAATTCTGACTATGAGCCAGAATAGCAAACTTTTGCCACCGCAAAGTGAGGAATCAAGATGGAACCGACGAAGCAACGAAAACTGGAAGAAGCTGGATGGAAGATCGGGTCAACCGAGGAATTCTTGAATCTGACGCCTGAGGAGGCCGCGTACATTAACCTCAAGATTGCGCTGGGTAACTCTGTGCGCCAGACGCGGGCCCACAAAAAAATGACCCAGTCCGAACTGGCGGCCTTGCTCCGATCAAGTCAATCCCGGGTGGCGAAAATGGAGGCGGGGGACCCAAGCGTTTCCCTGGACTTGTTGATCCGCTCGTTGCTGTCTCTCGGCCTCAGCCGGGAGAACTTGGCCCTTCTGATTGCTGCCTAGAATATACTCGGCACCTGAAAATCGAAGTCTGACATGACGAATTTGTGATGTCCGTTGGCTAAAAGACATCTGTGGTGTGATAAAGCGGGGGACGGTCATTTGACCGTCCCCCTTTCTTATCAAGTGTTAAGAGAACGAGATGACCGGGCTGGCCGGTCAACGTCCCCGGCACTTCACGTTGGCAGTGGGCAGGGATCGGCAAGTTTCGCCTCGCTTTGTGCGGAAAGTGCCGGGGACGTTGACCTCGTACTGCGGTCTATTCCCCCGGCGTGAGCGAAAAGGTGAAGACGCCCAAAACCGGGGAGGCGGGGCCGATGCGGTTGGTCCCGGCGATGGGGAGGATGGTGTAGAAGTGGAGACCGGTTCCCGCCGCGCCAATGTGGGTGTATGTTGGATCGGTGACCGTGTCCACCAGGGTGGCGGCGCTGGGCCGGAAGTAGGGGGAGGCGCTGTGGTGGATCTGGTAGCCGGTGGGGGTGAGGGGACTCCCGGCCACGTCCGTGGTGACCGCGGGCCAGGTGAGGACGATGTCGCTGCCGCTGAGCTGGATGGCCGGGGCGCTGACTTGGGCCGGGGGCATGGGCAGGACGGCGTCCATGACTTTGAACACGTCCGTGTTGTCCAAATAGTCGCCGCGTACGAGGTCGGACCCGGTGGCGTAGCGGGCGAAGAGATCGGCGCCCGCGCCCTTGACGAAGAGGGGGATCAGGCTGTTGACGTGGCTGCCGCTGTTCCAATACCAGTAGACCGTCTCGCCGGCGTCGATTTCGTTGTTGCCGTTGGCGTCGTCCCAACTGGCCCGACGGTCTGTGCTGCGAAATATAGACTTTTTTTCCTGGGCCAGGGTGGTGGCGTTGATGGCGCCGGGCAGGGCCACGCTGGGGAAGATGCTCCGGCCCGGCGGTGAGGTGGCCGGTCTCGTGGTCGCCGGTGACGATGACCAGGGTGTTGTCCCAGTGTGGCGGGGGTGGTCGTGTCTACCCAGTCGATGACGGTTTGCACCGCTTCGTTGAAGCCGATCATTTCGCCGATGGTTTCGTCCAGCTTGTTGGCGTGGCCGGCCCAGTCCACCGCGCCGCCCTCGATCATCAGGGTGAAGCCCTGGTAGTCCCGCTCCAGAACGGTGAGGGCGGCGGAGGTCATCTCGGCCAGGGTGGGGTTTTCGGGGTTGTGGCCGCTATTGTCGGCCAAACGATAGTCGATCTTGCCGTCTGCGCCCCCAAAGAGCCCGACCAAACGGGTGACTTTGTCGTCAGCGCCGCAGTCTGCAAACGGGTTCCCCCATCTTCAGAACCAGCCAAGCGCTCGACAAAGGCGAAAGATTGACGAAGCGTCGCTTCTGTCGCCAGTTTGCTTCGCATAGCCATGTTGACGTAAGACGTGTTCCAGCTTGGGTGACCGCCGCCGATGACCACGTCCAGGGCGGGGAGGGTGGGGCCGTGGGCGCCGGTGTAGCCGATGTCGGTGGATGCGCCCGTGGTGGCCGGATCGCCCCACAGCCCTTCGTCGGCGATGGCGTAGCCGTTGGCTCCGGGCGTCGTTATGGGCTTCCCAGGCGCCGGGGGTGGCGTGGGAGATCTGGACCGTGGTGACTGCGCCCACGGCTTTGGACTGCAGACGGGCCTTTTCGGTGATGGCGTAGAGGCGATTGCCGTCGCTGTCCACGCTGATGCGCCCGTTGGCAGTCTTGATGCCCGTGTAGAGGGCGGTGGCCGCGGCGGCGCTGTCGGTGTAGCCGGACTGGACAGTAAGAAAAGGTGCGTCCACGCGCGTGGTCCGGGTTGTAGCTGCCGCCCAGGGGGAAGGTGGACATGGCGTAGCCGGTCCAACTTTGGTAGGCCGGGCTGCTGCCGGTGTAGAGGTTGGCGGCCTCGATGGGTTTGTAGCCCCAGCCGTCGGCGATCATGAGGATCACATATTTGGCCGTGGGGCAGGCGGCGTCCGGGGTCGAGGCGGCGCACTTCCTGGCCGGTGATGTAGTTGGAGGTCCAGGCGTAGAGGTCGCCGTTGAAGGGGATCAGCTCGGCATACATGGTGTTGCGGTCGCCCAGCCCGCCGCCGCCCACCTGTTCCCAGCGCAGAAGGGTGGAGTTGGGGATCGAGTGTCCCGTCCGTGCGCCAGACTTCCACGCCGGTGGTGGTGTTGGTGACGCCCACATAGATGTGACCGTCGAAGGTCGTGCCGCCATCCACGATGGTGCCGCTGTTGCGCTTGTCTGCCGTCCATGCCGGGGATGTTGACCTGGGTCCAACTGTCCGCGTCGCCCGTGGGGCTGCGCAGGATCACCATGCCGTTGGGGCTGACGTGGGAAATGTAGATGTCGCCGTTCAGTTCGCCCAGAATGTCCACGCGGATGCTGCCGGCTGGGCCTTCGAAGACCTTGATCCATTCGGGGGAGGTGGGGGTCAGATCTTTGGTGCGATAGAGGCGGGCCACATCATCCGAGTCCGCACTGGTTGCGCCCGTCCCCCGTGCCCCAAAATAGAGACCGCTGTCGAAGACCAGCCCTGAATAGATGCCCACGACGCCCTCGCCGAAACCGTCCGTGTTTTTCTGTTCCCAGTCCGTGCCATCCCCTGTGCCGTCCGGTACACCAGACCTGGGTGCCGTTGATCACGTTGGCCGTGCCGCCGCACAGCCAGTTGCCAAAAACCTGCATGTCTTTGAAATTCTCGTTGGCGGTGTTGCCAAAGCCCTGCGCCTTGTGACGTGAGGGCATCCTCCCAACTGTTGCGGTCGCCGGATGGTGCTACGAAAGAGGCGGGATCCTAGCGGGCTGACGCCGGACGGTTGGCCGAACTGGCGTAGAGATAGCCTGTTGAAGCCGGCCAAGCTATCGATGTGGTCCACCTGGGTGAGATCTGTCACCCCCCAGGGCTAGCCGCTCAATCGGCGATCACTTCTTCCCAATCTGCTTGACTGTCCGGCGGGCTCGTTGGCATCCGTTGTCCGCCACAGGCGCGCACCCAAGGTGTTGTCCGCCTCCATACCCACGTAGAGTCTGCCGTCGTAGACCGTGACCTCGAAGCCCTCTTCACCATCAAAGGGTTTGGCGCCCGTGCCGACGCCGATGCCGAAACCGCCGTCGTTGACCTGGGGCCAAGTGTAGCAGGCGCCGGCGTGGTGGACGCGGCAAACACCGGCTCGCCCCAGAGGGCAACCAGTCCCAAAGCCAAGAGGCAGTAGACCAGGATCAGTTTGGGTAGCGCTTAGAAATGTGTTCATACGCGGATTATAGCACAATTCTGCCCACGGTTTGCACTTCCGTGGGAGCAGTGGATACAATCCGGGGACGTCCTATCCTCTCACTCACCCTTGGTCCCGATCCATGACACGCATCCTGGCCCAACACCTTTCCCGGCGACGATTCTTGCAGCGTAGCGCCGCGGCAGCCACCGGCCTGTTGTTGACCGGCTGCGCCGGGATCCCCTCTTTGTCGGCCCCAACAACGCGTGGGTCACCCCCACGCCCACCCCTGTCCCACGGATACGCCCATCCCCTTGCCCACGGCCACACCCGAACCCGACGCGCCCCTGGCGGTCAAGCTGGGGCAGATGATCATGGTCGGCTTTCGAGGCAAAGGGGTGGCCGACGACAGCCCGATTGTGCAGACCATCCGGGATCGGCATCTGGGCGGCGTCGTGCTGATCGACAATGCGGACAGTCGGGAGCAACTCCTGGCCCTGACCACGGCGCTCCAGGCCGCGGCCCCAGATCTGCCCCTGCTCATCGCCATCGATCAAGAGGGCGGGCGGGTGGCCCGGCTGCGGGAAGCCAACGGCTTTGACGCCTCGATTTCGGCCCAAATCCTGGGCAAGCAGGACGACGTGGAGGCCACCCGATCCCAGGCCGACGGCATGGCCAAGAGCTTGGCCGAGATGGGCATCAACCTCAACCTGGCCCCAGTGGTGGACTCTGAACCTGAACCCGGCCAGCCCCATCATCGGCGGCGTGGGGCGCAGCTTCTCCGCCGACCCGGCCGTGGTGACCCGTCACGCCCGGGCCTTTGTCGAGGCCCACCACGTCCAAGGCGGTGGACTGCGTGCTCAAGCACTTCCCCGGCCACGGCAGCGCGGCGGGGGACACCCATTGGGGCCAGGTGGACATCACCGACACCTGGCAAGAGAGCGAGTTGGACCCCTATCGCACCCTGGCCGACGAAGGGCTGGCCGATGTGGTCATGGTGGGCCATCTCTTCCACCGGGATCTGGACCCGGACCATCCGGCCAGCCTCTCCCGGCCCATCATCGACGGGCTGCTGCGGGACGATCTTGGCTTTGGCGGCGTGGTGATGACCGACGATCTGCAAATGCGGGCGGTCACCGACAATTATACGTTCGAGGAATCCGTCACCCTGGCCGTGGACGCCGGCGCGGATATTCTGCTCTTCAGCCAATACCGGGTGGGCGGCGAAAATTTGGTGGAGAAGGCGGTGGATCACCTGTCCGCGCTGGTGGAGGCGGGGGAGATTGATGTGGCCCGTATCAACGCCTCGTATCGGCGGATTTTGGCGTTGAAGGCGGGCTTGGCCCAGGCAAATGCTGCCGCGTAGGCCACCCAAAAGCGCATTCTAAAATCGAGCAGCAATGCAAAACGGCCCCGGAAATCACCGGGGCCGTTTTGCGTTTATGGGGCATGATTGAGTTGCCTTCCGCCCAGTCCAATTACCCCTTCTCGCCAATCACCACGTCCACCGCCACGATCTGGCCGCCGCGGACGACGGAGACTGCCACGGACTGGCCGACCCGGTCCCCGCTGAGGAGCACGCTGAGATCGTCCGGATGCTGGACCGGTTCGCCATCCACGGCCAGGAGGGTGTCCCCCAAGAAGAGGCCGGCGACCTCGGCGGGGCTGCCGACTTCCACGTTCATGACCAGCAGACCGGCGGATCGGCCCACCTGCTCGGCGATGGCTTCGGGCAGGCGCACGGCCTGGATGCCCACGCCCAAGTAGCCTCGCTTCATCTTGCCGTGAGCCAGGAGGGCGGTGACGACCCGAGTCAGGGTCGCCGCAGGCAGGGTGACGCTGGCACCCCGGGTGAGGGCGCTGCTGTTCATGCCCGCTATGGCCCCGTCCGCGCCCACCAAGGGGCCGCCGGAGAAGCCGGGATACATGAGCACATCGGTCTGCACGTAGCGCTCCACTTTGCCACCGGCCCCCGTGCGCCACGGCCCGTCCACGGCACTGATCACGCCCAGGGTGGCTTGGATGCTCTGTCCCGGTCGGCCCAGAGCCAAAACCAAGCTGCCCACCCGCAGGTCATCGGCCTGGACCCAGGTCGGCACGGCCAGGCCGGTTGCCTCTGCTTTGAGGACGGCGATGTCCGTGGAGGGGTCTCGGCCCACCAGGGCGGCGGAGAGTGTGCTGCCGTCCGCCAGGTTGATCTGGATGTCTTCGTCCTTGCGAATGACGTGATTGGCGGTCACGATAACGCCATCTGCGCTCCAGACGATGCCGCTGGCCGCCATGCGCCGCCGGGCAGCGATCCGCACCGTGCTGGCACCGGCTCGCTCTGCCGCATCGGCCATTGCGTTTGAAAAGTTTGAGAAGTCTGTCATGGTTGGTTTCCTTTGGGATTGGGATCTGGGCAGAGTTGCCCTGTCCGTTCGTCTTTTGTGGTTCGATTGACCTGTGATGTTGGATATGCCGACAATGGTGGCGGCTAGGTGAAGTATAGGGCCAATTGGGTCCTGGACGCATCGCCCATTGGCGCGGGGTGGACCTAGTAAAATGGGTAGGGAATGGAGCGAGGGCGCGTTACAGCACGACCAACCCGGCCCGGCTGGCCCGGACGACGGCTTCTGTGCGGCTTTGAGCCTGGAGCTTGCCCAAGAGGGCGTTGACGTGGAATTTGACCGTGTGGTCGCTGATGGCCAGGCGGCGGGCGATGGTTTTGTTGGGTAGCCCTTCGGCCAAAAGGTGCAGGACCTCTAGTTCTCGGGGGGTGAGGGGCTCCAGGATCAACTCGGTGGGCGGATCTTGGGGCAAGAACGGGGCGGCCAAGGATGAATCCCAGACCGTGAGACCGGCGGCCACGGCCCGCAGCCCAGCCATCAACTGGGACGGGTTCGCCGTGCGCAGGAGAACCCCGCCCGCGCCGGCCCGCCATCCGGTCCGGGCACCCTCGGTCCCTTCGTCCCCCGGCGCCAAGAGCAGCACGGGCGCGCCAAGATCCTCCATCTCTGCCAAAGCGGCCAGCCCGATCTCCGCATCCCAGCCCAAATCCCAGAGCAGAACGTCCTGGGCGCCAGGATCGACAAGATCCAGCTGGGCCGGGGAGCTGTCAAACTGATCCACGACCCGGCAGTCGTCCTGCCCGGCCAGCAGACTGGCCAGCCCTGCCCGGGCCAGGGGATCGTCGGCGATGAGGGTCACACGTAGCTTGTTCATGGCCCCAGCATGCCCCCTCAGCCTGGAAATGTCTGTGGGCTGGTTTCTTTTTCGGGCAGGCCAGCTTGGGCCTGGGAATCTTCATCCAGCGCAGGTGTGGACGCGAGAAGGCCCCGACACGATAAGCCGTATCGGGGCCTTCTCGCGTTTGGGGCAGAGGGTCTTAGCGGCGGCGAATCCACACCAGGGCCGCGGCGGTCAGGCCGATCAGCGCGGCGAGGAGGGGGTAGGGGGTGGTGGATCCGGCGGTGGCGGTCAGGGTGGAGAGGGTGATGGCGGTGGCACCGGGGCCGGTGTAGAAGATGAGATCAGGATCGCTGGACGCAACAGAACCGGAGTTCTCAGAGTCGTTGAAGGATATATTGGTCCCAAACAAGCATCCACCGAGATTCGGACGCCGATCGTTGCGATAGAAGGCGCGCCATTATCGCGTATATCTTGAAAGTAGGCACCCATGGCATTGGTGGCTGCAGTGTTTCCGCTGCCGCCAAAGGTCACTGTCTGCGGTGACACACCGTTTGTTAACGTGGCTGTGGTCGTTGCGATCACCGTGCCGTAGCCAGGGTCAGAACCATCTTCTGTCCACGTATGGCTGGCGGGCGTGACTAGCTCAAAGGTAAGCGCTCCGGGGGATCCGGTAACATTGTAGGTTGTCAGCGTCAGTTCTGCGGATTGAACAGGCGTGGTGAGCGTTGACAAATTCCAGCCGATATAACCAATTTGGCTATCTGAGCACGCAGATGAAGATCGCTCGCCGCGACTTGTACGCCATATCCATCCGAACAGACACCGTTGCCAAACAAGTCGTATCTTTTGTGAACGGGCCGGTGAGTTCCGGCGCTTGCGAGCGAAACCGGGATCAGCATAAGCAGTGCAAGCACAATAACACTTATTCGAGAGAGATTCATTTTATGTGAGTTCCTTGAATGACAAGAGAATATGCTGCCATGCCCATCGTACTGAGTACACAACGTGATCTATACTGCACTCCCTAGGGCCACGAACTGGGTCCTGCACTGTTGACACAGACTAAATAAGGGTAGCCTATATGGACAGCGAAGTTGGCAAAAGGCGGACTGGATCCCGGTGCATAGCTGATAATCTGCTGGTTCGTGGCATCCCACGAGATGACTCGCAGGACCCCCCCCATGTCTGAAGCCAACTCTGCCGCAGTAGAAATGCCTGTACTGTCCAAGGGGATGGAGATGGCATTGAATTTGCAGGCCACAGTCGATGCACCTTTGGCAAGAGTAAAGGAAACTGTGCCGGGATCTGGAACTGAACCAACGATCGAGAATGTGCTGGTTGACGAGCTATCCAAAACCAGAAGTAGGCTCCCCCGACAGCCAGCTGCGAAGTCTGCAAAGAGAGGTGAAACGCCTGGCGTAAGCTAAGCCATCCGTCGATTTGTTGCATCCCAACTCAGAACCTGTCTGACGCTGCTGCCATGATAGGCGGCAAGCCCCGACGCCTTAAACGGCGAAATGGCTGAAGAGGCGTCCAAGGGGATTGAGATAAAATTTTGAACTTATCCGCCCCCGCTGCCGTCTCCCTCGACCCCGCCGCGAACGAGACCCGCGCCCCCGCGGACGCCAGCGCCACCGCCGCGGCCAGGATCATCCCCACGCTGGCGAGCGACTTGACCCATCTCTTCTGTGTCATCTCGCCTCTCCTTGAAAACAGACCCAAATTTCTTCGTTATTATAGGATGACTCTTGTCCCTCAGCAATACGCAATGGTGCTTACGGCGACCCCGCCGCCAGATCGAAGCCTGAACTTGGCCATGGGCGAGGCGGACGAGACGGCCAGGGTGCCGCCTTGGTCGGTCACGGCCACCACTTTGTAGATAGAGAGTCCCCGCTGGCCCCCATCCGTGACCTGGGCGGTGACGAATTTGCCCCGAACGGCCCCTCGACGGTCTGCACCAGGGTCAGGGGCGTGTACGACAGGTTGGTGCTGCGGTACACCTTGTACGTGACCACCGTGATGGGATTGCCCGCCACATCCTGGGTGGACATGATCCCAGGTCAGGGTCACGGTCGTGGGGTTGACGCCGCTGGCGGCCAGGGCCGGGGTGCGGGGCGCAGTGTTGCCAGGGAAGGCGGTGACTGTGCCGATGGCCTGGGTGGCTCGGTTGCCCGCCCGATCCGTGGCCACGGCCAGGACCTGATACGATCCGGTCTGGTCGAAGACGAAGGTGGCCGACGCAGCTGCCGCCGTTGAAGAGGGCCGGGGCGATCAGGCTGGTGCCGTCGGGCCGGATCACGAAAAAAGATCTCGGATGGCTGCCAGCGCCGCCGCCGTCGCTGACCGTGCCGAAGCCCAGAAGGCTGGCCGTGGTGGAGACGAAGACCCCGGCGTTGATCACGGCTAGGCCAAACTGGGGGGCCACCGAGTCCACAACCACCGTGCGGGTGACCGGTTCACTGGCGTTGCCGGCCAGGTCATAGCCGACAAAGGCGAGGGTGGTGGTGACGCCATCCCCCAGGGCGGGCGCAGACAGGGTCCAGGTGGTGTCCGGCTGGACGTCGGTGACGGCGCACGAGAGCGAGGCGTTGTCGGTACACAACTGGACTTGATGGGCCGCCACCGTGTCGATCAACGTGCCGCTCAGGCTCAACTCCTTGGCGTTGAGCGGCCCATTGTCAGGGCGGCCAGGGCCGCGGCGGGGAGAGGGCGAGGACAGGCGGCACCGCGTCCACGGTCACGGGGAAGCTGCTCCAGCCGCTGGCGTTGCCGTGCACATCCGTGGCCCGCACCTTCAGGGCGAGGACCGCACCCTCGGCCACAGCCCCGGCATCCCACACTGGAAGATGCCGGTCGTGCCGGTCGGCGGGCAGAGGGTGGTGTTGCCGCCCACCTCCAGCTCGAAGAGGCCCAGGGTGGATTCGTCCTGAGCGAAGCCGAAGAAGGTGTTGGTGAAGGGCATCACCGAGGTGATGGCCAGACTCACGTTGACGGGTGCGGCGCTGTCCACGGTGTAGGTCAGGGTTTCCAGGGCATATGGGCGGTGGAAGCTGTCGGCCAGGGTCAGGGCCACGCTGCCGTCGGCGTTGACCGTGCCGTTCAGGGTCAGGGAGGTCGTGGCCGAGGGGGCGAGGTTGTTGGCCGTCTGGGGCGCTGCCAGGGCAAAGCCGCCGGTGGTCGTGCCGTCCACAGTCAGGCTGGGCAGGAGGGCCGTGCCCAGATTTTGCACGGTCACGGTGATGTTGACCGTCTCCCCCGCGCCCAGGAACTGGGAAGGCGCAGGATCGCGGCCACTTTGACCACCTCCAGAAGCGTGTCGGCCCACACCCCGCCCGCCGGGACGATGCCCGGGCCCAGGGCGGGGAAGTCGATAAACTGGTTCCACGTCCGCCCCACATTCTGGTCCGGGACGGTCGCCCACACGTCCGGCGCATCCGCTGACACTGCCACGCCCAGCACCTTCAGGCTGGCGTTGGCCGGGTCCGAGATGCCCAGGTCGGCGAAGGCCAGGAGTACGTCGTTCTGGTTCCCGCTTCGGGCCGCGGCCCACTCCTGGGTTGGCCGATCCACGCCCCGCCGCTCACGCTGAAGAGGGTGGGGGTGACGCCGTCGGAGAGGCGCACCATGAAGTCGGCGGCGAAGGGCAGAAGTACTGCCGGTTTGGGCCGGGCCGTTGGGGGTGTGCAGGTCCGTGGTGCCGCTGCCGCCCGTGGCCAGATAGAAGAAGAGATCCCCGCCGCCGCCCAGGTCGAAGCCCTGCCAGCGCAGACGCAATTGATTGCCGTTCCACCCGGCGAAGAGCTGCTGCACGCCCTGGTTGGCCGTGTTCATCTGCCCCACCTGCTTGCCGCCGCTCTCCACCCAGTTTTCCTGGGCCAGGTCCCCCACCAAGTCCGGCGTCTGGGGACCGTCGAACAGATATGGCCCGCTGCTCATCGCGGACTGGTTGCCCACCGCGTCCACGGCGACCACATGGGCGTAGAGGACGCTGCCTTCTGCCACACTTGGTCGTGGGAACCTGGCGTCCGGGCCGTAGGCGGTCAGGCTGCCCAGGGCGGGCGCGGGCGCGGATCGTCCACCCGGCATAGACGCTCTGCGCGTGCGGGATGGCCGGCCAGCTCAGGTCCACGCCCACTTCATGGTTGACCAAACTGGGGGTGATGATCGCCCCGCTGCTGATCAGGGTCGGGGTGATCGGGACGCTCTCCGGCGGCGTCACATCCACGGTCATGCTGGCCGAGTCCGTGGCCGGTGCCCTGGCCTCTTCCTCCCCGTGGCTCTGGCCTCCACGGAGAGGCTGCCGCCATCCGGGTTGGTCAGGGCCAGGGGCGCGATGGCCACAGACCAGTTCGTGCCGGTGAGTACCGTCTGCTGCCACAGGCCGCCGTCCAAACTCACCTCCACCTTGTCGATCTGGCTGTCGTCCATGCTGTCCCCCGCAGGGTGTAGGAGCCATCGCTCCCCACCCCAGCTGCGCTGATCGTCTCGGCGGTGATGCTCACGGTCGGGTCGGCCAGGTCTACATAAACTGTATTGATCGGGCTAGTGGCCGTCAGGTCGTTGGTGTCGGTGATCACCGCTAACCTGTACACGCGGGCCTGGGACGGTGTCCAGGTTGTTGACCAGATGGCGTCGGGG
>CAVPIK010000039.1:0-71943 GCA_963704975.1 uncultured Chloroflexia bacterium | reverse complement strand
AAGGATCCGCGTAGAAAGTGGATAGACCACGGAGAGGCAGAATGGGCTAGAGTAGAGGCAGCAAACAGCCATCTTCATCCATCAAAGGAGCGACCCCCTGTGAAGCCATTCGTCTCGCCCGCCCAGGTCCTGGTGCTCTGGGGCCACGGTTGCAATGAGGCTACCGCCGCGGGCTTTGTGACCGCCTTCCACGGAAAGGCGCAAATGTGACCCTGGTCGCCTTGAGCGGACGCCGCAACATGGGCGCCCACGGTCTGACGTTGCAGCCGGACATGCCCTTGAGCGAGGCCCTCCCCCTGTCAAATACGGCGAATCTTGTGGTGATTCCGTGCAACGTGGCCACGATGACCGCGCTGGACACGGACCCCCGCTTGCAGGAGCTATGCCGCCGGGCCACAGCCAACGGGGCAGGCTCATCGTCTGCGATGAGGCCGTGGGCGCCCTGCTGGATCTGGACGCAGACGCCACCCACCTCTTCACTTTTGATCTGGACCCCTTTACCTTCCTCGACGGATGACGATGCTTGGCGCTTTCGGAACGCAGGGAATACCAAAGAGCCATCAACATCCGCAAATTCGTCGTCTGCAAACCCAAAAATCATGTTATACTGGAAGGCGAGGTCCCCAATCACTGCCAATTTGGATTCGGCTCCGCTGCCTTCTCTCCTCCCTCACGGCCCGTCCATCTGGCCGCATATTTCCCGTTCAGCCCCATCCTTCGCTTGATGTGAAAGTTAGCTCCGTTCTGAAAAATCTGCATGCCGTCCGCCATGCAATTCACCTTTCCACCCCGCAAGATCTACCCAACCAACGGATGGTCATTGCGCCTCACGATCACGCTTGTTGATCCCAGCTTCTCCTCACCCTACTTTTGACACTGTCCATTCTGTTCATGGTCGGTTCCCCGGCCATTTCCACGGCCCGAAAAACTTGCCCCAACCAAAGACCCCAAATTGATCCGCCACCGGCCTCAGATTTTGCCGGGACAGCTGTTGGTCAGGCTAAAGCAGACCCCGTCTCGTTGGATAGCCAACGGGATCGACTGTTGTCCCCGTCCAAAGAGCGGGGACAGGCACACATGTATAAGTTGGACGGGTTGAGCCTGGGATCTGTTGGCCGACGCCGAAAGGCTGGGCATTTACACGGTGAACGTGCCAGCCTGGTGAAGAGGAGGCAGCCCTGCTCCAGTTGCAATCCCAGCCCCGGGTGGCGACGGTGACCCTGGACTATCATGGCAGGAAGATGCACCTGTTCCCAGACGACGACCATTTCAGCCAAAAACAGTGGAATATGGAGCGGATCAACGCCCCCACTGGCTGGGACATCACCACGGGCAGCCCCAAGGTGATCATCGCCATTCTGGACACGGGCATTGACCTGGCCCATGCAGACTTGGCTGGACGGATCATCGGGGGCGCAAGTTTAGTCAGATCGTCCTTGTCCCTCCAGGACCCAAACGGGCATGGGACCCGCGTGGCCAGCGTTGCCGCTGCCACAGGCAACAATGGCATCGGCATCACCAGCATAGATTGGCAGGCGAGCATCATGCCGGTGAAGGTGCTGGATTCCGAAGGATTTGGCTACGACAGTCGCCTGATCGCTGGTCTGCTGTGGGCCGTGGATCATGGGGCCGATGTGGTGAACATGAGCCTGGGGGGGACCTACGAAAACGCCTTGCTGCGGGATGCTGTCACCTACGCCTACGATCATGGCGTGACCTTGGTGGCCTCTGCGGGCAATGACTACGAATATTACAACGCTGTCGAGTATCCGGCAGCCTATCCCCACGTTCTGGCCGTGGCCGCCACCAACCGACAAGATGAGCACGCCGCCTTTTCCACCAGTGGCTACTTTGTGGACGTGGCCGCACCGGGCGTGGACATCTACGCCGCTACCTTGTCCTCTGCCCTGGAAGATGCCTATGCCAACAACAGCGGCACAAGCCAGGCTGCCCCCCATGTGGCTGGTCTGGCCGCCCTGCTCCGCTCCATCGTCCCCAACGCCACGCCGGATCAGATCGCTGATCTGATCACCAGTACGGCCCAGGATATCTTGGCGCCGGGATAGGATAGCGAAAGCGGCTATGGGCGCATCGATGTGGCCCAAGCCATCGCCGCCACCATCAACCGCATCCCAGAGGCTGTCTCGACCTTTCGCAACGGCAATTTTGATGCTGGCTCCGATGGGGCATCAGCCAATCCTCCCGGCTCTTTGGCGACCAAGGCTCTTTGATCTGGGCCACGGACCAGCTTCCCGCCGATCTCAAAGCTCGATCTGGCAACTATGTCAGCTGGCTGGGCGGTGCCAACAACGAAACCAGCCATCTCTGCCCCAGCAGATCAGTGTCACCCAGACCAGTATGCCCCTGACCTTCTACTATCGCATCGTCTCTACCGGTGCCTGCGGCCAGGACACCGCCACCATCAGCCTGGGACGGTGAGCCGGTGAAGCAGTACAATCTGTGCGCCGACCATCGCTCAGATGGCTGGGTCCAGGAGCAAATCACCCTGACCGGGCACCTCAACAGCTCGGTGACCGTGGCGGTCCATGTGGAGACCGATGCCACGCAGATCAGCAGCTTCCTGCTGGAAGACTTTTTCCTGATCGACCACCCCCCGGGGCCGACCCGATCGACTTCCTCTCCCCGGACAGCCCCATCAGCCTCACGTCCCAGGATGGCCGGGTGCAGGTCGACTTTCCCGGCGGGGCCATCACCGACACGGTCCTGGCACAGGTGACCATGCAGGCGGTTGTCGGACGCCCCACCGGGGCCCATTGGCCCATGTTGCCAAGCTTCGTCATCAAAGCCTGGGACAGCGACGGCCAGCCCGTGACCCAGTTCAATCGCCCCTTCACCCTGACCCTCACCTATGCCGAGTCCGATTGGCAGGACGCTGGCATCCCGGACGAGAGCCAACTGAATCTTTCGGTGTGGCAGGACGATCAGTGGCAGGGGCTTTTGCCTTGCGTCGGCTGCGTCCACGACCAGACGGCCAATCGCCTGGTTGCCGTGCTGGACCATCTCTCTCACTTTGTGACGTTGGCAGATTTCAACAAAACCTATCTGTCCCAGGTCATCAATCCCCTAAACTGTTTCCCAACCGGCGACTCGGATAGTATCGACACAGCCTTTAAATATATGCAACGACATTCCCGTCAGCGGATCGGTCAGCTACGCCAATCAGATCGATGTCTTCAAGTCGAATTAATGCCGGATACGCGCCGTCACACTGACCCTGGAAAGTTCTGATGAGTACAGCAATGCTGACCTTCTCCTCTTTCCGCCGGGCACCGAAGACATCTGGAGCGATGCCTTGGCGACAGGCGGATTCAACTATGGCAGCAGGGAAGCTGTGGCCGGCTACACCCTAGAAGCAGGCACTTGGTATGTGGCCGTCATCCACTACACCGGTCTAGATATCCCCTATTTGGTGCGGATCACCTTGGGGGAGAGCATGGAGCACCCATCCTGCACACCAGGACGATGCCCCCCCCACGGTCAACATCAACGGATCCCCCACCATCTGCCCCGGCCAGATCTTGACCGGGCGGATCGGCGATGGCGAAGCCCATGTCTTTGGCATCCCACTGCTGGCGAATAGAAAGCTATGACATCCAAATGACGGGCGATGGTGACGATGCAGACCTCTTCCTCTTCCCCCTTTGGACCACGGATATCTTCAACTACTCCCCATCAAATTGGTCCACAAACTATAGCAGCAACGAACAGATGTGGGGATGGCATGAGACTGCGGGCAGATGACGTGGTGGTCTGGGGCTATTGGGGAGACGCAGCTACTCCCTGACCTATCGCTCCACCTTCGTAAACACACCGTACTGGTCAGTCTCGGCGGCAGAGGTCAAGCCAGGCCGCGCCCAACCCCCATCGTCTTTGGACGACCCCAGGAAAAACCTGAGGCGGTAGCCGACCTCGTCCAGGTTCTTTGCAACAAAGAACGCCAGGGGCACATGGATCCAATAATCCATGCGCCCCTGGCGTCTTGTCAGTTTCTTTGTGGTGAATCTTGGTCGACTGCCCTGATTGCCGGATCAGTCATCCACCCGGCCAAAGGCGACGACCACATTTTGGCCGCCGAAGCCGAAGGCGTTGACCAGGGAAGCCCGGACCGATCGCTCCTGGGGGACGTTCCCACCACGGTGACAGGGCAATTCTGAATCCGGGGTGTAGTTGATGGTGGGGGGGACGGATGCCGTTCTGCATGGAGAGGATGGCGGCCACCGCGGACAAGGCCCCGGCCGCGCCCAAACCGTGGCCCACCATGCTCTTGATGCTGGTGATGGCCATGTTCGGCGTGTGATCCCCAAAGACCCGCTGGATGGCCAGGCTCTCGGACTTGTCGTTGAGGACCGTGCCCGTGCCGTGGGCGAAGATGGCGTCCACATCTCCACAGCCAGCCCGCTGTTCTTGAGGGCTCCCCGCAAGGCCCGCACCACCATACCCGCTGGGGACCGGCGCGGTGATGTGGTAGGCATCCCCGGTGATGCGTCCGCCCAGGACTTCGCCGTAGATGCGGGCGCCCCGAGCCCGGGCGTGCTCCTCGGTCTCCAAAATCACAGCAGCCGCGCCTTCGCCGCTGACAAAGCCGTCCCGGTCCACGGAGAAGGGACCGGCGGGCGTGTCCGGATCATCCGTGCGCCGGAGAGGGGACCCATGCGCCCGAAGGCGGCAAAGGTGAGCAGGGAGATGGCGGACTCCGTGCCCCGGGCGATCACGATATCCGCCTCGCCCCGCTGCAAGAAGTGATAGCCTTCCAAAATGGAATAGTGGCCGGAGGCACAGGCCAGCGGTGCTGGTCATCACCGGCCCCCAGGGCGCCGGTCTCGATGGAGACCACACAGCTCGCGGCGTTGGCCATGGCGCTGGGCACCACAAAGGGACCGACCGAGCGCGCCATCCTCCGCCATGGCCACGGAGGCATTTTCAATCTCCATAATGCCCCCACCCCCGGTTGCCATGAGCACGGCCACATCATCCCGGTTTTGCTCATCGATGGTGATACCAGCATCGGCCAGGGCCTGACGGGCCACCCCCACAGCAAATTGGGAGGCGCGAGCCACCCGGCGGGCTTGCTTGTGCTCCATATAGAGCTTGGGGTCAAAGCCCTTCACTTCACAGGCGATGTTAAAGGGCATTTCGCCGGTGTCGAACTGGGTGATTTTGCCCGCACCCGACCGACCGGCTATCAGGTTGGCCCAATAACTTTCAACATCATTGCCGATGGGGGTGATGGCCCCCAGGCCGGTGATAAAGACACGGCTCATGCTTCGCTACCTTTGGTGACCGACAGTCGTTCCAACATCCGGGAAATGACTTCACTGCGAGAAGGTAAGCATTCCGGGAATAGGCCAAGAGATCTGCAAACTTCCAGTTCTGCTGGCCTATTCCCGGAATGCTGAGGGGGGTTCTGCCCTTTTCGCAGGGAAGTCGGGAAATGGATCGCTGAAATCGAACGATGACAAATTGAGATGAACCGGCTCATTATAGGTTAGCCCCAATTTGGCGTCAAAACTGGTGATTGTACGGTCAATGAAGTCGCTGAAGAACAGAATCACGGGTGCAGATCCTGGGGCAGGTAGGGGAGCAGATCCAGAGGCACTTGAAAATCGGCCGGACGGCGCAAGATCACACAGTTTTTGGAGCGAACTTGGCCACCACGGCCCCATTTTTCTCCAGACTTGATACCAGGGAGGGGGAAAAGCAGATGGGGCGGGCCGTGTCCCTTGAAGGCGCTCAACGTTGGCCAGCACCACCTCCGGCGCGGAGAAGGGCAGTGATGATGGTCAGATCGGGGTGGGATTGCTCCACAATTTGCAGATATTCCATCACCATCACCGTCTCCCAGGTGCCAAAATAGATGGCGTTCGCGGGCAACTCGGCCATGACGGCCTCGCCCCGCACCCGCACATCGTACGCCTGGCTGACATCGGCTTGGGGGAAAAAGACGATCACCTGGGCGAGCAAGAGCCCGCGCCGGCCAGACCAGGGGTCACCCAGGTGGGCAAATCTTGGGCCGCCAGCCATTCCAGCCCCAGGCCAATCCACAGGGCCATGATCAGAGGGCAACCCCATACATGGAGAATTTGTCGAAGACATTGTAGTTGATGAAAAAGAGGGCGGTGAGGGCAAAGCCGCAGAAGCCGCCCAGAAAAGGGGCCGGTCTCGGCGCATCAACAGCCACGCCCCCAGCCCGGCCAGGATCAGACCGACCACCAGGGAATTGTAGAGCAGATATTGCACAAAGAGCAGGCTTTCGCGCAGGCGATAGACCAGGGATCCTGTGAGCAGCATGTCCCGAAAGGGCCCGCTGGTGGTATACCAGATCACCCCGTCCCAGGTGGTCAGATCCACGGCCAGATATTTGCGGGCATAGTCCAGCCCCGGCTCGGCCATATAGCGCAGGGGTAAATAGAGATAGGGCAGCAGCCCCGCCACCCCACACCCGGCGCAGATCAGCCAATCCCTCACCATGAGCCGGGGGCAGATCCTGGCCGGGCGGACCGGGGGCGAAGAGCAGATAGGCCAGCCCCGGAAAGACCAGCACACTGGTGATGTGATTGGTCAACGACAGCCCGCCGGCCAAGGGCGGCGGCGTAGAGCCAGCCCCGTCCCCCGCCCTGCCGCCAGCGCAGAACACCCCAAAAGATCAGCAGGACCAGGAACCAGTGCAGACTGTAGACTTCGGCCACCACAGCCTGGCTCCAGATGTAAAAGGAGAGCGCCCGCAACAGGGCCGGCCAGCCCGGCAAAGAGGGGCCGCACCCCCACGGTCAACAGAATGCGATAAGCCACCCAACAACTCAGCACCCCAAAGACCGCGGACATCAGGTTGAGCCGATAGCCGAAATCCCCCACGGGCAGAGAGAGAAAGAGGCGGCCCAAGAGCAGATAGGTGGGATAGCCGGGCGGGTGGACCAGGCCCAGGGTATAGGCCCCGGTGGTGAACTCCACACTGTCCACGGCGAAGACGGTGGGGGCCAGGGTGCGCCAATAGAGCAGACCGGGCAGCAGGATCACCACAGATCCATCAGCCAGGGGCGGGGACGTTTTAACATTGCGCTCATGGGCCGCCCTCGGCGGGCAGACAGCGCAGACGCAGCCCGGTCTTGGTGTTGCCCGTGGTCACGGCGCAGACTTCGCCATAGCCCTCCGCGCCCGCCCGCTGGGACCAACCGCTGATCCCGTCCTCGGCAAAGACTGCAGAGTCAAATAGGAGCGTATGGCTGACGTAGACTGCGGGCATGGAGAGGGCGAGGTAATTGACATCGGTGATCAGCAGGGTATCCGGCGGCAAGGCGAGCAGTTGGGCCGCCCCGCGCCCAGGTCCATGCGGGTTTCTGCCATCTTCGTCACCCCCCGGATCTGAAAACCCGCCCCAATCCGACATCACCACAAGGGCCAGGCCCAGCATGACCCGTCCGGAGAGCCGGGCGGCCTCATCCCGCGGCCCGCAGTTGACCGAACAGCCCCAGGGTGCCGGCGATGATCCACACCGGATAGAGGGGCAGGGCATAGCGCGGCCCCCATTGCAGCCCGCCCTGGCCGGGCCAACCCGCCAGCAGGGAAAAGAGCAGATAGCCCAGCAGACTGGTCACCGCCAGCCAGCCCCAGCGCCGGGTGGGCGCATCGCAGGACGACCAGGGCCCAGGTGCCAAAGCTGATGGCCGGGGCGATCAACACCAATCCGTGGACCGACGCATACGGGGTGGGATCAACCAAAGCCAGCCCGCTCAGACCGACCAGAGTAAAACCCGCCACGAAAGCCGGCACGGCCCAGCCCCGGCGCAGCAGCCAGGGTGCGGCCAGCATCAACCCCCAGGCCAAGACGAAAAGCCAGGCCAAGAGCGGCTGCAACGTGACCCCGTTGTGGTCCGTGCCCCCCACAGCCAGGGCGGGCAGTAACCGCATGGCCCAAGATGAACTGGGGTCCGCGGCCCGCTCCAAGGCCGCGGCAACGTCCGAAGCGTAACGGCGGCCCAGCCAGTGGCCCTCCACCAGCCCGTTGAAGAGGAAGAGCGGGGTCACGGCCAAAAGCAACCCGATGCCAAAGGCCGCTCGCTGCTTGACCAGCCCGCCCAGCCGTTGGACCCACGTCCCCGGCGCAGTCGTCCCCCACAAAATCATGGCCAATCCTGCGGCCAACACAAAGATCACGCTTTCCAAACGCAAATAAATGGCCAGCCCCAGACAGATCCCGGCCAGAAATGGCCGACTGGGCAGCCGGGCAACCGAGTTGTCGTTCACCAACAGATAAAATGCGGCCAGGATCAGGGCCACTTGCAGGGTGTGTTCCCAAAAGGTGAAGGTGTAAAAAAGAGAGGCGTGGTCAGGGCCACCAGTCCCGCCGCCACGCTCGCCACGCCGCGTCCATGTGCAGGGCCAAGGGAGAAGAGCGCCCGATAGACCAAAAACGCCGTGATCAGGGAACCGGCCAGGGGTAAAACATAGAGTCCTGCCATGCCCAACCAACCAAAGAAGGGAGCAGAGCAGAGAGGAAACCAGACCGGCCACCAACTATAGATAGCCCCGCCATCCCCCAGCCAATAGAGCAGAGGGACGTGATCCAGCGTCGGGTCCACGCCTGCGCCAGGATAGGCCAGGGCAGCGCCCGGCCCAAAGCCGGCGGCCAATTGGCCCACGAGCAGATACTTGCCCCCCTCGTCCGGCGACCAAAAGACCGGACCCAGGGGCATCAGGGCGAAGCCGACCGCGTACGCGCAGAAAAGCCCCCCGATCAGCAACCATGCCGACCAGGGGGAAGAGAAGAGATCTGATCAATTTGGACGCAAAACGGGTGGGGCGAGGATTCACAAGCGGACTTGGTCCCCTATTCGGTTTCCAGCAGATTCAAGATCACCGGCACAAAGATGCAGAAGAGATTAGGGCAATAACTCTGGGTCACATAATAATAGTCGTAGCCACCACCGTCGATCATCTCGCCGGAGGCCAGGGCGGGTCAATTGGTCAGGGTGGGCGGTCCCCCGCCACCACTGCCACGGAAAGCAGTGCGGCCACGATCAGAATGCTCAAGAAGAAGAGGTGCAGCTTGGTCTTTGATCGGAAAGCGGGGGTCATTGGCGTGGAGTTCGGCAGGTTTCATGAAAATTTCCTTTTAGGGCAGCGGCGACGGGTGCCAGTTGGACAAAGAATCATGGGGGCACAGTTTGCTTTCGACGGATCTTATTACACCACACCTCCTATCGACAAACAAGAAGGGAAACTACGTAGAGCCACGGGGAAAGCTACGGTATTGCTCCACCTGTCTGCCCATGTTAAGATAGGCTTTGCGTAAAGAGATAGAAGAGTTGAGATAGAGATAGAGATAGAGATAGAGAGATGCGAATTCTGCCTATCCCGTGTTAAGCACCTCTACCCCTATTCTCTATCTCAACTCTCTATCTCAACTCTCTATCTCAAATCTCTACCTCCCCCCATCCCACACCAGATCCGAGACAGCTATGACCGACACATCCTTCCTTGCTCAAATCCATCTCCTTGACCCGCAGCCAAGTGGCGGCTTTGCCCCCAGAGGTGCGGGATCAACTGCTGGACTATCTGCTGTGCTGGGGCGAGGCGGACGAGATTTTGGTTTTGCTGGATGAGTTGCTCTTGCAACTTGGGCCGATCCTGCGCCTGCTGGACTATCAAGCCGAGGGGCTCTTTTTGGCCGGACGCTATGCCGACGCCCTTGAAGTCGTGGAGCGCCGCCAACGCCGCAGCACCACCATCGCCTCCCAAGCCTTGGAGGCCCGCTGCCTGTTGGCCGCCGGCCACGAAGACGGGGCCCGGGCCGTGGCCGACGACATCGGCACTGCCCATCTTTTCAACGTCCCGGCCCAGACGGCCGCGGCCCAGGTCTACACCACCCTGGGCGACTTTGCCCAGGCCCAAGCCCTGCTGGAAGACTTCCTGACCCGGCGACCGGGCAACCTCTCCATCACCCTGGCGCTGACCGATCTGGCCCGCCAAGCCGGGGAGACGGCGACCCTGCAGGCGTTCAGCGAGCGGATGGGCGCAGGCATCCCCGCCGGGTTGACTGACCCGGAACTGGGCACTTTCCACGCCTTGCAGAGCCACCTGGGCCGCCACGAGAGCGCCCAGGCCGCCGAGTTGGAGTTGGGCCGACGGCGACAGCTTCAACACCAGGCCCTGGCCGACGCCCTCTCCCCCTTCACCAGCCTGGACGCGGCGGACCTGGCGGATCTGGCCGCAGCTCTACCGCAGCCGCACCGGGCCGGAGGCCATCCCCGTCAGCCGGGACGAGAAGCGCACGGTGATGCTGGCCGCGGCCCGCCACTTCGGCTTCATGGAGCTGCGCCCGGCCCAGACCGAGATCATCGCCGCGGTGTTGCGGGGGGAGTCCGTGCTGGCCGTGTTGCCCACGGGCGCGGGCAAGTCCTTGTGCTATCAACTGCCCGCGCTGCTGCTGCCCCAGGCCACCTTGGTGATCAGCCCCCTGATCGCCCTGATGAAAGATCAGGTCGAGAGCCTCCCCGCCGCGGCCCAGGCCAAGGCCACCTTCATCAACAGCACCCTGACCGATGACGAGATCCAGCGGCGGCTGGCCGGGGTGGCCCAGGGCAACTACAAGCTGATCTACGCCGCGCCGGAGCGGTTGCGCCAACGCTCCTTCCTGCGTGCCTTGCGAGATGCCGGGATCGGCCTCTTTGTGGTGGACGAGGCCCACTGTGTCAGCATGTGGGGCCACGATTTCCGGCCCGACTACCTCTTTATCCAAGAGGCCCGCCACGAGTTGGGCACCCCCGCCGCCCTGGCCATGACCGCCACGGCCCCGCCCCGGGTGCGGGATGAGATTTTGGACCATATTCGGCAGGATTCGGAGATAGAGGCGGGAGATAGAGATAGAGAAGGGGAGAAAGGGAGCGGAGGAGCGACGGGGCGCGGGTGGTGTCGTTGGATATTTTTCGGCATAGTTTGCATCTTTCGGCGTTGCGCTTTCATAACGATGACGAGAAGTTGGCCGCGCTGCTCAAATTTGTGGGGGAGACGCCCGGCTCCGGGATTGTCTATGCCAACAGTCGGCGCAAGTGCGAGGCGCTTGGCCATCAAATTGCAGGGCATCGGCGTCTCCGCCGCGGCCTATCACGCCGGGCTGGCGGACCGGGGGACGGTTCAAGATGACTTCATGGCCGGCCGCATTCGGGTGGTGGTGGCGACCGTGGCCTTTGGCATGGGCATCGACAAGTCGGATATTCGCTTCATCGTCCACTTTCACCCGCCCCGCAGCCTGGAATCCTACTATCAAGAGGCGGGCCGGGCCGGACGTGACGACAAACCGGCCCAATGTGTGCTATTTTATAGCAACAACGACTGGTCCAACCTGCGCCGCTGGGGCAAGTCGGATCAGTTGAGCGTGGACTTTTTGGTCCGGGTCTACAATGCGCTGGCGACACAGGTTGGGCGTGGCGTTGGTGGAGAGTGGGGAGGCGGAGGAGATAGAGGGGGGAGATAGAGATAGAGAAGAAGAGGCGGGCGAGGAGGAGACGGGGGTTTTGTTGGGGGTGGTGAATGGGCGGCGGTTGGAGCAGGTGGTGGCGGCGGATGAGACGACTGTGCGGGTGGCCATCAGCCAGTTGGAGCGGGCGGGCCTGTTGAGCCGCACCTTTGATGTGCCCCAGGAGTTGGAGATCACCCTGCCCGCCAAGGCCAAGCCTGCGCCCGCCGATGACACGGATCTGCGCCGCATCCTCAAGGCGCTGGCTTTGAAGCCGGGAAAAACCGCGGTCTTTCAGAGCAAAGATATTGCCAATTATATGGGCTGGGATCTCTTCGAGACCGAGGGGGCCTTATTGGGGTGGCAGTCCGAGGGGCAGTTCATGGTCAAGGGCAGCAAGCGGGCCATGTTGATCGAAATGCCCCACACAACCCCTGGACGTGCGGGAGCGGCTGGAGCGCTTGCAGACCAACACCGTGGCCCTCTCCCAGCGGCGCATCGACGACATTGTGGGCTATGCCACCGCGGAGACCTGCCGCCACGGCAACATCTCCGCCCACTTTGGCAGCGTCCCCCGCAGCACCTGCATCGTCTGCGACAACTGCACCGGCATCCGCCCGGACCTGCCCATGCCCGAAGAACCGGCCCATCCCCCGCCGGACGACGCCGACATCGAGCCCATGATCATCGACTGCCTGATCAGCCTGCCCAAGCCCGTGGGCCGCAGCGGGCTGGCGCGCATCTTGGCGGGCAGTCTGCGCGCCCCGGTCCAGGCCAACGAGTGTCGGCATCATGGCCGTCTCTACACCCTGGGCGAAAGCACCATCATGGAATACACGGACAGCCTGATCGAAGACAGCCGTCTGCGCCAGTACGAGCGGGGCGGCTATCCGGTCCTGGCCGCCACCATGCGGGGCCGGGCCGAGGCGGACACCTGGCTGCAAGAGCACCCGGAACTGGCCGCCCCCACCGCCGGGCCGGCGGAACCTGTGGAAGCCGAGGAGATCCCGGAGGAAGAGGCCGAGACCTACACCGGTCTGCAAAAGGCCCTGTGGCTGTGGCGGCGGCGCTCTGCGGACGAGCAAGGCCAGCCCGCCTATGTGATCATGAGCAACAAAACCATGCTCGCCATCGCCGAAGCCCGGCCCCAGAGCTTGGAAGCCCTGGGCGACATCCCCGGCATGGGCGAAAACCGGCTTGAGTACTACGGCGGCATCATCCTGGACCTGATCCAGCTCAACCCGGCCCAAGAGGGGGACGAGGCGCTGTTCGAGGCCCAACACGCCGCCGGGCCCCGCCAGATCCGCCCAGACGACGACCCCCGCGGCCCCGGCCATGTCCCCGGTCACCGAGAAGCGCATCTTCCTCAAGCTGCAAGAACTGCGCCAAAAGATCGCCGTGAGCGACCGCTCCAAGCCCTATCTGATCGCCAACAACGGTCTGCTCAAAGCCATCGCCGCCGCCGGTCCCGGCAGCGCCCAGGAACTGGAATCCCTCCTCGGCTTCCGCAGCAGCGGCCTGTTGGACTACACGGAACAGATTTTGGAGATGGTGGCGGAGATACGGCAAAAAGAAATGCCCGATTGACAATGCACAATGCACAATGGGGCGTGGGGTGAATGGCAAGGTTATGCACTAGGGTGTTGGATACACTTCCCGAAATAAGTACCATCTATCGGCAAGATGTTGATACACTACATAAAAGCCCTGCCTGCCCCCTGTTTGATCGACATCGTCAACTAATTCTGTGGGCGGTTCACATAAATTAGCAATCCCTGGGACGGCCCCATAGCCTGTGATATGCAGAAAGTTATTTGTGGATTCAGATTTGCGAATCGCTCCTGAAACGTCGAATTTTGGTCGGAAATGCGCCCAAAACAGGATGAATTAATCCGCAAACAACTCCACAAATATCACATTTTAGGGGGCCGTCCCTGAATTCTACAACACTCTCCTTGGGGCAAAGAAATCTTCATCGCTGATTTCAGACATGTGACCCTCTTCCAATTGCCACGTATTGTTCATCGAAAACGCCTAACGGTGGTTTCAGCAGCCGGGTGTTTCGGTTTATCCATATCTCCTCCTGCGGCCTAACGACGAAGCTCACCCGCCTAGCGGGTCTAGCGTGTGACAGTCGCCGTTCATCACCTTCTCAGGCGTGGAGCAGTCGAAAAGCGCCGAGACTAGCCAAGTCGGGTGTATGCACTGTTAGCCGCGCCTCTGCTCTAGCCAAGTGATACTGGGAGCAAGAAAAGCCTGGCACAAGAGCCGGGCCTGACTGTTCTACGTTACTGGTACTGAGGAATAAACCGCTAACCTTCTGCCGCATTCACTTGGATTCCTCCGTAGCCTTGACTGAGCTGATTTCATCTCCAACGACCCAATAGGGACCTGGACAATTCACGGGCAGCCTCTGTTGCACTCGTTCGTCCAAGTATCCGATTGACTTGACTTCACCTCCGCTGATACGTACCATTTCCCCGATATGCAACACAACTTTCTTGCCATTTCCGGTTGCGATCTGGACAGTATCCCTTTCAATACTTACCGCAAAATCAGGAGGCCACGCGAGCAAATAACTGGCACCACTGTCTCCATCGCTCACGCGAAGGCAGCTATTGACCGCGACCAGTTCACCGATGACAAAAGATGTCAATCTTGTGGGCTCGGGTGTCAAAGTGGGAGTGAACTTATTGCCACAGGCCGTCATAGCGAGCGACATAGCGATGAGTACCAGCCATATAATCGTCGATCGTGCAACCTGTCGGACACCCAGGTGTCGAAAAAGCACTTGGACAGCGGCCAGACGGTTGTGAGTAGGGAACGACATGCTTACCTCCTAATCGGTCATCTGAAATCCTGAAACCTAATTGGCGGTTTCAGTGAGACATTGGACGAGCCTCACCGGAACCGCAGTCCTTATCTGCTGAGAGACAATATCAAGCGCACGACACAAGCTCATCCACTCTTCGTTGATGTGTTACATATGGATTGTCAGTAGGTCAACACAGTGAGTCCGAGAATATTGGGACGGCCCCCCAAAATGTGATATTTGCGGAGCTATTTGTGGGCGCATTATCCCCCATTTGGGGCATATTCCCGACTAAAACTCGTCATTTCAGGCATGATTCGCAAATCTGAATCCACAAATAACTTTCGACATATCACAGGCTGTGGGGCCGTCCCGACAATGCACAATGGGGCGTGGGGCGAATGGCAAGGGTATGCGCTAGGGCGTTGGATACACTTCCCGAAATAAGTACCATTTATCGGCAAGATGTTGATACACTACATAAAAGCCCTGCCTATCCCCTACTTGATCGATGTCGTCAACTAATTCCGTGGGCGGTTCGCATAAGGCAGCAAATCCCTTTTTGATTCCTATTCCATTTTTGCGAGATTGAAAAGGCATGAAGTAAATATTGCACCCATCAGACCAATACATCGACCGAATGCCAAGCTCTTTGATTAATTCAGTGGTAGGAGGAAGGGAAGGTGGGGAAGTAGAAATGGCATCATAAATAATCTGATATACCTCTTCATATTTTTGTTGCTGTTCGAAAAACTGATTGGTCAAGTCGGTGGCAGTGGGTTCCTGACAAGCGGCAAGAAGGATGCCAATCAGGACTAGCCAGAGTAGTCGTGGTTTTATGTGTTGTTTCATTCTCTTTTCCCTCGGCAACGAGATTGTGGCCATCCCGAAGAGTCTCTCTTCAAGCTGTTTGTTGGTGCAAAACGAACGCCACAAGCAAGGTGATGATCCCAACAAAAGCGATGTAAATCCCCAAACTAAACAGAAACAGAACACCGGTAATGACTAAGGCAGATCCCCCTATCCAAATAAACGATAGTTGCTTTCGCAGAGTTCCCACGAAGGCAAGCAGAGAAAAGAGAAAAGGGATGAGGGCGATGAAAATGGGTTGCCGAACAATGTAGGCGGGTGACGTTGTACCCTCTAGCGTCGCCTCACGAACCATGACTGTGCCGCCTGGGTAGAGGAGCAGGGCTGCGTTGATCAGCACAAAAGCAAGACTGATCGCCCCAATTATACGTAGGATGGTAGAAATGATCTCCGGGATGCGCATAGGATTTCAACCTCGACTTTGTCCAAATGGGGCAGGGGTAGAAGAAAAGGAAAAAGTAGGGTAAACTAGAATTCCTGCCCAACGAGATTATCGCAGTTCTTGTCCCATTTGCGCAAACCTTCAATTATCTCGTCTCCTCGTGCCGTCAGCTTGTTGACCGTCTGACTGTCGGCTTCGGGTCATCAAACGGGCCGGGCCTTGGGCTATGATGGGGGCGTTGTGAAATTCAGCCGGTCATGTTTAACCAACAGGTTCCGGCTCAACGAATGGCGAAACCTTTCCGCCCCACCAGCCGTATAGCCCGTGGACCCTCGCCAATCAACAAATCAACCAATCAACACATTTCGTTCAACTATTCAACCGGAGGAAACATCCAAATGGCAACACTTCTTGAGAAAGTCTCAACCCTGATTACCGCAAACCTGCACTACATGGTGGACCAGGCCCTCAAAACCAACAGCCTGGCCGTGATCGACCAGTACATCCGCCAGGTGGAGGACAACCTGGAAGATCTGGAAGACGCCGCCGCCACGGTTGGCGGCGAGGTCAAGTCCATCAAGCGGCGACTGGCCGACCACGAGCACAAGGCCAACGAGCTGGATCGGGCCATCGACGCCTTCCTCAACGAGGGCAACGACACCCTGGCCGCCGCGGCCCAGAGCAAGCTCAACAGCACCCAGAGGCTGGTGGCGACCTACACCGAGCAGGTGGAGCGCCAGGACACGGAATACCAGGCCCTGCTCAACGCCAAGGTCAAGCTGGAAGCCCGTCTGGCCACCATGAAGCAGGAGCGGGAAGAGCTTCAGGCCCTGTTGGAACTGGCCAAGAGCAAGGAGACCACGGTCAAGGCCATGAAGAGCCTGGACGACCTGATGGGCGACGGCGACAGCGACATCAGCCGCATCGCCGAGAGCATCCACGCCCGCCTGGACAAGGCCAGCACGGCCAGCGAGATCCGGGCCGCCAGCCTGGACGAGCAGATGGACAAGGTCCTGGACCGCAGCGCCATCGACGCCCAGCTTGCCGAGCGCAAGAAGAAGATGGGCTTGGACGGGTAGTGGATTAGGTAACGAATCGGCGGGGGCGGGACATCTCGCCTCTGCCGATTCGACACAGTTGTGCCGTTCGCAGTCGGTAGAAATTCAGATCGAGGTCACCGGGAGTGTCAAATGCAAGTATTGAACTATCGCATTCTGCTTAAGCGAGAACCCGAACCAGACAATGGCTATACAGTCACCGTGCCCTCATTGCCAGGATGCATCACTTATGGCGATGACATCGATCAGGCCATCGCCATGGCAAAGGAAGCCATTGAAGTCTATTTGGAAAGTCTGGCGGCCCACGGCGAACTGATACCAGATGAATCAGATACCCTCGAATATACGCTGACAGTGAACGCATATGCCTAGGCTACCATCGTTCACACCGCAGGAATTGGGGCGGATCCTGGAGCTGCGCGGCTTCGAATTGGACCGCGTCAAAGGCAGCCATCACATCTACTACCATTCGGAAAGCGGGCAACGCGTGGTCGTGCCCTTTCACAAGCGTGATCTCCCCCGTGGGACCCTGCGAGCGATTCTGCGACAGGCAGGAATCGATCCACAGGAATTGAGCAATTAGACACAACAACACATTGTGCTTTCCGTGACAGAATCTGGTTATTTAGAAAATCGTGACAGTCGCCAATCCTTTCACACAGGTGACTGAGTGAGACAAAAATGAACCGCACTCGTCTTATCTTCATCAGCATTATAGTTCTGGCCCTGGCTGTCGTGGGGATATCCCTTGCCCTGCGCGCCGGTGGCGACGGTGGCACGGCTTTGACCGTGACCAAACCGGACACCGTCACCGTGCGGGTGATCACCGCCCTGCCCGTGGAGGAGTGGGTGAGCAAGGCCGCGGCCAGCTACAACGCCGGCAGCCCCACCATCGACGGCGTGCCCATCCAAGTGGAGATCGTGGGCATGGACGGCCTCACCGCCCTGGGCAAATGGGACCGCAACGAATACGGCTCCCTGGCCGACGGTTTGACCCCGGAGCAGGTGGCCGAGGCCCAGCGCACCACCCTGGCCAACTTCCCCACGGTCTGGATCCCCGACAGCCGCTATCTGGTCGAGCTGGCCAACGCCTCGTACAAAGAGCGCCTGGGCCGGGATGTCTTCCTGACCGACGGCGAATATCGGGCGCGGCCCATTGCGGTCAGCCTCTTCACCTGGGGCATCTATGACAGCCGGGCCACGGTCCTGGAGCAGCAGTTCGGCGACGTCTCGTGGGAATCCATCCACGCCGCGGCCATTGCCAAGGGCGGCTGGCCCGAACTGGGCGGGGATGCCAGTTGGGGCTTCTTCAAACTGGTGGTGCCCAATCCGTCCAAAAATGTGGGCGGCCTGGCGGCCATGATTGCGGCGGCCGGTGAATTTTACGGACGCACGGACATCACCGTGGCCGACATCACCCAGCCGGACTTTCAGGCCTGGCTGGTGGAGTTGATGGGCGCCACGACCGACGTGGGCAGCGCCAGCGCCTACACGGCCCAGGATTTCGCCCTCTTCGGCTACAGCGTGGGGGACGGCGGCCAGCTTTTGGAGAGCGACCTGCTCCAAAACATGCAGGGCATCCTGACCCGCTGGGAAGATCCCCTGCGCCTCTACTATCCCCAATATGTGACCTGGTTCGACTTCCCCTACACCGTGTGGATCGGGCCGGAGACCAGCGCCATCCAGAAGAACGCGGCCCTGGACTTCCAGCGCTTCCTGCTCCAGGACGCCCAGCAACAGGCGGCCCTGGCCTACGGTCTGCGCCCGGCCAACCCCAACATCGCGGTCACGGACAGCCCGGACAGCCTCTTCGCCAAGTGGGCGGACCAGGGCGTGCAGCCGGTGGTGCCCCGGGCCGACGCCATGCGCAGCCCGGATCGGGACGTGCTGTTGGCCCTCCTGCGCTGGTTTGATCTGAATGTGGCGAGGTAAGGGTGGCCTGATATGAGCAATTCCAAAAATTCTCGCAAACGCTCGAAAAAGGGCGCATCCAAACCGAATATCCGCCTGATCCTGGGCATCGTGGCCGTCAGCTTTGTGATCGTCTCGGCCCTGTGCGTCAGCGCGGTGACCGGGATCAACCGCTGGCTGAACAGCCAAGACACGGCGACCCAAGCCACAGTCGCCGATCCCCTGGCGGACCTCCCCCCCTGGTCCGCCACCCAGGCCGACTTGACCGTGGCCGTCTCGCCCAGCATGGCCCAGACCTTGCAGCCCTTGGCGGACGCACTTCAACAGCCAAAGCCAGCGCACCCCCGACGGCGAGACCATGCGGGTGGCCCTGCTCACGGTCAACCCGGACAAGATGGTGGACCAGGCCATCGGCCAGCCCCCCTTCCAGGCCGTCAACCCGGACAGCAGCCTCTGGCTCAACCAGATGGACCAGCGCTGGGCAGATCTGCAAGCCGGGAGCGACACGGGCGGCTCCATGGCCATCGGCGTGCGCCGGGTCAGCGACCCGGTCCGCTACGCCACCAGCCCCATCGTGATTGCGGCCTGGGAATCGGTCGGCCCAAGAACTGGGCTGGCCGGATCAGCCCGTGGGCTGGCAACAGATCCAGGCCAAGGCCACCGCGGACGCCAACTTCAAGTGGAACCATCCCAGCACCAACAACGCCGCCGGCATGTTGGCCACCCTGGCCGAGTTCTACGCCGGGGCCGGGCTGACCCGGGGCCTCACCGCCGAAGCCGCCACCAACCAGGCCACGCTGGATTATGTAAAATCCGTCGAGGCCACCATTCAGTTTTATGGCGAAGGCGAAGAGGTAATCGTCCAACGTCTCGCCGCCGAAGGACGCAATTTCCTCGACGCCTTTGTGGCCCAAGAACGTAGCGTGATCGATTGGAACCGTCAGCATCCCAACGACCGGCTGGTCGCCATCTATCCCGCCGAGGGCACGCTGTGGACCGACCATCCCCTGGCCCTGCTGGAGATCGGCGCCGACCGAACCCCGGCCTGTGACGGACAATCAGCGCCGCACCTTCCAGGCCTTCACCCAGTTCTTGCTGGGCGGCGATGTCCAGGCCAGCCTGCTGGCCAACGGCTTCCGCCCGGCGGACCTGAGCCTTGCAATTGGACCAGGGCGAGCAGCCCCTTCGCCAACCCGGCACGCCCCCGGCGGTGCAGTGGCGAGAGCCCCAGACCACCTTGCAAATCCCGTCCCCGGAAGTGGTGGACGTGGTGCAGAATGTGTGGTCGTACACCAAACGGCCCACCAATGTCTACCTGGTCGTGGACACCTCCGGCAGCATGGAGGGGGCAAAGCTGGACCGCACCAAACAAGCGCTGCTCTCCTTCGTCGAGCAGATTCAGGGCAGCCGGGACAAGGTGGGCATCATCGAGTTCGGCTCCGGGGTCAAGAATTTTGAACCCCTGCACGAGGTGGACGACCTGGGCCGCCAGCGCCTGAGCAGCCTGATCGAGTCCATGCAGGCGGACGGCTACACCGCCCTGATCGACGCCACCTACGCCGGCGTGGAAGATCTGCACCTCCTGGCCGAGGACGGGGCCATCAACGCCCTGGTGGTGATGACCGACGGCAACGAGAACGACAGCCGCTACGATCTGCGGGATCTGCCAAGCCCTGTGGACCAGCCACAACCGGGTGCCCGTGGTCATCTTCACCATCGCCTTTGGCGACGAGGTGGACGATGCCCTGCTCCAAAAGATGGCCAGCCTGGGCAACGGTCAGTTCCGCCGGGCCGACGAGACGGATATTGAGGAGTTGTACCGGATTATTTCCACGTATTTTTAGTGTTGCGTATTGCGTGTTGCGTGGGCGATACCCCAATCCCACGCAACACGTTTCACGCAACACGCAATAGGCTTTTCCCATGACAACGATTCGCTCAGAAATTCAAAAAAAGGCCCAATCGGCCATCTTCCAATACGCGGTCATGCGCCTCGGAAAGCGCGGTGGTGATCGCGGGCACGATCTTGTTGACCGTGCTGCTGCCCCGGCCCTTTGGCTGGTGGCCGATTTGGGGCTGGCCGATGTTGGGCGTCCTGGCTTTGGCCGGGCTGGTCTATTCCAGCATGACCGACGCCGACGCCAACGCCCAGGTGATCCTCAAACTCTTCCAAGAGCAGTTCAACCCCCGAGAGATCAAAGACCGGGATCTGCGCCAGGAGGTAGAGACCGGCCTGGAATATCAGCGCCGCATCGAGGCCCAGATCCGCAAACAGCGCCCCGGCGTCATGCGGGACCGACTGGAAGACACGGCGGGGCAGATCAGCGAGTGGGTGGCCACCATCTTCCGCCTGGCCCAACGGCTGGACGCCTTCCGGGGCGACAAACTCCTGGACCGGGAGCGGCAAGCCGTGCCCAAAGAGGTGGAATCCCTCACCGCCCGGCGCAAGTTGGAGGGCAACCCCGCGGTCCAGCAGCAGTTGGACGACGTGCTGGACGCCAAGCGCAAACAATGGGTCGCCCTGCGCGCCCTGGACGCCCGCATGAAGCAGGCCCAACTCCAACTCGACCAAAGCCTCACCGCCCTGGCCACCATCTACAGCCAGGTCCAGCTTGTGGACGCCCAGGACGTGGACAGCGGGCGGGCCGAGCGGTTGCGCACGGACATCAAGGAGCAGGTGGATCGACTCAATGATCTGGTGTCGAGCATCAACGAAGTGTACAACTACCAAACCGAAGGGTTAGGATAGAGGATTGAGCGCTAGAACGTCACGGACGGCGCAACGAAAGAGCAAAAAAGGCAAGGTTGGTTTTCAGCCCTCAAAACCGCAACGGTTGATCCTAGCCGGGGCTATCGCCCTTGCGTTGATTGTGTTGATTGGCGGGCTGTTCTGGCTACAGACTGATTCCCTGACTGACCCGATCGAAAAAACGGTAACAGTCACAATTCTAGAAAAATGGATCGAAGAAAATGCGAGCCGTGGCGGAATTCGTTATACTCACGTCATTCGATACCAAGATGGAGAGAGTTTCACCGACTGTAATGTGGCATTGGCAACCCTGTGGCAAAGTCTTGAACCCAATCGCAAATATGAGCTTTCAATAACCAAAAGCCGATCTGTGTGTTTCGTGCATGATGCTAAACTTGCTGATCTGCTCTAACTGCCTTAATCCATCGGAGAAGCATTAGCCCCATGATTTGGAAAAGATGTCAGGAGGTGAAGCCATGTCTTTACGAATCGATCTACCCGATGAATTGGCTGGAGAGCTTGCGCAGCGAGCCACGCAACAGCGGCGCACGGTCCAGGAAGTCGTTATCGACCTGCTGAACGGATTACTCGGCATTGAGAAAAACGACGAGTTTGAGACTCTGGAACAGGTGGTGGCAAGAATTCAATCGTTGCCGCGTAATCCTGCTGCGCTGCGTCCCGCCCAGGGATCACTGGCCGACGCACTGCGAAGAACCTCGACAAATGAGGATTTCGATCTTGAAGAATGGAACCAAGAGTGGGCCAAAGTAGAGGCCGAACTTCGCAGCCTAAATGGCCCCTGTAGCCCAAACTCGCCCAACAGCGGATTCGTAAAAAATGAGCAAAGTGACGATGCTAAACATTAAGACGCTATTTTCGATCCTCCTGATTTTTGCCTTGCTTGCCGGCTGCGGAGGCAGCGCCACCCCCACCAAAGGCGACATCGCCGTCTACGTCGCTGTCCCCCTCTCCGGCTTCCAGGCCAACGGGGGGCAGACGGTGTTGGGCGGGGCGCGCCTGGCCGCGGAGGAGATCAACCGGGCCGGCGGGCTGTTGGGCTACCGCATCGACGTGCGGCCCCTGGACGACGAGTCGGACAGCGATGTGGCCGTGGGCCAGGTGGACGCCATCCGCGCCGCGGAGAGCGCGGGGGACCGGGTGATCGGCGTGATCGGCCACCTGAACAGCGGCCAGACTTCGGCGGCTATGGATCTCTACCAAGGCATGGATTTCGTCGTCATCACCCCCACGGCGTCGGAGCAGAGTTTGACCGAGCGGGGCTTTGGCAACTTCTTCCGGGTCAACGCCAACGACGCGGTGCAGGCCCAGGTGGACGCGGATTTCCTGGTCACGACCTTGGGCGCGACGAAGATAGCCGTGGTCTACAACGACACGGAATATGGCCAGGGATTGGCGAAATCTTTGGTTCAGGAATTGGGAAGTCGAGGCGCCCAAGCCGTGGTGCAGATCCAGGTGGGCGAGGGGCAGAGCAAGTACGACAGCGAAGTGGCCCAAATTCAGGCGGCCAACCCGGACGCCATTTTCTACGCCGGGTACGAGATCGAGACGCCCTTCCTGCGGGCGGCCTTGGTGCGGGCGGGCGTCACCGTGCCCATGCTGGCCAGTGACGGCGCATTCCTGGCCGCCACCATTGACGACGCCGACGGCACGGCAGAGGGGCTATACGTCAGCGCCTTCGCCCCCAGCCCTCGCAGCGTGGACAACGCCGCCTGGTTCGAGGCCTATCAGGCCGTGGAATCCCGCAACCCGGACACCTATTCGGTCAACGGCTATGTGGCCATGCAGGTACTGGCCGGGGCGGTGAAGAAGGCCAACAAACTTGACGCCTCCGCCGTGGCCGACGCCCTGCGAGACAACAGTTTCGCCACCCTGATCGGCGACCTGCGCTTTGACGCCAACGGCGACCTCACCGCCCCCCAGATCTGGATCTATCAGGTGCAGGGCGGGGAGTTTGTGCAGGTGAAGTAAAGGCAAAAGGCAAAAGGCAAAAGGCAAAAGGCAAAAGGCAAAAGGCAAAAGGCAAAAGGCAAAAGTAGTGTGACGCGGGCCGGGGATTGTGGTCAAATCGGCTCGCAGCGCCAACCACTTTTGCCTTTTGCACTTTACCTTTTGCCTTTTGCCTTCCTATTCTCCCCCACCCCACGCAGCAGCCCCATCTTCCTTCACCACCAGTTTGGCCACCCGTTTGGTGTGGTAGTAGACCCGCTTTAGATTTTCCACAATGTCCACTTGCAGAGTATAGCTGGCCATGTTTTGCGGCGAGAGGGTGCCCTGCAGCCCCTTGGCCCGCACGGCGCGGATGTGGGCGTCCATGCGGTGGATGGCTTCTTTCATGTCCATGACCATGCGGGCGGCCTCTTCGTTGTCCGAGACAAAGGCGCTCATGGCGGAGGTGAAGGCCATCACCACCTTTTGATGGAACTGATTCAGGGCGTCCAGGGCGTCCTGGCTGAGGGCGATGTTGCCCGTGGCGCAGACTTGGGCCAGATGGGCCAGGTTGGTTTCCATGATATCGCCGATGGACTCCAACTCCGTGATGGCGGTCATGGCGGCCAGGACGTCGTCCGCCACGGAGTCGGAGAGACTTTCTCGGCCAATCTTGGCCAAGTATTGGGTGATCAGGTCATAGAGCGTGTCCACCTGATTATCCATTTCCTGGATCACAGCCATCTTCTCCATGTCCCCGTGGAAGACCGCGCCGGGAATCCCGCCCAACATCTCCTCCAACACATCCCCCATACGGTTGACCTCTCGGCGCGCCAGCCCCAGGGCCAGGGTGGGGGTGTCGATCATGGTGTCATCCAAATAGCGGGCACGCATGGCCAGGCCTAATTTGGGGTTCAACTTATCCGGCACCATCCATTCGATGATGCGCACGATCTGGGTTGAGAAAGGCAGGAAGAGGAAAGCAATCACCACATTAAACAGGGTGTGGGCGTTGGCGATCTGGCGCGGGACGATGTTGATGGCAATCGCCGCCGCGCTCATCTCGGCGGTGGGTTGGGGCGAAATCGCCACAACCAGGGCTGCCAACAGGGGGATAAAGGGCACGACGATCAACGTCCCCGTCACCTTGAAGAAGACATGGGCCACCGCGGCCCGCACAGCCTCCCTGGGCTTGCCGATGGCGGCTAGGCCAGCCGTGGCGCAGGTGCCGATATTGGCCCCCAAGATCAAGGCGATGCCGGCGTTCAGGTCGATCATCCCCTGGGAGGCCAGCACAATGGCGATGCCGATGGTGGCGGCGCTGGTCTGCACGATCCCGGTGAAGACTGTGGCGACCAGCACAGCCAAAAGCGGGTTGGAGACCACGGTCATGGCCTGAATAAAGGGTTCGTAGTCTCGCAGGGGTGTAACCGTGGCGCTCATGGTGTTCATGCCAAAGAAGAGCAGCCCCAGCCCCAGCACCCATTGCCCATAAAGGCGCACCTTGCGCTGTTTGGTGGCAAAGGCCATCAGGAAGCCCACGCCAATCAGCAGCAGGGCGTAGTGGGTGACCTTGAAGGCGATGATCTGCACGGTGATGGTCGTCCCCACATCCGCGCCCAAAATCACCGCCACGGCTTGGGAAAAGGACATCAGCCCGGCATTGATAAAGCCCACCAACATCACCGTGACCACGGAGCTGGATTGCAGCACGGCCGTGGTGACGATGCCGGTGAAGAAGCCGGTGAGCCGGTTGGCGGTCAACCGTTCCAAAATATCCCGCATGCGCAGACCTGCCACAGTTTTCATGGCGTCGCTCATCATGTCCATGCCGTAGAGGAAGAGGGCCAGCCCCCCAAACATACCCATGAAGAGGGGGAAAATCTCGAGTTTGGTGACGCCTTCCGCGGCCCAAACCGGCTGCGGGCGCACCAGCATCCAAGTCAGCACACCGATGATGGAGAGGACGGAATAGTGAAAATAGCGTGGCGTCGTTGCCATTTTTCGCATTATGACAGATCCTCTTGGCTCTCGGCGGTGGCGTACGAATGGGAATCATTGTCCATTTCATCAGCGGCCCACTCTGCGGACTCGCTGGGGGCTTCGGCCTTCACCACCATCACCGGGATGGGCGAAAGTTGTACCACCCGCTGGGCGCGAGAGCCGATGAGCAGGTTGGATAGCCCCGTGCGTCCCCGGCTGCCCATGATGATCAGATCCACCTCAGCGGACTGGGCGTGGTGCAGAATCTGGGTCACGGGCAAGCCGCGCAGGAGTGCCGTGGTCAAGTTCACCCCAGCCTCCTCGACCAGATTCAAGATGTCGTTTTGAGAAAGAAATTCCTCCATCATTTCGGTCGCCGCGGCTTCCATGCCCTCAATCACCGTGAATCCGGCCTTGCGGGAATGATAAAAACCGGGCCGGTTGCTGGGATCATGCACCACATGCAGCACGGTGATGGGACAAGCCAGCTTCTTGGCCAAGACCAAAGCGGTCTTCAGCGCCGCCAGGCTATCCGGCGAAAAGTCCACCGGCACAAGGATAGATCGACATGTTTCCAGGCTCATGGGTTCTTCGTCCTCTCTTTTGAATCGTGGACACCGTTGTGTGTTGGGCGGAATCGTGCGGGGCTAAAAGCAAAACACCCCAACGGCGGTTTGTCCGTTGGGGTGTCCATTTGGGCTTTGTGGGTCCGAAAGATCACTCCAGCGGGCTAATCCAGCGCGTCGTGCCGTCACCGACGGCGGCCCACCCTTCCAGGCTGCCATCATCGGCGCGAATCTGGAACCAGGTGAAGCCGTTGGCCGCCTGGGGACCGCCGAGCACCGAGAAGCGGCGGCCCGAATCCACCCGGGCCAGGACCGCGGCATCCGTGCCGGGCAGGGCGCGCACGGTGAGGAATTGGCCCGCCTGGGTGGTGACCTGGATCAGATCCCCCACCCGGGGATCCCGGTTCACCGGTCGGGCCTCGCCCACCTGGGGCGAAATCCACACCGTCTCGCCGTCGCCCTCTGCGGCCCAGCCGATGTTGCCCTGCTGGTCGTCCAGCTTCCACCAGGTGAACTCTTCGGCCACGGTGGGGCCTTCCAACACATCCACCCGCAGACCCGTGGCCAGACGTGTCAAAAGCTGACCGCTGGCGCTGGGTGCGCTGCGCAGATTCAACCCGTTGGGCGCAGAGATGCGGGCCGGTTGACCGGCGGTCAGAGCCGTCCCCGGCGCAGGGGTGGCGGTGAAGGTCGGTGTCGGCGCCGGGGTGAAGGTGGGCGTCGCCACCGCCGAGATGGGGGTGGGGGTGGGCGTGGACGTGTCACCGCTGACGGCGATGGGCAAGGGGGTGGGCGTGGGCGTGGGCCGGGGCGCAAAACTGCCACAGGCCACCACCGGCACCAGCCAGATCAGGGAAAGGGCCAAGAACCCGCGCAAATGCCACAGTCGTCCACGACGCAGGCGCTGGGTCAGGCGCTGAACTCCCGTTAAATTGTCTTCCATAATCGCTCCTGCTGTTGGTTCAAATTAGCTGACCAAAAAGTAACAACTAACCCCACCCTAGACCCTCCCCAGATTGGGGAGGGGACAGATCGTGCGCACCGGACTTACATCTACGGCGATCTGTCCCCTCCCCCAATCTGGGGGAGGTTGGGAGGGGGTGTTTTTTCGGATCAGATCGAGATCGACTTCATCCAGTATACATCATCCACATCGCGGATCATCATCTGCATGGCGCTGGGCACCGGTTCGTCCGTGCCCAGGACCATGATAGCCTCTTGGCGGGGACCCCGGCGGCCCACATGCATGAAGCTGATGTTGACATCCCCCTGGCCCAAAATCATGCCCACCCGGCCAATGATGCCGGGCTTGTCCGTGTGGGACGTGAGCAGCATGTGGCCTTCGGCGGGGAAATCCACCCACATGTCGTTGATATCCACAATGGTGGGCACGCCCTTGAGCATGGCCCCCCGCACGGTCCAACGCCGGTCCTCGCTGCTGGCCCGCAAAGTGACCATGCTTTCGTAGGGATGCTCGTGCTGGCGCTGCCGCCGCTCCATCAAATTCATGCCCCGGCGCTCGGCCAGCAGGTCGGCGTTGACCAGGTTGACCCGGTCCTCCACCACCCCGGCCAGCAGCCCCTTGATGGCCGCGGCCCGCACATAGGCCAGATCAAACTCGGCCAGACGACCGTGGGCGGTCAATTCCACCCGGCTGATGCCCTGATTTTCCAATTGGCGCAGCAGCCGACCCATCTTTTCGGTCAGATCCACGTAGGGGATCAAAAAATCCAGATCCTTGGGCGGGATGATGGGGGCGTTGACCGCATAGCGGGCCGGACGGCCCATGAGCACGTCCACCACCTGCACGGCCACGTCCACGGCCACCTTCTCCTGGGCCTCCACCGTGCTGCCGCCCAGATGGGGGGTGAGGATGATCTCCGGGCGGCTGCGCAGGACGTTGTCCGCGGGCAGGGGTTCCTCTTCATAGACGTCGATGGCGGCCCCGGCGATATGGCCGGATTCGATGGCGGCCACCAGATCCACTTCGTTGATGATACCGCCCCGGGCCACATTCAACAACCGAGCGCCCCGTTTCATGGTCGCCAGGGCCTTGGCGTTGATCAACCCCTTGGTCTCCGGGTTGAGGGGCACGTGGACGGTGAGGAAGTCGGCGTTGGCCAGGACTTCGTCCAAGGGCAACAGGGTGACGCCCCGATGGTCGGCGTATTCCTTGGTCACATAGGGATCGTAGGCGAAGATGGCCATGCCCAGCCCTTGGGCCCGGCTCACCACCTCTTGGGCGATGCGGCCCAGGCCCACCACGCCCAGGATTTTGTCCCGCACTTCCACGCCCAAAAACTGGTTGCGCTTCCACAGCCCGGCGCGGATGTGGGCATCCGCCTGGGGGATCATGCGGGCCAGGGCCATGAGCATGGCGATGGTGTGCTCGGCCGCGGCCACCACATTGCCCGTGGGGGCGTTGACCACAATCACCCCGACCTGGGTGGCGGCGTTGATGTCGATGTTGTCCACACCCACGCCGGCCCGGCCCACCACCTGCAATTTCGTCCCGGCCTGCAAGACGTCGGCGGTCACTTTGGTGCGGCTGCGCACCAACAAGGCGTCGTACTCGCCAATCACGGTCAGCAACTCTGCCGCCGAAATATTCGTTTGTTGATCCACCTGGATGGCAGCTTCCGCCAAGAGCGGGGCCAGCCCGGATTCCGACAGATCGTCGGCCACCAAAACTTTGAATTGAGTCGTCATAAGTTGCGTTTCTGTGCATTAAGGTTCGTAGTCAGCGCTCAAACGCTGACTACGAACGGTGATTACATACTTTCCGGCGTGCTCATGCCCATGAGGATGAGGACACGGGCCAGGGCTGTGCGGGCGGCCTGGCTGAGAAGAAGACGGGCTTGGCTGAGGGCGGGCTGGTCGGCATCGACCACCTTGCAGTCTCGATAGAAGCCGTTGAAGACCGAGGCCAGTTCCATGGCGTAATAGGTCAGGTTGTGGGGCGACAGCTTGTCCACGGCCAGGTCGATCTGCTCTTCCAACTCCAAGATCTTGCGGATCAAGCGCCAACTCGGAGGGATGGGCCAGCAGGGGCAACAGCTCGGCCGCGGCCGCGTCGTCCGCCCCGGGGACCGGGATGCCGTCATTCACGGCCTTCTCCAAAATAGAGCAGATGCGGGCGTGGCTATATTGGATGTAGTAGACCGGGTTGTCGTTGCTCTGGGCCACGGCCAGGGTCAGGTCGAACTCCACCGTGCTCTCCGGGCTGCGGGTGAGGAGCATGAAGCGCACGGGGTCGGCGCCCACCTCTTCCACCACCTCTTCCAGGGTGAGGAAGCTGCCGGCCCGCTTGCTCATCTTGACTTCCTGGCCGTCCCGGATCAGCTTGACCATGTCGTACATCAGGATCACCAGCCGCTCCGGGTCCAGGCCGAAGGCGCTCATCATGGCGGCCATGCGGGGGACGTGGCCTTGGTGGTCCACGGCCCACACGTTGACCACCCGGTCAAACTTGCGGCGGATAAACTTGTCGTAGTGATAGGCGATGTCCCCGGCGAAGTAGGTGGGGGTGCCGTTGGAGCGCACCAGCACTTCGTCCTTCTCGCACTTGGGGTATTTGCTGGCCAGGAACCAGACCGCGCCGTCGTGCTCGTCCACATCCCCCCGCTCCCGCAGATAGGCGATGGATTGCTCGACCAAGCCCTCGTCGTAGAGGCTCTGCTCGCTGAACCAGTTGTCGAAGACCACATCGATCCCGGCCATCTGCTCGGCCAGATTGGCCAGCACAATGCGTCGGCCCGTCACAACCATCTCGGTGACGGCGTCGGCCCGATCCATGCTCAGGAAGCGATCCCCCTCTTCGGCCACGATCTGGGCGGCATAGTCGGCCATGTAGTCGCCGGGATAGCCGCCTTCGGGCACCTCGGCTTCCTGGCCAAAGTGGCGCAGATAGAAGACATACAGACTTTCGGCAAACAGCCGGAACTGGTTGCCGCCGTCGTTGACGTAGAATTCCCGCTGCACGTCGTAGCCCGCGGCTTCAAGCACATTGGCCACCGTGTCGCCCAGCACAGCGTTGCGGGCACCGCCAAAGTGCAGCGGTCCCGTGGGGTTGGCGCTGACATATTCCACCTGCCAGCGGGCGTTCTGCCCCCGGTTGATGTTGCCAAAGCTCTCCCCGGCGGCGATGATGGCCGGGATCTGCTGTTGCAGCCAGCCATCGGCCAGGCGCAGGTTGATAAAGCCCGGCCCGGCCAACTCCGCCCCGGCGATCAGCCCGGACGCGGGCAGATGATCCAGCACGGCCTGGCCGATCTGGCGGGGGTTGGCCTTGGCCCCGGTGGCCTTCTTGACCGCAGCCGCGGCCACCAGCGCCACATTGCTGCTGTAATCCCCGTGGTCCGCCTGCTTGGGGCGGGAGACCATGGGGACTTCCAGTTCGGGCAGATCGGGCAGGCGTGCCGTCAGCCTGGGCGGCCTGCACGGCTTCAGCAATCAGTTGTTGAACGATGTCGTCGTAGCATAGTTGATCTCAATACCTCTTCCAAATCATACCAATTCGGCCCAATCTCCACATCCACCTTGAACGGCAGATCCAGAGGATAGGCGGATTCCATTGTTTCTCGCACCAGGGCGATGACCGCGTCTCGCTCGGCCACGGGCACTTCCAGCACCAGTTCGTCGTGGACCTGGAGCAGCATGCGGGCGGCGAATCCGCCGTCCCGCAGGCGGTCGTGCAGGTTGAGCATGGCGATCTTGATGATGTCCGCGGCGCTGCCCTGGATGGGGGCGTTGATGGCCTGGCGCTCGATGGCCTGGCGCTGGTTGTAGGGCAACTTGCTGCTCAGTTCCGGGAAATAGCGCTTGCGGCCCAGCAAGGTCTCCACATAGCCCAGGTCGTTGGCCTTGGCGATGGTGTCGGTGATATAGCGCTGCACCTTGGGATAGGTGACAAAATAACTGTCCAAAAAGGCTTGGGCTTCCTTTGGCCCCATCTCCGAGCGAGAGCTCAACCCGTAGGCGCTGACGCCGTAAATCGTGGCGAAATTGATGGTCTTTGCCAAGCCTCGTTGCTCTTTGCTCACCTGATCCAAGGGCACATCAAAGAGCCGGGCCGCCGTGGCCGCATGAATGTCCTGGCCGGCCTTGAAGGCGGCGATCAGGCTCTCTTCGTGGATGACGTGGGCCAGCACCCGCAGTTCCACCTGGCTGTAGTCGGCGGCGACAAGCAGATGGCCCGGCGGCACGACGAAGGCCTTGCGGATCTCCCGGCCCATCTCCGTGCGGATGGGGATGTTCTGCAAATTGGGGTCGCTGCTGCTCATGCGCCCGGTGGCCGAGCCGGTCTGGTTGAAGCTGGTGTGCAGCCGCCCGGTGTTGGGGTTGACCAACTCGGGCAGGGCGTCCACATAGGTGCCCCGCAGCTTCTCCATCTGGCGCTGCTCCAGGATGATCTCCAGCACCCGGTATTGGTCGGGACTTAGCTCCTTGGCATAGGCGGCCAACCCCTCCAACACCCCGGCGGCGGTGCTGTAAAAGCCGGATTTGGTCTTTTTCAGCCCCTTGGTGGGGAAGCCCATCTCGTCAAAGAGCACCTGGCTCAACTGTTGGGTGCTGCGCAGATTGAAGTCGTGGCCGACGATCTGGACCAATTCTGTGGTCAGTTCAGCCAGCCGTTGCACCAACTGCTCGGACATCTGGGCCAAAACGTCCGTGTCCAGCATGATCCCGGCCATCTCCATGTCCGTGAGAACCGGGGTCAACGGGCGTTCTATTTTTGTATAAAGATCCCACAGATCCGCCGCAACCACCTTGGGGGCGAGGATGGCAAATAGCTGCAAGGTAGAGTCAGCGTCCGCGGCGGCGTAGGCCGCGGAACTGTCGATGGCCACCTGGTCCATGGTGATCTGCTTGCGCCCGCTGCCGATCAACTCGGACAGTTCGGTCATCTCCCAGCCCAGTTCGGCCCAGGCTTGGGCTTTCAGGCCCAGGCTGCGGCTGGCCGGGTCGATCAGCCAGGCCAGGGTCATGGTGTCCTCAATCGGCCCGGCGACATCCAGCCCGTAGCGGCGCAGGACCGTGAAATCATATTTGGCGTTGTGGGCGATCTTGGAGACGCCCTCTTTGGCAAAGATGGGCTGCAAGACTTCCCGCACCCGATCCCAGGCCAGTTGGCCGTCCTCGTTGTGGCCCACGGGGATGTAGGCGGCCTGGCCCGGTGCCCAGGCCACGGCCAGCCCCACCAACACCGCCTGCATGGCGTCCGTGCTGGTGGTCTCCACGTCAAAGCTGAGGAACTCCGCGGCGGCCAGGGCTTCGGCCACCTGGGCCAGGGCCGCTTCGTCCCGCACACACAGATAGCCGCTGGCGGCCAGCACGCCGGAGGCGGGGAGGTGGGCCACGGTCTGCATGGCCGGGGCCGGGGTGGCCACCACATCTTCGCCAAAAAGCGAAAGCTGGCCCGCGCCATCGTTGGCCGGCAGCAGTTCGCCCGGCTCCGCGGCGTCCGGCCACAGTTCCAGGAATTGGGGGACCATGGTGCGGAACTCAAATTCGTCAAAAAGGCGCAACACTTCGGCCCGGTCCGCCTGGCGGATGCGGGCATCGGCCCAGTCGAAGGGGAAATCCAGGTCGGTGACAATGGTGACCAGGGTCAGGTTGCGATAGACCAACTCTTTGGCGTCGATCACATTTTGCCGGGTCTTGGGGCCGCTGATCTCGTCCACGTGGGCGTAGATGCCGTCCAGATTCCCGTACTCTTTGAGGAACTTGATCGCGGTCTTGTCCCCCACGCCGGGGATGCCGGGGATGTTGTCCGACGTGTCGCCGGTCAGGGCCTTCATGTCGATAAATTGCTGGGGGGTCAGATCGTAGCGCTCCTGAAGCTCCGCCGGGCCATAGGGCTTGGTCTGGGGGTTGGGGCCGCCGGAGGTGTAGAGGATCTGCACCCGCTCGTCCACCAACTGGAACATGTCCCGATCCCCGGTCAGGATCAGGACGTCCATGCCGTCCGCGGCGGCCCGCCGGGCCAGGGTGCCCAGCACGTCGTCGGCTTCGTAGTTGGGATAGGTGACGATGGGGATGGCCAGGGCGGTCAACAGCTCTTGCAGCCGGTCGATCTGGGTGCGCATCTCGTCGGGCATGCTGTCCCGGGTGGCTTTGTAGTCGGCGAAGGCTTCGTGCCGCCAGGTGTCGCCCAGGTCAAAGGCCACGGCCACATGGGACGGTTGATATTCCTTGAGCACGGCGAAGAGCTTGCGCGCAAAGCCATAGACCGCTGTGGTCTGCTCGCCGCTGCGGGTCATCAAGGGGGCTTTGACCCCGAAGAAGGCCCGGTAGGCTTGGGAATGACCGTCAATTAGTAGAAGTGTGGGCATGGGATACTCCCGAACGTGGGGGCGGTTCGACAACAGTAAGCGTTCAGCCGCCGCCCCCCGGCCCCCAATTCTGGGGGAGGTCGTGGACAGTTCCCCCCAAAGTTGGGGGGCTAGGGGGGCGAGAATTGACCGGCTATTCGACAACCAGTTCGCCTTGATCCACCAACTGCTTGACCTGGGGAATGGCCAAAATGGAGCGCATGGTGCGCATGCGCCGTCCGGCGTCCAGGCGATAGCGGCCCGTGGGCAGTTCAAGAATAAAGTTGTGGCCGGAGCGGTTGGCCAGCATGATGATGTCCGCTTTGTTCTGAATCCAGCTAATGCCTTCTTGTTGCTTTGCCATGATTTGTGCGTCCTTTTTGTAAAAATAAGGAGGGTCGCCCCCCCAAACAGGGGTTCAGACGGCAGCGAGGCCAACCGATATTGTACAGTTGACCCCATGTTTTGACAAGAAAGGGAGCGGGGGGCGAGGGGCATACGACAGGTCGCCAGTGCCCGGCAGGTCAGCGCAGGTTGAAGTGAAACCGTAGCGGGTCGACCCGCTACGGTTTCGATACGCCGCCGAGTACCTGAATGGTCAGCGAAACTCTCGGCGGCGGCTACTCAACCTGCGCTAGCTTCTACAATGCGACTGCCTCGCTCCTACGACGTTTCGTGGATTCTCGCCAGCCCCACTCGGCGGCGGGGGCGGGCTTGCCAGGCTTGCCAGAGGCCCATGCTCACCATCAGGCCGAAGCCGCCCACGTAGAGCAGCATGAAGGGGACCGCCCACCATTGGCGCTGCACGACGGCCACGACCACCGCGGCCAGGGCGTAGAGGGTCAGCCCCAGCTCCGCCCACAGAGAGGGGGGCAGGGCCAGGACATAGCTGCTGCCCTGCCAGGCGTCCTGGGCCGATTCGACGCTGAACTTGGGGGTGCGCAGGAATTGGCCTTCTTGGCCGCGCAGGGCTTGCCAGACGGCCTGGCTGTTGTTGAAGCTGAGCCCGATGCCCAAAAAGGTGAGCACGAAGAGATAGGACCAGTTGCCCAGCCAGCGCTCCGGGTGCAGACGGCGCTGACCCACGGCGTAGAGCAAGGGCGGCCCCAGGGAGGCCAGGCTGAGATAGCTGAGGGGCCAAAAGGGCCGGGCATCCAAAAGCAGCAGGGGCAGGTTGACCAAAAGCAGCCCCAAAAGCAGGGGGTGGATCAGATAGTTGCCCAGATGAAAGAGGCCCTGATAGCGGGTCATGGCGGACCAGCCCTGACGCCCGCCCTCCCCAACCACCCGACGGGCTAGTTTCAATAGGACCTGCACGCTGCCCTTGGCCCACCGGAACTGTTGCCGTTTGAAGCCTAAGAGCTGAGGAGGGATTTCGGCAGGAGCGGTCAAATCTTGCAAATAAACCGCCTGCCACCCAGCCAGCTTGGCCCGATAGCTCAGGTCCAGATCCTCGCACAGGGTGTCCGCCTGCCAGCCGCCCACCGCGGCGTCCTCGATGCAGGTGCGCCGCCACAGCCCGGCGGAGCCGTTGAAGCCAAAGGCATAGCCGGCGGCCTGGCGGGCGCTCTGCTCCACGGCGAAGTGGCCGTCCAAGGCCAGGGCCTGGCACTGGGTGAGGACGGAATAGCCTCGGTTCAAGTGATCCCAGCGGGCCTGGACAAAGCCGATCTTGGCTTGCTCGTCGCCCAGGAAGTGGGGCACGGATCGGCGCAAAAAGTCGGCGGGGGGCAGGAAGTCGGCGTCAAACATGGCGATGAAGTCGCCGGTGGTGATGGGCATGGCCGCGGCCAGGGCACCGGCTTTGAAGCCGGAGCGGTCCGCCCGGCGCACCACCTGCACGTCCAACCCCAAACTGCGCCAATGGGCGGCCCGGCGCTGGGCGATCACCGTGGTCTGGTCGGTGGAATCGTCCAAGACCAGGATCTGGAGCAGATGGGCGGGATAGTCCAATCGGGCACAGGCGTCGATCAGGCGTTCCACCACATAGCGCTCGTTGAAGATGGGCAGATGGACGGTCACCGAGGGCCATTCGGCTGGCGGGTCGGGGTCCACCGGGCGAGAAGCACCTTCTCGGCGCAAAGACCAGGTCAGCCACAGGGTATTTAGCCCATAGAGGGCCAAGCCGATGGCGGACAAGGCGTATAGAAGTTGTAAAATCGTCGTCACACTGGAAAGCAGGGTCATGGCTCTGGTCTACTGGGAACGGGTCACCTGAAAATAAATCACCAACAAAAATGCTGACGCTTTACCGTCAGCACAACCGCTTGGCAGGGTTGATCCCGCCTGATTCTGTTTGAATCGGTCTGTATAACGCCTCTGAGTATAGCTGATTCAGAAAGGGTATCCAAATTTGCGGGGATTCTTGGGCAGATCAGGCCGAGTCCTTACTGCAAGTTTAAGACTACCCATTTCAAGTTATTCCAGGTATAATCAAACCCTTGCTTAATCGTTTCGACACCACGTAAGGCATACATCCATCGCTCAGGAGTATAAACCGGTGACCAACCCGACATCTTCTCAATCCCCCCTGCTCCACCCCGACCAGGAGCTCTCTCCCCGTCCGGCAGGCCCGCCCCATCCTTTGCGCAAGGCGGCCTTGGATGATCTGCGGGAGCTAACGGACCACAGCGACGATCTATTTGCTCAACTGGTCGAGACCTATCTGGAAAGTGCCGGCACGTTGACGGGTATATTGCCCGACGCCGCGGCCAGGGGCGACGCCGCCAAAGCCAGGACCGCCGCCCATGACATCAAATCCATGAGCGCCATGTTTGGGGCGATGGAACTGTCCGAGTTGGCCCGAGAGCTGGAGCAGCGGGGCATCGACGGGGCGACCGAGGGCATGGCCGATCTGGTGGCCCAAATTTTGGTGGAATTCGAGCACGTCTCTGCCACCCTCATGGAAATGATCGGGCCGAGAGAGGCGTGATGGAAGCTGAGGGATAACTAAAAAAGGCCGGGGCTATGGTAGCCCCGGCCTTTTTGTTTACTCGTTACGCATCACTCATTTCAACTATCGTGTTCCTGTTCCTGCTTATACGCGGCCACGATGTCGTCCACCAGGTGCGAGGGCACCGGATCGTAGTGATCAAACTCAATGACGTAGGTGCCTCGGCCCTGGGTCATGGAGCGCAGATCTGTGCCATAGCGCATGATTTCGGCCATCGGCACTTGGGCGCTGACGATGCTACGGTTGGCCTTCTGTTCCATACCGCTGACCCGCCCACGCCGGGTGTTGAGGTCGCCCATCACGTCGCCCATGTACATTTCGGGCACGGTGACATGGATGCGATAGATCGGCTCCAGCAAGATCGGGTTGGCCTGGGCCATGGCCGCCTTGAAGGATTCACGTCCTGCCGCCTGGAAGGCGATGTCCTTGGAGTCCACCGGATGCTCTTTGCCGTCAAAAACAGCGGCCCGAACATCGACCACGGGATAGCCGGCGATGATGCCGCCGTTTTCGATCACCTGGCGAATGCCTTTTTCGATGGAGGGGATGAAGACGCCGCTGATGGATCCGCCAACGATCTCGCTGACATACATAAAGCCCGCGCCCCGCTCGGTCGGCTCCACCCGCATGTGGACTTCGGCAAACTGCCCGGCGCCGCCGGTCTGCTTCTTGTGACGATAGACAGCCTGCCCCTTGCGAGAGATGGTCTCCTGGTAGGGAACCTTGGGGATGGCGGTCTCGACCTGGGTGCCAAACTTGCTCTCCAGGCGACGCACGGCCACGTCCACATGGGCATCCCCTGTGCCTTGGAGGACGGTCTGGCGGGTCGTGGAGATGGTCTGCACCCGCAGGGTGGGATCTTCCTCCACCAAAGCGTGGAGCGCCTGGCCCATCTTGGCACTGTCCGCCTTGGTGGCCGGGGTGACAGAGACGGAGAAGAGGGGGCGGGGATATTCCGGCGGCACAATGCGCACATTGGCACCAGCATCGCTCAGGGTGTCACCGGTCAGGACACTTTCCAATTTGGTGATCACGCCGATGTCCCCGGCCATCAACTCGTTGGTGGTCTCCAAATCCTTGCCCCGCACATGGAAGAGATTGGCGATGCGGTCGTCCTCGCCCGTGCGCTGGTTGACCAGGCGACCGTCCTTTTGGATGGCGCCGGCGAAGACCCGCACATAGCTCATGCGCCCGACAAAGCGATCGATGATGGTCTTGAAGACCAGGGCCACCGTGGGCGCATCGGGATCCGCCTCGATCATGATGGGGTCACCGCTGTCGGCGGCCTCGGCGTGGACAGATCGTTCGCTGGGGGCGGGCACATAGCGGGTGAGGGAGCGCATGAGGCTGGTCAAGCCCGTTCCTTGCAAGGCAGAGCCACAGAAGACAGGGACAATGGCCCCGGTGCGCACGCCTTCGTGCAGGGCGTGGCGCACCTCTTGGGGGGTTAGCTCTTCGCCTTCCAAATACTTCATGATCAACTCGTCGTCGGATTCAGCGGCAGCCTCCACCAACTCCAGCCGGGTGGACTCCATCCATTCGGCCATGTCCGCAGGCGGCTCGGTCACGGTGGCCTTGTCGCCCATGTAGGCCTTCAGATCGATCAGGCTGACCACACCGGCAAAGTTGTCCGCTTCGCCCACGGGCAGATGGAAGGGCATGATGGTGCTTTCGGGGAAGGCTTCGCGCAGGCTTTCGATGACTTTGCGGAAGTTGGCATTCTCCCGGTCCATTTTGTTGACAAAGACGATGCGTGGTTTGTGCAGCTCGTCCAAACGATCCCAGGCCAATTCGGTACCGACTTCTACACCGGCCACGGCATCGACCAACACCAGGGCGGCTTCCGCCACCTTGACCCCACTGATCATTTCACCCACAAAATCCAGATAGCCCGGGGTGTCGATAAAATTGAGTCTGACGTTGTCAAAATCCACCGGCACAACTGCGAGATTGATGGAAATGCCCCGCCGGTGTTCTTCCGAGTCCCAGTCCGAGACGGTGGTGCCGTCTTCGACTCGACCCAACCGGCTGGATGCGCCGGTTCGGTGCAACATGGACTCAACAATGGTCGTCTTTCCGGAACTGCCATGCCCAACGATGGCGATATTGCGGAGCTGACCAGTGGTATACTTTGTCATGGATCCTCCTGGTGCCATCGACTACGATTGTCGATGGGGTCTGGTTGGGTTGGGAAAAATAGTTGATGGAAAAAGCGAAATAAAAACAGGAAACCAGTGCAGCCACGAATCACAAATGAGGACGGCAACCGGCGAATACCTGTAGATTGGCGTAATTGGTGCGTTACCCGTTCATCCACCTTTGCCCCCCGGCCCCCAATTCTGGGGGAGGTCGTTGACAGTTCCCCCCAAAGTTGGGGGGTTAGGGGGGCGGGGTGAACGGTAAAGTGGTGCGCAACGGAATCACCGCAAAGCAATTGGAGAGCTGGGCAATTGCCGAAGTTGCAGATATGATGCAAAGAGGACTTGGGGCTGTCCCCAATGAACGGAAACATCCGCAAAATTGTACTGAAAAAGCCCAGGAATGTCAACGAAGGCGGGCAGAGCGAAACAGGATGCGCAAACCCTCCCCTCTTTTTGGTCCAGGTTGCGGCCTCTGGTATGATCCCCGCATGTCACTTTATACAAAACATATCTTTATCTGCACATCGGGGCCCTTCTGTTGGTACGACTGTGATCAAGGGGATCCCGATGGTTTTCTGAAATATCTGAAGCGGCGCGTGGCCGAAGCTGGCCTGCGCGATGCCGTGCGTGTCAACCGATCCGGCTGTCTGAATCAGTGCGGCCACGGACCGACCTTGGTGGTTTACCCCGAGGGGGTCTGGTATGGAGGAGTGCAACAAGCCGATCTGGAAGAGATTTTCCAGGAGCACATCCTCAACGATCGACCCGTAACCCGTCTGCAATTGGACCTTCCACCCGGAAACAACAAGCAGACCGATCACTATCCCCCCCAAGTCCAGGACTTCAAGCAGACCGAGAAGGATCTGGACAGACAGCGCAACGCAGCCCGCGCCCAAATTCGACTAGCCACCGGTCGAGACGGCAGCCCATCCTAGGCCACCCATGACCCCACCCACCGATACCACCGCTGCCCTCTCTTCGTCCACCGAGCGGGCCACCAGACTTTTGCTGGTTTGCCACGGCGAAGGGCTATACAATCGCTATACGAATTTGTCCCGACGGCTGATCGCAGACGAGGGCGGACTCTCCGCGGTGGGGTGGGAACAGGCCAACGTTCTCGCCGCCTGGCTGCGGGACCACGAGCAGGTGGATCTGTTGGCCAGCGGCAGCCAACTGCGCAGCCGCCTCACCGGTCAGCGCATCAGCCAGGTCCTGCACCTGCCCCTCACGGTGATCTCCAACTTGCCACCCACGGGACCGGGCGAAAGCAGCCAGCCCCACGCCACCCTCCTGCCCAGTCCCCCAGCCAGTGCGGAGACCACGTCCCAGCTCCGACCCATTGCGGTTGATCAGGCCGATGCCCCCTTTGACGCATTTTTTGGCAAAGTGCAAATCATGCTGGCCGAGTTGATGGCTGGACAGTGGGGCAAAACCGTTGTCCTGGTCACCCATCGTCAAGCCATCGCCGCCCTCATCAGCAGCTTCTTCGCCTTGCCAAACACCCTGGACATCCAGATTGACGAGACCAGCATCAGCGAACTGTGCTGGCACGAGGATCGCTGGCGGCTGGTGGGTCTCAACCGGCGCGAACATCTGCCCCACGCGGTGGTGGTGCAGCCTGTGGTCAGTCAGCCCCGGCGCAGCCACGAAAACGAAGAATACGCCAATCTACAGACCGTGCGGGCTGTCTACAATCGGGTGGCCGCCATCTATGCCGCCAGCAAAAAAGAGGAAGATCTGCCGCGCATCCAACATTTGGTGCGCTTTGCTGCGCTTGCCAAGGATCTGGACATTTTGGATGTGGGCACCGGTCCCGGCACCCTGGCCCTGACCTTGGCCGAAGCCGGGGCGCGGCTGGTGCTGGGTGTGGACATCAGCGAAGCTATGTTGGAGCAGGCCGAGTATCTGCGCCTCACCACCGCTTCGCCCAGCCACGAGCGGGTCGGCTTTCGCCTGGCCCCAGCCCACAACCTGCCCTTTGCGGATGACCGCTTTGATGCGGTCTTCTGTCGGCTGATTTTGCAGTACTTCAAACATCCCCAAGAATCCATTCGCGAGATGGTGCGGGTGCTCAAACCCGGCGGCTATCTGATCTTGGCCGAACTGTTGAGCGTGGACGATCCGGTCAAGCGGGCCACCCAAAATGCCATCGAGGAACGGCGGGACCCCGGCCATGTGGCCGCCCGCAGCGCGGATCAATATCGCAAGTTGGTGGCCGAGGCCGGGCTGGTGGTGGACCGTTCGGAGATCGTCACCTTCGAGCGGGAACTGGACGAATGGCTGTCCAGCCTGGACACCCGTCCGGAAGATCGGGCAGCCGTGGGGGATATGTTGGAGGCCGGGTTGGAGACCGACGCCGCGGGCATCAACGCCCGCCACCGAGGCAACACGCTGATCTTTGACCAACGCATGATCTATTTGAAAGCCGTGAAGGCGTAGGAATACCGGCATGGATCTAAAAAGCCGTCGGGATGAATCATCCCGACGGCTTTTTTAGTTCGTAGTCGGCGCTTTAGCGCCTCCGGAGGCGCTAAAGCGCCGACTACGAACAAGGCTAATCCTTGTACAATTCGCGCATGATGATGTGGCGCATGACCTGGCTGGTGCCTTCGTAGATCTGGTAGATCTTGGCATCCCGCATGAGCTTTTCCACCGGATATTCTCGGCTGTAGCCGTTGCCGCCGAAGACTTGGACGGCGTCTGTGGCGTTCTGCATGGCGGCGTCGGCGCAATAGGCTTTGGCAATGGAGGCGACCATGGTGTTGCGCTGGCCGTTGTCCACCTGCCAAGCTGCCTTCCACGCCAGGTTGCGGGCCGCTTCGGTGCGGACGGCCATGTCGGCCAGCATGAAGCCGACGCCCTGCAAGTTGGCGATGGGCTTGCCATAGGCCATGCGCTCCCCGGCATAGCGGACCGATTCGGCCAAGGCCCGGGCGGCCACGCCCACGGCCGCGGCGGCGGTGGGCGGGACGGCTCTTGTCAAAGACCCGCATCCCGATCATGAAGCCGTCACCCTCGTTGCCCAGCAGGTTTTCCGCCGGGACTTCCACATTCTCGAAGAAGACCTGGCAAGCCTGGGCGGCGTGCTGGCCCATCTTTTCCAGGGGCTTGCTGGTGCTGACGCCGGGGAAGGCCCGCTCGACGATGAAGCAGGACATGCCCTTGTGTCGGGCAGCTGGGGTCGGTCTTGGCATAGACGGTGAAATAGTTGGCGACCGGTCCATCGGTGATCCAGGTCTTGGAGCCGTTGAGGATGTACTTGTCCCCTTGCTTGACTGCCGTGGTCTTGATACCGGCCACGTCGGATCCGGCGTCGGGCTCGGTCATGCAATAGGCCATGATCTCGCCATCTTCGGTGAGGCGGGGGAAGTACTTCTGCTTTTGGGCATCGTTTCCCGCCACCAAAATGGGCAGCACGGCCAGTTGGTTGAGCATCAGCGCGGTCTGAATGCCGGAGCAGGCATAGGCCAACTCTTCGCCGATGATGCACTCTTCCAGCACGGTGGCCCCCATGCCGCCATACTCTTCGGGGATGTTCAGGTTGACCAGGCCGATCTTGCGGGCTTTGTGCCACAGATCCCACGGCCATTCGCCGCTGACATCATAGTGTTCGACCCTGGGCAGGATCTCGTTGCGGGCAAAATCTCGGGCCAGATTTTGGAGCATTTTTAGATCATCGGGCAAATCAAAATTCAAACCGCTGACTGTTTCTTCTTCAAATTTTAGCATAGTTGCCTCTCGGTTCGTGATGGGAGTTGAAAGGGTGGGGGGTGGTGGTTGGTTGGTTGGATAGTTGGGTGATGGTGTTGATAGACCAAGGGTAGGAAAGACGCATTCCGGTACTGTTGCCAGCCGGTTACGAGGATTGTGGCAGGTGGGCTATAATCAGGGGACTGTCTGTCGCCCTTGCCCCCCTAACCCCCCAACCTTGGGGGGAACTGTGGACGCCCCCCAATTCTTGGGGGCCGAGGGGCGTGAATGGTTACTGATTAGGTGATTGTCAGTCGAACCGTTGAATTCACCATGAAGCTTGGCCGACCCGTTCGCACCAGGGGGTGCGAACTCCGCCAATGTATGGCCAAACATCTCAGAGGAGTTCGCACCCCCTGGTGCGAACGGGTATACCCACCATGATCTTTTTGGCATGACGCAAACCAGAAACGAGCCAGAAAACAGACCGGGGAGCTGAAGCCCCCAAGGGCAATCTCCGATCAGTCACATCCAATTTCACCAAAAAATAGCACCAGAAAGGCACGCATTTATGTTGGAAGACTCTTTTCTCTACCGCGAAATTCACGAACAACCCCAGGTGTTGGCGGACTTTTTGGCCGCCGAGGCGGGGACGGCCCAAGGGCTGGTGGAGGCTATCCGCCAGCGGGAGATCACCCATGTGGTGATTGCGGCCCGGGGGACCAGTGACAACGCTGGTCGCTATGCGCAATATCTCTTTGGGGCCACGGCCGGCCTGCCCGTGGGACTGGCCACGCCCAGCCTGACCACCCACTATGGCCGCACGCCCAACTTCCGCAATGCCTTGGTGTTGGGGATCAGCCAGAGCGGCAAAAGCCCGGATATTGTGGCCGTGGTGAATGAGGCCCGCAAGCAGGGGGCGCTGACCGCGGCCATCACCAACCAGCCCAACTCGGATCTGGCCCAGGCCGCGGACACGGTGATCGCCCTGCACGCCGGGGAAGAGCGCTCCGTGGCCGCCACCAAGACCTTCACCACGGAGCTGGCCGCCCTGGCCCTGCTGGGCGTGGGGCTGGCCCCGGACGCCGAGACCCGGCGCACCATGATGGCCGATCTGATGGCCGTCCCCCAGGCGGTGGAGAAGGCGCTGGAAAGCCGCGCCCGCATCGCCGCCATTGCGGATCGCTATCGCTATATGCGCCACTGCATCGTGATCGGTCGGGGCTTCAACTATGCCACGGCCTTTGAGATGGCCCTGAAGATGAAGGAACTGACCTACACCATCACCGAGCCGTACAGCAACGCCGATTTCATGCACGGTCCCCTGGCCCTGATCGACGACGGCTTCCCGGTGATCGTGATCGCCCCCACGGGCAAGGTGACGGCGGATATCCAGGCCTTCATCCGCACCCTGCACGAGCGAGAGGCCGAGGTGATCGCCATCAGCGACAACCAGGATGTGCTGGCCCAGGCCCGCATGCCCATCCACCTGCCGGTCACCGTGCCCGAATGGCTGTCGCCCATGACCGCCATCATCCCCGGCCAGCTTTTCTCCATGTATCTGGCCCACGCCAGAGACTATGACCCGGACCATCCCCGTGGGTTGCGCAAGGTGACGGAGACGCGGTGAAGAATTGAAAATTGAAAGTGGAGAATTGAAAATTGAAGAGGTGCGGCGGGCGGTGCGGGGGATGGTGGACGAGCGGGATGTGGCCCAGGCCCGCTCGGTCCACTATGCCCTGGACCACGCCGCGGCCCGCACCCGGCTGCAGTTTGCTGCGAGACGATACGGGGCGGCCCCTGGGTTTTGTGGCCGCTTGCGTCACAGGGATGAATCCGTTTCAGCCCGTGGTGGTTTTTCAGGCAGAGGACGACCTTCAGGCGGATCTGCTCTTTGCTGAAGGATTAGGGGCGGGCATGGGTTACCTCTTTGTGGCCGAGGCGAAATGGGCAGGTTTTCTGGAAAAGCGGCTCAACAACCGGGCCGACTTTTCCCGCATCTTCGTGCTGGAGCCGGGCCGCTTGCAGCCCGTGGTCAATCTCTTTGTGCGCACCAATCGGGGCGCGGACGGCTCACCCCAGGCCACCATCGACGCCCAAGGGCGCACCGTGGCCCGGGCCGGGGTGAACTGGCAGGGCGGCCGCTTTGCGGAGCTCTACGCCCTGGTGGACCCGGCAGCACGGGGCCGGGAATGGGCACGCAGTGTGCTCTCTGCCGTGGCCCAGGCCGTGCAAAGCCGGGGGCGCGCCCCCTGCTCTACGTGCCCCAAGACGGTCCCGACGCCGCAGAGATGGCCGATGCCGCCCTCAAGCTGGGCTTCACCGACAGCGGGCGCATGGCCTTGCAGATCGCCGGGGCCTTGACGCCCGCCCAGCCCGCCCCATGAACGATCTCTCCTGGCTGCCCCGGCCAATTTTGGATCAGCGGCCAGGGTGGATCGACCTCTATTGGCGGGCGTGGGCGGCCTTTGTGCCCTCACCGGGCTGGACGCCGGCGGATCTCGTCCGCAGTTTGCAGGTTTCTGCCGATGAAGCCGACCTCCTGGATCGACACGAAGCGGCCCAGGTCCAGTTGGACGAATGGTGCGCCCGCTTCCCGCCGCCCCACGCCCCGCCGCCGGATCTAGCCCCACAGGTGGCCGCCCTGCTCCTGGCGCAGATCATCGGCATTCAGTTGCACGAGTGTTGACGCAGCCGATGGGCACGGTCGGCAGATCCTGTGGCAGCTACGGGAGCCAGCCCCGGTCGGCATCCACAACCTGACATGGGATGACTACACGATCTCCCTGCTGGCCGACCATCCCCAAGGCGGCGGGTTGGTGGTCCAGATCGACAGCCCGGTGGCTTTGCTCCTGGAGATCGTCACGCCCCACACCACCTTTGTGGAAGTTGTCGCCCCCGGTCCCCAGACCCTCACCCTCACGGTGTTGGACCGCACAGACGTGCAGACCAATTCCGGGACGCCCCCCGATAATGCTATAATGGACCGCTTATGAAACCGACTCAATCCACCTCAAATCTAGATCAATCCGTCACCCCGCCCCTGCCTGGGTTGCGCCCGGTCAACCCGGCCCGTGTGCAGAGGGCCTTGGCCGATTTCTGGACCGAGTTGGCCGCCACGGCTGTCCAAATTGCGGCCCAGGATCACCTGGCCGCCCAGGCTCGGCTGACCCGGCTGCGCACCCTGGTGCTGGTCTGCATGGTGGGCCTCAACGGCGTGGATCTGCCCGACGATCTGGACGGGATCGCCCAACTCCTCGGCCCCAGCCAGCGGGCGGCCATGCAGAAGACCTTGGCCGCGCCCAAGGTGGCCGAATCCGCCTGGGTGGGGCAGGCCGTGGCTTTGGTGGTGATCTATCGCTGGTACGCGCCCCAGTTGGTGGAAAAGTTTGGGCTGACCTACCCGGATCAAGCCGAAACCCAAGCCCTGGCGGCGGTGAGCGACCTGTTGCCCAATTGGCCCCAATCCATCACCAGCGAGTGACCCGTCATGACCTCCCCGATTTCCCCACCCTCACCCCGCCGCATCTGTTTTGTGGCCCCCTTTGGTCTGAGATTGAAGGGGACCGTGCGCGCCCGCATCCTGCCCCTGGCCAAGGTTCTCGCCCAGCGCGGAAATGAGGTCATGGTGCTGATCCCGCCCTGGGACAGCCCGGAAGATGCGGGCAAAAGCTGGCATGATGGGGAAGTTCGGATAGTTAACGTATCGGTGAAAGGCGGATTGCCCCTGATTTTGGGGCGCATGGTCGGGGAGATCCGCCGCTTTGGGCCGGATATCCTGCACATCGTCAAGCCCCGTGCCCATGCCGGACTGATCCAATGGCTCTTTTGGCAATTTCGACGGCCCGATCTGCGCATTTTCCTGGACGTGGACGATTGGGAACAAGCCTGGGAAGGGGTGGCGGACTATTCCTGGCCCATGGCCCGCTTCCTGGCTTGGCAAGAGGAGTGGGGCATTCGCCACGCCGACGGCATCACCGCGGCCAGCCGGTGGCTGGAAAATCGGGTGAATGACTATGCGCAAAGCACCCCGGTGCTCTATTTGCCCAACGGCGTACCCGTGCCGGACGAGCCGATCCCGCCCCGCCAAACCACGCCGAGTCATGCGCCCACACTCCTGCTCTTCAGCCGCTTTGTCGAGGTTGACCCGGTCTGGATGGGCGAATTTTGGGCCGCCATGCAGCAAAAAGTGCCGAATATGCACCTGATCGTGGCCGGTCAAGGCATCCAACCCCACCACGAAGAAGCAATGCGCGCCATCATCGGCGCGTCCACGACGTCCACCCCGTCCACCCCGCCCAAAGTGACCTGGCTGGGCTACGTGGACCCACCCGCCCTGGCCGCGGCCATAAACACAGCCGACTGCGCCATCTTCCCCGCGGCGGATGTGCCGCTGAACCAGGCCAAGTGCAGCGTGCGCCTGGCCACGACCCTCATGGCCGGGCTGCCCGTGGTGGCCAGCGCCGTGGGCGAGCAGGTCGACCTATGGCGGCGGCGGTGCGGCCCGCTTGGTGGACGCGGGACGCCTCCCCGGCAGACTTTGCCCAGGCCGTGGCGGATCTACTGGCCGCACCTCAGGATCGGGCAGCCCTAGCCGCCCAGGCCCGGCGTCATTTGGTTGAGAAATATGATTGGGAAAAATTGGGAGAGAAGCTGGATGAGTTCTATGCGTAGCAATGCGGAGATCAAAGGGTTGAGGGGGTGGGGGCAAGAGCGCTTCCGCTCAATAATGGCCCATGATCCACTGTCATGGACCGGGCGGCTCGTCACCTGGGGACCGGTGTTGGGCGTGATGGGAGTAATCTTCGGGCTGAGCAGTATGTCCCAGCCCTTCGGGGCCAATCCGGTTTGGTATGACGAAATCATCGGCATCGTCGGCCATTTCTGCGAATTTGGCCTGTTGGCCCTGGCCTGGCGCTGGGCCTTGATGCGCCAATGGCCGGGCTTGCGCTATCCAGGCTGGATCGCCCTGGGCCTCACCCTGGCCTTTGCCGTTGGTGACGAATTCCACCAAAGCTTCGTCCCCGGTCGCTTCGCCGATCCGGTGGATGTCTTCACAGACATGGCCGGTGCGGCTTCAGCGTTGGGGTTTTGGCGGGTGAAGGGGTGAGCGGGCGAAGGGGTGAAGGGGTGAATGCCAACGCAGGTTGAGTAGCCCGGCTCGACGAAGCTACTCCCATGACCGCAGAAAAAGGGCGTATCGAAACCGAAGTGGGTTGACCCGCTCTGGTTTCGATACGCCGCCAGTGCTTGAATGGTCAGCGGAGATTCTGGCGGCGGCTACTCAACCGGCGCTGGCTTATGTGACTACCGCCCAGATCCCTACATCCCAGATCCCCGTTCAGCGCACGTAGATCGGATTGCTGAAGATCCATCCTCGCAGTTTGCCCCAACGTTTTTTCCACACTTCAATGCGATAGACGCCCGGTTGGCTGGTTTCGTGATCCAGCCGGGTGCCGTCTGTTTGGGCGATGAGTTGGCCGTCTCGGAGCAGGCGGATTTGGGCCGGGGCGGGGGATTCGGCGCGCAAGTGGAGGGGGGCATCGGGCGGGGGCGGGGCGAGGGTGTCGCCCATGATGGCGACGGGGTCTGTTTGGCCGGATTGGTAAGCGTCGAAGCGGAAGCCGGTTGAGTCACGAACCAGGTCGTAGCCCACCCAGCAGTGACCTGCCCCCAGGGCTGACAGTAAATTTGCCCTGTCCTTGACCACGCTATTTTCTTCTTTTTCCAAAGGATGGTCCAGCAAAAGATGGGTGTTGAGGGCCTGAGCGCAGTGGGCGTAGGGCAGGAAGATGCGAGAAAAGATGCCGACGCGGAGGCGTTTGGCGTGGACATCTGTGCCGCCCAGGGCCACCACGGGCCGGGTGCGGCAGAGGTCGTCCCACAGGGCCAGGGTGGCGGGCAGGGGGCCGACGGTGAAGAGGTGGGGGAAGTAGCCGGTGAGGACGGCTTGGGGTCGGCTGGTGGTGTGGCTTTTGAAGGCGGCCATGTAGTTCCACAGCTCGATCCCGGTATAGCCGGTGACTTCCCAATTGACCCAGTCGTAGCGATCTTGAAAGAGGTCGGTGACCTCGTCGATGGGGTGGGCCAGAAAGGTGAGGCCGTTGGGCTGGGCCATGACGGCGTCGATCAGGGCCTGGGGGTCCGCGGCGTGGGCGTTGACATCGGTCTCGATGCCCAGGCAGAGGAGATGGTTGCGCCGGGGGACGCGGTTTAGATCGTCAACTTCTTGGCCCACCAGGGTCAACACCCCGTGGCGCAGCCCCTCTTCCGTGTCCCGCACCAGCACGTTGTGGTCCGTAACATAGACAAAATCCAGCCCAACTTGGGCTGCGGCCCGGATCAGCTCCTCAAAGCTGCCCGCGCCGTCGCTATAGGTGGTGTGCATGTGGATGTTGCCGCGGATTTCGTGATAGGACATAGTTTGTTTCGTGTTTCGTGTTGCGTGTCGTGTATCGAGTATTACGGGTTCAGGACCACACGATACTCGATACACGACACTTGATAGCGCTAGACTCCGATGGCGTCGGCGACCCAGGCCAGGTCGAGGGCTTCCATTTTGTCTCGGGTGGGGTTGCCGGTTTCCACGTCCCAGCCGGCTTCTTGATAGTACATGTCGATGGCGGCGGCCCATTCGGCGTAGTCCACTTTGTTGCCTTCGCTGATGCCGCCCACCAGGGCCTTCTCGAAGAACTTCTTGGGCAGGGTGTCCATCTCCCGGTCGATGCCGTCCCGGGCGTTGAAGGCGCGCATCATGTTGGTGCGGCGTTCGCCCACCTGCATCAGCTCGTCCAGGGTCACATCCCAGCCGGTGACGGCGCGCACGGCCTCGGTCATCTGGTCCGGGCCGTAGAGCTGCCAGGCCGGGCCATAGACAAAGGCGCACAGGTTGGCGCTGTCCAGAATGCCGTAGAGGTGCTGGGTGAGCATGGTGAAGCGCACCTTCTCCCGGTTCAGCACCCGATCCGGCTGGGGATCGGTCAGGCCGATCATGGCCATGCGCTCGGGGTAGAAGCGATAGCTGGGGTCGTGCTCGTGGGATTCGTGGTCGGCGCCGAAGGGGTTGAGGGCGTAGATCAAGCCCATGCTGCCCTTGACCTGGGGCATGTGGGCCGGGGCCTCCATGCCCTTGCTGGTGATCAGGAACTCGTCCGTGCCCTTGCCCAGCTTGGCCGCGGCCTTGGCGGAGCCTTCGGCCAGCAGATCGCCAAAGCCCTCCCGTTTGCCGATCATCTCGGTCAGCTTGACCATGGCCTCGGCATTGCCAAAGCGCAGATCCAGTCCGCCGGTCTCTTCCAGGCCGATGCGGCCTTCCTCGAAGCATTCCATGGCCCAGGCGATGGTGGCCCCGCACGAGATGGTGTCCATGCCGTACATGTTGCAAAGCTGGTTGGCCAGGGTCACCGCGGGCAGGTCGTCGATGCCGCAATAGCTGCCAAAGGTGGCCAGGGTCTCATATTCCGGCCCGCCGTAGAGGGGCTGGGAGAGGAATTGGCCGGTCTCGATCTCGGCCACCCGCTTGCAGCGCACGGTGCAGCTATAGCAGGTGTCCCGGCCCAGGCGATCCTGCTTGCCCTCGGCCACGCCCCGCAGATGGGTGTCGTAGAGGGTGATGCCGTCGATCTTTTCCCAGGTCTCGAAATGGCCGCTGTTGTAGTTGAAGGTGGGCAATCCGCCGGCCCCCTGGTTGCCGCCCACGGTCTCGGCGGTGCCATATTTGGCCAGCCCGGCGATGTCGGACTCGTCCAGGTTCTGGGCGCCCCATTTGGTCAATGCCATCAGCCCGGCCTTGTCGGCCACGGTGGGGCGGTTGGTTCCCCGCACCACCACGGCTTTCAGGTTTTTGGACCCCATGACCGCGCCCATGCCCGTGCGCCCGTTGGCCCGGTTGCTCATGCTCATGATGGCGGCATAGTTCACCAACTGCTCCCCGGCCGGGCCGACCTGGAGCACCTCGATCTTGTTGTCGCCCAACTCTTCCTTGAGCATGGCCTCGGCGTCCCCGGTGATCTTGCCCCACAGGTGATCCGCCGGGCGCAGTTCGACTTGCGCCATCTTTGATCCACAGATAGACCGGCTTGGCCGCCTTGCCCTTGATGATAATGGCGTCGAACCCGGCAAATTTCAGCTCGGCGGGCCAAAAGCCGCCGCCCTGGGAATCCCCGATACAGCCGGTGAGGGGCGACTTGGCCACCGCGGTCATGCGGCTCTGCCCAGAGATGGGCGTTGCCGGTCATCACGCTGAGGCAGAGGGCCAGGATGTTGTCCGGCCCCAGGGGATCGGCGTTGGCGGGCATGTCCCGCAGCAGATAGTGCAGGCCCAGGGCGCTGCCGCCCAGATATTTGCGGTAAAAGGCCTCGCCGGGTTCCTCGACAGCCACCTCTCCGCTGCTCAAATTCACATGCAAAATCTTACCGTTGTATCCGTGTGGCATGGGCTGGGTCTCCTTTTCTGGATGCTGATTGAGTGGATGAGGGGGTGAGCGGGTGAGCGGGTGAAGGGGTGAGCGGGTGAATCACCCCTTCACCCCTTCAGACTACCCGCCGGCGCTGATGCCGAAGATGGCGACCTGATCGCCGTCGTGCAGGGGGTGGTCCGGCGCGACTTCGACTTGGTCGTTGACGGCGATGACGGCCCGGCGCTTGATGGACAGATGGGTCAGGATCTCTCCGGCGGTGGCGTTGTCGGGGAGATCTAAAATGGCCCGGCCTTTGGCGGCGGCGGGCAAGTAATCGCGAAACATGCCGTGCAGGCGGACGTGGATACGCATCAGTCGGGCAGATTCATCGTGGGATATTTGAGACCACCGGCGGCCCGTTCTTCGGCCCGGCGCTCCTCTTCCTTGCGGATGGTGGCCGCGGCCTGGACGCGGGCGGCGTAGCGCTTGCGATCCCTGGACAGCCAGCGGCTGGGGTCCACGGGGTCGATGATGTGTCGGGCGAAGATCAGGAAGCCCGTGTGGCCCACCATGTTGTCGTCCGGGCGCAGCCGGTCGGGGACCGGCTTGTAGGCCCGCAGCAAGATCTCTTCCACAGCGATGTCGGAGAACCCGGCGGCCTCCAAGCCAAAGAGCAGTTCGCTGACCTGGTTGGTCGTGGGCAACAGGCTGGCGAAGTAGCCGCCGGGGCGCAGGGCGGTCTGCACCGCGGGCAAAAAGTGCCACGGTTCCCGCACATCCAAGAAGAGGGCGTCCACACCGCTCTGCTCGAAACCGTCTTCGATGGATTTTTGATGCATCTTTACATGGGACAACAGGCCGACCCGTTCCAAATTGTTGCGGGCCAAATTGTAGATTTCGGGCCGGGTTTCATAGGTGTAGATTGTGCCCGTGGGGGCCACGGCCCAGGCCAACGCCGTGGTCAACCCGCCGCTGCCCGTGCCAGCCTCGATCACCCGGCTGCCCGCCCGCAAACTCAGCCGATGCACCAAATAGGCCGCATCCTTGGGGTAGATGATCTGGGTGCCCCGCTTGATGTGGGTCATCAGATCGCTCAAGCTGGGGTCCAAAATCAGCACCGGATGGCCCAGTTGGGTAAAGACCGTGGTGCCCAAAGATTGCCCGATCAACTCAGCGTGTTCAATCAACCCCAAATGGCAGTGGAACTTTCGACCCTCCCGCAGACGCAGAAGATAGCGCTTTTGATCCTGGGTTACCAGCAAAATCAACTCATCCGCCTGGGTCAGTCGTGGGGCTGGCAGTGGGGTCGGCAGTGGGGTCGGCGTAGGGTTGGCGGATTGGATCGCGCTCTCTGCAAGGTGGGTCATGGTATGATACTCGTTGGGTGATGCGTGCCGCAAGTGGACTTTGGGCAACGTGAATTTGGCAAACTGTTCGGTTCGTGGATTATACCCTAGCCTCAGTCTTTGACCCAAAGGATTCACAGCCAAAGACCACGTAGACGGGAAGAATTCGGGCTGATTTTGATTGAACATGTCCGATCTTTTGGCGTCACCATATCTGGACGCAAACGTTTTCCCCTGTCTATTCAAGCCATTTCGAGGGCCAACCCTCCCCACCACCGGATGTTTTTACCTGCGTAGCAATTGCGTAGCCTAATCGTCGTTTTCGGCAGAGCAATTCATACGACAAAAGGAAATATTTACAGTTGACACGTTTTTCAAGCGCGTGTACAATAGTAGATGAGATTAGCATAAGTTATATCTGCTGAGTTGCTTCTGGTAAGTCGTGTCGAAAACAAGCAAAAAGTGCGCTTTTCTCACCTCTCGTCTCTAAACTTCTCTAAATTCAACCATCACCACTTTTGTCCCGCGTCCATTGCTAGCAACCTCCGTTGGCTAATCGGATAGTATGTCGGTCATTTCAAGTTAATTTTTACTTTGTTTGACAAAGATACTAAGCCAAAACAGACCTATTCATTCATACCCCACTCTTCATCGCTTTGTTTTGGCCCCGCCCCCAAGTATCACCAGTCTTCGTGAAGTTGTTGTAAGATTTACCATTCTCGTTGAACTCAGTGCTACGGCAAGGTGAGTTGGAAAAGCCGGTTTTCTGTCATGTGCCAATTGGTCATCTCAGGTAATCCTCAGTTTTTCAAAACAATCTCGTCATTATATAGCACTGTTGCCCATCATTTTTACTTTTCTCTATCTTCTCAGTACTAAAACATTCTAGGAGGCAAACGCATGAAGAAACGCCAGGTTACACTTTGGGTATCATTGCTTTTGGTTGCGATGGTAGTCCTCGCAGGTTGTGCGCCCCGAGCAGGCGCCGGCATGACCGCAGGTATGGGCGGCGAAGAGATGGGCCTTGTGGTCGATCTCCCGGCAATCGTTCTGGACGTAGCCAACGATGGCTCCGTAAGCATTGGCAACGTGCCCGTGGCCCAGATGGGTGCCATGGTCGGTCAGGATCTTTCCGCGCTGATGATTGATCCGGCGTGGGTAGATTACCTGAGCGCCAGCGGTATCCAGCATCTGCAGGTCAACAACCGCCCCGATGGCCTGTTGCTCTTGGTCAACGGCGAGCCGATTCCTTCCGTGGCCTGGGATGGCGAGTCCCTTTCCACCACGGCCCAGACTCTGGCTGCCCTGAACGTGACCGTCCCCATGTTGGAGAAGCTGCTGCCCCTGGCCCAGAATTTGGGCTTGGGCGCGATTGTGCGCTTCCCCGTGGCCGCTGGTGCCGCCTTGGTCCCCCTGTATGTTGAGGGTGATGGCAGCGCTGCCGCCGATTCCATGATGGCTCAGGAAGAGTTCCTGGCCGCCGTGGGCACCGCCCCCACCCTGCACCTGCCCGTCCAGTACGCGGCGGATGGCAGTTGGACCGTGGGCGACATGACCGACCTGGAGTGGGAACAGCTGACCGGCGCCCCGTGGCGCAGTCTGCGTCTGAACACCGCCTACATCGATGCCCTGGGCAGCGCTGGCGTGAAGCAGATGAGCTTCTACACCGACCCCGCCGGCATCCATGTCTCCATCAATGGCAAGGATCTTCCTTACCTGACCTGGGGCAACGGCGAACTGAACCACGTGCTTGACCTGGCCAGCCAGATCAGCGTGGTGCAGGACTACTGGAACGCTATGGTCCCCGGTGCTGACATGGGCGAAGTGATGGCCTATGTCGAGAGCATTCTGCCGGTCATCCAGGTTGCCGACACCAACGTGACGGTCTACTTCCCGGATTCCAGCATGGCTTCCAAGTAAGATCTGATTCCACATCAAACGGGGCCTCAACGCTCCGATTGATACAGAGTCAAGTAGGATTCGACTGGGCGTGGGGGTTTCCCTCACGCCCAGTTTTTTATTGGGCATTTCACAAGTTCAGCGAGCCTATTCAACCATGACCCACGAAGAGTTCAAAAACAACGTCACCCGTATGTTGGACAGCAAAAAAATCACTTTTCGGGCGCACACCTATGAGTATGATGCCGGGGTGCATTCGGCGGTGGAGGTGGCCCAGGCTATCGGGCTGCCCCCGGAGCAGGTCTTCAAGACCCTGGTGGCTCTTTCTGCCGACCCTGGTCACAAGCCCATGTTGGTTGTCATCCCCGGCCCAGACACCCTGGACCTCAAGACCCTGGCCAAGGCCGCCCGCATCAAAAAGGCGCGCATGGCCACCCATGACCAGGCCGAAAGTCTCACGGGGCTGCAAACCGGCGGCATCAGCCCCCTTGCCCTGATCAACCGAGGGTTCACCGTCTATCTGGATCGGCGGGCGCAGGACTTTGCCACCATCGCCGTCAGTGCAGGAGAACGGGGGGCAAATTTGGAAATAGGGGTCAAGGATCTGATCAAGCTGGTGGGGGCCAAGGTGGTGGATCTGGCATAGAGGGCAGATGGTGCGGATGGGATGATACGCTACGGGATCATTCGGCCATTCGGTGGTAGAATAGAAAATATTACCTCACAATCACAGCCCATTTGGGCCTGTTCAAATTGGTTCATACATGGAGGTTTGGACCGTCCCCCTGCTCCCCTCCTCCCCACCAAAGGAAAAATTCATGAGTGAAAATGATCCATTCAGAGACCTTCTGCGTTCCTTGCAGGAGGGCAGTTGGCAACTTCCACCGGAGGGCGGCGAGGGCGGCGGCGAGCCAGGAGGCGGCGGAAATGGTCCGCGCCAGGCTGGTCCCAGCGGCCTGGGCCAACCCCAGGGCAACCCCAAGCTGCTTTGGTGGCTGGCCATCCCCTTTGTGATCCTGACCCTCTTCAACCAGACCATCGGCTATATCACCGACTGGTTTTGGTATGGCAGTCTGGACCTGACCTCGGTCTTCTACACACGCATCTGGGCCTCGATTGGTCTCTTTGTGGCCGGGGCCGCTGTCTTCTGGATCTTCCTGACCATCAACGTGCTGTTGGCCCGGCGGCTGGAACCGGCGGGGTTGTCCGCCACCCCTATCAGCCAGGTGGCGGACGCCTTGGGCATCCGCATCACCCCGGTGATCCTGATCATCGGTGGGATACTGGCCCTCTTTATGGGCAGCTCCTTGGGGGCCAATTGGGAAGGGCTGTTGCTCTATCTCAACCAGACCTCCTTCAATTTGACGGACCCGGTCTTTGGCCGGGATGTGAGCTTCTTTGTCTTCACCCTGCCCATCTGGCAGTTGGCCCGTAACTGGCTGCTTTCCATGATGGTGTTGACCCTGATCGCCACGGCCCTGGTCAGCGGCATTGGCTGGCGGCGGTGGGATGCCAGCGCTGCCGTGCGTGCCCATCTCAGCGCGCTGGGTGCGTTGATCCTGTTGCTGATTGCGTGGCAATATCGGCTGGACGCCTTCCAATTGGTCTATAGCACCCGGGGGGCGGTCTTTGGGGCGGGCTTCACGGATGTCAACGCGCAGTTGCCCGCCTACAATCTGCTCACCATTGTGACGCTGATCACCGCGGCCCTGTTGATTGTGAATGTCTTCCTGCGCCGGGCGTGGCGGGCGATTGTGGTGGTGTTGGTGATCTGGGTCGGTGCGTCCTTCTTGGCCGGAAATGTCTATCCGGGACTGATACAACGCTTCCAGGTGACCCCCAATGAGTTCACCTTGGAAGAGCCATTTATTCAAAACAACATCGACTTCACCCGCATGGCCTTTGGCTTGGACAAGATCCAAGAACAGAACTATGACGCCGAGGGCAAGCTGACCGCTGAGGGGCTGCTGACCCAGCCGGACACGGTGCGCAACATCCGCCTGTGGGACTATCGCCCCCTGCTCCAGACCTACAACCAGGTCCAGGCCCTGCGCCAGCAGTACACCTTCACGGACATCGACATCGACCGCTACACCATTGACGGTGAGCGCCGCCAGTTGATGCTTTCGGCCCGAGAGTTGATCCCCGAAAATCTGGAAGAGCAGGCCCAGACTTGGGTCAACCGCAAGCTGGTCTATACCCACGGCTACGGTGTGGCCGCCTCCCCGGTGGCGGAGATCACCCCGGACGGGTTGCCCACCTTCGTGCTGAAGGATCTGCCCCCCCAGGGCATCTTCGACATTGTGCGGCCCCAAATCTACTTTGGCGAACGCACCACGGACTATGTGATCGTCAAGACCGACACCCCGGAATTCGACTATCCCAGAGGCGAGGGGGGCAATGCCACCACCACCTTTGCCGGAGATTCGGGGATCGATCTGGGGGGCTTCTTCCCCCGGCTGGCCTTTGCCTTGCGCTTCGCCGACATCAACCTGCTGATCAGCCAAGAGATGAATCCGGAAAGCCAGCTTCTGTGGCGGCGCAACATCGTGGAGCGGGTCACCGAAGTGGCCCCGTTCCTGCGCTATGACGACGACCCCTATATTGTGGTGGGGGAAGACGGCAATCTCTACTGGTTTGTGGATGCCTATACGGTCAGCGGACGCTTCCCGTACAGCGAGCCCAGCCCTGCGGGGATTCGGACCGTGCCGGCGGGCTTCAACTACATCCGCAACCCAGTCAAGGTGGTGATCGATGCCTACACGGGTGACATGAAGTTCTATGTCATCGACCCCGCCGAACCCATCGCCGCGGCCTATGCGCAGATCTTCCCGGAACTCTTCACCCCCTTCGACGAGATGCCCGACTATCTGAAGAGCCACATCCGCTACCCCAACGGTCTCTTCTCGATCCAGTCCAGCGTCTTCCTGACCTATCAGATGACCAATCCCAAGGACTTCTATAACCGGGAGGACATGTGGCAATGGCCGGAGGAGATCTTCGACAACCAGGCCCGGTTGATGGAACCCTACTATGTGCTGATGCAGTTGCCCGGCAGCGAGGATTTGGACTTTGTGCAGATCCTGCCCTTCACCCCGGCCAACCGAGAGAACATGATCGCCTGGCTGGCCGCCCAGAATGACCCGGCCAAGTATGGCGAGATGGTGCTCTATCGCTTCGGCAAGGATTCCCTGGTCTTTGGCCCCAAGCAGATCGAGGCCCGCATCGACCAGGACCCGGTGATCAGCTCCCAGCTCAGCCTGTGGAACCAGCAGGGCAGCCAGGTGATCCGAGGCAATCTGCTGGTGATCCCCATCAACGGCAGCGTGCTTTATGTCGAGCCCCTCTACCTGCAAGCCGCGTCGGGCAAGATTCCTGAGTTGAAGCGGGTGATCCTGGCCACGTCTGACCGGGTGATCATGGCCGAGAACTTGGGGCTGGCCCTGGTCCAGCTCTTCGGCAGCGATGTGCTGGCCGATGCCAAGCTGGCTCAACTGGCCGTGGCCCCGGGCACCGAGCTGCCCGCGGATCTCACCACCCTGGCCACGGACCCCAGCATCATCGGGGCCGGTGACCTGACCGGCATCGCCCTGGAAGATCTGATCATCCAGGCCAACAGTCTCTACGAGAGCGCTCAGACCTATCTGCAAAGCGGCGACTGGGCTGGCTATGGCGCAGAGATGGGCGCCCTGCAAGAGGTGCTCGTGCGCATGGCCGAGATCACTGGCGTGCCCGTGCCCGACGTCGGCACACCGGTTGAGGTGCCGGTTGAGGCGACGCCTGCACCGTAATCCAAATCCGCACGCAATAAAAAAGTCCCCGGTCACATGATCGGGGACTTTTTTATTGCGTAGGGTCTGTTACAGCGAAATCCACTCCCACGCGATAGAGTAAGCACAACCGTAACTGCCACCCCCTCCCAGCCTCCCCCGGATCGGGGGAGGAGCAGGATCGCCGAAGACGAAAGCGCGGTCAACCTGATCTGTCCCCTCCCCAAACTGGGGAGGGCTAGGGTGGGGTTGGCAGTTACAGCGAATCAACCAATCAACAAACCAATCAAAAGGACCACCCATGACCAGCCCCACACCAACCACCTACCTCGGCCCCATCGAGACGACCATCGACGAGTACGACGCTACCCTGGTGGGCCATGTGCGGCCAGCCGAATGGCGCAACCCTACGCCCAGTGGACGCTATAACCTATTGGTGATCGGCGGCGGATCTGCCGGGCTGGTGGCGGCGGCGGGGGCGGCGGGGCTGGGGGCCAAGGTGGCCCTGGTGGAGAAAGGGCTGCTGGGCGGGGACTGCCTGAACACGGGCTGCGTGCCGTCCAAGACCGTGATCCGCTCGGCCAAGGTGATGGGGGAGATTCAGCGGGCCGGGCAGTTCGGCATTCGCGTGCCCGATGGGGTGACGGTGGACTTTGCCGGGGTGATGCAGCGCATGCGCCGGGTGAAGGCGGAGATCAGCGTCCACGACTCGGCCCAGCGCTTCAAGAATGACGGCATCGATGTCTTTTTGGGCGAGGGCCACTTCACCGGGCCGGACACCTTTGAGGTGGGCGGGCAGACCATCCGCTTTAAGAAGGCGGTGATCGCCACGGGGTCACGGGCGGCCCATATCCCCATCCCTGGGTTGAAAGAGGTGGGCTATTTGACCAACGAATCGGTCTTCCGCCTCACCACCCAGCCCAAGCGGCTGGCCGTGATCGGGGCCGGTCCCATCGGCTGCGAGCTGGCCCAGACTTTTCAGCGGTTGGGCAGCCAGGTCACGCTGCTGGAGATCGCCCCGCAAATTCTGATCCGGGAAGACAAGGACGCCGCGGCCATCATCCAGAAATCCCTGGAGGCCGATGGCATTGTCACCCTGCTAGGCGTCAAGATCCAAGAGGTGGTGGGGCGGGATGGCAGCAAAGTGATCCGCTATGAACAGGATGGGGCACAACACGAACTGGCCGTGGATGAAGTTTTGCTCGGCGCGGGCCGGGTTCCCAACGTCGAAGGCTTGGACCTGGAAGCCGCCGGGGTCGAGTACCACAAACGGGGCATCACCGTCAACGAGGCCATGCAGACAACCAACCCCATCATTTTCGCCGCCGGCGATGTGGGACAAAAATATCAATTTACCCATGTGGCCGATGCCACGGCCCGCATCGCCCTGCAAAACGCCCTTTTTCCTGGTCCGCGCAAGAAGGCCAGCAAGCTGATCATTCCGTGGGTGACGTATACGGACCCGGAGATCGCCCACGTGGGTCTCTACGAACATGAGGCCGTGGAGCAGGGCATCCAGGTGCAGACCATCGTGCAGCGCTTTGACCGCATCGACCGGGCCTTGGCCGACGGGGACGAGCAGGGCTTTGTGAAGGTGCATGTGCGCAAGGGGACGGACAAGATCCTGGGGGCGACCATGGTGGCCGCCCACGCCGGGGAGAGCATCAGCGAGATCACCACGGCCATGGTGGGCGGGCTGGGGCTGGGCACGTTGGCCACGGTGATCCACCCCTATCCCACGGAGGCGGAGGCGATCAAAAAGGTGGCGGACGCGTATAACCGGACGCGATTGACGCCCACGGTGGCGAAGTTGTTCAAGTGGTGGTTAGGGGTGACGAGGTAGGTGGCTGATGCCAAGCTGTAAGGTCTTGGGAAAAGAGATGGGGTCCAGCAGAGCCATCAAGATCTACCGGCGAAGAAGGCGGGCAGGAGGCCCATGAGTTCCCCGATATCTTGGCCCAGGGCGGCCACAAGGCTGATCGACACAACGACAACAAGTATGAACAGAAGCACATATTCTGCCAAAGCCTGACCTTGCTCTTCTGTCAGAAAGCGGCGGCAAAGAGATGTCCATAGCATCGCCAAGGGGCTGATTTGTGTCATAACCTCTTCCCTTCCCAACATTCGAAGTCTATTCGGTAAAAAACACCCTTCCAAACCGCCAAGTCGGCGTGTTTTGGAAGGGTGTGGCTGCGAAACAAGTGGATGAAGAACCCTATTGCGCATAAGTGTACCAGAACAGTCTCAGGAATTCATCCGCATTTCCACTCATTTGTAGTCTGGGAAAATACGTAAGTTCCCGCACGGCCTTGTTTTAGGGTACAGTCTTGGCGAACGCATCGGTCGGCGTGCCTTGATGAAAGCGCATCTGCCATCCAGATTCCGTCCGTTGCCACAGGGAGGAGCGGAGGGTGTGCCGGGAAAGCTCGCCGCTTTCGTCCACGTGGGCGGACTGGTAGGTGAGCAGGGCCACCCCGTCGGCGATCTCGGCCACGGCGAAATTTTGCGACCAAATTGGGGCGGACGGCTGCGCCAGGGGGAGGTCTCTCAGCATGTCCGCCTTGGTATATCTGCGTCCGGAGCGGCCGAATTCGACGAATGAGGGGTGGAGGAGTTCGTCAAGGCGGTGGATGTCTGCGCGGATGGACGGTTGGTGCAGGGCGATTTCTAGGTCGTGCAAGTGGCTCAGTAGATGGTCTTCGGTCATTGGGAAGCTCAACGGTACGATCCGTGTCTGTTCATTCTTGCCGGACGAAAGAAAAATCGACGAATGGGGCTATAACCGGTCGGCGGGGGCGTTGTTCGACGGCTGTTGGTCGAGGATAGTTTCATTTTTTTACGCCGCTTGTCCGACCTTTTCGGTCAGCCATGAGTTGATCAATCTCTCGGTAGAGATGTGTTGAGTTTGTGCAGCTTGCAACAACCCTTTCATCAGCTTCTTGTCAACAGACACCAAAAAAGAATGCTGTTTAATATCTACGTTGAACTCAACCTCCGGCAAATCATATTGACCCATATCGTGTGTATCAAAGAAATCTACCAATTCTTCGACAGACTCAAATTCCGGCAATTTATTTTCGCTCATATCGTTTTCTCTCCCACTTTGCCATATCTCTTGCGCTTAGAATGAGCGCATCGCCATTGATCTTGTGGATGAACAGAATAGTCAAGTAACGCCCACTATCGGTCTGGCCAGAAGCCATATAAACATCCTCATCCACGTGGTTGCCCTTTTCAACATGCCGAAATCTCGGCCCACTGCTGAGGACTTCTTCCACTTCGTCCGTATCTACGCCATGTTTGCTTGCAAGCTTCTCAATAATGGAATCGATCCAGATGATATCGTAGATGTTCATCTAACTTTTATTTCACCTCATGCGCGCAGGGTGGAAAGCGTTTAGATACCGGTGAAGTGTACAGTTTATGTAAAAACCTGTCGCTGACAAGAGAGGACGCTGTTCACTGCAATCATTATCCCCCCTCATCCCCTGATAGTCAAGCAGCAAAAACACCCCCTACCACCGCAAACTGCGCTGCTGCACCGACGCCGTCACAAACGCCGCCAAGCCCCCAACCACCCCGCCCACAAACCCCAAGACCCCAAACATGCCCAGCCCCAGCAGGAATTTGACCACGATGGCCCGGCCATCCATGCCGCCCTGGGTGGTGGCGGTCATGCCCACGGCGAAGACGAGGGCTTGGACCACGCCCAGGCTGGCCCCGGCGGTGGCGGCCTCGCGCAGACGCATCATGCCGTCCCGGCTGGGGGTGCGGCGCAGGAGCATGTGGGCGGCGGGGATGGCCAGCAGCCAGCCCGCCGGGGTCCAGCACAGGATCTCCACCCAGCCCAGCAGGGCGGCCACGAGCACCACGCCCAGCCAGATCCCGGCCCAGAGGCCGACGATTTGCAGCACGGGCTGGATGTCTATGCGCAAACGCTTGCGCAGGGCCTTGCGTTGGGTCTGAAATCGGGACGGGGTGGTTGGGGCATTGCTCATGAGTGGGCATCCAGAAAAGCGTGCAGGGCTGCGTCGTCCAGCCGGGAGAGGCGCAGAAGTTCGGCGTAGGGGTCGCCGGTCAGCCGGAAGTGGGCGGCGAAGGCCGGTTCGGTCTTCATGCCCGCCCGGCGCAGGGCCATGATGGCGGTGCGGGCGGCCTCCCCGCCCAGGCGCAGGAGACGATCTTCGATCAGCATGTGGCGGAAGGCGTTTTGTTCGGTGACGGGGAGCGTTTGGGCAAAGATTTCTATGGGAAAAAGCGAAGTGTCAAAGTTGACGACGACAGAGGGGTGGCCCTGCCAAATCCGCCGCTTGCACCCAAACCCAGGATGATGGGCATAGACAGGGACCACCACTTGCTCAAACCCGATCAAATCCTCGGCGGCGCAGATGATGTCCAGATCGCTATTGGCTAAATCCAACCCAATGGGGACTGTGCCGGTCAGCACCGGGGTGAAAGGGGCCAGATGGTCGAAAGATCCGTAATTCGGTCAACACCGCCCACGCCGCTCGCTGGCGCGGATTCCCCGCCGACAAATAGTTTATGTCAAACCAAGCCCCATCTCCCACTCGCCCACTCTCTCAATCTCGTTTCATCAACTCCACATAGGGCACAAACCCATAATACCACGCCAGGAGCAGGGCCATGCGCAGCCCGTGGACCCCGTCCCGATAGCCGTGGAGGGTGAAGAAGCGGCGGCGGAACTCCCGCAGGGGTTGCAGGATGAAGTTGTGGGGCCGGGGGCGGATACCCCGCTCGGCCAGGATGCGGGCTTCGTAGCGGGCGTAGACCCGCTGTTTGCGGTAGAACTGGGGCCAGTTGGCGTAGTTGTAATGGATAAAGGGCTCGGAAAGATAGCCCTCCTCCCCGTCCACTTGGACGATCTCGTGGACTTCCCGGTCCATGTCATAGTGGGCACCATCCCGGCGCAGGAGGCGCAGTTGATGGTCCGGCGTGAAGCCGCCCCCCCGCATCTCGTGGCCGACGATGAAGTTGCGTCGGGGGATCCAGAGCCGGCGAATGGCGAATGGCGAATGGCGGAGTGGATTTCGGCGGCCAATGCGGGGGTGACCCGCTCGTCGGCGTCCACGAAGAGCACCCAGTCGGCGTCCACGGCGTCCAAGGCGGCTTGGCGCTGGGCCGCGTAGTTGTCGAAGGCCCGGAAGTGTACCTGCGCCCCGGCGGCCTCGGCCAGATCCTGGGTGCCGTCCGTGCTGCCCGAATCCCAGACGATGACCGCGTCGGCTAAGTCGCGCACGCTGGCGATGCAGTCGGCAATGTGCGCGGCCTCGTTGCGGGTGAGGATGATGGCGATGAGGGTTTGTTGGTTGGTTGATTGGTTGATTGGTTGATTTGGCACTATGCCGTTCCCTGCATCCATTGTGTATTGAAAATTGCAGATGGCCCGCATCAGCGAGGCGACCCGCTTCGGTTTCGATACGCCGCCAGTACCTGAATGGTCAGCGGAGATCTCGGCGGCGGCTACTCAACCTGCGCTAGTCGCGCCGCCGGGCACCGTCGCGGGCCATCCATTGTGCATTGCCCTTTACGCCCGCGGAATGATCCGCCAACGCGGCCTCATGCTGGCCAGACGTAGCCGTTGTACGGCCAGCACCGCGCTGAGCAAGATCAGCCCGCCGCCCACCCACGCCACGATCGACAGCCGCTCGCCCAGAAAGATCATGGACCAGATCACGGCCAGCAGGATCTCCAGGGAGGAGAGCAGGGACATCTGCCCGCCGCCGATGCGGTTGACGGCGGCCACCATGGCCAGGCGGGCCACCACGGTGGCCAGCACGGCCAGGCCGATCACCGCGCCCCACACCCCGGCGCTGGGGATGACCCACGGGCGGCCCTGGATCACCCACCAGACCAGGATCATGATCAACATGCCGGCGTTGGCGTAAAAGTTGACGGTCAAGGCGTCGTAGGGGCGCAGATACCATTGGATCATGGTCAAGTGCAGGGAAAAGCAAGCGGTGGCCGCCAAGACCAGCCCCACGCCGACCATGTCGATCTCTCCGCCGGGGCCGATGAGCAAATAGACGCCGACCAGGGCCAGGGCCACCCGGACGCCGTGGCGCAGGGTCAGCCGCTCGCCCCGCAAGGCCAACAGGCTGAGGACCATGAGCGGACCCGTGGCCAAGAGCATGGCGGTGATGGACGCGCTCATGCGGGTCAACGCCATGAAGTAGATCAGCATCCCCGCGCCGTTGATCACCCCGGCCAGCAGAGAGATCCACACCCCCCGCCACCCCGGCGCAATCAGACCCGGTTTGACGACCAAAATGGTCCCGCCGACGAGAGAGGTGGCCAAGATCATGCGGGCCAGCACAACCGAGACGGGGTTGGCCCCGGCCAGGATCACCCAGCGCACGGTGGGGGTGGCCATGCTGAAAAAGAGGGTGGCGATCAGGGCCAAGATCCAGCCGATGGCTTGGGGGGTGGAGAGACGTTGGCGAAGGCGGGTGATCCCGGCAGAAGAGGGTGTGCTCATGGGCTACATGTCCGATACGGCGGCGTAGGCGGTCAGTTCGGCGTCCAATTGGATGCCGGTAATCTCCCCGGCGGCAAAGCGGCGCTGGGCGTCTCGGCGCCGCTGCCTCAGCCAGATCTTCAGGATCAAGCGCAACGCCCCATCGTGCAGGGGACCGTAGCGGGCCGGATGTTTGGCGTAGAAGCGGAAGCGGCTGCGCCACAGTTGCACAAAACTTTCCCAGCGCACCTGTTTGCTGCTCTGGCCCTCAAAGTGGATCACCTTTGCGTCGGGCAGGGCATAGACCGGCCAGCCCGCTTCGGCCAAACGCAGGCACCAGTCCATCTCTTCGCAATACATGAAGAAACCTTCATCCAACCCGCCGACCTGGGCCACCGCTTCGCCACGCACCATGATCGCTGCCCCCAAGCACGAAGTCTACCACGAAAGGCTCACCCTTTTCCCAAAGAGAACGAGGATAGCGCCCATTCAGCCCGACTATCCAACAGCCGGTGGCCGCCGGGCAGCCGATGCACGGGGAAGAGGTCGATGATCACCTGGGCCAGGGAGGGGAAGCGGAAGGCCCCGTGCTGAAAGCTGCCGTCGCCGTAGCGCAGATGCGCGCCACAGGCCCCGGCAGATGGGCGTGGATTCCATGAAATCGACCATGCGGGCCAAGGTATCGGGCGGGAGTTGGGTGTCGGGGTTGAGGAGGAGAAAATGGTTGATTGGTGTGATTGGTTGATTGGGTGAGGGTGTGGAGGGCCAGGTTGTTGGCTTTGGTAAACCCAAGATTCTCGCCGGGTTGCAAAAGGGTGGCCTGGGGGAACTCGGCGCGCACCATGTCGGCGCTGCCGTCGTGGCTGGCGTTGTCCACGACGATGACGGTGAGTGCTAACCTTCCAGGAAGCTTTGAGCTTCCTGGAAGGTGTGTGTCCAGATTGGACGAAAAAATGCTGCGCAGACAGTCGCGCAGCAAGTCTTTGGTATTATAACTGACGATGATCACCGCCAAACTTGTCACCGGCTCACCCCTTCACCCGCTCACCCGTTCATGCTACGGCGTGCCCACGCTCACCGTGATGCGGTCCACGTAGTTGTTGGCCACGCTGACGAACTCGTGGATCAGGCCGCCCCACCAGAAGGTGGTGCCGACCGGCGGCTTCTCGTCGATGGTGATGCAGCCGCTGACTTCGCCGGAGGTGCCGGGCATGAGATACCACTGCTCCACGCCGTCGATCAGGCGCATCTCCAGATCCTCTTGGCGGCCGGCGGCCCAGCGGAAGGGGAAGTCCACGCCCGTGGTGTCGAAGTTGATGCCAAAGCGCCACACACCCGCCTGTTGGAACCACTCCTCGTTGCCCTGGGCGGCCAGGGTGTTGTAGTTCTGGCCAAAGGTGTATTCCTGCCCCGGCCAGGGACCGGTGGTGCGCAGGGGCACGGTGCCCTCGTTGGTGACCACGGCGGTGAAGCAGAGTTTGCCGCCCAGGGGCACGCTGACCACCCGGTTTGTGTCGCCTTCCCAGGCGATCTCGCCCTGGGCGATGTCGGCACGGGGCACGCCCCCCTCTTCGATGGTCAGGGTGCTGCTCACCCGCACGGCGTTGCCCGCCAAGTCCCGGGCCTCGCCGATGATGGTGTAGGTGCCGTCCTTGGGCGGCTCCGCGCCCAGGTCCACGCCGCCTTCATAGCGGTATTCGTGATAGCCGGCCTCGTTGGTCTTCACCACGTTGGGGTTTTCGGCAATGGGCAGCTTGATCCCCGGCTGGGCCGGGTCCACCAAATAGACCTGGACCGTGTCCGCGTCCTTGGTCAAAAAGTAGCTGATGCTCACCCAATCGTCCCGCAGACCGTCCTGGTTGGGGCGGAAGATCTGGGGCACCACGGCGAAGTTGTGCAGTTCGGGCAAGACCGTGTCCGCGTCGGCCAGGGTGATGGTGCCGGACTTGGCCAAGGTGTTGCCGTTGTCCTCCACGGCCTCCACGGTCCAGGTATAGGCCCCGTCGGGCAGCACCCGGCTCAGGATCTCCTCCGTGCCGAACTCGGTCTGGCGCACCTCCGGCTCGTCCACCACCCCGCCCCACAGCACGCTGTAGTCCCCCGGCGAGCGGCGGCGCTCCTTGCGGAAATAGGTGCGCTCCCCGGCCGCGTTCTCGAAGAAGATGCTCACATCCGCCGAGCGGGCCAGGCTATAGCGGATCTCCGTGGCGTCCGTGGTGCCGTCGGCGTTGGGGCTGATCTGGTCCGGGCTGACGGTGACGTTGGTCAGCACCGGCCCATAGGCCAGATCCAGATCGCCACAGGCGGCCAAAACGAACAGGGCCGCCATGACAAAGATCAAACTTTTGAAAAAGGACGGAGTCCGTCCGTGGATGGGGTTCACGTTTGCTTTCATAGTCTTCAAGTCTAACAAAAGGGGGGCGAATATCCAAAGCCGCCGATCCCCGCTGAGTGGTCCTCGTGGCGTACTGGGTAATCCCGCCAGCGCTAGCGCCGGTGTCTCCCCGCTCGTACATCGTTCCCGCAGCTCCGCGCAGAACGCAACATCGCGACCGAACTCTGCGCCACGAGACTGCTCGTGCGCATACGGCGCATTCCCACGCGGAGCGTGGGAACGACGATTGCGGGTTACTTCAACTGCACCCACTCGCCCCCATCGGCCAAACGCAGGCGGGGGAAGGCGGGGTCTGCGGCATTGTAAAGCACGGCCACCAGCCGATAGTCGCCGGGCTGGGGCGGAAGCGGGACGGTGACGGATTGGGTCACGACTTGGCCGGGCAGCCAGGTGCCAGAGGGACCGGGCAGCAGAGCATCCGCCTGGGCGGCGGGGCGGTCATCCGTCCCCAGCCATTGCAGGCTGACGGTGTAGTCCGCGGTCGGGGTCTCCACGGACCGCCAGACAAGATCCACCGAGACGGGGTCGTTGCCCGGCCCGATATCTGGCAGATCCGAGGTCAGGCCCAGCAATTCGATTTGACCGCCAAAAACAGCTTCAATCTCTTGGGCCAAAGCCGGGACGACAAAGGATCGGCTGCTGGCGGTGATGTCACGGGCAGATCCAGCCCGGCCACGTTCAAAATGACTGCGCCGGGGGAGATGCGGCGGCACGGTCAGGCTGTGGACCGTGCGCAGAATGGTCCCCGATGGCCAAGTTTGGCCGGACAGATCCGGGGCCAGGCTGACTGGCTCGCACGCCCGGCCATGTCGCCGTCACCTGGGCGGGGAGGGCAACCGAGTCGGTCGTGCGCCAGTGCAGGGTCAGGAGCAACCGTTGGCCCGGCTCGGCGGTGGCGGCGTCAAGGCTGGCGGCTAACTCCACACCGGGGGCGATCTCGGTCCAGGGTTGGGGGATGGCCTGTGCCGGGGTGGGGGTGGGCAAAGTCAGGGTCAAGGTCGCCCGCTTGCCCAAGGGAACACCATTGGCGCCCAACACGTCCAGCCCGGCCACATCCCCCTGAGGATCATAAACGCCCAGATGCAGGGTATAGTTCCCCGGCATGGCGGCGGGGCCGGCCCACTCGGCGGCGGGGGTGCGGCCCACCACCACCTCGCCTGGTCGCCAACGGAAAGCGGGGAAGTCATAGCCGGCGGGTCGTCGATCCGAAATGACGGCGTAGGGCAAGCCCGTCCGCCGTGCGAGTTTGGGCCACCCATTGCAGATCCGGCAAGGGGGTCGGCCCAATGGGCTGCCAGAAGAGGAGCAGATCCCCGTCGTCCAGCACCGAGTGGCCCAGGAGGCGCAGGCGGTCGCCAAAGTTGATGGCGTCGGCCACCTGCATGGGCGGCTGGTCGGTGATGTGGGCGGCGTCCAGGTCGGTGAAATGGCGCAGACCGAGCTGCCAGAAACCGGCGTCCACGGCCTCCTCGACCCCGGCCCGGCCCAGTTGCAGGGGGACCACGCCCGTGGGGTCCACGACTTCGTCTTGCCAGGTGACCAGCCAGGCGCCGGAGGCGTCCGCCAGCCCGGCGGCCAGGGGCGCGCCGGTGTCGGCAAAGGTGAGGACGGCGTTGACGTCCAAAATTTCGATGTCGGGCAGGCGGATGGGGTCCATGTCCGGCGCGTAGTAGTGCCAGATGGGCCAGGCGTGGCCGCTGACCAGGACCACGGCTTCGTCGGGTTCCCGGTTGGCCCGCACATGGGCGGCCAGTTCTCGCCACTGGGCCTTGGTGAAGGCGGGATCGGTGAACCAGTTGAGGTCCGCAAAGGTGAAGCCGCCCACCAGCAGGCCAACGGCCACCAATCCGGCCAGGGCGGGGAGGGCTTTGGGTTCTGTGCTGCACGCCTTGCCCCGCACTTGCTGCCACAGGGGTTCGATCTGGCGCAGGAGGGCGGCCAGTCCGCCGCTCCACAGGAGGAGCAGGCCGGGCAGGGCGACGAGGACGTAGCGGGGGTTGAATTTGGGGGTGAACGCGGCCAGGGTGAGGGTGGCGGCGATGGGAATGAGGAGAATTAAGAATTGAAAATTGAAAATTGAAAATTGAGAATTGTTGGTTGACGACTTCTCGCCGCCTTGGGGTCTGGCTTCGATGAAACCTCCCCAGAGGGCGAGGAGGGTGATGGCACCGAACACCCAGAGCAGGCGAATGCCGTCGGCTTCGAGGACGGTTTCGCCGCTGGTGAAGAGGAGGGCGATGTGGCGGATGGCTTCGCCCAGCTTGAGCGCGCCGGGCCAGTAGCTGGTGTCCACGTCCAGGCGGGTGAAGAGGATGCGGAACCAGGGGGCGTAGGCGAGGAGAATGGCGAAGTTGGCCGCAATAAAAATTGAAAATTGAAAATTGAAAATTGAAAATGGTTGGGGATTCGGGATTGGGGATTCGGAATTAGCCGTAGGTTGAGTAGACCGGGGCTGTTTCCGGTCGTATCGAAACCGGATTAGAGTTTGAAGCAGGAAGAATATCCCCAGGGCCAGAAGGAGGAAGAAGGCGAAGTAGTGGGTGTAGACCGCGGCGGTGGCCGTGAGAACGTAGGCCGCCGCCCACAGCCACGCTTTCCGTCGTCTCGCCCCCCGCTTCGCCATTCGCCATTCGCCATTCGCCATTCAAACGCAACACGCAATACGCAACACTCACCCCCAAGGCCACGAGCATGGCGTACATGCGGGCTTCCTGGCTGTAGTAGAGCAGGGCAGGATGCAGGGCGGCGAAGAGGGCGGCCAGGACCGCGGCGGTGCGGCTGCGGGTCAGGCGGCGGGCCAGGACGGCCAAGAGAGGAATGGTCAGGGTGCCGAAGAAGACCGAGACGAAGCGCAGACTCCACTCGCTCCACCCGGCCAGGCGGCCCCAGCCGGCCACGACCAGATAGTAGAGGGGCGGCTGGATGTCGTCCGCGGTCCAGCGCACCAAGTCCGCCACGCCGAACTGGGCCACGTGGGCGGTGACCCCTTCGTCGTACCACAGGCTCTGGGCGTCCAGGTTGTGGGCGCGCAGGGCAAAGGCGAGGAGGATCAGGGTTAAGATGGCGAGGCGATACAAGCGTTGGGCGGTCATGGGCTACCAAGCAAAAAGGGCCGGTTTGCGGCCCCCGACGAGTGGTTTCGTTCTTCTCTGTGCCGAAAATTATACCACAAGCCGGGGCGAGGGAGGCATGAGGCAGTGGATGAAATGTAGCCTTTCGCGCCCCCAATCTTGGTGACCCGTGACCGGATGGGGTATGATGATTGACTGTGATCGGTACAGCAGATGCAACTTTATGTCAAAACAAAAGCGGAGAGACAACGCATGGGCAAGCTGCAAAAGGCGTGGGAAGTGGTGACGACGTTGATCAAAAATCCCCAGGCCATCAGCCAGGTGCTGAAGGATGAGGAGTTGGGCCGCAAGCAGGTGCAGGAGGTGCATGGGTTGGCCCAGGGCTTGCCCACGGTGGATCTGCTGGACCTCTTCCCCAATTTTGAAGTGACCGTGGACCCCTATTCCTTCTTGGAAGGCACCTCCACGATTCTGGATATTGCCCTGCTCAATGCCTTTGCCCGCGTTTTGACGATTGCCACTATTTAGAGATCGGCACCTGGCGGGGGGAGAGCGTGGCCAATGTGGCCCGCTTCGCCACCAAGTGCGTCTCCGTCAGCCTGTCCGAGGCGGAGTTGCGCCAGTTTGGCTTTGACGAGGCGTTTATTCGGGTGCATCAGCTCTTCTCCGCCGGGCTGGAGAATGTGCAGCATATCGGCCACAACTCCCGCACCTTTGACTTTGCCGGCCTGCCGGAGCGCTTTGACCTCACCTTTGTGGACGGGGATCACAGCTACGAGGCCATCAAGGCGGACACCCGCAGCGCCTTCACCATGCGCCGGGACGAGCGCTCGGTGATCGTGTGGCACGACTATGGATCGACCACGGAGCGGGTGCGCTGGAACACCTTGGCGGGCATTTTGGACGGCTGCCCGGCGGAGCTGCGGGGCCATCTTTACCACGTCTCCAACACCCTGTGCGCGGTCTACCTGCCCCCGGCCTTTGCTGTCGGTCGGCGAGACCAGCTTTACCAGCTTCCCGGCGTGGCCGAACAAGCGCTTTCAGGTCACCGTGTCGGCGCAGAAGAGGTAAAACGACGCACCTGCAAAAGGTCGAATTTACCACAAAGAACGCATCGATTTGTCACAGCTTGAAGAGTGTGACAACACAGTTCTATCAAACCTTCTACCTTGTCGATGCCCCAAATAGAATGGGGCGGCGAGGAAGAGATAAAATTCAAAAAAGACAAAACAAGTTCACAAGGAGTTTTTTGATGAATCGTGCATCCGAGCGAGCCATCACCAATTGGCTGCTGACCGTTTGCGTGTTGATCACACTGATGGTGCTCTTGGGCGGCTATGTGCGCCTCACCCGGTCCGGCCTCTCCATTGTGGAGTGGAACCCGGTCTCCGGCGTCGTGCCGCCCATCGGCGAACAGGCCTGGCAGGTGGAGTTTGAAAAGTACCAACAGACCCCGGAATTTCAAAAAGTCAACCATCAGTTCACCCTGGACGAATACAAACGCATCTTCTATGTAGAATACATCCATCGCCTGATCGCCCGCATGGCCGGGTTGATCGTGGTGATTCCCCTCTTCTATTTTGTGTGGAAACAGTGGATTCCCTGGCGAAAATCGGGAATCTACTGGTTGATCGCCGCCCTCTTTGGCTTCCAAGGCTTCCTGGGCTGGTACATGGTCAGCAGTGGATTGGAGAACCGACCGACGGTCAGCCACTTCCGTCTCACCATTCATCTTCTCATGGCTCTGAGCTTGCTGGCCCTGACCCTGTGGATGGCCCTCAACCGCATGGTGGGGGAACGAGATTGGCGTCGTGCCGGCGGAACGGGCGGGCGGGCCGGCTATGGGTGGACCTGGGTGCTGATGGCCGTGCTGGTGCTTGCAGATCTCCTATGGCGGGCTGGTGGCCGGACTGAAGGCGGGCCATGCCTCCAACACCTGGCCGCTGATGTTTGGCTATTGGATCCCGCCGGGCCTGCTCAGCGTGGTGCAGCCCTGGTGGCGAAATCTCTTCGAAACCATGACCACCGTCCACTATGTGCATCGCTGGCTGGCCTTCATCGTCCTCTTTGCCGGGATTGTGGTCTGGCTGCGTCTGCGCCGGGCCGAACCCGGCGGCCTGGGCGAAAAAGCCGCTCTGTGGCTGCTGGGGCTGGCCACCCTCCAGATCACCTTGGGCGTTCTGGTGATCTGGCTCTCCGTGCCCATCTGGCTGGCCCTGTGGCATCAGGGCAACGCATTGCTCATGATCATCAACGCCATTTTCTTGCTGCATGAACTCTCTGCGCCCGCCGTCGGCACGGCCAAAGCGCCCGTGCGTCAAGTCAGCCGAGCGGCCGCATGACCCGTTCTCTGGCCATGCTCTCCCTCCTCGTCCACGACTACGACGAGGCCATCGCCTTCTTCACCCAGGCCCTGCGCTTCGTCTTGGTGGAGGACACGCCCCTCTCCCCGGCCAAGCGCTGGGTGGTGGTGCGGCCTGGGGGAAGTCCGACCGGCGGGGCCGGGGCCTCCCTGCTCTTGGCCAAGGCGGCCAACCCGGAACAGTCCGCCCACGTGGGCAACCAGAGCGGGGGCCGGGTCTTCCTCTTTTTACACACGGATGACTTTGCGGCCGACTACGCCCACATGCAGGCCCACGGCGTCCGTTTTGCCGAAGCACCCCGGCAAGAACCATACGGCCAAGTCGTCGTCTTCTTCGACCTCTATGGCAACAAATGGGATCTGGTGCAACACAACCCC
>CAVPIK010000038.1:0-198234 GCA_963704975.1 uncultured Chloroflexia bacterium | reverse complement strand
CTCCTGTGCAAGCGCTTTGGTTGAGGGTGGCTGGTTTGGGGTGGGGTATATTGGTTGATCGACTGGGGCTGAATAGTCGTCCGGCTGTTGACACCGGTCTCGGCGAAGGGCTGGCAGACAGGGTCAGCGGTGTGCGTTTGGGGGAGGGGTTTGGGGGTTTGCCCCTAGTTGACCGTAGGGACCCTATGCGTATAATGGACTGGGTAATCACTTTTTTTGTTGATCTGTGAATTGGAGTTTAGTTGACTCAATTCTGAATCCATGATAATCTGTCACCTAACCGGTGACAAACTTGCCATGCGTATCATTGCACGTAAGACATTGCGAGCGTTTGCAACCAGCCATCCACGGTCTCGACAACCATTGGATGACTGGTATAGTTTGGTTTCGAGTTTGGCGTGGGAAACGCCGGCTGATGTGAAGCGCTATTTCAGAAGTGCCGATCTGTTGCCTGGCAATCGAGTTGTCTTCAACCTTGCCGGGAACGACTACAGGCTCATCGTCAAGATTGAGTACAGGTTCCAGATCCTCTATATTCGTTTCATTGGGACACATGCAGACTATGATCGAATTGACGCCACAACTATCTGATCCGATTGTCATTCGGCCTATCAAGACTGAGGCCGACTATGAAGCCGCGTTGGCTGAAATTGATCGGATGATGGGAAATGTAGACCCTGACACCCCAGACGGTGACAAATTTGACCTCCTGGTCACCCTGGTTGAAGCCTACGAGAAGTCGCATTACCCTATGGGCGAGCTATCTGATCCTATTTCCATGATCGAATTTGTTATGGATCAACAGGGATTGGTACGTAAGGATTTAGAGCCGTATCTGGGGCCTCGTCAGCGCGTTTGGGACATCATGGAAAGACGACGTCCTCTATCCCTGGGCATGATCCGGCGCCTGGAACGAGGGTTGCGTATTCCTTCTCATCTCCTGATCCAGGAATATAGACTGCTCAGATTTGCATAGAAACTCATCTCGTCCATAGAGAGGTTCAAAAGGAGAGCAGAATTTGCCCTTGCCTCTTCCGTCTAGGCGACGGAGATTCCTGGGGAACAATCCCGTTCTGTGAATTGATTCATACATCCTTGATGCTCGCCCGGCCCCGTGCCGGGCGTTTGCATTGGCCCGTGGGCTTGTCCCCGCTTCGGTGGACGGTGGGCGGGCATGGGTCAGGGTCTCCGGTCCATGTGCTTTGGCTGTGGGCGAACTGGGGTGGGCTGGAATGGCGTAAAATGTTCGTTTCTTCAAGAGAAGAAGATGGGGTATAATAGCGACTGGAATCTACGATTTTTTGCGGGGAAGACCACTGTTTGATTAGGAGGGGTGATGACAGCCCAAACCATGAGTCTCGAATTCCCAGTAGCGCTCTTCCAGCGGGTCAGTGTGCAAGCACCGGACACCGCTCGAGAATTGGTGACCTTCCTCGTGGAAAGCTATGCCCAGGATCTGGAGAAAACCCTGCGGCAGCAGTCCTACGAGCGCTATTACGCCGCCAGAACGCCAGAGGAGGAAGCCGAGGAGCAGGCGGTGCTGGCCGACTTCGCTTTGGCGGATCTCGAAATGCTCTCCGAGGGTGTGTCATGAGTCTTGTGGTCAGACGCGGTGACATCTTTTGGGCTAATCTTGATCCCACTATTGGCGTAGAGATTCGAAAGACCCGACCGGTTGTCGTCTTGTCCCACAATGTGATCAATGAGCACAGCCAGTTGGTCATCGTCGTGCCATTGACCACAAATATCTCACGGCTGTCGCCAAGCCATGTGTTGATTCCTGCTGGCGAAGGGGGTCTGTCACAAGATTCTAAAGCGCTGACTGAACAGATTCGGGCGATGGACAAACGACGATTGGCTACAAAGATCGGTTCTCTTTCATTGGGCTTTATCCGCCTGATTGAGCAAGGTATCCGCAATTCATTAGACATGTGATTTCCCCTCCGCCCGGTTTCCTATCTTGCCTCCATGCGCCCGGCCCTGTGCCGGGCGTTTGCCTTGGGGCCGTGAGATTGCCCCCGCTTCGGTGGACGGTTGGCGGACACGGTCAGCGGTGGGTGGGTGGTGGGTCAGGGTCTTCGGTGCATGGGTTTTGGTTGTGGGCAGTTTGTTTGGGGTGGGAAAGCTGGTTGACCGACTGGCACCGGATGGGTATAATGGGACCATCAGACAAAGTCAAAGTGAGTGAGTTTGTACGAACAGAGGAGAGAGACCATGTTGACCATTCAGAAGAAACTCTTCGTTGACGAACACGGACAACCCCAGGAGGTGCTTATTTCCTGGCAGCAGTACCAGCAGATCAGCGAAATGCTCGGGCTGGATCTGGATGAAGAAGCGATGGACGATCTGCGTCAGGCCCGACGAGATCGGGCGATGCGGAATCCTGATGCCTACGTGAAATTGGACGCGCTCAGTGCTTGAAATTGTCCTCCACCGGCGTGCGCTTCGCTATTTGCAACGGTTGTCCCGGCCCGAGCGTGAACGGGTACGGGAATCCCTCGATCGTTTGGCGTCAGACATCGCTTCCTACCCAGGGGTGGTGCAGATGGCAGGCGAGTGGGTCGGCTACCAGCGCATTCGTATCGGCGACCTGCGGGTGATCTTCTGGTACGATGAAGAGGAGGAGACCCTCTACGTGGATCATATTGGTCCCCGTGGAGACATCTACAAACTTTAGTTGATCTCATGTGCCCGGCCCTGTGCCGGGCGTTTGTATTGGGCCGTGGGCTTGTCCCAGCTTCGGCGGACGGTTGGCGGACACGGTCAGCGGTGGGTGGGTGGTGGGTCAGGGTCTCCGGTCCATGCGCTTTGGTTGAGGGTGGTTTGTTTGGGGTGGGGTATATTGGTTGACCGACTGGGACGGGGTGGGATGGGTGCATCGGCGGGCTAGGTGGCAGGATGGGGTGGGTAGAATGGTCGAAGCTGGTTACTCTTTCCCCATATACTGTTCAATCTCCGCAAAGACGGCTGACAACGTTGGGGGTGATGCAGGTGCCAATTCTTCACGGGCCCCAACATGTTTGTGGTGTGGGAACGTTGCGATTTCTGGATGATGTGGTGCGCTATCATAACGGAACACAGTCTGTCCGCCGCGCAGGTATTGGTATGAGTAGTCTGTCTTTTCAGGATACCCCGCAGAGGTATCAATGGACTCGCTGATGGCTAATACGGAACCATCCCAGAAGATGAAATCACTGCGTACAAGCCCCAATGTTTCACTAAACGCCAGAAACACAATAGGGCGTTCAAGACGCCCTATCTTTCTGTTCTTGTGAATTCCACGCTCGAAACTCTCAAAATAGTCGTGAACGTTCACGCCACGGCAACCTGGGGCGCGGGTTCGGACGGCAATTGGGCGAGACACATTTTGAGATAAATGCGATACAAGCCCGCCCACTCGATGGTTTCCCGGGCGTCGCCCAGCCTGCCTGCATTGTAACGAATGAAAAATTCAACCGACGACATCCCAAACTGCTTTTCCTTCTCTTGCAGTAGTTGGCATAACTCTTCAAAAGTCATCTGTGATCCTTTCATCATTCGCTCCTTGGCAAAAGTGTAGCGTTCATGCCGAATTCTCTTTTTGGGCTTATTATACGCCTAGGACAGGACAATGGCAAGACGCATTTCGCCATACAGCGTGTCTCAATCTGAACAAAATTGGACCTGATACACGCAGATATGTCCTGAACGAAGCCAAAGGTGGACGGTGGGCGGGCACGGTCAGCGGTGGGTGGGTGGTGGGTCAGGGTCTCCTGTCCATGGGCGTTGGTTGTGGGTGGCTGGTTTGGGGTGGGGTAAATAGATTGGTTGATTTGGGTGTGTACATTTTGAGTTGGGCCGAGGAGTCTGCACCCCCTGGTGCAGACCCGTTCGCACCAGGGGGTGCGAACTCCTCTAACTCAAGGTAATCGTTCACTCCCTCTGCCCCCCGGTCCCTAATTCTGGGGGAGGTCGTGGACAGTCCCCCCCCCAAAGTTGGGGGGCTAGGGGGGCGGGGGGTGAATGATTACAACTCAAAAGATACACACCCGATTGGTTTTCCCTGCATAATTGCCCGAAGTGACGTAAAATTGCCTGCAAATCAAGAACGAATGGTCTGATTCTCGTGAAAAATGCAAAAGATGAGAGACATGTGATAGAAAGATGATAGATCACTGAGAGCCTTTTTCTGCTATGATGTTTCTGAGTTCGTAGGGCGTTCGTAGGGAACAGCCTATATCGATAGGTATGGCGATATAGAGATTGAGGCTTCATCATGTTTTATTCTGAAACCCCATTGCAAACACCAATCTAACCACAGAGAGCGCAAAGAAAGCTCGTCTTTTTCTTTGCGTCCTTTGCGTTCCCTGCGCCGTTGACCCAAATAGTTGGTTTTACCGGTGAATCACATGATTCTCCGTCACGCTTACTCATGCAGGATCCAACAATACCGAGAGGAGAAGAAAACATGGCAGACATTCGGGTAGCATTGGTAGATGGACACGTAATGATGCGAGAGGCGTTGGCCGCTCAACTGGATCTTGTAGACGGGATTCAGGTTGTGTGGCAGGGTTCAGTGGACACAGAACTTCTGGCCCACTGTGCCGCCAATCCGCCGGATCGGCCCCAGGTGGTGATCATCGCCGTGTGGGTTCAAGGCACGATCGGGGTATCGACCGTGAAACGGCTGAAAAAGTTGAACGGCGGGATCCGGGTGATTGGGTTGACCCTGATTCATGATATGGAAATTATTCGTCGTTTGATGGAGGTCGGTGCCTATGGCTGTTTGCACAAATCCGAAACCCTCCCTGTGCTGGTTGACCTGATCCGGGCGGCCTGGCATGGACCCGAACCGATTGATCCGGCTACCCGTGATGCGGTGGAGGAGTATCTGAAGAAGCGGCGCAATTGGCCGACGGAATCCGGCTTGCCTGCCCCGGATGAGACCACTGAGATCTATTTGACGCCCAGGGAACATGACGTGCTGCGCTTTATCTGCGATGCCTGTGACAACCGCACCATCGGCAAACATCTGGGCATTTCCACGCGCACGGTGCAGACACACCTGACCCGTATCTACGAGAAACTCCAGGTGCGAGGGCGGATGGAGGCGATTGTGGTGGCGATTCGTGACGGGTGGGTTCGCCCCGACTACTTGGGGCCCATCCCGGAATAAGTCAGGCATGAGTGGCTGAGGTGGTATCGGCGTCCGGGGACGGACGCCGATACCAGTGGGCTACTTTGAATCTGGCGGAGTAATCGTTCTCCCCCTTTGGCCCCGTTCAGCCGAACGGGGGTGGGGGGTGAATGATTATCCTGATTGGGGCCGGGGGATGGTTCCCGCTTCAGTGGACGGTTGGTGGGCACGGTCAGCGGTGGGTGCTTGGGGGGTCAGGGTCTCCTGTCCATGGGTTTTGGTTGATGGGCAGTTTGTTTGGGGTGGGAAAGCTGGTTGACCCACCGGGACCGGATGGGTATAATGGAGCCATAAGGCGAGTGGTAATAGCTAAAAAAGCGTTGGAGATTCGTACTGGTCATCGCCTATGGGTGAGGTAAGAAAAGGTGTGGTTATGCAAGCAAGTCTATCTGATACGTATGTTCGGCAGATTTCTGATCTCACCAAGGGGCTACCCGAGGAGAAGTTGCGTAAAGTCTTGGCCTTTGTTCGAGAGGTACAAGAGGAACCACAACAGCTACCCTGCGCCGCTGACGGCACAAGAGATCCTGTCCCTGGCGAACAAGCGTGCCGTTGACCTAAGACATCAAGCCCGCCCACTGGCAGAGGCGCAGTACCAAGCCCTCTTGCAAGCCATTCAGGTAGAAGTGGAGGCAAAAGGCATCCTGATCGAGGACTATCCGCGTGGCGATTGATTATCAGGCGGACAGTCCGATCCCCAGGCCAATTCGTGCAGTGTTCGACGCCAATATCTACGTTGCTGCGTACTTGAGCAAGAATTCGCGCAGTCCCAACAAGGAACTCTTTCGGCGTTGGCGTGACAACGAGTTTGTGCTTCTGGTCTCTGAGGCGATTCTGCAAGAAGTGATCGAGAAGTTCGACGAGCGGGGAATCGATCAGGCGCTGACCGTGGAATTGGTCTCTTTTATCTTAGCTGATGCAGAGACCGTATTGACACCGGTTGAGGAGATACCCGCCTTGATCGTCGACGATCCTGACGATGATCAGGTCTTGGCCTGTGCCATCGCTGGGCAAGCAGATTATCTGGTCACCTATGATCCCCACTTTGATTGCCTAGGCGGGGTGTACCACGGGATTCATGTTTTGGATGGCCTGCACTTTTTGTATGTCGTCAGGGGTGACATAAAGCCATCTGTGTAAGTCATTCACATGGTTCGGCACTCTTTTGTCATCACTCGCCCGGCTTCGCGCCGGGCGTTTGCGTTGGGCCGGGGGATTGTTCCCGCTGCGGTGGCGGTGCGGGCACGGTCAGCGGTGGGTGGGTGGGCGGTCAGGGTCTCCTGTGCATGCGTTTTGGCTGTGGGCGGTTTGTTTGGGGTGGGACACACCCGATCGGTTTCTCGATTTCTCGATCGATTGACCAGTTGGGGAGGGTGGGTTATACTGGCGGAGAGTAGACGCTATGTGTGAAATGTTCGGGTAAGGAGGGAGAAAATGCTCACAGGGTATATTCAAGCCGCTTTGCGCAAAGCCAGATATGAATTGCTCGAAGATGAGTCGTATTATGGCGAAATTCCTGGCTTCTCTGGGGTCTATGCCCATGCCGGTACGTTGGAGGCCTGTCGGGATCAGTTGCAAGAGGTGTTGGAGGGCTGGATTCTTCTGGGGTTGCGCTTAGGCCATGACCTGCCGGAGGTAGACGGCATGAAGCTGGAAATGGTCAAGGAAGCTGCCTGATGCCTGTTTTTGGACCCATCAAACGACGAGATCTGATTCGGGCTTTGCGGCAGTTGGGTTTTGACGGGCCTTATGCCGGAGGCAACCATCAATACATGGTCAGAGGGCAACACAAGCTCTTTATTCCAAATCCACATAGCGGTGAAATCAGCAGGGCTTTGTTGGTTCGCATACTGCAACAAGCTGGTATTGATAAATCCGAATGGGAGCGTGTGTGAAAGAGGGAAGTCACCTTGCTGGTATGAAGGTGACCTTTGCTAAAAACTCACCTTCTGAAGACCCTATCCGACCCCATTTAACCCCATGCGCCTGGCCTCGTGCCGGGCGTTTGCATTGCCCTCCTGGATTGACCCGACCGAATGTCTCTGCTATGATCTGCACAAACGACAGTCGGTTATTACTTTGCGGGCCTGCCTTTGTTTGCATCTGCGGATGCAAACCCCTCGGCATTGGGCAGGCCCTGCCCGCCCATCCAACTTCACGAAAGGACCAGTGCCATGCTGATTCGGCTTGGCCGCCCCTTGCTTTTGCCCTTTTTACACATGCGCAACCGCTATTTCCTGCTCATGGATCTGGTGATCCTGGCTATCTCTCCGGCCCTGGCCCTGTGGCTGCGCTTGGATGGCATTGATGCGGTCATGCGGCTCTGGCAGCCTCTGTTGATCTACACCGTGCTGGCCGGGACCGTGCGTTTGGCCATCTTCTACTACGCTGACCTCTATGGCCGCTACTGGCGCTATGCCAGCGTGGGCGAACTGGCCCAGGTGATTCTGGCCGTCCTGGCCTCCTCCGTGGCGGTGATCGGTCTCTTTTTTGCCGCCCGGTCATTGGTCGGCTTCGCCCCGACCCTGCCCCTGGAAAGACTTCCTCGCTCCCTGCCCTTTATCAGCAGTCTGTTGATCCTGATCCTTGTGGGCGGCAACCGCTTTGTGGTGCGGTTGGCAGATCGAGCCGTGCGCCCTCGGGCCAACGGTCCGGTCAAGCGCATAGCCATCATGGGGGCCGGGGATGCCGGGGCCATGATGGCTCGGGAGCTCAAAAACAACCCCCAACTGGGCATGGACCCCGTGGCCTTCTTCGATGATGACCTGGGCAAGCACGATGTGCGCATCCACAACGTGCCCGTGCTGGGCAGCCGCCACGACATCCCCGAGGTGGTCAATGACCTCAAGATCAGCCAAGTGATCATCGCCATGCCCACGGCCCCGGGCAAGATCATCCGGGAGATCGTGGAGATCTGCGAGCAGGCCGGGGTGCAGACCAAGATCATCCCTGGCATCTACGAACTGCTGGACGGCACGGTCAGCGTCAACCAACTGCGAAACGTGGACATCGAAGATCTTCTGCGCCGAGATTCCGTGCAGATCGACATCGGCGCTGTGCAGGATCTGGTGCGAGGCAAGCGGGTCCTGGTCACCGGCGGCGGCGGCTCCATCGGCAGCGAACTCTGCCGCCAGATCTGGCGCTGCGGCCCCAGTGAATTGGTCATTTTAGGGCATGGGGAGAATTCAGTTTTTGATATTGATAACGAGATTCGCCGACTAGGCGGCAGGGATCTGGGATCGGGGATGGGGGGCCAGGGGACGTCCAATGGTGCTCACGGAAATGCTGTCACCACACAATCCCTGCCCCCTGCTCCCCGATCTCCCATCGCCGTGTTGGCCGACATCCGCTTCCCGGATCGAGTCCAGCAGATTTTTGAGGAAGTCCGGCCCCAGATTGTCTTTCATGCCGCGGCCCACAAGCATGTGCCCTTGATGGAGCGCAACCCGGCGGAGGCCATCACCAACAATGTGTTGGGGACCCGCAATCTGGTGGCCGCGGCCCTGGCTGCGGATGTGGAGCGCTTTGTCATGATCTCCACGGACAAGGCGGTCAACCCCACCAGCATCATGGGGGCCAGCAAGCGGGCGGCGGAGTTGATCGTCCACTCGGCGGCCCGCAAGACGGGCAAACCCTTTGTGGCCGTGCGCTTTGGCAACGTCCTGGGCAGCCGGGGCAGCGTGGTCCTCACCTTCAAGCAGCAGATCGCCGCCGGCGGCCCGGTCACCGTCACCCACCCGGAGATGAAGCGCTTCTTCATGACCATCCCCGAGGCGGTGCAACTGGTGCTCCAGGCCGCGGTGCTGGGGGGACGCCCCCATCGCCCCCCAACCTTGGGGGGAACTGTGGGCGACTCTCACCCAGCCTCAGGGGCCGGCGAGGCCAGGTCTTTGTGCTGGACATGGGCGACCCGGTCAAGATCGCCGATTTGGCCAAGGATCTGATCGAGCTCTCCGGCCTGGAAGTGGGGCGGGATATCGACATTGTCTTCACGGGCATGCGCCCTGGCGAAAAGCTCTTCGAGGAGCTCTTCATCCCCGGCGAATCCTACGAGCGCACGGCCCACGCCAAGATCTTCCTGGCCGCCAACGCCAGCAGCTTTGTGCCCGCCAACCTGGACGAGTCCCTGGGCATCCTGGAAGCCGCAGCCCAACGCAATGACCGGGAGGCGATTTTGTGGGGCTTGCAGACCTTGATCCCGGAGTTCACCCCCGTGGGCACGTCCGTGGTGGGCGTGGGGGCGGCGTGAAAACGATTGACCGAATGTGCATGGGTGGGTATAATGGCGACATCGGTGGAACGTGAGCTGAGGGCGCAGATCGAGAGGGGGCATTCATGTTGACTTATTACATTCAAGAAGCACTTAACCGTGCTACGTACGAAATGATCGAAGATGAAGAGCCTTTTTACGGCGAAATCTCTGAATTGCAAGGCGTCTGGGCGTCGGGGAACACACTTGAGATTTGTCGCCGAAATCTAGCCCATGCGGTAGAGGATTGGCTCGTTTTTAGCTTGGCCCAAGGTCTGCCCATTCCACCTTTGGGTGATCTGCACATCAATCCGCCAGTGCTGTTGGCTGCCTGATGAGTGCCCCCCTTGTTCCGGTTTCGCGTCGGCGAGTTCATCAAGCGGCTACGGCGCATGGGCTTTGATGGGCCTTTTTCGGGCGGACGTCACGAATTCATGTTGCGTGGCAATACCCGGCTCATTCTTCCCAATCCCCATCGCAGCAGTATAGGCGTCGATCTACTTGTTCGCCTTTTGGCCCAAGCCGGTATTCCCCGAGAATCGTGGCAACAAGATGGCTGATGTCAAGCATTGGGGTAGCTCCCTTCCTCTTCCTCTATTGGTTTCTTCGGAAGCCGAACAGATCGCCGCCTGGCTGACTGCCCATCCCCTCACACTGGAGCAGGTCCAATGGCTGGCCGCCCAGAATCTGGCCCCTTTCCTCGCCCATCATTTCAAATCTCTTGATCTGCTGCACATACCTGCCCGATCCACAGAGCGCGATGCCCTGCGCCGTAATCTCTTGGTGCGGGCGGCTCAGGCTGCCTTGCAGCAGGTGGAATTGGGCAAAGTCCTGGATGGACTGGCCGCTGCCAATCTGTCGGACCAAGCCTTGCTTATGAAGGGAAGCGCCCTGGCCTACACGGTCTATCCGCTTCCGGCTTGTCGGCCACGGGGAGACATTGATATTTGGATGCCGCCTGCCCATTTTGCCCAAGCGGTTGCCGTGTTGGCGGAGTTGGGCTATGCGCCCCGCAACAAAGAGTACCGCCCGCCAGCCTTTGTGGCCCTGGTGGGCGGCGAACAGCAGATGGTTCATCCCCAGCCGGGGACCGGGCTGATCGAGGTGCAGCAGCCCGCCATCCGCGGCGAATGGATACGGCTGACCGCAGCCATCGATCACGCCGGGGTCTTCGAGCGCCGGGTGTGGGTGGACATCGCCGGGCGTCAGGCCAGGGTGATGGCAGATGAGGATCTGCTGTTGCATTTATGCGTCCACATGGCCATCAACCACCAGTTCTCCATGCCCTGGCTGCGAGGACTGCTGGACATCCATCTGCTGGTCCAGCATCCCTTAGATTGGGCAGTGATTGTGGCACGGGCCAAAACTTGGCGGATTTCCACCCTCACTTGGACCGTGCTGGACTTGGCGGTTCAGTTGATGGGCGCGCCCGTGCCCGTCTCTGTGCTGGCCCAATTGGCCCCGTCCGGGCTGCGTCAACGGCTGATTCGCAGTCTTGGATTGGGTGAGCGGTTAATGCGTTTGGACAAAGGCGGCTACAGCTATCGCCGCTTTGTGATCCAAACCCTCATGGTGGACCGTCCCCGAGATATGGTACGTCTGTACGGACGTGCCCTCTTCCCCGAAACCGTCTGGCTGCAAGCCCGCTATGGCGTCAGCGCCCCCGCGGACATCTGGCGCAAGCGGCTGACCCACCCCTTCCACGTCTTCACCACGGCCCAGGTATGATGCTGCCCGAATGGAAAACGGCTGTCAAGATGAAATTTGCGTGAATCGCATGCGATCCGGCAAAAATGTGCTATAATGCACAAAGTTCCTTGACGGGTCAGTTGCGACATGTACAAAAGGGGGTCATTGTGACGTTAATTGTAAAAAGCATGGATGACAATGTGATCTCACTCCCCAAGTGGTTGATGGCGCAATTAAATCTCGTTGATGGTGATTCGATTTCGCCGGTGGTGGAAGGGGCTGCCCTACATTTGAAGCCGCTTCAACGCTTTCTGGCCTTGCGCGGACTGCTTCGCGATGATGACAGTTATGAGAAAGCCATTGGCGAGTTGGAGGCATCATGGCAGCAGTGGACGTTCCCCGAATCTGCCTAGATACAGGCCCGCTGATCCATTATCTTCGAGGTCGAGAGCCGGGTGCATCAGCCGTTGAAAAAGTGGTCAAGACATCGGCTTGCTACGTGACGGCCATTACTGCCTACGAGTTGCTCTTTGGAGCCGCTCGTGTACGCCAGCGCTTTGATGAACAAGATTTACTTGGGGTCATGGCCGTACTGCCTTTCGATGTTTCGGGTGCTCAACGTGCCGCTCGATTACACGCGGACCTGATTGGCCGTAATCAGGATATTGGCGTAAAAGATGTGATGATTGCGGCGATATGTCTGGAACACGATCTGCCTCTCTTAACGACAAATACGCGACACTTCGAGCGGGTACCTTTGCTACGGATTGTCACAGCAGAGGACTTGATGGGCTAGCAGCCTGATCGGGTTGCCGCAAATGCAATCAGTACAGCTACAGAACCTCATTCTATGAATCAACTTCGACCCATCGCCCAATTCCTCACCACAACCGAAATCTTCCTGGCCGGCGCGGCCCTGGCCGCTGTCTTTGTGACCGACCGCGCCCTGCTCCCGGCCTTGATCGTCCTGGCCGTCTACTGGCCCATCCGCTGGCTGGCCCACGGACGGCCCAGCGTACGCACGCCCGTGGATTGGCCCCTGCTCTTCCTGGTGGCGGTCATGGTCCCGGTCACCCTGTGGGCCACGGCTTTGCCGGAGCTGACCCAGCCCCAGGTCATGCGCTTTGGGGCCGGGATCGGCTTTCTCTATGCCATGATCAACTGGGCCAATGGCGTGGACCGCTTGCGCTGGCTGTTGCGGGGCATCCTCGTCGCCGGGGCCGGATTGGCCGCGGTGGCCCCCTTTATCGTGTTGTGGGGTGGCCGCAAGTTCCCCTTCATTCCCCAAGCCATCTACACCTTCTTCACGACTCGTGTCACGGATATCGTCAACCCCAACGTCATGGGCGGCACCCTGGCCTTGCTGATTCCTGTGGCCCTGGCCCTGTTGCTCCTGGGCGGCAAGCGGGTGAAATGGTTTGACAAGGGGCTGGCCTTGGTCAGCCTGATCGGCATGGCGGGTATCCTGGTCTTGACCCAATCTCGCGGCGCGCTCGATGGGGACGGCGGCGGCTGGGTTGGTGATTTTGCTCATGGCCGGACGGTGGGGACAGGTGTTGGCCGCGGTGGGCAGCGTGGGCATTCTGGGCTTCCTCTTCACCGGCGGCAGCGAGATGCTCTTTGACGCCGCCACCACGGACGCCACCTTTGGCGGTCTGGAACAGCGGGTGGAGATCTGGTCACGGGCCATCTATATGGTCCAGGATTTCTCCTTCACCGGGGTGGGCATGGGCTCCTTTGGCCGGGTGGCGGACCTGCTCTATCCCTTCTTCTTGGCCCCGCCGGGCCAGATTCCCCACGCCCACAATCTCTTTTTGCAGGTGGCCGTGGACCTGGGCATCCCTGGGCTGCTGGCCTGGTTGGCCGTCCTCTTCACGGTGATGGTGGCGGCTTGGCAGGTCTATCGCTCCGGGCGACGCCATCCCCACGGCAGCTATCGCACGGCCTTGGGCGCGGGGCTGTTGGCTTCCCAGGCCGCCCTCATGGTCCACGGGCTGACCGATGCCGTGGTCTGGGGGATGACCAAGCCATCGGTCGTGCTGTGGGCCGTGTGGGGGTTGGCCTTGGCCGCCCATCGGGTCTATGTGGGGGATCCAGAACGGGCGGCTGCTTTGGACCAGGTGATGGCCGTGGTGGCAGATGATGACCACCCACGCCAGAATGGACCGCACAGCCGGGGCTGACGGCCTCCGCGCCATGAAGGCCCGATTGAACCATTGGGCACGGCGACTCTCCGCCCCCTGGGTGCGGTGGACCTTGGGGCTTGGGCTGGGCGGGCTGCTTCTGTGGCTGGCGGCCAGAGAGGTAAATCTGGCCGATGTGGGCGCAGTTTTGGCCCAGGCTGACCCCGGCTGGGTGGCCGCCGCGGTGGCCAGTGTGCTGCTCTCCCTCTTCTTTCGTTCCCTGCGCTGGCAGATCCTGCTGGCCCCTGGTCGTCCCCCTGGCCCCCCTCTGCCCCACTCCCTTCTCCTGCCCAGCCTTTTTGTCGGCCAACTTCTCAACGCCCTGGCCCCCACCCGTCTTGGCGACCTCAGCCGGGCCTATGTGGTGGGCCGGGAGGGCCTCAGCCGCAGCTTTGTCCTGGGCACCGTGGTGGTGGAGAAGCTTTTCGACGCCGTGGCCTATGGGCTGCTTCTGCTTCTTCTCCTGGCCTTGACCCCCTTGCCGGATTGGGCCAGACCCGCGGTGATCTCCTTCGTGGTGGTGACGGGGGCGCTCTTTGTGGCCTTGGCCCTGGCCGGGTTGAGCCGGGGGCGGCTGTTGGATTGGCTGACCACGGCCCGTCTGTCCTGGCTGCCCCAATCCCTTGTGCAAGGCCTGGCCCGACGACTGGACGCCGGCCTGGTCAGCCTGGATGTGCTGCAAAGCCGCGCCACGGTGGCCCAACTTTTGGCCTGGTCCTTGCTGATCTGGGTCACGGGCGCGCTCACCAACTATCTGCTCTTCCCCGCCCTGGGCCTGGACCTGCCCCCCGCCGCCGCCCTGCTTCTGCTGGTCGTCCTGCAAGTCAGCATCACCCTGCCCCCTTCACCGGGCAACATAGGCATTTTTGAGGGCATCTGCATCTTCACCCTGGCCATCTTCGGCGTGGACCGCACCACGGGGTTGAGCTATGGCCTGCTCCTCCACGCCGTGGTCTTCCTGCCCACGGTGATCTTGGGGCTGATCTCTTTGGGGCGGTTGGGGCTGTGGGGACAGAAATTCGGCATGGCACCGGATCTCCCAGAGAGCATCGAGACGATGATTGCGTCGGAAGCCGTGTTGGCCCGAGAGTGGAACACCCCGGAGGAGGATGAGGCGTGGAAAGACCTATAGCCCCACTGCCCCGGGTCACCCTGCTGGGGGTGACCATCGATCCCCTCTCCTTGGACGCCTTGTTGGACCGCATGGAAGCCGCCCTGCGCACCCATGCCCGGCTGCGGGTCTGCTATGTCAATGCCCACGCCCTCAATCTGGCCGCCGATCAGCCGTATTTTCGCACGCTTCTCAATCGGGCCGATATCGTCTTTTGCGATGGGGTCGGCGTCAGGCTGGGCGCGTGGCTCACAGGCCAACGGCTGCCTCACCGCTTCACCCCGCCAGATTGGATCGACGACCTGTGCCGCCGCTGTCGGGATGGGGGCCACTCGCTCTTTTTGCTGGGGGCCAAGCCGGGGGTGGCAGAGAAAGCCGCCGCCATCCTGGCCGAACGCTGGCCGGGGCTGACCATCGCCGGCACCCATCATGGCTACTTTGACAAGACCCCAGGCAGCGCCGAAAATGAACAGGTGGTGGCCCAGATCAACGCCGCCCGGCCCGGTGTTCTGCTGGTGGGCTTTGGGATGCCCGCCCAAGAGATCTGGCTGGATGCCAATTGGCCGGACTTAACGGCGAATGTAGCCCTGACCGTGGGCGCCCTCTTTGATTACGTGGCCGGCGAGGTACCCCGTGCGCCCCGTTGGGTCACGGACAATGGCTTGGAATGGCTGGGCCGACTGCTCATCGAACCCCGGCGGCTGGGACGGCGGTATTTGGTGGGGAATCCGCTCTTTGTGTGGCGGGTACTGGGTCAGCGGCTGCGCGGTGAAAAGGCAATTTGAATGCTCAAGCGCGTCAACATCAACTGGATGGTGCTGCTCTTCCTCCTGGATCACCTGGTGGTGCAGATTGTGCTGCCCCTGGCCGTGGACCTGCGCTACGCCCTGCCCATCGGCCAGTTTATCGAGCGGGAGTGGATCTATCTGGGCTGGGCGCTGCGGGGCATCATCGCCCTGGCCTGGACCGGCAGCTTTGTCACCCTGGGCGTCTATAATCCCCGCCAGGTCACCCACTGGATCGACGAGGTGCAGCGGGTGGTGATGGGCCATGCCGTGGCCGCCCTGCTCATGGCCGGGATGCTCTACTTGGTCAAACAGGAGATGCCCCGGCTGGCCTTTGGCTATTTTTTTGTGCTTTCCTTGGCCGTGCTGTTGATCTATCAGAGGCACCTTGCGAGCGTGGCAGAGTCGGCGGGGGCGGGCGGTCACGGCCCAGGTGCGGGTGTTGATTGTGGGGGCGGGGACCGTGGGACGCAATGTGGCGGCGGAGTTGACCTCGAAGCAGTGGCCGGAGCTGCGGCTATTGGGCTTTCTCGACGATGACCCGGCCAAGCGTGACCACGCCGCCGGGGATCTGCCCATTCTGGGTACCCTGGCCGATGCGCCCCGTCTTGTCACCGAGCTGAAGGTGGACGAAGTGCTGATCGCCCTGCCCCTGCGCGCCCACCAGCGTTTTGTCGATCTGGTGGCGACGCTCCAGGCCCATGCCGTGCGGGTGCGGGTGGTGCCGGACTATTTTGAGCTGGCCTTCTTTGGGGCCACGGTGGAAAGCCTGGCCGGCATCCCCCTGATCGGCCTGCGGGACCCGGCCATCGACGGCTTCCAGCGCTTTGTCAAGCGGCTGCTGGATCTGGCCGTGGCCGGGATCAGCTTGCTTCTGGCCTCTCCTCTGCTTTTGGCCGTGGCCGCCGCCATCAAGCTGGAAGATGGCGGGCCGATCTTCTATCGCTCTCGGCGCATGGGCGAGAACGGCGCAGAGTTTGACATGCGCAAGTTCCGCACCATGCGGGTGGGGGCGGACCGGGATCAGGCTCTTTACAACCAAGTGGATGATGCCGGGAACGTGCTGCACAAACGCCCGGACGATCCCCGGGTCACCAAGGTGGGCGGCTTTCTGCGCCGCACCAGCTTGGACGAACTGCCCCAACTCTTCAACGTGCTGCGGGGCGACATGAGCATGGTCGGTCCCCGGCCCGAACTGCCCTGGCTGGTGGAGAAGTATAGCCCCTGGCAGCGCAAACGCTTCTCCGTGCCCCAGGGCATCACCGGCTGGTGGCAGATCAATGGCCGCAGCGACCGCCCTCTCCATCTGCACACGGAAGACGACCTCTACTACATCCAAAATTACTCTCTCTGGCTTGACCTCCTCATCCTCTGGCGCACCCTTCCTGTGGTGATTCGGCGGCGTGGGGCGTTCTGAGTTGATCCGCTGATATTTTGCCCCGTAGTCTCCTCGCTTGTTTTTTCCTCAAATATCTCCCGAATTCTGTAGTGATCAACAGTATGGTGAAGGATTCGGAACTCGTCACGCTGGTAGCGTGACCTACGATCCCGGTGGCTTCTTCGTAGGTCCGGCTATCAGCCGGACAAGGTCCATTTCATCATCACGCTGATCACAACAACATCTCCTGAATTCACATCAAATAGCCCACAAATACGGAACATACGTTCTTGTTTTGGCAGAAAAGATAAAAGATGAGAGACATGTGATAGATACGCGGTAGATCACTGAGAGTCTTTTTCTGCTATGATAGCCCTGAGTTTGTAGGGTATTCGTAGGGATCAGCCTATATCGATAGTCTGAAACGTAGGTCGCGCTACCAGCGTGACGACTTCCGAAACCTTCCCGATCTTGTTGATCACTACAGAAAATGCGAAAGATGAGAGATGTGTGATAGATACGCGGTAGATCACTGAGAGTCTTTTTCTGCTATGATAGCCCTGCGTTCGTAGGGATTCGTAGGGTTCGGCCTGTATCGATGGTTATCGCAAGTTCGATTGAGGCTTCATCGTGTTTGATTCTGAAACCCCACTGCAAAAAACAATCTAACCGCAGAGCGCACAACGAAAGAGAACACTTTCTTTGGGTCTCTTGTATTTGTTGCGTCTTTGCGCAAGATGTTTTGTTTGTACCGGTGAATCACTTGATTCTCCGTCACGCTTAATCTTTCAAGATCCAACCACACTGAGAGGAGATGAAAACATGGCAGACATAAGGATAGGATTGGTAGACGGACACGTAATGATGCGAGAGGCTTTGGCCGCTCAACTGGATCTTGTTGATGGGATTCAGGTTGTTTGGCAAGGAACAGAGGAGGCAGATCTTCTGGCCCATTGTGCCGCCGCCAATCCGCCAGATCGTCCCCAGGTGGTGATCGTCGCCGTATGGGTTCAGGGTTCGCTCGGGGTATCGACCGTTAAACGGCTGAAAAAGTTGAACGGCGGTATCCGGGTGATCGGGTTGACCGTGATTCACGATCTGGAAATAATCCGTCGGTTGATGGAGGTCGGCGCCTATGGCTGTGTACACAAGTCTGCAACCCTCTCTGTTCTGGTCGACCTGATCCGGGCGGCCTGGAATGGACCCGAGCCGACTGATCCGGCTACCCGGGATGCGGTGGATGAATATCTGAAGAAACGGCGCAATTGGCCGACCGAGTCTGGCTTTCCTGCTGCTGATGAGACCAATCAGATCTATCTAACGCCCAGAGAGTATGATGTGTTGCGCTTTGTCTGCGAAGCCTGTGACAACCGCACCATCGGTAAACACTTAGGCATCTCCAGGCGCACGGTGCAGACACATTTGACCCATATCTACGAGAAGCTTCAGGTGCGGGGGCGGATGGAGGCGATTGTCGTGGCCATTCGCGACCGTTGGGTTATCCCGGAGTACTTGGGGGGAACTCAGGAATAGTAGACAAATCAAAGTACCATCGGACAATCGAGGAATGAGCATCCTCAAATAGGACGCAGATTTCTTCTGATGCGCGCAGATCAGCGCTGATCTGCGCGCATCAGAAGAAATCTGCGTCCCATTTTGATCTGTGACTTGGTAGGTACGATTCGCTAGGATTGATGGGGGAGGTTTGACCGCTTTGGAATTCTGTGCGCGCTCATGTATGATGTTCTGGTACAAAGCGGAAGCAGCCCGCGGGGTTGCGCAGATATTCGAACGGAGAGATCGACCATGCCACACTCAGATTCCCAAAACTCTAAATACGCCAAGCGATTTGGCTGGCCGGGCCTTCTTCTGGCACCGCTGGCTATTCTGCTAATTGCTGCGATCGTCTTTTTGCCATCAACCCCTGCCTCGCCTTCTGCACTTCCTGTCGAGCCGGACGCCGCTCAATCCGTCACCTCTGAGGATGTATTCACCTTTTCGCCTACGGTCCAGAAGCTGTTGGTGCCAAGCAGCACACCGCAGACCTCGGCCCCCTTGAATAACAGCACTTTTCTGCCCACGGTGAACCGTTATCAAGCCCCTCGCCAGTCGGTCTTTGGCGTGCAAGTGCTGAACGGGACCGGCGTGGCCCTGGCCGAAACGGCGGCCAAATCCGGGGCCACATGGATTCGGTATGGGGAAATCCATTGGAACGAGATTGAAGCGGTCCGCGGCCAACGGGACTGGAGCCAGTTGGCCAGTTTTGACAAGAATCTGGCAGCCTTGCAGGCTCAGGGATTGAACACCCAGGTGGTGGTCTTGGGCGCACCGGCATGGGCGCAACGTCGCGCCCCCTGGCTGTGTGGGGCGATTCGCGAGGATGCGTTGAATGACTTTGCCAGCTTTATGCAGGCTTTGGTCAAGCGGTATAGTGGCGCACCCTATTACATCAAGTATTGGGAACTGGGCAATGAGCCGGATGTGGACCCCTCCTTTGTCGGTTTTGACAGTGGGTTCGGCTGCTGGGGAGATTTAACCGACCCGTACTATGGGGGCGGCTACTATGCCACCATGCTCAAGACCGTCTATCCGGCCATCAAGGCCGTAGACCCTCAGGCCAAGGTCATGATTGGCGGGCTGCTCATGGACTGCGATCCCACCAATCCCCCGGCAGAGCAGCCCGGACGGGTGTCTGTCGGGCAAATTTTTTGAAGGCATCCTGCGTGGGGGCGGGGCCGACTACTTCGACATTGTGGCCTATCATGCCTATACTCATTGGAATGACAATGGACTCGATGATGATCTGACCCACCCTAAGTGGTTGAGCTCGAGGTGGGATCTCTGTTGGGCAAAACCAGTCTTCTTGCGAGAGGTGATGGCTCGCTACGGCGTCAACAAGCCGCTGTTGATGAACGAAGGGGGGGTGCTTTGTCACCCCCTTAATACCACTTGCCCCAACGATACATTTCGACAAGATCAAGCTATCGGGATGGTCAAACTCATGGCCCGCACTTGGGCCAATGATATTGAGGGGTCCATCTGGTATACGCTCAATGGTCCTGGCTGGCGGGAAGGCGGATTGCTCAAGGCGGACGGTACCCCCCTCCCCGCCTACACCAGCCTGGCCTTCATGAGCGAGAAGCTGAAAACGGCTCGTTTCATCAAGTCCATCGGCATTGCCCCGATTGAAGGCTATGAATTTGAAGACAGCAGTCGAATCTACCGACTTTATTGGACCAACAGTATCAGCCAGCCCGGCTTGATCCCTGTACCGAGCGGGACTTCAAGAGGTGTACCAACATCTATGGTCAGCCCATACCCACGGTGGCGTCACCATACCCATCTCCACGATGCCGGTGATTGTGGTGGTGGGCAAGTAGACGTAGCTGGATGATCTGACTTTGGGCATCTGCCCACTCCCGCAACACAAGCCGATGCCTCAACAGGCTGACAGCGCTTGTGTTGTGGGAATTTTCCGTCCTCCTGAGTTTGACTTTTTCACTGGCTTTGCCGCCTAATTTCTTGCTCCACATCCCCAGATGGTTTATACTGCTCGAACCTTGTCAATTATTCTCCGAAAACTTTTCAACGCTTTTTTGGAGAGAGTCTAGAGTTCTGCGCTACGCGTGATGGTCCTCTTCTTTGGGGCCACAGCCACAATGTCACCCAGCGCAGACGTCCGGGAAACAATTTGCCGAAGAGGAAATGCTATGGATACACTTGATCGCGGGACGCAAGCGGAGTTCATGGAAGATGAGATCGATCTCCGTCAATACTTCCAGTTGATCAAAGACTGGATTTGGCTTCTAGTGCTTGCGGCCCTGTTGGCCGGGGTTGCCGCCTATGTGACCAGTTCCTTCACCACCCCGATCTACTCGACCTCCGCCACACTGCTCATCAACCAGGCCCGCTCTCCCAGCAGCGCCACCTATCAGGATATCCTCAGCAGCGAGCGCATCGCCAAGACCTATGCCGAACTCATGGTCCGCCAGCCCATTCTCTCCGAGGTGGCTGTTCAGTTGGGATTGGATCCGGAAAATTTTGATAAAGTGGTGACCAGTGTCAGCGTGACCCCGGTGCGGGATACCCAGTTGATCCAGATCACTGTGGAAGATGATTCCCCGGAACTGGCTGCGGGCGTGGCCAATATCCTGCCCACGGTCTTTATTGCCGAAAACGAGAAGTTACAGTCCGAACGCTTTTCGGCCTCCAAGATCAATTTGCAGACCCAATTGACCGGTCTGGATAGTGACATTGTCACCGCCCAGGCTGACCTGGATCGCTGCTGTCAACCGGTTCTGCCGCCGACCAGGGCGACCCTCAGACCGAGATCGGCGAGATCTCCCGTCTGCGCAACACGATTACCCAATATCAGGCCAGCTATGCCAGCCTGTTGCAAAGCTACGAATCCCTGCGCTTGACCGAAGCCCAATCCATCGACACCATCACCGTGGTGGAGCCGGCCCGAGTTCCCGGAGAATCCGGTTCGCCCCCGCACCTGCTCAACACCTTGCTTGGCCGCCATTGTCGGCTTGATGCTGGCCACCGGTGCTGTCTTCCTGATCGAGTTCTTGGACGACACCATCAAGACCCCGGAAGATCTCAACGATCATTCCTGCGGGCGAGTGACCTGGCTGGGGGCGATTGCCCGCATGGACGGGGCAGACACCGTGGAGAGCATGGTCACGGTCAACGAACCCCGCCATCCCATCCATCCGAGGCCTACCGGCCTTGCGACCAATTTGCAGTTCTCGGCCATCGACACGGCCTGCGCAGCATTGGTCCTGACCAGCGCCAATCCTGGCGAAGGCAAGACCACCACCGCGGTCAACCTGGCCATTGTCATGGCCCAGGCTGGTTTTTCCGTGGCCCTGATCGATGCCGACCTGCGCCGCCCCCGTGTCCACAAACTCTTTGGCTTCAACAACACCATGGGCCTCACGGACGCCGTGGTCCACAGCGAGTTGCCCGCCAGCCACTATCTGCGTGCAACCACAGTCGAAAATCTGCGGGTGATGACCAGCGGCAAGATTCCTCCCAACCCGGCGGAATTGTTGGGCTCCCGGGCATGACCGACCTGCTGGAACGGCTGCGGGACGAAGTGGATCTGGTAACCGCTGGCTCCCGGCGCATGACCGACCTGTTGGAACGGCTGCGGATGAAGTGATCTGGTGATCTGCGATGCCCCGCCCGCCTGGCGGTGACCGATGCGGCCATCATCGGGCGACAGGTGGATGGCATTCTGCTGGTCGTTGATTCGGGCAAGACCCGCAAGGATGCCGGCATGAGGGCCGTGGAATCCCTGCGCCGGGTCAACGGCCACATCGGGCGCGGTGCTGAGCTTCGGGTGCTGAACCGCTTGTCCCGAAGCTCCCGAGGCTACTATTACTACTATGATGGCTATTACACCTCGGATCCTGATGAGGACGGCAAGGATGGAAAAGGCAAATCCCGGCGCAGCCGATCTGGCAAACGGGAGAGCCGTCCCACCGCCCCCAGCCAATCTTTGGAGGGCGTGGCCACGTTGGCCAAGTCCGAGAACTAGGTTTTGATGCCAGCCAAATAGCCCTATGCCAAGGAAGCCAGTGACTTGACTGGCTTCCTTGCTTATTTCGGGACGAAGCCGCCAGGTTGAACGCGGCGGTCCCGTTGGGAGAGAGCGTTTCATGCCCGCAGTTTTGTTTGTTTGTACAGCCAATATATGTCGCTCCCCCATCGCCATGGGGATCTTTGCCCGCAAAGTGGCCCAGGCCTTTCCGGATCAGCCGTGGACGGTTGCTTCCGCGGGGACGTGGGCACAGTCGGGACGTAGGGCCCATGAGCATTCCCGCCAGGTATCGGCCCAGCAGGGGTTGGATATTGAGTCCCATCGCTCCCAGCCGGTCAGCGCTGAACTGCTGGCCGAGTTTGATCTGATCTTGACCATGGAACAGGGGCACAAAGAAGCCTTGCGTATCGAATTTCCCCAAGCGGCCAAGCGCATTTTTGTGATCAGCGAAATGGCCGGTTACACCTATGACATTCCCGACCCCATCGGCTTTGCGCTGGGTGAATACGAAGTCACCTATCGGGAACTAGACCGCTTGCTCACCAGTGGCTGGGATCGCATTTGCCAACTGGTTGAGGCCGCGCCCCCTGCCGCGTAATCCTGGATCGCCAACGGCACCTCTCCCCCCATCTCCCCAGCGTCAGTCAAAAATTCACCGAATACCTTGTTTTGGAGGCCATGATCATGCATTTTCTCGTTACGGGTGGAGCGGGCTTTCTCGGCACCCATTTGGCCAATGCCCTGGCGGCTCAGGGCGGTTTTGTGCGTGTGTTGGACGATATGAGCAGCGGAGACCCGGCGAAACTGGCGCCGGGCATCCACTTCACCCGGGGGGATGTGCGGGATGTGCCCCGGCTGTGGTCTTTGCTCCACGGCGTGGACGTGGTCTATCACCTGGCGGCCCGGGTCAGCTTGCCCGCGTCCGTGCTCTATCCCAAGGAATACAACGATGTCAATGTGGGGGGGACGGTCTCCCTGCTGGAAGCGTGCCGAGATGTGGGGGTGCGCCGGGTGGTGTTGACCAGCAGCGCCACGGTCTATGGCAATCAAACGCGCCAGCCTGTGGCCGAAAGCGCCCTGTTGCAACCGAGGGTGCCCTACGCCGTCTCCAAGCTGGCCGCGGAGAACTATCTTTTTTCAATGGGCGCGCTCAGCGGTTTTGAGACGGTGGCTTTGCGTATCTTCAACGCCTATGGTCCGGGCCAGCCCTTGCCCCCGGTCCATGCCCCGGTCATTCCCCAAATTGCCAACCAGATGATCAACGACGGGTCCATTGTGATCTTCGGGGACGGCACCCAGACCCGGGATTTTGTCTATGTGGATGATGTGGTGGCCGCCCTGGTGGCGGCGGCCACGGCCCCCCGCGTGGATCGGGCCATTCTCAACATCGGCAGCGGGGTAGAGACCGCCATGAACGAACTCCTGCGCCAACTGAGCCAGATCCTGGGCCGCAAGCCCAATGTGCTCTACAATCGAGAAGTGTCGGGGGGAACCGAGCGATTGGTGGCGGACATTCGCCAAGCCGAAGCCTTGCTTGATTACCGGCCTCAAGTTCGTCTGCGGGAAGGTTTGCGCCGCCTGGTGCAGATGGACCCGATCTTCCGCCACTATGCCAACGGCTCCCGGATGGCGGCCTGAGTGTTGATTTCCATGCCTTCTTCTCGCGCCCACTTGCGCCCACAAATCACATTGGCGATGGCCTTGATCCTCGCCCTGATTCTGCTGCTGGCCGGTTGCAGCGGTGACCAGGTGATGGGCGCGTATCTGCGCACCAACCAGGACGAGGTCACCCAGCCCTACAGCGTGGACAGCCGTCCCGTGCGCTTCGAGGTGGCCCCCGGCTCCCCGGCCCAACTCATCGCCCAACAGCTCCAGGAAGCCAACCTGATCGGTGATGCCCGCCTCTTTGAGGCCTATGTGCGGGTCAATGGCCTGGCCACCCGGTTGGAGGCGGGCACCTTTATCCTCAGCCCCAACATGCCCATCACGGAGATCGCCCGCATCCTCCAATCCGCCCAGGCCGCGTCGGTGACGGTGACCATCCCCGAAGGCTGGCGGCTGGGGCAGACTGCGGACTATTTGGACGCCGCCCAGGTGGTGGACGGCAGCCGCTATCGGGCTTGGCCGCAAGCGGGGAGTTGGGCACATTGGACCCTGGCCGCTATCCCTTCCTGGGCAGCCGACCCCTGGGGGCGAGTTTGGAGGGCTATCTCTTCCCCGACACCTACGAGATCCCGGCGCAGGGCGCGGTGGCCGAGGATCTGCTGGGTCGCCAGTTGGACGCCTTCGCCGCCCGCATCTGGCCCGCCTTCCAGGATGCCCAGGCCGCCGGGACCACGAACCTGGACCTCTACGCCGTCCTCACCGTGGCCAGCATTGTGGAGCGCGAAGCCGTGGTGAACGACGAGCGTCCGGCCATCGCCGGGGTCTATCTCAATCGCCTGGCCATCGGCATGAAATTGGAGGCAGATCCCACGGTGCAATATGGCATGGGCTATCAGCCCGCCAGCGGCCAGTGGTGGAAGACCCCAGTCTTTTTGGAAGAATATAGCTCGGTCAACAGCCCGTACAACACCTATCTCTACGCCGGTCTGCCCCCCGGCCCCATCGCCAGCCCAGGGTTGAGCAGCGTCCAGGCCGTCCTCGCCCCGGAGGAACACGACTATCTCTACTTCGTCGCCCTGCCCGACGGCAGCGGCGGCCACGTCTTCGCCAAGACGTTTGACGAGCATCTGATCAACGTGCAGCGGTATCAGGGGCGATAAAGCGCCTCCTCAGAGTTCGACTTTTCCAACTGTCGAATTCTAAGATAGAATCAGTTTGAACCAAGGGTCGGTGGCGGAATGGCAGACGCGACGGACTTATGCGGATTTGAGCACCAGGGCGGGAAACTCCCTGTGTGAATTCAGTCAAAGTCGGGGAAACCTCAGCAAATAGTGTTGGTGGCAATCCCGAGCCAAGTTTCTTGCGGAAAATGAATCACTCGTGTGTCCTAATTGTCACGCATTGACCGACAATTATCGAGGCGGCAAGAAAAAGGTGTAGAGACTTGACGGCTGAGACCTACGGTGGATACCTAGGGTCAAGAGAAAGTCCAGACTACAAACGCTCCCGATTTTTGGGGGAAGGCGGCGAAAGCCGTAGTAGTACGAAAATCCGTTAGGGTAACACCTGTGTGGGTTCGAGTCCCACCCGACCTACCTTGGATCGTGAAACGTGTTGTGGGTTACGTGAGGGATTGAGGTTCACGCAACACGCAGCACGTTTCGTTTTTCACACAGACGGCCTTTCCATTCATGAGTCAATTTCGAGCGATCTACAATAAATTACTGCGCATTCCGCTCTTCTACAAGATCCTCTTGGCCAACCTGGCTGTGGTGGTGATGGGCGCGGTGGCCGGCACGGTGATCACGGTCTGGCATGTGCTCAGGTATCCCGATGACCTGCATTATGAACTGATCGCCCTCTTTGCCGTGTCTGGGGTGATCATCAGCGCAATTGTTAACAATTTGGTGCTGAAGCTGGCCTTGCGCCCTCTGGATGATCTGCAATCCGCCGTGGATGAGGTGCGCCAGGGCAATCTCAACGTGCAGGTGACGCCGGACGCCCTGGCCGACGAGCGCTTTGAGCGGCTCTTCGCCACCTTCAACCAGATGGTGGCCACCCTGGAAGCCGACGCCCAACAGTTGCACCGCCTCTCCCGGCTGATCCTCCAGGCCCAGGAGGACGAACGCCAGCGGGTGGCCCGGGAACTCCACGACGAGGCCGCCCAGGCCCTCACCTCTTTGTTGGTCCACCTGCGCTTGCTGGAGCGGGCCCACAACCCGGAAGAGGCCCAGCAACGGGTGGAAGAGTTGCGCCAGCTCACGGCCCAGGCTCTGGAGGAGGTGCGCCGGGTGGCCCTGGATCTGCGGCCCAAGATTTTGGACGACCTGGGGCTGGAGGCGGCCCTGGGCTGGCGCATGGACGAACTCAACGCCGGCGGCCTGGTTCAGACCGAACTCCAGGTCACTGGGGTGAAACAACGCATTCCGCATGAGTTGGAACTGGTGCTCTATCGGGTGGCCCAAGAGGCCCTCAACAATGTGGCCCGTCACGCCCAGGCCGCCCATGCCACCATCGCCCTACGCCAGGGACCGGACTGGTTGACCCTGGAAATCCGGGACGATGGTATCGGCTTTGACCCCCAGCAGCCGGATCTCGGTCGCACCCTGGATCGTCCCGGCGGATTGGGTCTGATGGGGATGCAGGAGCGGCTGGCTATGGTCGGGGGCACCCTGACCATAGAATCCCGGCCTCGGATCGGCACCCAGGTGCTGGCCCGGGTCCCCCTGAACCCCCTTTCTCGAAATGGAGCATTTGGCAATGGGTAGCATTAGAATCATTTTGGCGGATGATCACCCGGTGGTGCGTATGGGCCTGCGGGCGCTGTTGGACAGCGAACCGGATATCCAGGTGGTGGGCGAGGCCAACAACGGGGTCGAGGCCCTGGATTTGGTGGCGTCCCTTATGCCCGACATCGTGGTCATGGACATCTCCATGCCCGAAATGGACGGCATGGAGGCCACCCGGCGCATCCGGGACAGCTTCCCGGAGACCAAGGTGCTGATCTTGACCGTCCATGCCCAGGAGCGCTATCTCTTTCCGGTGTTGAAGGCTGGGGCGGCTGGCTATGTGCTCAAATCCACCATCGACACCCGGCTGGTGGATGCCATCCGCACGGTGGCCGGGGGTGGGGTCTTCCTCTATGCCACGGCCACCCGCATGTTGTTGGAAGACTATCTGACCCAACTGGAAAGCTCCGGCTCCCAGGACGACTATGACAGCCTGAGCGAGCGGGAACGGGAAGTGCTGAAACTGTGTGCCCTGGGCCACACCGCCGTCGAGATCGCCGAGCAGATCTCCCTCAGCCCCAAGACCGTGGAAACCTATCGCACTCGCGTCATGCAAAAACTCAACATGAGCACCCGCTCCGACCTGGTCAAATACGCCTTGGCTCGCGGGCTGCTGACGGAGTATACGCAGTAGCGAATGGCGAATGGCAAATGGCGAATTGTAACGCCAAACAGATAGTGGTATTTGACCGGGGTGGACCTATCCGCCCCGGTTTTCTATTTCTCCGCCCCTCGCCCCTTCACCCGTTCTCTTCCCCGCCTTTCCCCCTTGTGGGGAAAAATCCCGTCAAAGTGTCTAACTTTTCCTGATACCCAATATGTTGGGTGTCTGCTAGAATGTTTGTAAAGAAGTTTACAAGATGTTGGGCGATATGACTTCGGTTTTCGCCCGGGAAGAGAGACGAACGAAACCATGAAGATGCGCTTGCTCTTCGCAATTCCAGATGACCAATCCCTAGCCCTGATGCATTCCATCTTGACGTCTGCGTTGGAGTTGAATCCCTTGGCCGTGGAGACCGCCGCGGTTGCCAACTACACCAATCTGATGAAGCGGGTCGTGGCAGACGTGGACGACATTGTACTGCTGGATTGGAACATCTCCGGGCCGGACACCTCAGCCGTGGTCGAAGAGATTTTGGCCCTCAATCCTCGCTTGCGGGTGGTGGCCCTGCTGCCTATGAGTTTGCATCAATATCGCCGCCAAGTCTGGTGCGCGGGGGCGTGTAACGGGATCCCCAAAGAATACATGGACCAGGAATGGTTCTCCACTGTGCTTTGCATCATGCATCGGGCCATGGAGCGGGAAGCCAAACTTTTGGCCAAATATGGCATAGCTGAACTGGCGTAAGCCTTCGTTCATCGTGAGCGTTTCCACACCCACGACGAACCTTTTGATAAGGAAAAAGACAATGGCACGAGTGAAATTGCAGATTACCCGACGTACTTTTCTCAAGTCTGCCCTGACCGGGGCGGGCGGTGTGGCGTTGACAGCCAAGGCCACTCAAACCGGCCAGGCCGCCGCGCCTATGGCTGCCCCCATCACGGTCGAGACCCCCTGGTATCGCCGGGGCGAGATCAAGACCACCTACAACGTCTGCGACATGTGTCCCTGGCGCTGCGGGATTGTGGTGAAGACCGTGGATGGCGTGGTGCAGAAGATCGACGGCAACCCCAAGGATCCCAAGAGCCGGGGCATGTTGTGCGCCCGTGGCCAGGGCGGCGTCTCCTTCATGTATGACCCGGACCGCCTGCAAGCCCCCATGATCCGCACCGGGGAACGGGGCGAGGGCAAGTTCCAGGAAGTGACCTGGACCGAGGCCCTGGACGAGTCCGCGGCCAAGCTGGCTGCCATCCGGGACGAATATGGCCCGGAGGCCGTGGCTGTCTTTGGCCACACCTCCGGCGACTATTGGTTTGCCGACTATTTCGCCCAGGCCTTTGGCACGCCCAACGCGGCCAAACCCTCCTCCTCCCTCTGCACCAGCCCCCGGGAAGAGGCGGCCAAGCTGACCTATGGCCTGGCCATCGGCGGCCACGAGCCGGTGGATTGGGAAGGCATCAACTGCATGGTCCTGCTGGGCAGCCACATCGGCGAAGATGCCCGCAACACCTTGATGCAGGACTTCTCCAACGCTTGGGCACGGGGGGCCAAGGTGATCGTGGTGGACCCCCGCTTCTCCAGCGTGGCGGCCAAGGCGGACTATTGGCTGCCCATCAAGCCGGGGACGGACACGGCCCTGCTGCTTGGCCTGGCAGAATGTGTTGATCAACGAAAAGCTGTACGATGCGGACTATGTGGCCCAATGGACCGAAGGCTTTGACGAACTGGTCGCCCATGTTCAGCAATACACGCCCGAATGGGCCGCCGCCATCACGGATCTGGACGCGGATATGATTCGCACCACGGCCCGTGTCATGGCCGAGAACCTGCCCAAGGCCGCCATCATCCCCGGTCGCCATGTGACCTGGTATGGGAACGACAGCCAGCGCATGCGGGCGGCCTACATGATCAACGCCCTGCTGGGGGCCTATGGTCGAGAGGGTGGCTTCTACTTTAGCAAAGCCCCCTACATCGAAGAGTATGCCCACCCGCCCTTCTTGGTGGCGGGCAGTTCCGGCGGCTGTTCTGCCGAGCCGGGCGAAGAGGCGGACACCCTGCCCCTTGGCCCCACGGGCAAGGCCCGGGCCGACGGCGCACGGGACACTTTCCTGCGCGGCGCTACGGCCATGCAAGAATTGATCGAGCCCATGATCACGGGCAAGCCTTATCCCATCAAGGCCCTGATCATCTACGGCTGCAACGCCCTCAACAGCATCCCCAACACGGCCCGCACGATTGAGGCCTTCAAGAAGCTGGACTTCATCCTGGTGGTGGATGTGTTGCCCCAGGAGCATGTGGCCTGGGCGGACGTGGTCATGCCCGAAGCGACGATTTTGGAACGCTACGACGACCTGTGGGCCGTGGCCCACAAGACCCCCTACATCGCCATGCGGGAACCGGCGGTGGAGACCATGTACGACACCAAACCGGCGTCGTGGATGGTGCGGGAACTGGGGATGCGTCTGGGCATGGAAAAATACTTCAAGTGGGAGACCGCCGAGGAGTTTGTCAACGCCCGGCTGATGACCGTCGGCAGCAATCTGGACAAGATGCGGGCCGAAGATGGCATCTTGATCCAGAATGGCAAGCCCTACTTTGCCGACTATGGGGACAGCTCGCCCTTCACCAGCCATTCCCAGAAAATCGAATTCTATTCCAACGAGCTGGCCCTGGCCGGGCTGGACCCCATGCCGACCTATGAGGCCACGGATGAACCGCCAGCCGGCTTCTTCCGCCTGCTCTATGGCCGCCACCCGGTCCACACCTTTGCCAAGACCCAGAACACCCCCTTGCTCAGCGAGATGGTGCCGGAGAACGAGGTGTGGCTAAATGCCCAAACCGCGGCGGAGATGGGCATCGAAAACGGCCAGATGGTGCGCCTGGAAAATCAGGATGGCGTGGTCAGTACCCCCATCAAGGTCAAGGCCACCCAGCGCATCCGCTCGGACGCCGTCTTTATGGCCCACGGCTTTGGCCAGAACGCGCCGGGGCTGACCCTGGCCAACGGCAAGGGGGCCAACGACAACAAGCTGATCACCCGATACAAACTGGATCCCATCAGTGGTGGGGCCGGCATGCGGGTCAATTTTGTACGCATCGTGAAGGAGGCCTAACATGACGACCTATGCATTTTTGCTAGATTTGGGACGCTGCATCGGCTGTCAGGCCTGCGTTGCCGCTTGCAAGACCGGAAACGAATTGCCCGTGGGGATGCAATACATCCACCTCACCGAGCAGACTCGGGGCACCTTCCCCAATCTGCAAGGCGGCTTCCGCAACCATCGCTGCTATCACTGCGCCGACGCCGCCTGTGTTACCGTCTGCCCGACCGGCGCCCTGTTCAAAGAGGATGGCCTTACCCGGCTGGACCGGGACAAGTGCAGCGGCTGCACCTATTGTGTGGACGCCTGCCCCTTCGATGTCCCCGTCATGGCCGAGGATGGGCGTTCGAGCAAGTGCGATGCCTGCGCCGCCGTGGTCCAGGCCGGGGGGACGCCTTGGTGCGTCAACACCTGCCCCAGCCACGCGCTGATGTATGGCGAGCGTCACGTGATCTTGAGCGAGGCCCACGCTCGGGTCAATGCGCTCAAGGTGCGCTATCCCGGCGCCCAAGTCTATGGCGAGACCGAAACCGGCGGCTTGGGCATGATCATGGTGCTGCCTGACAGCCCGGACAAGTTGGAATTGCCCCTGAATCCCGACGTCCCCCTGGCGCTGGAGGCCTGGCAGAAGGTCGTGCAGCCCGCCAGCCTGGGCCTGACTGGTCTCAGCATTGCGGTGACGGGTGTGGTGGCGGTGATCGCCCGGCGCATCCATCTTCAAGAACTGAACGAATTGCGCATGCAGAACGGAAACGGCCCACAGTCTGCCCCAGACGCTCTAGCTGCTCCAGAAAAAACTGCGCTCAAAAACGAGGAGGCATAAGATGGCCACACAAACCGAAACCCTGCATCGCGAGCGCAAAGTCCTGCGCTATGATCTCGGCCCCCGCATAATCCATGCCATGATGGCTTCGTCCTTCCTGGCCCTGTTGCATCACCGGGTTGATGCTGGTGTGGGGGCCCCTGGCTCCCTATGCCGCAGGCGGGCTTTCCCGCTTGATCCACCGGGGGGGGGCGATCGTCTTCATGTTGATCCCCGTGGCCTATCTGGTCTTTAACCGACCCGCGGCCAAAGAGTTGCTCTGGGATTCCTTCCACTATGACCGGGACGATTGGAACTGGCTGACCCACATGTACAGCTACTTCCTGGGGTATGCAAAAAAAATGCCGCCCCAAGGTCGTCTCAACGCCGGACAGAAGTTGCATCACGCCGGTGTGGTCATCTTCTCTGCCGTGATCGTGGGGTCGGGCATCATCATGTGGGTGGGCAAGGGGTCGTTTACGCCCAACTCCTTGGCCATCACCACCATGCTCCACGATCTTTCCATGTTGGTCTTGACCGTGTTGTTGGTGGGCCATCTCTACTTTACCTATGTATATGGGGCCTTGGCGGGTATGGTGAAGGGATATATTCCCGAAGAAGAAGCTCGACTCGAACATTCCAAGTGGGTCGAATCCATGCCCAACCAAGCGCCTTATATTATTGAGGAATAGCCAAACTGTTTCAGATCAAATTGTTTCAACCCAAATTGTTCGTCCGAACCATTCGAACCAATAAGGAGCTCGAAAAAATGTCTAAGAAAGTCTATTCAATTCTGTCAGTTTTGATCGTCCTGTCCATGCTTGTGGGCGCTTGTGGCGGTGGTGATGCCCCAGCGGCCGAAGCACCGGCTGCTGCCCCCTTGGCCCAAGAAGCGGCCCCCACCGCCGTGCCGGTTGTAGAAGAAGCCCCAGTCGTTGAAGCCATGCCCGCCATGGACGTCACCGGCGTGGTCAGCGAATACCTGGCCGGGATTCCCGAAGGCTACATGAACGTGGGTAATATCGACGCCTTCAAGGAAGCCCTGGCCGCCGGTGCCATCCTGATCGACGTGCGGGAAACCAGTGAGTACGAAGCTGGCCATATCCCCGGGGCCGTCAACGTGCCCCTGCGCACCCTGACCGCCAACCTGGACAAGTTCCCCACGGATCAGCCGGTCTTCGTCTATTGCGCCAGCGGCCACCGGGCCGGTACGGCTCTGTCTGCCCTGCGGGTGTTGGGCTATGACAATGTCAAGGCCTACTCCCCCGGCTGGAAGGGCTGGAGCGGGGCCAACGAAGAGGTGAGCATGGAGGCCGTGGTGGGCGACACCTTTGAGGTGCCCGTCTTCGACCAGGCCACCTTTGAGGCCGTGGACGGCTTCGTGAGCAACATCCCCGAAGGCTGGCTGTCCATCGGCACCGCCGAGAAGCTGGACGAAGCCATGGCCGCCGGCGCGGTGGTGGTTGACGTGCGCGAGCCCTCCGAGTATGCCGACGGGGCCATCCCCAGCGCGTTGAGCATCCCCATCCGCACCATCGGCGACAACCTGGGCGAAATCCCCATGGATACCCCGGTTGTGGTCTACTGTGCCAGCGGCTTCCGAGCTGCCCTGTCTATGTCTGCTTTGCAAATCATGGGCTACACCAACGTGCGCGCCTTCCCCCCCAGCTATGCCGGTTGGGAGTCTGCCTACGGCGAGAACACGGAAGCCCCGGTTGAAGTCGTCGCCGCCATCGAGTCCAACTTTGACGTCGTGGCCGTGGTCAGCGACTACCTGGCCGCCATCCCCGAAGGCTACATGAATGTTGGCAAGATCGATGACTTCAAAGCGGCCATGGAGAACACCAACCCCGTGGTGATCGACGTGCGAGAAGCCAGCGAATACGAAGCCGGCCATATCCCCGGCGCCATCAATATCTCCCTGCGCACCCTGACCGAGAACCTGGACAAGATCCCGTCCGACATGCCGGTCTTCGTCTATTGCGCCAGCGGCCACCGAGCCGGCATGGCCCTCTCCTCCCTGCGGGTCCTGGGCTATGACAATGTCAAGGCCTACTCCCCCGGCTGGAAGGGCTGGACCGCGGCCAACGAGCCGGTGAGCACGGACGCCGTCGAGGCCGCCACCTACCCCATGAAGGAAGTCAACCCCGAAGCCCTGGCCGCGGTCAGCGAATTCGTCAGCAACATCCCCGAGGGCTGGCTCTCTCTGGGCACGGTTGAGAAGCTGAACGAAGTCATCGCCGTGGGTGCCCAGTTGGTCGACGTGCGAGAGGTCAGCGAGTTTGAGGGCGGGGCCATCACCGACGCCATCAACCTGCCCATCCGCACCATCGGGGCCAACCTGGACCAGATCGCCAAGGACAAGCCCGTGGTCGTCTACTGCGCCAGCGGTTTCCGGGCTGCCCTCTCCACCGCCGCCCTGCAAATTGCCGGCTACACCAACGTGCGCTCCTTCCCGCCCAGCTACGCGGGTTGGGAGTCGGCTCAGTAAGAGAAATTGAATAGGAAAAATTGGACATAGTCCAATCGAAATACATAAAGGGGGCGGATCTCGACGATCCGCCCCCTTTATGTTTGGGTTTGAGCAACGCACGATCTCGGCAATACGATTAATCTGCCGGTTTACGTAAAAAATGTTTTATGTTAGAATGCGAAACAGTTTGACTTCACTGTTTGATGCCTTCTAGGAGAGACAACTTATGAAACTTCTTTCTGCCTCACCCGATGCTCGTGCCGCAACCCTGCCCAGGTTGGATTCGTCCCGCTGGCTGCGTTTGATGCTGATTGGCGCGCTGCTTTTGTCTACCCTGGCCCTGGCCATGCCCGTCCACGCCGAGGATGGGGTGGTGGTGGTGCGGGCCGGGGATACCCTGTCCAACATCGCCCAGGCCTATGGCGTCAGCGCCAGCGAACTGGCCGCCAGCAACGGGGTGAGCAACCAGAACGTGATCTTCACCGGCCAGCGCCTGGTGATCCCCGGCTCCCAGGCAGACCAACGCACAGCCACGGTGGCCGGGGATACCCTGCCCGCCGGGGACGGCTATTACACCGTGCAGCGGGGGGACATGCTCACCAGCGTGGCCAAGGCCAACGGCATGACCCTGACCGATGTCATGCGCCTGAACGGGCTGACGGATCCTAACTTTATTTGGGTGGGGCAGAAATTGCGGGTGTCGGCCCGGGTCTCTTTGGCCGAGGCCCCGGACACCAAGCCGGAGGTGGCGGACACCATCTACGTGGTCCAAGTCGACGACAGCCTGAGCCAGATCGCCAAGGATCACAACACCACCACCTATGCGTTGATGGCCGCCAACGGACTGCCCAACGCCAACTTTGTCTGGGTGGGCCAGCGTCTGCGCATCCAGGAAGGCAGTGCCGGGGGTGGATTCAACCCGGCCGCGGCCCCGGCGGACGGCTATCGCTGGATCGAGGTCAACCTGAGCAACCAGACCCTGACCGCCTGGCAGGGAGGTGTGGCCGTGCTGCATACGAACATCAGCAGCGGTTTGGGGGGCACGCCGACAGTCACCGGGCGGTACAATGTCAACACCAAACTCAGCGCCCAGCGCATGACCGGCCCCGGCTATGATTTGCCCAACGTGCCTTGGGTGATGTATTTCTACGGCGGCTACGCCATCCACGGGGCCTATTGGCACAACAACTTCGGTTCGCCCATGAGCCACGGCTGTGTCAACATGCGCCCCGGCGAGGCCCAGATCCTCTACAACTGGGCACCGATGGGCACGGAAGTGTATGTTCATTATTAAAAAATAGGCCACAGATTGTGACGGATTTAACGGATAAAAACGGATCTTTTCTGAGATCAAAGAAAATCCGTTTTTATCCGTTCAATCCGTCAAATCCGTGGCCCATTTGTTAGGATTTCATGCAAACTTACTCTCATTTTTTGATCACCGCCCTGGCCGCGGACGGCTTGAAGCAGCGCGAGGTTGCCGTTCGGTCCAAGGCGGTTTTGTGGGGATCCATCATGCCGGATATCCCCTTGGGCCTGTTGAGCCTTGGCTATCTGGCCTACTATCGGTGGGTGGCCCCCTTGCCCGACGGTGTCTCCATGATGGCCCATTTTGATACCCTCTACTTCACCAATCCGGTGTGGAAGGCGGGGCATAATTTCTTTCATGCGCCGTTGATCATCCTGGCGATGGTGGCGATGGGTGTCTATGCCGGTCGCCGGGGGAAGGGGTGGGGACCGACGTTGCTCTGGTTCGCCCTGGGCTGTGGATTGCATTCGTTTTTTGATGTCTTCACCCATCACAGCGACGGTCCTCTGCTGCTCTTTCCGCTCAATTGGGACTGGCGCTTTATTTCCCCGGTCAGCTATTGGGATTCGGACTATTACGGGAACATCTTCGCCCCCGTGGAACACTTGCTGGACCTGGGGATTCTGATCTATTTTGGCCGAAACTGGCTGCTCAAACGGCGGGCTGCCCAGTCTGCGCCATCTCTTCTCTGATGCAAGGAGTCTTTCTGTGTTGAAACCCGTGACCCGTACGTGGCCTCCGCTTTGTGTTGATGGCCTTTCTGTTGATGATCACTTTCGCCGTTCCCGTCCTGGCTGCGGGGCCGGATGCCTCCACCCCAGCCGCTCACCCCGCGCCCCCCTTGACCTTGGCCAAGGCCCGCTTGGATCCTGTGGCAAAAGTCCATCGTCTATGAATCGACCAATGCCCCGGAAGGGGAGGCCAAGTGGATCGACGTGGATTTGAGCGAGCAGATGGTGGTGGCCTATGAGAATGGGGTGCCTGTGCGCGCCTTTATCATTTCCTCTGGCCTGCCCCAATTCCCCACGGTGAAGGGCACCTTCCGCATTTGGGCCAAGACCGCGGCCCAAACCATGTCCGGGGGGAGCCGGGCGGGCGGCGATTTTTATAGCCTGCCCAACGTGCAATGGGTCTCCTATTTCTACGAAGACTACGGCCTCCACGGGGCCTATTGGCACAACAATTTCGGCCAGCCCATGAGCCACGGCTGTGTCAACATGACCAACGATGACGCCGAATGGCTCTTCTTCTGGTCCGGCCCGGTGTGGAACGGGGAGCCGTGGGTGCGCAGCAGCGCGGACAATCCGGGGACTGTGGTGATCGTCCACGACTGAGGTAGACTGACTCGTTCAGTTTTTCAACGCAAAGACGCGAAGGGCGCAAAGATTCTTGAATCTCTGCGCCCTTCGCGTCTTTGCGTTGAAAAACTGTAACATTTCCTACTTGACGTCACTACCTTTTCGGGTGTAAACTACTTGCTGTACCCCTCCCCCTGGGGGGTGGGGTTAGATGAAGGCCATCACCACCAGCGTCAGCAGCAGTCCGAAGATCGCCAGCACGGGTGTGAAGAGGCAGACCAAGTAGCAGATCCAGCCCCCTTTGCCGACGCAGTCACAGAATCGTTCGTTTTGAATTAGCATGATTAGATCGTTCCTTTCCTGATGTTGAAAAAAGCGGTAAGTGCTTTGTCAACAGCGTACCAGGAAAAGAAACCCGTGTCTTTGCGGAAGCGCAAATTGGATGGTATTCAGTTGATTCAGTCAGGGATGGCCGAGGCCAGGGCCTCGAACTCCTCCATTTTGAGGATCACCACCCGGCCCCGGCCCGTCTCGATTAGCCCGGCGTGTTCCCAAAAGCTGAGGGTGCGGCTGACTGTGAAGAGGGTGGTGCCGGCCAGTTGGGCCAGATCTTCCCGGCTGAGGGGCAGGTTGATGAGGATGCCTTCGTCCACCGGATGACCGGCCTGGGCCACCAAGCGCAGAAGCGCATGGGCCAGGCGCTGGGCCACGCACTCGGTCAGTAATTCCTGGTAGCGTCGTTGCAGTTCTTCTTTGCACTGGACCAACAGACGCAGGGCGTTGAGGGCAATTTGGGAATAGGTGTGGACGAACGGTTCCAGGGCGGTGCTGGACCAATGGAGAAGTTGACCGGCGTCCATAGCATGGGCGGTGAGGCCGTGGGTCATTCCCGGCAGCAGGGCCATGACATCGCACTGCTGGCCGGGGCCAATGTAGCGCATGAGGATCTGGGTGCCGTCCAAGGTGACTTGGGTCAGTTTGGCCCGACCTTGCACCAGCACAAAGGCAGAGGTTGCCTCGTCCCCTTGGCGTTGAAGCACGTCGTCCGGGGCAAAGGGTTTGAGCGTAGCAATGGCTAGCAACTGGCGCAATACGGGTTCGTCCAAGTGGGCGAAGATGGTATCTCTGGCCATGATGTCTAGCAACACTTGATTCGACAGGGGCGTGGACATAGCCTCACCTTTCCAGGTGACGATTGAAAAACGATTGACATTGCCTGAAGCTTACCAGATCCAGTCCAAGTCTACAAAGGAGCGTGCCGTGGATTCCACCCACAAAACCGACATCACCAACCGGCTCAAGAGCATCGAGGGCCATATCCGGGGCATCCAGCGCATGGTGGACGAGGACGCCTACTGCATCGACATCATGAAGCAGATCAAGGCCGTGCAAAGCGCGCTGGAACGGGTCAACGCCCTCACCCTGGAGAATCACCTCAACACCTGCGTCATCACCTCCATCCGCAGCGAAGACGAAGCCGAACGCGAACGCACCATCAACGAGATTTTGGATGTGTTCGTCGCAACGGGGAAGTTATGAACGGGTGAAGGGGTGAGCGGGTGAAGGGGTGAAAAATCTCCCAATCGCTCAATCTCAACCAATCAGCGTCAATCAACCAATCAACATATCAACGTACCAACCATTCAACCAAGGAGAGAGACCCATGACCACCAAAACCTATTCCGTCCCCAACATTTCCTGCGGCCATTGTGTGATGACCATCGAGCGGGAACTCAAGTTTGTGGATGGCCTGCAGAGCGTCAAGGCCGAGCAGGACAAGCCAGAATGTCACCGTGGAAGTCGCCAGCGCGGACGTGCTTCAGCAGGTCGAGGCCATGCTGGTCGAGATCGGCTACCCGGCGGCGTAGTGAAAAAAGGACTGAGTGATGAGGACTGAGGGCATGGCTCCACCCCTCTCAGTCCTCACCTCTCAGTCCTCGGTCCTTTCTCCTTCACCCACAAGGAGATCCCTATGCCCGTTCAAGTCATTGACCTTTCCGGCACGCCGTACCAGATGGGGTTGGCGCATGGTCGGTTGTTGAGGGACGAGATTCATGCGTTTTACCGCACCCGACTGGCCCATTCCATCAACGAGGCGGCGGAGGTGGGGGTGAGCCACACGGAAGCCTCGATCCTGGCCACGGCCCGGCAGCATTTGGTCCATTTTGAGCGGGATCTGCCCCAGGTGTGGGCGGAATTTGTGGGCATTGCCGAGGGCGCGGGCATGGACCCGGCCCGGCTCTACGTCACCAACGGCCAGACGGATCTGGTGGATCATCTGCGCATCCCCAGCACCGCGGCGGCTGTGGACCGGGGCTGCACGGCCATCCTCGTGGGGGGTGGACGCAGCAGCACGGGCCACGCCCTGTTGGCCCAGACCTGGGATATGCACCCGGACGCGGAGCAATTTGTGCGGGTTTTTCGTCGTCGCCCACTGGCCGAAAACGGGGATCCGCCCCCTCCCCGCAAGCTTGGTCTTGTCCACAGCCGGGTGTCTTTCTTTGACCGGCATTAGCGCGTCAAGCGTGGGGATCGGGACGAACGACCTCAAGCCCGACGACGCGCGGGATGGGCTGATGTATTTGGCTTTGATCCACAACGCCCTGGCCCAGCCGGACTTGGTCAGCGCGGTGGCGGCCATTCGGGACGCACGCCGGGCGTCGGGCCACAACTATCTTTTCGCCGGGGATCGGTCGATTGTCAACCTGGAAGCCACGGCAGCCGAGCACGAACTTTTTCAAAGCGAAACCGAGATCTACAGCCACGGCAACCACTATTTGACCCCCCGTTTTGCCGTGCGGGACCAGCTTGACATGAGCCAGTCCACCTCCCGCACCCGCTGTGCCAGGGTGGATGCGTTGTTGGCCGAGAAGGGCGACGCCCCCCTCAGCCCGGCGGATCTGTGGGCCTATATGGCCAACCGGCAGGATGGGGAGAACTCCATCTGCCGCATCAACCACCCGGACGTCACCACCTGCGCCGCGGTCGTCCTCTCCCCGGCCACGGGCGAAATGTGGGCCACGGCGGGGGATGCGTTGCACAATGAAGCGACACTTTTGAATATTGGTTGATGGTTGATTTGTTGATTGGATTGGGTACTCCACCGCAGACATCAACCAATCGACCAATCGACAAACCAGACCGAGAAAATCCTATGACAACCGAAATCACGTACCCACCAAAGAACTCGTCATCCCCGTCACCGGGATGCACTGCGCCAACTGTTCGACCACCGTGGCGCGCAATTTGAAGCGCATGAAGGGCGTGAGCGACGCCAGCGTCAGCTATGCCAGCGAGCGGGCCTCGGTGGTCTATGACCCGGAACTGGTCTCGCCCCAAGAGATGGAAACCCTGCTCCACGAGATCGGCTATGGCATGACCAAGGCCGAGGTGGATCTGGCCATCTCCGGCATGACGTGCAACAACTGCGCCGCCACCATCACCCGCAGCCTCAAGCGGCTGGACGGGGTGATCGAGGCCGACGCCAGCTATGCCAGCGAGCGGGCCACCGTCACCTATCTGCCCAGCATGGTGGAGATGAGCGACATCAAGCGGGCGATTCGGGACGCCGGCTACAAGGTGATCGAGACCGAGGGCATGGACAAGGCCGCCCAGGTGGACGCGGAGCAGGCCGCCCGGGAAGCCGACATCCGGGACAAGCGCAACAAGCTGATCGTGGGCGCGCATCCTCAGCACGGTGATCATGATCCTGAGCATGGGCCACATGATCGGGCTGAATATCCACTTCCCCGGCCAGTTGTGGGTGGTGGCGGCGCTCACCGTGCCCGTGCAGTTCTGGGTGGGGCGAGACTATTACATCAGCGCCTGGAAAGCGGCCAAGAACCGCACCTCCAACATGGACACCCTGGTGGCCCTGGGATCCAGCGTGGCCTTTTTCTACAGCCTGGGCGTGCTGATCCTGGGCTTGGATCCCATGCGCTACCCGGTCTATTTCGAGTCCGCGGCCATGATCATCACCTTCATCATCGTGGGCAAATATCTGGAGGCCAAGGCCAAGGGCCAGGCCGGCGCGGCCATCCGTTCGTTGTTGGATTTGCGGGCCAAAACTGCCCGAATTGTACGAGCGGGGGAAGAAGTCGAGATCCCCGTGGATGAAGTCCTGGTGGGCGACATCATCGTGGTGCGGCCCGGCGAAAAGGTGGCCGTGGACGGCGAAGTCACCGAGGGCAGCAGCAGCATCGACGAGAGCATGATCACCGGCGAGAGTCTGCCCGTCACCAAGCAGGCCGGGGACAGCGTGATCGGCGGCACCATCAACAAGACCGGCAGCTTCCGCTTCCGGGCCACCGCCGTGGGCAAGGCGACGGCCCTGGCCCAGATCGTCAAGATGGTCCAGGACGCCCAGGCCAGCCGCGCCCCCATCCAGGCCCTGGCCGACCGGGTGGCCGCGGTCTTCGTGCCCGCGGTCATCACCCTGGCGGTGATCGTCGGCGCGGCGTGGTATATCTGGGGCGCGCCCCTCTACTTCCCGGAGATGAGCCGGGTGGGGACCAGCCTGATCTTCATGGCCGCGGTGCTGCTGATCAGCTGCCCGTGCGCCCTGGGCCTGGCCACCCCCACGGCCATCATGGCCGGGACCGGCGTGGGGGCCAACAAGGGCATCCTGATCAAAAACGCCGAATCCCTGCAGCGGGCCGGGGACATCACCACGGTCATCCTGGACAAGACCGGCACCCTGACCAAGGGCAAGCCCGCGGTCACGGATATCGTGGTGCGGGGTGCGTGGGACGGTTCGCAACTCCTCCAACTCGCCGCCTCCGCCGAGAAGAATTCTGAGCATCCCCTGGGCGAAGCCATCGTCGAGCGGGCCAAGGCCGACGGCCTGACCTTGAGCGAACCCAGCTTCTTCGATTCGGTCACCGGCAAGGGCGTGGCCGCGGTGGTGGATGGCCAGGAAGTGCTGCTGGGCAACGCCGCCATGATGAAGGAGCGGGGCGTCAACCTGGACGACGTGGCCGCGGACATGCAGCGCTTGCAGGACGAGGGCAAGACCGCCATGATCGTGGCCGTCCTGGGCGAAGTGGCCGGGCTGATCGCCGTGGCCGACACGGTGAAGGAGAGCAGCGCCGCCGCCGTGGCCGCCATGCACAAGGCCGGCCTGCAGGTGGTCATGCTGACCGGGGACAACCGGCGCACGGCCCAGGCCATCGCCCGCCAAGTGGGGCTGGACCCGGAGAGCGAAGTCGTGGCCGAAGTCCTGCCCGGCGACAAGGCGGAAGTCGTGCGTCAACGCCAAGCCGCGGGCGAAGTCGTGGCCATGGTCGGCGACGGCATCAACGACGCCCCGGCCCTGGCCCAATCCGACGTGGGCATGGCCATCGGCACGGGCACGGACGTGGCCATCGAGGCCGCGGACATCACCCTGATGCGGGGCGATCTGCGCAGCGTGCCCCAGGCCATCAGCCTGAGCCGCCGCACGTTGCGCACCATCAAACAGAACCTGTTCTGGGCCTTCTTCTACAACGTGGCCGCCATCCCCGTGGCCGCTGGGCTGCTCGTGCCCTTGTTTGGGCCGGAGTATCAGCTCAACCCGGCCATTGCGGCGTTGGCCATGGCGTTTAGCAGTGTGTTTGTGGTGAGCAATAGTTTGCGGTTGCGGGGGGTGAAGTTGGAGGGGTAGGGGAGTTGAAGGGGTGAAGGGGTGACAAGGAGAGGGGGAGCGGGCGGAGATTTTTCTCTGCCCGCTCCCCCTTTTTGCGTTGCGAGGAGTTCGCACCCCCTGGTGCGAACGGGTTTGCCATCACTCTTCGTCAAAGGTTCGGGTCCAGCCGGTTCTGCCCTCGGCGATCCAAGAGTCAATATCTTCGGCTGTGGCCAACTCAGGATGATCCTCGTCTCGCCATGCGCCGTTTGCCTCTCGAACGCCGCTATCAGTCGCTTGCGCCGCAATTCGTGTTCAAGAATTTCCACAAAGTCAGCGTTGAATCGGTCATTTTGTTGCCCCTTGCATTGCGTTACACCTTTGACTGCACTGTATTGTGACATCATTTCTGTGCTATTTTACAGCACACAGCGGGGCGTCAATCTTCTTCAATTCGCCTGAATATGCTCGAAGGCCAAGTCGTAATTGCGTTGGGCCACATTCCCCACCACCGCCTCTTGGCCGGTGATGGCCCGCACGATCTTGGATGTGTGGTCGTGGCAGGTTTCGATGAAGAGGGTGTAGCGTTGCTGGACCCCGGCGGCGACGGTGCCGGCCAAATAGAGGCCGGGGACGTCGGTCTGCATGGTGGCCGGGTCGAAGACGGGGACCCGGTTTTCGCCCTGCAGGGTGACACCGGCCATTTCCAACAAGGCTTGGTCCCCCCGGAAGCCGGTGTTGAGGAGGACGAAGTCGGTTTCGTGGGGGAAGGTGTCGGCGGTGGGGAGGCCGTCCACCGTGCGGGCCAGGACCACGTGGCCGGGGGTGATTTCCACGGGCGCGGTTTCGGGGAGGAAGCCGATGGTCCCGGCCTCGAACTGGGCTTCCAGGTCGGGGAGGATCCAGTGCTTGACCCGATCTTGGTCCATGCGTGCCCGGCGGTAGCTGACGGTGACATCGGCCCCGGCCCGCCAGCAGCGCAGGGCGGCCTCGGCGGCGGAGTTTTTGCCGCCCACGATGAGCAGCCGTTTGCGGAAGTAGTCGTGGGGATCCCGGAAGTAGTGGCTGACGTGGGGCAGATCTTCGCCGGGGATGTGGAGGCGGTTGGGGAAGTCCATGTCGCCGATGGCCAGGATCACCGCTTGCGCCCGATAGGTGCGCTCGCCGGTTTGGGGCGCGGTGGTGAGGATGAAGCCGTCGCCGTCCCGCTGGAGGGCGGTGACCGGCTCGTGGGTGCGGATGGGCAGGTCGAACTGCTCGACGATGGCGCGCAGATAGGCCAGGTAGTCCTCGCCGGTGATGCGATCTTGGGTGTTGGATTGGATGGGTACCCCGGCGATGGCCAGCCGCTCGGTGGTGCTGAAGAAGTGGGTGTTGCGGGGCCACCAGGTCAGGGTGTGGCCGATCTGCCGGGCGTCAAAGTGGAGGACGTCGACCCCTGCCCGTTTGAGGCCCACGGCCAGTTCGATGCCGATGGGGCCGGCCCCGATGAGGGCGACGGGGGCGGAGGGGGATTCGTTGGTTTGTTGGGTGGTCATGGTTCATAACTCCTTGGTACGTTTTGGGCATTGTCCGGCTGGTAGCCGGACCTACGTGGGTGAATGGCTCAGTCTATCGGTTGAAGCCCGGATCGTCAAAGCGGATCCGGGCTTAAATTCCGGCCCCGCGTGCTGGACGCCCCTACGTTGTACTCTTGGCGATTCCCTGCTAAAATGGAAGCTCCACTACGCACGGAGCCCATCTTTCTTAAAAAAGTGACCGGCCACCCAACAACCACCCACCAGGAGGACAAGTTTATGTCCACATCCAGCGCTGCGCCGCGAGGCATGTTATCTGTTGACCAGCTTGTGCAGAGGGTGGCCAGCGAGGAGATCGAGACGGTGGCGGTCTATTTTACGGATCTGTATGGCCGGTTTATGGGCAAGCGCTTTGATGCTGATTTCTTTGTGGCCTCTTTGGCTGATGGCACCCACAGTTGCGACTATTTGCTGACCGTGGATATGGAGATGGAGCCGGTGCCGGGCTATGAGTATGCCAATTGGGAATTGGGCTATGGGGACTTCCATTTGGTGCCGGATCTGGATACCCTGCGCGTGGTGGATTGGCAGGAAAAGACGGCCATGGTGATCTGTGATGTGGAGGACGAGAAGAGCCATGCCCTGGTCCCCTTTGCGCCCCGCTCTCTGTTGCGCACCCAGTTGGATCGGGCGGCGCAGATGGGCTATACGGCCAAGGCCGGGTCGGAGTTGGAGTATTATCTCTATCGCACGTCGTATCGGGACGCGGCCAAGCAGGGGTATGAGGGGATGGAGCCGGCGGGCTGGTACGTCGAGGACTATCACGGGCTGCAAGGGGCGCGCACGGAGGACTATCACCGGGCCGTGCGGCGGCATCTCAAGCGGTCGGGGATTCCGGTGGAGAATTCCAAGGGCGAGTGGGGGCTGGGCCAGCACGAGCTGAATGTGCGCTATGCGGACGTGTTGGAGATGGCCGATCGTCATGCTGTTTATAAAACGTGTCTCAAGGAGGTGGCCGACCAACTGGGGTTAAGTGTGACTTTCATGGCCAAGCCCCGGCATGGCCAGGCGGGCTCCAGTTGTCATATTCACCTCAGTTTGTGGGACGAAACCGGCAACGCCTTCCCTGGGCAGACGGCGTTGGGGCCGGTGATGTCGTCGGACATTTTTCGCTGGTTCCTGGGCGGGTGGATTGCCCACGCGCCGGAGATGATGGTCTTTTATGCCCCGACCATCAATTCGTACAAACGCTATCAGGCCGGTTCCTGGGCACCGACCCGGCTGGCCTGGTGCTATGATAATCGCACGGCAGGTTTCCGGGTGGTGGGGAAGGGGCCGAGTCTGCGCATTGAGTGCCGGGTGCCCGGTGCGGATGTCAACCCCTATCTGGCCTACACCGCGGCCCTGGCCTCTGGGCTGGACGGCATCGCCAACCAGATCGAGCCGCCGCCCCTGTTTCAGGGGGACATCTACGCGGCCCAGCATCTGCCCCACGTCCCCAAGACCCTGCGCCATGCCACGGATCTCTTCGAGGCCAGCGACTTCGCCAAGCAAGCCCTGGGCGCAAAGGTCGTCGAACACTACACCCATTTCTTCCGCACCGAGCAAGCCGCCTACGACAACGCGGTCACGGATTGGGAGCGGAAACGGTATTTTGAGCGGATATACGAGGACGAGACGGTTGATCCGCCAGTCTCACCCAATCGCCCAATCAACAATCAACAAATCAACTTCACTACGGAGCAAGCCCATGCGTTTACAAGATAAAGTCGCCCTGATCACCGGGGCGGGTGGTGGGATCGGGCGAGAGACTGCGTTGCTTTTTGCCCAGGAAGGTGCGGCCATTGTGGCCGTGGATGTCAACGACGTCGGCGGTCAAGAGACCGTAGACATGGTCATGGACGCCGGTGGCCGGGCCATTTACGTGCATGCGGATGTCTCCAAGGCCAGGGATTGTGAGCGGATGGTGGCCGCGGCAGAAGACGTCTTTGGCAAGTTGAATATCATGTTCAACAACGCCGGCATCATGCACAGCGCGGACGATGACGCCATCCACACGGAAGAGTCGGTCTGGGATCTGACCATGAACATCAACCTGAAGGGCGTCTTCCTGGGCTGCAAGTATGGCATTCCTGCCCTGCGCCGGGCCGGGGGCGGATCCATCATCAACACGGCCTCCTTCGTGGCGATTTTGGGCGCGGCCACCCCGCAGATTGCCTACACCGCCAGCAAAGGCGGCGTCTTGGCCATGAGCCGGGAGCTGGCCATCGTCCACGCCCGGGAGAATATCCGGGTCAACGCCCTCTGCCCCGGCCCCCTGCACACGGAACTGCTGATGAAATTCCTCGACACGCCGGAGAAGAAGCAGCGGCGGCTGGTCCACATCCCCATGGGCCGCTTTGGCCAGGCCAAAGAGATGGCCCAGGCCGCCCTTTTCCTGGCTTCGGACGAATCCTCCTTTGTCACAGGCAGCGATTTTGTGGTGGATGGCGGCATCACCGCGGCCTATGTGACGCCGGAATGAGGTTGACCGCCAGATGCCCAATAGCTGGCTTCGGTTACATCCAGTGTCAGATGACCTGAATTGTTTAGGTAAATTGACCGTTTTCTATATTTGGATCCTGGGGTATACTGGGTAGACCTCTGGACGGTTACACCCAATCCCCTGCTGTTTCTGTTTTCTTATCGGTTTTTCTTCGATCTCTTGTTGTGAAAGATAGAGAATTATTCATGTTGAAGCTTTCTCGTGGTTTTGGCGGACGCCGCATTGGGCGTCCTGGTCTGTTGGTGATGGTTGCGGTGCTTTTGGCAGCCTTCGCCTTTCTGCTCCCGGCAGCGACTCCCGCTACCTATGCCCAGCAACCCTCTCCCACCTTTGATCTAACCCAGGTCAACCCGCCGGCCAGCCGTTCCTTGGCCTTGCGCGGACAGCCGTTTTATTCTGAAAACTGCTCCCCGTGCCATGGAGTCACCGGCAACGGGGATGGTCCCACGGCTCCCCAACTGCCAGATCCTCCGTCCATCTTTGCAGACCCGGCCACGGCCTGGGAAATCACCCCGGCGGAGTGGTTCTATGCCGCCAAGTTTGGCCGTCTGGAAAAATTGATGCCCCCCTGGCAAAATTCTATGACCGACGCCCAGATTTGGGACACCATCTATTTTGCCTGGCAACTCCACACCAACGAATTGAACTTGGTCAATGGTCAGGTTCTCTATGATGAACAGTGTGCGGCTTGTCATGGTCCCAATGGTGTCGGGGATGGTCCCGATGCCGAAGCGGGCCTGCTCAACCTGGCGGACCCGACCTATGCCATGTCCGTCAGCCAGGCGGGCTGGATGGCTGGGTGGCAGACCGCTCACCCGGAAGTGGGCGCAGAGTGGAGCGAACAACAGCAGAAAAACGTGCTGGAATATATCCGCTCCTTCAACTACGCCCCCACCTGGGAGCCCCCCTATCGGGCGGGCAACGGTGTTTTCCAGGGTGATGTGATCCAAGGCACGACGGACGGGGCGGGTGTGGGCGGCATCGAGATCGAACTGGATGCCTTTATGGGCTTTGAGCCCATCGCCAACTTCACCTCCACCGTGGCGGCGGATGGCACCTTTGTCTTTGAGGGGCTGGATCCGAATCCGGATATCATCTATATGGCGTCGGCGTACTATGGCCAAATTGGCTATAGCAGCCAACCCCTCAACTTTAGCCCAGACACATCCGTTTTGGACAGCAGCATGACGGTCTTTGAGACCACAGACGATCCGACCGGGCTGACTCTGGCCCGGATGCACTGGATCGTCGATTCCCAACCCGGTTTTCTGATTGTGGGGCAGATCGCCACCTATGGCATGGCGGGGGACCGCACCTTTATCGGCACATCGGTGGACGGGATGACCGATCTGGGTACCATCGCCATGTATGTACCGCCCGCTGCCGAGGAAATTACCTTCCAAAACGGTGCGTTGGGCGAGCGTTTCCAGCAGGTGGGCAACCTGATCTATGACACATCGCCTATTGCGCCCGGCGCAGGCACTCGCCAGATCATCGTGCGCTATGTGATTCCCTATAACGATACCCAAGTCGTTATCGATCAGGAATTGATCTATCCGACCCAGGATTTCACCCTGTTGGTGGCGGAATTGCCCGGCCTGGAAGGGGATGTGACCGGATTGGAGTTTGGCGGCGTGCAGAGCCTTTCGGATCAAAGCTACCTCCTTTGGCAAGGGATCGAGTTGGCCCCCCAGCGGATCGAAGCCAGCTTCTCTGGGCTGCTACCGCCGGGGGCTATCGATCCCCGGTCTCTGCAAACTGGCCAAAGCGGAACAGGCACATCCACCGGGGGCGCGTCGGATGCGGCCCAGCCCTTGGAGATGTGGATGATTTTGCTCAGTGGGGCCTTCGTGGTGCTGGCCCTGGTGGTTGGGTTGATCTGGTCACAGCGTCGGGGCGGGGTTGTGCAACAGGCGTCCGTTGATGATCTGCGTCAGGAACGCAACAACCTGGTCGCCCAGATCGCCAAACTGGATGATCTGCACGCCTTGGGTGACCTGGATGAAGTGACCTGGGAGCGGCAACGCAGCCAAATGAAGGCACAACTGATTCAGGTTGCGGCCAAGTTGACGAAACAACAAGCGGACAATCCGCAGTCAAAATAATCTGGAAGGATACCTAGTCAGCCATCGCCTCTCCCCCACCATTAGGGCCATCATGCAAGATGTCCCATAACTGGAAACCGGGGTAGATGGGTGAAAAGGGTTCTGTCAGAATCAAACTGGTCTGGTGTACATGACCCAAGGAGGGGACATATGCGAAAGACAGCGCTTTTCATTACGTTAGTTCTGGCCATCACGCTATTGGCCGCTTGCGCCGCTGGCTCTGCCGGTCCGGTTGGTCCCATGGGGCCTCCAGGACCGCAAGGGGCACCGGGCCAAGCTGGTCCTGCGGGTCCGCTGGGGCCTGCCGGTCCTGCCGGTCCCACGGGGGAAGCGGGGCTTAGCTATCACGCACCCACCTATGTAGGGTCCGACGCCTGTCAGGAGTGCCACGAAGATCTCTACGCCTCCTATATGCAGACAGGCCACCCCTACAAGTTGAACAAGGTGGTGGACGGTCAGCCCCCGGTCTATCCCTTCTCCGAGGTGACCAACCCGCCGGAAGGCTATACGTGGGATGATATCCTCTATGTGATCGGCGGCTTTGGCTGGAAGGCCCGCTTTATCGATCAAGAGGGCTACATCATCACCGGGGATGCGGATGCCACGACCCAGTACAACCTCTACAACAAGACGTTGAAGATGGGGGACAATTGGGTGGCCTATCATGCCGGCGAGGAAAAGCCCTATGATTGTGGCTCCTGTCACACCACGGGCTATCAGCCGGAAGGCCACCAGTTGGGGCTGCCGGGGCTGATCGGCACCTGGGTGGAAGATGGCATTGGCTGTGAAGAGTGCCACGGTCCGGGCGAAAACCATGTCAACGACCCCTACATGGTCAGCATGGACATCGACCGGGATTCGAGCTGTGCGGTTCCTGCCACATCCGCGGGGATGTGACCGAGATCGACGCCAGCGATGGCTTCATTCAGCATCACGAGCAATACGAGGAACTGTATTCGAGTCCAAGAAGCGGGTGATGGACTGTGTGGACTGCCACAATCCCCACCAGACCGTGAAATATGCCAGACGAGATCGATGTGGAGCCGACCAAGACGGACTGCGAGAACTGCCACTTCGAGAACAGAAGAGTATCAGAAGATCAATGACCGTCGCCATGCCACCTGTATCGATTGCCACATGCCCCGGGTCAGACAAGAGCGCCCTGGCGGATCAGGCGAAGTTCTCCGGTGATCTGCGCACCCATCTCATGGCCATCAACCCCAATGCCACCAGCCAATTCAACAAGGACGGCACCCAATCTCAACCCTATTTGGCTCTGGACTTTGCCTGCCGCAGCTGCCATTCGAGATGACGGCAGGGGACCGAACCTGGAAGATGCTGTGCTTGATGGAGGCCGCTTTGGGCTTCCACGACCGGGATCTGGCCGGTTCGTTGAACAAACCCTAGTTTTTCCAACATAGGGTTGGCGGGGAGCCATCATGGCTCCCCGCCAACCCTGATCTGTTCGGGCGGGGACACACATTATGCACCGACCAACCAACAGCCTTACGAACTCTGCTTCAGTGAAGAGAACAGCTTGGCTCTGTTTATTTTTCATCGGCATAGTAAGCCTGATCGGCGTAGGCATCCTGGGATCCTCCTGGGCCACGCCGGTTTTGGCTAAGGCCGACAGCCAAATTTCTCAGCCGGTCTCTGCACCGGACACTGCATGTCGGGGATGCCATGGGGACAATCAGCGCGAAGCTGTTCTGCCCTCGGGCGAGACGGTGAAGCTGTTGGTCTCTTTGGAACATCTGGACGGTTCCGTGCATTCGCGCAACGCCGAGACACCGGTGAACTGTACAAGTTGTCATACGGGTCTGTTGCGCTATCGCTATCCCCACCAGCCCAGCCCGGCCCAAAACCTGACTGAATATAGCGGCGCAGCGTCGGCGGTCTGTGTGGATTGCCATTATCCTCACAACCCCTTCCACGAAATTCAAGATCCTGTGGATGGAGGGGGCACGGCGGCCCTGTTGGACAAAGAGGGGCTGCCCGCCTGTGTGGATTGTCACGGCAACCACGAAGTCGTGCCGGTGGATCAGATCGACGAAGTGATGCCGACTTCTTGTGTGGCCTGTCACACGGATCAGCCCGAAGAATGGGCCGCGGCGTTCTTGGCCCCAAGATTGGGCTGGGGCAGTGGAGCCGAGGGCTACGTGGGCAGCGAGCGCTGCATGGGCTGCCATGCGGACCGCTACCTGACCTGGCGCGAGACCCTTCACGCCACCACCATCCAGCGAACAGCGGATGCGCCCCAGGCTGTGGTGGCCGACTTCGCGGTCGATGACCCGAATCGCACCTTTGATCTGGCCCAGGTGGCCTATACCATCGGCGGAAAGTGGCAACAACGCTTTATCACCGAGACCGTGTCCGGGGATCTGTTGGTCCTTCCCGGACAGTGGAATGTGGCGACCCAAGAGTGGGTGGCGGATCACGCTACCCAGGGCGCAGGTGATGGCGAGACCGTGCCCTTGGTCAACTGGGTGGAATCGTGCAGCTTCTGCCATGTCACCGGGTTGGAGATTGCTGACCCGGCACCGGTGGTCGATGGGGCTGGCGTTGCCATGACAGACACCCTCGTTTCTGCCACGGCGGGTTGGTCGTTCCAAGAGTTTGGCATCGGCTGCGAAGATTGTCACGGAGCCGGCGCAGAGCATGTGGCCGATCCCACTGTCACCAAGCCCTTCAGCCAGACCGATGATCAGGTCTGTGGGGCTTGCCATAGCCGGGGCAGCTCGCCCGAAGGCCATCCCTTCCCGGCCACCTATACCCCTGGCGACACGCTGACCGACCACTTCACCTTCACCGCCGACGAAACCACCCGCTGGCCCGATGGCAGCGCCAAGATCCACAATCAGCAATATGCGGATTGGATGTTGGGCAACACCATGCAAGAGTCCGGCGAGATCCAATGCGCCACCTGCCATGCAGTTCACAGTGCGGGCCAGGGGCCGTCCCAGTTGGTAGAGCCCACCAATCAACTGTGCGCCTCGTGTCATGTGGAGAAGTTGGCCCTGGCCAATCACATCCCCTATCACGAACAGGCCATGAAGAAACGGGACTTTGCCTGCAACGACTGTCACATGCCCTTGATGGCGACCTCGGCGGTGGACTATGATATTCATAGCCACACGTTCCAACAGCCGAATCCCCAGAACACCGTGGATCACGGCGGGCTGGCGGCCATGCCCAATGCCTGTAATCAGTGCCACAAGAATCTCTCCGAAACGCCGGAATGGGCGGCGACCACAATTTCCTGGGCGCTGGATAAATATGTGATCCGCAGCACGTCACCCTTTGGGCCGGGACCGACCCCAGTTTCGCCACCCGTGCCCACGCCCTTGCCCTCTGCGGGCGAACAGCACGAGGTGTCGGCCTATATAGATTTTGCCTGGGTGTGGCCTACTGTTTTTGGACTACTCGCTTTGGTGGCGGTCGTTGGGGGCGCTTTTGTCGCACGCTATTTCTGGTTGAGGAGAGAATCCCATGTGGGATAAAATCAATCGTTTCATTACGCCGGATCGCGCTTCCCCCCTGTGGATGCGGCTCATGCCCTTTGCCACCTTGGTCTTTGCCGGGCTGACCATGTTTCTGGTCGGCGGGGCCGGCTGGGAATATACCAACCGATCCCAGTTCTGCGGCGAATCTTGCCATACCATGCCCCCCCAATATGAATCATGGCAGGTCTCGTCCCATAGTCGGGTCAACTGCGTGGACTGTCATATTGGGCGGGCCTACATCGCCACCCAGTTCTCCCGCAAGGCCCAGGACATCAGCCACGTGGTCCAGTTTGTCGGGGCCGACTACGAGGTGCCCATCTATTCCAAAAAGCTGCGCCCGGCCTCCGAGGCGTGTGAGAAATGTCACAGCCCGCAAAAGTTCTCCGACGACAGCCTGCGGGAGTTCAAAAGCTATAGCGCCGAACGCAACAACGAACTGACCACCATGTATATGTCCTTCAAGACCGGTGGCGGCACCCTGCGCGAGGGGGCGGGCAAAGGCATCCACTGGCACATCGAAAACCAGGTGGAGTACATCGCCACGGATAGCGTCCATTTGGAGCAGGTGATTCCCTGGGTGCGGGTGACCGATGCCGCCACGGGCGAAACGGATGTCTACGCAGACATTGAGGCCAATCTGCCCGCCGACTTTGCCGAGCAAAACCAGGGCAACATCAAGATCATGGACTGCATCACCTGTCACAACCGGGATTCTCATCCCTTCGATTCGCCCGATGCCGCCCTGGATGACGCCTTGGCCCGGGGTATTGTGGATAAAACGATCCCCTACATCAAAAAGAACGCCTTGGCCGTGATGGAACGGGGATATCCGAACATCGACGAAGCTCGGTCGGCCATTTGGGGGCTAAAAGGCTATTACCAGGCCAATTGGTCCGACTATTATGCCGACTATCAGGAAACCGTGGATGCCTCCGTGGATGAATTGGCGTCTATGTACGAGCGGATGGTCTACCCTAACATGGATGTGAACTGGGAGACCCATCCCAACAACGTGGGCCATCTGGAGTCGGCGGGCTGTTTCCGCTGTCACGATGGCAAGCACCTGAACGCCGAAGAGGAAAGTGTGCGCATCGAGTGCAACTTGTGCCACACCATCCCCGTGCAAAACCGGCCCGACGGCACCATCCCCGATCTGGTGGTGGACAACGCCTTCCAGCCGGATACCCACATCGACAGCAATTGGATCGTCCCGCCATCGCTTCGAGTTTGACAGCACCTGCGAAGGTTGCCACAGCGTGGAAAACCCCGGCGGCAAGGACAATGTCAGCTTCTGTGCCAACGCCGGCTGCCACGCCACGGAATGGACCTTTGCCGGGCTGAACGCACCCAGCATCACCGAACTGACCAATGTGTTGGACGAATTGTTGCCCTCTTATCCTGAATCTCCCCTGACTTGGGATGATTTGGTGGGGCCGATTCTGCACACCCGGTGCGCTTCCTGTCATGGCGGTACGGCTGGGCTATATCTGAACACCTATGAAGAGTTGTTGGCTGGGGGTAATTTCGGGGCGGCAGTGGTGCCCGGTGATGCCGATGCCAGCTTGTTAATCCAATTACAAAAAGAGGGCCATCCAAATCGGTTGGCTCCCCGTGAACTAGAATGGATTGAAAAATGGATAAACGAGGGGATTCCGCGCTCGTAGAGATTCCTGAAGGGCATGGTGCCCCAGGGTCTGTTGACGCACGGAAAAATCTTAGAAACAGGAGCCAAGCAGCATTGCAGTCCTCTTTTGGGGGAAAGCATTGGAGCCGCTCTGTGGCGTTCATGCTGGCTTGGGCAGGAATTGCTTTGGTGCTCCTTGGCGGGCTGGTTGGTCAAGGCGTACGGGCGGATGTGCCAATGGACACACCGCCGCCGGACTATGCTTGTAAAGGCTGCCATGTGGGTAGCGCCAAGGAGGTCACGTTGCCCTCCGGCGAACTCTTGGTGGTCGGGGTGGATTTGGCCCTCTTGGCAGAATCCATCCACGGTGGCGTCACAGGTGGGCCGGATGGCACCGCGCCCATCTATTGCACCGACTGTCACGCCCAGACCGAATTTCAGTACCCGCATGTCAAAGCCCAGGGTGATTCACCGATCCAGTCCCTTGCGGATCTGAACAAGCTGACTGCCCAGCGCTGCCAGGATTGCCATATCAACACGCAACCCCACAACCCCGGCCATCTTTTGGTCGAGGATAACCAGGGGTTGCCCACCTGTGTGGACTGTCACGGTGGCCATCAAGTGGATTCTTCTGCGCTGATGGCCGAGAACTCTGTGGCCACCTGCCAAAGCTGCCACAGTAGCTATGACAATGCAGCGGTTGACCGCACCCACCAGGAAATAGTGGCCAATCTGGGCGAAGGCCAGACCTGCCGCACCTGCCACACGGACGAACCGCTTTATCCTGCCGATGCCCAATGCCGCACCTGCCACGAGCTGCTGACCAGTCAGATCACCCTGGAATCTGGTGAGACGTTGGATCTGCATGTGGATCAGCAGACTTTGGCCGATTCGGTCCACGGCACCCGGCAGATCGAGGAGTTCCAATACCACGAACTGCTCTGTACCGAGTGTCACAGCGACGAAGAACGCTACGCTTTCCCCCATCAGCCCATCCAAGCTGCGGATCGACGGCAGGTGACCCTGGTGGTTGGGGATGTATGCGCTGACTGTCACGAGGACATCTATAATAAGCAACAAGATAGCATGCACGCCCATGCCCTGGAAGAGGGGGAACTGGCCGCCGCCACCTGTGTCGATTGTCACGGTAGCCACGCCATTCAATCACCCAACAAACCCCGAGGCAAGATTTCCCTGACCTGCGGTAATTGTCACGACGAAATTGCCGCACAATACGCCCAAAGCGTCCACGGCGCAGCGCTGCTTGGCCAAAACAACCCGGACGTGCCGGTCTGTATCGACTGTCATGGGGTCCACGACATCAGCGATCCCCTGACGACGCTCTTCCGATTGGGGTCACCCAAACTTTGTGCCGAGTGCCATGCGGATGAAGAGAAGATGGCGAAGTATGACATTTCGACCAATGTCTTCAACTCCTATGTGGCGGATTTCCACGGCACCACAGTCACGCTCTTTGAAAAGCAATCGCCGGACCACGAGACCAATAAAGCGGTCTGTTACGACTGTCACGGTGTGCATAACATTATGCAGGTTTCCAGTGAATCTTCGCAAGTCATTAAAGAGAATCTACTGGTCACCTGTCAGCAGTGCCACCCAGACGCAACAGCCAACTTCTCGGACTCGTGGACCAGCCACTTTGAGCCGTCCCTGGAACACAATACCCTGATCTATCTGGTCAATCTCTTCTATCAGATCTTGATCCCAGGAGTCTTGGCGTTCTTTGCGGTTCTCATTGCATCAGACCTATTCCGTCGCTTTGTCCTGCGCCGGTCGCCAGAGAAAGAGGGGGTATCATGAGTGCTTCTGTCGACCTACAGGGTCGCTCCGGCGCTGCCCACGGGAGCGCGCCTGTCCGCTACCGCCGGTTTGATCGTTGGCAGCGGATCGAACATGCGCTTCTCTTGGGCAGCTTTACCATTCTGTCGATTACGGGCATCCCCCAGAAATATGCGAACAGTGACTGGGCCGGCGTCATGATCGCCCTCATGGGGGGCATCGAGGTGGTGCGGGTGATCCATCGAGTCTCCGCCTTCGTCCTCATGTTCGAGACGATCTATCATGTGGTGGCGGTGGGCTATAAGGTCTTTGTACGCCGGGTGGAGATGACCATGCTGCCCGGTGTGAAGGATGCCGTGGATATTGTGCAAACCTTGGGATACAACTTTGGCCTGAGCAAGAAACCACCTCAGATGGGCCGCTTTACCTTTGGCGAAAAATTGGAATATTGGGCAGTGATCTGGGGCACGGTGATCATGATCATCACCGGTTTTGTGCTTTGGAACCCCATCGCCACAACCCATCTCCTGCCCGGCTCTTGGATTCCGGCGGCCAAAGCGGCCCATGGCGGGGAGGCGCTTTTGGCGGTCCTTTCCATTGTCACCTGGCATCTGTATAATGTACATGTCAAACACTTCAATAAAAGCATGTTTACCGGGGAGATCAGCCACCACGAAATGGAAGAAGAGCATGGGCTGGAGTTGGCCCAGATCCAGGCTGGCATGATCCGCCCCGCGCCAGATGCCGAGACTCTGCGCCGCCGCCGGGCCGTCTACATGCCGATTGCAGTCGCCGCCTCCATCGTACTGCTTGCCGGGTTGATCTTCTTTGTCAGCTTCGAGAAGACGGCGATTACCACCATTCCCAGGCAGAATGTGGAAATCGTTAGCCCTGCGCCTTGATCCTTGGTGTCTCCAGGGTGCCGGTTGTCGTAAGCCGGTGCCCTGTGTTCATACTGGCGGATATCATTACAAATGCTATGTCAATCACATGACATTTGCCACTGTCCGTCCGGTCGACAATTGTGTATGTTTAAGGGGTCCCATTCGTTGTTCTATGAGCGCTCAGTCAGCGTTCTGGGCGGGGAGTGGGTATTCCTTAATTGGCTTGACCACATACCGTCGTGTGTCGTTTTCGGGGTTGTTCATCTAACTGGCGTGTACGGCCTTCGAACCGATTCAGGTATTGTGCGTATGGCACAAGGAGGTGCTTATCGGATAATTACCCTATACTCCGCTCTTTGTTCAAGCCACAAAATGTAGTATTCCCACATTTTCACATTCTCGCGCGAGAATATAAAGGAGAGATCTATGCGCAAGATCACAATCCTCGTGGGGTTGATCGTGGCGTTGGCGTTAGCAGGCATGAGTGTTCAGATTGCCGTAGGCCAACAAGAAACCCCCGACACCATGACAGCTCCAGAGATTCCATTTCTGGATGAATGGATGAGTTCGGGCCATGCCGATGCAACGGCAGAAGCCTTTATCCACTGGGATGCGGACGATCCATCGGAAGTTCCAGCAAACTGTGCCAAGTGCCATAGCGAACCAGGCTATCTGGACTTCCTGGGTGTGGATGGTACGGAAGCGGGTATCGTAGACAGCGCCGCCATGACTGGCACGGTTGTCTCTTGTGTGGCTTGCCACAACGATGCCACCCTGACCAAGGACAGCGTCGTGATGCCTTCGGGCGTCGAGCTGACCGGTCTGGGCGGAGAAGCCCGTTGTATGGAATGTCATCAGGGCCGTGAATCCATGGTGAGCGTTGCCGCCACCATCGAAGCGGCTGCTGTGGAGACCGACGACACCCCCAGCGCCGACATCGGCTTCCGTAACATTCATTACTACGCCGCTGCCGCTACCAAGTACGGCACCCTGGCAAAGGGTGGCTTCCAGTACGACGGCATGACGTACGATGGCAACTTTGCCCACGTCGAAGGCTATGATTCTTGTATCGGCTGTCACAATTCCCATACCTTGGAAGTCAAGGTTGAGGAATGTGCCACCTGTCATGAGGGCGTCGCCACGGCAGATGACCTGAAAGACGTTCGTATGGCCGGCTCCCTGCGTGACTATGATGGAGACGGCGATGTCGAAGAAGGCATCTACTACGAGTTGCAGGGCATGTCCGAGCTGCTGTACGGCGCTCTGCAAGCCTATGCCTCTGGCGTGCTGGAAACACCCATCGTCTATGACGCCCATTCCTATCCTTACTTCTTTGCCGACACCAATGGCAACGGCGAAGTGGATGCGGATGATGGCCGTCTGGCCGCTTGGTCGCCTCGGTTGCTCAAGGCTGCCTACAACTACCAAGTCTATCAGAAAGACCCAGGGGCCTATGCCCACGGTGGCAAGTACGACATCCAACTCATGTACGATTCCATCGCCGACCTGAATGTGGCCTTGGAAGATGCAGGGATTGATATGTCGACCACCAGCCGCATCGACGCCGGTCACTTTGCCGGTTCCGAAGAGGCGTTCCGCCATTGGGATGAGGACGGAGCCGTTCCCGGCAGTTGTGCCAAGTGTCACAGCGCCGGTGGTCTGCCCATGTTCCTGAAGGAAGGCGTGAACATCAGCCAGCCCGTGGCCAATGGCTTCCAGTGCGCCACCTGCCACACGGATCAGATCGAGTACGGTCTGCCCGAAATTGCCAGCGTCACCTTCCCCAGTGGGGCCAAGATTGACAGCGGCGATGCCAACACGAACCTGTGTATGAACTGTCACATGGGCCGTGAGTCGGGTGTCAGCGTTGCTCGTTTGATCGGTGATGCGGAAGATGACGTGGTCAGCGACAAGCTGCGCTTCCTCAATGTCCACTACTTCGCTGCCGGCGCAACCCGCTTCGGCACCGAGGCCAAGGGCGGCTTTGAGTATGATGGCAAGCGGTATGCTGCCTTCTTTGATCACGCCAACGACATGAATGAGTGCGCCGACTGTCATGGTGCCCATTCCCTGGAAGTTCAGGTCGAGGCTTGCGCCGAATGTCATGACGACATCGAAATCGAAACCGTTGAAGATCTGCATAACATCCGCTACAACTTCGCGGACTATGACGGCAACGGGGACGACGAAGAAGGCGTCTACTACGAGATCGACAGCCTGAAGGGTGTGTTGTACGAAGCTATGCGGGCCTATGCTGCCGAAACAGCGGGCACCGGTATCCAGTACGACTCCCATGCCTACCCGTACTTCTTCAAGGACGTCAACAACGACGGCGTGAAGGACGAGGATGATGGCAGCTACAACACCTGGACCCCGCGCTTGCTGCGGGCTGCGTACAACTACCAGTACGTGTCCAAGGATCCGGGCGCCTTTGCCCACAACGCTCCCTATGTCATTCAGTTGCTGGTTGACTCGATTGAAGACCTGGGCGGCGACGTCAGTGGAATGGAACGGCCATAGTCCAGCCGTTTTGGTGAGAAATCTAGGCAGTCATGGCTTGACAGCGTAAGACCGTCAAGCCTTGACTCCTCTGATTCCATGAAGGTGGACAGCCAGTTAAGAAAGGCCGGGTGCGTCATCCGTGCCCGGCCTTTTCTTTGCCTTTTCTCGTAACTGCCAACCCCCTCCCAGCCTCCCCCAGATTGGGGGAGGAGCCGGATCGCCGTAAAGCGAATGGCCGCTAACCTAGGATTGTCCCCTCCCCAATCTGGGGAGGGTTAGGGTGGGGTTGATCTTTATCTGTTTTGATGAATAATCGGTGAGCAAATTCCCGATTCTGTTGACACCTTTGCAACCGTCGTGCTATATTGCCATTACGCGCCTATGCGTGATCTGTATTGCGTGACCTATACTGACCGACTGCCAGATTTTGGAATTCTATCCTATGATGCGAACCCAGCAACACGACAAATCACCTGTTTCCGGTGCTTTTTTCTTATCTCTGTCTCTTTTTTTGCTCTGTGTGGGGCTGTTGGTGATCGGGCTGGGATCCGCCAGTTATGCCCAGCCTGAGGCTCAAACCGTGCCCCCGCCCCCAGGCATCACCGCCAACCAGGTCAATGATGTGGCCGAACAGTTGTGGTGCCCCCTGTGCAGCGGCGTACGGCTGGATGTCTGTGAACTCAAAGCCTGCGATCAGATGAAGGATGTGATCGCTATCAAGCTCTCGGAGGGCGAAGATGTGGAGTCGATCCGAGCCTATTTTATTGAGCAATATGGTCCCCAGGTGTTGGGTGAACCGCCCAAAGAGGGCTTTAATTGGCTGGCGTGGATCATGCCCTTTCTCATGATGGCTGTGGGCGGCGGCTTCCTCTGGATGCGTGCCCGGGGGATGGTGAAGACGGGGATTGGACTGGAGAGCGGCACCGGGCAGGATGGCTCCGCCAAGAAAACGCCCACCGCCGACGATTATGACAGCAAATTGGAAGAGGAATTGAAGCGGTATGGTTGAGCAAAGCGAATCTATTCTCACAACACAGCCTGGGGCCGATGGGGTAGCAATTGACCCTGCCCCGGTGGCCCGGCCCCAATCCGGGGCATTCCTGATCTGGCGACTGATCTTTATTGCCATTCCCCTGGCCTTTGTGATCATGCTGGCCCTGCGTCTTTACCAGACCAACAATTCCGAACAGCGGGCCGCCGGCATGGCCCCCGCCCTGGAATTCGCCACCTTTGAAGGCGAGACCATCAACCTGGACGATCTGCGGGGCCAGGGCGTGGTGATCAACTTCTGGGCCAGTTGGTGCGAACCTTGCCGAGACGAGGCCGCCCTGCTGGAAGCAACGTGGCGGCGGGAGCAGCCCAACGGCATCCTCTTCTTGGGGCTGGACTATCTAGACCAGGAACCAGCGGCCAAAGCGTATCTGGCCGAGTTTGATATTACCTATCCAAATGGCCCGGATTTGCGCAGCCAGGCCGCTCGTCGTTATGGCATCAAAGGTGTTCCCGAGACCTTCTTCGTGAACGCCAACGGCGAGATTACCGACATTGTGATTGGGCCCATCCCCAATCAGGCCAAGATGGATGCCTATCTTGCCAAAATCAGACCATAGGTGACTCTCTATGATATTTAACGTTGGCTATCTAATTCTCGTCACGGCGCTCATCTTGGCCGCCATCGGTGTGGTGGCTGGCTTTTGGGGTGGACACACGCGCAACACCCGGCTGGCCGCCACCAGCACCAACGCCGTTTATGCCGTGGCGGCTCTGGCCACTATGGCCTCGGTGCTGCTTTGGTACGCGTTGCTCACGGATCAGTTTCAACTGAGCTATGTGTGGAACCATTCGGAGCGGGCCTTGCCCAATTTTTACAAGTTCTCGGCCCTGTGGGGAGGCCAAGCCGGTAGCCTGCTCTTCTGGGTGCTGATTCTCTCCCTCTTTAGCATGGCCGTGGCCATCACCCAGCGTGGCAAGATGCAGGTGATGATGCCCTACGTCAACGCGGTGCTGCTTTCCACCACCCTCTTCTTTCTGGCGTTGCTGGTCTTTGCCACCAACCCCTTCAAGCAGATCGGCTTCACCCCAGAGGATGGCCAGGGGCTGAATCCCCTGCTCCAAAACTACTGGATGGTGATCCACCCGGTCATGCTCTATCTGGGCTATGTGGGGATGGCCGTGCCCTTTGCCTTTGCCGTGGGCGCCTTGGCCAGCAAGCGAGTGGGCAACGAATGGGTGCGAGTCGTGCGCCGGTGGACCCTGATCCCGTGGATGTTCCTCTCCATCGGCATTCTGATGGGCAGCCAGTGGGCCTATATGGAACTGGGCTGGGGCGGCTACTGGGCCTGGGATCCCGTGGAAAATGCCAGCTTCCTGCCCTGGCTGACCGGGACAGCCTTCCTGCACAGCATCGTGATCCAAGAACAACGGGGCATCATGAAGGTGTGGAATGTGGTGCTGGTCTTTTTGACCTACTTCCTGGTCATCCTGGGCACCTTCACCACCCGCAGCGGCGTGCTAGAGAGCGTCCACAGCTTCGCCCGCAGCGATGTAGGGCCCTATTTCCTGGGCTTCATGATCATCATCGTCTTTGGCTTCTTGTGGCTGCTCTATAGCCGACTTCATCTGCTCAAAGACGAAAACCAGATCGATTCCTATGCCAGCCGAGAGGCGGCCTTCATGGGCAATAACTGGCTCTTCACCGGCATTGCCTTTGCCACCCTGTGGGGCACCTTCTTCCCCATGTTCAGCGAAATCCTCACCGGGGATCGCATCAGCGTGGCGGCTCCCTTCTTCAACAAGGTCAACGGCCCCCTCTTCCTGCTGCTGGTCATGTTGATGGGCGTGGCCCCCCTGTTGAGCTGGCGGCGCACGGATGCCAAAACCATGCGCAAACAGTTCGTGTGGCCCACCAGCATCGCCGTGATCTTTGGGGCAGTGCTGGCCTACTTCTCCCCCAACTTCTACCCGGTGTTGGGGCTCTCCATCTGCGTCTTCGCCTTTGTCACCATCGTCCAGGAATATGTGCGCGGGGTGCAAGCCCGCCGCCACCACTCCGGGGAAATGGTCCCCGTGGCCATGTTCAACCTGCTGCGCCGCAATGGCCGCCGCTATGGGGGCTACATTGTCCACCTGGCCATCGTCCTGATCGGCGTGGCCATCGTGGGCAACGAGTTCTATCAGACCACGACCAATGTCACCCTTGCCCCCGGCCAGAGCGTCGTGCTCTCCGGCTATGAGTTGACCTACACCGGCATGGATTTTGTCGAGAATGGCAACCATATTCAGCGCAACGCCAACCTGATGGTCTTCCGTGAAGAATCCGGCGAACTGCTAGGGACCATCACCCCCCGCAACAACTTCTATCCCAAGACCCCGGACATGCCCACCAGCGAAGTCGGTCTGCGCATGTCCCCGGTCGAGGATGTCTATGTCCTGCTCAACGGCTGGGAAAATTCCGGCTCGACGGCCACTTTTACCATCTATATTAACCCATTGACCGTGTGGATGTGGGTGGGCGGACTTGTCCTGATGCTTGGCGTATTCTTTGCCATGTGGCCCCACCCTGCCCAACGACGTCAGACCCAAACCGTGTCTGGCCTCAACCGCCGCATTGGCGCGGCGGCAGATTAGTGAATAGAAACGAGAATCGATCATGATTTGGTTGACAATTGGCATCGCTGCCGTGATCTCCCTGGCCGCTCTTTGGTACGTGATCTGGCCTTTGGTGGATCCCAAGCCCGCCCCGGTGATGGTGGAAGATGACCGGCTGGCAGAACTGATGGGTCAAAAAGATACGGTGCTCAAGGGCATCAAGGATCTGGAATTTGACTATCAGGTGGGTAAGATCACCGACGAAGACTTTGAACGCTTTAACCTGCGTCTGCGCCGCCAGGCCGTGGGGCTGATCCAGCAGATCGAACAGGTCTCCCCGGTCACCGCCAGCCTGGACGATCAGGTGGAGATGCTCATCGCCCGCAAGCACAAGGTGCAGCGAGAGTCCGCGGCCAACGGCCACACCCCCGCCAGCGCGGAGGATCCGTTGGAAATGCTCATCAACCGCAAGCGCAAAGTGGCGCCGAAGACGGGCGTCGCCCCGGCCACAAAGGCCGGGTCCGAAGCCGTCGTCTTCTGCACCGAATGTGGCACAGCCCTGGCCCCGCAACACAAGTTCTGCGCCAACTGCGGAACCCCTGCGCCCGTAGCGGTCCCCGCCACGGTTTAACCCTGACGGTTTGGGCAAGAGCTAAAAATTGAACCAAAAGAACGCCCCGTCTGGTCTATGCCAAACGGGGCGTTTGATTAAGCGATCGGGTTGAAGACCAGTCGGCCACAGGGTTTGCCTACCCTCATGCCACGGGCATACGCAGGGCCTCCACCACAGCGGCAAGGCAGCGGGGATGGGTGAGCAGCGCCCGGTGGTGGGGCAGCAAGAGCCGCACCATCGTGCCCACGGTCATGACTGAACTGGTGGCGGGAAAGACGGTCAGATCCAGGGGTGTCCAAATGCTGGTGAAATTCAGGCGGGCCAGGGGGGAGAGATCCTGGTTTAGCTCGGTCAAAAATGCGCTCTCCGGCTGCATTTGGCGCAGACCGGGGCTGTTGACCGGCAAATACGCAAAGAGCGTCCCGTTGTGGGGCGTGGCCAGGGTGATGAGCCGCTGCACCCGTTCCTCGCCGCCCAATTTCTGCACATACCAGCGGCTGATCAATCCGCCCATGCTAAAGGCCACCACATCCACGGGCTGATCCGGGCCAAAGGTGAGGTCAACATAGGCCTGAAGCTGGGCTGCCAGATCTTCCAGCAGCACAGACCCATCGCTGGGCCGGGGACCAAAGGGATAGACCTGAAAACCCGCATCCCAAAGATGGGCGGCCAGGGTGGTCAAATCTTCTTCGCTATCCGTATAGCCGGGCAACAATAGCACAGGGTTGTTCATGTGGATCATGCTAGCACGCCCCGCACGGATGTCAAAGCCGGACGCATACGAAATTGCGTTGCGCTGAGGGTACTATTTACGCCAGCCCCAAAAACGGCTACCCTTATCTTTCAGCCCCGTTGTTCCATAGCCGCCGTTGGCCCATTGTTGTTCACGAACACACCGCCCCAATGATCTCACGCCGATATTTTCGCCAATTTAGAAAAAGAGATCTACTCCTGGCCCTGGCTATTTTCTTTGGAGGACTGACTTTGAGCGCGTGCAGCACGGGTGTCGGGCCGGACTGGGTCTTTGCCCAAGAGGGGGCGGCGGTCCCGGCTGTGGGGACGCCGGGCGTCCCGGTGCCGCCCGTGCCAACGTCCATGCCAGAGCCAAACCCAGCCAGTGTGGGCCAGGTGGTGGGGCCGGGGAACGCGCTGATCCTGGCCCATTACATGACCTGGTTCAAAACTCGTTCGTTCAGCGGACGCTGGGAACATTGGCAGTGGGACCCCAACGGCAACGGGCAGTTTGACCCCGGCGACAGTTTGCCGGATCGAGTGGGCGAGGACGGTCTGCGCCAGATCGCCGCCGTGGACTATCCCCGCATCGGCCCCTACGATTCAGCCGACCCGGCGGTGATCGAATATCAGATCGCCTCGGCCTGGGCCGCGGGGATTGACGGCTTTGTGATAGACTGGTACGGCCCCCAAGATGATGGCGGCATCGATCGGGCCTTTGCCGATACCCTGGACCATCGTCAACCAGTGGCAGGCAGAGCTATGGCATCTCCTTCTTTGTGGGGCTGGCCTACGAAGGCAAGATTCTGTTCAGTGCCGATGCCGCGGACCGCCAGAGCCCGGTTGACGGCTCATTTGACCGACATCTGAACGGCTATGGTCGCCAGCCCGCCTATCTGACCTTTCGGGGCCTACCCGTGATCTTTTATTTTCAGGCCTGGCAGGATGGCAAGCCGGGGCTGCTTATCCCTCAGCAGTTGGCCCAGGCGAGGCAGTCGGATCTGCCTCCCCACTATCTGCTGTATATGGGGGCAGAGACCGAGTTTTTGGATGTGGTGGACGGCTTCTTTTCTTGGGTGAGCGGGGCTAACGACAACCCCCTGGACTGGGGTCAGGAGTATGTCAACTGGGTCTATCCAGAGATGGATTTCCGCACCCGACTTCATGCCCTGGATCTGACCGTAGGTGGCGTTTGGGCCGCCTTTGATGACAGCCCGGTAGGAGGATGGGGCAACACGCCCCGGTTTATCGACGGTCAGGGCGGTGCGGTGTACGATCAAACCTGGGAACTGGCCCTGGCCGCCCAGGCCACAAGAAGAGTCAGGCCAACCCACCTGGGTGCAGATCATCACCTGGAACGATTGGAACGAAGGCACCCAGATCGAGCCGTCCCTGGCTGGGGGCACAAAGCTTTTGGCCGCCACCCAGGACAAGGCCCGCGCCTACACCGGGCGGGACATGCCCGAATCCGCCCTGGAGATCCCGGCCCGCATCCTGGCCCTGCGCCGGGAAAATCCCGGCCCGGCGACCGAAGCCTTGATCCAGCAAGTTTACGTCCACTTCTTCGCCCAAGAGTTTGATGCCGCCCTGAATCTGCTAAACGAATGAGGCTTGCCGTTATCGACAAAGGACCCGTATTATGACCCGAATTGCCCGTATCCGTTGGATCAACGCCACAGCCATCGTGTTGGCCTTTTTTGGCTTTGCCTTTTCGCCTTGGCTAGGCAGCCGGTCGGCCCTGGGCTTGCTGGTGGAATTGGCGGACTTTCTGCGTGCCAGCTCCCCCGGCGCGGACATTGGCCGTCAGCAAGCCATCTTTGCCATTTTGGGCGGGGTTCTGCTCTGTCTGTTTTTTCAGACTTTGGCGTTCGGCATGAAAGTACGCAGCGGAAAAAGAGGGTTTGTATTTCAGGAGGTGATCTTTGCCATCCTGGCCCTGGCCCTGTTGGCTTTGCTCTTTCTGGCCTTTCAGGCCCAGACCACCGGCCTATTCGTCACAGCCATATCGATTTCGGTGGCCGCCTTGGCTGCTTTGTTGGAACCCAGGCAAGATGAAACACCAGCACTCACGCTTCCTGCCCAGGTGCTTCCCCCGGCAGAACCAAAAGCGGAACCAGAAGCCGAACCAAAAGCGGAACCAGGTGATCCCATGGTGGATTTTCAACGTCAGGTCGCCCAGGCTTTCCGTCGTGCCCACTCTTCGAACAAGCCTTTCAGCCTGGCCATGATCGGCTTGCCCGATTTCCAAGAGATGACCGACGCCTTTGGGCCGCGAGGTGGCCGGAGAGATCTTCGCCAAATTGGTCAGCGTTCAGGATGGCCTGGCACCTACCAGCATTTCCACGACCTTCTCCAGCGGCGCGATGATGGTCGCCCTGCCCGATATGGCCAAGCCCCAAGCCCAGGCACTCTTGGCCCAAGCGGTCGAGCAGATGAGCCGTCACGGCTTCCCCGGCGAAATGCTGTTGCCCGGTGGTCGTGTGCGGGTCCATCACCACGCGGTCAGCCTGCCGGACGACGGCGACAACCTGGCCCAACTCACCGAGCGGGTGCTGGAAGGCTACGCCGATCAATAGAGATCTGTTCGGATCAAAAAAGGCCCCGATGCATTGCATCGGGGCCTTTTTTGATCCGAACAGGATCTATTCCACCGTCACCGTCGTCACAAACGGCTTCATCATATCCGCCGTGGCGGTGACGCCGAAGACCGTGACCGTGACCTCCCCGGCGGCCAGGGCTGCGTCCGGGGTGAAGCTGTAGATCAGCCCCTCAGCCTCGGCAACCACCGTGCCGGGGACGGAGGTGCCATTGGCGTCCGCCACGCTCACAACGTCCGCCACGTCCCCCAGGAGGGTGGTGGGGATGCTGAAGCGCACCCGCACCCCCTCCGCCGTGGCCGTCACCTCCCGCACCAGGGGATCCCGCCAGACTTGGACGCCTCGGCGGTCGTCCGCGCCCTCTGCGCCCCAGTCCGTGGCCGTGTCGTCCACCAGCATGGTGCCGTCCGGGCCGGGGGTCACCTCCAGAATGCGGTTGGTGAAGCCCATGATCGTGCCCCACTGCTCCACCATGGTCCAGTCGCCCCGCACATATTTGTAGTTGAGGACCGTGCCTTCCTTCACCGTGGCGGTCCATGTCCACAGGCCGTCGCCCAGGTCGGTCATGGGCATCAGGGCCGGGTTGAAGGCCGCCCCGAAGACCTCGGCATTGTCCCCGGCGATGAAGATGGTCTCCCCCGCGGGCGTCTCTGCCGGGACCAAGACCTGCCACGTCACATCCACCACGCTGACCGCCGCGGTCATGGTCAACGGCTCCGTGGGCGCGCTCTTGTTGAAGCTGGTGTCCACCGCGGCCACGGTGTAGGCGTAGGTGTGGTCCGTGGTCACCGCCGTGTCCGTGTAGATGCTGGCGCTGCCCACGCTCAGGATGCGGGTGGCGCAGCCGCTCTCGTCCGCGGTCATATCCGCCCGGCAGATCTCGTAGCCGTACAGATCCTTGGGCCGGGAGAGCCGCCAACTGAAGACCAGGCTGGAACTGCCCGCAAAGACATCATCCACCCGGAAGGGGGTCTTGGGGGCCTCCGTGTCGTCGCTGGGCAGCACGGTCAGCGTGCCCAGGGTCTCGCTCATGGTCCAATCCCGCCCGCCCGTGGTGCTGAAGCGGAAGGCGGTGACATAGTCGCCCACGGCGTCGGGCAGGAAGTCGGCCTGGAAGGCCAGGGTGCCGTCCTCGGCGTTGAGTTGAAGCTGGGCGGTGGTCCACATCCAGCTTTCCGGGGCGTCCGCCGGGGCATAACCGGCCTGGGCCACGAGACCGGGGACGCTGTCGCCCAGTGCCTCGCTGCCAGGGATGATCACTGCGCCCACCAGGGTCTGGGTTCGGGTGATGGCGCTGATCACGTGGTCAAGAGTGACCGGACCGATCAGATCGGCCCCTTCGATAAGCAGGTGGGGCGTCGCGGGTACCGGCACGGCAGAGGCCAGATCGCTGGTCATGCCGTCCGGGCGCACGAAGGTGGCTTTGTAATAGTACGTGGTGCCGTTTTGCACGTCCGTGTCTATAAAGGGAGCCGTCTCCCCCGCCGCCACCTCTCCGATGACCTGATAGCCCCCATCGACCAGGGAACGCCAAATCACAACCATTCCGTCCTCTTCCCCAGCCTGCAAAGTCAGCGCCACGGAACCGTCTCCTTCGTCCACGCCCAGGATTTCGGGCGCAGCCGGGGCGGAGAGATCCGTGCCGTCCGCGGTCAGCCAGATGGCGTAGTTCATGGGGGGGATGGTCACGGCCCAGGGCATGGTGGCGGGCACGGTGACGGTGATGCCGGCGTCCTGGGCATAGGTCAGCACGCTGCCAAAGGGCACATAGCCGGTCAGGTCCAGGTTGAGGGTTTGCTCGTTGGCGCTGCGGTTGACCACGATCAGCGCCGCGCCGCTGGCGTCCTTGCGGCCAAAGGCATAGACCCCGGCGTCGTCGGTGACGAAGGTGTCCCAAGATCCCGTGCGCAGAAAGCTGTGCGCGCCCCGCAACTGGCCCAGGAATTGATAATGGGCCAGGAGATCCGTGTCCTGCTGTCGCCATTCGGGCAGATCGTCGTAGCCCGCGGCGTCGGCCCAGGGATAGGGCTGACGGTTGTACGGGTCGTCCCGGGGGATGTCGCTGCCGAAGCCGACTCAGCCCCACCTCGTCGCCGTAGTAGACCGTGGGCGCACCGGGCAGGGTGAATTGGAGGACGGCCACCAGCCCCAGGCGGGCCCGGCCATCCGCAAAGCCGCCGATGGGTTCCAGGGCGGCGTAGTCGATGCCGTCATGGTCCAGCACCCGCACGGCCCGGTTGACATCGTGGCTGTCGATCAGGTTCATGGCCGTGGCGAAGGCGGCTTCCGGGTAGTCCTCTTGGACCGCCCGCAGCGCGGCCTCGAACTGGGTGGCGGTCAGGGCCGTCATGCCGCCGTCCCCGTCGTCGAAGTCCGTGTCCCGCAGGAAGCCCAGGAGGGCGTTGCGGAAGCGATAGTTCATGGTGCTGTCGAACTCGTCGCCCAACAGCCGTTCCCGGGCGTCCCGCTCGCTCCACGTCTCGGAGTAGGCGATGGCGTCCGGGTTGGCGGCCTGGGCGGTCTGTGCGGAACTGCTCGAAGAAGCCGGGGTTGATGGCGACCACGTCCGGCACCACGTCGATGCGCCAGCCGTCCACGCCGGGCTTGGTCAGCCACAGGTTGACGACGCCGTCCTCGCCGAACCACTCGTCGATCACCGCCGGGTGGCCCGTGTCCTCCTGGGGCAGGGTGTCCACCCCGGCCCAGGCTCGATAGTTGGTGTCGCCGGCGCAGGCCCCGCTGCCTGCCGGGGCCGCCGGGTCAAAGAAGAAGAGATCCCGGTACGGGCTGTCCTCGGATTCGCACGCGCCCACCGTGTCGAAGCGGCCAAAGCGGTCGAAGAGGGGGCTGTCCGAGCTGAGGTGGTTGGGCACGCCGTCCAGGATGATGTGCATGCCCCGGTCCGCCACCTCCTGGGCGAACTGGTCGAAGAAGGCCATGTTCTCGGCGGGGGTGCCGTTGACGGCCAGATTGGGGTCCACCTCCGTGTAGCTGCGGCCATCGTAGCGGTGGTTGGACGGGCTGTCGAAGATGGGGTTGAAGTAGATGGTCGTCACGCCCAAGGCTTGCAGATAGTCCAGCTTCTCCTGCACCCCGGCCAGGTCGCCGCCGTAGAAGGTGTTGCTCCACGTGGCCCACCACTCCGGGTTCAGGTTGGCGTCGTAGGGTTGCGGGTCCGGCACGATGGTGTTCCACGGCTCGATGAAGAAGCGCTGGCCCCGCTGATCCGGGTAGAACCAATCCTCATCTGTCTGGTCGTTGGCCGGGTCGCCATTGCGGAAGCGGTCCGGGAAGATCTGGTAGATCACGGCGTTCTTGGCCCATTCCGGGGCCTCGAAGCCGGGCACGTAGTTGTAGATATTCCAGCCCAGGTCTGTCACCGGGGCGGTGGCGTAGGCTTGGCCGCTGCCGCCGTCCTGGCTGCCGTTGTCGGCAAAGAAGAGCATGCCGTCGCCATCTTGAAGCTGGAAGCTGTAGGCGTAGACCGCCACGGCATCGTCCTCGGTGGTGAAGGTGGTCTGCCACCAATCGTAGGTCCCGTCGGACGCCACCTTTTGCAGATCCTGGCTGCTCTTGCCCTCGGCGGAGATGTTGGTGATCTGCACGCTGACCGCCTCCACATCGTCCGCGGCCGTGCGCAGACGCAAGGTGACCTCGGTCCCGAAGGGCACCGCGCCGAAGGGGGTGCGATACAGGTCGCTGCGGCTGTCGTGGGCGATGGCCGAGCGCACGAAGAGTCCGTCGCCCAAATCGGGTCCGGCTCCACGATGACCACGGGTTCGGCCACCTCCGCGCTGACCAAGTTGGTGGCCCGGTCATAGCTGAAGGTGACCGATGCGCCGTCGCCGGGCACGGTGACGGCCAGGTTGGCCCCGTCCCGCTCGCCGTCCGCACCGTAGTTTTCGCCCCAGCCGCCGTTGATGGCGGCCTTGTATTCATAGTCGCCGCCGGGCAGTTCGACCGTCAGGGTCCAGATGCCGTCGCCGTCTTCGTCCGCGGCCTGGATGGCCGCGTCATCCGGTGCCCAGTCCGCGCCGCCCACCAGCCCCACATAGCTGCCGGGGAAGCTGACCGAATCGGCGGGGGCACCGGCGTCTGCCTCGGTTTCGGGCGCCAGGGGCGTGGGTTCGCCCTCCCCGGCCACCACTTCGCCGTCCACCGTGGCGTAGATGCGATTCGTCGCCCGCTCGTAGACGAAGGTCACCGTGGCGTCCGCGGCCAGGCTGAGGGGGATGTTGCCGCCCCCGGCCTCGCCGCCCAGGCCGTAGTTTTCGTCCCAAGAGCCGTTGACCGCGGCCTTGAATTCGTAGTCGCCCGCGGGCACGTCCACGGTCAAGGACCACGTGCCGTCCCCGTTGTCCGCGGCCTGGACCGCGGCGTTGTCCGGTGCCCAGTTGCCGCCGCCGATGGCCTCACCGAAGTCGCCGGGGAAGCTGACCGAGGTGGGGAGAGGACGATCTGCTCGGGGCGGCGGGCGTCTCGACCACGGGCGGATTGGCCCGCAGTTCGTCCCATTGGGCGTCGAGATCGGCCAGGGCATTCACAAAGGTGTCGGTCAGGGCGTCCGCGGTGAAGACGGCGGTGGTGCGGGCGGGCACCGTGAAGGTCCCCGTGGCGCTGTCAAAGGTCGAGAGGCTGTCTGGCCCACTGGCCGCGGCCAAGACCGGGTGCAGGGCTAGATCCAGCCCCACGGCGAAAGGATTGTCTACTTTCGCCTCCTCATTCGAGGCGTTGATCCAAACCAGCACCAACTCTCGATCTGGGTCCACATCCGTCGTCCTCGCCCAGATCGGCGATGCTCATGACGATGTTGGCGGGCAGGTCCACGTTGAGGAAGCGCACCATCTGCTCGATCTGCTCGGCCGTTCGCAGGCGGAAGAGGGGCGAACTGGCCCGGATGGCCAGCACATTTTGGAAGTGGGCCGACGCCGCGGCGATGTCCGCCGGGCTGGGGGTCAGGGCCGGGTCCGCCAGCAGGGGCTGCATGATGGGCCAGTTGTCGCCGTTCTTGTCGGCGATGGGCAGGCCCTTGCCCCAGTTGGTGGTCTGGCCGGTCCAGTCGATAGCGTTGAACCAGTCGCCGGAGTTGTAGCTGTCCCGGTCCATGCTCTTGGAGCGCAGCAGGTCGTCGCCGGCCTGGAAGAAGGGGATGCCCTGGCTGAGGCCGACGATGGAGATGCCCAGGTTGTGCATCTTCACCCGCTCGGCCATGTCCGCGGAGGCGGGCGCGCTCAGTTGGATGATGTCGAAGAGGGTCTGGTTGTCGTGCTTGGAGGCGTAGACGATGTGCTCCTGGGGGTCCGCGCCGTAGCCGGTGGGGGAGCCGTTGTAGTCCACCTCGCTGCCGGTGACCGCCCGGTTTTGGCCGTCGATCAGGTGATAGTCGGCCAGATTGCCCGCCATGCCCACTTTGATCTGGTCGGTGAGCAGGTTGCAGGCGGCGCAGTTGGGCTTCCTCGCTGCCCTGGTCGAAGTCGTTGGGGTCCGTGTACAGCCCGGCCACAAAGCCCTGCTTTTGCAGGTTTTCGCCGCTGTCAAAGGGCCCGACGCCCCGCACCGCGTCCCGCAGGCGGTCGCTGAAGGTGCCGATGCCGGTCCCGGCCAGGTTGAGCTGGGTGGCGTTGACGCCCGCGGGCGTTGTCCGCCACCTCGCCGAAGTTCCAGCCCTCGCCGTAGAGATAGATGGCGCTGCCGTCCACCCCGTCCTCGGCCAGGGTGAGGCTGCCCAGGGCTTCCTGCACGGCCTGCATGTCGCTGACCATGTGGTGGCCCATGAGGTCGAAGCGGAAGGCGTCGATCTTGTATTGGGTGGCCCAGGTGACCAGGGAATCGACCATGAGCTTGCGCATCATGTTGTGTTCGGTGGCCGTGTTCTGGCAGCAGGTGGAGTTCTCCACCACGCCGCTGGCGTTGAGCCGGTGATAGTAGCCGGGCACGATCTTGTCCAGCACGGAGTTGTCCGATTGGCCGGCGGCGTTGGTGTGGTTGTAGACCACATCGTTCACCACCCGCAGGCCCATGTTGTTGAGGGACTGGACCATCTGGCGATATTCCAAAATGCGGGCGCTGCCGTCCGGCGTCCACGGCATAGCTGCCTTCGGGGACCGAATAGTGGAAGGGGTCATAGCCCCAGTTGAAGCCGTCCGCATCCCGCACCGCGTTGACCGCGGCTTGCTGTTCTTCGGAATCCGGCGCAAACTTGGCCAGTTCCGCCGGGTCCGGGTTCTGCTGGTCGGCCTTGTTTTCGTCGATGGTGGCGATGTCAAAGGTGGGGAGCAGGTGCAGGTGGCTGAGACCAGCCGCGGCCAGGGCTTTCAGGTGGTCCACCCCGGCGGACTCTTCCAGCGGTGAACGCGCCGTAGGTGCCCCGCAGATCTTCGGGCACGGACTCGTCGTAAATGCTGAAGTCCCGCACATGCAGTTCGTAGACCGTGATGTCTTCCGGCGCGGCCAGGGGGGGCTTGGCCAGTTCGTCCCAGCCATCGGGCTTGAGGGCCGGGTCGGACAGGTCCACCATCTGGCTGCGGGTGCTGTTCTCGGCCAGGCTGACGCTGTACGGGTCTGTGACCAGGTTGACCACTTCCTCGCCCACGCTGGGGGCGAAGACCTTGACCTCGAAGAGATAGAATTTGTTCTGCCAATCCGCGTTGCCGATGACGCTCCACACCCCCGGCGCGGCATTGCCCACCCGGCGCAGGTTGACGATTTCCGGTTCAGTGGCCGGGTCGCTGTCGTCGTAAAGATAGAGGCGCACATTGCGGGCCGTGGGTGCCCACAGGTTGACCGTGGGGATGTCGCCGCCCTGGGCGCTGCGCTTCCATGTCACGCCCAAGGGGCCGTCATAGGTGAAGAGATCATCCAGCACGCCGGGGATCTGCAACCCCGTGGCGTCCACCAATTCGCCCTTGGCGTTCAGGGCGTGGATGGCCAGCCGGGAGCGCAGATGGGACGGGCACCCGGCGCAGCTGATCTGCGGGCAGGGTGAAGGCGGTGAAGCCCGCCAAATGGGGGAACTTGGCCGCAATCTCAGCGCTGGGGCCGTCCGGGTTGACGGTCAACGGGATCACGGTCAGGGCCGAGCCCAGCACCCCGTCCCCGGTGATCTGCATCTGGCCGGAGAGGCTGGCGATCAGCTCAACTTTGCCCTCCTCGGGCAGGGTCACATCCCACAGGATGGTGTCCGCGCTGACCCAGTGGGCCTTCTGCACGTCGATGTTGCCGGGCAGGATGGCGTTGGGGTCCGGCTCCGTGGTGTAGACGCCCAGGTCGCCGGAGAGCACCCAGGCCTGGGTGGACTTGGCCAAATCCAGGAACATATCCGGGCCGGGGTCTTTCTCGTCGCCCTTGTGGACGATGAAGCCGATCTGGGTCGGGTTTTCGGCCAGCCCCACCACCCAGAAGAGGCCGAAATCGTCCTCGCCCGTGGGGGCCAGGGGTTCGGCCCAGGTCACCACTTCCGTGGTGTCCTCCCACACATGCAGGCCCCAGCCGTCATACGTGCCGTCGGCCCGGTGATAGTGGATCACCGCGGTGCCGGGGGCGGGTTCTTGGGGCGCAGGGCGCGGCGTTGACCGGGATCAACATGGCGAAAATCAGCAGAAGGGTCAGCAGCAGGGTGCGGGCGCTCCTGGCCCTGGGCAGGGAAAGATTCATGGGAAACTCCTTTGGAGAAATGGTGGGTATGCAGGGAGTTGGGAGAGTGCTCTGATTATAGATGGCAACCGGTTGCGCTGTCAAAGGGATGGGCGAGGCTGGGGATGGCGAGATTAGGGTAGATCCGGCCATTTCCCGAATCTGACGCTATAGTCTGTCCCGTTGCCCGGTTTTTCGCCCTCTGCCTGCGCTTGGGATGAAAACGATTGCATGATCAAAAATATTATGCTGGGTAGACCCGTTCGCACCAGGGGGTGCGAACTCCTCACGCCGACTTTGGTCATGCCTTCGCGGAGTTCGCACCCCCTGGTGCGAACGGGTCGGCTAGGCTTCGATGTGAGTCCAGGGGGGTAACTTCTCAAGACTTTTTTGGTCGTGCACGAGTCTGCCTATTCTGAAACGGAAGCCAACAAACTGACAGGCGCCCGCATCTTGGTGCATAGTGGCGTGTATGACCACAGAAATGCTTTCCGTATGGATTTTGGGCGACCAATTGTTGAATCCCCACCCGGCCATCGCCGCGGCCGAAGAGGCTGTGGGCCGAGAGAAGGTGCGCGTCGTCCTGGTGGAGAGCGAGGGCCGCATTGGCCGCCAGCCCTATCACCGCAAAAAGCTGGTGCTGCTCTTCAGCGCCATGCGCCACTATGCGGACGAACTGCGTGCCGCCGGCTATGGGGTGGACTATGAGATCGCGGACAGCTTCTCCAATGGGCTGCGGGCACACCTGGCCCGCCACGGATCGGCCCGGCTGATCACCATGCAGAGCAGCGAATATCGCATGCGCCGGGCCCAGGAGGGCAAACTGACGGATCTGCTGGGCGTGCCCGTGGCGGTGATCCCCAACCGCCAATTTCTGATCGCCCAGCACAACCCGTACCCGGACTCGAAGAAAAATGCGGTCATGGAGTATTTCTATCGGGACATGCGCCGCCATTTCGACGTGCTCATGACCCCGGAGGGCGAGCCGGAGGGCGGGGCGTGGAACTTCGACAAGCAGAACCGCAAGCCCCTGCCCAAGAACTTCGCCGGTCCACCCCCGGTGCCCACCTTCCCGCCGGACGAGATCACCCGGCAGGTGATGGCGCGGATGGCCGGGCTCGACGGCATGGTCGGCGGGGTGGACGGCTTCGACTTGGCCGTCACCCGGGCCCAGGCCGAGGCGGCCCTGGACGACTTCATCCGCCACCGGCTGGCGGACTTCGGCCCCTTCGAGGACGCCATGAGCCAGGAACATGCAGTCCTCTTTCACTCAGTCCTCAGTCCTTACGTGAACATCGGCCTGTTGGACCCCATGGAGATGGTGCGCCGGGCCGAGGCCGCGTATCGGGCGGGCGATGCCCCCATCAACTCGGTGGAGGGCTTCGTGCGCCAGGTGTTGGGCTGGCGGGAGTACATCTATTGGCAGTATTGGCAGCTTATGCCCGGCCTGTGGAAGGCCAACAGTTGGGACGCCCAGCGTGCCATGCCCCGCATGTTTTGGGACGGTGAGACCGACATGGCCTGCATCCGCCACGTCGCCCGCCGGGTGATCGACACCGGCTATTCCCACCACATCGAGCGGCTGATGGTGGTGTGCAACTTCTGTCTGCTGGCCGGGATCGATCCGGCGGCGGTGGCTGAGTGGTTTTTGGCGGTTTATATCGACGCCTACGAATGGGTCGTGCTGCCCAATGTGATCGGCATGGGGCTGAATGCGGATGGCGGGCGCACGGCCACCAAGCCTTACATCGCCTCGGCCAACTATATCAACAAAATGGGCGACTATTGCACCGGCTGCCGCTTCAACCCAAAGGCCCGCACCGGCCCGGATGCCTGCCCCTTCAACAGCCTCTATTGGAACTTTCTGATCGAACACGAAGATCTCCTGCGCGCCAACCCGCGCATGGGGCCGAATGTGTTGAGTCTGCGCCATCTGGACGCGGACGAGCGGGCCGCGGTCCAGGCCGATGCGGCCGCTTTTCTGGAGGGGCTGGCTCCCTATGGCTGACCGATCCTTTCGCAACCCCCATAACCTGCCCACCAAGGTCTGCCCCGCCTGCAACCGCCCCTTCACCTGGCGCAAAAAGTGGGCCAAGGAGTGGGATCGAGTCATCTATTGCAGCGTTCGGTGTCGGGGCCACAGAAAAGGTGAGGGGGCAGGGGGATGACCATGCGTCGAGAGTTTGCGGATCGGGCCGATCTGATCGCCTACGTCGCCGCCCAGTTCCCCGAAGCCGTGGCGGTGGACGACGCCATCTCCCCCATTCGGGGCGGACGGGGCGCGGCGGAGGCGATCCTGGCCCAGGTGGATCCGGCGGAATATGCCCGCACCCGCAACCGGCTGGACGGCGCGGTGACCGGGCTCTCCCCCTACATCCGCCACGGCGTGTTGGGCCTGGCCGAGGTGCGAGACCGAGTGCGCGTCCTGGCCAAGGGGCCCAAGGACGCGGCCAAGCTGATCAACGAACTGGGCTGGCGGGACTATTTCCAGCGGGTCTACGCCCAGATCAGCGCCACGGAGGGCGATGACATCTGGCAGGATCGAGAGCCGTCCAGCGCTGGATTGGCCCCGGACGCCTACGCCGCCGACCTGCCCGGCGAGATCCCCGCGGGGGAGACCGGGCTGGCCTGCATAGACGGCTGGAGCCGGGAACTGCGGGAGACGGGCTATCTCCACAACCATGCCCGGATGTATGTGGCCGCGTACGTGGTCCACTGGCGGCGGGTGCGCTGGCAGGCTGGGGCGCGCTGGTTCCTCACCCATCTGTTGGACGGCGACCCGGCCAGCAACAACCTCTCGTGGCAGTGGGTGGCCGGCACCTTCAGTCACAAGCCCTACATTTTCAACCGGGAAAATCTGGAACGCAACACGGGCGGCGTCTTCTGTCGGCGCTGTCCCCTGCGGGGCAAGTGCGATTTTGAAGGATCGTATGAGGCGTTGGCGGAGCGGCTGTTTTAGCGTATTGCATGTTGCGTGGAGCGTGAGTGATGCCATCAAAAATCCCCAATCCCCCATCCCAAATCCCCCCTCCCCCCTCCTGTGGATCCACGGCGACGTGCTCAGCCCGGAGAACCCGGCCTTTGCCGCGTATCCGGGCGCGCCCGCGCTCTTTGTGTGGGACGACGATCTGCTGGCCGAGGGGCAGATCAGCTTCAAGCGGGTGCTCTTTTTGTACGAATGCCTGGTGGACCTGCCCGTGGAGATCCGCCGGGGCGATGTGGCCGGGGAGGTGCTGCGTTTTGCCGCGGATCGGAGCGCCCGCCGGGTGGTGACGGTGGAGAGCGTCAGCCCCCGCTTCGCCCAGATCCGGCGCAAGATCGAGCACTTTCTGCCGGTGGAGGTGCTGCCGCTCCCCCCTTTTGTGGTGTACGAGGGGGATTTTGACCTCAAACGTTTTTCCCGCTATTGGCGCAAGGCCGAAAAATATGTGCCCTGAATTTCGGGGACACCCACTGAGGGCGGCAGAATAATGCGTGCGGATTCCTTCGATTCGCCGTTCAACGAACTGACTCTACAAGGATACAAACCATGAAGCTGACTCGATTCGCCAAATATACCTGGGCCGTGCTGGCCGTGAACATCATCGTAATCCTGTGGGGCGCGCTTGTGCGGGCCACGGGGTCCGGCGCGGGCTGCGGTGCCCACTGGCCCCTCTGCAACGGGGATGTGGTGCCCCGGGCCCCGGCGCTGGAGACCATCATCGAGTTTTCCCACCGCATGAGCAGCGGCGTGGCCATGTTGATGGTCCTGGGTATGTTGATCTGGGCCTTCCGGGCCTATCCCAAGGGCCATCTGCTGCGCAAGGCCGCCGTGGGGTCCAGCGTGTTCATTCTGCTGGAGGCGGCCGTGGGTGCGGCGTTGGTTCTGTTGCAATATGTGGCCTTCAACATTTCTGTGGCCCGGGCCTTTTGGATGATGGGCCACCTGGTCAACACCTTCTTGCTCCTGGGGGTTCTGACCCTGACGGCGTGGTGGGCGTCTGGCGGGGAGGCCGTGCGGGTGCGGGGGCGGGGCGGGATCAGCGTGGCCCTGGGCCTGGCTTTGGTCGGCACCCTCTTCCTCGGCTCCAGCGGCGCCGTGACGGCCCTGGGCGATACCCTGGTCCTGGCCGGCGGCATCTCGCCGGAGGAGTCGCCCATCGTGGCCCAATTGGTGGCCCTGCGCATCTATCACCCCCTGATCGCTTTCGGTGTCGGCGGGCTGATCCTGGCTGCGGCCGTCATGGCCTATGGCTACGCGTCCACACCTCGGGTCAAGCTCATCGCTCAGGTTACGGGCGCGCTCTATGTGGGGCAACTCCTCCTCGGCGCACTCAATGTGGCGCTGAAAGCCCCGGTTTGGCTACAGATCGTTCACCTCCTCATGTCAGACCTGATCTGGATTGGCCTCGTCTTGCTGGCCGCCACCACCCTGGCCGTCTCTGTGCCCGGACCCAGCGCGGTCAACGTGGGCAGTTCCCGGCCCGAAAAAGCAGGCGCCGACTGATCCAGCCCTTGGGCACCGCTGTCCGCCTACCCGGTGAATCGGGCTAATTCGCCCCACTTGGGCCGCCTCACCGCAATTGGCCGAGGATCGGCACAGGTCAACCCTTCGGTGGTATCCTACGGCATTCCCAGACGCGACGAACCCCCTGGCTTAGCCAGGGGGTTCGTTGAAGTTCGTTTGGGTAAGGTGGAAAATTTAGCCGGTCACCAGGGGCAGGAAAATCTGATGGACGGGGGTGCCTTGGAGGATGGGGCCGTTGCCATTGCCGCTGACCGGGAGGTCTACGCTGACGGTGCCGTTGACTTCGCCCACTGTGATTTCGGCCATGCCGCCATTTTCAGCCTGGACTCGGTAAGTCCCGTAGGCCACGCTGCCGAAGTTGAAGGTGCCGTGTGCATCGGTGAAGACCACAATGCCGCCGGCCACGGCTGCGTTGCTGCCCAGGGGCTGTAGGTAGACAGCGGTGCCTGGGGCGACGACCTCATTCAGCTCATGCATCTCGTTGCCGTTGGCGTCGACCCAGACGGTTCCGGTGATGAAGCCCGTACCATCGGCGTTGGCAGCGGCGAAACCGACGCTGGTGACGATGAAGATAATGGCGATTATCAGGGCGGTGATGGTGGTAGAGGTCTTGGGCTGAGTGGTCATTTCGTATGTCTCCGTGAGCAATTTGGCCGATTTCTTGTTTACAGTGTACATCCGATTTGTTAGAAACGAGCTTGCAAGATGCTGACAGGAAAACACACTATTTTGGGAACTTTTATGCGTATTTGCCCGTAGTTTGGCCGTACGTACACTACGTATTTACCACTATTTTGGTACGTAGGGCATTGTATTTTGCCAAAAGAGCGACTAAATTGGCTTGCGGGGTGGGAAACGGGGGCAGATTGGGGCGTCTTCCTGTCAACAAAAATGGCCCATCCTTACCAGAATCAAAGTCTGGTAAGGATGGGCCATTGAGTGACCGCTGGGGTGGTTGGGTCTGGCTTGTGCTATTGCAGGGTGCGCAAATAGGCAATGATGGCCTTGAACTGTTCAGGGTTGAGATCCGGGCGGCCACCCCAGGCGGGCATGATCAATTTGGTGGTGTTGAGGGGATCGTCCAACCCACGACCTACTTCGATAAAGGCCAATAGTTCGTCGTCGTTTTTTTCTTGGATGAACTGATTTTGGGTGAGGACAGACCCCAGCCCGGTTACACCCTCGGCCTGCATCCCGTGGCAGCCTCCGCACGCTTGACGGTACAGGCTGGCCCCATCGTAGGCGATGGCCAGAGACTGCCCGGTCTGGATGCCCGAGGCGGAAGATTGGGCGGGCGGGACATCCGCCAAGACATTCTCGGCCCCTGTGCCCCACAGACCGCTGAAGACGATCAGCACCGCCCCGATCAGCCCCACCACGGAGATCCAGGGCGCTCGTTTTTCCGGATCGATCACCGGCTCTGCGGCGAAGAGGGCCACCAAGCACATGGCGGTGATGACGGTAAAGGCGGCCAAGGAGAGAAAAGGAATGGTGACAAAACCAAACCAGTTGATCCACATGGTGTTGCACGGCACCCCAACCTGGCAGGTGCTGACACTGCTAAAGAGGGTGGTCTTTTGCAGCAGATAGTGATAGGTGGCGACCCCCATGCCCAACACCGAAAACGGCAGGACCAGCTGGGGTGTGTTGGTGTCCTTGCGCAGCAGGCCAAAGGCGATGATGCCCGAAAGGGGATACATAATGATGCGCTGATACCAACACAGTTGACACGGAATATAGTGGCGCACCTCGCTGAAATAGAGGCTGCCCATCATGGCAACCCATGCGACGACCAGGGCGATGCGCAGGCTATAGCGATCTAGAAGGGTTGAGAGTGTATTCATAGCAAGGTAGATGATCTGTTGGGTGAAATGATGGCGGATGGTTGCTCAATGATACTTGGACGATAAGCTTCGATGGATCTTCGCACAGGGGGCGTTTTCTGTCAATTGCGGTTAGTGTGTGGCTTTTCAAAAGGCGACGGAGAACGGTAGAGGCAGAAGTCCATTTCATCACCCCCCGGTGAGGAAATAGGCGGCCACGCCGAAGGCCACGGCCACGTTGAGGGATCGCTTGCTGCCGTGCATGGGGATGGCCACCACTCGGTCGGCCAATTCTATGATGGCCGGGTCGATCCCGGTCACTTCGTTGCCCACCACCAGGACCACAGGGCGCAGTTCGCCCTGTGGTCGGGCTGGGTGGGCCATGCGTCCACGGCCTGGGCCAGGGGAACGGCGGCGGGGGTGAGTTCCAGCGCCCAGATCTGCTTTGCCCTGGGCTTGCAGGGCCAGGATGGCGTCCACGCCGTTGCGGTGATAGCGTCCACGGCACATGGCTTTCGGCCCCCAGGGCGGTCTTGGCCACCTTGGGGTTGTCGCCGTGGGGGGTGATGCCGGCCAGATGCACATGGCCGGATGCCCGCCCCGTCTGCCGTGCGCAGGATGGAGCCGACGTTGTGGGTGCTGCGGATGTTGTCCAGCAGGGCCTCCACCGGGCGGGCGGGGGCGGCTGACTGGGCAGGGTCGGCGGCTTCGGGCGGGCTCCCCGGCCAGGTGTGGGTGATGAGGGTGGCCGATCCGCACAGGGGGCAGAGGGGGCGATCCGACCGGGCATCGGCGATGGGGTAGCGGAAGCGGCAGGCGGGGTCAGCGCATTGGCGCACCCTGGGCAGAACGGAGGCGGGGGTCACCACAGCCCCCCGGTGAACAGGACAAAGAGGGCGTAGAGGACGATCTGGTGCAGAAGATAGATGGGTAACGATCTTTGGCCCAGCCATTGCAGGGCTTTGATGGGCAAGAAACGGGAGAGATCCGGCAGGGGCAGGCGGCGGCGGTTGTCGGCATAGAGGGTGCGGCCCAAAAAGACGCCGATCAGCACCAGGCCAAACCAGGGGATCAGGGGGAAGTAGTCCACGGCTTGATAGCCGGCCGGGGTGAACCCAAGCCAGAGCAGCCACGGGAAGTCCACTGGCCCGCCGATGACTTTCGGCCCCAGGAATAACAAGATCGCCCCCACACCCAAAATAGCCCAGGAGTTGCCTAGGTTTTTACCGATCAAAAAAGGAAAGGCCAAGATCACGCTGGCCCCGATGAAATGCAGAATGCCGAACTGGATGTAGGCGTCCGGCCCCAGGGCGAAGTAGGTGACCGTGGAGATCAGCAGCCCCCAGCCCAGCAGACGTCCGCCCCGGGCCAGATATTTCCGCCACAGCCCGGGCACGGGCTGGCCCCGATCCGCGTAGCGCTGGGCCGTGCGGGCATAGCTGACGGCCAGGGAGACGCCCACCAGCCCGATGAAGAGGCTGGCCGTGGTGCGTTGAAAGTAGTGCCAGAAGCGATCCTCGAAGAGGGTGTTGCTGATGCCAAAGGCGTACAGGTCATAGACAAAATGGAAGGTCACCATCATGACGATGGCGACCCCCCGCAGTGCGTCGATTTCCCAAAAGTGATCGGATCGGGAAGGTGGAGATGAATCGCTCGGTTTTTTTGACATGGGGATCAGCCGGTTGACCCGGCGTGGTTGTCGATGCCTTCGAAGGCGTCGATGAATTGACGGACGCGCTCGGCGTCAAAGTCGTCAAACTTGTCGATGCGCTGCCAGGCGGTGAGGGCGATACGAGATCCCATGTCCTGGTGCCAGGCGGTGGCCCCGTCGTTGGCCCAGGTGGGGTCGTTGGGGACCAAGACGACGTGCTTGTTTTGGCTCAGATAGGGCTGCACCACGGCGTTTAGCTGATCCACCAAATCGCCACAGCCGTCGGCGCATTGATAGTAGATCACCACGCCGCCATCTTCCAGGTTGTGGAGCAACTGCTCATAGGCGAAGGGCCGGGTGTAGGATCCCCAGGGGGCGATGCCGGGATAGTGGGGACCGGAGGTGGGCGGCGTGCTGTTGTAGGCGGTGGGGCTACGGCTGCCATCGACGATGTGGGTGTTGCCCTGGGTGGCCATAATCTGCTCCTGGCCCACGGGCTGGGCCGGACGCACGCCAAGGTAGACGATGTAGATCAGCAGCAGGGCGACGACGGCACCGCCACCGTAGACCATGATATTCTGGTTGCGCCGTTTTTGCGCCATCATTTCCTGGCGTTCTTTGCGGCTCATTTTTTTGGATTGTGCCATAGTGCGCTCCCTCTCTGAATGTTCATGGATTGTTTATTTCAGCACTCGTTCCAACGTTCCGCGTTGGAACGCCGGATGACCGCTCCCACGCGGAGCGTGAGAGCGAGGACAATTTTCGGTTTGGTGAGGGGATACGCTATTTTGCCCTAAAATCACCCGTCGGCCTGGAACCACGCTCACATTTGTGGCTTGATTTTGGGCCAAGAATAGGCTGGAATGGGGGCTGCGGCATTGAGCGGAGATGATCCCGCCTCACGCGCTCAGGCGCAGGCCTACCTCGGCCAGGCTCTCGGTGCTGCCCAGCACGGTGACCCGATCCCCCGTGTGGAGGATGGTGTAGCCGTGGGAGATGAGCATCTGGTTGCCTCGATGGACGGAGAGGATCAGGGTGTCCAGGGGCAGACGCAGATCGTGCAGGGCGATGCCGTGGAGGTTGGGGTTGCGCATCTCCAGATCCACGATCTCCTGGTCCTCTTCCATGCCCATGAGCAGGGCGGCCGCGGTGGGGGCACGCACGAACTGTTCCATCACATGCACCATGGCGTTGGCCGGGTCCACCACCAAAACGCCCAGATCGTGGAACCGTTGGTAGTTGGCCTGATGGTTCAGTCGGGCCACGATGGTTGGGGTGCCGCAGTGCTCGTAGGCCAGTTCGCAAATTTGGTAATTTTCCTCGTCCGAAAGCATGACCACCAAGGCGGACGCCTTGCCCACCTCCAGTGCCATCAAAGTGTCCAAATTTAGATCGGGAATGATCGTGATGGGGACATCGGAATTGAGCACGTCGTCCCGGTCCGACGCCTTGCGGGAGGCGATGCGCACATCCCAGCCGTGGCCCTGGAGTTGTCGTCCCAGGGCCAGTCCTTGCCCCTCCAAGCCGATGATCACGGCGATCTGCGGCCCATTGGCGGACTGGAAATCGCCCCGCTTGTGGGCTTCCCCCACATGGTTGATGGCCCATTTGAAGAAGAGCGGCCCCGTGGTCTCGTTGAGTACGATCAGCGAGATGATCATGGCGGCGAAGGCGGGGCCCCAATCGGGAAATTCGACCGCCACCTCTCTGGCCAGCCCCAGCCCCACCCCGGCCTGGGTCACAAAGGCCATCCAGCGCACCCGGTTGTGGTTCATGGGTTCACGGGCCACCACGCCGCCCACGAAGGCCCCAATATAGATGGCCCCGATCCGCACAAAATAGAGGACCAGGGCGATGGGCCACGTCTTGGCCAGGAAATCCAACCCCAAGGATGCCCCGGTCAGGGTGAAGAAGGCCAAATAGACAGCCGGGCCCACTTTGTGCAGCACGCTGAGAAAGTCCGCCCGGTAATCGCTGCGGTTGATCATGATGAAGCTGCCGATCATGCAGATCAACAGGGGCTCCAGCAAGATCTCCACCCCCACCAGGTCGTGGCCGACGTGGCGGATCTGCCGGGCAAGTATGAAGACGCTGTAGCCCAACAGCACGATCAGCCCGCTCTTTACCCATTCTTCCATGTGTTGGGCCATGATGCCCGTGAGCAAAACGCTGACCCCATAGCCCAAAGCCAGGGAGATCAGCAGTTCTCCGACCAAAAGCAACAGAAAGCCCACATTGAAGTTGAGGTTGGTCAGCAGTCCATCGGCCACAGAGATGGCCACGGCGAAGAGCACAATCACCACCACATCCATGATCACCGTCACGCCCAAAGCCGTCTGGGTGAAGGGCCCCCTGGCCCGCACTTCGTTGATGATGGCGATGGCCGACGAGGGGGAGCGGGCCACCAAAATGGCCCCGGCCAACATCGAGACGGCTACGCGCCCGGCCAGATTCAGATCTTGCATGAAGGGAATGTAGTTGGCCATCAACAGAACGGCCATGCTGCCCAGGGTGAAGGTGGAAAGCACCAAGCCGATTGTCACCCAGGTGATGCTGCGGAAACGATCCCGCATCTCTTTGACATAGAGCTCGCTGCCCGCCGCAAAGGCGATAAAGGCCAGGGAGGCGTCATCCACAAAGTGCAGGTGCTCCAGGGTCTCCGCGGTGATCAGATTGAGCAGGAAGGGGCCGGTGATCACCCCGGTGAGCAAGAATCCTGTGATCAACGGCAGGCGATAGCGGGTCAGGTATTGACCGATCTGGCGGGCCGACAGGGTGATGATGGCAAAAGCAGCGGTAAAAACGCCGATGCTGGAAAGATTGGAGAGCAGGTCCATTGGGTGTCCTTGTGTGGATGGGGGCTGCTGCACTGCGGCCCACGCATGGGGAAGGCAGACTTTGGCATGGGTTGGGATGGGACAGGATAGAAGAGCGGTCGGAGTATTATAACATTGAAGTCTTTTATCGCAGTTCTGGCACGTCTTGGTCCAAAATTTGGGCTAAGACGGCGGTTACGCGCCCCGTCTACTTTTATTCGTGCTGTGACCGTACAGTTATTGTATAATCAGCGGGATAGAAGAATCTAGCGAGAGATATTTTTGGAAAGATGGAGCTTTTTTATGACTTTGCGTAAAAGAACTAACAAAACTGATGCTGGCTCACGCTTTGGCCGCCGGATGGGTCTGGCTGTCTTGTTGATGGCCTTGATCTTGACTATGGCCGCCTGTGGGGGCAACGATGCCCCGGCCACCCCCACATCGGTGCCCCGCACCCCAGTGCCAACCTTCACCCCCACCCCGGAAGGCCAGGCCCCGGCAGATCCCCAGGTCCTCGCGCCGGTTGCTGGCGAAGCCGCCCCGGCTGTGGTGGAAGTCGTCCCCGCCGACACCCCGGTCCCGGAAGAGCCGACGGCCACCCCGGCACCCCAAACCGCCAAGTTGACCGTCGATGGCGATAACATCAACGTGCGCCGGGGGCCAGGCACCAGCTTTGGCGTGGTCGGTCAGGTTTCCCAGGGCATGAGTTTTGACGTGTTGGGCCGCAACGCGGCTGGGGACTGGTATCAGTTCTGCTGCGTCAACGGCGAGCAGGGCTGGATCTTCGGCACTTTGGTCACCGTGGACAATCCGGATCTGGTGGCCGTGGCCCAGGATATTCCTGCGCCGCCGCCCGTGCCCACGGCTGCCCCTGCCCCGCCCACCAACACGCCCGCCCCGGCCGCACCCCCCGCCGCCGCGGATCCCTGCGCCAACATCGGCGGGGATGGCTGCAAGTTCCGGGTCACCGGTGGGCCGACTTCCGCCAACAATGGCGGCGGAGAGTTGAAGCTGCAACTCCTCTTTATCCACAGCGGGGTGGATGGCGGCCAGCCCCAGGGCAGCTATTTCGTGATCATAGAGAAGGACGGCCAGCGGTCTGCCCATCGCCGACTCTGTGCGCAGTATTGCCCTCAATGCCAACCAGGGCGCCATGGGCCGCTATAACTACGAGTTCAAAGTGGGATTGGGCAGTCTGCCCGGCAACAATGTGGCCGGCAACTACACGGGCTGGGTCCTGGACGGCAACGGCGAGCGGGACAGCCGCAACTTCTCCTTCACCCTTGGCGAAGGCCAGGGCGAAGTTTGGATTCAGTTTGATCAAGGATAACGGAGATTATGGGAACTGGGATGATGCTTGTGCATTGTCCACTGTCCACTGTGCATTGATTATTTCACTGAGAGGCACTTATGCTGCGAACAAAGATTGTCTGTACTATTGGCCCGGCTGTCCGGGAACCGGATATTCTCGCTAATTTGATCCTGGCCGGCATGGATGTGGCCCGGCTCAACTTCAGCCACGGCACCCATGACTATCACCGGGAGAGCATCCGCTTGATCCGGGCGATCTCTCAGGAACTGCGCAAGCCCGTGGCCATTCTGGCGGATCTGCAAGGCCCCAAGTTGCGCATGGGCATCATGCAGCCCGGCGGCGTGCCCCTCAAGCCCGGCGAGGATCTGATCCTGACCACGGAGGACATGATAGGCGGACCGGGCCGCGTCCCCATCCAATACGCCGACCTGCCCCGCCAGGTGCAAAAAGGCGAGCGCATCCTGATCGACGACGGGCTGCTGGAGATCGAAGTGGTTTCTTCCACCGCCACCGAAATTCAAGCCAAGGTGATCATCGGCGGCATTCTCAACGACAAAAAGGGCATGAATCTGCCCTCAGCCTCCCTGGACATCCCCGCCCTGACCGTCAAGGATCGGGAGGATGTGCGTTTTGCCCTGGATAACCAGGTGGATTGGATCGCCCTCAGCTTTGTGCGCTCGGATGCGGAGGTGCTGGAACTGAAGGCGATTGCCAAGGAACGGGCTAACTTTGGGCGCATTACCCCGATTATTGCCAAAATTGAGAAGCCCGAAGCCGTGGCGAATATCGCCAAAATCATCAAAGCCGCGGACGGGATCATGGTGGCCCGGGGCGATCTGGGCGTGGAGACCAGCCCGGAAGCCGTGCCCATGGCCCAGAAAATGATCATCCGTGCCTGCAATGTGGCGGGCAAACCGGTAATCACCGCCACCCAGATGCTGGATTCCATGATCCGCAACCCCCGGCCCACCCGTGCCGAGGCCAGCGATGTGGCCAACGCCGTGCTCGACGGCACGGATGCCCTGATGCTCTCCGCCGAAACCGCCAGCGGGGCCTATCCGGTCCTGTCCGTGCAGACCATGGTCAAGATTGCCGAAGAGGCCGAGCGGGTGCGGCAGATGCAGCAGACCGTCCTGTCCGAGCGTGTGCAATTTCTGGAGCGTTCCGGTTTGGCGAACCCCCAGGAGCGGCAAGTCATCAGCATTGCCGCCGCGGTCTGCCATGCCACGGTGGAGACGGCCAAGGATGTGGGGGCCGCCGCCATCTTGGCCCCCACGGCCAGCGGCTTTACCGCGGGCATGTTGGCCCGTTTCCGCCCCTCCGTGCCCATCATCGCCATCACCCCCAGCCCCATGGCCCAGCGCCGTCTCTGCCTCTATTGGGGCGTCACTACGGTCTTGAGCAAGCGCTTGAACAGCACAGACGAAGTGGTGGAAGACGCCATCCGCGCCGCCCGGGAGAATGGTTTTGTCAAAGAGGGCGAAACCGTGGTCATCACCGCCGGCATGGTCAGCGGCGTGCCCCGCATGACCAATCTGCTCACCGTGCGCACGGTGGAGCGGGTGTTGGCCGAGGGCACAGGGCTGGGTCAACGCAAGGTGGCCGGGCGTTTGGTCCACTTGAAAATGCCCGTTGACCCCAAGAAGATCACCGTGGGGCCGGACGACATCATCTTCGCCGACTATACCGACGGCTCCTGTGTGCAGCTTTTGCAGCGGGTGGGCGGGTTGATCACCCGTGAGGGCGACATCGACAGCCACAGCGCCATGGCCGCCATCGAGTTGGGCGTGCCCGCCGTGATCGGCGTCCAAGGCAAGCTGGAAGATCTGGTCGATGGTCGTCGTGTGATCCTGGACGCCAAGCAGGGCAGGGTGTATGAGTGGGTGAAGTAACCGGAAAATTCGATGAATAAAAAAGAGGCGACGCCGATCCGGCGTCGCCTCTTTTTTATTCATCGAATGACTCAACCCACCCTAACCCCAGATTGGGAGGGGACAGTGCGACCGGAGTCTTAACGGCGATCCTGCTCCTCCCCCAATCTGGGGGAGGCTGGGAGGGTGGCTTAGATCTTTGCTGGCACTTCGTTGCCCGATTCCACGATGGCCTGGCGCACATCCACGAAGTAGAGCAGGAAGAGGCCGGCTATGAAGAAGATGATCAAAGAGATGATGGCCAACCGCAGGTTGTTGAAAAGTTGGTTGACCAACCCGAAGATCAGCGGCCCAAGCCAGGAGGTGCCCCGCTCGCTGATCTCGTAGATGGAGAAGAACTCGGCCTCTTTGCCCTTGGGAATCATCTGGGAGAAGAGGCTGCGGCTGATGGCCTGGCTGCCCCCCATCACCAAGGCGATGGCCGCGCCCAGGATCCAGAACTGCATCACCCGGCTGTCCCCCTGTAGGCCAAAATAGGCATAGGTCACCACGGCAGACCAGATCACCAAGCTGATCAGGATGGCCTGCTTGGCCCCCACCCGCTTGGCCAACTGTCCCCACAGCAGCGCGCCGCCAAAGGCCACAAACTGGATCATCAGGATCACCATGGTCAGGGTGCCCTGCTCGATCTCCAGCCCGCCCTGGATCAATGGAGCGGCGGCAAAGACCGCGGCCACGGCGATCACGGTCTGGATGCCGTCGTTGTAGACCAGGTAGGCGATCAGGTAGCGGATGGTCTGGGGATAGTTCTTGGCCTCGCGGAAGGTCTCCCGCAACTGCTTAAAGCCGATGCTGATATAGCTTTCGCCTTTGGGCAGTTCACGGGCGGCGTGGCGCGATTTCAGCCGGTTCCAGGTCATGAAGGACCAGCCCAGCCACCAAAAGCCTGCCGAAGCCAGGTTGATGCGCACGGCCAGATCTGTGCTTACCCCAAAGCTGTCTCGCATCAGGAAGAAGACCAGATTGATAGCCAGCAGCAGCCCGCCGCCCAAATAGCCCATGGCCCAGCCCTGGGACGAGACCTTGTCCCGGTCATCCGGCGCGGCGATGTCGGGCAGATAGGCGTTGTAGAAGACGATGGCGGCCCCAAAGGCCAGGTTGGCGATGATGAAGAGCAGCCCGCCCAACACCACAGATCCCCGGTCACCACAAAGAGCAGGATGGTGGCCACCGCGCCCAGAGAGGCAAAGAACTGCATCATGGTCTTGCGCAGGTGGGAATAGTCGGCGATGGCCCCCAAGATGGGCAAAAAGAGGACCTGGAGCAACACGGACAAGGAGACGCAATAGGTGAAGAAAGAGTCTGGGGCAATGGGGATGCCCAGCACGTGGACCCGCCCGGAAGCGTCTGCCGCGGCCCGGGCCAGGGAAGAGAGATACGGTCCCAAGAAGACCGTCACCACCGTGGTGGAGAAGGCCGAGTTGGCCCAATCGTAGAAATACCAGCCGACCTGCTCTCGGCGGCTGTAGCCGGTCTCTGCCTTTGCTTGCATGGCGATGTCCTTTGGGATGATGGATGCGGAGTGATAGAGATATGAGAAAGAGAAATGAGATAGAGATATGAGATGCGTGAAACGTGAGGAGATCGGGGGTGGGACGCATTGTAGCACGAAAGAGGGGGAAGCAAAAGACGCCGAATTGGGATCAAGCCCCAATTCGGCGTCTTTTTGTGTTGCGTGTTGCGTGCCGGGGACGTTGGACGAGTCACCCAATCCAAAATCACCAATCCAAAATCCAAAATCCTACGCCGGCACGGGGAAAGCCTTCACCATCTCCAGCACTTCGTCCTTGACCTGGGCTTGCAGGGCTGTGTTGCCCGGCTCCTTGGCGATGGAGGCGATCCAGCGCCCGATCTGCTGGAACTCGACTTCGCCCATGCCCCGGGTGGTGGCCGCCGGGGTGCCCAGGCGGATGCCGCTGGTGACCATGGCCGGCTTGGGATCGTAGGGGATCATGTTCTTGTTGCAGTGGATGCCGGCGTCGTCCAGGGCCTTCTCCACGGACTTGCCCGTGATCTCGTCCCCGCCCAGCACGCCCAGATCCACCAACAGCAGATGGTTGTCCGTGCCGCCGCTGACCATGCGCAGCCCTTCGGCCTCCAAGGTGCGGGCCAGGGTCTGGGCATTGTCCAACACCCGCTGCTGATAGGCCACGAAGGAGGGCTGCAGGGCTTCGCCCAGACCAACCGCCTTGCCCGCAATCATGTGCATGAGCGGGCCGCCCTGGGTGCCGGGGAAGACCGCCCGGTCGATGATCTTGGCATACTTCTCTTTGCACAGGATCATGCCGCCCCGGGCCGCTCGCAGGGTCTTGTGGGTGGTGGTGGTGACCACATCGCAATAGGGCACCGGGTCCGGGTGCAGCTTGGCCGCCACCAGACCGGCCACATGGGCCATGTCCATCATCAGCAGCGCGCCCACGCTGTCGGCAATCTGGCGCAGACGGGGATAGTCGAAGAAGCGGGGATAGGCGCTGGCGCCGACCACGATCATCTTGGGCTTGTGCTCGTCGGCCAACCGGGCCATCTCGTCATAGTCGATCTGCTCGGTCCCCTCTTTCACCCCATAGCTGATGAAGTTGTAGAGTTGGCCCGAACTGTTGAGCCGGAAGCCGTGGGTCAGATGGCCGCCGTGGTCCAGCTTCATGCCCAGCACCGTGTCGCCCGGGTTGAGCAGGCCCAAATAGACCGCGGAGTTGGCCTGGGCCCCGGAGTGGGGCTGCACGTTGGCATGTTCGGCGCCGAAAAGCTCCTTGGCCCGGCGGATGGCGATCTCCTCGGCCACGTCCACATAGACACAGCCGCCATAATAGCGCTTGCCCGGATAGCCCTCGGCATATTTGTTGGTCAGCACGCTGCCCATGGCCGCCAACACCCCCGGCGAAACATAGTTCTCGCTGGCGATCAGCTCGATGCCATCGCTCTGGCGCTGACGCTCCAGTTCAATGGCGCTGTACAACTCCGGGTCACTGTCCCGCAGAATCACCCGGGGATCCGGTGCGTCGGTCCAAGCCCCCACGGTGGATGAAGAATTGGCCAACAGTTCAGACAGAAAGGCTCATGTGGATACTCCTCCCAAGAGAAAAACGCACAGGCAAACCCATGCGCCAGATGAATTTGTTATCGGTTTCACAATACCATTGCTCTCATTTTTGGTCAATCGTGGGCGTGTTGCGTGAAGCGTGAAACGTGAAGTGAAAACCGCAAGCGACCTCACGTTTCATTTTTCACGTTTCGCGTCTTCGCCTTTCGCCCTCTGCGCCGAACTAAACGATTGCCAAAGGATATGTTAAAATTCAACCATTATCCTCAATTCCCTGAATCTATTCGCCCCCCCACCCAAGTGGAGCCTGCATGATCGATCTCGATCTGGACCCGACCCTAACCAAACCCGTGCCCCTGAATCATAAATCTCTGGCTGTCACCGCCGGGCTCTCCTTTGCCGAATATCTGGTCGCCTATCCGGAAGCCGCGCCGACTTTGCGCAGCCGTCGGCAGGAAGTCCGGTTCAGCCCGGACGATCAGCTTTTCTTGGCCACCTATCCCGAATGGCTGCACCTGATGGTGGTGGTCGAGGCGGAGAGCCCGGACACCTATATCCTGCTGCCCTTGCTGGCCCGCCTGGTGGAGACCACCCCCCGCCTCAGCTTGCGCATCTTGACCACAGACGACGATCTGACCTCTTTGGCCGGGCTGGTCGAGGAGGTGGATCTGCTGGACGAGGACGCGGATCTGGACTTCCCCCTGCTCCTGGTCTTTGACGAGGAATGGGAGGTCAGCACCCAGTGGGGCCCCCGGCCTCAACTGGCCGACACCTATTTGGACCGGTGGATGGAGAGCCACGACGACTACACGGCCCTCATGGATCTGGACGATGACGACATCACCCCAGCCCAGGAAGACCAATTGGCCGAACTGACCCAGCGCCTCTACCACGAAATGCGCATGTGGTATGCCAAAGATGTCGACCAAGCCGCGGTCACCGAGATCCGCACCCTGCTGGCCGATTTGGTCTCGGATGATGCTGACTCCGCCACCGAGGAGAACGCTCAACCTTCCGGGCGCAAATAACTTTCGATAAACTGACAACGGACGCCACCATGCACACCCAACCCGCCTCACCCCGCCGAATCTATCTGCTCTTAACCTTGCTCCTCGCCCTCAGCCTGCTCGTGACCGCCTGCGGCAGTGGGTACAAATATAACGGCACGTTGATTGACCCGCCCAAGGAGATCTACGACATCTCCGGCACCAATTGGGACGGCACCACCTTCCGCATGAGCGAGCACAAGGGCCAGGTGATGGTCGTCTTCTTCGGCTACACCTTCTGCCCGGATGTCTGCCCCACCACCCTGGCCGAGATGGCCCAGCTCCACGCCATGCTGGGCGACAACGCCGCCAAAGTCGACTTCGTCTTCATCTCCGTGGACCCGGAGCGGGACACGGTGGAGAAGCTGGCCACCTATATTCCCGCCTTCAACCCCAACTTCTACGGCTTGCATATCCCCGCCGGCCCCGAATTGGAGACGGCCAAAATGACCTTTGGGGCCTGGGCCGAACAGAGCGCCACGGAGAAAACGGCCAACGGGGACTATTTGGTCGATCATACCGCCGGGATCGCTGTGGTGGATCAGGATGGTATGTGGCGGGAACTCTTTGCCTTCGAGTCCACCCCCGCCGAGATGCTCCCCGACATCGAATATCTACTGAAAAAGGGCTAGGCCACCGTGCCGATCCGTCCACGCCGCCCCGCTGCTCCTGGCTTTTCAGCGCGCCCGTCGCGCTGGTGGAAAAGTCTGTGGCAGATGTTTCTACTTCTTGGTTTGATCACAGGAACGATCGGGGGCATGTTTCTGGGGGCCAAGAGCGCCCAGGCCGCCATTCAACTGGCCTACTTCGACCCCATCGCCCAGGCAGACCGGGTGCGGGTGACCTGGGGTACCACCCAAGAGTATGACCTGGTGGGCTATCGGGTCTATTGCAAACAGGAAAACGAGCCGGACAGCGCCTATCACCCCATCGGCGGCCTGATTGCGGCCACCGGCAGCCTGACCGAGACCGCGGACTATAACCTCAACGCCTTCGGCCTGATCCCCGGCGTCAGCTACTGCTTCCAACTCCAAGAGATCACCGACAACGGCGACCCCGGCGAAATCTACGTGCGCTGCGGCTATGGGCTGAACATCACCCCCACGCCCCTGCCCTCGGACACCCCCACGATCACCCCCACGCCGACCGAGACGCCGACATCCACCCCCACGGCCACGCCGACCCCCCTCTTCAGCCCCACCCCCACGCCCACAGAGACGCCCATCCCCTCCCCCACGCCCACGGCCACCCTCACCCCAGAGCCGGGCAGCCCCACGCCGCCCTACGTGGTCTACACCGCCACCTTCACCGCCACCCCCGTGCGCCAACCCGAAGCCACCTTCACCCCCTTGCCCACCGCCACCCCCTTGGCCGCGGGCATCTTCAGCGGTCTGCTGGGATCGACGAACGGCACCCCCGTTCCCGCCGCCAGCCCCACGGCCCAGACCGGGCTGCTGGGCAGCAACACCCTCACCGGCCTGCTCTGCCTGTCCGGTTTGGGCATCGGCGGCCTCAGCCTGCTCTCCTTCCTCGGCGGCCTCTTCTTCATCCGCTCCCGCCGGGACGATCGGGTCGAGCGATAGGCTGGGCTGAAGGGGTGAACGGGGGAAAGGGTGAAGGGGTGATCGCCATTCAAACCATACGTACATTCATCGCCATAGATCTATCCGACGAAATGAGAGCGGGGCTGGACCGGGTGGCGCGGGCCTTGCGGGGTCATCTGCGCGGGGCCGGAGTGGCGGACGGGGTGCTGCGTTGGTCCGGGGTGGAAAAAGCCCATGTGACCTTGCGCTTTTTGGGAGAAACGAGCACAGATCAGATTGAGCATGTGAAGGGGGGCTTGGCGGCAGTGCTGCGGGAACAGGTTCCTTTCGCGTTGACGTTGGCCGGGCTGGGCTGCTTCCCCTCGTGCGCCCGGCCCACGGTCGTGTGGGTCGGCATCACCGGGGACATGGCCGCCTTGGGGGATCTGCAAAGCCGGGTGGAGCAGCTCGCCCAGTCCGCCGGTTTCCCCGCCGAGACCCGGCCCTACTCGCCCCACCTCACCCTGGCCCGGGTGGGACGCCAGAGTTTCGTCCCCACAGCAGCGCCAACTTGGGGCCGCCCTCACCGCCTTCCGCGCCGCTCCGCCCTTGGATCTCTCCGATCTGGGCACACTCCTCGTGCAAGAAGTCACCTTCATCCAAAGCGAACTGCGGCCCACCGGCAGCGTTTATACCCCATTGAGCCGGTACGCCTTCAAAAAATAGGCCACGGATCGGACGGATCAAACGGATCAAAAAACGGATCTTTCTAAAAAAGAAAGATCCGTTTTTAATCCGTCCAATCCGTTCAATCCGTGGCCTATTTTTGTTACCTTCTCTGCAGCGGATCCCCAGCCAAGGCGGCCAGTTCTGAATCCAACGGGGAGAGGTCGTACCCGTCTTCGTCTACGAAGCGTTCGGTCTCGTGGGCATAGTCATCGGCATGGGCGGACCGCGGGGTGCGGAAGATCAGGCCCAGGGGCAGGCAGAGCAGCGCGCCGGTGACGGTCCCCCACAGGGTCAGGCTGACCAGCCCGATCAACTGGGCTTGGAGTTGGCCGGGGAAGTCGGCCTGGAAGCCGGACGCCACAAACAGCCCGGAGACCCCCTGGCCCGCCACGCCCAAATACTCGCCCACGCCGGTCACATTCCATCCACTGCCCACCACGCCGTCGGCCCACAGCCCCATCACCGTCAGCCCCAGCAAGGCGGGCACCAAGCCCATCGCCACGATCCCGGCCCGGTCATCCAGGCGGAAACGTTGGTCCACCACATAGGTCACCACCGGCACACTCGCCCCAGCCAGCACGCCGATGATCAGCGCGCCCGGCGGCGAGACAAACGGACCGGCGGCCAATCCGGCCACCATCCCCGCCACCAATCCCCGGGCGGTGAAGAGGGGGTCGCTGCTGCCCGTGACAAACCAGGTGTAGAGCAAAGGGGCCAACAGTCCGCCCGCGGCATACAAGAATGGCGTTGGCGCTGCCCCGCAGGGGACCGATCTCGCCCAGCACTTCAATTTGCAGAGGGTTGGACCAACTCCAGCCGATGCTGCCCGCCATGATCAGGAATGCGCCCACCACGGCCAAGAGGGGCAGATGCACCGGGGGCAGGGTGGGCTGGCTCCACGGCCTGTCTGGGCGGACGGGGCACCCAATACCACAGGGCGGCCAAGGCCACGGTGGAGGCCACCAAAAAGACCGTCCCCGCGCCGCCAAAATCGACCAGCCCGTGGCCCAGGCCCAAATTTCGGCCCAAGGCCGCCAGCCAGCCGCCCCCCTGCACCCAATTCCCGGCCAGGGGATAGATCACCCCGCCGGTGACAAGGGCCAGGACCAACGTGGCCGCGGCCGGGGCCCGTCCCCGCAAGGCCAAGACGGGCAGCAACGCCGCGGTGATGGCCCAGGGCAGATGGGCCAAAAAGAGCGCATAGGCCAGGGGCGTAATGCTGGCCCCGCTGAGGAACCAGCCGCTCAACCCGGCCATGCCCCAATCCGTGCCCCAGGCCGCGGGCAGGGCGCTCCACTCCCACACCAGGTCCGCCAATTCCGGGCGCACATGGGCCAGACCCACGCCGCCAAATTGCAGGGCAAAGCCCACGGCCCAATAGGCCAAGGCCGCCAACCCCACCGCGCCCAGCCCGCCCAACGCCGCGTCCCACGCCCGCTCCGGGCTGAGACCGGCCGCGCCGATCAGCACCAACCCGGCGGGCACCAGCAAGGCCATCCCCGCGGCCAGCAGATACCAGAAGCCGGGGGCAGCCAAGCTCTCCGCCAGGGCCGGGGCCGTCGTCCCCCCGGCCAGGACCGGGTGGGGCCAGGCCAGCAAGATGGTCGCCGTGGCGGCCAGCATGGTCAGGATCAGTCCAAGCCAGCGGCGGTTAGATGAAAACAAGTTTGATTGGGTGGGTGTCAACATGGGCGGCGTCCGATGGGGCATGGTGAAAGTTGTGTTTTGCGATTCCCAACCCTGGCTAGCACCCGCCGGTTGAGTAGGCCGGGGCAGTTTCCGGCCGTATCGAAACCAGCGGGTGCGGGTTGACCCACTTGGTTTCGATACGGCCTCAGTCCAAGGTTGGCGGAATTTCGTGGTCAACTCGGCCTACTCAACCGGCGTTGGCCTTTTGCGAATCTCTGCGCATCCTCTGCGCTTTCTGGGATTAAATCGTGTTTTGCAGTCGAGTCAAACACGGGGTTGAGATGGCCGTTATGATACCCCAGACCGGAATAGGATCAAAGTTGACCCCCAGATGTGGTAAACTGAGGGCCATGTTTGCCAATCTTCGCTCGCGTGTCGGGCTGCGCTCAATTGATGTGGATCGGTGGCTGCCCTGGCTGGTGGGGCTGGCCGGATTTGTGCTGTACGCCGCCACCGCGGCCCCCAGCATCGTGCGCTTTGACGACGACAGCCTGGAGTTTCAACTGGTCGGCCCCACCCTGGGCATTGCCCACCCCACGGGCTATCCCCTCTACACCTTGCTTGGGTGGACTGTGGAGCCGGGTGATCTTCCCGGTCGGCAACTGGGCCTGGCGCATGAACCTCTTCAGCGCCCTGGCCGGGGCGCTGACCGTGGGGCTGGTCTATGTGCTGATCCAGCGGGTGGCCCGACAGGCGGGCTATGGGTCCCAGCCCCTGGCCGGGCTGATCGGGGCCGGGGTCTTTGCCCTGGGGTCGGTGTGGTGGAGCCAGACCACCGTGGCCGAGGTCTACGCCCTTCACGGTCTATTCACCGCAGCCATCCTCTACGCCGCCGTGAGCGTGACCCAAAGTCTATCGTAAACCCAGATCGGGCGCATGACCCGACTGTTTCTTCTTTTTGGCCTAAGCCTGACCCATCACCGCACGACGTTGCTGTTGGCCCCGGGGCTGGCCGTCTATCTGCTGTGGCAGATCCCCGGTCTGTGGCGGCCTCGGTGGATCTGGCTGCGCTGGGTCGCCGCTCTATCTCTACCTCTGCTCCTCTATCTCTACCTCCCCCTGCGGGCCAGCATGGGCGTGGCGGACCTCAACGGCGACTATGTGAACACGTTGGGCGGGCTTCTGGTTTCATGTGTTGGCCCAGGGCTATGCGGGCTTTTTTCAGACCAGTTCTCTGACGGTCACGCGGACGGCGGGGGAGTGGCTGGGCTTTTTTGTGGAGCAGATGGGTCTGTTCTATCTGGTTTTGGGGATTGGGGGCTGGATCTGGCTGGGCATGCAGAGGGGGGCGGCCCGACGGATTGCCGCGCTGTTGGCCCTGACCGGGCTGGTGGATCTGCTCTTCGTGCTCAACTATCGGGTGGGGGACCCGGAGGTCTTTCTGCTCCCGCTCTTGATGGTCCTGGCCGTGGGCGTGGGGATGGGGACGGTGTGGCTGTTCAGCCGCCGAGAGATGACCCTGTGGTCGGCGGATCAGGTGGCGGTGGCCATGTTGTTGGTCGGCATCGCCATGCAAGGGGTCGGTCCTGGGTTTGTCCCGCCGGTCTATTCGTGGACCGCCCACGATCAGGCCGTGGCCATGGCCAAGGTGGACTTCCCGCCCGATAGCCGGGTGATCGGCATTGTGGGCGAGGTGACCGCACTCAAATATATGCAGCAATCCGCCGGGCTGGGCCTCAACGCCCTGCCCGTGGCCGCGGATGACCCGGATCTGCGCCGGGCGCTTGGTGGCCGAAGAATGTGGCCGCCGGCCATCCGGTCTTCCTCACACGGGAATTGGCGGGGATCGAGAACGAGTATAGCTTCACCGGGGCCGGTCCCCTGGTGCGGGTGTGGCCCAGGGGCCAGGCCCAATCCGGCCCGCCTCAAGTGGCACTGCCCAGGTTGAGTTCGACGATGGGCGGCTGCGCCTCACCGGCTACGATCTGGCCATCGCCCAACAGGCCGCCGGGCCCAGCTTGGACGTGGCCTTCTATTGGCAGGCCGCCGTCCCCCTCACCCGCACCCTCAAACTCTCCCTGCGTCTCCTCGGCCCGGACGGTGAGGCCCTGACCGTGGCGGACGAATTCCCCCTGCACCAGGCCGCCCCCACCTGGTCCTGGCTCCCCGGCGAAGTCCTGCGGGACGAATACAGCCTGCCCCTCCCAATCAACCAATCAACCAATCAACCAACCACCCTCCTCGTCATCGTCTACGACGCCGACACCGTGGCCGAGGTGGGGCGGTGGGAGGTGGGATTGGCGGGGGATTGATCTCGGGAAAAACTTTAACGCAAAGGGCGCAAAGATTGCGAAGGGCGCAAAGAAAAGCAGAAATGTTCTCTGTTCTTCTTTGCGCCCTCTGCGTCTTTGCGCCCTTTGCGTTGAAAAATAGAACGCGCTACGCCAACCCCACGCTCAACGTCAACCCATCCTTGATGGAATTGGCCACCAAACAGCCCCGCTCGGCGATCACGATCAACTTCTCCATCATCTCCCGGTCTGCGTAGACCCCGGCCACCGACAGATCGATGGCGGTGAAGCGGCTGGGGTTGCTGCCCATCGTGCCGGTGACCGTGGTCACGATCTCCGTCACCGCCGCGTCCCGGCCCCGCACCGCGGCCAACAGGGTGCTCATGAAGCATCCGCCCACGGCGGCCAAGAGCAGTTCCCCGCCCATGGGTCCCAGGTCCGTGCCCTCTTTGGCCAAGGTACGGTCCACCACCACCTTGTGATCCCGAATCATCCCCTCGGTCGTGGTCGGGCTGACCTGGGCCATGCGTACAACGATTGTATTTGCCATATCTCTGCCTTTCGTAAAGCTAAAAAATAGGCCACGGATTAGACGGATGCGACGGATTTTACTGATTTTTAAGATCCGTTTTGATCCGTTTCATCCGTTCGATCCGTGTTCTATTTTTGACTGTCCTTCAATCTGATCCCCTGCGGACCGGAACCTTTCACCCGCTCTATGACGCCTCGGGCTTCCAGATCCAGCTTGACTGTGGTGTAGTACCAACTGATGGAGCCGTCGAAAGTCTCCCCCAGGTGGGCTTGCACCTGGGTCAGCATTCCTCCGAACGTGGCGTCTTCTTGCCCGGCCAGCAGATCCAGGATGGCGGCTTTCATCCTGTCGTACTTGGCTCGGTCGATGTTGACCCCCTTTTTGGCGGGGTCCGGGTGCAGGGTCATGATCTTCTCGGTCATAGGTTGCTCCTTTTCGTATTGTGCGTTGCGTGGGGGACTATTGTACACTATTTTTGTTTTATGATGGAACGCTGTCCCTCGCCCCCCTTTTGGTGTACAATGGTCCCAAGCACTTTGCCCCCCACGAACTGCCACGCACCATTCCTTTCACCCAACACAAAAGAGGTCCCTCATGTCCACAACCGTGATCCGCAACGCCGCCATGTTGGTGACAATGGACGCCCAGCGCCGGGAGATCCCCGACGGCGCGCTGGTGATCCAAGACAACGCCATCCGCTGGGTGGGGACGACCGCGGATCTGCCCGCGTCCCTTTGGGCAGGGGCCGAGCGGGTGATTGACGCACGGGGCAAGATTGTGCTGCCCGGTTTTGTCAATACCCATCACCACTTCTATCAAACCCTGACCCGGGCCATCCCCGCCGCCCAGGATGTGGTGCTCTTCGACTGGCTCAAGACCCTCTACCCGATCTGGGCCGAGTTGACCCCGGCCGCGGTGAATGTCAGCACCCGGCTGGCGCTGACCGAACTGCTGCTCTCCGGCTGCACCACCAGCAGCGACCACCACTATCTGTGGCCCAACGGCACCCGGCTGGACGACCAGTTTGAGGCCGCGGAGGCCATCGGTGTGCGCTTCCACGGCGCACGGGGCAGCATGAGCCTGGGCGAGAGCGACGGCGGCCTGCCCCCGGATCGCTGCACCGAGCCGGAAGCCGTCATCCTCCACGACTGCCGCCGGGTGGTGGAGACCTTCCACGATCCCGCCGCTTCGCCATGCGCCGGGTGGTGATCGCGCCGTGCAGCCCCTTCAGCGTCACCCCGGATCTGATGCGGGAGAGCGCGGCCCTGGCCCGCAGCTTTGGCCCGGACATGAACGTGCATCTCCACACCCACTTGGCCGAGACCAAGGACGAGGAAGATTTCTGCATCGCCCAGTTCGGCTACCGTCCCGGCACCTATGCCGAGGAGCTGAACTGGACCGGGGACGATGTGTGGCACGCCCATTGCGTGCATCTCAACGCGGACGAAATCAGCAACTTTGCCCATTCCCACACGGGCGTGGCCCACTGCCCATCCAGCAACATGCGTCTGGCCAGCGGCATCGCCCCCGTGCGGGCCATGTTGGATGCCGGCGTCTCCGTGGGCCTGGGCGTGGACGGCAGCGCCAGCAACGACAGCAGCCACCTTTTGGCCGAAGTCCGCCAGTCCCTGCTCCTCCAGCGGGTGATGGGCAACCCCGCCGCCCTCACCGCCCGGCAGGCTTTGGAACTGGCCACCCTGGGCGGCGCCTCCGTCCTGGGCCGAGACGACATCGGCGCCCTGGCCCCCAACATGGCCGCGGACATCATCGCCTTCGACCTCAACGCCCTGGGCTACGCCGGCGGCGCAGTGCATGATCCCGTGGCCGCGTTGGTCTTCTGCCATCCGCAGAATGTGGACTTTTCCTTGGTCAACGGGCGCTTGCTCGTCAAAGATGGCCAGCCCGTGCAGGTGGATTTGCCCATGTTGATCGAAGAACACAATCGGGTGGCACAAGAAGTTGGTCAATGGTTGATGGTTAACGGTTGATGGTTAATTTTTAATTGGCGTGGTCAACGAATGATCGCCGCCAATGGGCCATCCTGTCCTTGACCATTGAATCACCATCCAACCCTGACACCCACTCAACCACGCTCAACTTAAAAATTAACCATCAACCATCAACCATTAACCATGTCTTTAGCCGTCATCCTCACCCACGAATACACCGACTTCGACGCCCTGGCGTCCCTCTTGGCGCGCACTTGCTCTATCCCCATGCGGTGCCCGTGCTGCCCCGGCAGATGAACCGCAATGTGCGGGAGTTTGCCCATCTTTTCAAGGGCGCGTTGCCCTTTATCGAGCCGGAGGATCTGCCCAAGCATCACCCATGTGGACGACGCCATTCTGGTGGATACCCGCTCGGCCAACTGGGTGCGGGGCATGGACGACGCCACCCGGGTGCTGGTGATCGACCATCACCAGGATCAAGAAGAGGATGAAGTGGCGGAGGAGGCCGACGCGCCCGACGTGTGGGAAACCCCTGCCGCCGATGCCTCACGCGCCAACTGGCGCTTCTGGACCGACGATGTGGGGGCCAACACCACCATTCTCGTGGAGCAGATCCGGGAGCGGGCCATCCGCCTCACCTCGTCCCAGGCCACGTTGTTGGCCCTGGGCATCTATGAGGATACGGGCAATCTGATCTACCGGGCCACCACGGCCAGGGATGTGATCTGCGTGGCCTGGCTGTTGGACGCCGAGCAGGGGGCCAATCTGGAGGTGATCGCCCGCTTCCTGCGCCACCCCCTCAGCGAAGAGCAGCGCAAGGTCTATCAAACGTTGGTGGACAACAGCGAGCACCTGACCATCGACGGCAACCGGGTGGTGGTGGCCTGACTGCCGCCGCGCCCGGCTTCAAGGACGAGATCAGCACCCTGGCCCACAAATTGCGCAATCTGTACGAGCCGGACGCCCTCTTTTTGATCGTGGATCTGGGGGATCGGATGCAGGTGGTGGCCCGCAGCACCAGCGACGGGGTGGATGTGGGGGCCATCGCCACGGCCCTGGGCGGCGGCGGCCACGACCGGGCCGCGGCCGCGCCTGTGCGCGGATCAACCGTGGCCGAAGTCCGCGCCCGCATCATCGACCTGTGCCGCACCCATAGCCGCCCGGCCAGCACTGTGCGCCATCTGATGACCCTAAGCCGTCCCCAGACGGTGGACGCGGCCTTGCCCATTCACCAAGCCCACGACCTCATGCGCCGCTATGGGCACGAAGGCTACCCCGTGGTCACCACCGGCCCGGATGGTGCCGAGCAGATCCTGGGCATCATCACCCGGCAAGAGGTGGACCGGGCCATGGGCCACGAGCTGGGCAATGTCTCCGTGGCCAAATATATGCGGGAGGGGCGCTTCACCGTCACCCCGGACGATTCTGTGGCCACCCTGCGCCAGTTGATGGTGGAGAGCGGCTGGGGCCAGATCCCCGTGGTCGGCCCGGTTGGCGAGCTGATCGGCATCGTCACCCGCACGGACCTGATCAAGCTGTGGGAACAGCGGGAGACCCCCGCCGATGGTCGAGGCCAGATGGGCCAACGGCTGCGGGAGGCCCTGCCCCCGGTTCCCTATCGCCTGTTGCGGGTGGCGGGCCAGGCCGCGGACGCCATGCAGGCCACGGCCTATGTGGTCGGCGGCTTTGTGCGGGATCTGCTGCTCAACGACACGGCCTGGCGGGTCGATTCCCTGGATCTGGACATCGTGATCGAGGGCGACGCCATCCTGTTGGCCGAGGGGTTGCAGGCCAACTATGGGGGCCGCCTGGTCAGCCACCGGCGTTTTGGCACGGCCAAATGGCTGCTCACCGACCCGGACTTTGCCGTGGATCGGGCGAAGTTGTTGGGGGATCTGACCGGGGATCTGCCCGAATTTATCGACTTCATCACCGCCCGCACGGAGTTTTACACCGAGCCCACGGCCCTGCCCACGGTCGAGCGCAGCAGCATCAAGCTGGACCTGCACCGGCGGGATTTCACCATCAACACCCTGGCCCTCAACCTGGACCCGGACCAGTGGGGCGAATTGTTGGACTTCTACAACGGCGCGGCGGATCTGGACCAGGGGCGCATTCGGGTGCTGCACAGCCTCAGCTTTGTGGACGACCCCACGCGCATCCTGCGGGCCGTGCGCTACGAACAGCGCTTCGACTTCCAGATCGGTCCCCGCACCCTGGATCTGCTGCGAGATGCCACGGAACTGCTGGACAAGGTCAGCCCGGCCCGCATCCGCCACGAACTGGACCGCATTCTTCAGGAACAGATGCCTGAAAAAACCTTGGCCCGGTTGGGTGAATTGGGCATTCTGGCCCAACTTCACCCCCATTTGGTCATGGCCCCGTGGGCCATCCGAACCTTCCCTGTCTTACGACAGGCCCTGGTAGATCTGGAGAGAACGGCTCTTTTCGGCCCACAAGGTCTGGCGGCCATCCGGGCCACGGCCATCGAACGGTTGTATTGGGGCATTTTGGTCTATCCCATGCCAGCGTCCTCCTCTTCCCGAAAAAGGGGCGTGGGACAGCCAGGCGGACGAGAAAAACCCGAACGGGGATGCACACCTGGCCGAGCGCCTGGGCCTGCGCAAGGAGACCCAATCCCTGGTGGCGGATCTGCGCAAGCTGCAAGCCCAGCGGAATCTCCTGCACCAGCCGGATCTGCTGCCCAGCCAAGTGGTCCACGCCCTGGATCGCATCGACGCGCCCGCCCGCTTCCTCTTCCGCCTGCTGGAAGCCGACCCGCGCCTGCGCACCTATTTGGACCGCTACGAAAGCGAATGGCAGCACATCGTCCCCTTGCTGGACGGGATGGATCTGCAACGGCTTGGCCTGCGCCGGGGTCCCCTCTTCCGCACCATCCTGGACGGTCTGCGTTCCGCCCGGCTTGACGGTCGTCTCCACACCCGCCAGGCCGAGGAGGCCCTGGCCTTACAGATCGCTCAAGATGAAGAGGTGAAGGGGTAAACTCCCCACCATTTTCAATCTCCAATTCTAAATTCTCCATCCCTCCCCCTTTTGTTTTCGGAGGCTCATCGTGGCAAACATCGATCCCAAACGCCCCCAACCATCCGCGCCTATTCTGCGCTCTGGACGCCGGTCGGCGCGAAAAAGAGTGCTTATCCTGTGCTGCTTCTGGTCGCGACGCTCGTATTTCTAAATGGCTGTGCGAGCGAGATGGCCCCGGAACCATCGGCAGAACCGTCTGCGAGCATCATAGAAGTGGAGACGGTGGAAGCGCCCACCGCAGCGCCGGAACCCACGGCCACGCCGGAACCCACGGCACGCCGGAACCCACGGCAGCGCCGGAACCCACGGCAGCGCCAACCCCGGCACGCCGGTGCCGAAACGAACGGCCACCGTTGCCCCTGCCAAGCCGACCAAGGTGATCGCCGGCCAGGAGGTGGGGCCGCTGGCCCCGGCTGTGGCCCCGGACCTGCCCCCGGCCCCGTTGCCTGACGGTGAATTACCCGACGGCGAACTCTTGGCCGATCTCCCCGCCCAGATCGGGCCGGACGACCGCACGGAGATCCGGGTGCAGTTCACCGTGGACGCCACGGACACCCAGAGCGTGATCATCGAGGTCGGCAACCCGGCTGTCTCGCCCGGCGGACCTCACCCCCAGCCTGCAAGCCGAGCGCCAGATCATCAAACTCACCCTGCCCGCCGCGCCCCAGATGGGGGTGAGCTTGGGCCTGTCGCCGGGCATCGTGCCGGTGGATGGGCTGCCTGTGGATGAAATCGTGTGGCGTTCGTTGGTGGAAAAAGGCAAAGATCCCAGCGCTACCCGCTGGCGGCAGACGCCCCAGGTGTGGGAATGGATCATCCAGGGCGAGGCGGCCACGGTCAGCGTGCCCGCCGGGGTCTCCGAAGTGCGGGTGCGGGTCTATCAGCGGGCCACGGAGAGCGTGGCCTTTGCCGATCTGGTCACAGGCTTAGATTTCCCCATCAAGCTGGTGCGGCCAGAAGTGGTGGCCGTACCGATTGTCGCCCCGCTCCCCCTGCCCACTGCCATCCCCACCCCTACCCCTGGTCCAACCGATGGGGGCGGTCCCAACCTGGTCGTGTGGGGCGTGGTGATCGCCCTGCTCCTCGTGGGCGGTCTGGCCGTGTTGGAGATCCGCCGTCGCCGTCAGCCCTTCCCATCCCAGGTCGCCGGACCCGATCCGGTCGTGGCTCCAGCCCCCTTGCTGGTGAACCCGTCCCCGGCGACCACGGCGTCGCCCATCAAGGGCTATACCAGCCTCAACTTTTCCGTGCTGCGGGCCAACGACGGTGGCTACAAGATCCTGGCCAAATCCGAGTTGGACGACCGGGAAGCCGCCCACAACTTCAGCCTGGCCTTCGAGCCGCCCTACATGACCGAGGTGCAGAGCGCCATCCAGCTTGCGGGCTTGCGGGCGGCCAACCCCAGCCGCCGGGTGGGCAACCGGGAGGAGATGGTGTTGCAGGCCTTTGGCACCCGCCTCTTCGACGGCGTGGTGAACGACGACGTGCGGGATCTCTATATGTCCACGGTGGAAAAGGCCCGGGGGCAGGAGATGGGGGTGGTGCTGCGCTTCAACTTCGAGGAGGTGCCGGAACTGTCCGCCCTGCCCTGGGAATATCTCTACGATACCCGCAGCCGCCGCTTCCTGGCCCTGGACAGCACCCGGCCTCTGGTGCGCTATCGTCGTAGCTCGGCCAGCCTCTCGGCGGAGGCTTTGGCCGTCAAGCCGCCCTTGCGGGTGCTTGGTGGTGGAATCCCGGCCCAAGGGCGTGGCCGAGTTGGACACGGTCACTGAGCGCCGCTCCATCATGGCCGCCTTGCAGTCCGACCCCAATCTGGCCGGGAAGATCGAACTGGAAATTCTGGAAGATGCCACCCTGAGCGCGCTGCAAAGCAAGCTGCGCAGCAACAGCTATCACGTCTTCCACTTCATCGGCCACGGCACCTACAGCCACGACGACGACACGGGCTATCTGCTCTTTGAGGGCAAAAACGAAAAACCGGAGCTAGTCCCCGGCCACATCCTGGGCAACCTGCTGGGGGATCACTACCCCATGCGCCTGGTCTTCCTCAACGCCTGCGAGGGGGCCACGGTCTCCGCCACGGACGGGGACCCCTTCCGGGGGGTGGCCACCAGTTTGGTGCAGCGCAATCTGCCCGCGGTGATCGCCATGCAGAGCGAGATCACCGACCGGGCCGCGGTGCAACTGGCCGCGGACTTCTACGCCGCCCTGGCCGCCAACTATCCCGTGGACGCCGCCCTGGCCGAAGCCCGCAAGGCCCTGGACTACCACTTCCCCGGCTCCTTGGAATGGGGCAAGCCGGTGTTGTATCTGTGTCAGCAGACGGGGCAGTTGTTTGATTTGGGCGAATAAAAGCAATGCACAATTGACAATGCACAATGCACAATTTGTAGAGACGTGCATGATCAAAAGAGAGACCCTTGGTTGAGCGGTACTTGCTCAACCAAGGGTCTCTCTTTTGCACCCATTGTGCATTGTGCATTGTCAATTGTGCATTTTTAACTGAGCGGAATCGGGTTCAACGTGGCCTGTTCCGGCGCGTTGGCGCTGATGCGCAAGGCGCTTTCCACGGCCAAATCCTGATAGCCCCGGGCCACGATGATCAGGCTGTAGGCCTGGCCCTTGGGCAACTGCTTGGGGAAGGTGAAGCCGCCCTGGGCGTTGGAGCGGGCGTAGGTGTAGGCCATGCTCTGGTCCTGTTTGCGCACAAAGTCCTGGGCCTTGACCCCCGGCTTGAGGGCGATGATCAGGGCGTCACCGATGCCCCGGCCTGTTTTCTGATCCACCACGGAGCCGCTGATCTCCGTGTCCGAATCGTCCACCCGGCGACCGACCACCACTTCGCCCTCGGCCACCACCTGGTTGCGCACGGAGAGCACCACCCGATAGGTGGCGTCCGGCACCCCGGCGTTGTTGCTGATGAAGACCACCTTGCGGCCTCGGGGACCGTCGCTCCACTTCTCTTCCTTGGAGACGATGATCTGGCCATTGGCCGCCCATACCTGGCTCCACGCCGTGCCGTTGCGCATGCCCTCGTAGTCGAAGCTGGCGAAGATCTGCTTGCCGCCGCTGGGCAGGATGGCCGCGGGGGCAATGGGCCGCCCGTCCTTGGTCACCTGGCCGCTGAAGGTGAAGTTCTTGAAAGTAATACCGCTGCTGGCCGCGGGCTTGACCGGCGTCACAGGGGCCGGGGCCGGGGCGGCCGTGCGGCTGCTGGCTGCTGGATGATCGACTGCTGGCCGCGGGAGTGCTCATCCCGGCCTTGGTCAACAGGGGCTTGGCCAGGTTGACCGGCCGCAGCCCGTTGATAAAGCCGCCGATGGCCATGGGCGTGTCCCGCTGGTCGATGCGGCCGTCCCGGTTGGTGTCCACCACGGGGCGGGCGTCCACGGGGGTGACCCCGGCACCGGCCGCGGCCTGGGTGGGGATGCCCATGAGCTTGCCCTCCCGGTTGACCGCGGTGCCGCCGCTGTTGCCCCCGGCGATGGTGGCATCGGTCTTGATCCAGGCCCGGCGGTCCGAAATGCCCTTTTCGTGGCTAAAGCCGGAGACGCTGCCGCTGGTAAAGGTGACGGTCTCGCCGCCGATGCCCGGATAGCCGAAGATGGAGATGGTGTCCCCCAACTCCAGATCATCCGAATCGCCGATGGGGACAAAGGGCAATTTCAGGCTTTTGGCGGCCCGGCCGTTCAGCTCCGTGGTGATGCGCAGGACGGCAATATCCAGTTCCGGCACCTGCACCAAAATTTCGGCAAAATAGGTGATGGCCGGGGGTTCGTCGCTGCTCTGGGTGATGGCGATGGCCAACCCATCGGCGTCGGGGGAGGACATGCCCATGGCCCGGGGGTTGGCCACGTGGCAATTGGTCAAAATAATGCCGCTGGGATGCACGATGGTGCCGGACCCAGTCCACAAAGAGGACATGTTGCCCAACAGCCCCTTCTTCAGGGCCACAATTTGGACCACAGACTTCATGACATTGGCGATCACATCCCGTTCGGGCAGTTCTCGTCCTTGGCTGGCCATAAGGTTTCTCCGTTTTTGGTGAACCCACTAACCCCACCCTAGCCCTCCCCAGATTGGGGAGGGGACAGATCAGGTTTACCGGACTTTCGTCTGCGGCGATCCGGCTCCTCCCCCAAACTGGGGGAGGCTGGGAGGGGGTGGCTTGGTTGCTCCGTTTATGTTGGGAATAAAAAACACCATCCTGGAAGCTGTCAGCTTCCAGGATGGTGGGATGGTCTTACTTCCACTGGTCCAGCAAATTTTCCATGCCGCTCGCCTTGGGGGCGGCGGGGGTGGCGGTGCCAGCCTTCTTGGCCATCTGGCCGCCGAAGATGTTCAGGACCTGCTCCAGGCTTTGGGCGGCCTGCTCCCGGTCCATGCCGGTCTGCTCGGCCAGTTCCTTGTCCAGCCCCTGGGATTGGACGAAGTTCTTGTCCACGCCGCCCTGGTTCATCTGCTCCAGGAGGTTGTCCAGATTCAAGCCGCCGCTCTGGGAGGCTACGCCACGGGTGCTGGCCTGGCTGGGATCCGGGTTGTTGGCCATCTTGCCCAAGACAAAGCCCATGACCATCTGGGCCATCTGGGGGGAAAGGCCCAGTTTGTCGGCCAGCATGTTGGCCAGGGGGGCCATCAGCGGATTCATTTCACCGGCACCGCCTTGGGAACCACCGCCCAATAGGCCGCCCAACAGACCGCCCAATCCGCCCTGGGAACCGCCGCCGCCGAGCAGACCGCCCAACAGCCCGGCTGCACCGCTTGCCTGGCCGCCGCCGCCCAAAACGCTGCCCAGCAGATCGCCCACCATGTCGTTCATGGGGTTATCGTCCTGGCCGTCAGCATCGCCCGCTCCGCCTTGGCTGCCGCCCAACAATGCGCCCAACAGATCATTCATACCCATAATGTTATATTCTCCCTTTGGAAATTTAATCCTGGTTGTTCGCAGAATGCGTGCCAGGGTGTTGATGAATCAGACCTTACAGTTATACCTTAAACTTAAGGAGATAGCACTGTCAAGTTGCTTACAGGGTTGGGGAGACAACGCAAAAATCTGCTATAATAAAAGTAGGATTGGGGATTTGGCTTCCTCGCCTCCTCTATCTCACATCTCAACACTCATTTCTCTTCCACCCACATAGGAGATTCGCAATGACGCGAACCAGACTTCTCATCATGGGCGCCGCAGGGCGCGACTTTCACAACTTCAACGTTTTTTACCGAGACAATCCCCAAGTTGAGGTGGTGGCCTTTACCGCCACCCAGATCCCCTTCATCGATGACCGCCGCTATCCCCCCGAACTGGCCGGTCCCCTCTATCCCGACGGCATCCTGATCCACCCGGAAGAGGAGTTGGAAGCCCTGATCCATCAGCACAAGGTGGAACAGGTGGTCTTCGCCTACAGCGACATCAGCCTGGAATATGTCATGCGCCAGGCCGCCCGGGTGATGGCCGCGGGGGCCAGCTTCGTCCTCCTCAGCCCGGAGCAGACCATGATCACCGCCCGCAAGCCCGTGGTGGCGGTCTGCGCCGTGCGCACGGGCGCGGGGAAATCCCAGACCACCCGCTATGTCTCCCAGCAATTGAAGAAGATGGGGCTGACCACGGCCATCGTGCGCCATCCCATGCCCTATGGCAACCTGGCCGCCCAGGCCGTGCAGCGCTTCGCCACCTATGACGACCTGGCCCGGCACAACTGCACCATCGAAGAGCGGGAAGAGTACGAATCCCATCTGGACATCGGCAACCTGGTCTTCGCCGGGGTGGACTATGCGGGCATCCTGGCCGCGGCGGAGGCCGAGGCGGACGTGGTGCTGTGGGACGGCGGCAACAACGACATGCCCTTCTTCCGCCCGGACCTGATGATCGTGCTGGTGGACCCCCTGCGGGCGGGCCATGAGTTGGCCTACTATCCCAGCGAGATCAACCTGCGCATGGCCGACGTGGTGGTGATCAACAAGGTGGACCGGGCCAGCTTCGAGCAGATCCAGACCGTGCGGGCCAACGTGCGCAAGGTCAACCCGGAGGCCATCATGGTGGAAGCGGCCAGCCCGGTCTTTGTGGAAGACCCCGCCGCCATTCGGGGCAAGCGGGTGCTGGTGATCGAGGACGGCCCCACCCTCACCCACGGCGGCATGACCTATGGGGCGGGCGTGGTGGCCGCGGACAAGTTGGGCGCCGCCGAGTTGGTGGATCCCCGGCCCTATGCCGTGGGCACCATCGCCGACACCTTCGCCAAATACCCGGACACGGGCATCCTGCTCCCGGCCATGGGCTACAGCGACCAGCAGATCGCCGACCTGGAACAGACCATCAACGACACCCCGTGCGACCTGGTCCTGATCGCCACCCCCTTCGACCTGCGCAAAGTCGTCAACATCACCCACCCCACGGACCGGGTGAGCTACGAACTCCAAGTCATCGGCGTGCCGGGGCTGGAGGAGATTTTGGCCACATTTGCGCTCGATGCGAAGAAGTAGGAAGAAGTAGAATGAGTAAGGAGTAATGAGTAAATGGGGTACACGTACCCCAATTACTCATTACTCCTTACTCATTTTTCAACAAACATTCTACCCCAGAAAGGACCCACCCCATGACCGATCCCCGTATTCCCCGTTTGGCCGAGCTTTTGGTCAACTATTGCGTCACCGTCAAGCCTGGCGACAAGGTGATGGTGCTGGGCGGCAGCGCCGGTCTGCCCTTGTTGGACGAAGTCTACCGCTCGGTGATCCGGGCGGGCGGCCATCCCTTCCCCGTGTGGACCGAGGAGAGCTTTATGGAGACCCTGCTGCGGGAGGGCAGCGAGGAGCAGATCCGCCACGTGGCCCCGCCCCTGGCCTTGATGACCGAGAGCTATGACTGCTATATCCGGGTCGTCGCCCCCAGCAACACCCGGGCCCTGGCCAGCGTGGACAACAGCCGTCAGCGCTCCTTCCGAGAGGGGATGCAGCCCATCATGCGCACCCGGATGGAGCGAGCCGCGGCGGGGGAGATGCGCTGGGTCGGCCTGATCTATCCCACCCAGGCCCTGGCCCAAGAGGCGGATATGTCCCTGAGCGAGTACGAGGACTTTGTCTACGGGGCCTGTTTTGTGGACAAGGAAGATCCCGTGGCCGAGTGGGGCAAGATTCACGCCATGCAGCAGCGCATGGTGGACTGGCTGGCGGGCAAGCGGGAGGTGAAGGTCACCGGCCCCAACGCGGACCTGAGCCTTTCCATCGACGGGCGCACCTTCATCAACTCCGACGGCCACCGCAACATGCCCAGCGGCGAGATCTTCACCGGCCCGGTGGAGGACTCGGTCAACGGCTGGGTGCGCTTCACCTATCCGGCCATCTACATGGGCCGGGAGGTGGACGGCGTGGAGCTGCGCTTCAAGGACGGCAAGGTGGTGGACGCCACGGCCACCAAGAATGAGGAATTCATGATCAGCGTCCTGGACACGGACGCCGGTTCCCGCTATCTGGGCGAGTTCGCCGTCGGCACCAACATGGGCATCCAACGCTTCACCAAGTCCATCCTGTTTGACGAAAAGATCGGCGGCACCATCCACATGGCCGTGGGGGCCGGCTACCCCGAAACCGGCAGCAAAAACAACTCCGCCGTCCACTGGGACATGATCTGCGACATGCGGGACGGCGGGCAGATCCATGTGGATGGGGAGTTGTTTTATGAGAATGGTGTGTTTGTTGTGTGAGCGATTGGCGATTGAGAGATTGGGAGATTGGTGTCATCCGCCAATCTCCCAATCGCTCAATCGCCCAATCTCCCCTCAATCCAAAATCAACAATCAAAAACCCCATGTCCCTCTACGACTATCCCGAACTCTACGCCGCCCTTTTTGCCCCGGACCCGGAGATGTGGGACGGGGTGCGAGGGTGGCTGGGGCGCTATTTGGACGAGCCGCCCCGCAGCCTCCTGGACCCGGCGTGCGGGCCGGGCAATTGGCTGCTGCCCTTTGCCGAGCGGGGATGGCGGGTGGCGGGCAATGACCGCAACCCGGCCATGTGCCGCTATGCCCGACAGAGTCTGTCCCCCTTCGATGCCCAGATCACCCAGGGGGACATGCGGGAACTGGCTTTCTCTGCCTCGCCAACTTTCCTCCCCTTTGACGCCGCCATCAACCTGGACGCGTCCGTGGGCCACCTGCCCACGGACGCCGACGTGATCCGCCACCTGCGGTCGGTCCACGCCCACCTGCGCCCCGGCGGCATCTATCTTTTGGGCATCACCGTGCTGGATCTGCCCCGCCGCCAAGACAAGCCGGAAGCGCTTTTCGAGAGCGAACCGGTGGCTGTTGGCGAGGGGACCGTCACGGTGAAATACACCAGCCTGTGGCGAGATCCCGTGCTGCGCCGGGAGCGCATCGCCCTGGAAATGCACAGCAGGGGCGTGCCCGATGCCCCGCCCCTGCTGCGTGAAGAATATGATCTGCTCACCTTCGCCCCCGCCGACCTGCACCGCTGTCTGGCCCAGGCCGGCGGCTGGACACCTCCTCGGCCGTCCACGACATGACCCTGGACGACTTCCCGGATCACGGTTTTCAACCCGGCTGCCGGGGGGTGACGGTGGTGTTAAGCTGAAGGGGTGAGCGGGTGAAGGGGTGAACATCACCCGCTCACCCCTTCACCCGCTCACCCCTTCAGCAATCCCCTACTTCTGCACCCCCGGCAAGAAGACCCGATAGCCCACATACACGTTGACCGTGGCCGAGCCGGTGATGCCGAACTTGTCGCTCACGGTCAGGGTGATGACGTGGGGGCCGGGGAGCAGGGTGTTGAGGGCCACGGACGGGCCCACGCCCAGGCTGCCCTGGCGGTCATCCACCCAGTGCATCACCTCGTCGGGCAGTCGCCCATCCTCTAGATCCGACGCCGCACCCAGCAAGACCACCAAGCTACCTTCTGACACCACTGTGCCGTCCACCGGGTCCATGATCAGGGCCACGGGCGCTTTGTTGGGGATGGTGATGGGCCAGAGCGTCTCGGCCCAGGCGGTGTTGATGCCGTCCGTGGCCACCACCCGGAAACGGGCATCCGGGGTCCCGGCCAGGGCATCCACCTCAACCGGCAGGCTGGGCGTGCTCATCCCCGTGCGAATCAGGGTCCAGTCCAGGCCCCCATTCCCGCTATAGAAAACCGAGAAACTCAGGGTGTCCGAATCCAGATCCGCGCCGGTCCAGGTCAGGGTTTGGGTGGTGCCGCTGGGCCAGGTGGTGGTGACCGCCGGGCTGGTGAAGGCGACCGTGGGCGCATTGGCGCTCAACGCCCGCTGGTCCAACACAGTGGCCCCGTGAACCAAAACCACGGAGGTTGTGCCCGCTTCCCAGGGCACGATCAAGGCCACCCCGGCAGACGCTGTGGCCTCTGACGGGAAGGGAGGCTCGTCGGCCTCACTGTGGGTGGGGGCGTCACTGTGGCCGTCATATTCACTTTCGAACGTGATGGTGAAGGCATGGCTGGCCAGCACCGTGTTGCCATTGCGCAACTCCACGGCATAGTCACCCGTGGGCAGGGCGTAGGCCACACCACTCTCGATCCGGTGCAGATCCCCCAGTTTGCCGGGCATGGCCGAATTGTAGTCCGGGTGATCCGGGTTGAAGATGGTGGCGTTGACCACCAGGGATTCCGCGGCCCCTGTGGCCCGCATCACCCCGGTCAGCTCCGGGGCTTCCGGCTCCTGCGCGCCGGCCACGACTTGGGCCTGGGCAGAATAGGCCGAGATGGACGGGGCCAGCCGGTTGAACATGGTGTTCCAGGTGAAGGGGGAGACCCAGCCGTTTTTGCTGCCGCCGGCCGGGCAATAGCTCATCACATCGTGGGTGTCTGCCGGGTCATAGATGCGCCCGGTGATGGGGTTGAAGCCGAACTCCTGGATGCTGGACGAGCCATAGGGGAAGGTGGAGTTGCCGTCGGAGGATCCGCACGAATCCGCCGTGTTGGTGTGCAGGACATTGTAGTCGTGGATCAGCTCGTGGCCGAAGATCAGCGCGCCGCCGCCCGGGTTGTCCGTGCTGGTGCCGGGCCGGTCTGTGCCGATGCCCACGACGCCCAACCCGCCAGCATGGGGATAGACCGGCATGTCCGCATGGCCGCCGCTGTATCCGTCGTTGTCCACCCAGCCATAGACATGGTCCGCGCCCAGGAAGGTGGAGCCAAAGAAAAAGCTCAGGGCGTTTTGGAGGATCCATGTATTGTTGAGCCGCTGGATCAGGTCATGTTGACCCGCCCCGGATCCCAAGGAAGTGGTCACATCCAGATAGCCGCTGGCCACCCCATAGTCGATGCCGTTGTTGCGGATGGGCAGGATCTGCTCGAACCAATCTGCCGCACCGCCGTTGACCGCCCAGCCCCCGGCATATTCTCCGCCGCTGTAGCCCGATGGATGATAACGGGTGCGCTGGCCCACGATCTTCAACGTGTCCCGGCGCTGGAAGTTGAGGTTGAAGGTGCCGCTGGCCGGGAAGCGGTTGTTGCCCTCGTTGCTCTCGGAGATGGTGTTGTTGGGGTCCACCTCGGCCCAGAACTGCACGTTCATGTTGTTGGTGAAGTTGACGTTGAAGTAAACATTGGCGCTGTCATCCCGCCCCTGATCCAGGATGGGCCAGGCTCGGCCCGATGCGTTGGCCGTATACTCCACCCCGTTGGCAATGATGTGCAGCCGCACGGGCACATTGGCCATGTTGGCGAACACGCCGCTATAGCGCAGATAGATGCGGGCCGTGGTGTCCTTCTTCACCACCACGGGCAGAGAATTGTTCCCACAGCCACCTAGCCCCTTGGTCGTGTCAAAACATTGGATCCCCTGGGTGATCTCGATGCCGTGGATGGAGACGTCCCCCTGGAAGAGGAGGGGCTCGAAAATCGTCTGGGGCGGTAAATAGGCGAACACCGCCAACTGGGGTGTCGGTGTGGGTGTTGGCCCCACCGTGGGGATCTGGGTGGGCACGGGGGTCCACGTGGGCAGCGGCGTACGGGTGGGGGTGGGCGGCACCGGTGTATTCGTGGCCGTCGGAGGGATCGGCGTGTTGGTATTGGTCGGGGGAACTGGCGTGTTGGTGTTGGTGGGGGGCACCGGGGTAGGCGTGGCCGTCGGCGGCACCGGGGTAGGCGTGTTGGTCGGTGATGTGGCCGCGGGGGCGAAGTAGAGGTCGTCAATCGATTCGCTTAGCGCGGTGTTGCCATAGTCCACAATCACGCGGCGGATGCGGCCCGCCGGATCGTTGATGCCCAGAAAGGCCGTGTGGAATTCCGGCACCTGGTTCAGGGTACCTCGGCACAAAATGTTGCCCGCCGCATCATAGGCGATCATGAGCGCCGTGGGCAACTGGGTTTCGCCATTGCCCAAATACATGCCCACATGGGTCTTGGGGCTGTCGAAATCAATGATCATGGGCACATTGTTGCTGGTGCTGGGGAAGACAGCGCTGTTGCTGGCCACGTTGGGGGCCGATTGTGCTTCGCTCGGTTCGTTGCCATAGATGATGGCCTTGTTGGTGGGGCTGTCCTCGAAGCGCACCCCTTGGCTGGTGCGATAGCTGTCGGCGATGATGGCACCGTTGGTCAAATTGTCAAAGTTGATCAGCGCCGGGGACGGGATCTGGGTGGGGCTTTGCAGCACCTGGCAATCGCCGCCAGGGACCGTGTACTCGATGGTCAGGGTTGGCGGAAGGTTGTTGTTCATGGCCCCAAACATGCGCAGGCCCAGGGTGCGGGCGTCCCCATGCAGCACAAAGCCGTAGTTCTTGCGCGCCCCTGTTGCCCAATCTTTGACCGCACCGGTCACATCGATCTGCTTTTCTCCGCTGGTCAGGTCAAGGGTCACCTGGGGATCGACAGCCTGCACCGGTGGACGATTTGGCCAGTCCACCTTGTTTTCGTCCCACGAGTCCATGGCCACATCTGGCGACACGGGAAACTTCTCCGGCCCGGAAGCCTCGATCTGGAAAAGGGAAAGCGTGGCCGCGGAGATCTGGGCGTCCGTGGGCAGCTTTGCCAGATCAAATTGGAGCAGGGTCCACCAATCCGCATCCCCGTCTTGGCCGTCGTGTATCTGCCCAAAAAGAGGGTCGTATCGGAGGGGTGAACCGCTGACGGATCACCTTCATCGACATAGGTATCTTGGATTGGATTCAAGACTAAGGACTGAGCCGGGGCCTGGGGCGCAACCCGGACGGGCGCCCCAAGGACCAACCCTGGCCCAAAGCCCACGGCAATCATAGCCAACAGCACTAGGCCGATCACCAGGTGACGAGCATGCAATCTCTTCATTTCCTTCTCCCTTTCAGAGTAGAATCAGTCAAATATCGGTTTTGCGGTGTCTTTTACAGCAGAGGGCATCTAGCATGGTGGACAATCTACGCGCCGGTGGACAGGACGGCACGCTTGGTACTCAACAAAGGCACAAACGGTTTTCCGACACTGCCGGTGAATCGGCAGGAATGCAGCCAGAGAGGTGACGGTGATGCGAAGGCTGGTGCGATGAGAGCGGCCACATTTTGAACAGACCTTGGTGATGTGGCGAGTGGGGCTAATCATACTCAAATTTGCAGGGTTGGCAAATCGGTTTTATTTGACATAGTGTGTGGGGGTTCGCTCAACGCCTGCCGCCGGTTGGGCAGGATGGGATTTTGTGCGAGAATTCTGGGGCGGGGGTTGAATCCCGCAGATTCGTCTTTGACCCGTTCGCACCAGGGGGTGCGAACTCCGCTACTTGATCACGAATGGAATTCAAATGCTCAACCGAAATTATTTTTCCCTCGTTCTGCGCACGTTGGCCCTTGGCCTGTTGTTGACCGGGCTGGCCGCCTGCCGGGATGCAACGCCCGCCCCCGCGCCGGTCTCTGCGCCGACGATCGGCTTTGTGGTGGAATCAACCCCGGCCCCCGCGCTGAGCGCGCCCCTGTGGGTGGGCAACATGGACCCCGCTGGCGGGGCGTCCGTGGACCTGACTCCCGGTGAAACGGTGCAGATTAGCGTCCAGACCTATTTGGCCGGTGTGACCGATGGGCCGGGCCAGGGAGCGGGCATTGTCTGCACCCTGCATTGGGGCGTCCCTGGCCAGCCGTGGGCGGATGTGGACATGGCCTTCGCCGGGGATGTGCCCGGATTGGGCAGCCCCACGGACAATGACCGCTATGCGGCGCAGATTGCCCCGGAGCCGGGGATCTATGGCTTCACCGCCCGCTGCGAAGACGCGGACGCCGGTCCGATCTGGCAGGCGGATGGAGACGGGGAGGTGGTCGTTGCCCCCCGGTCCCAACCCGAGAAGCCACCTATGCCGCTACCAACAACTTATTCCGGCCCGCGCACTGTTTTTGTCCATCTCTTCGAATGGAAGTGGACCGATATTGCCCAAGAATGCGAGACTTTCCTCGGACCCGAAGGGCTTTTCCGCCGTGCAGGTTTCGCCGCCCAACGAGCATATCCGCCCCCAGGATGCGCCGGATCTGGCCTGGTGGGTGCGCTATCAGCCGGTCAGCTATCAGCTTGAGAGCCGCAGCGGCAGCCGGGCCGAGTTTATCGACATGGTGCAGCGCTGTGGGGCCGTGGGCGTGGGCGTCTATGTGGACGCCGTGATCAACCACATGACCGGCGGCGAGTCCGGCGTGGGCGTGGCGGGCACCCGGTACACCCACTACGAATACCCGGATCTGGACGGCACGGGGCGCTACGGCTACGGCTATGAGGATTTTCACCACTGTGGCCGCCCCTTCGACGACATCGGCAACTATGGCGACGCCTGGGAGGTGCAGACCTGCGAGTTGAGCAATCTGGCCGATTTGGATACGGGGTCGCCCTATGTGCAGGAGCGGATCGCCGCCTATCTGCAGGATCTGGTTGACATCGGGGTGGCCGGATTCCGCCTGGACGCGGCCAAGCACATGGCCTCTGGGGACATCGCCGCCATCCTGGGTCGGGTGCAGGGGGACCCCTATGTCTTCCAAGAGGTGATCGACCGGGGCGGTGAGGGGGTTTCCAGCGGGGACTATTTGGCCAACGGGGACATCACCGAATTCAACTTTGGCAGCAAGGTGAGCGAAGTCTTTTTGGGCGGTCAGTTGGCTGGGCTGGAGAGTTTTGGAGAAAGTTGGGGCTTGTTGCCTAGTGCGTCTGCCGTGGCCTTTATCGACAACCACGACAACCAGCGGGGGCACGGCGGAGGCGGTCCGTTGCTCACCCATCGGGACGGCGGACTCTATAATTTGGCCGAAGTCTTCATGCTGGCCTGGCCCTATGGCTATCCCCGCATCATGTCCAGCTATGCCTGGGACGGGATCGAACGACCGCACGGGACCGCCCTCGGACGCGCCAGGGCAACACCAACACCATCTACGTCGACGGTCAACCCGACTGCTTTGGCAACGTCCCCGGCCAGGATTGGATCTGCGAGCATCGCTGGCAGGCCATCGCCAACATGGTGGGTTTCCACAACGCCACGTCGGCCAACTTCTATGTCAGCGACTGGTGGAGCAACGGTGCCCAGCAGATCGCCTTTGGCCGGGGCGACGCTGGCTTTGTGGTCATCAACCGGGAAGAGCTTCGCCCATGAGCGACCAATGGATGCGCACCAGCCTGCCCGGTGGTCGCTACTGCGACATCATCCACGGCGAGCTGACCGCGGACGGCCAAAGCTGCACCGGCCCGGTCATCACCGTCCAGGCGGACGGCACCTTCCCGGCCACGGTCAACTCGATGGATGCTGTGGCTTTGCATGTGGATGCCCGACTGCCATAAAAAATAGGCCACAGATTTGACGGATCGAACGGATAAAACGGATCTTTACTGCCGAACCACCCCCTCCCAGCCTCCCCCAGTTTGGGGAGGAGCCGATCGTCGCAAGCAACCGGATCGCCGTAGACGAAAGTCCGGTAAACCTGATCTGTCCCTCCCCAATCTGGGGAGGGTTAGGGTGGGGTTGTTGATAAAAATCCGTTTTAATCCGTCAAATCCGTCATCCGCGTTCTATTTCTCCATCCACCCATCCCATCCAAGGAGGAACCCATGTCCAGCACAGAAGAACGCGCCCAGCAGATCTTCGGCGAGCGGGCGGCCTTTTACACCACCAGCAAATGCCATTCGGACCCGGAGGTCTTGGGCCGGGTGGTGGAGATGGCCCGGCCCACGCATCGACGCCCATGTCCTGGACGTGGCCACGGGCACGGGGCACACGGCCTTTGCCCTGGCCCCCCACGTGGCCGACGTGATCGCCACGGACATCACCCCGCAGATGTTGGCCGAGGGGGAGAAGCTGCGGGTTCAGCGGGGCATCCCCAACGTGGTCTTTCAGTTGGCCGACGCCCACGACCTGCCCTATGCCGACGGGGAGTTCGACATCGTGGCCTGTCGCCGGGCCGCCCATCACTTTTCCGACATCCACACGGCCCTGGCCGAGATGGTGCGGGTGCTCAAGCCCGGCGGGCGCATGGTGATCGACGACCGCAGCGTGGCCGAGGACGACTTTGTGGACGTGACCATGAACCGGCTGGACTGGCTGCACGACGAATCCCACGTGCGCCAATATCGCCCCAGCGAGTGGGCGCAGATGCTCACCGACCACGGCCTGACCGTGGAGGTGGTGGAGCCGTACACCAAGCACCGGCCCCTGTCGTCGTTGACCAACTCGGTCTCCGCCGCCAACGTGGCTGAAATTCACAGCATTATGCATGGCTTGTCCGCAGAAGAACGCCACAAAGATGAACGTCGAAGAAAAAGACGGGGAACTGCACCAGGATCACTGGTATGTGATGGTGGGGGCGGTGAAGGGGTGATGCTCGTTCCCACCTAGCGGAGTTCGCACGCCCTGGGCGAACGGGTCGGCGAGGCTGGACGTGAGTGCGATACGTTCCCACGCTGCGTGTGGGTGCATGGCCCACTGTGGTGGGTATAGCCGTTCGCACCAGGGGGTGCGAACTCCTCAAATGTCTTTGCCATGCACTGGCGGAGTTCGCACCACCTGGTGCGAACGGGTCGACGAGACGGGGACATGAGTGCGTGGATGTTGAACACGAAGACGCCCGGAGCAAGCTCCGGGCGTCTTCGTATTCTGTTTCTGTGGTTTACTGCGCTAACGGCGCAACGATCTCCAGCGAAACCACGGCTTCCGGCAACCCTGACACCTGGGCGCGCACCGTGACCGTCCCCAACTGATGGCGGCTTTTGACATACAAGGCCGCCTGGCCCCCAAGAAGTGGAAACGGATTGTCGCCTATTAACTCAGCAGGGCCGTCCAACTCGAAGGTCACAATTTTCACCGCGTAGGGCAGGGGATTGCCAAACTCGTCGGTGATGCGCACGATCAGCCGGGTCATGTCGGCCCCGTCGGCATAGAGGTGGTCTGTGTCCGTGGAGAGGGTCAGACGCTTTGGGCAGGCGGCTGCTGGCGATGGACTGTTTGGCCACGGCTTCCCCGTTGAGGTAGCCGATGATGTGCAGATCGTAGAACTTGGCCTGGCCCCAGGCGCTGTATTCGTCCAGCCCGCTGATGGTGAAGGGGGGGTGGGGCAGGTGGGGATAGGCGGCCCGGTCCGGCTGGAAGGTGCCCACGACAAAGTCGCCGATGATCACCTCGACCTCGTCGCAGTTGCTGAAGACGGTGAGGGGGTTGTTGCCCCCGGCGGAGCGGTCGCCCATGGTCCAATGGGTGGCGGCTTGGAGGACGATGCGCTTGGCCGGGGATTGCTGGCTGCCGTAGAAATAGGCCGCCCACTTGGGCAGGCGGAAGATGTCCATGACCCCGTGATAGCAGATGCGGTCGCCGGAGCCGAACTCGATGTGGGTGTTGTAGTCGAAGGCGCACCAGCCGATGGCCCCGGCCACCCGGTCGTTGCCCAGTTGCAGGTTCTGCACCTTGGTGTGGAGCAGGGCGTGGTCGATCAGCCGCTCTTCGTGGTCGAAGATCTTGGTGGGGAACATGTGGCCGGCGAACTCGGTGATCAGATGGGGCTGCTCGGTCGGCTCCGTCACCGTGTTGGAGAAGTCGTTGAAGGTGTAGAGGTCCTCCAAGAAGGAGCTGCCCAAGAAATAGCGCACGCCGCCGGTCTGCCGGGTGGGGTCCATGCGGTGGGCCAGGGCGTTGGTGCGGGTGTAAAAGTCGTCGTTGTCGTGGGATTCGTTGATGCGCACCCCCCAGGCGATGATGGCCGGGTGGTTGTGGTCCCGGTCAAGCATGGCCTCCAACTCGTCCAGGGTGATCTCTTGCCAAGACCCATCGCCGATGTGCTGCCAGCCCGTGATCTCCTCGAAGACCAGCAGGCCGATCTCGTCGCAGCGGTCCAAAAAGTAGGGAGATTGGGGATAGTGGGAGGTGCGCACGATGGTGCAGGCCAGCTCGTTTTTGAGAATATCGGCATCCTGACGTTGAAGACGTGCCGGCGCGGCAGCACCAATATACGGATAGGTCTGGTGGCGGTTGAGGCCGATCAGGGGCGTGCGCTGCCCGTTGAGGTAGAAACCTCCGTCTGGGCGGAACTCCGCCGTGCGGAAGCCAAAGCGGGCGGAGAGGCTGTCCACCTCTGCCCCCGCCCGGTGCAGGGCCACCCGCACGGTGTAGAGGGTGGGCGAGTCCAGATCCCACAGATCCACCTGGGGCAGGGCGGAGAAGGCCAGGGTGGTGGTGGCCCGGTCGGGCATGCCCTGGGCCACGGCGATCTCCTGGCCCGCTGGGTCAAGCAACTGGGCGGTCAGGCTGAGGCCCGGCTCGATCTGGTTGAGCCGCACATCGCACGCAAGCTGGGGCGTGGTCAACACATCCGTCGGCCTGACAAAGAGATTTTCCAGATGGGTGGGATTCACGAGACGCAAAAAGACATCCCGATAGATGCCGCCAAAGGTCAAGTAATCGACCAGATGGCCATAGGGCGGAATATCCTTGCGCTCCCGGGAGTCCACATAGACCGTGAGCACGTTTTCCCCGTCTCGCACCGTCTCGGTCAAATTGACGGAAAACGAGATGTAGCCCCCCAAATGCTCGGCCAGCCGCACCCCATTCAAATAGACCGTGCAGGCCAGCATCACCCCCTCGAAATCGAGAAAGACCGTCCGTCCCCCGGCGGCTTGGGCCGAGAAATCAAAGCGCTTGCGGTAGGTGGAGATAAACTGATAGTCCAGGTTATCAAAGTTGTGATGGGGGAAGAGCTTGTTGGTGTGGGGCAGGGTCACGGCCTCGAAGCGGTCGTCCGCCGCGTTCAGGTCCAGCTTTTCGGCTGCATAGAGCCAGTTGTCGTTAAACAGGGTTCGTGTTCGCATGGTTTGCTCTTTCGGTTTTCAGGGTGTGGTGGGTAGGCTGTTTGGCTTCATGGGAGCATGAGTGCCGTCAACGGGTTAAGTATAGTGCAAAAGGATTCTTTAGCACGAAGGCGGGGTGGGGTCAAGATGGGCTTTGATTGCACTGGTGGAATGAGGTCAAAGCACCATTGCAATTGATTCATTCCACCATTGAAACGACTTCATTTCAATGGTGGAATTGGCGCAACCCACCATTGAAGTTGTCCGTCAGTGGTGGCAAGGTGAATGTGCCTCACATTTTGGCAACGAACTGGGCGATCCGGAATGGGCCGGTTCCTGCTGGGTTTGGGCAGATCTCGTTGGCCCACTTCCGGGATTGGCGGACGGAGTGCCCGCTCCGGCGTCCATTCCGGGAATGGGCCGACACCTCCACGCGACCCAGCGAGCACCGGCCCGTTCCCGAATGTCCAAGTGCAGTCAACGCGAGCAACCTGCGTCCGAAGAAACCGTTTCCAGACCATGCCCCTCTGCGCAGAGCGACCGTTTCCTCTCCCCGCCTGGGTGCTACAATAGCCAGTCTCGTTCCCACGCTCCGCGTGGGAATGCAGGGGGACGCTCCGGCGTCCCTGGGCGCAGAGCGCCCGTTTACACTCCCACGCAGAGCGTGGGAGCGAGCATAGCATCCAGTTCTCGTTCCCACGCTCCGCGTGGGAATGCAAGGGGACGCTCCGGCGTCCCTGGGCGCAGAGCGCCCGTTTACACTCCCACGCGGAGCGTGGGAACGAGCAAGTCATTCATCCACTCGCCCAGCCCCAGGACAGAACCCCATGATCTCCTTCACCCTCAAGCCGACCCACAAAGCTGTTGCCGACTATTACGCCGAACTGGAGGGGCTGGCCCAACTCAGCCTGTTTGGGGAGGGGGCGGTGGCCCCGGCTTTTGCCAATTTGCTGCGGGCGGCCACTCGGGGCGCGGATCTGACCCTGGGCGAGCAGTATGTGTTGAAGCGGGGCGGGCGGGTCATCCGGGTGGATGGCGCGCTGCTGGATTCGTTCAAGCTGCCCTATGGCTATTGGGAGGCCAAGGACAGCGCCGACGATCTGGACGTGGAGATCAAAAAGAAGTTCCAGGTCGGCTATCCCAAGGAGAACATCATCTTTCAGGCCCCGGAGCGGGCGGTGGTGGTGCAGGATGGCAACCGGGTCTTCGATGGCCCCATCACCCAGCCGGACGATCTGGTCGAGGCCCTGCGCGTCTTCTTCACCTATCAGCCCCCGGCCTTTGAGCGCTGGCAAGAGGCCGTGGACGAGTTCAAAAACGAGGTGCCCAAGCTGGCCCAGGCCCTGATCGACCTGATCGAGCGGGAGCGCCGGGCCAACAAGAAGTTCATCATCGCCTTCGATACCTTCGCCAATCTGTGCCGGGAGACCATCAACCCCAACCTGGCGGACCAGGCCGTGGAGGAGATGCTGATCCAGCATTTGCTCACCGAGCGCATCTTCCGCCGGGTCTTCAACAACCCGGACTTTGTGAACCGCAACGTCATCGCCGCCGAGATCGAGACCGTGATCCGGGCCCTGACCAGCCAACAGTTCAGCCGCCACGACTTCTTCAAACCCCTGGACCGCTTTTATGGGGCCATCGAATCCACCGCGGCCACCATCGAGGACTTTTCCCAAAAGCAGGATTTCCTCAACACGGTCTACGAGAACTTCTTCCAGGGCTTTTCGGTCAAGGTGGCGGACACCCACGGCATTGTCTACACCCCGCAGCCCATTGTGGATTTCATGGTGCGCTCGGTGGATGTACTCTTGCAGCGGGAGTTTGGCCGGGGGCTGGCGGACCCCGGCGTGCATGTGCTGGACCCCTTTGTGGGCACGGGCAACTTCATTCTGCGGGTCATGCGCCATTTGCAGGAAGAGGGCAAGTTGAGCCGTCTGCCCGCCAAATATGCCGACGCCCTGCACTGCAACGAGGTCATGCTGCTGCCCTATTACATCGCCGCCATGAACATCGAGCACGAGTATTTTGAGATGACCGGGGAGTATGTGCCCTTCGCCGGCATCTGTTTGGTGGACACCTTTGACCTGGCCGAAGGCTTGCAGCCCAGCCTCTTTGCCCCGGAGAACACGGAGCGGGTGCAGCGCCAGCAGGCCGCGGACATCACCGTGGTGATCGGCAACCCGCCCTACAACGCCTGGCAGGTGAACGAGAACGACAACAACAAGAACCGCAGCTACCCCGTGGTGGACAAGCGGGTGGCCGAGACCTACGCCGCCGCGTCCAAGGCCACCAACAAAAACGCCCTCTCGGACCCCTATGTCAAAGCCTTCCGCTGGGCCTCGGATCGGATTGGCGAGGAGGGGATCGTTGCTTTTGTTTCCAACAACAGCTTTGTCGATGGAATCGCGTTTGATGGAATGCGGAAGCATTTGGCAGAGTGAATTCGATCAAATCTATGTACTTGGACCTGAAAGGCAATATGCGCAAAGACTCAATGCGCGACGGAATTCCGCTGGGACGAACAGCACACAGTTTTTGGGCTTACTGCAATGGTTGGGATTTGCGGTAACTTTTTTGATCAAGAAGAGGACTACCAGCGCTGATTGAGCCACAACCAGATTTTCTACAGTCGACTGTTGATTGGAAGCGCAACGGAGGCAAAAGTTTGACTTATCGAGAAGCTGGCAGTATCCTAGGCATTGATTGGCAAGAAATTACGCCCAATGCGAAACTACATCTTGGCTGACCGAAGGGATGGAAGCTGAATTCGATACGTTTCTGCCGATCGGTACAAAAGACGCAAAGCGGGGGAAGGTAGAGGCCATCTTTCGAGACTTATAGCAATGGGGCTACAGACGAACAGGATGCATGGGTATACAACTTTGAGCGAGAAGGCTTTAGATCAAGACGTGTCAAGATGATTGCAATTACGTACAATGCGAACATGTTGACGATGGCGAAGATCGAACAGACGCCAGAGACGATTGATCGCTTTTATCGATATCGATGAAACTGATACTGAGTTGGAGTAGCGATCTTAAGAAATATGTCACGAAGCGCGGAAATGCACTGAATTCGACGTCAAAGCGATTCGGACGAGCATTCTATCGCCCATTTACTGCCGAATATCTGTATTTTGATCGCAATCTTGAATCGACAGAGTTGTATCAGTTCCCACAGATCTCTGCCCAATCCGGATCGAATGCAGAAAATCGTACTGATTTGCCTCAGCGGATAGAGGCATCGCAAAAACCGTTCATGCTGTTAATGGCACGATACATTCCCGATTTGCATCTTGCTGGAACGATGCACCCAATGCTTCCCCTTCTACACCTACGACGAAGACGGCAGCAACCGGCGGGAGAACATCACCGACTGGGCGCTGGAGCAGTTCCGGGACCACTACGCCGACCGTCCATCGACAAGTGGGACATCTTCCACTACGTCTACGCCCTGCTCCATCACCCCGCCTATCGAGAGAAATACGCCGCCAACCTGCGCCGGCCCTGCCCCGTCTCCCCTTTGCCCCGGATTTCCGCGCCTTCGCCCAAGCCGGCGCACGGCCTGGCCGACCTCCACGTCAACTACGAAGCACAGCCCGAATATCCGCTGGATTGGGTCGAAAACCAAGACGGGCCAAGCTCAACTTCGCCGTCCACAAAATGAAGCTGGCCAAGGACAAAAGCTCCCTGCGCTACAACGACTTCCTCACCCTGGCCGGCCTCCCGCCCGGAGTCTTCGACTACAAACTGGGCAACCGTTCCGCCCTGGAATGGATCATCGACCGCTACCAGGTCAACGTCGACAAACGCAGCGGCATCGTCAACGACCCCAATCAGTATTCGGACGACCCCCGCTACATCGTCAAACTCATCGGCCAGGTCGTGCACGTCAGCGTGGAGACGGTCAAGATTGTGGCCGGGTTGCCAGAAATGGAATAGCGCCAGACTGGGCGCAGAGCGCCCGTTTCCGCTCCCACGCAGAGCGTGGGAGCGAGCATACGCCGGTTCTCGTTCCCACGCTCCGCGTGGGAATGCGGGGGGACGCTCCGGCGTCCCTGGGCGCAGAGCGCCCGTTTGTGTTCCCACGCGGAGCGTGGGAACAAGAATTCTTCGGAGGCAATAAGTGGCCAGAGATCGCTACCGCTTCGTAGAAAACGGACAACCCCACTTTGTCACCATGACCGTGGTCAACTGGCTGCCGGTCTTCAGCAGTCGGACCACGGCGGAGATCTTGCTGGACTCCCTGCGCTATTTGCAGGAACAGCAACGCATGACCCTCTACGCCTATGTGATCATGGAAAACCACGCGCATATCGTGTCCGCCGCCGAACAGTTGGGGAAAGAGATCGGCAACTTCAAATCCTATACAGCCCGCAAGATCATCGACCGGCTCACCGAGATGGGCGCGGTCAATGTGCTGGATCGGCTGTCCGAGTACAAGTTGGTTCACAAATCGGACCGAACCTATCAGCTTTGGCAAGAAGGCTCTCACCCCAAACTGATTCAGGGGGATGAGATGATGCGCCAGAAGATTCGAGTATATCCATTACAACCCAGTGCGCCGGGGCTATGTGGACCTGCCGATCCATTGGCGCTATTCCAGCGCTCGCAATTATGCGGGGCTGGAGGGGCTGATTCCGGTGACGACGAGGTGGTAGACTGGGCGCAGAGCGCCCGCTTACACTCCCACGCGGAGCGTGGGAGCGAGCATAGCCCCTCTCGTTCCCACACCTCTCGTTCCCACGCTCCGCGTGGGAATGCGGGGGACGCTCCGGCGTCCCGGCCTGTGTCCGTCGGGTACAGATTCGGTACGCGGTCCACAGGTTCGGTACGCCACGTACCGAACCTGTGCGGGAGATACAGGGTCTGTGCGTCGCGTACAGGGTCCGTAGACGGCGCACAGCATCCATGCGTCGCGTACAGGGTCCATAGACGGCGTACAGCACCTGTGCGTCGCGCACAGCATCCACGCGGAGCGTGGGAGCGAGCACAGCCACCCCTCGTTCCCACGCTCCGCGTGGGAATGCCGGGGGACGCCCGGCGTCCCTGGCGCAGGCGCCCACTCCCACGCAGAGCGTGGGAGCGAGAAAGATGTAGTACCGCAAGAATCGGGTGGAGAAATATCGAACATCGTGTATCGTGTATCAACGGCGATACGCCCACGACCACACAAATACTCGATACTCGACACTCGATACCCAAAAGGACCCAACCATGCCCAACCCAATCCAAACCCCCTCCCTCCCCCTCACCCAGGCCGCGGCGGACTATGCGTTGATCGCCCAGGCCATCGCCTATTTGGAGGCCAACTACCAGGCCCAGCCGGATCTGGCCGCGGTGGCCGCCCAGGTGGGGTTGAGCGAGTCACCACTTTCAGCGCCTCTTCAGCCGCTGGGCCGGGATCAGCCCCAAGCGCTTTGTGCAATACCTCACCGCATCCCACGCCAAGAGCCTGCTCCAGCGCACGGAGAACGTGCTGGACGCGGCCTACGCCGCCGGGCTCTCCGGGCCGGGACGGCTGCACGATCTGCTGGTCAACCTGGACGCCATGACCCCCGGCCAGGTCAAGCAGCGGGGCGCCGGCCTCACCATCCGCACAGGCGTCCACCCCTCCCCCTTCGGCCCGGCGCTGATCGGCGTGACGGAGCGGGGGGTGTGTTGGCTGTCTTTTGAAGACAAGGACAGAGGAGACAGGGAGACAAGGAGAGGAGGAGACGGGGAGGGGGTTGGCCGAGTTGCGGGAGAGTTGGGCCGGGGCCACTGTGGTGGCGGACCAGGCCGGCACCGCCCCCATCGCCGCCCAAATCTTCTCCCTGTCTCCCGCCTCTCCCCGTCTCACTCCCTTCTCCCCTTCACCTCTACGTGCGGGGGACCAACTTTCAGGTCAAAGTGTGGGAGGCGTTGCTGCGCATCCCCGCCGGGGGGGCGGTGAGCTATGGGGATGTGGCCCGGTGGATCGGCAAGCCGGGGGCCAGCCGGGCCGTGGGCAGTGCGGTGGGGGCCAATTTGATCAGCTATCTGATCCCCTGTCACCGGGTCCTGCGCAGCAGCGGCGTGGTGGGCGACTATCGCTGGGGCCACACCCGCAAGCAAGCCATCCTGGCCTGGGAATCCGCCCACGCCGGGTGGGATGGGGATTGATCGGCGTTCTGCCCCCCGGCCCCCAACTTTGGGGGAGGTTGTCCACCGTTCCCCCCAAAGTTGGGGGGCTAGGGGGGCGGTGCAAAATATACGCCAAAGCGCGCATTGACCCGCCCCAAAAAGCGGGGTAGGATGGATGGGACTTGTCATAGGTTGGGAACGGGCGTTGAGGATTAGGCACCCTCAACGCCCGTTTCTACTTCTGCCACGACGCCAATCCAAAATCCTCAATCGAAAATCAAAAATCATGGAACCCCAGCGCGCCGCCAGCCTGACCGAATATACCCCCACCATCAAAGAACTGCCCTCCACCCTGCGCCCTCGGGAGCGCATGATCTATGCCGGGGCCGGGGCGTTGAGCAGCGCGGAGCTGTTGGCCATCATCCTGCGCACGGGCGGACAGGGCGAGAATGTGATCCGCATGGCGGAGCGGCTGTTGATTCGCTTTGGCGGGGTGGTGGGGTTGGCCCAGGCCAGCCACGAGGAGTTGTGTCTGGAACACGGGGTGGGGCCGGCCAAGGCGGTGCAGATCAAGGCGGCCTTGGAGTTGGGGCGGCGGCTCCTGGCCGTCTCCCCGGCGGAGCGGCCCCAGGTGCGCACGCCGGGGGATGTGGCCAATCTGCTCATGTTGGAGATGGGCTTGCTGGAGCAGGAGCATCTGCGCACGGTGCTGCTGGACACCAAAAACTATGTGATCAAAGTGGTGACCGTCTACACGGGCAGCCTCAACACCGCGGTGGTGCGGGTGGCCGAACTCTTCCGGGAGGCCGTGCGCACCAACTGCGCCAGCCTGGTCATCGTCCACAACCACCCCAGCGGCGACCCCACCCCCTCCCCCGAAGACGTGCGGGTGACGGAAATGGTGGTGGAGGCCGGGCGGCTGCTGGACATCGACGTCATCGACCACGTCATCATCGGCCGCAACCGCTTCATCAGCCTCAAAGAGCGGGGGTTGGGCTTCAAGTAGGGGTTTGGGTGGGTGTGGACGCAAAAATGGGCTGGTCAAAGACCAGCCCATTTTTGCGTCCACGCCCACTCAAACCCCTACAGGTTATGCTTCTTCTTTTTCTTCTTCGGCTTCGCTGCCTTCGGCCTTGATGGCCAGGAATTCGTTGAGCGCCCGCACCTGGCCGGACTTGAGCCGCACCTCTTTGGTCATGCGCCGCACGTAGTCCTTCATCTGGTCCGCCCGCAACACTTCCACGGCGGGACCGTCCAGGGTAATCTGCATCTCCGGGTTGATGAAGAGCACCGCCCCGTTGACCGGGATGCCGGCCAGATCGTGGCCTTCGGCGATGCCGGCGTCCAGCAGGGCTTGCAGGGCGGCTTTTTGGTCGTCCACCTCCGCGCCGGGGTTGCCGATGCCTTCCCGGGCAAAGACGGTGAAGAAGCGGCCAAGGCTGAAGGGTTCCTTCCACTTGGCCCCGGTCACGGTCACTTTGCCCTTGTCGCCTCGGGGCACCAGGCCGATCAGCCCGCAGGGACCGGCGATGGCATAGCCCACCTTGGGCAGGCTGTAGAGAAAGAGGCCATACTTGTTGTCAAAGCCCTTGAGGCTGCGGGCCACCAGTTGATCCGGGCGGGCCAACACCTTGCTCCCCGGCCAGCGGCGCACGGCGTAGCGGTTGATGTAATGGCTGCCGATGCTGGCCAGGATGAAGCCCGGCAAAAAGGGCGCCAAAGCTCAGGTACATCCAGTTGGCCTGCACAAAGCTGATCAACGGGCTGGCCTGGGGGGTGCCCGGCGGATACCAGGTGGGCACAAAGCTGGACATCAACCCCACAAACAGGATGGCCAACCCGCCCAGGCTGATGCGCCGCCCCAGGGTTTCCTTCTTCTTGATCTCAGTGGTATTGCGATAAGTTTTCATGTCGGTCCGTTCTTGAAAAAATAGCGTTGATGATCGAAAGTCTTGATTTTGTGCAAAACTTGTAGTGATCAACAAGATGGTGCAAGATTCGGAACTCGTCACGCTGGTAGCGTGACCTACGATCCCGGCGGCTTCTTCGTAGGTCCGGCTATCAGCCGGACAAGTCCCATTTCATCATCAAGTTGATCTCAACAATATTGTGCAAAACTACATTTAACGCAAAGACGCAAAGAACAAAAGCTTTTCTTTCTTTCCCCCTACGCCCTCCACACCTCTGCGACAATCCTCTATCTCTATCTCTACTCTCTACTCCTGCTCTTCAAACCGAATCCCATCCCGGATCATCCCCACCATATCCTTCTCGATGGCCTGTTTGGCCACCCGGATGGCGTGATGGACCCCATTGGCCTTCGTCTTGCCGTGGCCGACGACCACGATGTTGGAGAGGCCCAACAGCACGGCCCCGCCATATTCGCTGTCATCCAGCCGCTTGGAGATGCGGCCCAGAGACGGTTTGGCCAGCAGCCCGCCCAGGGCGGAGAGGGGATCCGCCTTCATCTCTTCCCGCATGACCTGCTTGACCAAGCCCGGCGATGGCCTCGGCGGTTTTGATGAAGATGTTGCCCGTAAAGCCGTCGGTCACCACCACATCCGTCACCCCGGCCAGGACTTCCTTGGGTTCGGCGTTGCCCCGAAAGCGGATGCCGGGGGTGGCTTGGAGCAGGGCGAAGGCTTCCTGCACCATCTGGTTGCCCTTGCCCGCCTCTTCGCCGTTGCTGAGCAGGCTGACCGAGGGATCGGCGATGCCCATGATCAGCCGGGCGTAGATGTGGCCCATGATGGCAAACTGTTGCAGATATTCCGGGCGCACATCCGCGTTGGCCCCGATGTCCAGGGCGGCGCAGAAGCCGACCAGGGTGGGCATGGGGGTGATCAACGCCGGGCGGTGGATGCCCTTGATGCGCCCCAGGTGCAGGATGCCGGCGGCCAAGGCCCCGCCCGTGTTCCCCGCGGTGACAAAGGCCTGGGCCTCGCCGCTCTTGACCAGCCGACAGGCCACGGACATGGAGTTGTCCTTCTTGCCCCGCACCGCGTTGGCCGGTTTGTCGTCCATCTCGATCACCTGGCTGGCCGGGACGATGGGCAGGTTTAGCCCCTTGGTGTCGTGCTTGGCCAGTTCGGCCTGGATGGCCTCCGGCTTGCCCACCAAGGAGACGGTGACGCCAAAGGCTTTGGCTGCGCTCACCGCACCGGTCACGATCTCGCCGGGCGCGTGGTCCCCACCCATGGCGTCTAGTGCAATATTCATATCAAACGCTTTCTGGGAAATCGATTACCGGGTGAGCGAGGACGGCCAGCACACCGGGTCCGGCCAAGCTGGCAATGGCCGGTCCGATCTCGGTGATGTGTGTTTCCTGGATGTTGAGGGCCGCTGCCATCTCCGCCGCGTATTCCTGGGCTTCGGCCTCGACATTGGCGTGGGCCACGGCCAGGGAGACGGGTTGCTGGCCAAAGTGGGCGATCATCTTTTCTTTGATCTCGTTCTTGGATCGCTTGCGCCCCCGAGCCTGGCCCGAGTGGATCAACAGCCCGTCATCCAAGGCGAGGATGGGCTTGACGCCCAGCAGATCCCCCACCCCGGCTCGCAGGTTGCTCACCCGACCGCTCTTGGCCAGATATTTCAGCGTCTCCACGGTGAGCAGGGCATAGGTCGATGACCGGGCTTGGGCCAGCATCGCCTCGACCCCGGCTATGTCCATGCCCGCGTCAATGGCCCGGGCCGCGGCGATGGCCTGCAAGCCGCTGCCGATGCTGGCGCTGAGGGAATCCCACAGGGTGAAGCGGCTCTTGTCAAAGCCCTCGGCCCCCAGGACCGCGGACGAGTAGGTGCCCGACAGCTTGGAACTGACCGTCACCAGTACGATATGTTCCGCCCCCTCGTCAAAGGCTTGCTGATAGCCCGCCGCAAACTGGGCGGGGGTAGGCTGGCTGGTGGTGGGGATCTCCGTGGCCTCGGCCAACTTGCGGTAGAATGCCTCCGCGCTCATCTCCATCTTGTTCAAATACGAATCCGTGCCGAAGTTGACGATGGCCGCCACCTCGATCATCTTGTACTGGGCCAGCAAGGCGTCCGGCACATTGCTGCTGGTGTCCACCACCACCCTGATCTTGCTCAAAAAATCGCTCATGGTCTATCACTCCAATAATGAACATAATGCAAAATAAGAAACGAATGATTATCCACGAATCTTCACGAATCGACACGAATCAGTTTGAAAAGATTCGTGTCAGATCCGTGAAGATTCGTGGATCTCTTTTACCCCCGCTGCTTAACCGGCATACTCTCCATGGCCCGGCGCAGGCTGTCGGCCACGCCGTCCCAGTCGCCCCGCTCGATCTGGCTGTCGGGGAGGAGGGCGCTGCCCAGCACCACGATGGAGACGCCCGCATCCCAATAGGGGGCCACATCTTCCAAGGAGAGACCGCCGTGGGCCACAAGGGAGACGCCGGGCATCTGCTCGTGGACTCGGCGCAGATAGTTGACGCCCGCCGCTGTCCGCCGCCGGGAAGAGCAGCACCCCGTCCGCGCCGGACTGGGAGGCGCCGTAGATCTCCGTGGGGGTGATGGATCCCACGGCACAATACGCCCCCATTTCGTGGCAGATGGGGATGAGCTCCGGCGCAAAGATGGGGGCGAGGATGAACCGGGCCCCGGCCTCCAAAGAGGCGTCGGCCTGCTCGTCCCGCAACACCGAGGCGGCGCCGATGATGCAGCGCAAGGGCTCCTCCGGGTGGGTGCGTTCCCGTGTCAGCTGATCCACCAGATCTTCGATCACCTGCACCGCGCCGGGCACGGTGAGGCTGATGGCCACGGCGGGCACCCCGGCCTCCACGGCCAGACGCGCCGCCCGCAGGGCCTGGCTGGTGGTGTTGGTGCGCACCATGCAGATCCAGCCCATGCGCCGCAACTGGTCCACCATGCGCGGCTCGGGCTGGTCCTCGTCGTCCGGGTCCACCGTGGGATAGTAGACATCCCGCAGCTCGGTCCAGTTGCGCAAGGTCCACACAAAGAGATCCGTGGCCGTGCGATCCGGGAAACGCTTCAAGATGCCGTGTTCTTCCACCAATTGAATGATGGGCAGATAGGTGTGATCGTACCAATCCAACGCGGCCTCGTTGGTGGAGACCGGGCGGCCCAAGCTGCGCTGGATCTCCTGGCGATGCTGCTCGATGTGGATGAGCAGCGAGCGATAGCGGCCCGGCACGGTGGTGCGCACCCCATGATCCGGGCGGCTGTCGGTCAGCCCCGTGGCCTCCAAAAAGCGCACCCGCTCGGACTTGTCCAAAATGGCGTCCGGGGAGTCCGAGCTGTTGAGATCCACCGCGGTGTCAAACTCGGTGACATAGGCGGCGATGGTCTCGGCCCCCTCTTGGCGGCCAATGCTGACCCGGTGGTTGCCGTCCAGCACAAAGTAGACATCGCCCACTTTGTAGAGATCCACCGGGGTCATGCCCCGCCGGTGCCGGGAGGCTTCCACCCGTTTCCAGCGGTCGCCCAAGGAGTCCGTGCGGGGCAAAAACTCCCGGTTGAAGTCGTGATACCGCCCCACGCTGCCCACGATCTTGTCCAGGGGCACCTCTTGCAGCCCCAAATAGCGCTCGTTGGTCAGGTTCAACTGCTCTTTGATGTCATAAAAACTGAGCAGATCCGTGTTGCGGCCTGTGATGCGGCCCATCAGATCGCTCATGAAGGCCCGGCGCCGGGCTTGCTTGAACATGCGTGCGCCCGCGCCACCGCCTTCGACTTGGTACTCACCATTGTTTTGCGACATATCATCCTCATTGATGAACGGGTCAAACGAATCTCTTGCCCTATCAATCTCTCGTGTTTAAGCGATTGGGAGATTGGGAGAAAAGGAGACTGTGTTGTTGCGAGCGACGGGCAAACGCGCCAGGAGATCCCCGGCCAAAGTACCCGATGGCCCGACTTCCTCCTCACTCAGCAGGCCCGCCTGGCCGTGGAGCCAAGCCCCTGCACAAGCGGCTTGGAAGGGAGAAAGCCCCTGGGCCAGCAGACCGGCAACGCAGCCGGCCAGCACATCCCCCGTGCCCGCGGTGGCCAGGGCAGAGGTGGCAATGGGCAGGACGGCCACGACGCCCCCCGGCTCGGCCACCACGGTATAGGGTCCCTTCAATAGCACCACCGCACCCCAGGCTACGGCCATCTTTTGAGCCAACCCCCAGGGATCGGCCAACACGTCGGCCACTTGGATGCCGCACAACCGGGCCATCTCCGCCGGGTGAGGGGTGAGGACGCAGGCGGCGGGCAGCAGATCCGGCCAATTCTCCAGCCGGGCCAGACAGTTGAGACCGTCGGCGTCGATCACCGTGGCGGGCAAGGCATGGGCCGCGTCGTCCGCCGAGTTTGGCTTGCCCGCGCCGATGGAAAAGGGGCCGCTGGGCCGGGCCTTGGCCTGGGCGCTGCCAAAGAGCGCCCGCACAAAATGTTGGGCCGGCTCTTCCTGGGTCAGCCCGCAGCCCACCAACAGGGCATCGTACCCGGTCAGCTTCTCCCGCAACAGCTTGGCCCCGCCCTCGGCAATCACCCCCATGTCGCTGGGCAGAAGCACGAAAGTGGCCTCGCTGAGCTTGGCGGCCAGGGGTGCCCACACCGGCTGGGCCACCGCCGCGGTGACCAATCCTGCCCCCACACGGGCGGCGGCGGCGCAGCTCAGATAGGCCGCGCCGGGATAGTTGATGCTGCCCACCGCGGCCATCACCTTGCCATAGCTGCCCTTGTGGCTGACCGCTGGGCGGGCGGGCAACTGCTCGGCCACCCACGCCCGATCCAGCACAAAGGTGGAGAAGTCGTCGCTCAACGCCGGGTCGATGCCGATGTCGGCCACCACCAATTTGCCCACGGCCCCCGCGCCGGGAAATTTGTAATGGCCGTGCTTGGCGTGGCCAAAGGTGACCGTGATGTCCGCGGAAATGGCGTGGGCATCCAGCGCCCCCGTGTCACAGTTGAGACCGCTGGGGCAATCCACGGCCACGACCAGGGGCGGTTCGCCGTACAAATAGTCGTGATACGGTCCGTCGGTCAACCCAACTTTCACCGCGGTCCAGCAGATCCGCCAACTGGCCGTCAATCGGGCCGGTTGCTCCCCGTGCCCAACAGGGCATCCACCACCACGCCGCATTCCCCCACCCACTTTTTCAAAATGGCAAAATCCGGGTCGGCGTCGGCATGGACGATCTCAACCCCTTTTTCGATCAGGGCGGCCAAATGGCCTTCGTAATCGTGCTTCCGGCTCCGTGGACCGCTTCCACAGATAGACCCGGGCGCTTGTACACATGCCGGGCGCAGACCAACCCATCCCCGCCATTGTTGCCCGGCCCGGCCAAGATCAGCACCCCGGCCGCGGCGTTGGTAAAGTCCTCGTCGATGGCCTCGGCCACGGCTTCCCCGGCCCGCGCCATCATGGCGGCGAAGGGATGGCCGGACGCGTCCGCGGCCCGCTCCAGCGTCTGCATTTCGGCGACGGATAAAATTTTGGCACGGTGGGGAATCTGCACAGTCATTCCTCCCAGAAAAAAACCTGCCCGCATTTGGGCATACACGGCCAAGTATAGCACAGGCCAGCTTTGCAACGTACTTTGGGGACGGCTATAATGCGGGGCATGTCCACACTCACCTCTGCCCATTCTCACCGCCATTTGGCTCCTGATCCTGCTCTTGCTGCGCGCCCGGCCCGCCACCCGTCCGCTCAGTTTGGATGTGGCCGCGGGGGGCGTGCTCGGTCTGCTCACCCTGGGCTTCTTCTGGCGCGTGGTGGGCGGGGAGGTCTTCCAGCCCGCGGATGGGGGGGATCTGGTCAGCTTTCTCTACCCCACCTATCGCTTTGCCGCCGCCCAACTGCACCAGTGGACCCTGCCCCTGTGGAACCCCACCCTCTACGGCGGCGCGCCCTTTATCGGCGATATTCAGGCCGGGTTTCTCTATCTGCCCAACCTGCTGCTCTTTTTGCTCAAGCCCGACTTCGGCTATGGGTGGATGCAATGGCTGGTCATGGGCCACATCTATTGGGCCGGATTGGGCGTCTACGTCCTCCTGCGCACCCTGCGCTTCGGCGCGGATGTCACGGGCAGCGAGACGCCTCGACCCCTCTCCCGCCCGGCGGCGCTCTTTGGGGCCGTGGCCTTCATGTTCAGCCATCCCCTGCTGATCCACCTGGGCAACCTCAACCTGATCGCCGTCCTCAGTTGGCTGCCCTGGGTGCTGGCCGCCTATCAGCGCAGCCTCACCGCCCCCACCGTGCGCCGCACCCTGCGCTGGGCCGGACTCGCCGCCCTCCTCTTCGCCCTGGGCAACTACGCCGGCCACGCCCAAAGCACCTATTATATCGGGTTGGCCTTGATTGTGATGACGGTAGTCGTTAGCGGTCAGCGGTTAGCCGCCGCTCGTCCACCCAACAATTTTCAATTTTCAATTTTCAATTTTCAATTCCTCCAACCCTATTCTCGCCCTCGCCACCACCGGCCTCCTAACCATCCTCCTCACCGCCCCCATCCTCTTCCCCGCCCTGGAGATGGCCCAATTCACCGAGCGCAGCGCCTTCACCTACCAAGACACCGTCGCCTTTTCCCTGGCCCCGGCCCAGTTGATCGGGCTGATCACCCCCGGCTTCTTTGGCAACGGCCCCGCCCTGCACTGGGGCCTGTGGGACCGGGTGGAACTGCCCTACGCCGGGGTGATCACCCTGCTGGCCGCCCTCTTTGCCCTCTTCGGCCTGACCCGCAAAGAGAGCCGCCGGGATCTGTGGCCCTGGCTGGGGCTGGCCGCCTTTGGGATGGTCACCGCGCTGGGGATCTACGGCGTGGCCCACGGCTGGCTGACCGCGCTCCTGCCCGGCTTTGACCAGTTCCGCGCCCCGGCCAGGGCCACGGTGCTGTGGACGTTGGCGGTGGCGGTGTTGGGGGCGGTGGGGATTGAGCGGATGGCGCAAGGCAAAAGGCAAAGTGCAAAAGGCAAAAGTGGTGATGGGCGATGATTACCGATAGCCGAATCCCCAATCCCGAATCCCCAATCCCCAATCCTCCAAACCGGCGCAGCGTTCCTGGGCGGCTTGACGCTGCTCAGCTTCTTCGCCCTCTTTTTGACCCAAAGCGACGAGACCCTTTTTGTGCGGGCGTCCGTGGCCTTGCTGGCGGTGACCTTGGCCCTGGCTTTCTGGCTGGGGACGTGGGCGTTGATCCGGGGGCGGCGGTCGGGGTGGCTGGGGGCGACGGGCTTTGCGATTGCGGCGCTGGCGTCTGCTCTTCTTTGATCTGTCGGCCACGGGCGCGTATACGGACATCAGCCCGGTCGACCCGACCGGGGGCTATGACCACCCGGAGATCGTGGCTTTTCTCAAAAGCGACCCGGACCTTTTCCGCATCGACACCCGCACGGGCATCGAGGGCCTGTGGCAGCCGGACGCCGCGGCCCTCCACGGTTTGCAGGATGTGGGCGGCATCGCCAATCCCCTGACCCTCTCCAATTGGGCCAAATATGTGGAAGCCACCGGCGGCCGGGACACGGCGGCGTATCGCACCCTCAACGTGAAATATGTGATCGCCAAGGACGGCACCCCCTTCCCGGCCAACTTCGAGCTGGCGTTTGACGCGCCGGACGAGCTTTCCGTCTTCCGCAACACGGACTTTGGGCCGCGGGCTTGGGTGGCGGATGGGATTGGGAGATCGGGTGGAGATTACCCATTATGGCAGTAATGACATGACGCTGGCGGTGGACGCGTCCGCGCCGGGCTATGTGGTGTTGAGCGAGGTCTGGTATCCGGGCTGGCGGGCCACGGTGAACGGGGAACCGGCGGAGGTGGTGCAAGCCGACGGCGCGCTGCGGGCCGTGGCGATCCCGGCGGGCGTGTCCACGGTGAGTTTGCGCTTTGTGCCGGACTTTTGGCGCTGGGGGCTGATTGCCTTGGGCGTTGGGCTGCTGCTCTTGCTCCTGATCGCCTTGCCCGCCCGGCGTCCGCGGATCGAATTGGCGGGGAGCCAGAAGTTCGTCAAGTAAAATAGGTCAAAATAGAACACGGATTTGACGGATCGAACGGATTAAAACGGATCAAAAAAGATCCGTTTTAATCCGTCTTATCCGTCAAATCCGTGTTCTATTTTTGCCGTATCTCCACCCCAACATCAACCCAATCAACCCCATGATCACATCCCGCAGGCGGATGATCAGGCTGACGGCGATGCCGGCGGCGGGGTCGAAGCCGAGGAGGGTGAGGGCCAGCACCTGGCTGGCTTCCAGCACGCCCAGGCCGCCGGGCAGGGGCAGCAGATAGGCCAGCCGGGCCGCGGTCAGCGCGCCGATGGCCTGGGTGATGCTCAGATCCACCCCCAGCCAGCGCAGGACCAGCCAGTATTCCCCGACCATCCCCACCCAACTTGCCCCGCTGATCAGCACCGCCACCATCAACGCGCCCGGCTGCGCTCGGAAGAGGGCGCTGCTCTGGCTCTCCGCCTGGGCCACCACGGCCCGACCCCGATCAAAAACTTTTGAAAATTGGACTGGCATCAACCAACCAAGCCCGTTCATCAATCCAGAAAGCGGACGATAACCCAGCCCGGCGGCTCCCAGCAAAAGCAGGGGAATCGCCAGCAATCCCAAGGCGATGGCCAGGGCCAGCCGCTCTTGGCTGGGGGAAAAGAGATCCCAGCGCAGGATCAGCACCACCCCGGCGGCCAGGAAGGCGAAGTTGGCCAGGAGTTCCAAGGATTTGTCCAAAGCCAGGGCGGAGAGGGCGGTGGACGTGGGCACGCCATCCCGGCGGTGGACGAGATAGACCTGGAGGGGTTCGCCGCCAAACTGGGGACCGGGGGTGAAATAGGTGACGCCGAAGGCGGCCAGCCGATAGGCGGACAGGCGCAAATAGGGGATGGGGTGGCCCTGTGCCCGCAGGATCAGCCACCATCGCCCGCTGAAGGTGAGGAAGATCAGCCCGTTGAGGCCGATCAGCCCGCCGATCTGGGCGGGGGTCAAGCCGGGCCAAGGCGGTCAGCGCGTCGGCCAGGGGGACACGGGTCAGCACCCAGGCCAAGAGGGCCAGGGCGATGATCCACCCCAAGGCTACGGCCAGCCGTCGTCTGTTCAACGATCCGACCCCAGCCGCCGCATGACGTAGTGGTCATCCCGCCGCCACAGGGCCAGCCGCCCCGCGCCGGAGATGATCAGATAGAGGCAGGCGGCCAGGATGATCTGGTTGGCCCAGGTCGGCCCGCTGGTCAGAATGTGCGCGCCTATGGGGAAGGCCAGGAGCAGGGCCGTCAGCCGCACCAACACGCCGCCGCTCACCAGCAAGGCCAAGAACGCCCCAACGCTCGCCAAAATGGCCCCGGTGATCAGGGCGTCTCCGCCGCCGGGCCAGGCGAAGGCGGTGCGGGCCGTGGGGTCGGCCAGGAGGGGGCGGAGCAGGACGAAGGCGGCGATCAGCACTAGCTCCCCGCAAAAGCAGGGGCGTCCATTCGGTCAACAGCACCAAGAGCCGGGCGCGCACGGCTTGATAGCGGGGCGCGTCCGGCGTCAGCACCCCGGAGACGATCAGCCAGTCCCGGCTAAAGCTGGCGACGATGGGGGCGGCGGCCATGTATCCGGCGTAGACCGTGCCCGGCGGGTGCATGAAGGGCCACAACATGGCGCTGATGAAGCCCATCTGCAAGCCCGCGGCCACCCGGCGATAGTCGCTGTGGGGCAGATCGTGGTTGGGCAGGCCCCGCCGGGTGCGCACCCACATCCCGGCCAAGAAGAACTGGCGGGCCGGCCCCAAGAGGACGAAAAACCAGGGCAGCACCCCATATTGCACGGCCAGGACTGAGGCCAGGAAGGTGCCCAGGCCGTCCAATTCCATGTCCAAAAATTCGCCCAAGGCCGTGCTGTGATGGGTGATGCGGGCCAGATAGCCGTCAAACATATCCGAGACGGCGGCGACCGTGTAAAGGAGCATGGGCACCCAGGCTAGGAGACCGTCCACGCCCAACTGGGGCCGGGGCAGAACGAGGAAACCGGCCAGCAGCCCCAAGAGCATCCCCCGGATGAGGCTGAGCCAGTTCCCCGCGCCAAAGGTGGGGAGCAGGGTCGTCTCGTCCGGCCCGGTGGTTGCGGGGCAGGGCGTACCACAATAGCCCCAATTCGCCCAAGAGGGCGAAGCCGGCGAGGATCGCCCAGCGCTCCGCCTGGGCCTGGGGCCATGCCCATTCCATCAGCCGCAGACCGGTGAACCAGACGGCGGCGTAGAGGCCGAGCAAAGTCAGCCATTGTCCCCGCAGGGCGCTCAGGGCGGTGATATTGGCGGTGGATGTGTTAGGTGGTTGACTCATGCTGTTCGTTCCATAGGGCTGGAGTAGCCTGTTTGACAAACTTTTGGCATCCAAAACGAATACGATCCCTTGCCCATGCGCACCCGCTTCTGAACTGGACTCGCGGGACAGGATTGGATACACTACTGACTGTACTGCAATCAGCCCACAATCCAAAATCCCCAATCCAAAATTAAGGACTCCACCATGTCTTCCACCCACGTTTGGCAACCGGAAAGCTACATCCACTATCCCATGATCGAGCATGTGGCTATTTCGCCCGATGGTGCCCGCATCCTCTTCACCGTGCGCATGGCTTACATGACCGAGGACGCCAGCCAGTTTCGCCACCAAATCTTCATCGTCCCCGCGGATGGCGCCGCGCCGCCCGCCCAGTTGACCTTTGGCGAAAGCGCCACCCAGCCCCGCTTCAGCCCGGACGGGGAGACCATCGCCTTTATTCGATCCAAAGCCCTGTGGGCCATGCGGGCGGATGGCGGCGAGGCGTGGCTGGTGGCCGGGGAGGCCAACGGCATCAAGCTGGGGGTGAGCACCTTCGCCTGGTCGCCGGACGGGACCCGGATCGCCTTTGTGGCCCCGCCCTGGGACGAGGAACGCCAGGCCCGGCTCAAGGCCAAGGATGATGCGGTCAACTGGCGGGAGGACTACGACTTCGGCCATGTGCACGTGGTGGATCTGCCCGCGCCCGGTGCGGCCCCGGCCCAGCCGACCCAGATTACATCCGGACGGCTCCACGTCCTGGGCCTGGATTGGTCCCCGACGGCGGACGCATCGCCTTCACCCACCAGCCCGCGCCCCTGGCGGATGTGTGGACCGACTCCCGCTTGGCCACCATCGCCGCGGACGGCAGCGAGGACGCCCTGACCGACTTGGGCCGCACGGCTACCTTTGGCCCTCTCCCCCGCTACTAGCCCGGACGGCGAGTGGATCGCCTGCGAAGTGACCGAGGAACCCATGCACTGGGCGCGGGCCAGCCGCATGCACCTCTTCCCGGCGGATGGCGGCCCCTCCGTCCCCCTGGCCCAAGTCTCCGACGAACAGCCGGATATGGTGGCCTGGGCCGGTGACGGCAGCGTGATCTACGTGCGCAACCAGCACGGCATCCGCACGGAGTTGGTCGCCCTGCCCGCGGATGGCTCGGACCCCATTGTGCTTTTTGGCGGCGACAAGCTCTTCAATTTCCAGGATGTGAGCGCAAGCGGCGTGGCCGTGTTGGTGGCGCAAGATTATCACGAGATCAATGGCATATATGTGGGGGAGGTGACCGGGGCCACTCGGCCCGGTCTCCTTTGAAAAAGTGGCCGAGCCGCCTCTGCCCGATGGTTGGTCCGCCGGCCCCCTGCCCCAGATCGAATTGCTGACCTGGACTACACCGGATGGTTTCGAGATTGAGGGCACCCTTTTTCTCCCCAAAGAGTACGATCGGGCCAGCGGCGAGAAATTGCCCCTGCTTCTGCATGTCCACGGCGGACCCATGTCGGTCTTCGTTCGGGAATATGTGGCCAAGCCCTACTATTACACCCCGGCGGCCCTGTGCGAGCGGGGGATTGCGGTCCTGCGCTGCAACCCTCGGGGCAGCGGCGGCTATGGCTGGGACTTCCGTCTGGCCAACCGGCGGGACTGGGGCGGCGGCGACTACGCGGGATCTGCAACAGGGCGTGGACACGGTGATCGACATGGGCATCGCCGACCCGGAGCGCCTGGGCATCTCCGGCTGGAGCTATGGGGGCTTCATGTCCAGTTGGACCTTGACCCAAACCGACCGCTTCCGGGCCGCGTCCATCGGCGCGCCGGTGACCAACTTGATGAGCTTCAACGGCACCGCGGACATCCCCGGCTTTGTGCCCGACTATATGATGGGGGTCGAGTTCTGGGACGACCCGGAGATCTACCGCCAGCGCTCGCCCATGTTCCACGTCAAAAGCGTGGTCACCCCGGCCATCATGCAGCACGGCGGCGCGGACGAGCGGGTGCCCTTGGAGCAGGGGCTGCAATACTACAACGCCCTCAAGCGCCAAGGCGTCCCCGTGGAACTGCACATCTACCCCCGGGAACCCCACAACTTCACCGAACCCCGCCACCTGATCCACGCCTCCCAGCGCAATCTGGACTGGTTCAGCGAAATGCTCCTTGCGTAAGATGAAGGGGTGAGACGGGTCGAAGGGCTGAAGGGGTGGGATTCGCCTAATCCCCGAATTTTCAATTCTCAAATTTCAAAATCTCAATTTCCAAAGGCCACCATGAACCTATCCCACTATCCTCGCCCCGCAAAACGACACCGGCATCGGCATGCACTGGAGTGCGGGCTTCCCCGCGGCCGTGGGGCTGGGCAAGATCCGGGAGATGTGGCTGCCCCAACTGCGCAACATGGGGGTGAGTTGGGTCAAGATCGCCAACCACGACGGCGCCCTGGGCTTTGCCGAACTACTCTTGGCCGAAGGCTTCATGCCCATCGTGCGCCTCTATCGGCCTCAACCCAACCCCGGCACATTGACGCCTCGCCAGATCCAGCAGATGGACGAGCTGATCCGGTCGGGCGTGCGCTATTTTGAGTTCAACAACGAGCCGGATCTGGGCATCGAATGGCGTGGGGGCCAGGTGCCGCCCAACGCCCTCGACCTGGTGGCCGAGAGCGCCATCCAGGACATGCAGACCATCCTGGGTCGGGGAGGCATGCCCGGTGTGCCCGCCGTCGCCACCGGCACCCGCTGGGATCTGGTGGGCAAGATCATCGAAAAGGGCGGGCGCAGCCTCTTCGACGGCCCGGTCTGGCAGGCGGTCCACAACTACAGCGTCAACCACCCCCTGGACTATCCGTATGACTTCGGCAACCAGGAAGGCGCGCCCATCACCCAGCATTTCTACGATCAGGTCAAGGCCGAACAGTGGGGCCGGGACGCCTGGGACGGACGCACGTTGGAAGAGGTCAACCGCCTGCGGGCCGCCCACGCCAACCCTGGGGCCACCATCATGGACGACGCCTCGTGCTGGCTGGCCTATCAGCGTTTTGACCAACTCAACCGCCAACACCTGGGCCGCAGCCTGCCCCTGCTCTCCACCGAAAATGGCTATCTCGTCGGCGAAGGCGCGGACCCCCGCTATCCCGCCACCACGCCCACCCTGCACATGGCCCAAACCGTGGAAGCCTGCCGCACCATGATGGGCACCAGCCGCCACTATCCCGCCGCCCCGGACTACTATTTCTGCACCGCCTTCTGGCTGATGGGCAACTACGTCCTGGGCAGTTCCAGCCCGTGGTGGGAACCCCACGCCTGGTTTGGCACCACTTGGCCCAACGGCAAACTGCCCGTGGTTGACGCCCTCACCGTGGAGCCGAAACAGGCCCGCTCCGTGCCCCAGTCTGGCGATGAGGGGGTGGTTGATTCCCCGCCGACCCCGGCTCCTGGGGTGGAAAGCAATCGCAGCCGCATCGACGGCGCGGTCACCGGCGGCGCGGGCACATCCCTGGTCCTGGTGCGGGAGAGCGATGGCCGAGATTGGGAGACCTTGGCCGGGGATGACGGCGCGTATGCCTTTGTCGGCCTGGGACCGGGGCGATATTCGATCTTCCTCTACGACCACGAGCGCATGGTCGAGGGCATCACCTTGGACGGCACGGACGGTCCCGGCGGCGCGGCCACGGTGGACATGGCCGTGCCCGGCTGGGGCCACACCGTGCGGGACGGCGGCGCGGCCCCCGGCTTCGGCGTGATCCGCGTCAACGTGGTGGCGGGGCTGCGCAACCTGCCCGTGCGCGCCTTTCACCGAAGGCTGGTCCAGCCCTTCGGTGTTGACGGGCAGCAAGCCCGAATATGGCAGCCATGCCTGCGAGATCGCCCCCTCTGGGCGCGGGCTACTACACCGTGGAGGTGGATGGATTGGTCACCCAAGGCGGAGACCCCCTGCAAGCCCGGCTTTTTGTGGACGGCAAGCGGGTGAAATTTGTGGAGTTCATCTTCACCGACATCACCGCCATCCCCGACCCGGAGCCGAACCGCCCGAACCCGACCCAGAGCCGGAACCTGCCCCCGCGCCCCAGCCCCTGCCTCCGCCACCGCCCCAGAGCAGTACCCTGGTCGGCGTGGCCCCGGACATGGCGGGCAAGCCCATCACCCTCTCCGGCCCTCTGCTGGGGGTGCCGGGCGGGCGTCTCACGGTCATGGCGGGGGAGGATGACCATTTTCGCTTTGACAATCTGCCCGCGGGGCCGGTCAACCTGGCGGTGGACGACATCCGCCAGATCGAGTTGACCCTGGACGGCGTGGGCGGCCAAGAGGTGATCTTCTTCCCCGTCAGCACCGTGTGGCGGGGGAGTGTGCGATCTTTGGGGGTGCAGCCCGGCTCCGCGGTGGTGCGGGTGCGGGTGGCGGATCGGCTCAACCTGCCCGTGCGGCTGTGGGCCCAAGGCTGGCCGGGGCTGGTCCACCTGACCGGCAGCAAGGCCGAATATGGTCCCACGGCCCTGGAATTTGCCCCCTTGGGGCCGGGCCGCTACACCGTCGAACCCCAAGAACTAGGGGCCACCGCGGACGTAGAACTGCGCCGGGGCGAGATCGTCCTGGTGCGCTTCGAGCCCAGTGTCGAGGCTATCTCTCCGCCCCGGGTCGCCCCCTGGCCCCCGCTCGAGCCGGAACCGGAACCGGATCCCGATTCTCAACCAAACCCAGACCCAACCCCAGACCCTGATCCGACCGGAGCCAGCGTTCGATTTTCCGCTCTATCTGTGGGTGGACGCCGGGGACTATTCCCAGGAGATCCTGCTGGCCTTCCTGCGTTTCTACACGGCCTATCTGCCCGAAACCGGGGACGACGCCACGGTGGCCGCCCGCAGCCGCCGGGTGATCATCATGAGCGAGCAGCCCGCCCGCCTGGAAAGCACCATGGCCGATCTGCGGGAGCAAGGCTGCCAGGTCTACACTTTGGACGCAGATCGCCTGGCCATCCAACTGGTGGAACTGGTCAGCTTCGGCCTCTCCCGGTTGGATCAGGAATAGAGTCAGATTCAAAATAGGCCACGGATGTAGCAATGCTCAATTTGACCCAAAGGCAGGGATGAATCCCGCTTCTGACACGGAGAAGTTGCCTCAGCGACTTGGACATCTAGTGCCTGAGGGCACTTTTCCTGTCAGAAGCCGAATTCATTCGTTGCGCACGGTCAAACCCGTCTCATCCGTGGCCTATTTGTCATTTTTGGTCTCCATTTTTTTGGATCTTGACATCCGATTATCCCCGTGCTATTATTTGGTGGAACCGTTTCCAAACCTCCATTCTTCATACGGCTTTAATACGCTAGCCTCTCAGCAACAGGCGTATCAGCCAAATCGAAAGCGCTCCAACGCACCCTGAAAGTTAATTTAGTGGCTACCATCCATGATGTGGCGCGACACGCACAAGTCGGTACTGGCACTGTGTCGCGTGTGCTAAACAACCACACTTCGGTTAGCGAGTCCACAAGGAAGCGTGTAGAAGACGCCATTCTCCAGTTGAATTATTCGCCGCACCCCATGGCCCGACGTTTGTCCTTGGGGAAGACCTTGACGATTGCTGTGGTGGCCCCCTTCTTTACACGCCCCTCCTATGTGGAGCGTTTACGCGGTGTCCACACGGTGTTGGCCGACAGCGACTATGAGTTTGTGCTGTACAACATCGAATCCCCGGATGCGTGGGCGGCCTATATGGACAAGCCCATGGGCCAGGAGCGCCACGACGGATTGCTGATCATGACCCTGCGCCCCCACGGTAGCGCCGTCCAGCGCTTGACCGCCACGGGCATGTCCATCGTCTTTGTGGATTGTGATCAGCCTGGTTTCAACCGGGTGATTGTGGATGATGTATTGGGCGGACACTTGGCTACTCAGCACCTGATCGACCTGGGGCATCGCAAGATCGCCTACGTGGGCGACCGGATGAACAGCGAACTCGATTTCATCGCCAACAATCATCGCTTTCAGGGCTATGCCAATGTTGAACGCTTCCAAGGCTATCAAGAAACTCTTGCGGAGGCCGGCATTCCTTTTCGAGAGGACTATCATCAACAGGCCGATCATGGGGTACGGGAAGCGGTGATCATGACCCATCGCTTGCTGGATCTGCCGGATCCGCCCACGGCGGTGGTGACGGCCAGCGACACCCAGGCCAGCGGGGTGCTCTCCGCCGCCAGAGAGCGGGGGGTGCGGGTGCCGGAAGATCTCTCGGTGGTGGGCTATGACGACATCGAGATCGCCGAGTATTTGCACTTGACCACCATCCGCCAACCGCTCTTTGCGTCCGGGGTGGAAGGTGTTGAACTATTGCTGAGTATGCTTTCTGGTGGCCAGTCCGAGGAACGATGTATTCAACAATCCCTGGAACTGGTCAAGCGGGCGACGACATCCGCCCCAGGGCAGCCAGCCAAGCCGAGTATGTGACTATCTGAGTTTATAAATTATCTTTTATTTTTGGCATCATCTGTGGCTCCAATTTCCACGACCAAAGGCTAACCCATCGTTGGTTTTGAAAATTGGACAGCATTGGTGAGAAGGGAAGGGGTGTGGCCTCTAAAACCTTATGGTCCACATCCCCTCACTTCAAGCAAATTTCAAACCGTTGTTCCATCCTCAATAAGTTCCAAAGGAGAAAGACACACATGAACCGACGTATGCTAGTTATCCTTAGTCTGCTGCTGGTCGTGGCAATGGCCTTTACGGGCTGTTCCACCCCCGCCGCAACCCCGGCCGCTGAAGCTCCGGCTACCGCTGCCCCCGCCGTCGAAGCCCCGGCTGCTGTGGAAGCACCTGCCGCTGTCGAAGCCCCGGCCGCCATGGCCAGTGCCGAAGCGGAAGCTGCTACGGCCAAGGGCCTGACCGAATTGGCCGCCGCCTACAACGGTGACTATCAGGGGACCATCGTCACCATGACCGGTCCCTTCACCGATGAAGATGCGGTCAAGTTCGACAGCTCCGTGCAGGACTTCGAAGCCGCCACCGGCATCGACATCCAGTATGAAGGCTCCAAGGAGTTTGAGGCTTCCATCTCCGTGCGTGTCCAGGCCGGCGACGCCCCGGACATCGTGGACTTCCCGCAGCCCGGCTTGATGGCCACCTTTGCCAAACAAGGACAGGTCATCCCGGCAACGGACATGATCCCCGAAGCTTGGTTGGCTCAGAACTACCTCCAGTCCTGGCTCGACATGGCCACGATTGAGGGACCAGATGGTCCGCAACAGTATGGCGTTTGGCACCGATTCAGTGGCAAGAGCCTGGTGTGGTACCCCAAAGCGGCATTTGACGCTTCCGGCTATGCCATTCCCACCACGTGGGCAGAGTTAGAAGCCTTGCAGGCCCAGATCGTTTCTGATGGTGATGCTCCCTGGTGTGTTGGTATCGAGTCTGGCGCTGCCACGGGTTGGGCCGCCACGGACTGGACCGAAGAGATGATGCTGCGCACCACCTCTTTGGAAAATTACGACAAGTGGCTGGTGGGCGAACTGCCCTTCTCCTCCCCGGAAGTCAAGAACGCCATCGAGACCTTCGCCGCCATCTGGAACGATGACACCTTGGTGTCCGGCGGCCGTGCAGGTATCGTCACCACCAGCTTCGGGGACGCCCCGACCGGCATGTTCCAGGATCCCCCCACCTGCTGGCTGCACAAGCAGGGTAACTTCATCACCTCCTTCTTCCCGCCCACAGCTCAGTACGGCGTGGACTACGGCGTCTTCTACCTGCCTGGTGTCGACGAAGCCTATGGCAGCCCCTTCCTGGTGGCCGGCGACATCATGTCCGCTATGGCGGATCGCCCGGAAGTTCGAGCTGTGATGCAGTACTTCAGCACTGGCGAAGGCATCAAGGGTTGGCTGGCCGCTGGCGGCGCCTTGGGTATGCAGAAGGACGTTGACCTGGCCTGGTACGGCAGCGATCTCGAACGAGACATTGCCGGTCTGGTGAACGGCGCCACCTCCGTCCGCTTTGACGGTTCCGACCTGATGCCCGGCGAAGTGGGTTCCGGCTCCTTCTGGAAGGGCATGACCGATTACTTCTCCGGCGCTGCCGATCTGGATACGGTCCTGGCCGAGATCGACGCTTCCTGGCCCAAGAAGTAGTTCGGAGTAGGACGCCTACGATGTAGGTGTCTGTATAGGGTGTAGGAGTGGGGTTGTCGAAGCAGGCAGCCCCACTCCTACACCTGGGTATAAGTAAGAACGCAAAATCTTGCGTCTCTACGCCCCTCGTTCTTCTCTTCGCATTGATCGACCCCTATGGATCGATCCTGAACCAACCGAATCCATTTAACCTATCTTGTTCAATTCAATGACCGAACGTAAAGGAGGTCAGTGATGCAGCAGTTTACCGAGTCATCTGGGGAGCCCAGACAACCAGTGAGTTGGATTGCCACCAATCTCATTCGACTGGTTTCGGCGCTTGTCATCCCGCTTATCACCTTTGGGGTGCTCTATTGGGGCTTCTTCTTTTTGCGAGACAGCAATGCACCAAAGGAAATTACGGCCCTCGTGGCGATTGTATGGGGCGTCGGCGGAGTTGCCGCCCTCTACCTGGTTGCCAACTGGGTTGTCGAACAGTTTAACGATGCATGGCGTGCGCGTATTCAACCCTTTATCTTTGTGGGTCCGGCGGTTGCCATTTTGACATGGTTCTTGGCCTTGCCCACACTGCGTACCTTTTGGGCCAGCCTCTTTGGCCGTACATCGGTCGACTTTGTTGGATTGAGCAACTACATTGCGGTCTTTACCAATCGCAACATGTTTACTGCGTTTCGCAATAACATTTTGTGGATTATCTTTGGCGCGACGGCATCCATCCTCTTTGGTCTGCTTATTGCCGTGCTGGCTGACCGCAGCAGCTTTGAGCGGGTGGCCAAGTCCCTGATCTTCATGCCCATGGCCATCTCCATGGTTGGGGCCGGTGTGATCTGGAACATGATCTACGATGTGAACCCCGACATCGGCATACTCAACGCCGTCTACACCAGTCTGTCAGGCAATATACCCATTGCCTGGAAGGCTGCCGCCCAGATCGCCCCCTGGAACAATCTCTTCTTGATTGTGGTTATGGTCTGGCTCCAAACCGGCTATGCCATGGTGCTCTTTTCCGCTGCCATCAAGGGGATTCCGGGCGAGATTGTTGAGGCCGGGCGAATGGATGGGGCTAACGAGATTCAGGTCTTCTTCAGCATCATGATTCCCTATATCATGGGCACCATCATCACGGTCTCTACCACGGTGCTCATCTTCTCCCTCAAGATCTTCGATGTGGTGCAGGTGATGACCGGTGGGCAGTTTGGCACCCAAGTGATCGCCACCCAGTTCTATCGGGAATACTTCACAAATCAGAATGCAGGCTTTGGATCGGCCATCGCGATCGTGCTGTTGATCACGGTCATCCCTGTCATGGTCTATAACCTGCGGCAACTTGGCGATGCGGAGGCATTCTAATGGCAAATTCCACGACTTCGAAAAAGCAGAAACGGGATCTGACGCCGCTGATTGTGAATGGCGCGCTGTTGCTGTTGGTACTGGTCTGGCTGCTCCCCACCTTTGCCCTGTTGATCTCCTCCTTCCGCACCCGCTTTGACATCCAAACCAGCGGCTGGTGGACCATCCTTCCCCATCGAGAATGGGTCACCGTCACCGAGATTCAGCCGGGGGATGACCTGGACCGGGATGGGGTGATGACCTTTGAAGGGGCCCAGGGCACCTTTGAAGAACTGCGTGAAGGCATCGAGGCGCCAGATGGCAGCCGGGTGATCTGGATCGGCAACAAGCGCATCGGCAAGGTGGTGGTCCAAGATTATGAATGGACGACCAATCTTGAGTTTACCACGGAGAACTACGGCCAAGTTTTGAGCGGCAAGACCTTTGAGGTGCGCCAAAACGATGGGTCCATCCGTACGGAGCAGGCGGACAACTTCGTGGGCGCGTTCATCAACAGCCTTACGGTGACCATCCCGGCCACGGTGATCCCGATCTTGATTGCGGCCTTTGCCGCCTATGGCTTCGCCTGGATGCGTTTTCCGGGCCGACGCTTCTTGTTTGTGGTGGTGGTGGCCCTGTTGGTGGTGCCCATCCAGATCGCCCTCGTCCCCATCCTCAAGGACTATGTATGGCTAGAGTTGAACGGCACCTTCTTGGGGGTATGGTTGGCCCACACGGGCTTTGGGTTGCCCTTGGCGACCTATCTACTGTTTAACTATATTCGCGGCTTGCCCCGGGATATCCTGGAATCTGCGTTTATCGATGGGGCTTCCCACTTCACCATCTTTGTGCGGTTGATTCTGCCCCTCTCGGTTCCGGCCCTGGCTTCCTTTGCCATCTTCCAATTCCTGTGGGTTTGGAATGATTACCTGGTGGCCTTGATCTTCATCGGGTCCAAGCCCGATGTGCAGGTGCTGACCATGCGCTTGGCTGAAATGATCGGCTCCCGGGGCAACGACTGGCATCTGCTCACCTCCGGTGCCTTCATTTCCATGCTCCTGCCCCTGGCCGTCTTCTTCTCCTTGCAACGCTTCTTCATCCGCGGCCTGATGGCCGGCTCTGTCAAGGGATAAGAAGTAAGAATTGAGAATTGAAAATTGAAAAGTAAAAATGCCGGATCTCATGTGAGATCCGGCATTTTTACTTTTCAATTTTCAATTCTCAATTTCTGCCTCAGCACCAACAGGGCAAAGATGGGCAGGGCGGCCATGCGCCGCCAGCGCCACGGCTCGCGGATCAGCCGGTGCAGCCATTCCAGGCCCAGGCGTTGCATCCACACGGGCGCGCGCACGGAGACCCCGGCCACGAAGTCGAAGGCTCCGCCCACGCCAATCGCCACGGTGGACGGCAATTCGTGCCGGTGCTTGTCGATCCACAGATCCTGCTTGGGATGGCCGTAGGCCACCAGCAGCACATCCGGCCGGGCCGCGGCCAACCGGGCGCGGATGTCGGGCCACTCCTCATCCGCCGGGCTGCCGCTGAAGGTGCCGCAGACGGTCAGGCCGGGATAGCGTTGGGCCAGGATGGCCGCGGCCTGTTCGGCCACGCCGGGGGCCGCGCCCAACAGGAAGATCCGCCACCCCGCCTGCGCCGCCCGTTCGCTGATGCGGTAGATGCCGTCCGACCCGGTCACCCGCTCCCGCAGGGGATGGCCCAGCAGCCGGGCCGCGGCCAGAATCCCCACCCCGTCCGGCACCCGCAGATCCGCCCGGTTCAGGACCGCCGCAAAAGTGGGGTTGCGCCGGGCTTCCATCACAAATTCCGGGTTCACCGTGCAGATCTGGCGACAACCTTCGGCCCCGTCCGCTTCGGCGCGCTCAATCCACCCCTGCATCTGCGCCAAGGTCTGGTCGAAATCCACTTCGTGAATGGTGACGCCGAGGATGTTTAGCATGGGGATAATGTCAGTCATCTTGCGGGGATAGTTCAGTTGCCAAAAGAAGCAGCAGATCTGGAATGTTCAGTCGTGGGCCAGGCAAGACCTGGCCATCTGCGAGGTGAACATGATCGGGGAAACCGGGCAAATTAGGATAGTGTTCGACGTTATCCCAACGCCTGCGCAGATGTTGCCGCTCGCCATCCATCCATTGATAGCGATACCGTTCGGTCACGCATTTTTCGCCAGACACTACAAAATACTCGGCGACTTCCAGAAAATCGCTGTTCACAAGTTGGATTCGCACCCGAATGTATCCTCGGTCCGGTTGATCCCACTCTTCTACAATCTGAAATGAGCTGACCAGGATACTGGTATTCAACTGCGTTTTGATCTGGGTTAGGTACGCTTCAGGGTTCATGAGCGCTACTCACCCAACTCATTCAGCCGCTCTTGTGTGTTTTCATGCATATCCCAAAAGACGCTCCATTCCACAAAATCCATCGCGTCTCCTAATTCTCCGGCGCGGAACCTTGTGTAGAAATCTTCGGAGGTCATATTGTATTGGCGTTCGTACGCTTCCATGCGTTCTCTTAATCGTGTCAGTTCATTGTTCGACCGCGTTACTTCCAAGGTAACCAACTTCTCCACCGTTTTGTCAACAACGGAGCTGTGATACCCTGTGTGGTACAGTCGAAGCAGCCCTTCAAGTCGTCCCACGGTTCTGGTTTCTACTGTCATAGGTTTTACCTCCTGATCCTGTCGTCAAACGCAAACGATACATGGATTCTAAAGCTGTCCGTTCAGGGTGTCAACCTGGCTTTCGGTTTCGCTCCCGCCGCTTCTTCCAAAACGGCCAATGTTTCGCGAGCGGCTTTGTCCCACGAAAAGCGTTTGACATTTTCGTAGCCTGCCGCGATCAACCGTTGACGCAGTTCTTCGTCTTGACTCAAACGCAACATGGCGTCGGCGATGGCGTCGATGTCCATGGGATCGACCAAAATGGCGGCGTCTCCGGCGACTTCGGGCAGGGCGGAATTGTTGGCTGTCATCACAGGCACTCCATAACTTTGGGCCTCCAACACGGGCAGGCCGAACCCCTCGAAGAGGGAAGGATAGCAAAACAGACGGGCGTGGGCATAGAGGGCGGGCAGATCGGCGTCGTCCACGTAGCCCAGAAAATGCACCCGGTCGGCCACGCCCAACTCCCCGGCCAGGCTAAAGAGTGAATCACTCAGCCAGCCCTTGCCGCCCCCCAGCACCAAATCCCACGAAATTGACTTGTTTTTAACCAAAAATGCAAAGGCCTGAATCAACCGGGCCACATTCTTGCGGGGCTGGATGGTGCTGACAAAGAGCGCATAGGCCGGCAACTTCGCCACATCGGGGAGCAACGGGCGATCCGAGGGTTGAAACGGCGTGGCGGCCTCGTAAATTACCCGGATCTTGGCCGGGTCGATGGCGTCAAAGCGGGCCAGATCCTGGGCCGTGGCCTGGCTGATGGCGATCACCCGCCGAGCGGATCGGGCGCTCCACCGGGTGCCCCAGGCCAGATAGCGGCGGTGGAGCGCCCCGTGGCTTTCCGGGAAGTGGCGATAGCCCAGATCGTGGATGGTGACAACGCTGGGCGGCAAGCCCCAGGTCGGCCAGGGCAGGACGTGGGCGGGGACAAAGACGACGTCCGGTGGTTGAGCCAACTAGCTGACGGCGTAGGGCCGTGTGGGTCCACAGCCGGGGGGCGTGCAGGACGTGGCAGGTCACATTCTCTTCCGCCGCGCCGGGGGTGCGGGTGGGGAAGAGGCCGGGCGGGGGCGGGCTGTCCGTGTAGAGCCGCCAGCGGTGCTGGGCGGCCTGGGGCAGGGCCAGCAGATGCTGGATGATCTCCAAAGAATAGCGTTCGGTCCCCGTGCGCCTGGCCCGCAAAGCACGGGAGGCGTCGATGCCGATCAGCAGCGGGTCGGTTCATGGGTTGCGCTGTGCGTGCAGAAAAGCCCGCACGGGGTCGCCAATCGGCCCTTCCCGCAGGATGACCGGGTCGGTTTTGGTCAAGTCCAGAACCGTGCTGGGGATGCCGCCGGGGGCTGTGCCGCCGTCCAAAATCAGGGGCACCAAGCCATCCAACTGGGCCAGGACGGCCTGGGCGCTGGCCGTGTCCGGTCCGCCGCTGCGGTTGGCGCTGGACGAGGCCAAGGGTCCGCTGCGCTGGGCCAAGGCCCGCAACACCGGATGGTCCGGCACCCGCACGGCCACGGACGTCCATCCCCGCGGTGAGGCGGGCGGGCAGGTGGGGCAACCCTGGCAGCACCAGGGTGAGGGGGCCGGGCCAGAACGCCGCCATCAAGCCCCGGGCCAGGGCCGACACCTCCGCCACCACCTGATCCAGTTGATCTTCCCCGGCCAAGAGGACGGGCAGGGCTTTCTCCGGCGGGCGGCCCTTGGCCTCGTAGAGGGCGTCGATGGCCGCCACGCTGTCGTAGCGGCAGACCAGCCCATAGACCGTGTCCGTGGGCGCGGCGATCACCGCGTGGGCATCCAAGAGGGCGGCGGCTTGATCCAAAACGGCTGGGTCGGTTGGATTGGCGATGACCGTCTGCATAAAAGGACTTTCTGGGTGGAAAAATCACGGTATCCGTGTGTGCGCTTTATCATCTTGGATAGCAGGTGTATACTATCAGCCAAGGGATAGGCCGTCAACTTCCCAGGGATTTTCGCTCACATTGACCATTGGAGCCATGCCATGACCGACAATCGACTCAATACCCTCTTTTGGGCAATCGCCCTGACCTTAGCCGGGCTGCTGCTTTTGTTCTATAATTTTGATCTATTCGCCGCCTACGAACCGACGGCCCAATATGTATTGGCCGGGATATTGGGCATTGGGGGCGTCGGCTTCTTCGGGGCCTACCTCTCCACCCGCCAAAACTGGTGGCGGCTGATCCCGGCCTGGACCCTCTTGGCCCTGGCCGCCATGATGCTCCTGACCACCCAGCCCCAGGTCAACGACCGGGTGACCGCCGGGGTGCTCTTCGTCGGCCTGGCCCTGGCCTTCGCCCACATCTATTTGCTGGATCGGGGCGAGCGCTGGTGGGCCATCATCCCCGGCGGCTTTATGCTGGTCTTGGGCGGCGTCATCGCCCTCAGCGCCCGCACGGAGAAGGCGGAAACCCTGGGGGCCGTGCTCTTTGCGGGCATGGGGGCTGTCTTCTTTTTGCTCTATGTGCTGGGGGGAAGCGTCGCCAATGGTGGGCGCTGATCCCCGGCGCGGTGCTGATCGTCTTTGGTCTCTTCATCTTTGTGTTGGACAAGGGGGGCGAAAATGCCCTGTTGCGCTGGTGGCCCCTGATCCTGATCGGGGTTGGCCTCTTCCTGGGCTGGCGGGCCTACGCTGTCCCGGCCAAGCCCGAGAAATTGCCCATCAACACCGCCCCCGCCACCCCCCGGCCGGCCCTGCCTGTCTCCGGCGCAGTCGCCAAAGCCAACGCCGCCCCCAGCGCCAAATCCGGCAAACTCGGCGAATACACCGCCCCCGCGCCCGGCGCGAGTGTAGAGGTGTTGCCCGAACGGGAAGACTGAACCTCGACACGCAACACGTTTCACGCAATACGGAGATCCCATGACCACCCTCACCCTCACCCTGGTCCAAATGGATTGCCGATTGGGCAAGCCGGGGTATAATTTTGAACGGGCCGAGCTTTTTGTGGCCGAGGCCGCCCGCCGGGGCAGCGATCTGGTGGTGCTGCCCGAACTGTGGAGCACGGCCTATGATCTGGAAAATGCGGCGGAACACGCCACGCCGGTTGTGGCGGACACCATGGGCAATGGCTGGTTTGGCCGCCTGGCCCAGTTGGCCAGCTCCCACGATGTGTGGCTGGCCGGGTCGATCTTGGAGTTGGGCGCGGATGGCAAGATCTACAACTGCCTGGCCCTCTACAACCCGGACGGCAAGCTGGCCGGGGCCTATCGCAAGATCCACCTCTTCCGGCTGATGGACGAAGACCAGTTTTTGGCCCCCGGCCCGGAAGCCGTCACCGTGGACCTGCCCTGGGGACGGGTGGGGCTGGCCATCTGCTATGACCTGCGCTTCCCCGAACTCTTCCGCCGCTATGCGCTGGACGGGGCCAAGCTGGTCATTCTGCCCGCAGAGTGGCCCAATCCCCGACGCCCCCATTGGCGCACCTTGCTGCGGGCCAGGGCCATCGAAAACCAGATGTTCGTGGCCGGCTGCAACCGGGTCGGCTCGTCCAAGGGCAGCGATTTCTTCGGCGCCTCCGCCCTCATCGACCCCTGGGGTGAAGCCCTGATCGAAGGCGGCGACCAGGAAACCCTGCTCACCGTCACCGTGGATCTGGATCAGGTGGACGCCGTGCGCCAGCGCATCCCCATCTTCGAGGACCGGCGGCCAGGGTTGTATTGATAGATTTGACCACGGAATACACGGAATACACGAGAAAGAGAAAACTTCCGTGTATTTCCGTGTATTCCGTGGTCAGAAAAACATGGTTGGATATCGTTCCAAGACAGGAGGACCCCCTCATGGCAACCAGTTGGCAAAATCGTGCACTCAAAATGGGCTTCCGTATGCAGGCCCTCTCCGAAACCTTCGCGCCCGAAGTCAACGTGCGCCGGGGGCGCATGGAGATGGAACTGTTGGCCAGGGCCAGCCGCCGCCCATCCAACGCAACCTTGACCTCCGCCCAAATTGCGAACCTGCCCAGCGAATGGATCATCCCCCACACCCCCCTGCCCACCCGCACCCTGCTCTACATCCACGGCGGCGGCTACTTCTTTGGCTCCCTCAACACCCATCGCCAACTGGCCGCGGACATGGCCGAAGCCGTCCAAGCCCGCACCCTGCTCTTTGAATATCGACTGGCCCCGGAGCATCGCTTCCCCGCCGCCTTTGATGATGTGCTGGCCGTCTATCGCGCCCTGATCCGCGACGGCGTGGACCCCAGCCAACTGATCCTGGCCGGGGACTCCGCCGGGGGCGGCCTGACCCTCGTCCATCATGACCGCCCTGCGGGATGCCGGGGACCCCCTGCCCGCCCTGGCCATCTGCTTCTCGCCCTGGACCGATCTGGCCTGCGTCGGCGAGTCCATGCAGAGCCGGGTCAAGGCGGACCCCTGGTTCGATCCCCGCCAAATGCAACATGCCGCCCGCTATTACCTGGGCGACGGGACCCGGTAACCCCCCTGGCCTCCCCCCTCTACGCCGACCTGCACGGCCTGCCCCCCCTCCTGATCCAGGTGGGCATGGACGAGATCCTGCTCTCCGATTCCACCCGCCTGGCCGAAAAGGCCAAGGCCGCCGGGGTGGATGTCACCCTGCAAGTCTGGCCCGACATGATGCACGTCTGGCAAGCCTTCGCCCGCTATGTGCCCGAAGGCCGGGCCGCCTTGGCCCATGTGGCCGCCTTTGTCCAAGGCCATCTGCCCCCGCCTGCTGTGGATGAAACGGGCCAAAATCTCAGCTATATTCGTGTCGCTCCCCGGGGACAATTGCAGCCCATCATCGTGGAGGCGGCTGATCTGCGCCACCTCTCGGTTGGCCGACCACCGCCGGGGATGAATCCCCCGGCTGGACACGTCAGCCCGATAAATCGGGCGGGTTGACCAACTTGGCCAACGCCCTCCCGATTCATCGGGTTTTTCCGACCAACCGGCATTGCCCGGCCGGTAGCAACCAAAACTGTGAATGGAACCCAAATGACAGACCCACGAGCCAATACCGCAACCTCCCCGCCGTGGACGCCCTCCTGCGCCAGGACGCCGTGATCGCCCTGACCGTCGCCCACGGCCCGGATCTGGTCACCCGCACCCTGCGGGAACTGCTCGAAACCGCCCGCGCCGCCATCGCCGACGGCCAGCCCGCGCCCGCGCCGGAAAGCTGGCCCGACCGCCTGGCCGCGGCCCTGGCCGACCTGGCCGCGCCCACCCTGCGCCCGCTGATCAACGCCACGGGGATCATCGTCCACACCAACTTGGGCCGCGCCCCCTCAGCGATGACGCCCGCCAGGCCGTGGACGCCGCGGCCCAGGGCTATTCCAATCTGGAATACGACTTGGAAACGGGCAAACGGGGCAGCCGCTATGACCACAGCCGGGATCTGCTCTGCCGCCTGACCGGGGCCGAGGATGCCTTGGTGGTCAACAACAACGCCGGGGCCGTCTTCCTGGTCCTGGCCGCCCTGTGCCGGGACCGGGAGGTGCTGATCAGCCGGGGCCAGTTGGTGGAGATCGGCGGCGGCTTCCGCATCCCCGATGTGCTGCGCCTGAGCGGGGCCACCTTGGTCGAGGTGGGCACCACCAACCGCACCCACCTGCAAGGACTTCGACGACGCCCTCTTTGGCGACACCGCGGCCATCATGCGGGTCCATTCCAGCAACTTCAAACAGATCGGCTTTGTCACCGAGCCGACCTTGGCCGAATTGGCCGGCATCGATCAGCGATTTGCCGCAGCCTGACCGGGCATGACCCCATCCTGATCGACGACCTGGGCAGCGGCACTTTGCTCGACACCGCGGCCTATGGCCTCTCCCCGGAACCCACGGTCCAGGCCAGCATTGCCGCCGGCGCGGACATCGTCACCTTCAGCGGCGACAAACTGCTGGGCGGTCCCCAGGCCGGGCTGATCCTGGGCCGGGCGGACCTGATCGCCGAGCTGCGCCGCTTCCCCCTCCTGCGCGCCCTGCGGGTGGACAAGATGACCCTGGCCGCCCTGGACGCCACCCTGCGCAGCTACGAACGGGGCCAGGCCGTCGCCGACATCCCGGTCTGGCGCATGATCGCCGCCCCGCTGGACGCCCTGCGCGCCCGGGCCGAGGCGTGGCGAGATCGCCTGATCGCCCACGGCCTCCCCGCCACCACCCAGCCCGGCGAGAGCGCAGTCGGCGGCGGCAGTCTGCCCGGCGAAACCCTGCCCACGGTGGTCCTGGCCCTGGCCTCCCCCACGCCGGACGCCCTGGCCCACCGCCTGCGCGCCGCCGACCTGCCCGTCATCTGCCGCATCCAGGCCGACCGCCTGCTCTTCGACCCCCGCACCGTCCTCCCCGAAGGCGACGACGATCTCATCGCCACCATTCTGCATACCTGGAAAGCTGATTAGATCCACGAATCTTCACAAATCTACACGAATCTTCTTTATCAAAAAAGATTCGTGCAGATTCGTGCAGATTCGTGGATCGTTTTTTTGATTTGGAGTCGCTATGTCTGGGTTGATTTTTTTGAAATTGGGCGGATCTCTCATCACCGACAAACGGGTGGCCGAGACGCCCCGGTTGGATGTCCTGGCCCGTTTGGCCGAGGAGATTGCCCGTGCCCGCACCGAGCAGCCGGATCTGCGCCTGGTGATCGGCCACGGCTCCGGCAGCTTTGGCCATGTGGTGGGCAGCCGCTATCGTACCCGCCAAGGGCGTCACCTCGGCGGAGGGCTGGTATGGCTTTGCGGCCACGGGGGACGCCGCGGCCCGGCTCAACCGGCTGGTCACCGCCGCGCTGTTGGACGCGGGCATCCCGGCGTGGAGCGTGCAGCCCGGCGTGGCCGTGCGGGCGGTGGATGGCAACCTGGTGGCCGGGCCGACCGAAACCGTGGCCCTGGCCTTGGATCGGGGACTGGTCCCGGTCGTCTACGGCGACGTGGTGCTGGATTCGGTGCGGGGTGGCACCATTGCCAGCACGGAGGAGATCTTCGAGCAGTTGGCCGACGGGCTGCGCCCCTCCCGACTGATCCTGGCCGGGGAGGTGGACGGGGTGTTCAGCGCCGATCCCCAGCTTGACCCCGATGCCATCCCCATTTCGCTCATCACCCCCGGCACGCTGGACGATGTGCGCCACCAACTGGGGGCCAGCCACGGCACGGACGTCACCGGGGGCATGGCGGCCAAGGTGGCCCAGTCCGTGGCCCTGGCCGCCCGTCACCCGGCCCTCACCATCACCCTATGCAGCGGGTTGATCCCCGACCACCTGCGCCGCATCCTCACCGACCCCTTCGCCGCCCTGGGCACCCGCATCCGCGCAGATTGAACCAAGCCTACATCCGCCCGTCCCCATCTGTGCCACAATGGACAATACACAATGCGCCCCCCACCCATTGTGCATTGTCCATTGTCCATTGTGCATTGTATAATGGCCTGACGCGTCCGATCGGCGACATGGTTCCCGATCCCTATTCAAAAAGAGAGTTCTATGATTTCGACAATCGTTTCATTTGTGTTGGTGTTGGGTATCCTGATCTTCTTCCACGAGATGGGCCACTATTTGGTGGCTCGGCGCAACGGCATTGTGGTGGAGGAATTCGGCATGGGCTATCCGCCCCGAGCCGCCAAGCTGTTCACCTTTCAGGGCACAGACTTCACCCTGAACTGGATTCCCTTTGGCGGTTTTGCCCGCATGAAGGGCGAGGACGCCGCGGATATGTCCCCTGGCTCCTTCAACGCCGCCAGCGCCCTGGGTCGGGCTTTGACCTTGGTGGCCGGTCCGGCGGTGAACTTTATCCTGGCCATCCTCTTTTTTGCCTTTAGCTTTATGGCCGGTTTCCCGGCCCCGGCGGCCACGCCCCAACTCAACCAGATCCCGGCTGCCTCCTTGGCCGCCCAGGTGGGGTTGCAGCCCGGTGACATTTTGCTGGCCCAGGGCGATCGCCCGGTGATGGTCTCGATGTTGGATGGGGTGGCGGCCAAGACGACCGATGCCGAAGAGCCCGGCGCGGATCTGACTGTGCTGCGCCAGGGGGCGACGGTTACCCTCGCCACCCCTGGGGACGCCACCACCCAAAAATTGCTGGCTGGGGTCGAGTACGGTTCGGTGCTCAGTACCCGGGTCTTTGGGGTCAGCGAGAACAGCCCGGCCCAGGCCGCCGGTCTGGAAACCGGCGATCGGGTCTTTGCCATCAACGGCCAAGTTATGACCGCGGATATGTCCCTGAGCCAGGAGATCGCCCGCCATGCGGGTCAAGAAATAACCATGACCGTCCTGCGGGAGGGTGTGTTGATTGACGCCACCCTGATCCCCCGGGTCGACCCGCCTCCGGGCGAGGGTGCCATCGGGATTGGGATTGAAAGCGCCTCTTCTCTGGCCACCATCTCGTTTTTCCCGGCGCTAAAAGAGGGATTGCTCTTCACCTGGGACTACATCACCTTTATGGTGCGATTACCCATTGATGCCCTGCAGGGCGCCTTGGCCCCCGGCCAGGCGGACCTGGTCGGCCCCATCGGCATCGCCCAGATGGTGGGGGATGCGGTCAGCGCCACGGTGCAGACCGGTCTTTGGTATCCCATTTGGCGGCTCTCCGCCATCCTCAGCGCGGCCTTGGCCATCACCAATTTGTTGCCCATCCCCGCTTTGGACGGCGGGCGGCTGGTCTTCATTTTGGTGGAGGTTCTGCGGGGCAAGCGTGTCAGCGCAGAGCGGGAGGGCATGGTCCACATGATCGGCTTTGTCGTCCTGTTGGGGCTGATGGTGATCATCACCTTCCGGGACATCAGCACGACCCGACAGGGGTTGGATTGGATCCAATTGTTGGGTCAATAAAATAGAGGCTGCCCAGGTTAGCCCGGTGCTTTGGGCGGCTGCCACCATGCACCCTTCACTCCCTGCCCCCCTAGCCCCCCAACCTTGGGGGGGAACTGTCCACAACCTCCCCCAGAATTGGGGGCAGGGGGGCTGAGTAGTTGAACGGTTTACCCATGCATTGCTGATACCATGACTGAAAACCCAATGAAACAATCTGACTCGTCCTCCCACCCAGGCTTTGGTGCGGGTGCCAAGAAACGTGCCCAACCGGGGGGCGGCGGCGCACAATTCAACGCTGCGGATCTCTCTGCGGTGATCGCCGCCGGGCCCGAACAGCACCAGTGCGCCAACTGCGGCACCGAGATTCCGGCAGGGGCTACGGTCTGCACTGGTTGCGGTATTCGTCTGCGCAAGTCGGCCCGGCGCATCCGTTGTCGCCACTGCCGCCACCAAGCCTCATCCCAATTGGTGATCTGCCCAAATTGTGGCCGTCATCTGTACCCGGCCCCTTCCCGGCTGTTGACCTGGGGCGTTCCCTTGCTGCTGGCTCTATTGATTGGCGTGTTGCTCTTTGATCGATTGGGCGTACGTATCCAATTTGGAGGAGAGCAACCAGCCCCAAACCGTGGCCCTGGGCGAAATGGTGGATCTCTCCCTGGCCCCCACGGACACGCCCATCCCGGAGCCATCCGCAACGTCAACGGTGGCGGCGGTTGAGCTGCCAACCGAGACAGTCGCCCCAGTGCTGGTGGTGGAACGCCCCCTGCCCACCGACACCCCGGAACCGTCGGCGACCGCCTCACCCGCACCGACCGCCACCGCCACGGCCACCCAAACACCGATCCCCACGGCCACCTTCACCGCCACGCCCACCCCAGCCCCCACCTTGGACGCCATGAGCTACACGGTGCAAAGCGGGGACACGCCATCGGGGATCGCCAAGCGCTTTTCAATAACCGTGGATGAACTGTTGACCGCCAATGATCTCTTGCCCGAAGACGCCACCCGCATTCGGGTCGGGCAGGTCTTGGTGATTCCGCCCGGCGGGGCAGTGCCGCCCACTGTTGCGCCCGCCATACCGCCCACGGTCACACCTACCCCGGCCCCGGTGGTTTCGTATACGCTGCGTTCTGGGGACACCTTGAGCGGTATTGCCGAGCGCTTTGGCATCACGGTGAACAACCTGTTGGCGGCCAATGGCTTGTCCGCCCAGGACGCCACCTTTTTACAGATCGGCCAAGTGCTGATCATTCCTGCCCCTGGGCAAACCTTCCCAACACTCACACCGGCCCCGGCTACCCGCACACCGGCCCCAGCCGCAGCTTCCCCCACCCCGGTCCCGACCCAGGCTTCCACTTTGCGTCTGGATACACCCGTGCTCTTGGGGCCGGAATCGGGTACGCCCATGCGCTGCAATGCCATCGATAGTTTGACCTGGCGAGCGGTCCCCTTTATGGGGCCGGGGGACGAGTATGAATTGCATCTAGGCTTTATCAGCGGGCCGCCCCAGGCCAATGGCAGCGAAACCGTCTCTTGGGCCATCACCCTGCGTCGCCCCCAGCCCTCTTGGCAATTGGAATCCGGGCTGTGTATTCAAGCACCCCAGGAGTACAATCGTCAATGGCGGTGGTATGTGCAGGTGGTCAACGGCGATACCCCGGTCAGCCCGCCAAGTGCCATTTGGGCCTTTTCTTGGAATTAGATTATGAGCGATCAAAACGACAATCTTATGAATGATCTTATGGACGATGACACCGACTTGCCCGCCTCCTGGGACGCACCCACCCCCCAGGTTTCTATCGATGATCTCCTGCGCCGGCTGATCCAGGACGCTGATTTGCCCTCCCTCCAGCTTCTGGCCGGCCTGTCGGATCTGAGCCGGAGCGATCAGGCCCGGGTGCGGGAACAGTGGGCGCTGATCCCCGTGGCCCGCCGCCGCCAGGTGATCCGCACGCTGGTGGACGAGGCGGAGGAGAATTTGGACGTGCAGTTGGGGCGTCTGCTCCGGGTGGCCTTGGCCGATGAGGACGAAGAGGCGCGGCGCATGGCCATTGAGGGCCTGTGGGAAGACACGGAGCCGGATCTGGTGGTCCACTTTGTGCAGATGCTCTACAACGATGCCGAAGGGTCTGTGCGCATGGCCGCGGCCCAGGGCCTGGGTCTCTTCATCCTGGCCGGGGAACTGGATGAACTGGACGCCTCCCTGGCCATGCGGGCCGAAGAGGCGTTGTTGAGCGTGTTGCAAAATGAATATGAACCGGTGAACGTGCGGGCCGCGGCCCTGGAAAGCGTCGCCTATTCCGGCGAAGTGGGCATCCGCCAGTTGATCGAGGACGCCTATTATTCGCCTCAACTTGAGCTGCGGGTGGCCGCCTTGGTGGCCATGGGCCGCAGCGCGGATGTGCGCTGGCGGGGCGCGGCCAAGGCCGAGCTGCAAAATCCTGACCCGGCCATGCGAGCCGCCGCCGCCCAAGCCTGCGGCGAACTGGAGATCAAGAGCGCGGCCCGCTGGCTGATCCTCTTGCTGGAGGACGATGAACTGGCCGTGCGTCTCGCCGCCATCACCGCCCTGGGGCGCATCGGCGGCAACCACGGCCAAGAGGCTCTGCGCATTTTGGCGGACAGCGAGATCCCCGAGGAGGCCGCCGCCGCCGACCTGGCCCTGGAGGAGATGCTCTTCTATGCCGAGGGCGGCAACATGGCCCTGTTTGATGAGAGCGAGCTTGATGTGGAAATGGATCGGCGGGGCAGAGGACGAGGGCGACGACAAGGCAGACGAATGGGCGGATGGCTGGGATTTTTGGGACGACGAAGAGGACGACTAAGAGGATGACGAATGAACCTTAAACTAAAACGCCTGGTCCGCACGTCCAGCTCGGAGCAGTATGCCCTGTTCGATCTGGAGCAGGTTGACGAAGCCCAGGACCCCCAGGCCATCGGCAAGCTGGATCTGCACTACACCAACGAGGGCACCTACGGCACCATCCTGCTGTGGGACGAGGTCTCCCGCCAGATGCCCTCGGCCCGCCGCCAGGCCTTCTTGCGCGCCCTGCTGGACGAGATCGCCCAGCCCATGGGCGTGCCGGGGGAATACGTGGTCGAATACTTCGCCCCCTCCCTGGCCGGCTACGAGATGCTCCACAACGTGGGCTGGGACGATGTGCCCGAAGACGAACTGTACGACGAGGACTATCTTGGCTATGAGGAGCCGGGGGATGAGCTTGACGAGAGCACTCTCTCCGCAAACGAGGGCGGGGCGGCCTAGGCCAGTTCGGATGGTTGCTCTGTAGCCCCGGTCTCCCACAAAAGTTACCGGCAGACGGTTGCCTGCCTGGAAAGTCGTGGTTTTATGCTGGTCGTTCTGCAAAAGCTGTTGCCGATCTTTGGCAACACGGTATTGCCGGTCTTTTTGGTGGCTGGGTCCGGTTTTCTGCTGGCCCGCACCATGAAGCTGGATGGGCGCACCGTGGGGCGCATCCTCTTCTTCTTGTCCACCCCGTCTCTGGTCTTTCGGGGACTCTACCAAAGCGAAATTTCCTACGCCAGCCTGGGCCGGATTGCCCTATCTGCCATGACGATCATGCTGGTGGCCGCGGTTCTGGGCTGGTTGATCGCCTGGGATCAGGATCGGCGGCGGCGGGTGGCGGTGACCTTGTGCGCCATGTTGGGCAACAACGGCAACATGGGTCTGCCCATCAGCTACTTCGCCCTGGGGGAAGCCGGGCTGGCTCTGGCCACGATCTATTACATCACCAACTCGTTCTTGGGCAACACCTTGGGGGTCTTCATCGCCTCCATGGGGCGCACCGGACCCCCCTCGACCAGCGATTCTGGGGATGCCCAAGCTGGCGAAGAGAAAGGCGCGTCGATGGGGGATGCATTTCGCAGCACCCTCAAGGTGCCCATTCTCTACGCGGCGCTTTTGGGTATGATCGTCAACGGCATGGGCTGGGCATTGCCCGTGGGACTTTTCCGACCCATCGATCTGCTGGCGGACTTGGCCATACCAGGCATGTTGGTGCTTCTGGGCATTCAGTTGAGCAGTGCGCCCTTGGTGGCTCGACAGGCCGTGTTGGCCCGGGTCGTGGCCCTGCGTCTGCTGGGGACGCCGCTTCTGGCCTTCCTCCTCTGTTGGGTCATGGGCTTCACCGGCATGGAGCGCAACGTGATCTTGCTGCAATCAGCCATGCCCACTGCGGTGATCACCACAGTTCTGGCCACGGAATATGACGCCGCCCCCCGCTTTGTGGCCACGGTGATCTTCTTCACCACCCTGGTCAGCATGGTGACCCTTTCGTTGTTGTTGTCACAGATATTGTAGATTTGTGGGCTCATTGGGCTTGTCCGTGGCTAGGGGCTAGCGCAGGTTGAGTAGACCGGGGCAGTTTCCGGTCGTATCGAAACCGTAGCGGGTTTACCACGGAGATTCCCAATGAGCCGATTTGTGTAGAGAATGAGGACTCGCCGTATGAACAAACCAGACCCAAACCCGGAACTCGCTAGCCGCCGTCGGCGTTTGATCGAGCAGGCTGCCAAGCTGGATTCGGAAGCGGCCCAAGCCCAGGCGTTGACCGCCGCGCTGAACGAGAGCGCCCGATTCCTGCGGGCCAACCAACCGGAAGAGGCCGTGGTTCTGCTGCGTCCCTGGCACGCCCGTCAGCCGACCCACCCGGATCTGGCCATCAACCTGGGGGGTGCCTACATTTTGCAGCGCAAATGGGACAAGGCCGTGTGGGCGTTGGAAGCCGCCGCCCAGGCCCATTTGGACAACCCAATGCTGTGGACAAATCTGGCCGCGTCCTATTTGGGTGCCCTGGAGACGGCCGGCCCCAAACAGCGCCGCCAGGCCATCGCCGCCTATGAACAGGCCCTGGTTGCGGATCCCCAAGCCCCCAACGTGCACTACCATTTGGCGCTGATCTATGTGGAGCAGCGAGATTGGCCAACGGCCCGGCGCTATTTCCAAGAGGCCCTGGCCGTCCAGCCCCAAGACCGAGACGCCCGACGCTGGCTCGACCGTATCGATGTCATGCTGTCGGCAGATACAGAATGATCCGCTAATTTACAGGAAAGAGTGATCCACGAATCTGCACGAATCTACACGAATCAAAAAGATTAGTGAAGATTCGTGCAGATTCGTGGATTGAATCTTTTTTCAGCATGAGTAAACAACCATGACGTTGGAGACATTGCCCCAGGGGGTGTCGTCGCTCCCCTCCATAGACCGTGCCGGGCCGGAGAATCAGCCGGTCGACGCGGTGGCTGCGTTCCCGGATAGCGGACTGCGGGCCAACCCAGAGCGGCTGGCCTGGCTGATCTTGCTGGCCAGTTTTGCCGCGTTTGTGGTGTTGCTGGTCAGCGTTCCCCTGGCCTATGGCTATGTTGTGCGCTATGCCACGGTCAGCCAGCCCGCCCGGTTGGAGCCGACCTTGGGCACCCTCCAGTTCTATCCCCCAAAAGCCGAAGAGCCCATCGCCGTCACCGCGGCCCGGGAAGATATCAGCGAGGGCAGCCGCATTGTCACCTCGCCGGACACGCCCCAGGGGGTGCTGGGGCTGTTGGCCTCGCCGGAGAGCCGAACCCAGCTCGGCTCCGTGCAACTCTATCCCGGCACCAGCCTGATCGTTGACAAGATCCGCCGTCCCCGCTTTGCCTCCAGCCCGGAGCCCTATCGGGTGGCGCTGACCTTGGAACGGGGGCGGGCGCGCATCTTTACGGTCAGTTCTGAGGATCGGGCGGTCTTTGTCGAGGTCACCACCCCTCACGGTCAGGTGACGTTGATGGGGGGTAACTATCGTTTCTCGGTCACCCCGGAGCAGACCGAAATCACCGTGCGCAGCGGCACGGCAGAGGTCCACAACCGCCTGGGCGCGGTTGTCCTGACCGCGGATCAGCGTTCGGTGATCGCGCTGGACGGTGCGCCCCAACCGGCCATGTCCACGGAACGATCTTTGATCGAAAATGGCGACTTTAGCCAGCCCTTGGCCGATAGTTGGCAATCCTATACCGTGGCCGAAAACGTGGTGCAGGGCGATGTGCAGCGCATCTCTCAAGATGGCCGCTGGGTGGCACGTTTTCAGCGAGACGGCGAAGACAATGTGCACACCGAGGTGGGCATCCGCCAAGAGATTGGCCTGGATGTGAATGTCTATGACAGCTTGCGGCTCCAGATGGACGCCCGTCTGCGCTGGCAGAGTCTGGAAGGGGCCGGCCACCAGAGTTCCGAGTTCCCCATCCGAGTGGAGATCGGCTATCAGGACATCTATGGCAAGGAATTGACCTGGGGCCACGGCTTCTATTACCGGGATCCTCGCTCCGGGTGGGCCATCCAGGACGGCGAGAAGATTCGCCCCTTTGTCTGGTACAGCTACGAATCGCCGGACCTGATGGAGCTGTTGGCCAACACGCGGCCCGCCCGCATCAACTATGTGCGGGTCTACGCCAGCGGCTGGAACTATGACGTCTATGTCAGCGAAATCAGCCTGATTGCGCAATAGGACCATGACCGACACACCTTCCCGGAATGGGCCACAAAATCTTGGGTAAGGCGAGAGTCACCGGCCCATTCCGGGAAGGTAGCGACCCCTTTTGAAAACGCCCCTCAACTTCTTCCAACGCCTCTCGCCCCAAGCCCGCCAGCGCGCCGGACTGTTGCTAGCCGTGCTCTTCTTTCTGCTCTTGGCTGGCTATCAACTGGGCCTTCCCGGTCTGCACTACGACGAGGCCAAAGAGGCCGGGGTCAACGCCCTGGAACTGCTCACCGCCGCGCCCGTCACCGCCTTCCGAGACGCCACCCTCCCCCTGGGCGACCTGCGCCTGCCCCTCATGGTCCAAGACTACATCGGTGCCCTCAACGTCTATTTGGCCGTGCCCGTCCTGGCCCTCACCGGCATCGGCGTCCCCAACCTGCGTTTTCTCCCCCTGATCCTGGCCGTCCTCACCCTCTTCCTGCTTGAGCGCACCGTGGCTGAGTGGGAGATGGGGAGACGAGGAGGCAGGGAGAAGAGGAGACAGGAGACGGGGAGACCCAATCCCCAATCCCCATTCCCCGTTCCCCGCTCTTCGCCGTCCTGCTCCTCGTCGCCTCGCCCAGCTTTGTCTTTTGGAGTCGACAGGGCATTTTTGTGACGAATTTGACCCAGCCGCTGACCCTCCTCTGCGTGTGGATGGGGCTGCGCTGGCTGCGCACGGGGCGGAAGTGGGGCGCTGATCCTGAGCGCGTTCGCCGCGGGGCTGGCCCTCTATGCCAAGCTCCTGGCCGTGTGGATTGTGGGGCCTTTTGGGGTGATGGCGGCGGGGTGGTGGCTGTGGCGGCGCTTTTGGGTGGAGCGAGGGCCGGATCAAGCCAAGTGGCGGGTTCCGCGCCCCACAATGGGGGTCTGGGTGGGGACCGTGGCGGCTTTTGGGCTGGGTCTGCTCCCTCTGATCCTCTTCAATGTGCAGACCGGCGGCACCTTCGCCAGCATCGGCGGCAACCTGGGCCAAAGCTATTACGGGGTGGACAACGCCAACATCTTGGCCAACCTGCCCGTGCGTCTGGCCCAGGTGGTCAGCACCCTGACCGGCGACCACTTCTGGTATTTGGGCGGCATCTACGCCAACCGACTGGCCCCCTGGCTGGCCGGGGCCGCCGTGATCATCGGGCTGATCCGCCGCCCCCGCACGATCCTGCCGCCGCTGATCCTGCTGGGCCTGGCCATCCTCGCCAGCCTCTTCACCGTCAGCGATCTCTTCATCACCCACTACGCCCTGCTTCAACCCTTCATGGTGGCCGTCGTGGCGGTGGGGCTCGCAGATCCCCAATTTTCAATTTTCAATTTTCAATTTTCAATTAAAAAAAGCTCCCCTACTCCCCACCTTCCTCGTCCTCCTCTGGCTGATCTTCGACCTCTCCGCCACGGTGAACTATCACCGGGCGCTGACCCGCAGCGGCGGGCTGGGGGACCATTCGGACGCCACCTATCACCTGGCCTATCATCTGCGCTACAACGGCCTGGGTGCGCCGATTGCCCTGGATTGGGGCATGGAGGCTCCGGTGCAGTTCCTCTCCGAGGGGACCGTGCGGCCCATCGAGATCTTCGGCTATGACTCGTTGACCGAGCCGGACCCCAGTTTTGCCCAGCGGCTGGATCTCTTCTTGCCCAATCCGGCCAACGTCTATCTGCTGCGCACCCCCGACGCCACGGTCTTCGGCGGCCGCCGGGAAATCTTCCTGGCCCAAGCCGCCGCCCTCGGCCTCACCCCGCGCCTGGAGGCCACCTTCGCCCAGCGGGACGGCCAAGATCTCTTCGAGGTGTGGCGGGCACAGCCGTAAAACTGATTAACCGCCGAGAACGGGGAGAACGCAGAGGGGTCGCAGAGAAAAAAAAGCCTCTCTGCGTCTCCTCTGCGCCCTTTGTGCCCTCGGCGGTTAATCAGTTTTTTGTGATGTAAACGTGACGCCGTTGACGCTGACCGACGAGGGTGATAAAATGCCGATCATGATGCAAACCACTGAGATCAACCCTGAACCCATTTTTATGCCTGTACTGGACGCGCCGGAGACCCCGGCCCCGGACCCGACCCCAGACATTGCCCCGGTCTCCGCGGAGCCGCTGGAAACAGTCCCGGCCCTGGATCGGCTGCCCTATTTGGTGCGCTTGGGGTCTGTCCACGCCCTGCTCACGCCGGTGATCTGGGGGGCGGCCTTGGCGTGGTGGCAGTTGGATCGGCTGAATGTGTGGGTGCTGCTGCTCAGTTTGGTGGGGGCAGGCTCCCTCTATTTGGGCACCCATGCTTTTGGGGCTTACTTCGACCACAAACGCACCCAGCAACGGGGCCAGCAGAGTCTGCCCGACCTGCTGATCCGGCCGGAACCGACGCTGATCTATTTGACCGACTGGGGAGACGTGCTGAGCGCGGGGTGGTTGTTGCTGATCTTTGGCGGTCTGGCCACGGGGGTGTTGACCTATTTGGCCGGCTGGCCCGTCCTCTTCTTTGGCGGCCTGAGCGCGGGGATCGCCCTGGCCTATGCCATCCCGCCCATCCAGTTTGGCTATCGCAGCGGGGCCTTGGGCGAGCTTGGCCCCTTGGTGGCCTTTGGCTATCTGCCCGCGCTGACCAGTTTTTACGCCCAATCCGGCACCCTGACCGCTTTGGTGCTGTGGGCGGGGTTGCCCGTGGCCCTGTTGGTGGCCTTGGTGGGCCTCTACTATCAACTGATCAGTTGGCGGCAGGATTGGCGGCTGCGCAAACGCACCCCTGTTGTGACCTTGCAACCTCAGTTGGTGTTGGATATTGGGGCCTTGTTGATCGGCGTGGGATTTGTGGGGGTGCTGGTGTTGGTGGGGACCAATCAACTGCCGGCTTGGTCACTCTTGGGGCTGGCCGCCCTGCCCCTGGCCCTGGGATCCTACGCCCACATCCAGCGCAATCTGTCCACCCACCGGGAGAGTGTGAGCCTGCTGCGCTCGACCATTGCCACCACGGCCACGGTGGGCTTGCTGCTCACCTTGGCCCTGTGGCTGGACAAAGGATTATAAAGGGGGTCGATCATGGCTGAGTTGACCCGCAAAGCGTTCTACGATCTGGCGGTTGAATGTCGAGATCTGGCCCAAGAGCTGGCCCGTCACGAACAGGATCAGGTGGATGTGGCCCTGTGTCGGCGCTTCAACGAATGGCTACCCCGGCTGCTGGCCTACGATCCCCTGCGCACCGCCCTCCCCAACCTGACCCCGGCCCGACCCCTCACCCGCAACATGCTTTTTGCGGATCGTCACCCTGATCAGCGTCATCCTGGCCATTGTTTTTCGGGAACCCCTGGGCCGCCTCTTCCTCTTTGCCATCGTCAGCGCTGTCACCCTCACGGCCATCACCCTGTTCCTGGTTCCCGTGCGTCTCTACGGCACCACGGTCGCCCTGCTTGAAGCCAAAGTGCTGCGGGTGGTCAACGTGCTTGAGGCCAAGCTCATGACCGGCGAAATGGGCTTCACCGAAGCCGCCTTCTTCGCCACCAAAGAAAACCTCACCGCCGCCCAGGCGGAGCTGCGCCAGCAGATCCATTTGGCCAAGCGGTGGTGAACGTGAAAGGGTGATTGGGGATGGGGATGCTAGCGCAGGTTGAGTAGCCGCCGCCGAGATCTCCGTTGACCATTCAGGCACTGGCGGCGTATCGAAACCGAAGCGGGTTGACTCACATAGGGTCAACCCGCTTCGGTTTCGATACGCCCTCTCTTTCGGGGTTGTGTGATTGGTTGGGTTAAGCCGGGCTACTCAACCTGCGCTGGCCTTCGGCGAGACTAGCGCAGGTTGAGTAGCCGCCGCCGAGATCTCCGCTGACCATTCAAGGCCTTGGCGGCGTATCGAAACCGAAGCGGGTTGACTCACATAGGGTCAACCCGCTTCGGTTTCGATACGCCCTCTCTTTTTGGGTCGTGTGATTGGTTGGGTTAAGCCGGGCTACTCAACCTGCGTTGGCCTTCGGCGAGACTAGCGCAGGTTGAGTAGCCGCCGCCGAGATCTCCGCTGACCATTCAAGGTCTTGGCGGCGTATCGAAACCGAAGCGGGTTGACTCACATAGGGTCAACCCGCTTCGGTTTCGATACGCCCTCTCTTTCGGGGTTGTGTGAGTGGTTGGGTTAAGCCGGGCTACTCAACCTGCGCTGGCCCGCTCACCCCTTCAGCTTAATATCGTGCAAAAATCTCCTGATACGCAGCAGAAGTAGCGAGCAACTCGTCATGGGTACCCACCGCGGCGATGCGGCCTTTGCGGAGGACGACGATTTTGTCGGCCCAGCGGATTTGGGAGAGGCGGTGGGTGATGAGGATGGTGGTGCGGCCTCGGCTGGCGGCTTCGATGGCCCGTTGGATTTTGTCCTCGGTGGCGCTGTCGATGGCGCTGGTGGAGTCGTCCAGGATCAGGATGGCCGGGTCGGTGAGGAAGGCCCGGGCCAGGGCCAGGCGTTGACGCTGGCCGCCGGAGAGCATGACGCCCCGCTCGCCGATCACCGTGTCGTAGCCGTCCGGGAAGCCGACGATGAAGTCGTGGGCCTGGGCCGCGGTGGCCGCGGCCTCGATCTCGGCCTGGGTGATCTCTGGGCGGCCAAAGGCGATGTTCTCGCCGATGGTGCGGCTGAAGAGGAAGATGTCCTGCTCGATGATGGAAATGCCCTCCGCGCAGGGCGGCCAGATCCCACTCCCGCACATCCACCCCGTCCACAAAGATGCTCCCCCCGGTCACGTCGTAGATGCGGTTGATCAGTTTGGAGACCGTACTCTTCCCCGATCCGGTCTGCCCCACCAGGGCCAGGGTCTGCCCCGGCTCGATGGAAAAGCTAATGTCTGTCAGGGAAAGCTGCCCCCCGGTGCTTGACCCGATCTTCGCTTTGACCGCTGACGTGTCGTTGTCCATCCCGTACCCAAAATTAACCTGATCAAACCGGATCGCTCCCTGGATGGGTGCGGCGTGGCCGCCTTTGTTTTGGTCCAATTCGGTCTCCTCGCGGATCAGTTCCAAGATGCGTTCGGCGCTGGAATAGCCGGTGGAGACCTGGGAATAGGCGAAGAGGGAGACGAAGGTGGGGAAGCCGAAGAGGGCGATCAGCCCCATATACGAGACCAGATCCCCCACGTTGATGGCCCCGCCCCGATAGAGATAGAGGCTGTGCATAAAGGCCGCGCCCTGGGCCAAGCCCAGAAGCAGCAGGGGCAGGAAGCGGGCCTCGATCTTGCCCCGGTGGACGAAGGCGTCTCGGAAAGAGCGGGCGTTTTGCTCGAATAGGGCGATTTCGTCGTTTTCCCTGGCCGCGCCCTTGACGGTTTCGATGCCCTCGACGGCTTCGGTGAGCCGGGCGTTGAGGGTGCCAAAGGTGCTGCGCACCTGGGCGGTGACGGGATTCAGGTCCAAAATATAGGCCCGCAGTGCCCAGGCATAGGCGATGGCAAAGACCAGGGGGGTGGCGATCAGGCTGGGGTGGATGGTGGGGGCCACGACCAGGGGCATGAGCAGGAAGTTGGCCGAGCCGATCACCAGGTTGAGGCCGGGGGCGACCATGAGGGAGAGTTCCCGCATGTCGTTGGTGGCCCGGGCCATGAGATCCCCGGTGGCGTGCATGTCGTGGAAGCGCATGCTCTTGCCCAGGAGGGAGGCGTAGAACTCCTGGCGGGCGTCCCGTTCCAGCCGCTGGCCCAGGGTTTCGCTGCTGAAGTTGCGGCCCAGTTGCAGAATGCTGCGCACAAACTGGCTTACCAACAGGAGGATGGAGGCCCAGAGCAGGGCGGGCATGTTGACCGGGTTGCCCAGCACGGCGTTGAAGGCCTGGCCCAAATAGATGGGGATGGCCGCGGCCAGGGCGGCGTTGCCAAAGGCCCCCACAAAGGTGCCGGTGATGATCAATTTGTTGCGCAGGAGGTGGGAAAGCAGCCAGCGGGTGGTGCTGCGCTTGTCCGTCTGCCACTGATTGCCGATGGTAAATTCGCTTTGGGCCATGAGGGGTCCTGGGATGTGGATTTTGGAATAGAATGCGGATGACGCGGGTTGGGTAGAATTTTGGGCTTCTATGGGTCGGAAAAGAGCAGACTGTCGCCCCAATGTCTGCGCAGGATAAAACGGAAGCCAAGCACCCAGACCAGCAACGTCACTGCAAGGGCGACGTACACCTGGGCGGGTGTGGGGACAACGCCGAAATAGTCGGCGACCGGACGCAGGCTCAACGCACCCACGAAGAGGATGATCAGCACGACTGTCATGATGGCGGGGCGGCGGTCATGGGAAAGCGGACGCCATCCGGTGAAGAAGGGCAGGGGCGGATGGAGGAAGAGCACCAGCAACATGGTGGCGATGGAGACGAAGTTGGAAAGGGTCGTCTGTGCGATAAGGGTGGCCGCCACGTCGGTGAAGTCGGCATCGACGCCCGGCCGTGAGCCCGGTCACGTCCTCGAATCGTTGCAGCGCCCGCAGGGGAATCTCCATGTTGGTGATGCTTTCGCTGATCCGGAAATGGTAGTAGGCATAGAGCACCACGCCGAGGAGCATGGTCCAGATGGTGAAGGGCAGTACGAAGCGCACCATGGATGGCAGCAGGGCTTCGTTCCGCTCCTCGGGCAGGGCGAAGAGCGTGAGCATGAAGGCCGGCAGCCCTACGCTGAAGGTCGTCAACCCAAGTTGCGACGGCTCGAAGGGGAAGCTGAGCCCCACCATCATCACGCCGATGATGATCAGCGCGTAGGTGAGGCCCCGGCCCACCAGCAGGTAGGTGGCGTCGGTGATGCCGTTGACGATGCGCTTGCCCTCACTCAACGCCGGCACGAGCGCGGCGTAGGAGTCGCCCAGCAGCACCATGTCCGCCACGTTGCGGGCCGCGTTGCTGCCGCTCTGCATGGCGATGCCCAAGTTCGCCTTCTTCATGGACAGCACGTCGTTGACGCCATCGCCGATCATGGCCACGTAGTGCCCCTGCTCGATCAGCGCATTGACCAAGGCTTGCTTCTGCTCCGGTGTGACGCGGCCAAAGATGTTGACCTCCTTGCGCGGCCTGGTCCACCTCGGTTTTGCTCATGGTTGCCAGCTCGGCACCGGAGATCAGCCGGGGATTGTGGAAGCCGGCCTGTTTGGCCAGCGCGGCCACGGTATGCGGATTGTCGCCGGAGATGATCTTCAGGTCGACGCCCAGATCGGCAAAGGCACGCAAGGTCTCCTTGGCCTGGGGACGCAGTTCGTCGCTCAGGCTGACCAGGGCCAGGGGCGTCAGGGACGGCAGCGCGGGGTCGCCATTGGCATCATGGAGTGTGCTTGCCTCTCGGTTGTGGGCAAAGAGCAGCACGCGCAGCCCGGCATCGGACAGAGCCGCGGCCGCTGCTGAGATGTCGCCGGTCGAGCCATCAGCCTCTGACGCCAGATAGGGTTCCAGCATCTCCACCGCGCCAAGCACGTAGACGCCCCCGTGGACCGGGTCACCCATCGCTGACCCGGTTCCTGCTGCCCGAAGGCCACCCCACTCCACTTGCGGGCGGAGGAGAAGGGCACCTCATCGATCAGGTCGATAGACCGGCCATCCGTGCCGTCCAGGATCGCCTGGCTGGTGGTATTGGTTGCCGATGCGCTGCGCACGAAGGCCCCCAGGGCGGCGGCGATCTCAGCCTGCGGCCTTTCGCCCAGCGGCTTCATGCCATCCAGTGTCATGCGGCCGGAGGTGAGCGTGCCTGTCTTGTCCATGCAGAGCACGTCCACGCTGTTGAGCGACTCGACGGCGTTGCTCTGCTGCACCAGGGCGCCTTTCTTGGCAATGGTCACGCTGCCCAGGGCATAGGCGACGGCAATCGTCAAGAAGAGGCCATAGGGCACCAGCCCGATGAGGACCGCGGTCGCCTTGACGTTTTCCAGAAAGCTGTAGTCCTGGATGAAGCCGGCCACGTAGAAGACCAGCCCCATGAGCACGGCCAGCACCAGCAGCAACTGCACGACGTAGTTGACGCTCTTTTGCAGGGGCGTCTGCATGGGTTCGAAGATGCGCGCGGCTGCGGTCAGTTGGTTGGCGAAGCTCTCCTTGCCCACCTTTTCGGCCTCGAAGAACCCATCGCCGGTCACACAGAAGCTGCCCGAAAAGATCTCGTCGCCCTGGCTCTTGCGGATGAGATCGGTCTCGCCGGTGAGCAGGGACTCGTCCATCTCCAGGGGGCCGCCGCTGATCAGGCGTCCATCGACCACGGCTTGATCGCCGGCTCGCAGCCGAACGATGTCGCCTTGCACCAAGTCGACGGCGCCGACCTCTTGCTCGTGGCCGTCACGCACCACGGTCACCGTTGGGCGGGCCACCACCGCGATCTGATCGAGTTGCCGCTTGGCCCGGATCTCTTGAATCGTGCTGATCAGCGCGTTCGCAAAGCCGACGACCGCGGTGATGAAGGCGTCGTTCAGTTGGCCGAGCACGGCGAGAACTGCGCCGACGGAGAAGAGGATGATGTTGAAGTAGGAGAAAAGATTGGCCCGGGTGATCTCGCCGTATGTGCGGCCGGAACCGCCCGACACCTGATTGCCGCGCCCCTCCGCCGCGGCGTGTCAGCACCTCCGCTTGCGTCAGTCCCTGTGGAAGCTCCATGCGCTGTTCCTTGCTTGTGTGGTTGGACTATCCATATAGCCCCTATTCTGCCACAGATGAATGACTTCGTTGACTGTACCGGTCGCCTCCATCTTATCCGGTGAGGCGGGTTTTACCAAAATCGGTTTAGTGGTGTCGTCCGTGTGAAGACGGAAAGGCGGAGGGGAGGCTGTCCAATTTGGACAGCCTCCCCTCCGCCTTTTTGTGTTCGCGTATTGTGTCTCTCACCTTTTCTCTGGAAGGTGCCAGGTTCAGCCAGACTTCGCCAGCGCCACATGACTGACCAGCATCTTGAAAAATAGAACTACGCCAATCCCAATTAATCCCCATCCAACAAAGAAAAACCATGAAACATAGTCCGATGAACCGCCGGCAATATCCAGGATTCCATGCAGCAGCATCCCGTTGATCAAGATGGCGATGCCTGAATTGTAGGTTTGATAGAAAATCCGGTAGCCTTTTTGCTGCACAATTTCAGGGATCAGCATCTTCAAGAGAATAAATACGAACACGCCTAAACCCAATAAATAGAGATAAGCGTTTGACATCCAAGGTGAGGTAACCCCATGACCAAATAGCGCATAAATTCTTGCAAAAAGGTAGATGCCAATTGTAAAAAGAGAATAGGTAATGATTGTTTTATTTAGTTTCATAATCAAGCCTTCGATGGTTAGGGACTAATACCCGATATAGATAATATCGCTGATACTTCTTTCGCCAGCACTGCGCCCATTCGTGGGGTTATTGATCAGCGTGCCATTCAACCACATGGCAGATGACCCGCCCCCATCCAGGTTGTAGGCCACTTCTGCGCCGCGGTCGACAAACGCTTGGGCCAATTCTTGGAGGCTCATGCCATCGCTTGCATCGGTTCGGCCGTCTACAACGATAAAGATATAGTGCAGGGGCGAAATTTGACCGATGGCTGTGCGGGGGTTGTCCCCTTGAGAAACCGTTGTGTCATTGGTTGCCACGACCTGGCCATCCACCACGAGGGTTGGGCCAAAGGAGAAGCTCTGGAGGACCCCCTCTGCAATCAACGACGTGCCAGAGGCTTGGTTATTATCGACAATCTGGAAATTTCCTTCACCGTCAATCGTCAAGGATTGATCGCTCAAGGAGCTTTCGGGCACATCTCTGTATAACACCCCATTGCGGATGATGAGGCCTGTATCCCTGAATCCGTAATAATCGCCGTTGATGGCAAAAATCGCGTTGTTTGCCTCGGCCATTTCAGAGGTGGTTTGGGTCACGTTTCTCCCAAAAGTGTTATGGGCAAAAGCTGTTTTCAGGGTAGCTCACATCAGAAAGCTGGATATCTGCCACATAGAACACAACCCCGTTTTCATCGATCGTTTCAACGGTGATGCTGATATTCTCATCAATATAAGAATGATCCGTGATGATGACTTCGGTTTGGACTTCACTCACCGATGTGTCTGCTGAGTGTTGTTTCAACTTCATCGATAGGGTTCGACTCAACCAACCCGGCATTTTCCTGTGTTGCAGGCGCATCAAGTTCAACCGTGTTTGAACCAGCCAAGCCAGAGGTTTCCTGTATTTCAGCCTCATCCACTATAAGGATTGAACTCGCAGTTTGAGCCTGGGCAACCACGACATAGGATTTTGGGATAACAAACGCATCGAGCAATGTGTATGCTGATGAAAACGTCATGATAATGACGAGAATGGCTGCCCAGCTGATTCTTTTGCCCATAGAGTTATGCGATTTTTTCATGATATTTATGTCCCCCAAAGATGACTGTTCGTTGTACAAAGAAGCTGACAAAGAACAGAAATCCATCTGTGATAATTTTCAAAAGCACAACATGCTGATCGTTCAGCATGACCAGCCCTTGCAGAATGAGCCAGCTAGCGAGCATTTGAACGATGCAAAGCAGATAGTATTCGGTTGCTTGGGTAAGGGTTGACTCTTTGTTTTCAAAAACAACTTGCTTGTTGAGTGTGAAGTTGATGGTTGAAGAAACAAGTCGGGCAAGGCTCGTTGCGGAAAACAAGGCCCATGCACTTGCATTTGCAGAAAGCAAGCTAAAGATCAGCGTAAACAGGCCAACATCAACGACCGCGCTGACTATTGAAGACAGACCGAACTTGAGGATCTCTTTGTAGATTCTGATTGAGTCCATGAGCGGCCTGAAATGAGATGTGCGGTTCTGGTCAATATAAACCGTTTGAATGGGGACTTCTTTCATGGGCATGTTGCTTTTTGCCGCCTGAAAGAGCATATTCATCTCAAACTCGTAGTGGTCTCCGGGTAAATTCTGAAACTGTTTCATCATGGTCACGGGGATCGCCCGCAGTCCTGTTTGCGTATCCGTCACGCTTTTGTTTGTAAAAAGCTTGTAGATTGTTCGCGTGACAATATTGCCCATTTTGCTTTTGGGCGGAACATCTTTGTCACTGAACCCCCGGCATCCAAGCACGAGGAAGCGACTATCTTTTTCAAAAACTTCAGCAACATGGAAAATGTCCTCAGGCAAATGTTGACCATCGGCATCAACCGTAATACAGCCCAACAAATTGCTCTTTTCCCCTAAAATTGCCTTCATTCCTGTTTTTAGGGCTGCGCCTTTGCCTTGATTGCCTTGGTGGTGGATCACCCTGCAATTTGGACGGTTTTCGATATCCCTGAAAATGTGATCATGCTCTTGGCTGCTGCCGTCATCAATCACCATGATCAGTGGAAAGGGCATGCTGGTAAGCCTGTCAATGAGTGGAATCAATTTTTCATCCGGTTCATAGACCGGTATCAGAATGGCTGTATTCATATCTCATTCAACTCCTGTGTAGCCGTCCGAAAATCAAATAGTCGTTAACAGGAGTATAGAGAAGATCTATTTAGAGATTATTCAGATTCTGTGAAACTTTATTTTACCTTTTGCTAAAATGAAATGGCTGCCTCCCTGGAGGAGACAGCCATTCGTCGTTTATGAATGTGAGTCAAAGCTGGATTGGGGTCGGGATCAAAACCCTTGTGGGTGCCGGCTCGCCGTTGTCAACCACTGGATGGGGCTTCAAGCGTGGGGATGGCCAGCCATTCCCCCGCTCAGGACCAGCTTTGAACCTGGCTTTGTCCGCCGAGCAGCCCCATTTCTTCCCCCCAACGAGTGAATTGACGGCAACTACGGCGTGGTTGTCGGCGGTTGGCCTCCGGGGGGCATGCCACCTTCGGCAATGCCTAAGGCATCCATCAGGTCTGCTTCTGTCACGCCCAGGGTGGCGGCAGCGGCAGCAAAGTCAGGCGGGCCTTGATTGGCGTCTCCCAATGCTGCCGTCAGGTCGTCTTCGGAAATTCCCAGTGTAGCCGCCGCAGCCGCGTAGTCCAGCATCTGGCCCGGCCCGCCGCTTCCTTGCGGGGCGCCATCGGTAGGCTGGTCGCCACCGTTGAACTCAAGTACAGGGGCCGTGTCATTGGCGTCTGGGTCGCCGTCTGGCGTTTCGGTGATGTCGCCGCCGCGCACCAGCATGACGTAGTTGTAGTAACGTTCGCCACCTTCACCTGCCGGGCCGTCCTCGGATTTCGTGTCGAAGCGCACAGCCCCGGCTCCGTGGGAATCCGCGCCTGTGCCGTCTACCGCACGGCCGGCAGCAATGTACCAGGCATAGTAGAAGTCGCCCGTGGACTGGAAGCGAGCCGACGTGCTTGTCCAATAGTAGGGATAGTCGAGGTTGCCGGCTTCATTGGTAATCTCAGACACGCTGAACAGCGGGTTGAGGGCCGGTCCGTCATACGCTTCGTCCTGTGCGTCGGGTGCATAGCTGTAATCAACGATGCTTTGCAGCTCTTTGACATTGGGCAGACGCCAATCCTCGTATCCGGCAGAGGTGAAGCTGTCAGCATAGGCCAAAGCGGCTTCCCACTCCATGCCTTCGCCGCTGTCTGCTTGCGTCCACATGAGTGCTGTGGCGTTGTCGGTGATGGTACCATCGCCGTTGTCCGCGAAGTCGTTGATGCCGTACTCGTCGCCGGAGACGCAGCGCACGTACTTGCCCATGGGGCCGGTGACCAGGGCCGGGTATGCCTTGATGTGGCCGGTGGCGTGGTTGACGCCAAAGGCGGCATCGTATTGGCCTTCACTCGTCTTGCCCACGTAGTAGTTGCTGGACCAGTATTGCTCGTCCTTGGAAATCGAATCGTTGACAGTCAGATCGAAGTAATCGGTGTCCAGGTAGGGCCAGCCCGTCGAGAAGTTGCTGATCGAGAAGAGCTCTTTCAGAGACGGCATGCGCCAGTCATCCAGATCGCCCAGCGTCAGCGCTTCACAATATTCCTGTGCTTGGGGCCAACTGCTGGGGCCGCTGTTGGGCGTCTGTTCCCAGGTGAGGCCGGTGACGTTGTCGGTGACGGTGCTGTCGCCGTTGTCGGTGAAGTCGAAGGCTGCGCCGGTGAACTGGGCATCCTGGCCGTAGAAGGCTTCACCGGCGGCGGGGCAGTCGATCTTTTCGCCGTCGCTGTTGTAGCAGAAGCCCTGTCCGGTTGCGGTGATGGTATAGGTGGCGGTGCTGAGTTCGTCGGTTTCGGTTGAAACAGGAACGGTGGCGGCATCGGTTTCTGCTGCCACGGCTGGCCGCTTCCGTTTCGGTTGATGTCTCTGCCACCACGGCTGTTTCCGCCGGGGTGGCCGAACTGTCCGTAGATGTGCTCGATGTGCCACAGGCCGCAATGATCACGGCGACAAGACTGAGTCATCAGTAGGATTCGTACAACGCGGTTGTTCATTTTTGGTTCCTTTTGAAAAGTGATTTTTGGGTCCCGCTTCTTGTGGACCCTTGCGATTTCTTCGATCCACGGTCTGGTCTGTGGTGCGGATTGACTAAATGCTACGGCCGTCCGCCGCCACGACCCCCACTTGTGCTTTCTCCGGTGATGATGCTGGAAATTGTAAAGCTGGAAAGCTGACTGCCCGGCGTATACACGCCATCGGCATAAAGACCATCGGTTTCTGTGCCGGTGGCGCTGCCGCCAAGGGACACATTGTAGGTGCGTCCCATTTTCCAGGTCAGGCGAAGAGATCACAATGGTTTGGTACGCTTTTGCCGGTGTCAACGTAAGAATCTCATCACCAGCCTCAGATTCGATGTGGATCAGCGTGCCGGCTGCTTGCACAGATGACAAGGTTTCCAATACCGTATACTGGGTTGAGGCAGTACTCGCATTTTGCGCCATGCCCGCGCTGCCTGTGGCGACGAGGAACCCACCATTGATGACCAAGACGCCATTCACATCGATTGAGCCATTACGGCTGTCGGTCGGGCCGCTGACAATCACAAAACCACCATTCATCGTCCCGGAACCATTTGAGTCCAGACCGTCGCCGCCGGCATCGACAACAATGTAGCCGCCGTTGATTTCCAGATATTTACCGGCGGCAGCTGACTCGCTTCTGCCAATATCACCACTGGTGACGTTGATGCCATCATCGCTGGAAACAATGTGAATATTGCCACCATTGAGGATAATGATGTCGCTTTCCAGACCCTCATACGAGCGGGTTATGGTCAGGGTGCCCTCGTCGATGACCAGGGTATCCTCTGAATGCACGGCATCATCGGCGGAAGCCACAACCATGTCGCCGCCGCTGATGGTGATGCTGCTGTTGGAATGGATGGCATCGTCTGCGGCATCGATCGTAATGGTGCCGCCGCTGACCGATAGATGCACGCCAGCCTTCAGGCCTTTGGCGCTGTCGGTTGCCGTGTTGGCGCTGCCCCCGCCGCTGGTGACGAGTGATGTCGCCGCCGCTGATGTCCAGCACCGTCTCGGCTTGGATGCCGTCCGCGCCGGCTGTGATGGTAAACAGGCCGCCTTCAATGGCGATATAGCCTTTTTCCGCATCTTCGTCGTTGTTGGATTGCAGCCCGTCGCCGCCTGCCGTTGACGGTGATGATGCCGTCCAGCACGGCAATGGAATCCCGCCCCTTGATGCCGTCGTTGACGGCATTGACGGTGATGGTGCCGCCCGTAATCTTGAGGTCATCCTTGCTGGCAATGCCGTTGTTGTAGTTGGCATTGACGGTGAGCGAGCCGTTGCCGTTGATGGTCAGATCATCATTGCTGAAAATGGCCGCATTGGGTTCGTCCGTTTCCGCATCTGGGAAAACGTAAGAAGTGCCATCGGTGACCACATTTTCCGTGCCGTCGGCCAGGGTAATCACTGTTTTCTCGGCGTTGCTCACATAGATGGGCGCGCTGGTGGCGTAGGTGATGTCCACGCCATTCAGAATCAGCGTAACCGTTTCTTTGTCCTGGGTATCGACAACGAGTTGACCATTGTTCAGGACGCCATTGATGCTGTACGTACCGGCCGTGGTGATGGTGACGATGGTGCCGTTTACGGATACACCCTCCCCCTCAACGCTGACTGAATCGCCGGCCAGGGTGATGGTGGCCATGTCGGCACTCTCTTCGCTGACTGTCAGGTCGTCCTCATCGTACGCCACGGTGAGCGGAACGGCTGTTGCTGTCGAAGTCTGCGCTGTGCTGCCGGTGGTGCTGGTTGCTTCTGCGACGAGGGCGGTCGGTTGCGCCCCCGATAGCGCATCGGTGGACTCAACGGTCTCATCGGAACAAGAGACCAGCACAAAAGTTAGCAGGGAGAGCAATAACAGGAGAGCAATAATAGTTGTGGTTATTTTCTTCATTTTAGTAGGTCCAGTTCTCTTAGTGGTTGATTTGTGTTGCAGAGGCAAGCTCATGGGCTGGCCACTGCCTGTCAGCAAACGGCATACGGCCGTTTGCCGACAAGTTTTTTTCATTCAGTTGACGCTTTAACCGCTCAACGGCTTGCCGGTAAACAAACATGGGTACAAAAGCCTGCACTTTAGCATCCTGGTACGCAAGCGAGATCTCGGTCACGGTGCGGCCAATGGTCTCCCGGGGCAGTTGTCGATCCAGCTCTTGCCATACTTTGTCGATGATTAGATCGTTTCCGTTGTTCATGATTACCCCCCGATGACCTTGCGGTTCATCTGATAGTGGTTCATCGAATAGTGGTTCATTTCACAATCGACATGATCATAACGGAACGATATTCAGAATTGGCTGGAAACTAATAAAGAATTGGACTAGATTGGAAAACCCATGTCCATTCAACAGCAACGGCCGATAATGAAGAGAGTGCGTGGACACCGTCCACGCACTCTCTTCATTATCGGCCGCTTTCCGTCTATCCGGTTCGCCTAAATCGGCAAACCCACACGCTCCAACTACGGGGCGCTACTGCTGTCCATCAACGCTGCTTCCAGCTCTTCCGCCGTGACACCGAGTGCGGCGGCGGCTGCGGCGAAATCTGGCTGCTGACCGGGTTCACCCATCGCGTCCATCAGGGCTTCTTCGGTGACGCCAAGGGTTGCGGCGGCGGCGGCAAAGTCGGGGCCCTGGCCTGCCTTGACCACCCTGACCACCACCAGCGCCCATTTCGCCGTCTTCAAATACGATAACCCGATCGGGGTTGATGGTGGTTGGGTCGCCATCCGGCGTTTCGGTCACATCACCGCCGCGCACCAGGCGCACCATGACTGGCACCGAATCTTCAATACCACTGTTCTCTTCCGTCTTGGAAACAAAGATCAGTGAACCCGCGCCGTGCAGGTCGTAGCCGGCCATATCGACGTTATAGCCGGAAGCAAAGGCCCAGGCGTAGATGGTGCCGCCATCGATATCCTCACCCTCAGCTTCGATTGGATTGGATGTATTTGTCCAGTAAAACGGGTAGTTGAGCTGCGTGTCGATGACTTCATCACCGTCATAGACTGTGTTGGTGACTTCTGTCAGGTTGAACACGCTGGTATCCAAGACTGGAATCTCGGTGGCCGAGTAATCGGCAAGACTTTGCAATTCCTTGGCACTGGGCAGACGCCAGTCATCGTAGCCGGCAATGGTGGCATTTTCAGCATAGGCCAATGCCTCTTCCCAATACATTGCCTCGCCGCTGTCGTCCTGGGCCCACATCAGACCGGTGGCATTGTCGCTGACGGTACCGTCGCCGTTGTCAACGAAGTCGTTGATGCCGTACTCGTCACCGCTGACGCAGCGCACAAAGCGGCTGCCGCTCATGGCTTTGATGTGGCCGGTCCAGTCGTTGACAATCCAGGCGGGATCACCCATTACCTGCTCGTTCTGATACTCACTTTCGACCAGGTAGAGATCGCTCGACCATGAATGGTGCTGTGCCAGGTCTGACCCATCGCCAACCAGATAGAAGTAGTCGGTGTCGATCCAGGGCCACCCCTGGGAATAGTCTCTCAGCGACCACAATTCTTTCACGCTGGGTAAGCGCCAGTCGGTAACATCGCCCGTGTCCAGTGCTTCGCAGTAGCCTGCGGCATCGGACCAGGGCATGGAGTAGCTGGATATTTCCTGGGTCCAGACCAGACCGGTGACGTTGTCGCTGATGGTGCCGTCGCCGTTATCGGTGTAGCTGGGTATGATGCCAGTGTATTGAGCGTCTTGTCCGTAGAAGGCTTCCCCTGCGGCGGGGCATTCGTCGAGGCGCTCGAAGCCGTCGAAGCAGAGTCCCTGGTTGGTATCGACAATGGGATAGGTTACCGACACGGCCACCGCCTCTGGGGTGGTTGACGCCTCTGTTGCTGGCACCTCTGTTGCGGGCACCTCGCTCACGGGAACTTCGGTCGGTACCATTGTCGCTGCCGCTGCCGTTGGCGATGCCGTGGCTGATGTGGTCTCTTGGCTTGTCGTGGTTGACGTCCCACATGCGGCCAAAACAAAGGCCAATAAACCGACCGTTAAGAAGAAACTGACTTTTTTGAACATGATTGATCCTTTTCTGTGTTTTTGGTCATGACGGTTGTCATGAGCGAATTTGGTTGGGTTCTCAGCGACGGTAAGATGGGCATATGCCACCTTATGACGCTGAAATATACGGATGGTAGGGATGCCCGGCGATTTCAAAGAGCGTCCATCTTTCGTAATTTGGGTGCCATGGCAAGTCAGCGTTGACAGTCTGCCTCGTGTCCACCACGGGCGAGGTGAGGCTGGCAGCCTGAGATAATTCGGGCGCAGCCTCGCTCAACCTGCCCGACAGGCCAATCAGCAAGGGCAAGGCCAGCATGATGAATATCAGCGGGAATAGGTCGATTTGAACGAATTGGGTGCTTCTGGGGCTGCGGCGCATGTTGTCGTCCTCTAGATGAAGATGGATAGTATCCAAGGCATCGATTGGCCCACACAGGCCATTGTCTTGTACAAACAGAATAGCCCCGCCAGATAAACTCGTGGCTTAGAAAGTATTTAGATTTGGTAAAGATGGGAAGGCCCAATCAAGGGTTTCCACGTTTTTTCCTGGTTGACACCCCCCCAAACCCATGCTATACTTTCCAGGCTTAGTAAGTTCACCAAACAAAGTTGCATGTTGCACCCCAATCCCCCAATCAACAAATCAACCAACTTTCCACCCAGGCCCGCCCCTTGAAAAAGGCAACCCGGCAGCAATCCAAATCCCATAACAGCCGCCTGGTGCTCAAGACCATCTACGACCAGAATCGGGTCAGCCGGGCGGACATTGCCCGCTCTACGGCCCTGTCCCGGGCCACGGTCTCCGAGGTGGTGACCGGGTTGATAGAAGACGGCCTCGTCGAGGAGGTGGGCCAAGGCCCGTCCGCCGGGGGCAAGCCGCCCACCCAGTTGGACGTGGTGGCCGACGCCCGCCTGCTGGTCTGCTTGGACTTGGGCAACAGTCAACTGCGGGGCGCGCTGGTGGACCTGCGGGGCCACATCTGCCACGATGAGAGCCTGCCCATCAACGACCGGGACGGCGAAACCGTCCTGGCCCAGGTCTACGAGCTGCTCGACCGCTTGACCGCCTTGGCGGATCGGCCTCTGCTGGGCATCGGCATCGGCACGCCGGGACTGATCGACGCCCGCCAGGGGGTGGTGCGCAGCGCCGTCAACATGGACTGGATCGACGTGCCCCTACAGGATCTGCTCCAAGAGCGCTACGACCTGCCCGCCTATGTGGTCAACGACTCCCACGCCGCGGCCCTGGCCGAATACACCTTTGGGGCGGACGATCACAAGCCCAACCTGGTCGTGATCAAAATTGGCCGGGGCATCAGCGCCGGCATCGTCCTCAACGGCCAACTGCTCTACGGCGACGGCTCCGGGGCCGGGGAGATCGGCCACGCCGTGGTGCTGCACAGAACCTGCGGGGAGCAGTGCCGGTGCGGTCATTATGGCTGTTTGGAGACCATCGTCAGCAGCCGGGCCATCATCCGCAAGGCCCAGGCCATTGCCCGCTCCCGACCCGCCTCCCCCCTCAACCAACTGGTCGCGGACCCAACCCAGATCACCACGGAGATTGTGCAGCAAGCCCTGGCCGCCGGGGACGAAAGCCTGATCGCCCTGGTGGAAGACGCCGGGGGCTATTTGGGCATGGCCCTGGCCAACCTGGTCAGCGTTCTCAACGTGCAGAAGATCTTGGTGGCCGGTACCGTGGCCCAATTTGGCGAAACCCTCCTGGCCCCCGCCCGCATCCACCATGCAGGCCCGCTGCCTGGCCGCCCTGGGCGCGGACACCCAGATCGAGCTGGCCAGCCTGGGCGCGGACATCGTCATCCTGGGCGCCGCGGCCCTGGTATTGTCCAACGAATTGGGGATTGTGTGATGGAGACGAACTCGTCGGTCAACGGCATTTTGGCTTATTTTCAAACCGTGCGTACCGTTCAGGAGGCCGCTATTTGGGGCCAAGAGGACCTGCTAATTTCCATAGCCCAACGCATGGTTGACGTCATCCGCGCCGACGGACGCATCTTTCTCTTCGGCACCGGCCACTCCCACATGCTGGCCGAAGAGGGCCATCTGCGCGCCGGCGGACTGGCCCCGGTCGTGCCCATCCTGCTCACCGGGCTGATGATGCACGAAAACCCCCTCTTGGGCAGCCAGATCGAGCGCACCCCCGGCTTGGCCCAAGGCATCCTGGCCCGCTACGCCCCCCAGCCCGGCGAGCTGCTCTTCGTCTTCTCCAACAGCGGCGTCAACCGCCTGCCCGTGGAGATGGCCCAGCACGCCAAAACCCTCGGCCTGACCGTCGTGGCGGTCTGCTCCCTGGCCTATGCCCAAGTCGCCCCCCTCTCGGATCTGGGCGTGCGCCTCACCGACGTGGCCGACTTTGTGCTGGACAACCACGGCCAGCCCGGTGACGCCGCCATTGACCTGCCCGGCACCCCGTGGCGCACCGGCCCCACCTCCACCGTGGTGGGCGCGACCTTGTGGAACTGTCTCGTCACCCAAGCCGCCACCACCCTGGCCGCCGAAGGCGACACCCCGCCCCTCTACGCCAGCTTCAACATGGCCGGGGCCAGAGAACACGACCAGGCCCTCTTGGCCAAATGGCGGGGACGGAACCCGCATCTCTAAATAAAACGATCCACGAATCTGCACGAATCTGCACGAATTAAAAAAGAAAAGATTCGTGCAGATTCGTGCAGATTCGTGGATAACCCTTTAAGTCGGAGACCGAACTATGGCTGTTTTAAACTTAGCAATTGGCGTGGATATGGGGGCGACGAAGATCGCCGTGGTCTTGGCGGACCGGGCCGGGGCGATCCTGGCCGAGGAGCGCTTGCCTACCCTGCCCGCGGACGGCCCGGCGTCGGTCATGGACCGCATGGCCCAGGCCATCCGGGCGGTGATGGCCCAGGCGTCCGGCCCTGTGGCCGGGGTCGGCATCGGCTCGCCCGGCCGGGTGGACCCCACCGCGGGCACAGTCTCCGCCGCGGCCAACCTGGGCTGGGATGTGGTGGATCTGGCCGGGGGCATCGCCCAGCGGCTGGACAATGGGCTGCCGGTCCGCATTGCCAAGGACGCCAACGCCGAAATCCTGGGCGAAGTCTTCTTCGGGGCCGCCCAGGGCGAGCGGGATTGCGTCTATCTGGGCATCGGCTCCGGCCTGGGCGGGGGGATTGTCAGCGATGGCCGACTGGTGATCGGTGCCCATCACACGGGCGGCGAGATCGGCCATTTGGTGCTGGACCCGGACGGGCGGGCCTGCGCCTGCGGTCAACATGGCTGCGCCGAGACCGTCCTCTCCGGGCCGGGGTTGATGGCGACGGTTCGGGAATTGGCCGCCGGGGGACAGTCTCCCCACGACTTTGTCCCTGTCAATGAAGAGCTTTCCGTGGCGCAAATCTTGGCCGAAGCGCAGGCCGGGGATGCCCTGGCCCAAGCCGCCGTGGCGGAGATGGGGCGCTGGCTGGGCATGGCCCTGGCCGTCAACGTGGCCCTGCTGGACCCCGCCCTGATCGTGATCGGCGGCGGCACCGGGCGCACGGCCTTCGACCAGATCGTCCCCCTGGCCCGGCGGGAACTGGCCCGGCGCGTCCTCCCCGGCGCGGCGGATCGGCTGGCCATCCGCCCGTCCCGGCTGGCGTCGTCGGCTTTGGGCGCGGCCTGTCTGGTCTGGCAGGGGTGAGACGTGTTGCGTTTTGCTCCCACGCTGAGCGTTGGAGCGAGGCCGAGAACTCACGTCGAAGCTTGGCCGACCCGTTCGCACCAGGGGGTGCGAACTCCGCAGGGGCACGGACCGAATGCGTTGCGAGGAGTTCGCACCCCCTGGTGCGAACGGGTTGACCCAGCATGATCTTTTTGATCACGCACTCGCCCTCCCTAAGTTTTGATACACCGACTTGATAATCAGACGATCGCAACCACGGCATGAAATTGGTCTGGCCACCGTTGCGATTTCCGTAGGATAACCGTTGTTTTTCTTTTCCATTCCCAACAGGAGGAAACACCGCATGTCGAAAAAGATTAGCATTTTGTTGTTGATTTTGGCGTTGGTGGTTGTGGGTTGTGCCGCACCGGCACCGGCCACCACCCCCGCCGCCGCCCCTGCCGCCGAGGAAGCTGCCGCACCCGCCAGCCGCCCCGGCAGCCGAGAAGGTCTCCATCACCATCGAGAGCTGGCGCAACGATGACCTGGCCATCTGGCAGGACACCATCATCCCCGCCTTCAACAAGGTCCACCCGGAGATCGAAGTGATCTTTGCCCCGGCCGCCCCCGCCGAGTACAACGCCGTCCTCAACACCAGACTGGCAGGTGACACCGCCGGTGATCTGATCACCTGTCGCCCCTTCGACGCCTCCCTGGCCCTCTACGATCAGGGCTACCTGGCCTCCCTCAACGACCTGCCCGGCCTGGACAACTTCAGCGATGTGGCCAAGAGCGCCTGGATCACGGATGACGGGGCCAACGTCTTCTGTGTGCCCATGGCCTCTGTGATCCACGGCTTCATCTACAACGCCGATGCCTTCGAAGCCCTGGGCCTGACCGTGCCGACCACGGTGGACGAGTTCTACGCCGTGCTGGACGCCATCAAGGCCGACGGCACCTACACCGCCTTGGACATGGGCACCGCCGACCAATGGGAAGCCGCCACCATGGGTTTCCAGAACATCGGCCCCAACTATTGGAAGGGTGAGGCTGGTCGCAATGGCCTGATCGCCGGCACCGAGAAGATCACGGATCCCCAGTATGTGGCCGTGTGGGACGAGTTGGCCAAGTGGGCTCCCTATATGGCCAACGGTTTCGAGGCCCAGACCTACCCGGACAGCCAGAATCTCTTCACCTTGGGCAGGGCGGCCATCTATCCCACCGGCTCTTGGGAGGTCTCCTTCTTCAATAGCCTGGTGGACTTCAAAATGGGCGCGTTCCCGCCCCCGGTGGTCAACGCCGGCGACACCTGCTACATCAGCGACCACACGGACATCGCCATGGGCATGAACCCCAAGAGCGCCCATCCTGAGGCCGCCAAGGCGTTCTTGGAATGGATGACCGGGGCCGAGTTTGCTTCCTTGTACAGCAACGCCCTGCCCGGCTTCTTCAGCCTCTCCAACGCCGCCATCACCCTGGACGACCCCCTGGCCCAGGAATTCCTGGACTGGCGCGGCCAGTGCGAGAGCACCATCCGCAACAGCTACCAGATCCTCTCCCGTGGTGAGCCGAACATGGAGAACGACCTGTGGAGCGTGAGCGCCCAGGTCATCAACGGCGACATCACCCCCACCCAGGCCGCCGAGCAGATCCAGGCCGGTCTGGCGACGTGGTACGCGCCGCAGCAGTAAGTCTGAACGGGTGAAGGGGTGAAAGGGTGAAGGGGTGATGAACGTGGTTCACCCCTTCTCCCCTTCACCCCCTCACCCCTTCACACAAAAGGGGGAAACATGAGCCAATCCACACCCGCAAAACGAGGGCGCAAGCCCTTTCCGACCCATATTCTGGTCTTCTTGGCCCCGGCCACGTTGATCTATACCCTGTTTATGGTCTATCCCCTGGTCGATTCTGTGCGTTTGAGCTTTTTTACCTCTGTGGGGCCGGGGCAGGAGGCGTTTGTGGGCATGGGCAACTATGTCACCCTGCTGACGGATTCCCTGTGGTCGCCCCGGTTTTGGGGGGCGTTGCGCAATAATTTCATCTTTTTTGCCGTGAATATGGCCGTGCAAAATCCCGTGGGGCTGCTCTTGGCGGCCTTGCTGGCCCAAGCCACCACCCGAGGCCGGGGCATTTTCCGCACGATCTTCTTTATGCCCACCATGCTCTCCTTTGTGATCGTGGGCTTTATTTGGCAACTGATCCTCAGCCCCTTGTGGGGCGTGGCCGAAGGCATGTTGGGGGCCGTGGGGCTGGAATCTCTGTTCAAGCCCTGGCTCGGTCTGCAAGGCCCGGCCCTGATCACCTTGTCCCTGATCTCGGTCTGGCAATTTATCGGCATCCCCATGATGCTCTTCTATGCCTCGCTGATCAGCATCCCCGACGAGTTGATCGAGGCGGCCCGGGTGGATGGGGCGTCCATGTGGACGGCCTTCTGGCGCATCAAGTTCCCCCTGATCCTGCCCACGGTGGGCATCGTCACCATCCTGACCTATGTGGGCAACTTCAACGCCTTTGACCTGATCTACACCACCCAGGGCGCGCTGGCCGGCCCCAACTATTCCACGGACATTTTGGGCACCCTCTTCTATCGCACCTTCTTTGGCAACCAACTTCAGCTTGGCAACCCGACCATGGGGGCCACGGTCGCCACCATGATGTTCCTGATCATCCTGGCCGGTGTCCTGCTCTATATGTTTGCCTGGCAGCGTCGGGTTCAGACCTACGAGCTTTAGGAGAGGCGATCCATGCGAAAAATCCGAACTTCCTGGTACGAGCGTACAATTGGCCCCATCAGTGCCCTATGTGGTGCTGGCCTTTTTTACCCTGCTCTCCCTCTTTCCCATCTATTTGACCATCATCAACGCCTTCAAGACCCGGCGGGCCATCTTCAACACGCCCTATGCCCTGCCCATGAACGAAGCCTTCAGCCTGGGCGGCTTCGAGACCGTGCTGGCCCGCTCCAATTTTGTCTCCTATTTGGGCAACAGCTTGACCGTCACCCTGATCACCATGGCCCTGATCCTGATGACCGGGTCGATGGCCGCCTATGCGCTCTCCGAATATGAGTTTCCCGGCAACGGCTTCATGGGCCTCTATCTGGCCCTGGGCATCATGATCCCCATCCGCCTGGGCACGGTGAGCATCCTGCGCCTGGTGGTGGCCATGGGGCTGATCAACACCCTGACCGCCCTGATCCTGGTCTACACGGCCATGGGCCTGCCCCTGACCATCTTCATCCTGCAACAGTTCATGCGCCAAGTCCCCCGTGAACTGAAAGACGCCGCCCGCATGGACGGCGCCAACGAATACCGGGTCTTCGGCCTGATCCTGCCCCTGGTGCGCCCGGCCATCGCCACGGTCGCCGTCTTCACCATGATCCCGGTCTGGAACGACCTCTGGTTCCCCCTGATCCTGGCCCCCGGCGAGGCCAAGAAGACCATCACCCTGGGCACCCAGCAATTCCTGGGCCAATTCGTCAGCGACTGGAACGCCGTCCTGGCCTCCCTCACCCTGGCCATGCTGCCCGTCTTCATCCTCTACGTCATCTTCTCCCGCCAACTCATCAGCGGCTTGACCGCGGGCGCGGTGAAATAGAACGTGATGAGTAAAGAGTGATGAGTAATTTCGCTGGTATCCCGAAAAGCGTGCTTTTTTACACATTTCGAGTATCACTCAACGCACCCAAAGCAACACCCCTAACTCAACACGACCTTACTCATCACTCCTTACTCATTGAAAGGATCTCCCTCCATGCGTATCGGAATTGTCGGCACGGGCTTCATGGGATCGACCCACGCCGCGGGCTGGGCGCAGACCGGTGCCCAGATCGCCGGGTTTGTCACCAAGGCCCCGGACGAAGCCCAAGTCTTGATTGCCAAATATGGCGGCCAACTCTACCCGGATCTGGCCGCCATGCTGGATGATGTGGACATCGTGGACATCTGCGCGCCCACCCATCGCCACTATGAATTGGTGTTGGAATCCGCGGCCAGCGGGCAAACATATCCTGTGCGAAAAACCCTTGGGCCGCACCCTGGCCCAGGCCCAGGAGATGACCGCCGCCTGCGAGGCCGCCGGGGTCAAGCTGATGGTGGCCCACGTGGTGCGCTTCTTCCCCGACTATGCCCAGGCCCGCCGCCGGGTGATGGCCGGGGAGATCGGCCGCCCCGCGGTCATCCGCCTGAGCCGGGAATCCTTCCAGCCCAAGAAGGCGGCGGACAACTGGTTTGTGGACGATGCCAAGTCCGGCGGCATGGTGCTGGATCTGATGATCCACGATCTGGACTACGCCCGCTGGGTGGCCGGACCGGTCACCCAGGTCTTCGCCAAGAGCACGGGCACCCACGCCCTGGCCATCCTCACCCACGCAGCGGGGCCATCAGCCACGTCACCGGCTCCTGGGCCTATCCGCCCCCCACCTTCCGCACCGCCTTCGAGATCGCCGGGGAGAAGGGGCTGATCACCTGCGACTCCGAAAGCACCGCCCCGGTCACCCTGCATCTGCACCGCCGCGGCCGGCGACGGTCCCGACATCCCCGTGGCGGGCAGCCCCTTGAGCGAAAGCCCGTACACCACCGAAATCAAAGCCTTTTACGACGCCGTGATCCACGACAAGCCGGTCCCGGTCCCCGGCGGCGAGGGGGTGGCCGCGGTGCAGCTCGCCCTGGCCGTCATGGAATCCGCCAAAACGGGCCAGCCCGTGACCATCGCCCCGGAGGTGAAAGTCATGAGCAATCTGCGTATCGGCATCATGAATGTGGCCCATCTCCACGCGGACAGCTATGTGGGCAACCTGCGGGCCGTCCCCGGCGTGGAAATGATCGGCATTGCCGACGAGGACGACGCCCAGCGCGGCCAGGATTTCGCCGCCAAATTCAACACCACCCTTTATGCCGACTACGCCGCCCTCCTGGCCGACGCCGACGCGGTGGTGGTCTGCTCGGAGAACACCCGGCACCGCCCCCTGGTGGAGATGGCCGCGGCCGCCGGGGTGCATGTCCTGTGCGAGAAGCCCCTGGCAACCACGGCGGAAGACGCCCAGGCTATGATCGATGCCTGCGCCCAGGCCGGGGTGATGCTGATGACCGCCTTCCCCATGCGCTTCAGCGCCCCGTTGGTCGAGGTCAAATCGGCCTTGGACGCAGGGGGCCGTGGGCGCGTTGCGGGCCTTCAACACCACGAACCAAGGCCAGAACCCCAGCCATCACCGGGCCTGGTTTGTGGACAAAGCCCTGGCCGGCGGCGGTGCGGGCATGGACCACATCGTCCATCTGGCCGACATTTTGCGCTGGATGCTGGGCAGCGAAATCACCGAAGTCTACGCCCAGTTCAACCACATCCTCCACGCCGACGAGGTGGAGGTGGAGACCGGCGGCCTGGTCATGCTCACCTTTGCCAACGGCATCTTCGCCAGCATCGATTGCAGTTGGAGCCGCCCCCGCCTCTTCCCCACCTGGGGCGGGCTGACCATGGAAATCGTGGGCGACGGCGGCGTGATCCTCACCGACCCCTTCCGCCAGAACCTGACCGTCCACGGCAACCCGGCCCGGCACATGGCCTGGGCCTACTGGGGATCCGACGCCAACCAGGCCATGATCGACGAATTCGTCGCCGCCATCCGCACGGGCCGTCCCCCCGCCGTCACCGGCCTGGACGGTCTGCGGGCCACGGAAATCGTGCTGGCCGCGTACCGGTCCGCGGAATTGGGTGTGCCGGTGGCCGTCGCCTGAAACGTCTGATCTGGCAGGACGAAATAATTTTCACCACAAAGAACACAAAGAACACAAAGAAAAAGAAGCTCAAAAAGAAAATCTTTGTGCTCTTGTGTTCTTTGTGGTGAATTCTGGAAAGGAACCCACCATGCAAACCGTCATCGACATCCGGGATCTGACCCTCTACTATGGCCGTCACCTGGGCATTGAAGAGGTGACCATGACCGTGGAGCAGGGGGAGGTCTTCGGCTTCCTCGGCCCCAACGGCGCGGGGAAGACCACCACCCAGCGGGTGCTCATGGACGTGATCCGCGCCGACCAGGGCAAGGCGTCCCTCTTTGGCCTGGACAGCCGAGCGGATGGGGTGGAAATCCGCAAGCGGGTGGGCTACCTGCCCGGTGAACTCAGCCTGCCCGACACCTTGACCGGTCGCCAGTTTTTGGAGGTCATGGGCTCCGTGCGGGGCATGAAGGACAAAAAATACCGGGACGAGTTGACCGAGCGGCTGGATCTGGACCCCAGCCGCCACCTCAAGCAATATTCCCGGGGCAACAAGCAGAAGGTGGGCCTGGTGGCCGCCATGATGCACAAGCCGGATCTGCTGATTTTGGACGAACCCACCAGCGGCCTGGACCCCCTGGTCCAGCAGACCATCCTGGAGCTGGTGCGGGAGACCCGGGACGAGGGCCGCACGGTCTTCTTCTCCTCCCACATCCTGCCCGAAGTCCAGGCCGTGTGCGACCGGGTGGGCATCATCCGCGCCGGCAAGCTGGTGGCCGTGGAGTGGGTGGACGCGCTGATCGGCCAACAGTTCCGCCGCCTGCGCCTCAGCCTGCAAAAAGCCCCTTCGCCCAACGCCTTCAACCTGGACGGCGTGCGGGAGATCGAGCGGGACGGCACCGCCATCACCCTGGAAATCCAGCGCAATTTGCAGGCCGTCATGGTCACCGCCGTGCAGATCGGCGTCGTCGACATCGAAGAGCACCCCGTCACCCTGGAGGACATCTTCCTGGCCTTCTACGGCGGGCAAAAACGGCGGCAACAATCCCAAGGGGGCCAACCATGTTTAGTTTTCTGCGCCACGAACTGACCGTGCGCCGAGGGGCCATCCTCGGCTGGGGCATAGGATTGAGCGGCTTTGTGGCCCTCTACACGGTCTTCTACCCCTACCTGCCCGCCGAGATGAAGAACATGAATCTCAACAACATCCCCCTCTATCAATCCCTGGGCAACATGGACATGAGCACCTTTGGGGCCTACTACGCCTCCACCGTGCTCAACTTCCTCTCCCTCCTGGCCATCATCTTCGCCCTCACCTCCGCCACCGCCACCCTGGCCGGGGAAGAGGACGCCGGCACCCTGGAACTCTTCGCCACCCTGCCCCTCACCCGCTGGCAAGTCGTGGTCATCAAAGCCCTGGCCCTGGGCATCGCCCTGCTGGGCATCCTGGCCATCTCCGGCGCCGCCGCCGCCCTGATCGTCTCCACCATGCGCTCCCTGCTGGACCAAGACATACTCACCCCCCAGCGGGCCTTCACCCTGGCCCTGGAAGCCTGGCCCATCACCTTCGCCCACATGATGGTCTGCCTCTGGCTGGCAGCCTATCTGCCCACCCGCCGGGCCGCCATCAGCGCCGCCACCGCCTTCGTCGTCATCACCTTTTTCGCCAACAACCTGGTCCCCCTGGTGGACGGGCTGAAACCCCTCAAGCCCCTCTTCCTCTACCAATACTACGACCGATCCATGCTCTCCATCGCCCAAGGCAGCATGTCCACCGTGGACCTGATCGTCCTCCTGGGCGTCGGCGTCGCCTTCCTGGGCTTTGCCGTCATCGCCTTCGACCGCCGCAACCTCACCACCGCGGCCTGGCCCTGGCAATAACAACGATCAACCGCAGAGGAAACTCAAAGCCCCTCTGCGGTTTCTTTGCCTCTGCGCCCTCGGCGGTTAATTCTGAAGGAGAGACTTCCATGCTTTTCATTCACAACGTCACCTTGCTCACCCCTCGCCAGCGGGTGGAAAAGGGCGGCCTGCTGGTGGATCGGGGGCGGATCGTCGCCTGTGGAGCCATCGGGTCCATGCCCCTGCCGGATGATCTGGACTTCGTGGACGGTGGCGGCGCGTTTCTGGCCCCCGGCTTTCTGGACCTCCAAGTCAACGGCGGCTTCGGCCTGGACTTCACGGCAGATCCCACCACCATCTGGGCCGTGGGCGAGCAACTGCCCCGCTACGGCGTCACCGCCTTCCTGCCCACCATCATCACCGCCCCCCTCGCCGTCAGCCGAGCCGCCCAAGATGTGATCATGGCCGGTCCGCCCGCGGGCTATCGCGGAGCCATCCCCCTGGGGCTGCACATCGAAGGCCCCTTCCTCAACCCGGCCAAAAAGGGCGCCCACAACCCCGCCCACCTGCGCCTCCCCTCCCCCGAAGCCGTGGCCGACTGGTCCCCGGAAACCGGCGTCGCCCTGGTCACCCTGGCCCCGGAACTCCCCGGCGCACTGGAAACCATCGCCGCCCTGGTCGGTCGGGGCGTGGTCGTCAGCGCCGGCCACTCCACCGCCACCTATGCCCAGGCCCAGGCCGGCTTCGCCGCCGGCATCCGCTACGGCACCCACCTCTTCAACGCCATGCCCACCCTGCACCACCGGGAACCGGGCCTGCCCGCCGCCCTCCTCAACGCCCCCCAGCTCACCGTGGGCCTGATCGCCGACAACATCCACGTCCACCCGGACCTCATGCGCCTGGTCTGGCAAATCCTGGGACCGACCCGGCTCAACCTGGTCAGCGACGCCATGGCCGCCCTGGGCATGTCCCCCGGCCAATACATCCTGGGCGACTACGCCGTCACCGTCACCGACACCGACGCCCGCCTGGCCGACGGCACCCTGGCCGGCGTCATCCTGCCCCTGGACGGCTGCCTGCGCAACCTCATCCGCTGCACCGGCTGCGCCGTGGAGGACGGCCTCGCCACGGTCACGTCCACCCCCGCCACCCTCCTCAACCAGACGCGCAAAGGCCGCCTCGCCCCCGGCGCGGACGCGGATCTGGTGCTGTTGGATGGGGATTTGCGGGTATTGAAGACGTGGGTGGGTGGGGAGCTTATGGATACTTTGGGGTAATCGCAAGAATGCGGCGGGTGATGCTTACAATCTTCCCTCACGTACATCATCTGCTCGATCTCGTGCCTTCATGTAGGCTTCGATCTCTGCCCACTGGCGGTCAAATTCAGCGGAATCAATTGGTTCCTCATCGCGGGCTCGTGCCAAGAGATCAGCCAAAGATTCGGTGGCGGGTTCGTAGAGCGCCGGGTCTGATTTCCCGGCCCTGATTTTGGCGACAACCTCTTCCAAGGTAGGGAGATGGTCGTGCACTTGATGTGGGAAAGTTGTTTTTCTGATTGACGGCACACCTTCTATCTGCTATAGTCGAAACATAAAGATCACTCCACTGAAAGCGAATGTCGGCTTCACGCCGTGCGTCCGGTAAACGGACCTAGCTACAGTGGGGTGATCTTTTTGTTTCGACACGATTCGACGGACTTACCCTGCAATCTTCCCCAGATCCAAACCCGCCATCAAAGACACCCGCTGCGCTTCCGTCAACACCGTCAACGGCGGACGTACGGTGCGCCAGGCCGGATCTTGACGCATAGACGCCATCATCTCCTTCAGCGCGGGGACCGGGGGGTAGCCTTGCATGGCCATGCGGGTGGCGTTGAGTTTGTCTTGGGCGGCGACGGCTTCGGCCTCGTCCATGCTCTGCCAGCCGTCATAGAAGGCGCGCAGACGGTCGGGGATCACGTTGGCCACGGCGGTGATGGTGCCGACGCCGCCCCGTTTCAAATTCTCCAACAAAAACTTCTCCGACCCGGTGAGGGTGCCGAAGCCGGGGAAGGCGTCCAGGATGGCCTGTTGGTTGGCCCAGTCGCCGGAGCTGTCCTTGATTCCCAGCGACGGTGCCCGGATAGGCGGTCAGTAGCCGCTCGATCAATTTGAGGCTGATGCCCACCTGGGAAATCGGCGGAATATGGTACAGATAGACCCGCAGCCGACTGTCCCCCACCCGCTGGATCACCTCGGAATAGGCGGCGAACAGCCCGTCATCGCTGACGCCTTTGTAGTAAAAGGGCGGCAGCATGAGCACCCCGGACGCACCCAACCGCACCGCATGGGAGGTCAGGGACACAGCGTCCGGGATGGCGCACATGCCCGTGCCGGGGACGAGGAGCGCCGGGTCGATGCCGGCGTCCACCAGGCCGTCCAGCACATCCATGCGCTCGGCCACGGAGAAGGAGTTGGCCTCGCTGGTGGTGCCGAAGACGGCCAGGCCGTGGCAGCCGTTGTCCAACAGCCAGCGTCCGTGGGCGATCAGCCGGTCAATGTCTACCCGCAGATCTGGCAGC
>CAVPIK010000037.1:0-67185 GCA_963704975.1 uncultured Chloroflexia bacterium | reverse complement strand
TTTGGGGCTGGTGCCCTTCAAGGGCCAGGTGCTGAACCAACTGGCGGCTTTCTGGTTCGAGCAGACGGGGACATTGTGCCCAACCACTTCATCGCCATGCCCGACCCCAACGTGACCGTGGCCCACGAGTGCCGCCCCCTGGCCGTGGAAGTCGTCGTGCGCGGCTACATCACCGGGGTGACGGGGACCGCGCTCTGGTATCGCTACAGCCAGGGCGAACGCCACATCTACGGCATGGACTTCCCCGACGGGCTGCGCAAGAACGATGCGCTGCCGGAGCCCATCATCACCCCGACGACCAAGGCCGGGCCGGACGATCCGGCGGCCACGACGAGCGCATCACCAGCGCCGAGGTGGTGGAGAAGGGGCTGGTCCCCGCAGCCATGTGGGACGAAATCTGCGCCGCGGCCATCGCCCTCTTCCGCCGGGGCCAGGAGATCGCCCTGCGCGGCGGGCTGATTCTGGTGGACACGAAGTACGAGTTCGGCATCGGCCCGGACGGCGGCATCATGCTCATGGACGAGATGCACACGCCGGATTCCAGCCGCTTTTGGATTGCGGAGACCTATGCCGCCCGTCACGCCGCTGGGCAGGAGCCGGAGAATTTCGACAAAGAATTCGTGCGCCTGTGGTACGCGGACCACGGCTACCGGGGCGAAGGCGAGCCGCCCGCCATGCCCGCCGAGTTGGCCGTGGCCGCTGCGGAGCGATATATTCGGGCGTACGAGATGATCACCGGGCGCAGCGTTTGAGCCGGGCGAGGTTCCGGCGGGTCCGCGGATTGAACAAAATATGAGAAAGTGGCTGAACGCATGAAAAAAGTCCCCCCATACGATCAATTGATGAATCCCGCCATCCAAGCTCTCAAAGCATTGGGCGGATCGGGTACCATTGAAGAGATCTATAACAAAGTCACCGAACTCGTCGATCTCACCGATGAACAACTTGAAGTGCTTCACAATCCAGATAAAGGTGGTCAAACAGAGATCGAATATCGCCTTGCTTGGTCCCGCACCTATTTGAAGAAGTACGGCATACTCGAAAACTCAAGTCGGGGTGTCTGGGCGCTGACCGCAAAAGGGAGGCAGATCGACCGAATTGATCCGGTGGCGGTCAAACGATTCGTGCTGGGGCAACTCAAACATCAAGAAACAGCGGAAGACGAAACGAATCTCGACAAACCTGATGAAGAACTGGCATGGCGTGAAGTCCTCCTTGAAACCCTCCTGGGCATGGAGCCGTCAGCTTTCGAGCGATTGACCCAAAGATTGCTGCGAGAATCCGGTTTTACTCAGGTGGAAGTCACAGGGCAGACTGGAGATGGCGGCATTGACGGCAAAGGGATCATGCGGCTGGGCGGATTGCTCAGTTTTCATGTGATTTTTCAGTGCAAACGATACCGAGGATCGGTCTCGGCCAGTCATGTACGAGACTTCCGTGGGGCTATGGTGGGCCGGGCAGACAAAGGATTGCTCATCACCACAGGTAATTTCACGAAGGATGCCGTCAGAGAAGCCACACGAGACGGCGCACCAGCCATCGATCTCATTGACGGTGATCTGCTTATCGAAAAGCTGAAGGAATTGGGGTTGGGCGTCAGCACAAAACGAATCGAGATCGAACGCGTCGAAATTGATCGTGATTGGTTTGCGACTATTTGAGTCAGACTCATACCACTCTACAGACCCGCTGCGGTTTCGATACGACCGGAAACTGCCCCGGTCTACTCAACCTGCGCTGGCAAATTGACAAGGAACCGTACGCATGACTGAAACCATAGCCCCATTGGTCGGCATCATCATGGGCAGCAAGTCGGACTGGGAGGGGTGCATGGCTTTCGCCGCCGAGACCCTGGCCGAGTTTGACGTGCCCTTTGAGGCCAGGATCGTCTCGGCCCACCGCACGCCGGACGTGGATGGTGGAGTACGCGTCCACGGCGGAGGAGCGGGGGCTGGAGGTGATCATCGCCGGGGCGGGGGGCGCGGCCCATCTGCCGGGGATGACTGCGGGCCACACGCTGCTGCCGGTGATCGGCGTGCCCGTGCAGAGCCGGGCGCTGAACGGGCTGGACTCGTTGCTCTCGATCGTGCAGATGCCCGGCGGCGTGCCCGTGGCGACGATGGCCATCGGCAAGGCCGGGGCCATCAACGCCGCGCTTTATGCCGTCGCCATCCTCGCCCTCACCCGGCCTGAGTTGCGGGAGAAGCTGCGGGCGTATCGGGCGGCACGGGCGGCGGCGGTGATGGAGGAGCGATTGGGATCGGAGATTAGGCTACTATCCCATGCAATCGAAAATCGAAAATCGAAAATCGAAAATTCTTCCCGGCGGCACGGTCGGCGTCTTCGGCAGCGGGCAGTTGGGCCGCATGTTGGGGATGGCGGCCCGGCGGCTGGGCTATCGCATCCACACCTTTTCGCCGGGGACGGACACGCCCACGGGCATGTTGGCCGACCGGGAGGTGAGCGCGGCCTACACGGATCTGGACGCGGTGCGGGACTTTGTGCGCGGGGTGGATGTGATCACCTTCGAGTTTGAGAATGTGCCCGCGGATGTGGCCCGCATTGCCGCAGGAGGAGGGCGTGCCCGTGCGTCCCGGCGGTCACGTCCTGCACACGGCCCAAAATCGCCTGCGGGAGAAGTCGTTTTTTGTCCAACATGGTCTGCCGGTCGCCCCGTTTGCCCCGGTCCACGGCTTGGCAGATCTGGAGATCGCCCTGCTCACCCTGGGCACGCCGGCGGTGCTGAAGACGGCGGCCTTTGGCTATGACGGCAAGGGGCAGGTCAAGATCGACAGCCCGGATCAGGCGGCGGCGGCGTGGGCGGCCATTGGCGAACAACCGGCCATTTTGGAGAGCTTTATCGACTTCGAGCGGGAGGTGTCCGTGGTGGCGGCCCGGGGCGTGGACGGCAGCTTTGCCCACTTCGGCGTGATGGAGAACAGCCACGCCGACCACATTTTGGACATCACCGTGGCCCCGGCGGAGGTCAGCCCGGCGGTGGTGGAGACGGCGGTGGCCCATACCCGCACCATCATGGAGAAGCTGGACGTGGTGGGGGTGCTGTGCGTGGAGTTCTTTCTGACCTGGGACGAGCATCTGTTGATCAACGAGATCGCGCCCCGGCCCCACAACTCCGGCCACTTGACCGTGGATGCCTGTGTCACCGACCAGTTTGAGCAGCAATTGCGGGCGGTGTGCGGGCTGCCCTTGGGCAGCACGGACTATCACCGCCCGGCGGCGATGGCCAATCTGCTGGGGGATCTGTGGGCGGATGGCGAGCCGAATTGGGCGGCGGTGTTGGCGTTTCCGAACGTCAAACTGCATTTGTACGGCAAGACCGATCCCCGTCCGGGACGCAAAGATGGGACATCTGACCGCGTTGGGTGCGACGATTGAAGAGGCGCGGGCGGTGGTGATCGCGGCCCGTAGAGCGATTATGTCGAGTTTTTAATGGTTAATGGTTAACGGTTAATGGTTAATTTTTAAGTGGTCGGACGACACCCAATTAAAAATTAACCATCAACCGTTAACCATCAACCATTCCGAAAGGGTTCAACCATGTTTCCCATCGATTTCCAGAGAACAAGATCCATTCCAAGACGACTCTCCCCACGAAGAATGCGGTGTATTTGGCATTGTTGCGCCGGAGCAGGACGTGGCCCGGCTGATCTTTTTTGGGCTGTATGCCTTGCAACACCGGGGCCAGGAGGCGGCGGGGATCACGACCTTTGACGGGTCGGTGGCCCATATCCACAAGGGGATGGGGCTGGTTTCTCAGGTCTTCAACGAGGAGAATCTGCACCCGTTGCGGGGGCCAATGGGCATCGGCCACAACCGCTATTCCACCACGGGGTCGTCCAAGCTGCGCAACACCCAGCCCTATTTGATGGAGACCCGCTATGGGCCCCTGGCCTTGGGCCACAACGGCAACCTGATCAACGCGCCCCAACTGCGCCGGGAGCTGTTGGAGCGGGGCGTGGGCTTGCACACCTCCACCGACAGCGAGGTGATCATCCACCTGTTGGCCGGGGCCGGGGGGAGCAGTTGGTTCTCCCGCATCCGCACCTTCATGGCCAAGGCCGAGGGCGCGTATACCCTGGTCATCCTGACCCCGGATGGGGTGTTTGGGGTGCGAGATCCCTGGGGCCTCCGTCCCCTTGTCCTCGGCAAGATTGGATGGCGGCGGCTATGTGCTGGCCTCTGAGAGTTGTGCTTTTTCCACCATTGGCGCCAGGCTGGAACGAGAGATCGAGCCGGGGGAGATCGTGCATCTGGACGCGGACGGCTACGAGATCATCCAGGGCGCGCCGCCGGAGCAGCGGGCCTTTTGCACCTTCGAGCAGATCTACTTTGCCCGGCCCGACAGCGTCTTTGAGGGCGAGTTGGTCCACCAAATGCGCCAGCGCATGGGGCGTCAACTGGCCAAGGAGTCGCCCACGGACGCGGACATTGTGGTGCCGGTGCCCGACTCCGGCACGCCCCACGCCATCGGCTATGCCCTGGAAAGCGGCATTCCGTACAGCGAGGGGCTGATCAAGAGCCGCTATATTGGGCGCACCTTTATTCAGCCCACGGATCAGCTGCGCAAGGTGGGGGTGGCGATGAAATTCAACCCCCTGCCCCAAAATTTGGCGGGCAAACGGGTGGTGCTGGTGGACGATTCGATTGTGCGGGGCAACACCTCCGGCCCCCTGGTGCAGATGTTGCGGGAGGCCGGGGCGACCGAGGTGCATCTGCGGGTGGCCTGTCCGCCCATCAAATATCCCCTGCTTTATGGGGGTGGACATGGCTTCCCAAAAGGAGCTGATCGCGGCGCAAAAGACCATCCCCGAAATCGCCGCCCATGTGGGCGCGGACTCCCTGGCCTACATCAGCCTGGACGGGATGATGACCGCCCTGGGCGTGCCGACGACCGAGCCGGCCCGGCCAGCGGCTATTGCAACGCCTGTTTCACCGGCGAATACCCCTTCGTCACCCCCATCCCCATGATCGAACTGGAAGCCAAACATAAATTCGCCGGGGTGTGGGGGGATTGAGATAGAGATAGAGTGTTGAGATAGAGATAGAGAATCTGCTTGGCACATTCTGTCCCTCTATCTCTATCTCTACACTCTACCTCTATCTCTACACTCTATCTCTTCTCAAAGGAGCATCACACCATGAACATTCTCATTATCGGCAATGGCGGGCGGGAGCATGTGTTGGCTTGGAAGTTGAGCCAGTCGGCGGAGGTTGAAGCGATCTTTGTGGCGCCGGGCAATGGGGGCACGGTCGACCGTGCCCAAGTGTACCAACGTGGACATGCACATGGACCAGTTTGGCGCGCTGCGGGACTTTGCCCTGGCCCACGATGTGCAGTTGACCGTGGTCGGCCCGGAAGCGCCTTTGGTGGCCGGGATCACGGAGGTCTTCCAGGCGGCGGATCTGGCCATCTTTGGCCCCAGCAAGATGGCGGCCCAGTTGGAGGGGTCCAAGGCTTTCTCCAAAGAGTTCATGCTGCGCCACGGCATCCCCACGGGCCAGGCGGAGATCTTCGATGACTTCGACAAAGCCATGCGGGCCATGCGCCTGTTGGATCTGCCGCCGGTGATCAAGGCCAGCGGGTTGGCCGGGGGCAAGGGGGTGCTTCTGCCTCGATCTATGGAGGGGGCGGCAGAGGCTGTGCAGGCCATGCTGCTGGACAACCGCTTTGGCATCGCCGGGGCGACCGTGCTGATCGAAGAGCGCATGGAAGGGCCGGAACTCTCGGTGCTGGCCTTCTGCGATGGCAAGGATTTCCGCATCATGCCCCCGGCCCAGGACCACAAGCGTCTGTTGGACCGGGGACAGGGGCCGAACACCGGGGGCATGGGGGCCTTTGCGCCGTCTCCCCTGGCCACGCCGGAGCTGATGCGGGAGGTGGCCGAGACGCATCATCCAGCCCACCTTGGACGGCATTGCCGCCGAGGGTGCGCCCTATGTGGGCGTGCTCTATGTGGGGCTGATGTTGACCGAAGACGGGCCCAAGGTGCTGGAATACAACTGCCGCTTTGGCGATCCGGAGGCCCAGGCCATCCTGCCCCTGTTGAAGAGTGATCTGGCCCAGATCCTGCTGGCCTGCACCGAGGGACGGCTGGCCGAGCTGGCGATCCAGTGGCATCCGGGCGCGGCGGCCACGGTGGTAATGGCCGCGGGCGGCTATCCGGAAAAATCCGTGCGGGGCGTAGCCATCACGGGGATTGAGCAGGCCGAGGCGGAGGGCTGCACGGTCTTCCATGCGGGGACCAAAGTCAGCGACGATCAGCGATTGGTCACCAACGGCGGGCGGGTTCTGGCCGTCAGCGCCGTGGGCGACACCCTGGACGCCGCCATCGAGGCCGCCTACGTGGGCGTCAGCCGGGTGCATTTCAACGAGGCCCAGTTCCGCACGGATATTGGGCGGAAATAAGGGAGGCTCCATGCCAACAACCTATCGCGACGCCGGGGTCGACATCGACGCGGCGACCCGCACGGTGGATCTGATGAAGGCGGCGGTGCGGGGGACCTACACGGACGCGGTGCTGACCGATGTGGGCAGTTTTGGCGGGCTGTTCGCCCTCAACAACCTGCCGGATCGCCCGGTGTTGGTGGCGTCCACGGACGGGGTGGGGACCAAGGTGAAGCTGGCCGCCCAGGCCGGGCGCTGGGAAAGCATCGGCCACGACATTGTCAACCACTGCGTCAACGACATTTTGGTGCAGGGGGCGCGGCCCCTCTTCTTTTTGGACTACATCGCCGCCAGCAAGTTGGAACCGGAGCAGATTGCGGCCACGGTGACGGGCATGGCCGACGCCTGCCGGGCCGTGGGCTGCGCGCTCTTGGGCGGCGAGACGGCGGAGATGCCGGGGGTCTACGCGCCCGGGGCCTTTGATGTGGCCGGGACTGTCGTGGGGCTGGTGGATCGGACCGCCATCCTGCCCCGAACCGGCGAGATGGCGGCGGGGGACGTGCTGATCGGTCTGCCCAGTTCCGGTCCCCACACCAACGGCTATTCGTTGATCCGCAAGTTGATTGACGGGCATGAGTTTGGACGCGCCCGTGCCCGGCTCGGATGTCAGCCTGGGCGACGCGCTGCTGGCTCCCCACCGCTGCTATGTGGCCGAAATGGACCGTCTGCGCGGCTGCCGGGTTGACGCCCAAGGGGCTGGCCCACATCACCGGCGGGGGCTTTCTCGACAACATCCCCCGCATTTTGCCGGACCACTTGGGGGCGCGCATCGACCGGGGAAGCTGGACCGTGCCGCCCATCTTCCGGCTGTTGGTGGAATTGGGCAGCTTGCCGCCGTCCGAGGCGTATCGGGTCTTCAACATGGGGATCGGGATGGTGCTTGTGGTGGATGCGGGGCAGGCGGACGGAGTGTTGGGGCTTTTGCCGGAGGCGAAGGTGATTGGGGAATTGATCCCGGCGGGCGGGGAACGGGTACAAATCTAAAAGCAAAGGCAAAAGGCAAAGTGCAAAAGGCAAAAGGCAAAAGGGGTGTGGGTCGACTGGTGGTGCTGATTTCGGGCAGCGGGAGCAATTTGCAGGCGATCATTGATGCGATTGGGGCCGGGAGGTTGCAGGCGGAGATTGGGGCGGTGATCTCGAACCGGGGTGATGCCTTTGGGCTGGAGCGGGCCAAGGCGGCGGGGATTCCGGCCCATGTGCATCGGCTGAAACCGCTATCGGGATGCGGGGCGGGACCGGGCCGACTATGACGCGGACTTGGCGGATCTGGTGGCTGAATTCAACCCGGACTGGGTGGTCTTGGCCGGCTGGATGTTGATCCTGAGTGATGCGTTTATTCAACACTTCCCCAACCGCATCGTGAACCTCCATCCAGCCCTGCCCGGCGCCTTCCCCGGTGCCCACGCCATCGAGGATGCCTTTGCCGCCTTCCAGCGGGGAGAGATCGACCACACGGGGATCATGGTGCATCTGGTGCCGGACGAGCGTGTGGACGAGGGGCCGGTGCTGGCCACGGCCACGGTCCCCATCCTGCCCGCGGACACGCTGGACGACCTGGCCCAGCGCATCCACGCCGCCGAACACCGCCTCCTGGTCGAGACTTTACGCCAGATCACAAGCATTTGATCTAAAAACCACAGAGAACACAAAGAGCACAAAGAAGGGGTCAAAAACGCCCTTTCTTTGTGCTCTTTGTGTTCTCTGTGGTTAAGAAAATCCTACCAAGTGGCGTGTTGGACGTTGCCCCAGTCGCCGATCTTGGCGAAGACGATGCCGCCGACGAAGCCCTGGCAGCGATAGCCGTTGACGTCGAACTCGTTGGTCAGGGGGATGGCCAGACCATGTTCTCGGGCATAGCGAGAGAAGGCGGCTTCCGGGTTGTAGTTGATCCCCACCGTGTCCCAGGCGGCCTGGCGGATGCCGGGGACGCCTTCGGGGTAGACCTTGGGCGGATCCGCGGGCACGTCCGGGGTTTCCAGGATGGCGCTGGCCCCGCTGGCCACGGCCCCCACCCCGGCGCTGATGGCCGACTGCACGTTCTCCACGGCAGCGGTGACGGCGGCTGTTACCTCGGCGGGGGCGCTCGGCGGGGCAACCACCTGGGATCGGGGCACGGCCTGCCAGACCACGAAGAAGGAGACATGCATACTCACCGGCATGCCCAAGCCGGTGACAATTTCAGAGGCGCCCTTCACCTTCACCGACCAGGGGCCGGACTTGCCCTGATCCGGGTAGTAGTTGGCCCCCGGACTGAGCACCACATTGCCCCAGCCGGAACGATGCTTGGTCTTCACATCAACATAGCCATTGTAGTTGGGATCGTCCAGCTTGCCCAGACCGTCAGACCAATAGACGATGGGCGCTTCGACCACATGTTTGCCGTCGGCAGCTTCCACCCGGCTGAACATGTGATGATCCGCACCGGCGTCGTCGAAATAGTCCTGCGCGCCAAAGGGACGCAGATAGGTATCCCTGGCCCACTGCGACACCGCGCCGGGATCGGACTTTCCCGGTTCCCAAGAGCCGTCTCGGGTGGTGAAGATGTCCTTGACCACGTAAACGGTCTCGGCATCCCCCAACAGATCGGGGCGGTCGGCAAAACTGACAATTTTGACATTGAACTTGTCGATCCATTCGCTTTTTCGCATGGTTTTCTCTCCTTTGGTGGGTGCTTCTTTGGCATTTTGGCTGTGAAGCGGGGCGTGGGGCGTAAAACGTGAAGCGTCGGGCAAAGTGAGGGCCTATTGTAGCACGGACGGGGAAAGGGTTCAATGCCGGAAAAAAGTGGTCAAATCCAAGCCGTTTGACGGCGAAACCGGGGCGGGCTATAATCCAGCCCACCCCAGTTCAACACCCCAACCTATCATCCCACCCAGCGGAGAGCCACATGGAAATCGATCTGGAACTTTACCGGCGCGAGGTGCGCACGTCGGAAGCGCCCCGCATTCGCCTCTCGGCCATCGACATTGCGCCGGACCGACCTTTGCGCACCCTGGTTTTTGTGCATGGCTTTGGCGGACAGGCGACCCAGTGGCGGCTATCAATTGGCCCATTTTGCCCTGGCCAACCGGGTGGTGGCCCTGGATCTGCGGGGGCATGGGCGGTCGGATCGGCCCGTGGGCCGCTACAGCATGGACGAGATCCAGGGGGATCTGCTCCGGGCGCTGGACATTTTGGGCGTTGACGAGCCGTGCGTGCTGTTGGGCCACTCCTTTGGCGGCGCGGTGGTCTCCCAGTTTGCCGCCGAGCATCCCGAACGGGTGGAGCGGCTGGTGTTGATTGCGTCCGCCGGGGAGTTTCGCCTGAGCCCTGCCCTGCGCTTTGGCCTCAACTTGCCCCTCAACGTGCTGCGGCTGGCGCAACCCTTTGCCAAAACCTGGCTCCATGCCCCGTTTCATGTCCTCAAAGCCTGGTATGCCAACAATTTGTCCCAATGGAACGGGTGGAGCCTCTTCCGGGGTCTGACCATGCCCGCCCTGGTGATCCGGGGCCACTGGGATTTTCTGTTCGAGAAACCCCTGTTTGAGGAGGTGGCCCGGGCGATTCCAGGGGCCGAGGATGTGGATGTGGGCACCTCGGGCCACATGGTGATGTTGGAGCGGCGGGACGCGGTCAACCGGGCCTTGGAGCGCTTTCTGTCCGGCGAGGCCACCCGCACCTGGCGGCAGCAGACCGTGGCCGGCACCCAGCAGAGCCGGGCCACCCTGCGCCAGGAGCGGCCCTGGCTGGACAACTACGAACAGACCGTGCCCTACACGGCGGCCATTCCGCAGATCCCCGTCCATCGGCTGCTGCGCTCTGCCGTGCGCCGCTTTCCCAACCGGGTGGCGTTGCTGGCCGGGGATCAGCGCATGACCTATGCCCAGTTGAACAAGGCGGTCAACCGCTGGGCCAACGCCATGCTGGGCCTGGGCTTGCAGCCGGGGGATCGGGTGGCCCTGATGTTGCCCAACTCGCCCGGAGGCGGTGATCGCCTACTTTGGCACGCTGAAAGCCGGGGGCGTGGTGGCCTTTGCCCCGCCGGAGGTGACGCCGGATCTGATGGCCCGACAGCAGGCCGGCCTCCAGGCCCATGTGCTGGTGACCGACGCCAGGGGCTTGGGCATGGTGGCCCAGATGCCCGCCCAGGTGAAGCTGGCGCATCTGGTTTTGGTGGGGGCCGAGCCGCCAACCGTCCAAGGGCGGGCCGACTGGCACTTCCATCGGTTCGATGCCCTGCTGGGCTCCGCGCCGGAAAGCTCGCCGGAGGTCAACGTGGACCCGACCGCCCTGGCCGTGATCCAATCCACCGGCGGCACCACGGGGCTGCCCAAGGGGGTCATGCTCACCCACCGCAATCTGGTGGCCAACACCATGCAGATCCGCCAGTGGATGCCCGAAGCCGTGGAGGGCAAGGAGATCTTCCTGTGCGTGCTGGCCTTTTCCCACAGCTACGGGCTGACCACGGCCCTCAACGTGCCCATCGCCCTGGGGGCCACCCTGATCCTCAAGCCCACCTTTGATCTGACCGATCTGTTGGAGACCATCAAGCGGGAGCAGCCGACCATCTTCCCCGGCGTGCCGGCCATGTACATGGCCATCAACAACTATCCGGGGGTGCGCAAATATGGCATCGACTCCATCAAGGCGTGCATCAGCGGCTCCGCGCCCCTGCCCGTGGAGGTGCAGGAGTCCTTCGAGAAGCTGACCCGGGGGCGGCTGGTGGAGGGCTACGGGCTGACCGAGGCCGGGCCGGTGACCCACGCCAATCCCCTGGGCGGGCTGCGCAAAGTGGGCAGCATCGGCATCCCCCTGCCGTCCACCGAGGCGTGTATTTTGGATCTGTCGTCGAAAAAAGAGGTGGAGCCGGGGCAGATTGGGGAACTGGCCGTGCGGGGTCCCCAGGTGATGGCGGGCTATTGGCGGGACAAGGCGGCCACGGCCCAGGTGATCGACGCCGGCGGGCTGGCTGCACACCGGGGACGTGGCCCAGATGGACGAGGACGGCTACTTCCGCCTGGTGGCCCGGCGGGCGGACATGTGGTATCCCGACAAAGAGATGGGGCCGCCCGCCTTCCCCCGGGACATCGAAGAGGTGCTATACGAAATCCCCCAGGTGCAGGAGGCGGCGGTGGTGGCCATCGCCAACCAGCCCATCGCCTTCATCTCCACGGGCAAGGACGGCACCACCAGCGAGACGGTGATGGCCTACTGCCGCCGCCGTCTGCCCCCGGAATTGGTTCCCCGCATGGTGATCTTTGTGGACGCGTTTCCCCGCAGCTTCATCGGCAAGATTCTGCGAAGGGAGTTGGCCCAGCGGTATGGGTCGACAGGGTGGAGTGAGGTGGAGATTATCATGGTTACCACCTCGATCAACGCCTGCCCGTTGGTGAGGCTGATCACCGCTTCGCTGAATCCGTCAAAGCCGGCGGCGGGGAGTTCGAGCCGATAGGTCACGTCCGCGGCGTAGACTTCGTCCAGGAACTCTCCACCTCGAAATCGGGCAGACAGGCGCTGGAAAGAGGGTGATGCTGGCGTAGTCGATGACCACGGTGCAGGTGAGCTTTCTCCACCCGCTCGCCCAGGGGCAGGGTTTCCAGGGCATATTGCACCCCGCCGCTGTACGCCTTGACCAAGCCGCCTTTTCCCAACAACGTGCCGCCAAAATAGCGGGTGACCACGGCGACGATCTCCCCCACGCCGCTGTGGAGGAGGACGGTGAGCATGGGCCGTCCGGCGGTGCCGTGGGGCTCGCCGTCGTCGCTCATGCCCACCTGGGCCGTGTTGCCCGGCGGCCCGACCACATAGGCCCAGCAGTTGTGGCTGGCGTCCCCAAACTCCCGGCTGACATCGGCGATGACGGCGCGGGCATCCTCCACCGTGGGCGCGTGGGCCAGGGTGGTGATGAAGCGGCTGCGGCGGATTTCTTCCTCGGTGCGGTGTTGGGCGGCGGGGATGGGGTAGCGTGCTTCGGTCATAGATCCTCCGGAAACAAAAATAGAACACAGATTGAACGGATTTGACGGATATAAACGGATTTTTCTTTTTGAAAAGATCCGTTTTTAATCCGTTCGATCCGTCAAATCCGTGTTCTATTTTTTGCTTTTCGAACGCTAATACCGCTGTTTCAGCGCCCGTTGGATGTCGCGCTTGGAGTCTCGGTCGGCGATGTCTTGGCGTTTGTCGTAGTTTTTCTTGCCTCGGGCCAGGGCGATCTCGACTTTGGCCAGCCCCTTCTCGGTGATGTACATGCGCAAGGGGATGATGGTCCAGTTGCGCTGGGTGGCATCGCTGTGCAGATCTTGGATCTGGCGTTTGTGGAGGAGCAACTTGCGGGGCCGGGTCTCTTCGTGGTTCTCCCGGTTGCCGTGGGAATATTGGGCGATGTGGACCTGGCGCAGCCACGCCTCCCCATCCTTGATCAGGACAAAGCCCTCGCGCAGGTTGACCTGACCCACCCGCACAGACTTGATCTCCGTGCCCAGGAGTTGAATCCCGGCCTCGACGGTCTCTTCGATATGAAAATCGTGGTGGGCCTTGCGGTTGGAGGCGACGATGCGGGGGCCTTTGGCCGCACTCTCTTTGCTCTTTGTGGCCATAGGATTACTGTCCGGTTTCCAGGAATTGAAGCGCCCGTTCCAGTTGGGGATCTTCCCCGGCCTCGAATTGGGCGTCTGTGATCTCGACCAGAATGTCCGGGTCCAGCCCCGTGCCGTCGATGGTGCGGTCCTTGGGGGTGAACCAGCGGGCAATGGTGACCCGCATGATGCTGCCGTCGCTGAGGGTGTGGGGAAGCTGCACGCTGCCTTTGCCAAAGGTAGTCATGCCGATCAGAATGGCTCGGCCCGAATCCTGCAAGGCCCCGGCCACGATCTCGCTGGCGCTGGCGCTGCCTTCGTTGACCAAGACCACCAGGGGCAGGTCTGGGTCGATGGCGGCGTTGTCCCGGGTTTTGTAGATCTCCTGGGTGCCGTCGGAGAACTTTTCGATCAGCACATCCTCATTTTCCATGAAGACGCTGGCCACGTTGATGGCTTCGTTGAGCAGCCCGCCAGGGTTGCCCCGCATATCAAAGATCAAGGCCCGTGGGTTGCGATCCAGCACATCCTCCACGGCCTGACGCACCAGCCGTCCGCTGTTGTTGCTGAAGGTGGTCAGTTCCACATAGGCGATGTCGCCGTCGGCCCCCACCATCTCCGTGCTGATCACCGGGGTCTCGATCTGATCCCGCACCACCACCACATCAAAGTCGTCGGCCTCGCCTTCCCGGCGCAGGGTGAGGGTGACCTCCGTGCCCTTGGCCCCGCGGATCTTGCCCACGGCCTCGGTCAGGTTCATGTCCGCGGTCGGCTCGCCGTTGATGGCGATGATCAGGTCGTTGCGCCGGATGCCCGCCTTCCAGGCCGGTTGATTCTCGAAAGGCTCCACGATCCTGACCGCCTCGTTCTCCTCGTCCCAGGCCACCCGGGCGCCAATGCCCTCGAAAGTGCCCTGGATGCTGGTGCGGAAGAACTCCGCCTCAGACGGGGTCAGGAAGGAGGTGTTGGGGTCGTCGATCAGGGAAAGCACGCCCTTGATGGCCTCGTAGTTGGCATCTGGCGTGGCGGGCAGAGGGCCGAAGAAGTCCTGATAAAAGAGACCCATGGCCTCATCAAAGAGGCCAAAGTTCTGGGCAGGGGCGGCGGTTGTGTCATCCGCTCCGTCCGCCGAGGGGGCGGGTTGGACGGCTTGGCTGTCCGGGGTGGCGGTTTTGGCCGTGATGCGGCCAATGCCAAAGCCTAGGCCCGTACCGCCCAAAAAGGCCGCGGCCAGCACCACCAAAGCGATGCAGCCGATCAGCACCCGCTGGCTGGTGAAGAAGTTGTTGTTCTGGTTGTCGTTTGGTTGAAAGGTCATGGTGTCTCTTTGGTTATGAGTTGCGAGTTGCGAGTTGCGTGCAGTTGCGTGGCGGCTGTGGATGAAGCGCAATCTAAAATCGGAAATCTAAAATCCATCCCCGGTCAATTCCTGCACCACATCAATCGCCACGGGCAGGGGATCCGTGCCGGGGGTGATGACCACGTCCGGGGTGAGGCCGGCTCCGTCGATGCCGTGATGATCTGGCGTGTACCAGCGGGCGGTGGTGACGTGGAGGCTGCTGGCGTCGGCCAGTTCGTGGACCAACTGCACGCTGCCTTTGCCAAAGGTCTGCTCGCCCACCAGCACGGCCCGGTCTCGGTCTTGCAAGGCCCCGGCCACAATTTCGCTGGCGCTGGCGCTGCCCCCGTCTACGATCACCACCAAGGGTCGCCCCTCGGAGAGATCCCCGTCGTCCGCCTCGAAGGTGCGCTCGTCGCCGTTGGCATGTTTCTCAACCAGCACCACCCCGCCATCCAGCCACAGGCCGGAGACTTCCACCGCGGCGTCCAACAGGCCACCGGGGTTGCCCCGCAGATCCAGGATGAAGCGATCCGCGCCCTGGGCCAACAGCTCTTCCACGGCCAGGCGCATCTCTTGGGCGCTGCGTCCGCTGAAGTTGCTGTGGCGGATATAGCCAATTGTAGCGGTTTCGGGGGTGTCGTTCAGGAGTCGCCATTCCACGCTGGGGATCTGGATCTCGGCCCGCACCATGCACAGGCGCAGTTGCTGGGACGGTTCCGGAGTGGCGTCCGTGGCCGGCGTGCGCTCCACGGTCAGGCAGACTTCGGAGCCGATGGGGCCTCGCACCACGGCCACCACATCGTCCGCGGAGAGATCCAGGGTGATGGCGGTATCGTCCACCTTCAACAATAGATCCCGCTCCTTCACCCCGGCCAAGGCGGCGGGCTGGCCCCGCATGGGCCGCAGCAGATAGCCGGTCTCGCCCTGGTCGATCCAGGCCCCGATGCCGCCAAAGCTGCCCCGCAGGGTGTCGCTTTGCAGTTGATGGGACTCCGGCTCGACAAAATAGGTGTAGCGGTCACCAAACGCCGCCACCAGCCCCTTGATGGAGCCATAGGTGCGCTGGGTCAGGTCCGGCTGAGGTCCGTAGAAATCCCGGTCCAGCAGTTCCCAGGCCTGCCAATAGACGCCCAAATCTGCCTGGGCTGCGCTGCCGCCCAGGGCGGCGTGGGCCGTTGCCTGGGCCGACGCGTCCACCCGTCCCCGCACCACATAGCCGGAGGCAAAGGCGATGGCAAAGAAGGCCAGGGTGACAGTTAGGGAGAGAAGCGTGCGGACGGTTTTATTCACAAAGGAGATTGTACCACAGGGGAGGGGGACACCAAAGGAAAGTTGCGGATGGCTTCTCAAAAAACGCGGAAATTGCGTCGGCTCAAGTGGCCTTGCCCGACCCACGCATTCCGGTTGAGCCTGAGGTCAGAGGGGGCGGCCCCAATGACCCATTTTGCCTATTGATCAGAGGCATGGGATGGGCCATACTCCTTTACAAATTAAGTATTCCCTACCGATAACTAAATCGGTAGACTCCCCGATTCCCTCTCCCCTTGACCACCGAATAGCTACATTTCTGGCTATCTGTCAAATGGAATGGGCGGAAATCTTGCTGAAGGATAGTCCAAATGACAAAAGAATTCCCCAAGATCAAGATCAGCACATGGCTTAGTGCTACAACGGGCATGTTGTTCCTTGCCGTCGCAATCCTGACCGTCGTTCTAGTCAACAACGTGATGCGGCAACATGCACTGGTTGAAGCAGAGGCAAAGGCACGCATTCTGCTTGACCGAAATCTGGCTACCCATACCTACTTCTCAAATGTCCTCAAACCCAACCTCTTTCAGTGGACTGCCCCCTTTCGATCAGATGACTATTTCGACCCCAGTTGGATGTCGTCCACCTATGCCGTGCACGAAATTGACAGAGATTTTCAGACACTCAGTGCGGATGGCTATTTTATCAGAGATGCGGCGATGAATGCGCGCAACCCCGACAACGAGGCAGATGGGGACGAAATCGCATTTATTGAGCAGCTCCGTACAGACCCAAATCTGACCACAACCTCTTACGTGCGCACGATAGACGGTGTCCCGACGCTGGTCTATCTGCGGGCCGGGGAAGTGCTGGAAGAGTCCTGCCTGCGCTGCCACTCGGAACCCAGCCAGGCGCCCACCGACTTGGTAGCCCACTATGGTGCGGAACGCAGTTTCCACCGAGAGAGCGAGGTAGGGCAAATCATCTCGGCGGTGTCCATTCGCATCCCTCTTGCCGCCGCCTATGCCAGTGTCAACAGGTTCTCTATGCAGCTATCCGCTCTGCTCATAACCCTGTTGGCCGTTCTCTTCTTGGCCCAAGCCTGGCTCAGCCAGCGTCTGCTTGTTTCCCCCCTATCGGTCATCCGTGACAAGGCGCAACAGATCTCGACCGAAGAGAATCGGTTGGGCGAGCAAATTTCCATGCCCTTCGGCCAAGAGTTGAGAGAGATGGCCATCGCCTTCAACAAAATGTCGGCCACCTTGCGTCAAGAACGGGATGATCTGGAAGATCGTGTCCTCGGACGCACTGCCGACCTGGCAAAGGCCAATCGACAGCTTGAGCGCGATATCATCGAGCGCAAACAGGGGGAGGAGGCTCTGCGCAAGAGCGAGGAGAAGTACCGCGTGTTGTTCAGCGAGATGAACGACGGGTTTGCGCTCCACGAGATCATCTGTGATCCCCAGGGGAATCCGACCGACTATCGCTATTTGACCATCAACCCCGCCTTCGAACGCATGACAGGCTTGAAGGCGCAAGAGACTTTGGGCAAAACCGTGTTGCAACTGCTGCCCGGCACCGAAGCCTATTGGATCGACACGTACGGCCAGGTAGTCCTCACGGGCGAACCGGCCTCTTTTGAGAACTACGCCAGAGCGTTGGACAAGCATTTCCAGGTCAACGCCTTCCGGCCCGCACCCAACCAGTTCGCCTGTATCTTCAGCGATATCACCGAACAGAAGAGAGCTGCGGAACGGGCGTTTGAACTGGCCCTGGAGCAGGAACGCGTGGCGCTGCTGACTCAGTTCGTCCTGGGGATTTCCCATGAGTTCCGCACGCCCCTTACGATCATTCAGTCCAATGCCTACCTGATCGGGAAGCTGGCAGATCCGGACAAGCGTCAAAGCAAACTGGCGGAAATTAGCAAACAGGTGGCAGGCATCAACCGCCTGGTAGAGCTCCTGGTCGAAATAACACAGATCGACAGTGGCGTGCCCTTCACAATTCAGCCGAACGATCTGAACCAATTGATCGCCGTGGAAGCCACCACTGTACAGGAGAAGGTTGCGGACAAGGGGCTGACCCTGCAATTGGCCCCGGACCCGAATCTGCCATATATTGCGTTCGACTCGGCACGGTTGAGCCAGGCCCTGCATGAGCTATTGAAGAACGCCATCGCCTTCACGTCACCCGGCGGCCAGATTACCTTGCGCACAGTGGGGAATCCTGACACCGTCATGGTCGAAGTGCAAGACAGCGGTCCGGGCATCTCCCCGGATGCATTGCCCCACATCTTCAAGCGCTTCTATCGGGAAGATGCGGCCCACACCACGCCGGGCTTTGGGCTGGGGCTTCCCATGGTTCAGGCCATCGTCGAACACCACGGGGGTCGTGTCGAGGTCGAAAATCAGCCAGGGGCCGGATGCATCTTCCGCATGGTCTTGCCCCGACCCGATCCGGCTTTCCCAGCATACCTTCCCCCGCACGATCAGGCGGAGGCATAATTTGGCGATGGCAGCCTTGTTGTGGATGCCCAATCAGCCGATTTCGCGAGGAGCTTCGCCCCAAAACCAGACCGCAGCTAAGCAAAGAACGACCCAGACCCTACACCAGGCCTGGGTCGTTCTTTGCGTCCGCACCGCCACTCATCACTCATTACTCGTTACTCCCATGGGCTGGCGGATCACCGTCTTCCACTTGGCCGGATCTGCCCGGCGGATGTCGCTGAGGTAGATCTCGTGGTGTTTGCCGGTCAAGACGCCCCGGGCCTCGATGAACTGATGCACCCGCTCCACCGTGGGACCTTCGGCGGAGAAGGGGCCGATGTGCATAATTTGGGCGCATTTCCCTTCGGCCAGAACGTCAAACCGCACCAAGGAGAGGGCCGCCAGGTTCTTCTTCTTTTTCACCTCGGCGATAGCCGTGTCGATCATCTCGCCGGTGACGAAGTCCGGCTGCATGATCATCATAGTCCACTTCCAACTGGCTTTGTCATCCACGGAGAAGGCGGCCATGTCATCGGCCCACCACAGCCCTTCCAGGGGCATGACTCCGTAATCAATGGCCAGCGGCCCCTTTTTGACCATGAACTTGACCGCATACGAGACGGCGAACAGGGCCTCCACCGCCTCCGCGTAGACCTGGGAGCCGGGTTCGCCCTCGCCATCCACCATCAAATAGGCCAAGGGCGGCACCTCAACCTCCACCACCTCCTTGGCGGATGGTTTGTACAGATGCTTCAACTCTTTCTTAAAATCGATCTTTTTCATCGTTCCTCCTACCCTCACTCTGCAAAAACCCAACAAACTTCGTCAACCACGTTCACCTTTTGCCTTTTGCACTTTGCCTTCTACCCCACTTTCGGCCCCACATTCAACATAGTGCGAACCGGGAAAGGAATCTCGATCCCGACCTGCTCAAAGGCCACTTTGAGGGCCCGCACCCCAAAATCCTTGGCATCCAGCACGCCGGTCTGCTTGGTATCCACCCAATAGTAAAGGGTGAAGTCGATGCTGGAATCCCCAAAATTGTTAAAAACCGCCTTGGGGGCCGGATCTGCCAACAGGCCGGGCAGGTCCACAATCGCCTGCACCGCGGTGAGGGCCACCAGATCCAGATCGCTGCCGTAGGCCACACCCACGGTCAAGTCCAGGCGGCGGATGGTGGGGCCAAAGTTGACGATGGCGCTGGTATAGACATCCGCGTTGGGGATGATCACATCCGTGCCCTCCACCGTGCGCAACATGGTGGCCCGCAGGTTGACCGTGCGCACGGTGCCCGTATACCCGGCCACGGTGATGGCGTCCCCGATCTTGAAGGGTTCTTGCAGCAGAAGCAGGATGCCAGCCATGAAATTCTTGCTCACGTCCTGGATGGCAAAGCCGATGGTGAAGCCGATGATGCCCAGGCTGGTCAAAAAGGCGGTGACGTTAAAGTTGATCTGCTGCAAGGCCACAATCGTGCCCAGGGTGATCAACCCCCAGCGGGTGAGGGTGGCGAAAAGTTGGGTCAACTCCTTGTCGGCTTGGCGGCTGATCATGGTTCGGCGCACGGCCTGGGAGAGCAACGAAGCCACCACAAAGGTCAGGCCAAAGAGCACCAAAGCAAAGACCAGGCTGGGCAAAAAGAGCACAAATTGAGTGAAGAGTTGGTTAAGAGGATCCGAGAGATCCGTAAGGGTGGTCATGGGTGGGCCTTTCAAAAGGGCAAAAACAGACTAAAACGGAAAGGTCCGTCGCTTTGACGGTTTGGACGGCTTTTCGGCAAAGGACGACGAGACCGACATCTCCGTGGTGCGGTGGGCGATCTGGTCCAGCAGCCGGGTGATGCTGTCCGGGCCGGCGAAGTCGTCGTGGCTGGCATCCACGGTGAGGACGGGGCAGGCGGTGACGGTGGCGATCCACTCGTCCAGCAAGGTCTGCATGGGAGCCAGATCGTCCAGCTTGGCGATCTCCACGACCCGGCCGCGTTGGGTGCGGCGGCGGCGGACCACGTCCAGAGGCGCGGACAGATAAAGGATCAGGTCCGGCGAGCCCAGGCTTTCGCGCAGGAAGGTGTGGAGCCGGGTGCAGAGGGCGAACTCCGCATCGTCCAGATAGCCCATCTGATGAAAGCGGCGGGTGAAGAGGAAATAGTCCAGATCCAGCCCCCCGTCCATCAAGCCGGGTCGGGACTCGCCCCGCAACGCCCGCTCCTGTTCCGCCCGCAAGAGCAGATAGTCCACCTGATTGGCCAGGGCCAACCGGGGCGAGCCGTCCGCCAAAGAATGGGCAAAGCGGGTCTGGAAGGGCCGTTCGTCATGCTGTTCCAGCCCCAGGGCAAAGATGCCGGTTGCGGCCAACGCGGCCACCAAGGTTGTCTTGCCAATGCCCGAATTGCCTACCACGGTGATTAGGGTCATTCTTGCTCCATGAAGCCTTGAGCGGCCAGATAGTCCATAAAAGTCTTGGCGTAGCCCAGGTGGGAATCCCGGGTGTATTTGACCACGGCGTAGATCTGGGCCAGATTGGTCACGCCCGCGGCTTCCACCATTTGACGCAGCCGGGGATTAGCCATGTACCGATCCCATCCTTTCACATCCCGCTCGGCGAAGACCTCCCGAATGCGCTCGTCGCTGTATGCCTGGTACGTTTCTTGATGCACCAACCCGTCCAAGGGCAGGCGATCCCTGGGGGCCGGGTCTTCGTCGGGCCAGCCCAGGGAGAAACCGGCCACGGGGACGACGTTCTCCGGCAGCTTGAGAATGCGCCCGATCTCGTCGCAGTTGGCCAGGGTGCTGCCCATGTAGCAGATGCCCAGCCCCCTGGCCTCCGCGGCCAGGGCCACGTTTTGCGAAACCAGGATGGCGTCGATGGCCGCCACCATAAAGCTGAAGATGTTGTTGAAGTTGGTGTCCGGGGCGTCGTTCAGCCGCAGCCAATGGCGCATGCGGCCAAAGTCGGCGCAGAAGGTGACCAGCACGGGCGCGTCCAGCACCATATTCTGCTCCATGTGGGGCACATAGAGCTGCTCCCGCAGGCCTCGATCCTTGGTCACGATGATGGAATAGGTCTGCATGTTGCCAGAGGACGAGGCCCGCACCCCGGCAGTCAGGATTTCGGTGAGTAGATCTTCCGGCACAGCATCGGGCCGATATTGGCGGATGGAGCGGTGGGTGTTGATTTGGTCAAGCAGATCGAAGGGGTCGAACACGGACGGGCTTGGAGAAGAAGTCATGATTGCTCCTGATTGTTCGTCTGTCGGGTCGCTGATATGGGGATGGAACGGTGATTGGCGAAGCCAAAGTGCTCGATCATGCCTAGATTGCGGGGTGCAAGTCATTCGTCCACACTCCCCCGCAGCTTTTTGATGGCGCCGCGTTGCTTCTTCTTTTCAATTCGTTTGCGTTTGGCCGAGCGGCTGGGCCGGGTGGGTCGGCGGCGCTTGGGGATGACGGTGACCGTGCGCACCAACTGTTGCAGACGGCTCAGGGCCTCGCCCTTGTTTTTCTCTTGGCTGCGGCTACTTTGGGCCTTGATCACCACCACCCCATCCTGGGTGATGCGCTGATCGCTGATGGCCAGCAATCGCTCCTTGATCTCGTCGGGCAAAGAGGACGCGGTGATGTCGTAGCGCAGTTGGATGGCCGAGGCCACCTTGTTGACATTCTGCCCGCCCGCGCCCTGAGAGCGCACGGCGTCCATCTCGATTTCGCCCATGGGGATGGACAGTCGGTTCGTAATGTGTAGCTCGGTCACAATCGTTTTCTCCAATAGAGCAGGGTGCTGCCGTCGGTGAAGCCCAGGGGCACCAGGGCACCCAGTCCAAACCAAAAGACGTTGAGCAGCCCGACCCCCAATCACCCATGCGCCCAAGGTGTTGCCGATCAGCAACCCCAAGGCAATGTCAACCAGCCCCAAGGGTGATGCTGAAAATCGGTCCCCCCGCGGCCCGGCGCATGTGGACCGCCGCTGGCAGTTCTCCCTCGTCCCTGGGATAGAGGGAGGTGCCAAAGGATCAACAAAACGCCCAGCCGCACGCCGGTCATGGGGTATCCCGTGCGCTTGGCGGCGAGGGCATGGCCCAGGTGGTGCAGAATCTCGCAGAGCCAATAGAGCACCGTCCCCAGCAGTCCACCCCCCAGCGCGGCCAAGGGGACAGGGCGGCAAAAAGCGCCAGCCCCAGACCGATCAGCCCGGTGAGCAGGGCGTAGCCGATCCAAAACTGAGGCGTGATCGAAACGTTCAGCCCGGCAAATTGACCTATGGATGTTGATTTGGATGACATGATGGCTCCTTGAAAAAAACACACAAATAGGCCACGGATTGCACGGATTTGACGGATTCAAACGGATTTTCTCGATCAAAAAGTGTAGATCTCGCTCCCACGCTCCGCGTGGGAGCGGCTTTTCGGCGCTCTGCGCCGAGGGACGCCGGAGCGTCCAATTGCATTCCCACGCAGAGCGTGGGAACGAGCCGGTAAATCCGTGTTTATTTCCGCTCAAAAAAGTAGCTCCAGAAAGGCAATCCCTTGCGCCCGCACCAGGCTTCCCGGTGGGTGGGGACGTAGGGGCCGATGCGTTCGGCCAGGGCCGGGTCGTGGTCGGTGAAGGCGGGGTTCTGGGCCACCAGATAGCGCACCAGTTCGCCGTATTCCTGCACATCGCTCTTGAAGTGGAGCAGTCCGCCGGGCCGCAGCTTGGCGGCCAGCAGATCCACAAAGGGCGGCGTGAAGATGCGCTTGATGTGGTGCTGGGCCTTCCACCACGGGTCGGGGAAGAGCACATGCACCACCTCCGCCCGGCCGTCGGGGATCACCAAGGGCAGGCTGAAGCGGGTGTCGTCGTCGCTGAACCAGAGATTCGCCAACTTCATCCGTTCGGCCCGGTCCAAGGCCAGACGCACGGCCTTGGTCTTGACCTCGTAGGCCAGAAAGAGCGTTTCCGGGTGACGGTTGGCCCGGTCCAAGATGAAATCCCCCCGACCAAAGCCCACTTCGATCTCCATGGGCCGATCCGCAGCCAGGTCGGCCCGCCAGCGCTGGCCGTTCCAGCCCCGCTCATCGTCCAAGGTCAGCCCCCGGAAGAAGGGGCGGTCGATCCCCCAGGGCGGCAACAACTCCGAGCCGGGTCGCAGCCGGGGATGTCCGCCGAGCAAGCCCTTGCCCGCGGCCCAATCGGCATAGGCCTGGGCCCGCTCTTCCGGGGTCAATTCCTCCCAGGCAAAGTCCATCCGCCCTTGGGAAAAGGAGGTGGCGTGGTAGTCGAGAGGGGGTGTCGGTGTTGGGTTTGGCATGGTGGGTTCTTTGTTGGTGGGTTGATTTATTGATTGGTTGATTTGTTTGGTGGCGGGATGGGCGATTGGGTGATTAGGCAATTGGGCGATTGAGCGATTAGGTGAATTCACGTGCCCCCACGCTAAAAATCAACAAATCAACAAATCACCCAACCACCTTCGCCAAATAGACACCCAACAGGGCGCAGGCCAGGGCGATCAAGTTGTTGCCGGCCATGTTGAGCAGCCCGGCCCACAGGTTGCCCCGCTGAATCAAGTCCAGACTCTCCACGGCGTAGGACGAAAAAGTCGTGTAGGAGCCGAGAAAGCCCACGGCCAAAAAGAGACGCGCTTCGGGCGAAATGGTGAAGCGGCCCAAGGCCAAGGTGACCACGAAGCCCAGGATCAAGCTGCCGGTGACATTGACCAGAAATGTGCCGTAGGGAAAGCCGGGGCCGAAGCGTCCCCCGGCCCACTGGCCGACAAAATAGCGGGCATTGGCCCCCAACGCCGCCCCCAAGCCGATCACAACGAAACGATTCAAAATCTTTCAAACTCCCCGCAAAATTGACAATGCGCCAACCATCCCTATACTAAAAACGCCCGACAACGGTCGGGAAGAAGCCGAACCATCTAATCTATTCTACCCACAAACCTCATGACACGTAAACTATTCGTCCTCTCGCTTTTGCTCACCACCCTTTTTCTGTTGTTCGGCTGTGCAAACGCCCAGCCCGTCTTTGTCGCCGGGACGCCCACGCCCACCGTCACGCCGCCGCCCACGGCCTCCCCCGTGCCCACCCTCACCCCCACGCCCACCCCGGCTCCCATCACCGTGGGGCTGGACCCGGCCTTGCCAGAAATTTATGTCAAACCACTCACGGATCGGTTGCAGGCCCAGCCCCAGATCGAACTGAATGGTCAGCAGCATCCCCTGGTTTTGGTTGAGGAAGAAAGCGAGGCGGTTCAGGTACTCCTGACCTTTGGCCCACTTTCCCTGGCCGGGGAAGTGGTGGCCGAACGATTCTACGCCCTGGCTGTCCCCTTCGCCACGGTGATGGATGGCGCGCCCCTGGCCGAGGTGATGGATCGGTGGCAAGGCGAAAGCCCAGACCCCCTCATCATCAGCGACTACGCCGGTGTGGACCTCTCCGCCATCTTGGGCGAGACGGCCCTCTCCCCCACACAGGCCATGACCCTGCCCATGGATTTGGCCGCCACGCCCGGCGCCTGGGCCATCCTGCCCTTCCAAGAGCTGGACCCCAGCCTCAAAGTCCTGCATATCGACGGGGTCAACCTCCTGGACAACCGGCTGGACCCGGCCACCTATCCCCTGGCCGTGGCCGTCAGCGTCACCGGCGAGAGCGAGGCCGCCAAGGCTGTGGCCGATGCTGCTGGCCGGGGCCATCCAGCCCGCCACCAACCGGGACGCCGTCCCGGCTCACCAGCCTGATCATGACCGGGGTCACCGCCATGTCCCGGGGCACCGCGGCGGTGATGGAGGAGAAGGGCTACGACTATCCGGCCCTGGTCATCTCCGACACATTGGCCGCGGCGGACATCACCCATGTCAGCAACGAAGTGCCCTTTATCGACGGCTGCGAGGTGCGCAACTATGCCAACCAGTTGCAACTGTGCAGCGACTATCCCTATTTGGCCGCCCTGGAAGCCATCGGCACGGACATTGTGGGGCTGAGCGGCAACCATGTCAACGACTTTGGCCGGGACGGCGCGGTGGAGTCCATCACCTTCTATCGGGATCGGGACATTCCCATCTACGGCAGCGGCATGAATCTGGACGAAGCCTGCGCCCCCCTGCTCTGGGAGGACCACGGCAACACCTTCGCCTTCATCGCCGTCCTGGCCTGGGATCCGCCCGCCTCTTGGGCCACGGACAGCCTGCCCGGCACCTGCTATTACTACGATCACAAGCAGCGGGTGCTGGACATGATCACCCAGCTGCGGGACGAGGTGGATGTGGTCTCCGTGGAGATCCAATACTTCGAGACCTACAACCCCTATCCCACCTATCAGCAAGTCTACGAATTCCGGGAGATCCGGGACGCCGGGGCGCAGATCATGACCGGGGTGCAGAGCCACGTCCCCCAGGCCATGGAGCCCTATGGCGCACAGGACGAGGGCGGGGCCGGTATCATCGTCTATGGCCTGGGCAATCTCTTCTTCGACCAAATGCAACAATGGCCCACCCGCACAGAACTCTACGCCCGCCACACCATCTACGACGGGCGCATCATCAGCACAGAAATCCTCACCGGCATCCTCGAAGACTTCGCCCAACCCCGCTGGGCCACGCCGGAAGAGCGGGCGGATTTGTTGAAAACCATCTTTGACGCCGCGCCGGAGAGGAACTAAAGGAGTGAGGGGAAAGGACGTGAGGACTGAGTGACGCGTCACTCAGTCCTCAGTCCTTTCCCCTCACGTCCTTCTTTTTTACCCACCCGCGCTGCTCTGGCTCGTCTTCGCCACCGTGCGCTTCAGCGATTGCAACAGCACCCGCCCTGGCCCGGTGAGCCGGGTCATGAAGAGCCCTTCGCCGCTGAAGAGGGCCTTGCGGCAGCCGCCCACGCCTTGGATATCGTAATCCACGTCGGCGCTGAAGGCGGCCAAATTGCCCGTGCTGACCAAAATCTGCTGCCCCTCGGCCAGGCGGATCTCGTCAAAGTCCCCGCTGCCGTGGATCAACACCTTGCCCTGGCCGGAGAGCTGCTGCAGAAACAGCCCCGCCCCGCCAAAGAAGGCCGCCCCCGCCCGCCGGGCGATGGTCACGGTGATGTCCACATCCGCGCCCCAGGCCGCCAGGAAGGAACCCCGGGTGGTCAACACATCCCCATCGGTCTCCAGATCCCACTCGGTGATGTGGCCGGGTTGGTTGGCCGCCAGCAACACATATTGGCCCGCCTCCTCCGTGCTCAGATAGGTCAGGGCCACCCCTTCGCCGGACAACATGCGCCGGGCCGCGCCGCCCAGACCGCCGGGCACCTTCAACATCCACTGCATCCCCTGAGAATAGGCCATCAGCCCGCCCTTGCTGGCCCAGGCAAACTCCCCCGGCTGCATGTCCAGCCGAGCCTTCTGCGCAATCTCACCCGAAATCGTGTATTTCATGACAATCTCCTTTGGTTGAAAAAAGAAAATAGGCCACGGATGACACGGATTTTACGGATTAAAACGGATTTTTCTTTTCAAAAAAAGATCCGTTTTAATCCGTTCGATCCGTCAAATCCGCGGCCTATTTTTTGGTTCTTCTGCCTCAGCGCAGATCTGCCCCTACGCTGGTGCCGCTTTTGATCTTCTTGCGCTTGCCGAAGGCAGTCTCCCTGCTCTCTGGGTGGACGACCACATTGCGGCCCAAGCTCCATGCCCTCGGGGACCACGCTGTTCTTGCCCACCAGGGTGATGCCCGTGTTGAGCTTGTCGGAGAGATCCGTGTTGGGCCGGTTGTCGTCCCCATGCCCAATCTTGGCCCCGGCCCCGATGATCACACCGTTGTCGATGATGCAGCGGTCGATGATGGCCCCCGCCCCAATTTCCACATCGTTCAGGATCACACTGTCTCGCACCACGGCCCCCTCGGCCACCCGCACACCGGGGGAGAGGACGCTGCGCACCACCGTGCCATCCACCCGGCAGCCGTTGGAGATCAGGTTGCCGTCCACACCGGCGTTGGGACCGATCTTGACCGGGGCCCGCTCTTCGGACTTGGTGTGGACGATCCAGTTGGGATCGTAGAGGTTGAGGGCCGGGTCTTCGGAAAGCAGGCTCATGTTGGCTTCCCAATAGGCCTGGACCGTGCCCACGTCGGCCCAATAGCCGGGGAAGGTGTAGGTGTAGAGGGAGCGTTTGTCCGCCAACATGGCCGGGCACCACGTCTCGGCCAAAATCCTGATGCTCGGTGCCTTGGAGCATCTCCAGCAGCACATCCTTGCGGAAGATATAGACGCCCATGCTGGCCAGGGTGCCCCGGGTGCGCTTGGGCTTCTCTTCAAAGCTCTGCAAGCGGTCATCCGCCCCGATGTTGACAATGCCGAAGCGGTGGGCCTCGTGGGGGTTGACCCGGCGCACGGCCAGGGTGACCTCGGCCTTGTTCTGGATGTGCTGGCGGATCATGGGCCGATAGTCCATGAGGTAGATGTGGTCCCCGGCCAAGATCAGCACATGCTCCTCGTTCTGCATCTCCACAAAGTCCAGGTTGCGGCGCACGGCGTCCGCGGTGCCCTGTTGCCAGCCGCCATAGGCGCCGCCGGTGTAGGGCTGCAACAGACGCACGCCCCCGGTGGCCCGGTCCAGATCCCAGGGCTTGCCGATGCCGATGTGATCGTTGAGGCTGCGGGGCTTGTATTGGGTCAACACGGCCACATTATAGATGTCGCTGTTGACGCAGTTGCTCAGGGAAAAGTCGATAATCCGAAACTTGCCGCCGAAATGCACCGCCGGCTCCGACCGGATTTCTGTCAAAATGCTCATGCTGGGGCTGGAGCCCCCGGCCATGATCATTGCCATTGCGTTTGCCATAGTTTATGTCCTCGCTATGAAACAATCTCTCAATCTCCCAATCTCAAAATCTCAACGTGAGATTAGGAGATTAAGCGATTGGGCGATTCGTGGATGGATTAGATGGTCTTGCCGTCGGCCACGATCCCGTCAGCGGGGAAGTGGGATTCGTCCCGGTCGCTGTTGATCAGCACGTTGCCGCCGATCTTGGCCTGATCCGGGATCACAGCGCCCTTGCCGATCACGGTGATGCCCAGGGTCAATCGGTCGGGCATCTGCTCGTTGATCGGCACATCCGGGCCGCCGTTGCCGATTTCCGCCCCGGCCCCGATGTGGACATCCTTGTCCACCACCACCTTCTCCAGCATGGCCCCCGGCCCAATCCACACATCGTTCATGACCACGCTATCCCGCACCACCGCGCCCGGGCTGACATAGACGCCGGGGCTGAGCATACTGTTCACCACCAGCCCCCGCACCACGCAGCCGTTGGAGATCATGCTGTTGACCACCTTGGCCTGGGGCCCCAGCTTGACCGGCGGGCGCTCTTCGGATTTGGTGCGAATCGGCCACTTGTCCGTGTAGAGATCCAGGGCCGTGTCGGGCTTGAGCAGTTCCAGGTTGGTGGCCCAATAGGAATCGATGGTCCCCACGTCCACCCAATAGCCCTCAAATTTATAGGCCATGATCTTGTCCCCGCCTGCCAGCATGGCCGGGATCACATGGTTGCCAAAGTCCGTGCGGGGACTCTCCTTGCTGCCTTCGGTCAGCCGCTGGACCAGGTTTTGGGTGTTGAAGATATAGATACCCATGCTGGCCAGGTTGCCCTTGTCCCGATTCTTGGGCTTCTCGTGGAACTCCACAATGCGGTTTTCTTCGTTGACCGTCATGATGCCAAAGCGGCTGGCCTCTTCCAGGGGCACGGGCATGACGGCGATGGAGAGATCCGCGCCGGACTTGAGCATGCTCGTCCAGCATAATCTGGTAATCCATCTTGTAGATATGGTCGCCGGAGAGGATGATCACCGTGTCCGCGCCAGATTCTACAATAAAGTTGAGATTCTGGGCGATGGCGTCCGCGGTGCCGGCGTACCAATCCTGGCCTTGGCGGGCCTGATAGGGCTGCAGCAAGCGCACGCCGCCCCGGCTGCGGTCCAGATCCCAGGGCTTGCCAATGGCAATGTGGTCATTCAGGCTGTGGGGGCGATATTGGGTGAGGATGCCCACGGTGTAAATGCCGCTGTTGACACAATTGCTCAGGGTAAAATCGATGATGCGGAATTTGCCTGCAAAGGGAACGGCCGGTTTTGCCCGTTTTTCGGACAAGACCGTGAGCCGGGACCCTTCACCACCGGCGAGAATCATTGCGATCGTTTTCATAAGCGTCCCTCGTTGCGTGAGTGGGGTGGTGGATGACTGTTGACGTGCTAGTGATGAACTGGGTGTAAGGGGTACGGATGTGCAGTGAAGATACGGTATAGCTGTCGTTATAGTAACCGATTTTGGGCAAAAGTTCAACCAATTAGAAGTGGGTTTCTTTTTGATTTATGGTCCACCAACTGGTATACTTTCAGATTGCATAAGTAGTTGTTAAGAGCCAGTCTCTGCCCCCTAGCCCCCCAACCTTGGGGGGACGGTCCACAACCTCCCCCAGAATTGGGGGTCGGGGGGCCAAGGGCGGTGAACGGCTACATAAAAAACACGGGCATGAACGAAATGAGCCGACGGCGCAGACATCCCAAGATGCCGACCGTACGCCTCTGAGGAGGATACCCCCCTCGTTCCGTCCGTTGGACATACCCAAAACAGTTGATGAGAATTGGAGGAACCGGTGCTGCAGCGTACAACCCAAACTGCCGCCTTTTGGCGTGATCAATTTGAAATTACCCCCGCTGACCTAGACTTTGTCTATGCTCAGATCCTGGACGCCCAAGACGCCCATGACCACGGAGCAGTTGGCTCTGTCTGTGATCGAGGAGTATCTGCGTCGGGAAAGCGCCCACATGGAGATGGAACTGGCCAAAGGTCAGATCTATCAGCCCAAAGATACCTACGAAGTGAGCCAGACTTTGGTCTTCCCCGCCCTGGATTTCCAGGTCGGCACCATCACAGAGCTACGCCCTGGCCGCAACCCGGAACATGGCCCCTTCTCGGTGATCACGGTCAAATTTGATGGCAACGACGAAGAGAAGGAATTTGCTTCTGGGCTGGGCAGCCCCCATCGCCTCAACCAGAGCAACGGCAACGGCTTCATGGATGAAGGCACCCTGCTCTCCGCAGCGGAGATCTTCTCCCTCTATCGAGATGACACCCTGGACAGCCTGCTCTATGCCCTGGAAGAAGGGGATCGGGCCAGCGAATTTGTCCAGGTCAACGGGCGCTGGCTGTTGGCAGACATGTTGGCCGAAGTCCACATCGGCCACCTGAACATCGCCGAGGCCCTGGTGGAAATGGCCGCCAAGCCCATCTCGATCCAGAAGATGCTGTCGGATCTGGATCTGGAGTCCGATGTTTCCCCGGCCATGCAGGTCATCAGCATGGAACACGCCTTGCGCCAGGATGGTCGCTTCGACCAACTGGGCACCAGCAGCACCGCCCTCTGGTATCTGCGCCGACTGGAGCCTATCGAGGCGCTGGAAGTCCCCAACATTCTGCGCCACCGGCCCCTGCGCTACAACCGGGCCCTGCTCAGTGTGGAATTGTTGCAGCTTGAATGGGAACTGGACGATGAATGGGGCGAAAGCGGCCTGAGCAGCTCCGTGCCCAGCATGGTGCCCAGCACCAGCCTAAACCTTACCTTCCCCCACCGCCGGGCCGGCACCTTGCCCCTCAGCGGACGCACCCGCAACTTCTTCCCCAGTGGAGAGAGCGGTCGCTCTATGGTCACCCTGATCGGGGGCCGCTATGGCAACCGCATGACCGGCTGGGTGGTCCACGAGGGCCGCTATGTCTGTGGCCTGGGGCCGTGGATGGAAGAGCATGGCATTCCCGTGGGCGCGCACATCACCCTGGAACGCACCAATACGGCGGATGAGATTTTGGTGGACTTCCGCCCCCGGCGGCCCAAGCGAGAATGGGCCCGCTTCGCCGGCTTGGATGCGGACGGCGCGCTGACCTTCAGCATGAACAAGGTCCAGATCGGCTGCGAATATGACGAAAACCTGATCGTCACCGAGGAAGATCCGGAAACAATGGATCGCCTGCGCGCCCACCTGGCCGACACGGCCATGTCTTTGGAAGAGATGGTGGAGATCGTGGTGCTGGGGCTGATCAGCCTCAACCCGGCCGGCAATGTCCACGCCAAGACGGTCTACAGCGGGGTCAACGTGCTGCGGCGCAGTGCGCCCGGCCCCATCTTCCATGCCCTGATCAGCAACCGGAAATTCAAGGATTTGGGCGGCGGGTTGTTTGCGCTTAACTAAAAAGAGCCGAGATTGGGAGATTAGGAGATTGCAGACCAATCCCCCGGATAACTAAACGAACACGGAGGTCAACTTCATGACGGCAACCAGGAACGTGCGGCGGCTCAACCGATTCCGCCCCAACGAAGATACAAAATTCCACATCGACTACAGTTGGTGGGAAGATACCGGGCGCAACTTCCGCCTCTATCTGCGGGACCAACTGTGCGCCGAATGTCGGGATCGCTTTGTGGATCACCGAGACACCGAAGACGTGGATTGGGTGGACCCCTCCACCGGCGAAGTGCGGCGCACGGACGCCCTGTGGGAATGTCTGCGCACCCGCTGCGCCACGGACCCGGACTTCATCAACGAGAAGCTGCCCCTGGCCTCGGCCTGTTTCCGGGTCTTCTTGGCCAACGCCAACACCCCCCTCTCCCCCAACGAGTTGACCCAACTCCTGCCCTGGAAACCCGCCGACGCCATCCTCGGCGTCCTCGGCGGCCAGCGCGTCTATTTGGGTCTGCGCCCGGCAGAGGCGTAGACAAAAGCTGAAGGGGTGAGGGGGCGAGCGCAGGTTGAGTAGCCGCCGCCGAAATCTCCGCTGACCATTCAAGAACTTGGCGGCGTATCGAAACCGAAGCGGGTTAACCCGCTTCGGTTTCGATACGCCCTTTCTTTTTGGGTCATGTAGCCGGTTGGGTCAAGCCGGGCTACTCAACCTGCGCTAACCACCCTTTCACCCCGTCACCCTTTCAACCTCCCAAAATGATCCAAATACCGCCGGGCCAACTGGGGCCAGCCCAGTTCGGTTTCGACGCGCTGACGGCTGGCCGCGCCCATTGTCCGCCGCAGGCTCTCGTCCCCAGCCAGACGGGCGATGGCCTGGGCCAGGGCCAGGGGATCTTGCTCCGGCACCACCAGCCCGTTGACCCCATCCGCCACGGCCAAGGTGTTGCCCGCCGCGTCCGTGGCGATGATGGGCTTGGCGCAGGACATGGCATCCAGCACGGTGACGGCCAGCCCCGTGGCCGGTTTGGTCACCGCGGGCATCACGGCCACATCGGCCAGATTGTAATAGACGCCCATGCGGTCAAAAGGCACATTGCCCACCCAGTGGATGCGCTCGCCCAGGCCAAACTCTTGGGCCATCGCCTGCCATTCCTGCCACAGATCCCCCTCACCGATCATCACCGTGTGGATGGGGGGCAGATCCAGCCCCAAGCCGGGCAGCAGGGCCAGGGCCTTGAGCAGATAGTCGAAGCCCTTTTTATAGACCATGCGCCCCACGGCCAACAGCACGACCGCGTCCGCCGGGATGCCCAACTCGGCCCGCAAATCGGCCACGCCCGCCGGGTTGGGCGTGTGGGTGGTGGGGTCCACGCCATAGGCGATCAGGTCGAACTTGGCCGGGTCCGCGCCCAGGCGGTTGACCGCCACGTCCCGCAAGGACTCGGCGTTGGCGCTGATCAGCCCGGCCTGGGCAAAGGTGAAGCGGGCCATGTTGCGGAAGACGGCGTTGCTGTCCGCCACCGTGGCGTCCGAGCCGGGGATGGAAACGGCCACGGGAATGCCCAAAATCTTCCCCACCGTGGCGGCCATGATGCCGTTGGGCAAGGCCCAGTGGGCGTGCAGCACATCCGGCCGGGCGCGCACGGCCCAGGCCAGGGTGGACGCGGTCCCCGCGGCCAGCATCAGCGGACTGAGCAGATAGTTGCTGCGCCGCAACCCCATGTCCTTTTCCATGGAACGCCCATAGCCGACGATGTGCTGGTCATCCGCCCAGGCATAGCGATAGAGACGCAGATCCACCCGGCCCGGTCCAAATTGGGCGGACATGGGCCGGTTAAAGGCAGCGTCGTAGGGCGCGATCACCGTCACCTGGCTGCCCTGGCGGGCCAACTCTTCGCACAACGATTCCACAAAATGGCCCATAAAATCGCCGACAAAGCGGGGATAATTATGGGTCAACACACCAATTTTCATGGTCGAATTCCCTTTTGCAACCACGAATTGCACGAATTGCACGAATTTTCCTGATCGAATTCGTCATTCGTGAAATTCGAGAAATTCGTGGTTGCAGTATAGTTCGTGGGAATATCTGGCCCAAATTCGTTTTACTTGCGCATTGCCCATTCCTATGTTAATCTACCCGTAACTGAGATTGCACATCGTGTGATCTCTGGGCGGAGACAATGGCGTCTCCGCCCTTTTTGTTGCCCAGAAATCACTGCCGAGAGTATAATGGGACAGTTGCCTTGGCTTTGTGCCGAGGCACGACCACGAACCAACGCCCCAGCCGGGGTTCATATTTCGCAAGCAAAAGGAGCAGCCTTGATGACCTCAGTGACGAGCTTTTTGTTCAACGAAGAACACGAAATGGTGCGCAAGATGGCCTACGACTTCACCCGCAAAGAGGTCATGCCCATCATCAAAGAGTACGACCGCAGCCACACCTTCCCCAAGCATCTGCTGCCCAAGATGGCCGACCTGGGCTTTCTGGGCATCTGCCTGCCCGTGCGCTACGGCGGCGCGGGCATGGACTACATCGCCCTGGGCATCGTCTCCGAGGCCCTGGAATATGGCGACTCCTCCGTCCGGGAGACCATCGCCGTCCATCTGGGGCTGCACGCCCTGCCCATCTTCCAGTGGGGCACCGAGGAGCAGAAGCAGCGCTGGCTGCCGGATCTGGCCTCCGGCAACCACATCGGCTGCTTCGGCCTCACCGAGCCGGGCGCGGGCAGCGACGTGGCGGGCATGGCCAGCCGCGCCCGGCGTGACGGCGACGACTACCTGCTCTCCGGCGAAAAAATGTGGATTACGCTGGCCGATGTGGCGGATCGCTTCTTAGTCTTCGCCAAGACGGACCCGGAACTGGGGGCCAGAGGCATCAGCGCCTTCGTATTGGAACGGGGCTGGGCAGGGCTGACCACGGGCACCATCGAGGGCAAGATGGGCGTCCACGCCAGCAACACGGGCTGGATCGCCATGCAGGATGTGCGGGTGCCCGCCTCCCACCGCCTGGGCGAAGAGGGCGAGGGCTTCAAGATCGCCATGAGCTGTCTGGACAACGCCCGCTACGGCGTGGCCGCCGGGCGCCGTGGGCATGATCCGGGCCTGCCTGGACGAGTCGATCAAGTACGCCTTCGAGCGCAAGACCTTTGGCAAGCCCATCGCCGAATATCAACTGGTGCAGCAGATGATCGCCCAGATGCAGCAGGATCTGGACGCCGGCGAACTGCTGGTCTGGAAGGCGGGCATGCTCAAGAACATGGGCGTGCGCAACACCCGGAGACCAGCGTGGCCAAATGGTTCTGCACCGACGCCGCCCGCCTGGCCGCGGACGACGCGGTGCAGATTCACGGGGCCTATGGCTATTCCGACGAATACAACGTGGAGCGTCATCTGCGCAACAGCAAGAGCGCCGTCATCTACGAAGGCACCTCCCAGATCCACACCCTGATGCAGGCCGCCTACGCCCTGGGCATGCGCCAGGACAAACCCCTGCGCTGCCCCATGCCCGCCTATGACGCGGAGGCGTGGGTGGCGGAATAAAGCTCAACACGTTCGCAACTGTTGATAAACAGTGTAAAAACTTGAATGGACTATACTGGAAACAGTGCGTCCGCACTGCTCAACGCTGAACCACCCTTTCAACAATCCGGTATCTTCTCAACAAGTCGGGAATGGTCAACCCAGAAGTTCGACTTTTGCAAAGTCGAACTTCTCGCCCCGGACTATTGCGAAGCTATCAATCCTGAATCATCAAGGAGAATCGCCTGTGAAAATCGCGGTATTGATCAAACAAACCCCGGATACGGCTGAGTTGCCCAAGGTTTCGGCAGCCGACGTATCCAGCGGCCAGCTCTCGGTCACCCAGATCATCAACCCCTGGGACGAGTTCGCGGCAGAAGAGGCCATCAACCTGGCGGATCGCTTTGACGGCGACTCCTTCGCCATCACCCTGGGCGACGGGGATGCCACGGACGGGCTGAAGCACGCCCTGGCCATGGGCATCAACAACGCCGTGCTGGTGGACATGGGCGGCGCTGGCCGCATGGACAGTTGGGCCACGGCCGCGGCCCTGGCCGGAGCCATCAAAGAGATCGAAGATGTGGACATCGTCCTGGCCGGCAAGATGAGCGTGGACGGCAACAGCGGCGTGATCTACGCCGGGGTGGCCAGCAAGCTGGGCTTCAACCTGCTCTCCAACGTGGCCAAGATCGTGGATGTGGCCGACGGCAAGATCGTGGTCGAGCGGGCCTTCGAGGGCGGCACGGAAGTGGTCAGCACCCCCCTGCCCGTGGTGATCAGCGTCTCCAAGGAGATCAACGACCCCCGCTATCCCAGCTTCATGGGCATCCGCAAGGCCAGCCGGGCCAAGATTCCCGCCCTCGCCATCGCGGACATGGATCTGGGCGACACGTCCAACAAGACCGTCTGGTCCAACGTGCGCAAGCCCGAAGAGCGCAAGACCGAGGTGCAGATCTTCGATGGTGCCACTGTCCAGGAAAAAGCCGCCCAATTGGCCGATGCGCTGCTGGCCGAGAAAGTGATCTAGGGGGAAAACTCACATGTCTGTATTGGTTTGGATTGAACTATTTGACGGCAAGGCCAGCCACAACGGCTGGGAAGTCATGGGCAAGGGCCGAGAGTTGGCCGACGCCCTGGGCACAGAATTGGCCGCCCTGGTGATCGGGGACGGCGTGGGCGGCGTGGTGGCCGAGGTCCAGGGCTATGGCCCGGACAAGGTCTTTGTGGCCGATGGCGCCGAGTTTGGGGCCTATCGAGTGGCCGCGTACAGCGCCGCCACCAAGGCCGCCATTGCCGCGGCCGGGGCCACGGTCGTCCTGACCAGCGCCAGCATCCGCGGACGGGAACTGAGCGCATCCGTGGCCTGCGACATGGACGCCGGTCTGGCCCCGGATGTGATCGACCTGGGCGTGGCCGACGGCAAGTTGACCGGCATGCGCTCCATCTTCTCCGGCAACATCCTGGCGGACGTCAGCTTTACCAGCGGCGTGCAGTTTGCCAGCGTGCGCCCCCGCTCCTTCCCCACCCCAGAGGCGGGCGCGGCCACGGGCGAAGTCGTCGCCCTCTCGGTGGACGTCAGCGGCGTGGGCGAGCAGGTCTTGGAAGTGCGGGCCGCGGACAGCAGCGAAGTCAGCCTGACCGACGCCAACATCATCGTCTCCGGCGGGCGGGGCGTGCAGAAGGACCCGGAAGCGGGCTTCGAGCTGGTGGCGGATCTGGCCGATGTGCTGGGCGCTGCGGTGGGGGCCAGCCGGGCCGCCGTGGACGCCGGCTTCATCCCCTACAAGCACCAGGTCGGCCAGACGGGCAAGACCGTCAAGCCGGATCTCTACATTGCCGCCGGCATCAGCGGGGCCATCCAGCACCTGGCCGGCATGGGCAACAGCAAGATCATCGTCGCCATCAACAAAGACGGCGAGGCCCCCATCTTCGAAAAGGCCAACTACGGCATCGTGGACGATCTGTTCACCGTGCTGCCCGCGCTGACCGAGGAGTTTAAGAAGCGGTTGGGGAAGTAGAGGCGGGGACGTGAGCGAGCAGAAGCAGATTAAAACGGGGGACGCAGCGATTGCTGCGTCCCCCGTTTCATTTCGGTGTGCTTATTTTTCGATTACTGGCGAAGGGCCAAGACCGCCAAGATGTCATCCGCTTCCAAATCCTCGTAATCGTCCAAAATCTCGTCCGTCGTCATGCCAGCGCTGAGCAATTCGAGAATGGTTTCCACCGGATAGCGCATGTTGCGGATGCAGGGCTTGCCGTGGCAGATGGCCGGGTCAATGGTGATGCGGTCAAGCAGCGGTTGGTTCAGCATTTGAGTTCCCTTGAAAACATACAGGTACGGATCCAAAATCAGATGTCTGTCCCGAATTGTACGGGCATCTGGCATTCCTGTCAAAGAGATTCTCAAGGCATAGATCTGGTTATTCCTCGCGATCCTCCGCTCTCAAACTTTCCCATCCCCTGTGGTAAAATCAGGACACTATTCTATCCGGTCGTGCGCGGTCTTGGCACGCTCACATGTGCGGTGAAAACTATGGCTGACTATCATGCGTCCTTCCGCTGTTTCCGGGGCTGCCCCGGTGACTATTCTGTCTTTGATGTGATCTACACCTGCCCCACGTGCGGCGGGCTGTTGGAGGTTCACCACGATCTGGCTCCCTTGCAGGAACGCACGGGGGACGAGTGGCGGGCCTTGCTGGACAGCCGCATGGGGGCCACGTCCTGGCCCTATGGCAGCGGGGTGTGGCGGTACAAAGAATGGGTGCTTGCCGCACCTTTCCGACGAGAATGTCGTCAGCACCTACGAGGGCAACAGCAATCTATTTTGGGCCAGCCGATTGGGCCAGCAGATCAATGTGCCCGACCTGTGGGTGAAGATGTGCGGCAACAGCCACACGGGCAGCTTCAAAGACCTGGGCATGACCGTCCTGGTCAGCGCGGTGAAGCAGATGATGGGGACCGGGAGCAGCCCGGTGCGGGCCGTGGCCGCGGCCAGCACGGGGGACACCAGCGCGGCCCTGGCCGCCTATGCCGCGGCCGCCGGGCGTGCCGTCGATTATCTTTTTGCCCCAGGGCAAGGTCAGCCCGGCCCAGTTGATCCAGCCCATCGCCAACGGGGCGCATGTGCTGGCCTTGGACACGGATTTTGACGGCTGTATGCAGATCGTCAAGGAGGTGACCCAGGACGACAGCATCTATTTGGCCAACTCCATGAACAGCCTGCGCATCGAGGGCCAGAAGACCGTGGCCTTCGAGATTGTGCAGCAGTTTGATTGGCAAGTGCCCGACTGGATGATCATCCCCGTGGGCAATTTGGGCAATATCAGCGCCATGTACAAGGGCTTCAAGCTGCTGATGGACCTGGGCATCACGGACAAGATGCCCCGACTGGTGGCGGCCCAGGCGGCCAAGGCCAACCCGCTCTATCAGAGCTATTTGAACGGCTTTGCCGACAAGAGCGTCCTCAAAGCCCAGACCACCCTGGCCTCGGCCATCCAGATCGGCGACCCGGTCAGCTATGAAAAAGCCGTGCAGGCCATCCAAGCCACCAACGGCATTGTGGAGCAGGCCACGGAGCACGAACTGGCCAACGCCGCGGCCCGGGCCGACCTGACCGGGATGTACACCTGTCCCCACACGGGGGTGGCCTTGGCGGTGCTGTTCAAGCTGGTGGGCCGGGGCGAGATCAAGTCCGACGAGCGGGTGGTGGTGATCAGCACGGCGCATGGGCTGAAGTTCACGCCGTTCAAGGTGGGCTATCACGAAGGCACCTTGGCCGAGGTGGAGAGCGAGTTGGCCAATCCGCCGACGTATTTGCCGGCGGATGCGGAGGTGGTGAAAGAGACGATTCGGCGGCGGTTGGGGTAAGCATATCGAGTATCGTGGTTCGAGTATTTCGTGGCGGGGCTAGGTCCATTCGTTTAGACACGAATCGTCTGTCTGGCCCCCAAATACTCGACACACGACACTCGATAAAATTTCAAAAAAAGGAGACCGATCCATGACACGCATCGACACAGAACGCTATCGGGTCAAGCCGGGCAAGAAGATTGACCTGGGCAGTTGGGACCCCAACGACACGGGGGAATTTGAGGGCGGCAAGAAGGAGGGCGAGAAGATCACCGCCGGGCTGAATGGGGAGTTGGAGGCGTTGCAGGAGTTGCTCTATGCCGAGGGCAAGCACAAGGTGCTGATCGTGCTTCAGGCTATGGACACGGGGGGCAAGGATGGCACGATCCGCCATGTCTTCGAGGGGGTGAATCCCCAGGGGGTGAAGGTGGCCAGCTTCAAGGTGCCCACGCCGGAGGAGCTGGCCCACGACTATCTGTGGCGCGTCCACAAGCAGACGCCGGGCAAGGGGGAGATCGTCATCTTCAACCGCAGCCACTACGAGGATGTGCTGGTGGTGCGGGTGCACAATCTTGTGCCGCCGAAGGTGTGGAGCAAGCGCTACGACCAGATCGCCGCCTTCGAGAAGCAGTTGGCCGAGGAGGGCACGACCATCCTCAAGTTCTTTCTGCATATCGACCTGGACGAGCAGAAGGAGCGCTTGCAGGCCCGGCTGGACGAGCCGGACAAGCGCTGGAAGTTCAGCGCCGGGGATCTGGAGGAGCGCAAGTTGTGGGCCGACTACACCGCGGCCTACGAGGCGGCTCTGTCCAAGACCAGCAAGGCCTATGCGCCCTGGTATGTGATCCCGGCCAACCGCAAGTGGTTCCGCAATCTGGTCATCTCCCAGGTGATCGTGGACACCCTGCGGGGGCTGGACATGCACTTCCCCCAGCCCGAAGGTGGGCTGGACGAGTTGGTCATCGAATAGGATTGTTGGTTCGGTCACGCACATTTGGACAGAAAGTTGTGGTAAGGATTTGAGACGAATCAGTTTCCGCCAAGGTATCTCCTTGGTTTTATTTGTGCAACTGTTGCTCCTCTTGGGGGCGGGCATCTATCTATATGTGGATCAGGCCCGGACCACCCAACTGAGCGATGCATATCTGCGTCTGGATTCTGCCGCCTCTTTGGTGACAGGCGAGATGAATGGCTGGATCAGTGAAGGGGTGCAGGCTGTGGCCGGGGCGCAACACCTTGACTTTCTTGGGCCAGAATCCAAGCCCCAATCCCTAGCCGCTGTAGCCGCCTTGCCCAACGCCCAAGAGGATCTGATCGCCTTTGCCGCGCAATACCCAACCCTGGACAACATTTCACTGCTCGACCCCGCCACGGGCCGCGCGCTGCTCTCCAGCAACCCCGAAGGTTTGACCCACGACCACAGTCAGGACGAGTTCTTTCTGCAAGGACGAACCGACATCTTCATCAGCCAGTTGGTACGCCCCCAGGGCAGCCAACTGGCAACATTTGTGATCAGCGCGCCCATTCACGGAAACGACGGTCAACCCATCGCCGTGATTGTGGTGGAAATGAATCCTCAACTCATCATGGCCGGTGTGACCGCCAGCAGAGTACAGCCGCAGGCAGGTCGGGCCGTTGACAAGCGGAATCTTGCGGATATCCATCTCTATGTGGTGCCGAACCAGGGTGATTTGATGGTGCAATTGCAGCCCTACGCTGTCCTGCCCATCCAGGAGTTGGGGGCAGAGCTGGCAGGGATGGTGCGCATGGGCGAGGTTGGGACGCGCTGCGGATGCGCTACCTGTCGGCCAAGATGCACTGATGGTCTATCGGCCCCTCTCGGCCCTGAATGCCAGTGTGGTGGTGTGGATGGATCGCGCCATCGCCTTGACGGAGATGCGGGCCATTGGCCTGAATTTGATCTTCATCACGCTGTTTGCCCTGCTCATGTTGGGAGTAACTAGCTATTATGTAACATTCTGGCTCTTGTCTCCCCTGCGCCGGATTGCCGATGGGGCACGCAGGCTTCAATCCGGCCAGTTGGATCACCGTATGGAGGCGGATGGCGGGGATGAATTCGGCCAACTGGCCCTGACCTTCAACGATATGGCCGCCAGCTTGCAAGCCAGCTATAGCCGACTGGGCGATCAGGTTCAGGATCGGACGGCGGCGCTTACCCGGCAGAATCTGCAGTTGCAGGAAGAGATCCAAGAGCGCCAGCGGGCCGAAACGGCTCTGGGCCAACGAGAAAAGGCTTATTTGGATCTCTTTGAACACGCGCCTATTTCGTTGTGGCAGGAAGATTTTTCTGCGGTCAAACGCAGGATCGACCAGTTGGTCGCCGCCGGCATCACAGATATGACCGCGTATTTCCGCCAACACGAAGACGAGCTAGACGAGCTTTGGTCTCAGGTACGCATCGTGAATGTCAACCAGGCCACGTTGCGCATCACTCGTGCCGAGAACAAAGAACAGATCCTGTCCGGCTTGCCCCCTTTGCAGACGGAAAGTCAGCGCATAGCTTTTCTGACAGAAATAGAAGCCCTGGCCCAGGGGCGCACCCATGTGGAATTCGCCAGCATCAACAATCGCTTGGATGGCGAACTTGTCCATATCAACATCCACTGGTCCATTTCGCCGGGCCACGAGCAGGACGCGGCCAACGTTCTCGTGGCCATCCACGATGTGACGGAACTGGAAAAGGTATCAGAACTGAATCGTCTGCAATCCGCGGCCCTCAACTCTGCCGCCAACAGCATTGTCATCACAGATCGAGCGGGTGTGATTCAGTGGACCAATCCGGCTTTCACTCGATTGACCGGCTACGAAGTCGACGAAGCCATCGGCAGCACCCCCCGTCTGCTCCGTTCCACCTTTCATCCCAAAGAGTTCTACGGCAACCTGTGGCAGACCATCACATCGGGCCAGGTGTGGCGCGGGGTGATCCACAACCTCCACAAAGATGGCCACACCTATCTCGAAGAACAGACCATCACGCCGGTCCATGACGCATCGGGGGAGATCACCCACTTCGTCGCCATCAAGCACAATGTCACGGATCAAATGCGTACCGAAGAGTCCCTCAAGCGTCAACTCAAAGAGTTGCAGGTCCTCCAAACCATCGCCACCCTGGGCACCGAGATGCCCGACGAGGATATCATTATCCAGCGGGCCACCCAAGTGATCGGGGACACCTTCTATCCCGACCACTTTGGTATTCTTTTGCTGGAACCCAAGGGCCACTTTCTCACTCCCCACGCCTCTTATCAAGGTGTGGATGATGAGGCCCTGACCTGGAAGATAGCGATCGGGGCGGGGGTGGCCGGCCATGTGGCCAGCACGGGGCAATCTCTGCGCATCGGCGATGTCACCCAGGATGCCCGCTTCTTATCCGCCACCCAGGCCAGCCGCTCGGAGCTGTGTGTGCCCTTGATGGCGGGCGGAAAGATTCTGGGGATTATCAATGCCGAAAGCCAGAAGGTGGACGCCTTTGGCCCGGAAGATGAGCGACTGTTGGCCACCATTGCCGGCCAATTGGCCACGGCCATCGAGCGGGCCAGACTCTTCACCGAGGCGCAACAGCGCAACCAGGAGCTTTCCAACCTGCACGATCTGGCCCTGTCCATCGGCGGCATTCTCCAATCCGATGATCTTCTGCGCTATCTTGCCGAACGCATAAACCAACTGGTCACCCCGGATTCACTCTTCCTGGCTTTGTATGATGAGGTGCAAGATTTGGTACGGCTGGAGGTGGTGTGGGAAGAGGGGCGCTTTTTGGATGAACATCAAGGCACAGAGATCCCGTTGAGTGAGGGGGGGCTTACCAACTGGGTAATCAAGAATCGCCAATCCCTGCTTGTGGATGACCTGTTAGCAAACGATGCGCCGGTTGCCCCCCGGCACATGACCCAGCCCGCTCGTTCCTGGCTCGGCGTCCCCTTGATGGTGCGGGGCCAGATCATCGGGGCCATCTCGGTGCAATCCTTCGAGCCGGGTCGCTTTCTGCCCAGCCATCAGCGTTTTATGGAGTCTCTGGCCAGCCAGGCTGCCATCGCCATCGAGAATGCCACCCTTTTTGATCAGATCCAGAGTCTGCTCAACCACACCCAGGCCCAAGCGCAACAGGTGCAACAGATCATCGAAACCGTGCCGGACGGCGTCCTGCTCTTGGATCCGCAACACCGGGTCGTGCTGGGCAACCCAACCGCGCTGGCCCAGTTGGCAATCCTGACCGGTCAAAGAGCGCCCGAAATCATCACATTTTTGGGGAACTTGGCCATCACCGATCTCCTAACGCCCCAGGTGACGGGCCACCATCCAGCCCGAGAGGTGATCCTCCCCGGCGAACCTAAGCGCATCTTCGAGATAGAGGCCCGGCCCATGCAACGGGAGACCACCCATGCCGGCTGGGTCGTGATGCTGCGGGATGTGACCCAGGAACGCCATCATCAAGAATACCTGCACGCCCAAGAACGGCTGGCCACTGTGGGTCAGTTGGCCGCCGGCATTGCCCACGATTTCAACAACATCATGGGGGCCATTGTCCTCTATGCCCAAATGCTCAGTCGCCAGGCGGACCTGTCGCCCAAGCACAGCGACTATCTGCACACCATCCAAGACCAAGCCCACCACGCCTCCAACCTGATCCGCCAGATTCTGGACTTCAGCCGCCGGTCGGTGATCGAACGCGTGACCCTGGAACTGGACCCATTTATGCAGCGGTTGATCAAAATGCTGGCCCGCACCCTGCCCGAAAATATCGAGGTGGTGTTCCAGCAAAATATCCAGGACAGTCCGCCCTTGGTCATGGCCGACGCCACCCGGCTGCAACAGGCCATGATGAATCTGGCCGTCAACGCCCGGGACGCCATGCCCAGCGGCGGTCAGCTTACTTTTGTGATCACCGCCCTGAATCTGGGCCAGGACACGCCGCCCCCCCTGCCCGACATGCCCCCCGGCCACTGGATCAGCCTGACCGTGAAGGACAGCGGCGAGGGCATCAACCCCCAAATTCTGAGCCACATCTTTGAACCCTTCTATTCCACCAAACCCAAGGAGAAGGGGACAGGGCTGGGGCTGGCCCAGGTCTATGGCATTGTCAAGCAGCACAAGGGGTTCATCGGTGTGGAGAGTCAGTTGGGCGAAGGGACAACCTTTAGCATCTATCTACCGGCCATGCAGTCTATGGCCGACCAGGAAGAAGCGTTGGCCGATGAGGATCGGCTGATTGGCGGCAATGGCACGATTTTGATTGCGGAAGACAATACCGCCGCCCGGGTGGCGTTGGAAGATGTGCTGGTGGAAATGGGCTACAAGGTATTGAGTGCGGTCAATGGCGAGGAGGCCCTGGCACTCTACGCCGAACACCAAGCAGAGATCGGCCTGGTGTTGAGCGACATGGTCATGCCCAAACTGGGTGGCATTGAACTATTTCAGGCCCTGAGCGAACGCAACCCCGCCGTCAAATTGATCATCATGACCGGCTATCCCCTGGAGGATGGAGGCAAGCAACTCCTGGAACAGGGCATTATCGACTGGCTGCCCAAACCCTTCGACGCTGGCAACCTGGCCCAGAAGGTGGCTGCGGCGTTGGGGTGAGGGGGTGAAGGGCCAGCGGGCCAGCGCAGGTTGAGTAGCCCGGCTTGACCCAACCAGTTACACGACCCAAAAAGAGAGGGCGTATCGAAACCGAAGCGGGTTGACGCGCTTCGCGTCAACCCGCTTCGGTTTCACTTCGATAGTGCTTCGCACTCAGACCAAGCGATACGCCGCCGAGTACTTGAATGGTTAGCGGAGATTTCGGCGGCGGCTACTCAACCTGCGCTGGTCTCTCTTCACCCCTTCACCCTTTCACCCTTTCACCCGCTCAGGCCTCTCTCCACCTGCCGCTTCATATAGCGCATAAGGGCGTGGAGCCCGCGCAGACGTTGGGGCGTGATGGCTTCGTGGAGGCCCAAGAGGGTGTACACATCGTCCGGGACGGCCTGGATGGCGTCCGGCGTGGCCCCGTTCAACCCTGCGGCCAGGATGGCGGCGTAGCCCCGCACGGTGGGGGCTTCCATGGGCACGTCGATGTAGAAATGCACGGCGTCTCGGTTCGGCCCGTCCAGCTCCGTGTGCAAAAAGACCGGGGACTGGCACTCGTGGACCTGCTCCATCTGATCCCGTTTCTCGAAAAGACGCGGGGGCAGGTCGGGCAGATCAAAGGCAAACTCCAGCAGCAATTCCAGCCGCTCCCGGGGCGTCACCTCTTGAAATTCGGCGATGATGCTTTGCAGGGCGTCGGGGCAGGTGGCGATTCTTTCTTCGGTAGTCATAATCAGTCCTGTCTTGGGCTTGAACGGGTGGGTAAACGAGGAAATATCGTAGCGCAGATACATTGATCCCGCAATATCGTAGGGGTTTGCGTGGCGGAGTGGGGTGAAAGCGGGCAAAGTCTTCGACTTTGCCCGCTTTCACCCCACTCCGCCACGCAAACCCCTACAGTTTTTCAACCACCCATTCTATCACCCGCTCGGCCACAGCGTCCTTGCCCATGAGGGGCAGATGTCTCCACCGTGCCGTCCGCGGACAGCAAGCGTAACCCGGTTGGTGTCCACGCCAAAGCCCGCATCCGCCGCGCTGACATCGTTGGCCACGATCAGGTCCAGCCCCTTGCGGGCCAGCTTGGATCGGGCATTGTCCAGCAGATCCTGGGTTTCGGCGGCGAAGCCCACGACGAGGGTTGGCCCCGCCCCACCTGCCCGTTGTGCGGCCACCGCCATCAAGATATCCGTGGTGGCCGCTAGACGGATCACGGGCGATTCCGCGCCCAGGTTCTCCTTTTTTAATCTTCTGATCCGCCGCCTCTGCCGCCCGAAAATCGCTGACCGCAGCGGCCATGATCAGGGCATCCGCGCCCTGGCTGGCCCTCAGCACCGCCTCGGCCATCTCGGCCACACTCCCCACCTCAATCAAGGTTGCCCCCGCCGGTGCGGGCAGATCTGCCGCGCTGATCAGGGTCACATCGGCTCCGGCGTCCAACGCGGCTTGGGCCAGGGCATAACCCTGTTTGCCTGACGATCGATTCGTTATGTAACGCACGGGGTCGATAGGTTCACGGGTGCCCCCGGCGGTGACGACGACATGCCGTCCGGCCAGGGGTCCAGTTCGGGATAAAATGTAACGGGCCATGCCCAAAATGGCCATCGGCTCGCTCATGCGCCCGGCGGCCACCAGCCCGGAGGCCAGATGGCCCGACTCCGGGCCGATGATGTGGACGCCTCGGTCCCGCAGGGTCTGCAAGTTGGCCTGGGTGGCCGGGTGGGAGAACATGCCGCCGTCCATAGCCGGGGCGATGAGGACCGGGCAGCGGGCGGCCAGGGCGGTGACACTGAGCAGATCGTCCGCCGTGCCGTGGGCCAACTTGGCCATGCTGTTGGCGGTGATGGGGGCGATGATCAGCAGATCCGCCTCATGGCCCAGGCTGATGTGGAGCACATGCGCCCGGTCGCCCCACAGGTCGCCGTCGGTGTACGCGCCCCGCCCGGTCACGGACGAAAAGGTGAGGGGCGAGACGAAACTTGGTCGCCGCGCCGGTCAAGATCGTGTCCACTTGCGCGCCGGCCTGGCTCAACTTGGAGGCCAGATCCGCCGCCTTGTAGCAGGCAATGGACCCGGTCACGCCGAGGACGATGCGGGCGGATGGAAGTGGGCTGGGCATGGTTAACTCCTCAACCGGTCGTAAATAATCCGCAGCCCATCCAACGTCAGCCACGGGGCGATGATCTGGATCACGTCGGTTTCGGTGGCGAAGAGGGCGGCGAGGCCGCCGGTGCCGATGACTTTCATGTCCGCGCCCAGTTCGGCCCGGAAGCGGGTGACCATGCCTTCGACCAGGCCGACGTAGCCGAAGAAGAGGCCGGACTGCATGGCGTGGGGGGTGTTTTTGCCGATGGCCGAGGGGGGCGGGCGATCTCCACCTTGGGCAGCTTGGCCGCCCGCTGGAAGAGGGCTTCGGACGAAATGCCGATGCCGGGGACGATGGCCCCGCCCAGATAGTCCCCGTTGGCCAGGATGGCGTCGAAGGTGGTGGCCGTGCCGAAGTCCACCACGCAGGCCGGGCCGCCGTAGAGTTGATGCACGGCCACGGCGTCAACCAGGCGGTCCGCGCCCACGGCGGCGGCGGGTTCATAGAGGATGTTGATGCCCAGGTCCGTGCGGCTGTCCACCAGGATGGGCTCGCAGTGCAGATAGTTGCGGCAGATCTCCACCCAACGCCCGGTCAACGGCGGCACGACCGAGGCGATGATGGCCCCGTCGATGGTGGCCGGATCGATGCCGACGTGGGCCAATAGCCCCATGATCTGCAAGCCGTATTCATCGGGCATGCGCTCGTGGGCCGTGGCCAGCCGCCAGTGCTGGATCAGCTCGTCGCCCCGATAGAGGCCGATGGTGACGTTGGTGTTGCCGACGTCAATGGCTAACAGCATGTTGCCTCGTTTCATGCGCCTGCAAATAGGCAAAGACCTTGCTGCGGATGGCGTCCCGCACCCGGCGGAACTCGTTGAACTGTTCGGCCTCGCTGCCCACAAACTTGGCCGGATCGGGGAAGCCGATATGCACCACCGTGCCGCCGTCCAGCCAGACCGGGCAATTCTCCGCCGCGTCGTCGCACACGGTGATCACCGCATCGAAACTTTGGCCGTGGAACTCTTCCACATCTTTGGAGCGCAACTGGGTCAAATCCATGCCCAGGGCATCCAACGCCCGCATGGCCAGGGGATGCACATAGCCCGTGGGCGCAGTCCCGGCCGAGAATGCCAGCCAGGTGTCGCCCATAAAATTGTTGATCAACGCCTCGGCCATCTGGCTGCGACAGGAATTGCCTGTGCAGAGGATGAGTACACGCTTTTTGCTCATGGTTGTCCTTTCTTCAAGAGACATCGCTCGTTCCCACGCGGCGCGTGGGAACGAGAAGGGAGAGGGCTACGCCACCGGGCCTTCCCGGTCGACGTTGGTCTCGATCATGTGGCCGGTGGCCATGAAGATCACCCGCTCGGCCACGTTGGTGGCCAGGTCGGCATAGCGCTCCAACTCTCGGGCCACCCGCAGGAGTTCGTAGGTGGCCTCGGCCTCTTGGGGATCTTTGACCTCGGTCATCATGTACATGACCTGGGTGAAGACCTTGGCGTAGAGCTTGTCCACATCGTCATCCATGGGCGGGATGGAGGTGGCCAGGGCCACATCCCCCGTGGCGTAGGCCTGCATGGCCTGGTTGATCATGCTGCGGCCCATGATGGCCATCTCCCGCAGTTCGGGCGGCTTGGGCAGGTCCAGATGCTCCCGCATGTGGGGGATGACCTTGGCGATGCCCTTGGCCTGATCGCCCATGCGCTCCAGATCCACCACCATGTTCATGGCGGCCACGATCAGGCGCAGATCTCTGGCCATGGGCTGTTGGGTCACGATCAGTTGCAGGCAGAGATCTTCGATCTCGAAGCGGGCGGCGTTGACCTTTTCGTCCAGCACATAGACTTCGTGGGCCAGCCCCTTGTCCAGCCCCTCAAAGGCGGACTGGGCCAGGGTCATCTGCTGCTCCACCAAGCTGCCCACATGCAGGATGCGATCCCGCAGGTTATTCAGTTTTCGTTCAAATCGTTCGCGGATATTGACTGGCATATGGCCTCCGGTTGGGTGTGATTGAGGATTGAGGATTGGAGATTGGGGATTGGGGATTGGGTGGGGTCGAATCCCCAATCCCTAATCCCCAATCCCCGATCTACCCAAAGCGCCCAGTAATATAACCTTCTGTGCGCTCGTCCTTGGGGTTGGTGAAGATTTCGTCGGTTGCCCCATATTCTACCATCATTCCCGTGCGTTCTTCATTGACGGTGAAGAAGGCGGTGTAGTCGGAGACACGGGCGGCCTGTTGCATGTTGTGGGTGACCACGATGATGGTGTACTGCTGGGCCAGTTCCCGCATCAGATCCTCGATGCGCAGGGTGGCGATGGGGTCCAGGGCCGAGGCGGGCTCGTCCATCAGGATGATGTCGGGCTGGACGGCGATGGTGCGGGCGATGCACAGCCGCTGCTGCTGGCCGCCGGAGATGCCCAGGGCGCTCTGTTGCAGCTTGTCCTTCACCTCGTCCCACAGGGCCGCGCCCCGCAAGGAGTTCTCCACCAGCTCGTCCATGATCCCCCTTGAAGCCGTTGATCTTGGCCCCCCAGGCCACATTTTCATAGATGCTCTTGGGGAAGGGATTGGGCTTTTGGAAGACCATGCCGATGTGCCGCCGCACCTCCACCGGGTCCACATTTTTGGCATAGATGTCCGCGCCCTTGAACAGGACCTGGCCCTCCAGCCGGGCGATGGGGATCAGGTCGTTCATGCGGTTGATGGAGCGCAGGACCGTGCTTTTGCCACAGCCGGACGGCCCGATCATGGCCGTGATCTTGCGCTCGGCCAGTTGCAGGTTGACATTCTGCACGGCGTGGAACGCGCCGTAGTAGATGTTCACGTCCCGCAGCTCCACGGCATAGGTCTCGGCATACTTATCGGAGCCATTTGCCGAACCGTTGGCATGGGACGGGGTGGGTGGTTTCAGATTCAACATGATTAGGCTCTCCTGGAGCTGAAGCGGTTGCGCAAGATCACCGCCGATGCGTTGAGGGTGAGCAGCATGATCATCAGCACGATGATGGCTGCGGCGGCGATGTTGCGGAACTCATCCTGGGGGCGGGAGGTCCACTGGTAGATCTGGATGGGCAGGGTGGTGAACTTGCTGAACGGGCCGGACGGGTCCACCACGATGAAGGTGGAGGCCCCGATCACCACCAGGGGAGCGGTCTCGCCGATGGCCCGGGAGATGGAAAGGATGGTCCCGGTCAGGATGCCGGGCATGGCGCTGGGCAAGACATGATGCCAGATGGTCTGCCACTTGGTGGCCCCCAGCCCATAGCTGGCCTGGCGCAAGGAGCTGGGCACCGCCCGCACGGCCTCCCGGCTGTTGATGATGATCAGGGGCAGGATCAGCAGGGCCAGGGTGAGGCCGGCCGAGAGAACCGTGCGCCCGTTGGCCGTGGTGGGATCCACCCCGCCCAAGAAGCGCCCCGCTGGTGATGGGCTCCATGATGCGCACAAAGATGGCCAGCCCCAACATGCCATAGATGATGGAGGGCACCCCGGCCAGGTTGTTGATGTTGGTCTCGATCAGCCGGTTCAACCGGTTGTCCCCGGCGTACTCCTCCAGGTAGATCGCCGCGCCCACGCCCAGGGGCATGGAGACCACAATCACGATCAAAATCACCCACAACGAGCCGAGAATGGCCGTGCGCACGCCCGCATCCTCCGGCACGGAGGACTGGGGCGAGGTGATGAAGTCCATGCTCAGCCAACTGCGGAAGACCAGTTCCCCTTCGGGGATGGTGGCCACGGTGGCCAAGATTTCGCTCCGCTTGAAGATCGAGTCGCTCAACGACCACGTATCCACGATTGTGGGTTCGATCACCCGTTCCACCACCAGATCGTAGACATTGGCCCGGCTGCGGTCGGCAAAAGGCTCGTCCCGCTCGAAGCGGCGTATGAGGCCGGCGGAGACGTGGCCTTCCAAGATGGTGATCAACTGCTCTTTGGAGAGATCCTGCACCGCCACCCCGTCCACGGCCAGGGTGATGGGATCGATCGCGTTCTGCACGGCCACATAGCCAAAGGCCCCATCCATGATGTTCAAAATCAGGGCCATGAGGGCGATGATCCCCACCAGGGTCGAGGCCATAAAGGTCGTGCGCCAAATGGTGCCCCGCCGCCGTCGGCGGTGCACATCCGCCACCATCTCTGGCCCTTCGGGGTAGTTGCTTTGGGTTCGCTCAATATCGAGTGCCATAATGTATGCCTTTATTCGTAGACTTCCCGGAAGCGGCGCACCACCATGCGGCTGATGATGTTCAGCCCCAAGGTCATCAAGAAGAGCAACATGCCGATGGCGAAGAGGCTGTCATAGTCCAGGGAATCGTAGCTGATGTCCCCGCCGCTGATGCGCACGATGTGGCCGGTCATGGTCTCGGCGGCCTTGAAGGGGTTGAGCATCTGCCCGCCGTCCAGGGCTTCTGCCCAACTGTTAAAGTTGCGGGGACCGGCCCCGGCGGCAATGGCCACCACCATGGTCTCGCCGATGGCCCGGGAGATGGCCACGATGAAGGCGGCGGCCAGCCCGGAGAGGGCCGCGGGCAACACCACCCACACCGCCGTCTCCAGCCGGGTGGCCCCCAGGCCAAAGGCCGCCTCCCGCAGGGATTTTGGCACTGCGGTCAGGGCATCCTCGCTCATGCTGGTGACCAGGGGCAGGATCAGGATGCCGATGACGATGCCGGCGGAGGCGGTGTTGTAGATATCCACCACATCCCGGCCAAAGATGCCCCGCAGGATGGGGGTCATGAACATGAGGGCGAAGTAGCCGTAGACCACGGTGGGCATCCCGGCCAGCACCTCCAAAATGGGCTTGAGGATGCTCCTGGCCCGGTGGGAGGCATATTCGCTCAGATAGAGGGCGATCATCAAGCCCAGGGGCAGGGCCACCAACATGGCGATGGCGCTGGTGAGCAGGGTGGCGTTGACCAGGGGCCAGATGCCAAAATCCAAAATCGCCGGTTGCCAGGTGGTGCTGGTGAAGAACTCAGCCAACGTGACCTCGGCCCGGCGAAAAAAGAGCCAGGTTTCCTGGCCCAACACATAGAGAATGCCCACGGTGGTCAAAATGGAGACCGCCCCGCAGAAAAAGAGAAAGCCCTGAATCAGCGATTCACCAATCCGTCGCCGGGAGGTGAGGTCAAATCCTTGGGGGCCAGCGACCCCGTTGCCCTGCTTTTCGCTCACTTGGTTCAACATAGAACCACCTTTCTGCCGCGAACAGGTGGGAAGAGGCTTGTGCGGCCCCTTCCCACCTACTTCTTGAACCATCAATGGGACCCACCAATGGGCCCGACGATTACTTCATGGCCTCTTTCCAGGCCATCTTGGCCGCGGTCAGGGCTTCGGCATTGGCCGGGAAGTAGCCCACATCGATCACCTCTTCGTTCACATAGGTCAGGAAGAAGTTGACGAAGGTTGCCACCTGGGGCTTTTCTTGCATGATCTGGGCCGTGGTGTAGATGAAGAGGGGGCGGGCCAGGGGATATTCGTTGCTATCCACCGTGGCCGCGCTGGGCTCCACGCCCTCCACCGAGAGCACCTTCAGCCGTCCGGCGTTCTCTTCATAGTAGGCGTAGCCGAAGTAGCCGATGGCGTAGGGGCTGCCTTCCACACCCTGGACCAGCACGTTGTCGTCCTCGCTCAACTGCACGTTGGCGGCGGAGAGCAGGGGCTTGGCGTCCGTGTCAAAGACCTCTTCCACAAAGTAGTCGAAGGTGCCGCTGTCCGTGCCAGGGGTGAAGCGCTGGATGGGCTCGGCGGGCCAGGCCGGGTTGACATCGGCCCAGGTGCTGGCCGTGCTAAAGAGGGCGGCCAGCTCTTCCAGGGTGATGTTGGTGGCAAAATCGTTCTCTGTGCTGACCACGACGGCCAGGGCATCGGTGCCCACACGAATCTCCAGGGGTTCTCGACCGATGGCCTGGCAGCTCTCCACCTCAGAATCCTTGATGGCCCGGCTGGCGTTGCCGATGTCCGTCTCGCCGCTGACGCAGAAGCGCTCGAAACCGGCACCGCTGCCGATGCTGTCGATGGTGATGTTGCCGTCAAAGCCCTCGTCCCGGAAGCGCTCGGCCATGCGCTCGGCCAGGGGGAAGACCGTGGAGCTACCGGCCACGATGATCTCGCCGCTGACTTCGAAGGGGTCGGCCAGGGGCAACTCGTCCGCGGCCAGGTCGGCGGCGGGGGCGGATGCTTCTACCGCGGCCGGGGCCGATGCCGGGGCTTCCACGGCGGGGGCTTCATCGTTGCCGCCGCAAGCCGTCAGAACCAGGGCCAAAATCAACAAACTCAATGTCACAAAACGTCGCATAGTTTTTACCTTTGTGTTGGAATCGGAAACAATTTCAATGACTATCCGAGAGCCAGTATGCGCCGCAGTGGTTAATTTTTGGGGTAGATCTCATCAAGAGATGATTATCGAGTGGTTAATCTTTTGTTAATCTTGTGGGGATGCGAAACGGGGAAAACCGAGGAGAACAGCGTAGAGACGCAAGATTTGCGTCTCTACACGTCGGCCAAGGGCAGCACAAACGTAAACGTGCTGCCTTTGCCCAGGCGGCTGGCGGCCCAGATGTGGCCGTGGTGGGCGTGGATCACATGCTTGGCGATGGCCAACCCCAGGCCCGTGCCGCCGCTGGCCCTGGCCCGGTCGGTCTTGTAGAAACGCTCGAAGATGCGGGGCAGATCTGCCGAGGGGATGCCGACGCCCGTGTCGGTGACGGTCACCGCGGCCAGCAGCGCATGGGGATCGGGAAAGACGATGCCGGATCGCCGGGCCATTTGCAAGGAATCGACCGGGGCCACGAAGACCCGCACGCTGATCTGGCCCCCAGCATCGGTAAACTTGATGGCATTGTGGATCAGATTGGTCAGCACCTGGGCTAGTCGTTCCCCATCAGCCAGCACCGGGGGCAGATCCGGCGGCAGGTCTGCGTTGAGGATCACCTGGGCCCGCTCGGCCTGGGCGCGCAGACGGTCCACGGCCATGCGGGTCACCTGGGCCAGATCCGTGGGCTGCAAGCGGATGGGCACCTGGCCCGACTCGATGCGGGAAAGCTCCAGCAATTCCTGCACCATTTGGGTCAGGGAATCGACCTCCACATCCATGCGGTCCAGAAAGCGGATGGCCGCCGGGGGGTCGTCCAACGCGCCGTCCCGCAGGGTGTCGGCCAGGGCGCGCAGAGAGGCCAGGGGGGTGCGCAGTTCGTGGGAGATGTTGCTGACAAAGTCCCGGCGGGCGGTCTCCAGACGGCGGGTCTGGGTGAGATCTTGCAGGATGAGCAGAAAATCCGGGGTCGGGCCGCTGCCGGGGATGGGGGTGAGGAGGATGCGCATAAAGCGGTCATCGGAGCGGGTTTCGAGGGTGCCGGTCACCTCCCGATTTTCCTGCCGAGACTGCGCCCACAGGTCCATCAAGCGATGATCCCGCACCACTTGGGCAAAGGAACGGCCCAAGGCCCACGCTTGATCCAGCTCCAAAAGCCGGGCCGCGGCGGGGTTGATCAGGGCCACCCGGTTGTCCGCGCCGATGAAGATCACCCCATCGGCCATGTGGTTGAGGACCGTGGAGAGCCGCCCCTGCTCCTGGTGCAGGTTTGCCATCTGCTCGGTCAACCGGTCCGCCATGATGTTGACCGCACCGGTGAGCTTGCCCACTTCGTCCTGGCGCATGGGCAGCAGACGGGCCGAGAGATCGCCGCTGCCCATGCGCTCGACCACGCCGGTCAACCGGCGCAAGGGGCGCTCGATGGACGCGGCCAAATAGGCCGAGAGCAGCACGGATGATCCCAAGGCGATGACCCCGCCGGCCAAGATCGCCCAGGGCAGTTGGCGCTGGGCTCAGGTCGACCTGGGCCACAAAGAGCCATCCCCCTCCGATCAAGCCGAGGACGAGGAGCAGATTATAGAAGATGATACGATTGCGTATGGTTCGGAGCATAGTTACCCGTCAAACCGATAGCCGACGCCGCGCACGGTGACGAGGCGGGTGGGGTTGGCGCGGGTCGGCCTCGATCTTCTCGCGCAGCCAGCGCACGTGGACGCTGACCGTGCGGGAGTCGCCGTCGTATTCCCATCCCCACACCCGCTCCAGGATTTGGTCCCGGCTGAGGACCATGCCCCGGTTGCGGACCAAGAAGATGAGCAGTTCGAACTCTTTGGGCTTGATGTGGACCTGCTGCCCCTTCATCCGCACTTCCCAGCGATCCAGGTCCACGACCAGATCGCCGAAGGTCCACACCTCGGCCTGGGGCAGGGCGTCTTCGTTGGCCGCGGGCTGTTCGGCGGCCACCTCTTCGCGGATCATGCGCACCCGGCGCAGCAGGGCTTTGACCCGGGCCAACAGTTCCCGCATGCTGAAGGGCTTGGTCATATAGTCGTCGGCCCCCACTTCCAGCCCCACGATCTTGTCGATCTCATCAGCCCGGGCGGTGAGCATGAGGATGGGCACATGCATCTCCTGGCGCAGGATGCGGCAGACCTCGAAGCCGTCCAGGCCGGGCAGCATCACGTCGAGGACGATGACGTCCGGGCGGTGCTGGCGGGCCGCGTCCACCCCGGCCCGGCCATCCGCGGCGGTGAAGACCTGGTATCCCTGGCGGGTCAGGTTGTATTCCAAGGTCTCCCGCAGGGTGAGTTCGTCCTCGACCACCAAAACTTTGTCCATCACACTGTCTGACACAGGAGCGATCCTTTCAGATCAGGGTTTATCACAAACAATTGCCTCATTTAACCACAGACCCGAAGTCGGTCAAAAGTTTGTCAACGCAAATAAGCGCTGGGTTAACACGGTAGGGGCCCTACCACGGGATCCCACCAGGTCTCGTTGACCGCAAGACCGATTCGCGTTAACGTGAATCGGAGCACTGTTTCGCGCCCTTGGCCGGTAAAAATGCTTTCTTAGCGAACTCTCATTTCGATTTCACCCAGGTTTCAGCGCCGGGGACTAGAATTGAGGCGCGGGTCGATCTGACCCAGATTCTTCAATCGAGGTGCACTATGCAGACAAATACCAAACAATCTAAATCAATTTTCGCCCTGGCCGGGGTGTTGACCCTGGCGATGATTCTGGCCGCAGTGCTGTTGACCAGCGGCGGCCTCAGCGGCCGCAACACAGTAAACGCCCAGACCGGCACAGGTCCACCGACAGCGCCCCTGTCCCCGCCCTGATCTCTGCGCCGGCAGTGGACACATCCGCGGCCATGGCCGACATGGTCAGCGAACAAGAACTCCTGGCCGATCTCTATCAACGGGTGCTGCCCTCCGTGGTCAACATTCAGGTGGTGACGGCCCCCCAAGCCAGGGTGAACGGCATCCCCCAAGATTTCCCCTTCAGCATCCCCCAGCCCGACACCCCGCAGCAGGGTGAAGGCTCCGGCTGGGTCTACGATGACCTGGGCCACATTGTCACCAACAACCATGTGATCGAAAATGCCACCCAGATCACGGTGATCTTCTCCAACGGGGCGTGGGCGGATGCCACAGTGGTGGCCGCGGATCCCCAGGCGGATCTGGCCGTGCTCCAGGTGGAGATTCCTGCAGGGCATTGACGCCCCAGCCCTGGCCCTGGCCGCCGCGGACAATCTGCGGGTCGGCTATTCGGTGATCGCCATCGGCAGCCCCTTTGGCAACGATAGCACCATGACCACGGGCATTGTCAGCGCCCTGGGCCGCAGGCTTCCCCGTGGGCAACGGCCTCACCAGCCGCTATACCCTGCCCGACGTGATCCAGACCGACGCCGCCATCAACCCCGGCAACTCCGGCGGTCCCCTCTTCAACTTGGACGGGGAGGTGGTGGGCGTGAACTTCGCCATCAACTCGCCGGTGCGGGCCAGCTCGGGCATCGGCTTCGCCATCCCCGTGGCCATTGTGGAGCGTGTGGTGCCTGCCCTGATCGAGGACGGGGCTTACGCTTACCCCTTCATGGGCATCAGCGGCCAGAGCATCACCCCGGCTGTGGCTCGGGAGATGGAATTGCCCAACAATCTGCTGGGCGCTCTGGTGGGCGAGGTGATGGCCACGGGTCCTTCGGCGGATTCCGGGCTGGAGGCCGGGGATATCATCACCGGCATGGACGGCGTTGCCATTAGCAGCTTTGACGACCTGGTCGCCTTCCTGATCACCCAGACCGCCCCAGGTCAAGAGGTGGAAGCCACCGTGATGCGGGGCGACGAAGAAGTGCAGATCGCCCTCACCCTGGGCGAGCGGCCTGTGGCCCAGGCGACCCAGAGCCGACAGGGCAGCCAGCCCGACGCTCGGCCAGCCGTCGTCAGCATCGATGACGCCATCGCCACAGCCCGCCAAGCGGTGGAAGCCACGGGCATGATGGCCGACATCACCGCCACAGACGCCCAGGCCGAGCAGCAAGATGGCCAGCCCGTGTGGGTGGTCACCCTGGAGAGCCAGACCAAGACCGCCACCGTGATGGTGGACGGCCACACAGGCGACGTGTTGGAGATGAGCGTCAAGAGCAACTAAGCAGACTTCATCGGTTGGGGCTGGTTGCATCCGGCCCTGACCGTTACCTCACAGGGGGACTCCTTTCCCTCTATCAAAGCGCATAGATCACAAGAATCCGGGAGACCGTGCTCCCGGATTTTTGTTTGGATTTGAAACCAAGACAGGGTGGAATGACTCGGCGGAAGGGATTGAAGCACAGAGAAGCCGGGCAACCCAGTGCCCGGCTTCTCTGTGCTGTGACTCTACGGGTTATCGGACGGAATAATAAAGAACAGATCTCCGGGCTAGAAAGCCGGGCGCCATCTCTTCGGGTCCCACAAGTTCGATCTGAACGCCTTCCAACATGGCGATGGTTTCATGGACGGGGCAGTGTTCGGCTGCCCGCAAAATCGCCTGCTCCCGACGGCGGCAATCTCCCTTGGGCAACTTCACAGTCGCCTTTAGGTTGACCAGTCGCACGGGATCCTGGACTTTGTCAAAGCTCAAGTCAACGCTCAGATCCTTGGTGTCGATCCCGGCCTGATGGCAATAAGAGGCGGCAAAGGCGGCAATACAACTACCCAGGGAGGCCACAAACAGTTCTGGTGGCGTCGGGCCTCGATCCTTGCCGCCCATGCTGCTGGGGACATCGATCTTGATCACATGGTTGCCCAACTTGGTCTCGAAGAGCATGTCGCCCTTATGCACGGTGGTGATCACTGACATGATACAACTCCTTCACGGTGAAAGCTGATTGGTAAATGACTTTCAAATAGACCATCTTTCAAAGGCGAGAGATGGATAGTGTTTCCCCAAAGCCTACCACGGATTCACTTGAAAATCTTTGCGCATGCGCAAACAACCTACAATTTTTCACTGCGGTTGCCAAATGTCACCCATTCGCCTCCCTACGCACCAAAATGTTTTACAGTTCCTGTCCGTCATCTTGCTTTTCTATACTAGATCCCCCTCCAGTGACCGGGCCTCCACGGGTCGATCCACCTGCGGAGACGTCCGCCCCCGGCGCTGGCGAGCCATCCCCCTAGTTTTGGTTTTGTTGGCGATCGGGGTGGCGGCCACAAAGAGGTTGACCCCGGGTCAGCCGCTTAGACCAGGCTACAGACTTGGCCGCAGCCTTGGGGATTTCTACAGATCACACCGGCAACCGGCCAGGCCGTGGACGAGGAGAGCAGCCGAATCTGCTGTTCAAAGTGGGGTGATTGGGGATTGGGTGAATCTCCCAATCCCCACAAAAAACCAAAACGGCCCGTCCAGAAATCTGGACGGGCCGTTTTTGGTATCCCAGAGAGGATTTGAACCTCTGACCTCTTCCTCCGCAGGGAAGCGCTCTATCCGCTGAGCTACTGGGACACATGGCGGGGAGGGAGGGATTTGAACCCTCGAGGGATATTGCTACCCCTACCCACTTAGCAGGCGGGCGCACTCGACCGGGCTATGCGACCTCCCCCTGTGCTATGTTGTGATCAAGAACCCGTGTACGGCTGGCCGTGTAAGGCGGAGGGGGAGGGATTCGAACCCCCGGTAGCTTGCGCTACAGTTGTTTTCAAGACAACCGCCATAGTCCACTCGGCCACCCCTCCAACATCGTCGGTGCGAATCTGCCTGCACATCTCCGAACACTCAGCCAACAGAGGCACGTCAATGCTCTTGACAACGTTCCCCAGTATACCGTCGGCCTGGGGATCTGTCAAATATGGGGGGTGAAAATAGGCCACGGATGTTACGGATTAAGCGGCTTAAACGATCTGTTCCCGCCGCTTGAAGTAGCGGGAAAGGGCCAGGCTGACCACAAAGAGACCGACGGAGACGGCCAGCACCCGGGGGTTGAGCGAGGGGATGCTGCCGTCAAAGTCGCCCTCGATGGCCGCCCCAAAGAGGATGAACGAGATGGTGCCGGGGATGGACCCCAGGGCGGTGGCGAGCAGAAAAGCCTTCCAGTCGATGCGCAGAAAACCGGCCAAATAGTTGACCAGATCGTAGGGCAGAAAGATAAAGCGCATGATCAGCACGGTCTCGAAGCTATCCTTGCGCATGCGGGCGGCGTAGCGCTGGATCACGCCGTCCGAGCCGTCATCCGCCAGCAACCCTTGGCCGAAGAAATAGCCCACCACATAGGCCACCATAGCCGACGTGTTGGCCGCGATCACCGTGTACAAGATTCCCCACACCGGGCCGAAGATGAAGCCGCCCGCCAGGGTCAACAGGATGGACGAGAAGAAAAGCAACGGGCGCAGGGCATAGAGTACGATGTAGATCAGGGGGCCGTAGGCGCTGGTCTGCATAAGTTGGATCAGTGCGCGCACGGCCTCAACCGGGCCAAGATCGTTGGCCGTGGCGTACCAGCGATAGACGGCAAAAAGCCCCACCCACAAGAGCAGGGCCACAACTTTCTGCCAATGGCGACCGATCCACGAGGAGGGGCCAGATGGTGTCAACGTCGGCAGAATCGCTTCGCCGGTCACTTCACTTGAGGTAGGAACAGTCATAAAAAGTCGCTTTCTAATTTGAATTAATCCAACGCCCGCCAGGCCCAGGCCACCCGCTGCACAATCGTGACCATCACCAATGCGGCCATCGCCCCAAAGAGCCAGACCATCTGGCCCGGCAGCAGGAAGAAAAGGCTGTAAAAGATCACGGTTTCTGTGCCTTCGATCAAGCCAGTGGGGATTTCCACAGTGGTGAGTTTCTTGCCCGCCTCCTCTTGGGACATGCGCCAGGAGCGCTTTTCCAAAATGGAGGAGAGCACAGCCCAAGAGATGTTGTTGAGGACAAAGGAGCTGATCAACAAGATCCCCGCCCACTGGCCGGCGGACGACGGGTTGGCATAGATAAAGGCCAGGGGAATGGTCAAATAGATCACAAAGTCCAAGAGCAGATCCAGATAGCCGCCAAAGTCACTCTGGCTGCCCTGGCAGCGAGCCACCACACCATCCAACCCATCCAAAATGCGATTGCCCGCCCAAAAGGCCAGCCCCAAACCATACTCGCCCTGGGTCACCGCGGCCACAGAGAGCAGCCCGACTCCCAACGCCGCCACCGAAATATGGTTCGGGTGGATGCGGTCAGACAAGCGCAAGGCGAGGGGTTCAAAAGTCTTCTCTTTTATATCCCGCAGGACTGTGTCATACACGATAACTGGGTCCTCTCAAATGGTGCGGTCAGCAGGCCAAGTCCCATTGTGCCGAGTTTCGTTGAATGGGTCTGTAAGTGAAGGTACATCGGAGAAAGGAAGGCAAAAGGCAAAGTGCAAAAGGCAAAAGGTGAACGTGGTTTAGTTTAGTTCGGCGTTGTGGGTGAACATTAGCATCCACGAAGTCCACGAATCCCGTCAACCACGTTCACCTTTTGCCTTTTGCACTTTGCCTTTTGCCTTCTCCTTGCCTTCTCAAAGCCCAAGCTGCCGAGGAGACGCCTTGGCGAAGTGGCGGCGATAGGTGCGGATTTCGGTGAGGAGCTCTTGGAGGTCGGCCTGAGTTTGGGCCAGGGCAGCGGGGTCTTCCACGCCGTCGCCTTGGGCCAGGACGAGGTCGTCCCCGTTCAGCCAGTTGAGGCGGCGGATGTGGCCCTTGGCCTGCAACCAGCCCAGGCTGTGGCGGATCACGGTTTCGGTCACCCCCAGGCGGGCGGCCATGCGCCCGATGTCGATGACGCCGTCGGCGTTTTGCAGGGCATGGGTACACATGCGCCCCACGGTACGCACCAGCTCGGCAAAGGGCAGATCCCCCCCCTCTCGCCCCACCAGGTGGACCACGGAAGGTTGCACTGTCTCCAACAGCCAGGCCAACAACTGGGGCGACGGCGGCACGCTCCACACCACCAGGGATCGCCCCGCCCCGGCCCGGTGAATCTGCGTGCGGGGGGCAAAGGTCGTCTCATCCAACTGGATACCTTCGGCATACCAGACCCCGGCCTGGGCGTCGGGCAAGTCCATCTGCTCCTGAGAAAGACCCCGCCAATCCTGCACGGCAACGCCCTTTTTTGCGTTTCGCTTGATTTATGTCGAGTTCATCCGGCCTGGGCTTGGCGGGCCGCCACAAAGGTCAACTGCACCGTGCGACTGCCCCGATACTCGTTGACCTTGAGCGTATAGGCCAGATCGATGGGATTCTCCGGCAGATCCACATCCCCGCCGTGGAACCAGATCACCCCCACGGGCTTCTGCTCCCCCTGGCGCACCTGAAGCTGACGATGGCTGCCATCCTTGCCCACCCGCCGGTTCGCCGTCACGGTGACGTTGCGGGTAAAAAGAATCGGCTCCGGGTTGCCGTTGCCATAGGGGGCCAGCCGCTGCAATTGGTCAGCCAAATCCAGGCTGATTTGTTCAAATGGCAGGTGGGCATCCAGCGCCAACCCGGCCGGCGCGCCCTCCGTGCGATGCCGATCGATGGCCTCGCTCAACCGGCGGCGGAACAGGTCCACATTTTCGGGCAACAGCGTCACCCCCGCCGCGCCCGGATGCCCCCCGTGGCGAATCAGCAGATCGTTGCACGACGCAATCGCCCCGCCGATGTCCACATCCCCCGTGCTGCGGGCGCTGCCCCGGGCATTCTCCCCCGGCGGGTTCAGGATCAACAACGTCGGCTTGCCAAACTTCTCCACCAGCCGAGAGGCCACAATCCCCACAATCCCGGCGTGCCAGTTGGGATGGGCCAAGACCAGCCCATTAAACTCCAACAGCCCAGGATTGCGGTCGATCAGCTCGAACGCCCCCTGGGTGATCTGGTCCGTCAACACCCGGCGCTCCTGGTTCAGCCGGTTCATCTGCGCCGCCAACTGCCCGGCCCGGATGGGATCTCGCGTGGTCAGCAACTCCACCGCCACCGTGGCGTCGTCCAACCGCCCCAAGGCGTTCATGCGCGGGCCAATCTGAAAGCCGATGGACTCGGCATCCACCCGCTCCGGGTCCAATCTCGCCACATCCATCAGCGCCAGCAGACCGATGCGCCGGGTGGCCCGCAATTGGTCCAGCCCCCGCTGCAACAGATAGCGGGCATCGTTCACCTGCTCGGCCACATCCGCCACAATGCCCAGGGCCACCAAGTCCAAATACTCGGTCGCCTCCCCGGCCCGCCCGGCCAACTGTATACAAGCTGCTGCACCAACTTATACGCCACCCCCACCCCCGGAATGGTTCGCAAGGGATCGCCCACAGGTTGAAGTTTTGGATTAATGATGGCCTGTGCTACGCGGGCGGAGTTTCGTGCTTCAATCGAAGCTTTCGAGTTTGGCGAGCTGGGGGGCGCGGCGGACAAAGTTGGATCGCTCCCCAATTCATAGTCGGCGAAGGTGGCCGGCAGATCGTGGTGGTCGGTGATGACCACGGTCACCCCCCGCTCCACGGCCAAGACCACCGCCTCATCCTCCGCCACCCCCGTGTCGCAGGTCAGCAGCAGATCGGGCCGCCAGTCCGGGTCATCCAGCCAGCGCACCAAACTGGGCACGCGGATGCCGTGGCCCTCCGTAAAGCGGTTGGGCACATGAAAGCGCACCTGGGCCGGGTCATCGGCCAAAGCCAACAAACCCGCCACCAGCAAGGACGTGCTGGTCTGCCCATCCACATCAAAATCCCCCCACACCAAAATATTTTCCCCCGCGGCCAAAGCCCGGTGGACCAGATCCGCCCCCGTCGCCATCCCCACCAACGCCGTGGGCGGCGAAGGCGTGTACGCGTCCGGATCCAGAAAACGGCGCGGCCTTCTCCGGCGTATCAAAGCCCCGCTGGGCCAAAAGCTGGGCGATCAACGGGTGTCCGCCGGCAAAGTCGATCAGCGCCGGGCTGGGTTCAATTGTGGGGCGAAGGGTCCATTCGGAGTGGGGCATGGGGCAACTTTCAATGTAAAATCATGGAATCCGGTTCGGTTGCGTGGTCAGCTATCCAACAGTCCATCATCGATCAATTCTTGCCTCACGACATCCCACGATTCGGCAATGGACGGATCTTTCAGCCACGCCTGATAGATCTCATTGGCCGTTCGGGCGGCGTCCAGTTCTTCCATATCTTCCAACACTTCAGCAAAGTCAGTGACGACTTCACCGTAGCGCTCGATTTCCACGCCCTCCAACAGATCAATCAAGGTGACATTGGCCTCAGCCATAATCGCCATAAATTGTTCGACCAATTGAGATGAGGTCAGTTGATCCAAAGCCAAAACCTCTTCTTCAGTATCTTTCGTCATGGTCTGTTCTCCTCCTCAAAACGCCAACGGCTCCAACTCATCCAACGAAAACTCCAGCGCACCGGCCAGATCCGGGGCGAACATTTCCGAGTCGGGCAGGTCGGCCACATCCCCGGCGGAGACGCCCCGATCACAGCGGCTGCGGTAGACGCAGAAGTGGCAGAGGCGGCGGCGGTTGGCCTCCGTGTCCACCACCTTGGGGAAGTCGGCCTCGCTCTCGCCTTCCAAAATCCGGGCCAGCACCCCTTCCAGCTTGACCCGGGCCGCGTTGTGCCGGGCGCTGTCATAGGCGAAGATCACCGGCTGCTCCGGCGCGGCGGTGAACCAATAGCGCAGCTCGACCTGCTCCGGCCTCACCGGTCCCCAGGGCAGGGCGGCGGACGCCTCGACCAGCACATAGGGATAGGCCAAGGTCTGAAACTTCTCCCGCAGGTGATGGGCCTCCTGGCGGCGCTTGCTGGTCTTCCAATCCAGGATCACCACCCGCTGATCCTCGCCGTCCGGCTCCCCGGCGGCGATCAGATCGTATTTCGCCACCAATCGATAGTTGCCAAAAGGCACGCTGAGGATGCGCTCGATCTCCACATGATCCGTGGGCAGATCCGCCGGGCGATGGGCCAAATAGTCGGCGAACCACTCGTCCAAAGGATAGCCCACATTGCGGCCCAACAGCGCCGGGTCGATGCCATTCTCCGCCCGCTCCACCAGTTGATGAAAGGCCGAGCCCATCTGCATCATCTCCTCGTGGGCGTCGAAGGGCGCGGCCTGGATGGCGGGCCAAGGCAGTTGCTGGGCAAAGGCCAGCCAAAAGCGCCGGGGGCACTCCTCATAGGCTTGCAGGCTGGATTGGCTAAAGGCGAAGGTGTCGGGCAGGGCTGAGGGGCATGGTGTCTCCACGGGTTCATCATCCACGAATCTACACGAATCTGCACGAATCTTTTTTGGTCTGATTCGTGTAGATTCGTGGATCGATTCTTGAAGTCTCTCAGCCCAGTATAGCACCTTGCCGCCCCAGCCTCAACCGAGGATCGTACGGTAAATCCCCAAGGTGGCGGACGCATTGCCCGCCCACGTAAAACGGGCGGCCTGGGCCAGCCCTCGCTCGGCCAACTCCGCCCGCAAGCCCGAATCCGACAACCCCTGTGCCAGCGCGGCGGTGATGGCGGCGGTGTCGTCCGGGTCGAAGAGCAGGGCGGCGTCCCCGGCGGCTTCGGGCAGGCTGGAGGCGTTGCTGCATGCCACGGGCGTGCCGCAGGCCATCGCCTCCACCACGGGCAATCCCCACCCCTCATAGCGGCTGGGGAAGACGAAGAGGGTGGCCGCGGCGTAGAGACCGGGCAGGTCGGCGTCGTCGATCCGGCCCAAGAAGCGCACCCGATCCCCCAAGTCCAGCGCCGCGGCCCGCTGTTTGGATTCGGGATAGCGCTCATCCCACGCGCCGGCGATGACGAGGGGCGAATGGCGAATGGCGAGTTGCGAGGTTGGGCGTAGGCGTCGATCAGGCGGACCAGGTTTTTGTGGGGTTTGTTGATGCCCAGATAGAGCAGAAAGCTGTCGGGCAACCCATATTTGTCCCGCACCCGGCGCACCTCGGCCTGGGATTGGGGACGGAAGCGGGGGTCCGGGGCCAGGGGGATGGCGGTGATCCGGGCCGGGTCCACGCCAAAATCGGTCATCAGATCCTGGCGGGCGGACTCGGAAATGGCGATGATGTGCCGAGACGCTCCGCAACGCCAAGCCCGTGGTCAACCGAAACAGCAGCCGTGCCCGGCTCGACACCAAATCTGGAAAGCGCACGGGGATCAGATCGTAAAAGGTCAGCACCCCAGGCATCCGGGCCAGCATCGGCACGGTGTAGGGCATGAGGTAGTAGGGGCTGTGGTAGATTGGGGATTGGGGATTGGGGCCGCCCCATTGTGCATTGTGCATTGTCCATTGTGCATTCAAGATTTTCGGGATCCGCCACTGTTGCGCCAACGCCAAAAGGCGAAACGGGCGCGGGAACAACGGTCACCCGCTCGTCGGCCAAGGGGGAAGGGTCCCACGCGCCGGGGGTGGATGGGTCCCAGAGCAGGGTGAGCCGGTCGTCTTCGGCCAAGAGAGGGGCCAGGGCGGCGGCCAAATTGCGCACATAGCGGCCAATGCCGGGGAAGTGGGGCGTGGCCGTGCGGGCGTCCAGAAAGATGTGGGTCATCGGGGCCGGTCCAGGGCTTCGCGCGTAGAAGTCCAGCGTGCGCCGCACCATGACATCCACCGAGAACTCGGCGGCGGATCGGGCCAACCCCGCCTCGCCCATGCGCCGGGCCAGGTCGGGATTGCCGAGAATTTGGACGATGGCCGCGGCCAAGGCCGCCGGGTCATTGGGCGGCACCACCAGCCCGGTCTCCCCGTGGCGGTTGACAAAGGAAGTGCCCGTGCCCAGTTCGGTGCAGATCACCGGCAAGCCGCTGGCCATGGCCTCGATCTGGACGATGCCGAACATCTCGGCCCGGTTGGTGGAGGGCAGCACGAAGAGATGTGCGGCCCGATAGAGCGTGGTCAGTTCGTCGTCCGACAGCTCGCCCAAAAAGTGGACCCGCTCCGCCTAGCCCCAACTCCTGCGGTCAACGCCCGACACCCCGCCTCCTCCGGCCCGATGCCGACGATCAGGGCCTGGGCGTCGGGCACGTCGCTGCATGGCCCGGATCAGCACATCCACGCCTTTGTAGTGGCGCAATCGGCCCACAAAGAGCAGCAAGCGGTCCGATCGCCAAAGCGGGTGCGCAGGGCGGCGGCGGCCTCGGTTCGGGCCGGGGTAGGGCTGAAAACGGCTCAGAATCCTGGCCGATAGGGGATGACCCGGCACTTCTCGGCCACGGGCTGCAAATAGGGCGAGATCTGGATATAGCACCGGGTTGGCGACGGCGATCAGGCTGGCCCGCTTCAGCGCAATGCGCAAAAAGGGGGCATAGGCCGCGCCCAGCACCTTCTGCTTGACGATGTCGCTGTGATAGGTCATCACAAAGCGCTTGGCCCCGCCCAAAAAGAGATGGGCCAACTCCCCCGGCGGATAGGGGGCGTGGGCGTGGGCGATGTCCGCGCCATGCTCTTGTTTCCACACTTCGCGGAAAAAGCCCAGGCTGAAGGGCGCGGACGACAGGTTGGCCTGACGTCCGGTCTTGGTGACGGGGACGCCGCGCGATGGTCTCCTGCACGGTATGCGGGCCGGTGTTGGTGACCAGCACCCGCGCGTCCACCCCGTCCGCCCGCAGCCCCTCGGCCAGGACCCGGATGTGGTTCTCAATGCCGCCGAAGACCGGGGCGTAGTCTTTGTAGAGGTGGAGGACGCGCATGGGGTATCCTGACTGTGGTTCCTGAACTAAACTGTGGCTTTTGACCTATTTCCGCTGGGCGGCGATCTCCAACACGCCGGCAATTTGGTTCAACAACGGCACCTGGGACAACCAACCGTCAAGCCTGATCAACGGCAGGCTGAATCGACTATAGACACGGCGCAGACCGCCGGGCATACCGGTCAGGTTTTTTGGAATCAGGTTGGCCCGATGGATGCGTTTTACGCTGAACCCAGCCACGTTCAGCATCTGCGTGATTTCGGGCGCAGTATAGCGGCGTGGATGGGCGTAGCCAAGCTTAAATCGACGAATCAGAGCTTCCTGCCATGTGTATCGTTGGGGCAACTGATAGATCAGGAAGATGCCGCCGGGGCGAAGGACACGGGCGATCTCTCGCAATGATTTCAATTCGTTGCCGGGACGGCTATGTTCATCAACATGCTCTAGCACGCCACAGCTTAGCACGGTATCGAAGCTGGCTGATTCGAACGGCAATGCCACAGGATCGAGCGTATGCACGATTGGGGGAATCGAGCGAGTGAGCGGCACATCGGGCAGGACGGCATCGTCTGGTCCGATGTCGAACGGCGTCACGTCAAAGCCGCGCTGTTGCAGGAGGTAGGTCATCTGGCCATAGCCACAGCCCCAATCCAACACCCGACCCGGCTGGGCCAGTTTGGCAATGTCGTTGGCAATTCGGATGTAGTTCCACACGCCGATGGGTTGATCGAGATGAATAAAGTTGGGCAAATTCAATGCTTGCCCGGCCTGTCCATTTTGAGTCAAAAAATCAAAGTCGATTTGATCACGGTTTACCATTCTTCCTCCTTCTTTGCCTTAGGTTGGACGTCTTTTCCCCTGTTGCGCCAGGGTATGCCGAGCAATACATTGT
>CAVPIK010000036.1:0-17097 GCA_963704975.1 uncultured Chloroflexia bacterium | reverse complement strand
CTTGGCCAATCAGGTAGAGGGCCGGGTAGAAGAAGATCCAGACCAGGTCGACGTAGTGCCAGTAGATGGCGCAGGCTTCGACGCCCCAATGGTTCTCCGGAATAGCCGCCCTTGGAGCCATTGATGAAGACCAGGATGATCAAGACGATGCCGCTGAGCACGTGCAGGGCGTGCATGCCGGTCATGGCCAAAGAAGACAGCGCCATAGACGCCGGAGGTGGGCTTGAGCAGGTGGCCGCGTCCACAAAGGGCACGGGGATCAGCCCCCACTCGAAGATCATGACGCCGAAGAGGAAGACGAGCCCAGCACGGCGGTGATCAGCAGGCTGATCAGGAAGTCGTTGCGCTTGCCGTTGGCGATGGAGACCTCGGCCCGGTTCATGAAATAGCTGGAGACCAGGAGCACGAGGTCACGATCAGGCCGATGGTCTGGTCCAGTTCGGGGCGGGTGCACCACGCCATCTTCGCGCCAGAGGGCGAAGCGGGTCACCAGCAGGGCGCCGAAAGAGAAAAGCTCCGAGAAGAAGAAGAGCCAGAGGCCCAGCCGGTTCATGCGCACGTTGGTGCGATAGGTGGTTGAGGGTTTGGGCGACAGCACTCATCAATGGGCCTCCTCTTCCGTCCACAGGCTGTAAATGTGCATGAAGTACCAGGCCACCAGTCCGCCTTTGACCACGGCCATCAGCACCAACAGCAAGACTGCGCTGGTCAGATGCGTGGCGACCACAAATTCAAGCCCAGTCAACACGGCCAGCACCATGGCCACAATGATTCCCTGCCGATAGATCGGTTTCTTTGCTGTTCATTGATTCCCTCGTCTGTGTCGAGTAATGCGTATCGAGTGTCGTGTATCGAGTATTGTGTATGAGTATCACGTGATCTATACACGTACTCAATTTCAGTCATCCCCAGCGGCACCGGGGCCATGGTCACATAGGTGGATCCGGGCAGACCGTAGTCGTAGGGTTCGCCATCCACCACCAGGGGCGGAGGCAAAGCTGTGTTCGGGAATGGGCGAAGGAATCTGCCATTCGGGGGAGCGGGAGCGCCAGGGATTGTCGCCGGCCAGCACGCCCACTTCGGCGCTCTGGAAGAAGTTCCAGATCATCAGCAGCACCGAAAGACCGATGAGGAAACCGGCAATCGTAATCGAGCAGATGCCAGGCTTCGATGCCACCACCAGGGGCGGATCGTAGTCGGCGATGCGGCGGCGCATGCCCATCACGCCCACGCCCATCTGGCCGAGACTCTGCACCCAGAAGGCCGGGGTCATCAGCGCAGAAGTGAAGTCTTGCCCAGGCGCTTCGTTGTACATGCGCCCCGTCACTTTGGGATACCAGAAGTAGAGGGCCGCAAAGAAGGGGAAGACAAAGCCGCCGAACATGGTGGCGTGGAAGTGGCCGACCACAAAGTAGGTGTCGTGCAGGGGCAGGTCCGAGGGCACAGTGGCCAGAATCGGGCCGCTGAGACCGCCGATGCAGGAAGACGGAGATGGCGCCCAGCACAAAGAGCATGGGCGTCGGGAAGGTCAGCTTGCCGCCCCACATGGTGCCCAGCCAGCTAAAGAATTTGACGCCGGTGGGCACAGCCACCAGCAGGGTGGAGATCATAAAGGGTACCCGCAGGGCGTCGGCATAGCCGGAGGTGAACATGTGATGGCCCCAGACCAGGAAGCCGACGATGGCAATCGCCAGACTGGAGAGGGCAATCCACTTGTAGCCGAAGAGGGGCTTGCGGGAGAAGACGGGCAGCAGTTCGCTGATAATGCCCAGGCCGGGCAGCACGAAGACATAGACCGCCGGGTGGGAGTAGAACCAGAAGAGATGCTGGAAGAGAACCGGGTTGCCGCCCACCGCCGGGTCAAAGAAGCCCATGCCCAATGTGCGCTGGGTCACCACCATCAGGAAGCTGAGCCGATCAACTGGGTGGCGGTCAACTGGATCAGGCTGGTGGCCAAGACCGCCCAACAGAAGATGGGCATGCGGAAGAGGCTCATGCCCTTGGGCCGCATGGGCAGGATGGTGACCAGCAGGTTGATGGAACCCAAGAATCGACGAAAGACCGATCGGAAAGATGCCCAGAAAGAAGAACTGGTAGCCGATGGGGCCACGGGCGCTCAGGGGCGGATAGGCAGTCCAGCCGGCGTCCCAGCCGCCGAAAAAGATGCTGCAGAGCAGCAGCACCGCGCCGGGCACGTTGATCCAGAAGCCAAAGGCATTGAGCCGGGGGAAGGCCATATCCTCGGCGCCGAGCATCAGGGGCACCAGGTAGTTGGCCATACCGCCCACGCCCAGCAGAATGGAGGCCAGGATCACAAAGCCGTGCATACCGATGAAGGTGTTGTACAAGTCCAGGCCCAGGAATTGGAGGCCAGCCTGGGCCAGTTCCGTGCGGAAGATCAGGGCCAATGTGCCGCCGACCATCAAGCAGGATCATGCCCGTGACCGTGTACTGAATACCGATGACCTTGTGGTTGTAGTCCACGCTGAAATAGCGGGTCCAGGCCGGTTTGCCCACGGGCGGGCCGTGGACGAAGGGGGTTTCGATGCCCCGCATCCACTTGAACCAGTCGCTCATGGAGCCGACGCCGAGCATGAAGCCGATGCCGCCAAAGAGACCGCCGACCACCCAGGCCGGTTCAGCGGCCCAGGCCGGCATGCCCAGGATGACCCGGAACAGGGTCACGGTGGCAACACCAGCCATTGTCCCCACAAACTGGCCGATCAGGCCACGGACAAGTCCTAATTTCATCAACATAAATGCGATCTCCCTTCGCGTTCTACACGATTGGGTAAAACAGATAGAAAATTACGGGCTACTTGGTGTTTTCTGCCGCCCATACAGCGTAGTCTGCAACGCTCAACACCTTGACCGGTGCACGCATATTATAGTGCAGGGTGCCACACAATTCTGCGCAGAGAAGCTTGTATTCGCCAACCTCAATGGGCGTCACACGCACAATGGTCTCGCGCCCGTTCACCAGATCCTGCTTGACCCGAAATTCGGGCACCCAGAAGGCGTGATTGACATCCTTGGAGGTCATGACAAATTTGACCCGCTGGTCCACTTCCAGGACCAACTCGTTGGAGACGAACCCATTTAGCTCAGGATATTCGAATGCCCAAGCCCACTGTTGACCAGTCACCCGCACCTCGATCTCGTCTTCGGCGGCCTGGGTGACATCCCCCAGCACCTGGAAGCCGATCACGGCGAAGATCAAGACCAGAGCGATGGGGGCCACGGTCCAGGCAATCTCCAGGGCCGTATTGCCCTCGAAGTGTTCGCCCTCGCCTTCGTCCCCTTCCTTGCGGCGGAAGACCACCACGGCGTAGAGCATGAAGACCATGACCACGGCAAAGAGGAAGGCGATCAGCCACACATGCAGACCGATCAGCCAGTCGATGCTGATGGCCTCCAGGCTGGCCTTGACGGGCAAGGGCAGAGAACGGTCCAGGATATACTGCACCACGAAGGTGCTGATGACGATCAGCACACCGACGATGGTAAAGTGTCGGCGATTTGTACTATTCATACGGAGATCCTTTGCGTCTAACTACAGCGTGTTGAAATGGGCCATACAGATATAAATGAAGAAATCGCTTCTCAGGCCGTCAAAGCCAGATAACAGATCACGATCAACCCAAGGGTACTGACCAGGGGCAAAGCGGTCCACAGCACTTCGGTCACCACGTTGATGTTGATGGCGTGGGCGGATTTGTGCTCGTTCATCAGCTCGCCCAGGCGGATGGAGGAATCCAGCAACATCAATTGCAACATCACAAAGAGGGCGGCCCCGACCACCAACAGGCCGTTGAAGACCGTGACAACCTGGCTATTTTGCATCATCCCGGTGAAGGAAAATAGATCCACCGACACATAGTTCAGGGCGATCCATGCCCCCACAAGGGCCAGAGACAGGATGGTTAGAATCGAACGCTTCATGATCCGCACTCCCCTTCGGTTTTGAATCCCCACCCATCCAGTTGGTGCGCCACATCATAGAGGGTGGGCGATCTGAAGGCTTATAAAAAACGTTGACAGTCAAATTGACTGTCACGGTGCAAAAACTGGAGAAAAGTCGCCCGAATTGGGGACGGGTGTGTGAAACCACAGGCACGATTGTACAAAAGAGACCACCCCATGTCAAACCAATTTAGGGCTGATGGACATTTATCCCCCATTACGCGGGACATTTGTCCCAATATCATCATTTCATGCCAAAGTCGTGTAACTATACAGGTAAGGACGACTTTGAACCACATTGCGAACCGCACATCGAGAAGATTTCTCGTCACTGGCATTTATCATCGAAATGCGCTATGATATTCCCCTGTTATACATAACTCATCATCGCCCTTCAACTTCCACCCGGTCGGACCTTCCGGCACTGCGAGGCACCCCAATGACCGAAGCAACCTCGTCACCTTCTGCAAACCCAGTCACCCCTGCCCAATGAATCCGACCTGCCCCTGCTGCGGGCCGACAGCTCGTTGGGCGTCGCCGTGGCCCAGTTTGAGCAGCACATGTCCAGCAAGGGCTTCAGCGACAACACCATCAAGGCCTTTCGCAACGATCTAAAGATCCTGCGCGCCTTTTTGGACGATGGCCGACTCTTGCGGGCCATCGGCACATCGGATCTGGAAGAGTTTTTGGAATGGATGCAAAATGGCCGGGGCAAACCGTGCAGCGCCAAGACCCTGGCCCGCCGCATCACCACCCTCAAAGTCTTCTTCAGTTGGCTGCACGAGACCGGCGTCCTGGGCACCAACCCGGCGGAACCCGTGGTGCAGATGCCCGTGCGCACGCCTCTGCCCAGCATCCTCTATGACGACGAGATCAACCGGATCCAGCGGGCCGCCCAGGATTATCTATGGGATCGGGACAAACCCGATGCCCGTCCCTTCCTCCTGGCCAGTCTGCTGATCCAAACCGGGATGAAAAAGGCCGAATGCGCCAATCTCTTGGTCACAGATCTGGACGTTTCTCAGCCCAAGAGCCCGACCGTGGCCATCCGCTATGCGGACACCCGCTATGCGCACAAAAACCGCACCCTGGATCTGCACCCAAACATCATCGCCGCCTTGACCCAGTATCTGGCCCAGTACAAGCCGGAGCAATACCTCTTTGACTGCACGCCCCGCAATTTGGAATATGTGTTGGACGAAGTGGGGAAAAAGGCCAGCATCACCCGCCTTCAGGTGGGGTTTGAACTGCTGCGCTGGACCTGCGCCGTGCGAGACTTCCGCATGGGCATGCCCGAAGAACGGCTACGCCTGAAGATGGGGTTGAGCAAAATTTCGTGGCGGGACACGCGGGAGAAGATCTTCCGGCTGGCGGGAAGGTGAGCGGGTGAAGGGGTGAGCGGGTGAAGGGGTGAGGGGTGAAGCGTGAAGGTGAATCACTCAATCCAAAATCCAAAATCACCAATCCAAAATCCCTACTTCCCCTGAATATTCATGGGCAAGAAGTTGATGAAGCGGCTTTGGTATTGCATGTGCAGGTCCAAATAGTCCCCGGACCAGCCGCCGATCAGGTGGATGTTGCCATCCTTGACCGCCGCGGCCAGGTGCCGCCATTCCCCATCCAAAGGGGACTGGAAGTTGCTCCACAGGCCGATGGCCGGGTCCAGCCGCTCGTGGGTGAGGACGGCCTGGGTCAGTCCGCCGCCCAGGGCCACCACGGCGCCGCCGTCGTAGACCAGGGCATGGCCCGCCCGAGGCACGGAGAGATCCGGCAGGGCGGCCCACTCGCCGGACGACACATCCAGGGTCATGGCCGCGGCCAACTCCTCTTGGCCGTCATAGCCCCCCACCACATAGATCAGCCCATTCAACCCCACGCTGCCCATAAAGGCCCGTGGACTCGCCATGCGGGCCACCACGTCCCAATCCTCGGCCAAGGCAGGCTCGATGCCAGGCACCCATCGCCACACCTCGTCGTGAAGGGCCGTGCCGTCCCAGCCCCCCACCAAATATAAGGCCCCATCTAAATTGACCAAATTGGCCCCAGCCAAGGGAGCGGGCAACACCCCGGCCACACCCCACGTCTCCGCCTGCACATCGAAAACCCACAACTCATCTCGAACAACGCTGGTCGCACCGACCTCCGCCTGGGCAGGTTGGGCGGCGGTGCTGCCCCCGGCCAGGAAGATGCGTTCGCCCAGCACAGCGGCCCCACTGTTGGCCACAGGCACGGGCAGATCCGCGCCCTGGGACCATTCATTGACGGTCAAATTATAGAGATCCACCGTGCCCACGGTTTCGCCCTGGGCCGTCTCGCCGCCCATGACATAGAGACTGATTGCCCAACAGCACCATGGCCAACCGGCTGCGGGCCTGGGGCAAGGGGGTGCGCACCTCCCAGCGGGGCAGGCTCTCCAAGGTGGGTCGTCCCAAAGTGAGCCGGTCCCGGTCGCTGAGCAGATCCAGGGGTTGGGCCGTGGTGGCGGCCAGCAAGGTGGGCAGCCCCAAAGCCAGCACACAGATCAGCGCCGCCGCCATCAAATAGATGCGTTGCCACGGGGCGATGGTGGGCGCAAGCGGAGCCAGGGGCAACGGTTCGGGCAGAGCCGGAACCACCGGAGCCGGGGCCGGTTCGGCCAACTCCACCCCCTCCACCACCAGCCAGCCCTGCTGAACCAAGGACATGGTGGCCTCCGTGCGGCTGCTCACCTCCAGCTTGCCATAGATATTGCGCAGATGCACCTTCACCGTGTGGGGACTCAGCACCAGCTTATGGGCGATCTCCCCATTGCTCAACCCCTCGGCCAACAGGCGCGCCACATCCATCTCCCGCTCGCTGAGGGGATTGGGGTTGGTTCAGTTCGGCGTTGTCCGTGTTGGTCAAACCACTCACTCCATCAAACGCGAACCTTCCTGGAAGAGGCCAGCAGATCTCGGTTAACCGGAGATCTCGTTGGCCTCTTCCAGGAAGGTATAGTGCTACTATGTCCCCACCAAAATCCCGCCATCCACCCGCAACGTCACGCCGCTGATGAAGTTGGCTTCGTCGCTGGCCAGCCACAGATAGGCGTTGGCGATGTCCTGGGCGGTGCCGGCCCGGCGCAGGGGGGTCTTGGCCACCATGCCGTCGTAGACCGCCTGGGGCATCTGGGCGGTCATGTCGGTCTCGATAAAGCCAGGGGCCACCGCATTGACCCGGATGCCCTTGGGCCCCAACTCCCTGGCCCACACCTTGGTCATGCCGATCACCCCGGCCTTGGTCGCCACATAGTTGGTCTGGCCAAAGTTGCCGTCCATCCCCACCACGCTGCTGGCGTTGAGGATCACGCCGCCCTCGCCCTGGGCCAACATCTGGTTGGCCGCCACCTGGCCGCAGTTGTAGACCCCCTTCAGGTTGACCGCGATCACCAGGTCAAAGTCCTTCTCGCTCATTTTTTTAAGTTGGGCATCTCTCAGCACCCCGGCGTTGTTGACGATAATGTCCAAGCCGTCCGTAATGGGCCACGGTGGCATCGACCAAGGCCTGAACGCTGGACAGATCCGCCACGTTGGCCTGGACAAACAGCGCATCCCCCCCGGCTTCGCGGATGGCGGCCGCGGTGGCCTCCCCCTGCTCCGCCATCACATCCGTGATCACCACCTTCGCCCCCTCAGCGGCAAAGGTCCGCGCCGTCTCCGCCCCAATCCCCCGGGCCGAGCCGGTGACGATGGCGACTTTGTTTTGTAAGTCGGTTCATTTTGGTCTCCGTTTATTTGTTGATTTGTTGATTTGTTGATTGGTTTGCGGCGATTGGGAGATTGAGCGATTAGGAGATTGTCGTCCACACCCTTTTGCCTTTTGCACTTTGCCTTTTGCCTTTTGCCTTCAGATCATCTCCACAGCCAGCGCCACGGCTTCCCCGCCGCCCAAACAGAGCGAGGCGACGCCCCGCTGCAGCCCACGGGCTTGCAACGCGTGGATCAACGTGACCAACACCCGTGCCCCGGACGCGCCCAGGGGATGGCCCAACGCAATGGCCCCGCCGTTGACGTTGACCTTGGCCAGATCCAACCGCAGATCCTGGGCGTCGGCCAGCATTTGGGAGGCGAAGGCTTCGTTGAGTCTCAAAGAGGTCGAAATAGTCCGCGTCCACGCCCATCTTGTCCATCAACTTGCGCATGGCGAAGATCGGGGCGGTGAAAATCGCAATCGGCTCCACCCCGGCCTGGGCATAGCCGGTGATGCGGGCAATCGGGCGCACGCCGTGGGCCTGGGCCGCATGGCCGCTCATCACCACCAAAGCCGCCGCGCCGTCGCTGATGGGGGACGCGTTCCCCGCGGTCACCACCCCATCCGCCTGGAAGACCGGGGCCAGTTTGGCCAGCCGCTCCACGGACGAATCGGGCCGGGGACCTTCGTCCACGCTGACCGTGACCGGGCCTTTGCGATTTCTGGATCACCACCGGGACGATCTCGGCGTCAAACGCGCCGGTGGCCTGGGCGGCCACGGCCCGACGATGGCTCTCCACGGAAAACTCGTCCAATTCCCGGCGGGTCAACTCGTATTTGCGGGCGATCCATTCGGCGCTTTGCCCATGTGCTGATCTTCGAAGGGACACCACAGCCCATCCTTGATCATGGCGTCCAGGGCTTCCACATTGCCCAACCGGTATCCGGCCCGGGCATTGGGCAGCATGTGGGGGGCCAGGTTCATGTTCTCCATGCCCCCGGTCACAAAAATATCCCCGTCCCCGGCTTTGATGGCCTGGCTGGCCATCATCACCGCCTTCAACCCGCTGCCGCACACCTTGTTGATGGTCGTGGCGCTGACCGTGGCGGGCAGTCCGCCGTTGATGGCCGCCTGGCGGGCCGGGGCCTGTCCCGCCCCCGCCTGCAACACATGGCCCATCAACACCTCATCCACCGCCGCCGGGTCGATCCCGGCCCGCTCCACCGCCGCCCGCACCGCCACCGCCCCCAACTCCGGCGCGGGCACCGATGCTCAGCCCGCCCTGAAAGCGGCCAATCGGCGTGCGGGCCGCGCTGACGATGACAACTTCTCGATTGTCGGTCATGGGATTCTCCTTCGACTCACGTCATTGTAAATCGGTGTACGCATGATTGCTCGTAGCCGGTCCGTGACCGGCGGGTGTTAGATGGCTGGATTTCCAGCGAAGCGTTCGAGAGTTCGACCTCGCCAGATTGGATGACTCGTCCACTGCCTGGCGGCAATATCGAGTTCTGGCAAGCCACGAACCAGCTTCGTTTCAATCGGCCTCGTCTAAGTATCTTGACCTGCCCGGTGAACCCGCGCCTACTCAACCTGCGACGGCCCTTTGATCACACACGTCATTCAGAGATCAACGACGGCACAACTTCCCCACTCATCCAAAGACAGTGTCTGCGCCCGGCGTTTGGGGTCGATTCCGGCTGTGTGGAGGGCGGCTTCGATGGCGTCTTTGGGCGTGCCCATCCCCGCGCTGAGGCTGTTGAGGAGTTGTTTGCGCTTCTGGCTGAAGCCCGCCCGCACGACGGTGAAGAACCAGGCCGGGTCCACATCCGGGACCAGTGGGCTGGGGATGAATGTCCAGGCGCACCACCGCGCTGTCCACCTTGGGCCGGGGATGAAAGGCCCCGGCGGGGATGTGCTGCACGATCTTGGGCTGGGCGTAAAATTGCACGCTCACGGCCAGGATGGACATGTCCCCCGGCTCGGCGCACAGACGTTGGGCCACTTCCTTTTGCACCAACAGCACCGCCACCGTGGGCGGATGCGCCGCCTCCAACAGATGCCGCAGGACCGCGCTGGTGATGTAATAGGGCAGGTTGGCGACGACTTTGTAATTGAGATTGAGAATTGAGAATTGAGAATTGAGGGATTGGGGATTGGGGATTGGGGATTGGGCGATTGGGTGTCTCCGACCCTCTCCTCGTCTCCTTGTCTCCCGGTCTCCTTGTCTCCCTGTCTCACCACCGCGCCGGGATCGATCTCCAAAATATCCCCGTGGACAATTTCCACGTGGGGCTGGTCGGCGAAGCGGTGGCGCAGGATGGGGATGAGGCGGTTGTCCAGTTCGACGGCGACGACCCGGCCGGCTTGGGCGGCCAGGTGGCGGGTGAGGCCGCCCAGGCCCGGCCCGATCTCCAGCACCGTGTCCGCCGGGGAGAGGTCGGCGGCGGCGGCGATGCGGGCCAGGTGGGACTCGTCCACCAGCCAGTTCTGGCCCAAGGATTGCTTGGGGTCCAGGCCGTACTGGCGCATGAGGTCAAAGGCCGTGGGGATGGGGGCGGGAGAGGCTGGAATTTTAATCCTCCTCCAAACTCAGCACGACCATGAAGGCTTCCTGGGGGATCTCCACGGAGCCGACCATCTTCATGCGCTTCTTGCCCGCCTTCTGCTTTTCCAACAGCTTGCGCTTGCGGGAGATGTCGCCGCCATAGCATTTGGAGGTGACGTCCTTGCGCATGGCCTGGACGTTGGCCCGGCTGATCACCTTGTTGCCCACCGCGGCCTGGATGGGCACGTTGAACATCTGGCGGGGGATGATCGCCTTCATCTTGGTGACCAAGCGCTGGCCCTTGTAATAGGCCTGATCCCGATGCACGATGACGCTGAGGGCGTCCACGGCCACCTCGTTGACCAGCACATCCAGCTTGACCATGTCCGAGGGCCGATAGTCGTCCAGCACGTAGTCCATGCTGGCATAGCCCCGGGTGCGGGCCTTGAGCTCGTTGTAAAAGTCCACGATGATCTCGGAGAGGGGCATGAGGCTGGAGATCTCCACCCGCTTGGGGTCGAGCCAGGTCTGGTCTTTGAACTCGCCCCGGCGCTTGGTGATCAGCTCCATCACCGGGCCGATATGCTCCGCCGGGGTGAAGATGTGCATGGCGCACCAGGGCTCTTCGACATGCTCGATATAGTTGGGTTCGGGCAGATCCGCCGGGCTGTCGATGGTGATCATGGTGCCGTCGGTCTTGAGCACCCGATATTCCACGGACGGGGCGGTGAAGATGATCTCCAGATTGTACTCCCGCTCCAGCCGCTCCTGGACGATCTCCATGTGGAAGAGGCCCAGGAAGCCCAGGCGGAAGCCAAAGCCCAGGGCCTGGCTGGTCTCCGGCTCGTAGACCAGGGCGGCGTCGTTGAGTTGCAGCTTTTCCAGGGCATCCTTCAGGTCGCCGTGGTCGTCGCCGTTGGAGGGGTAGAGACCGGCAAAGACCATGGGCTTCATGGGCTGATAGCCGGGCAATTTCTGGGTGGCCGGGCGGTCGGCCAGGGTGATGGTCTCGCCCACGTCCAGATCCTGGACGCTCTTGAGACCCGTGGCCACATAGCCCACCTGCCCGGCGGTCAGCCGGTTGATGGGCAGCATGGCCGGGGTGAGCACGCCGATCTCCAGGGGTTCCATGGTCGTGCCGGAGTGCATCCCCCACAGCCGGGGCGTGCCTTCGATCACCCCATCCACCACCCGCACGTAGGCGATCACGCCTTTGTAGGCGTCGTAATGGCAATCAAAGACCAGGGCACGCAGGGGCGCGTTGATGTCCCCGGAGGGCGGCGGCACCTCCACCACCACATGCTCCAACACGGACTCGATGTTCAGCCCACTCTTGGCGCTGATCAGGGGGATGTCCGCGGCGTCCACGCCCAACAGGGCCTCGATCTCCTCGGCCACCTCTTCGGGCATGGCCGCGGGCAGGTCGATCTTGTTGATCACCGGGATGATGGTCAGGTTCTGCTCCATGGCCGCAAAGAGATGGGCCATGGTCTGGGCCTGGATGCCCTGGCTGGCGTCCACCACCAGCACGGCCCCTTCACAGGCTTGCAGCGCCCGCTTGACCTCGTAGCTGAAATCCACATGGCCGGGGGTGTCGATCAGGTTGATCTCGTACTCCTGGCCGTCGTATTTGTAGATCATACGCACGGCGCTGGCTTTGATGGTGACGCCCCGCTCCCGCTCCAAATCCATGGAGTCCAGGACCTGCTCCTTCATCTCCCGGGAGGTGACCGAGCCGGTCATCTGCAACAGGCGGTCGGCCAGGGTGCTCTTGCCGTGATCAATATGGGCGATAATGCTAAAATTACGAATATGGGACTGATCCATCGATTCTCCAAGACTGCAACCACGAATTGCACGAATGTACGAGATTTGATGCCGTTTTAGGCGGATTAGCGATTGAGGTTCAATTCAAAAACCCGTGAAAGCCACGGGTTCTCGAAACATGCTCCCCGTCGATTATAGCCTAGATGAGGGCAATCACAAAGATATTTGGCCCACACAAGAACAAATAGGCCACGGATTTGACGGATCAAACGGATTTTAACGGATCAAAAAAAGATCCGTTTTAATCCGTCAAATCCGTTCAATCCGTGTTCTATTTGTTCTCTTCAAGCCCCAACTGCTTGGCAAACCAGGGAATCGTCTGCTCCAATCCCTGGGCCAAATCGACCTTCGGTTCCCAGCCCAGCACCCGCCGGGCCTTGTCGATGTTGGGCCGGCGTTGTTTGGGATCATCCGTGGGCAGGGGGTTATACTGAATGCCGGCAGGGTTGCCCGTGGCCCGGTTGATGGTCTCGGCGAACTCGGAAATGGTCATCTCCGTGGGGTTGCCGATGTTGGTCGGCTCCGGCTCGTCGCTGAGGAAGAGGCGGTAGATGCCGTCCACCAGGTCGCTGACGTAGCAGAAGCTGCGGGTCTGGCTGCCGTCGCCGTAAATGCTCAGGGGCTGCTTGGCCAGGGCCTGCTTGACGAAATTGGGCACCACCCGGCCATCGTTCAAGCGCATACGCGGCCCATAGGTGTTGAAGATGCGCACGATGCGGGTCTCCAGCCCATGATAGCGGTGATAGGCCATGGTGATGGCCTCGGCGAAACGCTTGGCCTCGTCATAGACCCCCCGGGGGCCGATGGGGTTGACATGGCCCCAATAGTCCTCGGTCTGGGGATGCACCAGGGGATCGCCGTAGACTTCGCTGGTGCTGGCCAGGAGCAGACGAGCCCCCTTGGCCTTGGCCAATCCCAGGGCGTTGTGGGTGCCCAGGCTGCCCACTTTCAGGGTTTGGATGGGCAACTCCAGATAGTCGATCGGGCTGGCCGGGCTGGCGAAGTGCAGAATGCCGTCCAATTCCCCGGCCAGAAAAATATAGTTGCTCACATCGTGCTTGATAAAGCTGAACCGGTCATTTCCGGCCAAATGGGCAATGTTGTCCGTGTTGCCCGTGATCAAATTGTCCATAGCCACAACCGTGTGCCCCTCGGCCAACAGCCGATCGCACAGATGACTGCCCAAAAACCCGGCCCCGCCGGTGACGAGAATACGCATCGGAGAAATCCTTTCAGGATTGTGTGATTGGTGGATTATGTTGATTGGTTGATTGTCACGACAATCTCCCAATCGCTCAATCTCCCAATCGCCTCACACCTCAATCAACCAATAAACACAATCAACGAATCAACAAAACTATGTACACAAACATCCCGCTCGGCCCCCTCACCCTTCCCACCGGACCCATTTTGGCGTTGATCGCCGTGTGGATCGCCCTGGACGCCATGGGCCGCTATGGCAAACGGTGGCGGTTGAGCATTGACGATCTGTGGAATTTGAGCCTGTTCGGCCTCACCGCCGGGTTGATTGTAGCCCGACTGTGGAATGTGGTCCAGTTTTGGCCGGTCTATGTGGACCAGCCCCTGATGATCTTCAGCGTGCGGCCCGGCGGCTTTGAATTCTGGCCCGGCGTGATCGCTGCCGGCGTCGTGGGCTATGCCTACCTGATCTGGCGCAGCCTGGACCCGGTGAAGGTGGCCGCGGCCCTGGCCTTCGGCTTTGTGGCCGCCGGGTCCATCCTCAGCGCCTCGGCCTACCTGACCGGGGCGGTGGTGGGCGTGGCCACGGATCTGCCCTGGGGCGTCAACTATTTTGGCAAAGCCGTCCACGCCGTGGGCCTCTACCAGGCCGTGGGGCTGCTGATCCTGCTCATCGTCCTGTGGGTGTGGCCGGAGCGGGCGCGTCCGGGGCGGGTGGTGCTGCTGGCCGGGCTGGGCTACGGGCTGATCCGCCTGATCACCGACGGCTTCCTGGCGGACCCGGCCACGATCAGCGGCTTCCGCGTGGGGCAGGTGGCGGGGTTGGCGGTCGTGGTGGTCTGCGCGTGGGGGTTGGGGCGGCGAGTCAGCCCACGGAAAGCTGATGACAAGATGCTTTTCACATGCTATAATCCATGACATCAAGCGGAGTTACGTTTCCTCGAAATCAAATTGTCCCCTGAATGCACGGGAGGGTGCCCATGACGATCAGCGTAGATAGGTTATCCACGTATCAAGAAGTACTCCAGGATCTCAAACGGTTGACGGTTGAAGAGCAGCTATCCCTCATTACCGAAATCGCCTCAAGTTTGCGGAATACAATTCGCAGCGAAGACGATTTGGTGGAAGTAGAGTATTTAGCAAAATCCCCAACCTTTCGACGACTGGCCGAACGTGGTTTGGATGAGATAGAGCAAGGGTTGGCCCGACCCGTGGAGTCCCTCCTCAGTGAGCTATAAGAATCTACACCATTCCGGCCTTTGATCGCACGGTCAAACGGCTCAGGAAAAAGTACCCGACGTATCGGCACAGATCTGAGCCGGTTGGTGAATCTCCTCGCGGACAATCCGCTTGTCGGGACAGCGATTCCAGGATTTGGTCATCAGGTCTGGAAAATCCGTCTCGCCAGTGTGGACATGCAAGTCGGCAAACGGGGAGGCTATCGGGTGATCTACGCCCTCAATGCCCAAGCCCAGGCGTGTTATCTTCTCTTCATGTACGCCAAGCCCGACAAATCCGACGTGTCGCCCGGCGAGATAGCAGATCTACTCCTCGATCTGGAGAATTACCTCAACCGCCAAGGCGATCTCCCCGAAGCGTGACAACCTACGGGCTGATCCGCCTGATCACCGACGGCTTCCTGGCGGACCCGGCCACGATCAGCGGTTTCCGCGTGGGGCAGGTGGCGGGGTTGGCGGTCGTGGTGGTCTGTGCGTGGGGGTTGGGGAGGAATGGGGGGATCAACATGTGGAAATAATCCCGCATAACAACCTCTATCGGAATAATATGCGGAGGCATTTCCGCATATACCCACTGAATTGGGGTGTTATGCCGACCGATTCCGTATAATGATAGTTAGCCCGTTCGTGTGAACTGTTGTCAAAAAGGAGTGGTCAAAATAAATGATAGCTTTGTCACCTTCACCAAATAACGCCTCTAAGACAGGCAGAATTTTGCTTATATCGAATATCGCGCTTGGACGAATTTTGTGGTTCGGGCTATGCAGCGATTATTCTTGGAATAATGCTTGGGTAAATGTTATCTTCCCGCCAATTGTCGGGCTTATCGGTCTTGTATCGTTCTTCAAGAACAGAAGGAACTTAACACAAAAACGGAAAAGATTGCAAACACTCTCGTACTTACCGTCTATCCTCGGTGGAATTCCTTATCTAGTTTTGGTGGTTGTTGCGATCATCCCACCATTCTTGCTTGCGACATTTTTTTGGTTTGACGAACAAGCTAGCGCAACACTAATCCAAAAAGCAGAATCCCCAAATGAAACAAGAATTGCAGAAGTTTATTTCCTCCCTGTTGGAGCATATAGTGGAGGCAACGGCAGAATCGAAGTACACCTAAAACACAAATGGCTTCCTTTCGTCAAAAGGGATGTCTATTTTGCTAGAGTATCACATGCAGACGAAAACACTCACGATTATTTGTCATGGGTAGATGATGAAACACTTTACATACCAGAAACAAAAAGGGAGGTAAAAATCAGTCCTATAGAATGGAGAGTACCGTCAATGATAACCATATCAAAAAATCTCATTCTGTTATTATTCAGTTCTTCTTAAACATAAAAACGGGCTAACAAATCGTGTACTGGACGCTGGGGATTCTTCGGCACCTACGGCAAGCGTTTTTCTGACTTCGGTTTTCTCTGCTCCGAAGCAGAGTCTACACACCCCCGCCCCTCGCACCTCGCCCTCGCCCCCCCTCACCCCTTACTGATCACCAACAACATCCCCGCCCCCACCGAAATCCGCGCCTCGCGCCCGGCCAACTCGTTGCTGACCCCCCGCGTACTCCCCAGCCGCAACGTCGCATCGGCCAAGGGATAGGCCAGACCGGTGTAGGTGACGCCGGTCACCACTTCGCTCAGGGGCACGGCGCTGACCGTGGACCCCGGCTCCCCCCCCACGGTGATGGTCTCCCCGCCCCGCACGACTTGGGCCAGCTCGTCCCCTTCGGCCAACGAGAGGGGCACCGGCCACTCCCGCCGGGCCAGGAGCAGCAGGTTGGAGAGGGTCTGGTCGAGCCGTCCGCCCAAGGCCCCCACCAGCAGCACGGCGTCCGCCCCGTCCCGGATGGCCCGGTCGATGGCCAGGTCCAGGTCCGTCTTGTCCTTGGCCACGGGATGTTCCTCGATCTCCACCCCCGCCGCCCGCAGCTCCGCCACCACGCCGCCGGACAGGCTGTCCAGATCCCCCACCACCACGTCGGGCCGCCGTCCCAGGGCCAGACAGTGCATGGTCCCCCCGTCCGCCCCGATCAAATAATCGTCCGCCCGCAGCCACGCCGCCAGCCGGGCATAGTCGTCCACCACCCCATTCACAAAAATCACCGCTCGCATAACGACTCCTTCAAAAATAGGCCACGGATTTGACGGATTCAACGGATTTTTACGGATCAAAAAAAGATCCGTTTTAATCCGTCAAATCCGTGCAATCCGTGGCCTATTTGTCTATTTTTTACAAAAAGGCTTGCCAGGCGAAGATGCCCAGCATGATCAGGCTGAGGGCGGTTTCGATCACCACGGCCCCGAAGAAGCCGACGAGGTAGGTTTTGGCCGATTTCCAGGCCAGATCCCAGTCCTGCTTTTCCCGATATTCGAAGAGCACCAGCCCACCGATGGCCCCCAGGATGGTGCCGACGATGGACCCCAAGATCAGCACCCCACTCAGCAAGATCCCGCCCGCGATGCCCCCCAGGATGACCGTGCCGATGGACTTCCAACCGATCCCGGCCCGGCGGCTGAGGATGGTGGTCAGGGCCAAATCCGAGACCCAGGCGATCACGGTCAAGATGCCCAGAAAGGCCAAAGTGGGCCAACCGATGGCTTGGAATCCAT
>CAVPIK010000035.1:0-18276 GCA_963704975.1 uncultured Chloroflexia bacterium | reverse complement strand
CGTGCAACGGCTTTTTGGCGGCGAATCCCGCATGAATTTTTGGACCCGGGGCCATTTTTCCGCCGAAAATCTGATCACCGCCTGCCGCAGCTACAACGCCTTGATCGGCCCGACCCGAACGGGCAGCCGCCGCACCCACCCAACCCAGGACACCCCGTTCGGACGGCAGGATCTGCCCGCCGCCCCCATCTCCCCGCCGGGCAGCGACGAACCTTCTGATCTGAACGACCCCAACGATTTCAGCCACAGCCGATAGGACACCCATCCATGCCCGTATCCCAAAAGAAGATGCCCGCCACCGTTCTCACCGCCGCCGGGTCCAAGCGCACGCTGGATCTGCGCCATCTGCCCGCCCCCACCCTGCTGCTCTTCCACGATCAACATGCCACGGAGACGGCCACCGCCATCAATTTGGCCGTGCGCCAAAAGCTGCCCAGCGCCACCCAAATTCTGATCGGCAGCGTGCCGGACCTGAGCGGCGTGCCCCGTCTGCTGCGCAGTGTGGCCCAGGCGGCCATGGACAAGGGCTATCAGGATGGAGCCAAACAGATGTCGGCGGGATACGACCCGGCGGATTACATCCTGATCTTGCCCGACTGGGACGGCTCAGTGACCAAATCTACCGGCTTTGCCAACCTGGGCAGCGCCCCCGGTGTGGTGTTGATCGGGCAGGATGGGGCGGTTTTGGGTCAAGCACAAGGGGCGGACCCGACCGCGGACGTGATCGATCTGCTGGTCCAGGCCGGTCTTGTCACGCCAGGGTGATGGTCATGATGTTCGCCCTACCCCCTGTCCAGCTTGTCATCCAAGCCGACAGGGGCTATTATCTTTCTAGTGAAGCGGCCCTGTGAGAAGCCCCGTCAATCGACCCGTTACGGGTCAAAAAGGAGAGGAAATCCATGAAAGTTCGCAATCTATTGGCCTCAAAAAGCGGCAAAGTGCTCACCGTCCATCGGGATCAGACCGTGAAGGAGTCTGATCGATATTTTGGCCAAACGACGCATCGGCGCCCTGGTGGTGGTGGATGCCCAGGGCAAGCTCACCGGCATCATCTCCGAGCGGGATGTGGTGCGCTTGGCCGCGGCCCACGGCGCGGCGGCCTTTGACCTGGTGATCGGCGACGTGATGACCAAGGACGTGATCATCGGCACGCCCCAGGACGATGTGCTCTCCGTGGCCCACACCATGACCGAACGCCGCTTCCGTCACCTGCCCATTTTGGAAGGCGACGAGCTGATCGGCATGATTTCCATCGGCGATGTGATGAAAGCCCAGCGAGACGCGTATCGGGGCGAAATCGATACGTTGCAAACCCATATTTTGGCAGAATAAGGAGATTTGGACCAGATGAGCGCTCTTGGAACCACCGAAAACCCCCTGCGCGTCGCCATTATCGGCGCCGGGCCGTCCGGCTTTTATGCCACCGACCATCTACTCAAACAGACAGACGTTGTGGTCAAGGTCGATCTCTTTGACCGCCTGCCCACCCCCTATGGCCTGGTGCGCAACGGCGTGGCCCCGGACCATCAGAAGATCAAATCCGTCACCAAGCTCTTTGACCGGGTGGCCCAGAACGACAACTTCCGCTTCTTTGGCTATGTGGAATTGGGCACGGATGTCACCGTGGAAGAGTTGCGCAACTACTACCACGCCATCATGTACACCACGGGCGCCCAGACCGACCGGCGCATGGACATCCCCGGCGAGGATCTGGCCGGCAGCTATCCGGCCACGGAGTTTGTGGCCTGGTACAACGGCCACCCCGACTATCGGGACTACGAGTTTGACCTGACCCAGGAACGCGCCACCATCATCGGCGTGGGCAACGTGGCCGTGGACGTGGCCCGCATCCTCTGCCGCACCCGGGAAGAGCTGATGCAGACCGACATCGCCGACTATGCCCTGGAAGCCCTCAGCACCAGCAACATCAAAGAGGTCTTTTTGATGGGGCGGCGGGGACCGGCCCAGGCCGCCTTCACCACGCCGGAGGTCAAGGAACTGGGCGAGATGGAAGGCTGTGACGTCTTTGTGCTGGCCGAAGAGGTGGAACTGGACGACTTGAGCAAGAAATCCCTGGCCGAAGGCTCGGACCGGGCCACCAACCGCAAAATCGAGATCATCCAAAGCTACGCAGGCAATCAGCCCACGGGCAAAGACAAAAGCCTCACCCTGCGCTTCCTGGTCTCGCCCACGGAGCTTTTCGGGGACGACGAGGGCAAGGTGGTGGGCATGCGCATCGTGCGCAACAAGCTCTATGCCACGGACGCCGGTTCCCTGCGCCCCAAGGCCACGGACCACTTCGAAGAGATGCCCATGGGCCTGGTCTTCCGCTCCATCGGCTATCGGGGCGTCCCCCTGCCCGGCGTGCCCTTCCGGGAAAGCTGGGGCGTGATCTGGAATCGGGACGGCCGGGTGCTCGACCCGGAGACCGACCAAGTCCTGCCCGGCGAATACACCGCCGGCTGGATCAAGCGCGGCCCCAGCGGCGTCATCGGCACCAACAAGCCCGATGCCGTGGAGAGCGTCAACTTCATGCTGGACGACATGCGGTCCGGCGACTCTGCTCTCCCCGGCCCACCCGGAACCGGACGCCATCGCCGCCTTGATCGCGGAGCGCAGACCCGACTTCTTCTCCTATGCCGACTGGACCAAACTGGACGCGCTGGAACTGGCCAACGGCGTGGCCGCCGGTCGCCCTCGGGTCAAATTCACCTCTGTTGAGGAGATGAAGGCGGCGCTGGGGCGGTAATTTCCCAAAGCAGCCAACAAAAAAGCCGCCCGACTCGTGAGTCGGGCGGCTTTTTTGTTGGCTGCTATTTTTACTGCTGAAGCCGATCAACCTGACCGGCGGTGGGTTCTGCTCAACAGAACCAATCTTCGGTGAGACGGGGCGGGGGCTTGGGGAGGGGGGAGGGCGGCTGCCAGACCGGGGGCGTGCGCCCAGCCAGGCCAAAGGCCGACTTGCTCGATGCGCCGGAAAGTCGTGTACACATCATCGTCCCCGGCGGACTCGGCGATGGCCGAGACTTGGGCGTGGAGATCGTCCATGCGCGGGTCCGGGTGACGCCACGCGTAGGTGAAGTTGGCCGCATCCAGCGCCCCGATCCAGGTGGCCGTGTCCGGCTGATCCAGCAGGGCGCTGCCCGGCGGCACCAGCAGGCGGACGGACAACTGCACCGCGGGCACATGGGCGATCAAACGTCGGGTGCGAATCCAGGTCAGCAAATTCAAATAGTCGTCCAAGCGTGGTCCACGGCGTGAAGGCGACCAAGGTGGGCTGCACGGCCAACCCGGCCCGGTCGAGGATGGCCAGGGCTGCGTCCATGTCCGCGGCCGTGTGGCCCTTCTCCAGCCGCCCCAGCACATGATCGCTGGGCGACTCGAAGGCGGAGACCACGAAGGACGCGCCCAAGGTCGGCCAACTCGGCCAGCAGATCCCCGTGGGCCAGGATGTGTTCCACTTTGGTGGTGAAGTCAAAGCTCAGGCCGGGGAACTCGGCGTGCAGGGCCTGGGCCAGCTTGCGGGCATGGCCGGGCCCGTTGAGAAAATCCGGGTCGCCAAAGGTGATGTGTTGCGCGCCGGCCATCACCTGTTGGCGGATGTCGGCCAGCACGGTCTCCACGGGCACGATGAAAAAGCGACCGTTGTAAATGGGCACCACGGGGCAGTGGCGGCAGGTGTGCAGACAGCCCCGGCTGGCCTCCACATAGCCCGCCGGATAGGCCGTGCCGTTGTCCATGTAGCGGGCATATTTGCCCAGATCCGGCAGGCTCTCCCGGCGGGGCAAGGGGAAAGACCAGCCGATTCAGGATGGGGTCCGCCTGCCGACGCCGCCGTGGTGACACCGGGGACGGTTGCCGCGTCTTCGCCCCGCAACACGGCTTGGGCCAGGGCCGCCAAGGTGGGTTCCGTCTCTCCGGCCAACACGGAATCCGCCACAGACGCTGACGAGTCCTGGTTGCCCCCAAGCAGGTAGCGGCGATTCATCCATGCATATAAACCAAAAAAACAAATATGCGCGCCCGGGTTTTTCTTGCGCACCCGGCGGGCGGTCTGCACGCCCAACCGCAAGGCCGTGTGCATGGGCACGGCGATGCCCACAAAGCGGGCCTGGGCGACCAGGGCCAGATCTAACGCTTCCAATGAGAGATCCTGGGCCACGGCATCCACCCCGGCATCGGCCAAATAGGCCAAGGGCCAGGCCAGGCTGAGGGGCTGGTGGCCCAGTTCGTAGCAGGCCAACAGGAGGACGGCGGGGGGATTTTTGATTTTGGATTTTGGATTTTGGATTGCGGGTTGGTGGGTCATGGGTCTGGTTGGGTGAACGGGCTTCGGCGTGAGATAAACCGGCAAGTGAACGGGCAAGATGTTGGAAGAGTATACCATAGGTTGGGGGATGGACGGGGATATGGCAGGCGCTGTCAAGCTTCCCGGAAAGGGCCAGCAGATCTTGGGTCGACCAGGATCTGTTGACCCTTTCCGGGAAGCTGTGCGCAACCACCCCAGATAAAAAGGGACGATTGTCACCTGTGATTTGATTCACAAATGGTGTATACTTGACACTTGTTTTGACAATAAATCGGTACATCAGAGCCGATGTGCCCGTGCATCCATCAACCCCTTTTTACGCTCGGAGGCTCTATGACCTTTCAGATGTCGATTGCGTTTGCCATTTTGGCCGTGACCATTGTGCTCTTTGTCAGCGACCGTATCCGCTTGGATCTGGTCGCCCTGATGGCCATGTTGGCCCTGACCCTGACCGGGTTATTGACCCCGGCTGAGGCCCTGGCCGGTTTTTCCAACTCGATTGTGCTGATCATCGCCGGGCTTTTTGTGGTGGGCACGGCGCTCTTTCAGACCGGGGTGGCCTCGGCGGCGGGGAACTGGCTGGCCAAGGTGGCGGGGACCAATCCCACCATTTTGACCGCGGTGACCATGGTGGTGGTGGCCCTGCTTTCGGGCTTCATGAGCAATACCGGGGCCACGGCGGTGCTGATCCCCGTGGTGGTGAGCCTGGCGTGGAATGCCAAGATCAGCCCGGCCAAGCTGCTCATGCCCCTGGCCTTTGGCGCGTCCTTGGGCGGCATGTTGACCCTGATCGGCACACCGCCCAACATTGTGGTGAGCAAACAGTTGGAGGCCGCTGGCTTTGAAGGCTTCGGCTTCTTTGAATTTGTCCCCATCGGCATGATTGTGCTGGTGGCCTGTGTCGCCTTTATGTTGCTGGTGGGCAGCCGTCTTCTCCCCAACCGCAACGACCCGGACAAGGAAGGGGACAATTTGGCCGATCTGCCCAGCATGGCGGATCTGGCCCACGCCTATCAGGTGGAGGATGGGCTGTTCCGCCTGCGCGTCCGGCGCAACTCCCCCCTGATCGGCCGCACCATCGCCGAGACCCAACTGCGCACGCTCTACAATGTCACCGTCCTGGAGGCCCAGTCCTGGCCCGATGAGGCGTCCCGCCCCTCCCCTCGCCACTTTGTCACCCCAAAAACCGTGGTGGATATGCACGACATTCTCTACGTCCAGGGCGCGGAGCCGGATGTGCTGCGTTTGGCCCGGGAAGAACGCCTGGGCATGCGGCCGGCGGAGGATGGGGATGGTCGTCTGTTGGCGGCGGAGTTGGGGCTGGTGGAAGTGCTGCTCACCCCGTCCTCCCGTTTGGTGGGCCGCACCCTGGCCGAGTTTCGCTTCCGCAATGTCTATGGGCTGACCGTCCTGGGCATGAAACGTATGGGCAAACCCTTCACCGACGATTTGACCACGGAGCCGCTACGCTTTGGCGACACCTTGCTCTTGGAAGGCCCGTGGGAGCAGATCGAACTCCTGCGGCGGGAGCGGCGGAATCTGGTGGTGGTGGGTCAGCCCAAGGAGATGTTGGCCCGCACCATGGAGGGCAACAAAGGGCTGTGGGCCGTGGGGATCATGCTGGGGATGTTGCTGCTCATGACCTTTGAAATTATCCCCACGGTGACGGCCGTTCTGCTGGCAGCGGTGGCTATGGTTGTGTCCGGCTGCCTGAGCATGGACGATGTCTATCGCACCATGAGCTGGGAGAGCGTGATCCTGATCGCGGCCATGCTGCCTATGGCCACGGCCCTGGAAAAGACCGGCGGCATCGACTTGATCGCCAACGGGCTGACGTCCGGGCTGGGCGGCTATGGTCCCTTGGCGGTGATGGCGGGCATTTTCGTGGTCACCGCCCTGCTCAGCCAGTTTATCTCCAACACGGCCACGGCGGTGCTGATGGCCCCCATTGCCCTGCAATCGGCCCTGGCTTTGGGCGTCTCCCCCCACGCCTTTTTGATGACCGTGGCCATTGCGGCCTCCGCGGCCTTCACCACGCCCATCGCCTCGCCCACCAACACCCTGGTCCTGGGTCCCGGCGGCTATCGTTTTGGCGATTTTGTGAAGGTAGGGCTGCCCCTTCAAGTTGTGGTATTGGTGGTGGCCATGTTGACGCTGCCCATCCTCTTTCCGCTGTAGGAAATGTGGGGCGTGAAACGTGGGGGGCATCACCGCAAGCTCCACGTTTCACGCCCCGTGCCCCACGCCCACGCCCCACGTTTCACGTTTTCCGCCTCGCATGACCAACGTCACACGCCAACTTATGACCTTTGGCCGATGCAATCCGGCTGCAACTTTGCTATGCTAGGCTACGTAGAGTTGCTGTGCATTTTCGTAAGCTCATTGCGCCGGATCTGGCGCATCACCTGGGAGGAAACGAACAATGAATCGTGATGATTTGGTCTGGGGATTCCTGCTGATTTTGGCCGGTGTGCTTTTCATGGCCAACAGCTTGAATCTAATCAATATCAATGTGTGGGGGTTGATCTGGCCCGTGGCCCTGATCGCCTTTGGCCTGTCCATTTTGTGGGGCTATTTCAATGATCCCAAGGAGGCCCTGGTGGAAAGCCTGGCCGTGCCATTGGAGGCGACCCAAGAGGCCACCCTGGCCATCGCCTTTGGGGCCGGACAGCTCACCCTCTCCTCCGGCGCGGCGGCGGGCAACCTGCTGGATGCCACCCTGGGCGGCGGTGCGGAGAGCGATGTCAAGCGCACGGGCAGCCGCACATCCGTGACATTGAAGCGCAAATGGGCGCTGGAAAATATGACCAACTGGCAAAAAGAGGCCAACGAGTGGCAGATCCGGGTGGCCAAGAATATTCCCCTCTCCTTCAAACTAGAGGGCGGGGCCAGCCAAACAGACGTGGATCTGCGGGATCTGCAAGTGCGGGATCTAAAAGTGGGGACCGGGGCCAGCCAAACCAACATCATCCTGCCCGCGGCCGCGGGGATGACCCACGCCCACTTCGAGACAGGGATGGCCCAGCTCAACATCACCGTGCCGGAGGGGGTGGCCGCCCGCATCAAGGCCGACTCCGGGCTGTCCGACATCGACGTGGACCAGAGTCGCTTCCCCAAAATGGGCGATGTCTACGAATCAACGACCTATGCCGGGGCCACCAATCGGGTGGACATCCGGATTGAGACGGGGTTGGGATCTGTGCGGGTGCGGTAGGGGACGTATCGAGTCATGCGTATCGAGTAATGCGCATCGAGTAATACGTGGCGGACGAGATTCGTGCTATGTTCCGCCTCTCGCATCTCACATCATAGTCTAAAAGGAAAACACTCATGAAACGGTTCGACACGCGGTTGGTTATTGGTGGGTTGTTGATTTTGGCTGGTTTTGTCTTTTTGCTGGAGAGCTTGGGCATCTTTGCCTTTGCCGGGGTGCTTTCGGGCTTTTTGGCGGCGGGGATGTTCGCCCTGGGCGGCTTGGCCTTTCTCTTTGTGTTGATCAATGACCGCCAGCAGTGGTGGGCGGCCATCCCCGGCTTCACCCTGCTGGGGCTTTCGGCCACGATTCTCTCGGATCAGGTTGGCTTTTTGCAGCCTTTGAGCGGGGGGATCTTCTTGGGCAGCATCGGTCTGGGCTTTGTGACGGTCTACATCCTCAAGCCGGAGAACTGGTGGGCCATCATCCCCGCCGGGGTGCTGGGCACCTTGGGCGTGGTGGCGGTCACGGATGAGGTCTTCAGCTTTGAGAGCGGCGGTCTCTTCTTCCTGGGGCTGGCGGCCACCTTTGGCGTGCTTGCACTGGTCAATACCTCGGAAGGTCGTATGCGCTGGCCCGTCTTCCCGGCCGCCGCCCTCTTCGTCCTGGCCGTGGTGACCGGCACCCCTTTCGAGAATCTCCTCAACCTGCTCTGGCCCCTGGCCATCATCGGCGTCGGCATCTTTCTAATCTTCCGCCACCTGACGGAAAAGTAGCGAATGGCGAGGGGCGAATGGCGAAGTTGGGCAAGGTAGTGGTGAAATAGACACAAATCTCGTCCACCACACCTTACTCATTCCTCATTACTCATTCCCTCACCCCCCCTTCAAAGGAGAAACAAACCATGTCTTCGTCAAAATCTTCCCGACGCAAAGAGCGGGATAGTTTGGTCGGCCCCATTTTGTTGGTTGGGGCCGGGATCATCTTTCTTTTCAACAATCTGGGTTGGCTGGACTGGAGCATCTGGGAAGCCCTGCTGCGCCTGTGGCCCCTGCTCCTGATCATCGGTGGTCTGGATATGATCATCGGGCGGCGCTCGGCGGTGGGCGGGGTGGTGGTGGCCGTCATCGCCGTTGTCCTGTTGGTGGGCGGCGTCTGGATGGTGAACGCGTGACATGGCGCCCAGCCCCACGGTGATCGTGAACGGCGAGACCGTCGCCTTCCCCACGGACGGGGCGCAGCAGGCCGTGGTGAAGATCAGCCTCTCCACGGGCGAGTTGCGCCTGGGGGATGGGGCGATGTCGGCCAATGTGCTGGACGGCAAGATCCAAAATCCCAGGGGAGAACGGATCAAGCAGGGCAATGAACGGGAGGGGAACACCCTGTACACCACCCTGGCCGTCCAAGAGGACGCCTCCATCCTCTTCCCCGGCAGCACCCGCAACAACCTCTGGGATCTGCACCTCAACCAGGAGATGCCCATGAATTTGGCCGTCAGCACGGGCGTGGGCGAATCCACCCTGGACCTGCGCCGCCTGACCCTGACCGGGCTGGATCTGAACATCGGCATCGGCACGACCACCGTCTCTCTGCCCCGCCAGGGCGACTTCTCCGGCGAGATCAGCGGCGGCATCGGGCGCACGGTGATCCGGGTGCCGGCGGATCTGGCCGTGCGCCTGGACATCAGCACGGGCATCGGCGGCAAGACCGTGCCCGTCAGCTTCCGCAAGGAGGGGGACGCCTATTCATCTCCGGCCTATGTGGCAGCGGGCGGCGGGGTCAACCTCGACGTCAGCGGCGGCATCGGGGCCATCCAGGTGGAGCTGATTCCGGCGGAATAGCCATCACCTGTTACAATAGACCTCAAACCACGGAATACACAGAACACACGGAAGGATTTAGATGATCCTTCCGTGTGTTCTGTGTATTCCGTGGTCAATATTCAAACGAAAACCCTACACGGCAAGGAGACCTCATGTTTGAACCATCCACCTTCGACAATCCTCAACCCATCCCGCCCCCAGCCCCGACCCCGACCGAAGCCACGGGCAGCGGATGGATTCTGCTGGGTCTCTATGCCCTCTTTTTCGTGGCGATTGGCGTGGGCTTCACCTTGGGCGGCACGGCCGGTTCCTTTGCCGAGATGGGTATCACCTTTGTGCCCTTCGCCCTGTCTGGCCACCCTGGCCTATTTGGGGCGGACCAGCGTGCCGGGCAAGATTTTGACCTTGGGCTGGCTGGCCATGTTGGCCTTGGGCATGGTTCTGGTCTCCTTCAGCATGGTCAGCCTGGCGGTGATGCCCATCGGCGACTTGGCCAACCTGGGCACAAGCAGCGCCGGGCCCCAGATCGACCCGTCCGCCCTGGGCACCGTGGCCCTGACCGGTCTCTACAGCGTCCTGGCCCTGCTCTTTAGCCTGCTGGGTTTCATCCCCTGGGTTCGCCAACAGTTGAGCCGGGTGCTGCCCTTGGACCCGGACTCCTTTGTGCACACGATTGCCCTGGTTTCGGTGACCGCCCTCAGCCTGGTCAGTTTTGTGCCCCTCCTGGTGCTGGGCGAACCGGCCATCCTGAGCGAAAGCGCCATGAGCGTGCTGGGCGAAAGCATGGGCGAGGGCACGGATGCCCTGCTCACCCAAACCTACACCCTGGTCTGGATCATCCCCGCGGCCATCATCGCCGTGGGCTATGGGTTGCGCCGGGATTTCCGGGCCACCCTTTCCCGCCTGGGGCTGGTCTGGCCGACTTGGGGACAGATTGCCGTGGGGATCGGCGCGGCCTTGCTCCTGGTGGCGGCGGTCAACCTGGCCGAGCCGGGGATGGCCTGGCTGTGGGATCTCATGGGCTGGCCCCAGACCGACGGGGAGGCCTTTGGCGAGTTGATGGCCTTCGCCTTCAGCCCCCTGGGCGCGGTGGTGATCGGGGTCACCGCGGGGCTGGGCGAGGAGTTGGGGGTGCGGGGGATCTTGCAGCCCCGGCTGGGGATCTTCCTGTCCAATCTCTTCTTCACCAGTCTGCACGCCCTGCAATACAACTGGGACGCCCTGTTGGTGGTCTTCGTGCTGGGCACGATCTTTGGGCTGTTGCGCAAACGCACCAACACCACCACCAGCGCCATCGCCCACGGGGTGTATAACTTCACTTTGGTAATGATGGCGATCTACGAGATCAGTTTGTTTTAGATTTTGGATTGGGGATCATTGGGAACGTCCGCATTTGACCCGCTCTGGTTTCGATACGCCGCCAGCACCTGAATGGTCAGCGGAGATTTTGGCGGCGGCTACTCAACCGGCGCTAGCCTCCCCAAAAGTCCAACGCAGGTTGAGTAGCCCGGCTTAACGAACCAAATACTCTGACCCAAGAGGAAGGGCGTATCGAAACCGCAGTGGGTCTGTGATATCCCCATCCTACAACCACGTTATCGAAAAACTTGCGGCAAATAGAACTGCCGAGCCGCCCCAACCGCCGAGACCATTTCCCACTCCCCCACCCGCTCCGCCCCATCCACAGCCCGCACCCGCACTTGCAGGATTGTCCCCATCTCCACCACAAAGGACGCCTCCCCGCTTGTGGGCGTTGGCTCCACCGCCACCCACGCCTCAGACCCCAGCCGACTTTCCACCTCAAAACGCGCCACACCGCTGGCATCGTCCCCGCCGGACCAGCGCACCACGGCCAGGACCGGGTTGCTCTGGTCCAGGCTGACCGTGACCGTGGGCGGGGCCAGATCTACATTTAGGGTCACGGCCTTGGACGGGCTGACGTTGCCCGCCACATCCGCCGCCGTGATCGTCATGGTGTATCGCCCGGCGCTGTTGAAAACCACCGGCCCGGCATAGGGCTGCCCGCTGCCCCCGTTCACCCCATAGCTGATCTGGGCCAACCCGCTCGTTGCGTCCGCCCCGGCCAAAATCACCCGCACGGGGGACAAGTGCCAGCCGTTGGTCGTGCTGAGGGGCGCGCCGGCCACGGTGGATGTGATGGTCCCGGTGACGACGGGCGGGGTGACGTCCACCCACAGGGGGAAGCCCGCACTCATGGCCGTGTGGCCAGCCCGATCCCCGGCCTGGAAGGTGGCGGTGTAGCGGCCATCCGCCAGGGCGCTGACCTGGGCTTGAATACGCTGGGCCAGATCCGGGCGGTCGGGCTGGGTGAGGGCGGCGCTGAGGGCCGGGCCGCCGAGGTGGAGCAGACCGCCAGCCGGATCAAGCCCGCTCAACTCGTCCGAGAGGGAGACCGAGGCCACGACGGGCAGGGTGCGCTGCCAGCCCGTGGGCGAAAAGTCCGCGCCAAAGCCCGGCCCGGTCACATCCACCGCGTTGACCGTCACCGAGACCGGCGCGCTGGGGTTGTCCGCCAAGTCAAAGGCCAAGGCTTGGATAATGTGGGTCCCCTCCTGGGCGGGGAGTTGAAACGAGACCGGGCCGTCGGGCCAACTGGCCGTGGGCAAAGTCCAGATCTGCACTTGATCCCAGGCCAGATCCGTGTTGCCCCGCCAATCTACCCGAAATTCCAGCCCCTCGGCCCAATCAAAAACATAAAAATCCACGCTGATCTGGACGTATTCGCCCGAAACGGGGAAATCCGCCGCCCGCAGATCCCGCAGCCCCAACCGCACCTCGCCCATCTCATCGGTCACATCCAGCCGGGCGATCACCGTGTCCGAGACCAGGCCCGTGACCGAACTGGTGGGCGGCGTCCCGGCCCGCAGACGGAAGAGGGCACGATAGGCCCGCCCCGGCGAAAGTACGTCCGTGTACGGCCCATACCACGCCCCCGGCTGGTCCACCCCGGCCTGGGCTTGCCACGCCGAGCCGTTGAGCGCGCCGCCGTCGCTGATCACCCGCCCGCTGCTGGCCGTGTGGGAGAGGGCCTCCCCCTGCCACAGCCAGCCCCCGCTCAGGCCGACGCGGGCGTCCGCCTCCCCCACGCTGACCGTGACCGGCACCGTGCGCTGGGTGACCGTGACGGGCGCAGTCATGGCCGGTGCGGGCGGAGGCGTGCGGTCCACCACCAGAATGCGCTGGTCCATCTGCGTGCCGCTGAGCCAGAATTGGGCCGTGATCACCGTGCCTTCGGCAAAAGGTGGATCGGGTTGCCACATGCCCCTGGTTTGAGAAAAGACCAGATTCTTCGGTCAACCCCGTGGTGGCGGTGAGGACCAAGCTGGGTGAGATGGGGCTGGCCGGGGTGATGGCCCGCCAGTAGAGACCGTCCGGGGTCCAGAAAGCCGCTGGTTTTGGGCAGGGTTGGCGGCTGAGGCTCCACCAACGCGCCGACCATCCAGTTGGGATCCAGGCCATTTTGGACGGTGACATCGGTGTAATAGTGGCCCAAAATTTGCAACCAAGTGTGGCCAGCGCTGGCCCGGCGATAGGCCCCCCACTGGCTCAACCCATAGCCGTGGCCGTTGCGCACCTTGCCCAGGGCGAAGAGGTCCGGCACGGCTTGCAGATAGCTCACCGCGCTGTTGGTGAGGGTGGGGTGGCCGTTCTCGGCGCTGTACATGGCGATGATGGGGCGCAGATCCGGGTCGCCTTGGGCGGCGAGATAGATCCCGGCCGTGGCGGCCACCGCGGCATCGCTGGCCGGGTGACGGCTGTCGCACATCATCTGGAAGTTGGCGTAGTCGGTGACATCCCAATCCGGGCGGTTTTGCAGGATCTGGAGCCAGCCATAGGTGCGGGCGGCCACGGCCTGGGCGGCCACGGCATGGAAGGGCCACAGGGCCGGCACCTCGTTGGGCACCACCCGGGCCACATACTCCTCAAAGGGGATCACATCGATCCGCCCCACGGGCACACCGCTTCGGCAGCCGTTGGCGGCGTGGTGGATCACCCGGATGGTGGCGGGATAGGTGACCGGGCCGGATGGCGTCGGGATGAGCGGGACGAATGGTTCCGGGATCAGCAGCGGGGAAAGAACTTCGGGCGGTTGCCGTGTAACGGTTGCCTGTGCCGTGGCCGGATCGTACAGGCCAAAACCAGGGTCGGTCAAGACATAGGCCAGCCGCCCGTCCACCTCGTCCCACCGAGGCGTGTGGCCGGGCAGGATGGTGAGGGTGCGGCCCGTGGCCCGGTCTAAAATGTAGATGCGGGCAAAGGGGGCCGTCTCCGCGCCCGTGGGCACGGTGGGCACGGCCAGCAGTCGGCCATCCGGGGAAGGTTGGGGCGCGTCCACAAAGATCCCGATCAGATCCAGGCCGTAACTTTTCCCCCAAGAAGAGTTGGCCCCGGCCCTGGTTGTTCTCCACATGCACCGGGGGCAGACCGGCGGCCGGCGGCCTGGCCGTAGGTCAGCCCCATCCACAGCAGCAGGGTGAGGCCAACGCCCAGCAGCCCGGTCAGGGGTACGGTCAGTCGGATAGTTCGGATTCGGGCAACGTTGGTGGCATCCATGATGGTTTCCTTTTTGGCAAGTGAACCCTGGCGGTTTTCCGGTGTGAACAGAAGCTCGACCTGTGCTATGATAGACTCCATCATAGCACAAATTGTCATCCTGCGATTGCCCATTGTTTCCCAGGCTGGACCAGGGTATAATAGATGTATATCCGCAACAGCTTACAACCTTATCCGCAACCCTTATGAGCTATCATTCTGTTCAAATCATCACCTATTCCGCCGCCGCTACCCAGGCTTTGGGCCAACAGTTGGGCGAAACCCTTCGCCCCGGCCAAGTTGTGGCCCTGAGCGGAGATCTTGGGCGCAGGCAAGACCACCTTCACCCAGGGCATTGGTCGGGGCCTGGGGGTACGGGAGCGCATCACCAGCCCCACCTTCACCCTGGTCAACGAATATGTGGGCCGGGATGGGATCACGCTGATCCACACAGACAGCTATCGCCTGGGCGAGATGACCAATCCCCAAAGCGATGGTGAAAGCGCCAGCCAGGAAGCCGCCACCTTTGGCATGGATGAGATCCTGGATCGCCCGGATGCGGTGATCGTGATCGAATGGGCCGAGCGCTTGAAATCTCTGCTCCCCGACGACTATTTGGAAGTGCGCCTGGCCCACCTGCCCGACGACGAAGAGAGTCGGGAGATCGTCTTCCTCCCCCACGGCCCCGATGGCCGCCGAGAGCGTGAAGCGCATCAAGGCCGCCCACCCCCAACCCGCCTGATCTTTGGACCCTTTGTCCAATCAACCTATCAACCCATCAACCAACGGAGGATGCTATGTACAAACACATCTTGGTACCCCTGGACGGATCAGCCTTGGCCGAGCGCGCCCTGCCCCATGCCACGGCCATTGCGCACAAATTTGGCAGTGAGATCACCCTGGTTCAGGTCATTCCTCCAGTCTATGCACCGGTCACGCCGGAGATGGCGGTCATTCAACCGATTATGCCCCTGGAAGAGCTCCAAAAGGAGTCGGAGAAGTATTTGAAGGTGCGCCAGAACGAACTGCGGGGCGAGGGATTGCTCGTCCACCGCACGGTGATCGACGGGCCGATTGCCGAGTCGATCCTGGGCTATGCCGAGGGCCAGGGCTGCGGGCTGATCGTCATGTCCACCCACGGGCGCAGCGGTTTCAGCAAGTGGATCTATGGCAGCGTGGCCCAGAAGATGCTCCAGGCCGCCACCTGTCCCATCCTGTTGATCCGGGCCGTTGAATAATGGCTGTGGCAACAGAGAGCAAAATGGCGGCAGAGATCAAAGCCGCAACACAGAGCAAGAAAAAGAAGATCAGCAAATTTGCCCGCCCCATCTCCCGGCAGGTGCAAGAGTGGATGACCGCCACCCCCTACACCTGTACATCGGAGACCACCCTGGCCGACGCCAACGACATCCTGGACGAGCGGGGCTTTCGGCGTCTGCCCGTGGTGGATGAGGTCGGCGATCTGACCGGCATGATCAGCCGCAGCGATCTGCGCAGTGCCAGCCCGTCCAGCATCACCAGCCTGAGTCTGTTCGAGGTCAACTATATGTGGGCCAAACTCACGGTCTCGGATGTGATGACGGTAGACGTGGCCACAATTGCCCCGACGGACAGCATGAAGCAGGCCGGGGAGCTGATGCTCACCCACAAAGTCAGCGCCCTGCCCGTGGTGGAAGGGCGACGGCTGGTGGGCATCCTCACCGAGACGGATATTTTGCGTTTTTTGGTCAGTTTGTGAACTGTGTTACGTGTTGCGTGTGTCGAAGTTCGCCACGCAACACGCAACACGCAACACGTAACACGGAGGAAGCCCATGCACCGCATCCCGGTCAGCCAGATCATGACATCCCCGCCCATTTCCATCCGGCCCGAGGCCCAGGTGGCCGACGCCGGGGATCTGATGGACGAGTACCACATCCGCCGCCTGCCCGTGGTGGACGAGGAGGGCTGCCTGCTGGGGATCATCACCGACAGCGACGTGCTGGAGGCGGAGACCGCGGGCAGCGTGCTCAACAGCTACGATCCCGACGCCGACGAGTCCTGGCTGACGGTCGAGGAGATCATGACCACGGACGTGATCACCGTGGGGCCGGACGAGACCGTGGGCCAGTTGGTGATCAAGCTGATGGAGAACAAAGTCAGCGGTCTGCCCGTGGTCGTGCCGGATGCGGCGGATGCCAAGCGCATGCGGGTGATCGGCGTCATCTCCGAGACGGATATTTACGAAATGATCGCCGAGGCGTGGCGGCAAGAAGAAGGCACCAGTCGAGTGGTGGCGTGACATTACTTTGCCATAGTGAGCGGGGAAGTCTTACGATGGAAACAACAATTCTTTTGCCCATTGAGGAGACACAAGTCATCAATCTGGCGCGCCAATTGACCCAAAATGGCAAGCAGGCCCTGCTACGTGCGTTGATTCCAGAGATGGATGAGTATGAGCGTTTGGTGGACGCTGGAACAGTCAACGCATTCGTGTGATTGCTCGCAAGCGTGGGCTGGACTGGGATGCTCTGTCCGAAGATGAGCGCACCCAGACTAATCGACGATATTTTGCACGAAGATTCAGTGGCTGACATCGTCGTTTTTGACACCAATGTGCGTATTGCTGCGTTTTTCTGGCGACGGTGCCGCCTACAAGTGCTGGTCAGCGGTCAAAGCAGGATTGGTTGACGTTGCCTATTGTCCTGAGATGGTGACAGAATTCACGGAGAAGCTATACGAGAAGTTCGGCTTGTCGGCGGATGATGTCCGGGCTGCCGTCTATGAATTGCGACGCTTTGGGCGCAAGGTCGAAATCTCTGGGAACCTCACGTGTCGTGCTTGACGATCCAGACGATGACATCTTCATCGAATGTGCACTTGTCGCCGGCGCAACCATGATCGTGTCCAGGTGATCGACACTTGCTGGAAATGGACGGATACCAAGGGATTCGAGTCGTTTCCCTGAGTGACTTTCCTGGCTTGGCTGGCAAGAAAGCACTTAGACAGCCACCTCTTCCAAGTTCTGCCGATCAACACAAAAAAAGAGGCGGGATGATCCTGGTTCACCAGATCATCCCGCCTCTTCTTTTCACCCTTTCACCCCTTCACCCGCTCACCCCTCACCTCCGCCTCCGCCATCATCTTCAGCGGATCATACTTCTTCTCCAGGTCATGCCGGAACTGCTGGGTGTAGAGCCGGTAGTAATGGCCCTTGGCCCGGATCAGCTCGGCGTGGCTGCCCATCTCCGAGATGCCGCCGTTCTCGATCACCAAGATGCGGTCGGCCCGCTTGATGGTGGAGAGCCGGTGGGCGATGATGAAGCTGGTGCATTGCGCCGTGATGGTGGCAATGCCCTGCTGGATCAAGCCCTCGGTCAGGGTGTCCACGGAGCTGGTGGCCTCGTCCATGATGAAGATGTTGGGCTGGGCCAGGATGGCTCTGGCCAGGCTGATCAGCTGCTTCTGGCCCACAGAGAGCAGACCGCCCCCCTCGCCCACTTCCTGATCATAGCCGTGCTCCAACTCCTCGATGAACTCGTGGGCGTGGGCCAGCTTGGCCGCCGTCTTCCACCTCCGCGTCCGTGGCGTCCAGCCGCCCATAGCGGATGTTCTCCCGGATGTTGCCGGAGAAGAGATGGGGCGTCTGCAAGACCATGCCCACCCGAGACTGGATGGAATCCATGGTCCACTCGGTGTAGTCCCGCCCGGCGATGCGCAGCACCCCGGCCTTTGGCTCATAGAAGCGGCAGATCAGGTTGACGATGGTGGACTTGCCACCCCCCGTCGGCCCGACCAGGGCGATGGTCTCGCCCCGCTTCACATGCAGATTCAGCCCGTTCAGCACGGGCTTGTCCGCCTCATAGTAGAAGGTGACATCCTCGAACTCGATGTCGCCCCACATGTCCGCCGCGGCCACGGCGTCGGGCCGGTCCACGATCTCCGGCTCCTGATCCAGCAGCGAGAAGATGCGCTCCGCCGAGGCGATGGCCTGCTGCATCTCCGCATAGACCCGGGCCATCTCTTGGATGGGCCAGAGCATGAAGGTGACATAGGAGATGAAGGCCTGGATGCCCCCGGCGGTCAGCCCGCCGATGTTCACCTGCCAGCCCCCGTACCAGACGATGCTGCCGATGGCCACCGCGCTCAGGATCTGCACCGTGGGCAGGAAGAGGGCCGACAGCCACGCCGCCCGATAGCTGGCCTTGTACATCTCGCTGGTCAGCCCGGCGAACTCGGTCCAGGTTCTCCGGCTCCCGCACCAAAGACTTGACCACCCGCACACCGGTGATGGTCTCGTTGTACGAGCCGGTGATCTTGGAGTTGATCTTGCGCACCTGGCGATACTCGACGATGATCTTCTTTTTGAACTGGATGGCCACAAAGATCAGCACGGGAATGATCAACGAGACGATCAC
>CAVPIK010000034.1:0-141349 GCA_963704975.1 uncultured Chloroflexia bacterium | reverse complement strand
ACCCCCCACCCCGCCCCCGCAACCCCAACACCACCGCCAAAACCCCCACCCCCGCAACCACCCCAGCCCACTTGATCTTACCATTCCCACCCCCCGACGCCCCCACCCCCTTGGACATGACCGGGATCTTCGCCAACTTCTGCCCCGGCCTCGGCCACCGTGCGCCGGTAAAGATCCGGGTCCTGGCGCAGTTTCTCGGCCAGGGCCCGCCGCCGGGCCACATCTTCGTCGGTGATGTACTCGCCAAAGGAGCGCAGACCGGCCAACTGGAAGCCGTGCTTCTTGAACAGCCGGAAGATCTCCTTCACCCGCTCCATCTCGATGTTGCGGCCCAGGGTATAGTCCACAAAGCGCCCATCCATGGCCAGCAGCGCGGTCTCGCCCAGACAGGCATAGGCGGTCTTGGGGGGCAGGCCGATGTTGTAGCCAAAGTCCACATCCCCCGGAATCAGCACCTCGCCGCTCTCGATCACCAGGATGTCCGGGCGCAGGGCCGCCTCCGCCGGGTTGATGTCCAGGGGCCGGGCCACGTCGCAGATCACCGCGCCGGGCTTGCATTGGGTGACGTCGATCACCCGCTGGCCAAAGGCCGAGGTGGCCGTGACGATCAGGTCGCAATCCTTCACCAGCCCGCCGGTCTTGGTGGCAATGGTCACCCGGCAGCCCGGGGTCTCGGCCTGGATCACCCGCTTCAGCTCGATCAGCTTCTCCGGCTCAATCGAGACCAGCACCACGTCGTGGATGGCCTGGGCCAGCAGCCGGGCGCACACAGACGCAATGCTGCCCGTGGCCCCCACAATCATCACCTTGCCCTGGGTCAAATCCGTGGTCCCCATCTTGATCACCGCCTGCTTGGCCGCCTCCAAGGTGGCCGCCACGGTCAGGCTGTTGCCGCTGGTGATGGCGATGTCCGCCTCGTGGGCCACGGTGATGCCGGCGTCCCCCACCACGCTGGTGAAAGCGCCCAACCCCATGATGCGCGCCCCCAGCCGCTCGGCCATCTTGGCCGACTGGTTCAACTGGCGATAGGTAAAGCGCTCATCGTGCTTCATCATCTGCCGGGGCGTGGCCCCCAGGGAGATCAGGTGGCCCTCGATGCGCTGGCCCGTGGTGGGCGAGACGCCGCCCGTGATCTTGGAAATATACATGGGCGGCACCAAGGCCGCGATGGGTTCCACCAGGGCGTCGGGCAGGAAACGGGTCCAGCGGAAGGCCTTGTGGTTATGGATAAAGTCCATGGACAGCGGATGGATCACAAAAGCAAAGCGGTTGATCCCCGCCTCTTCTTTTTGAAGAGTACGAACGGCTGGGGTCCACAAAATATCGGCCATTAAGTCCAAATACGTGTCCTCGGAAAGGGGGGCCAGAGGATCAGGTCGCAACGCAACCAGCACCGCCTCGACCGTGGCCGCGGACCACCGGCCCAGATCGTCGTTTTCGTCCAAAGAGGGCATCATGGTCACCACGATGGCCGCCCCCCGCTTGCGCAGATCCGCCAGATCCGCCTCGTCCGCGTGCTCCACCACAATCGTCTTGCGCTTGAGCGAGGCCGGCGCATAGCGGCGGATGGCCCCCACGTCCCCGGCGATCAGATCCGCATCGGCGAAGGGGTCCGCCGTGCGCGCCTTCCCCGGCTCCCCGGCCTGGGGCAGGATGCGCCGGAAGGGGGCATCCTTGAGCTGGTCCAAGGTGGCGGGACCGGCCTGTTCCAAGGTCAACTTGCTGCCCACGCCGGGCAGGTCCGGCAGGTTGAAGTAGACCAACGGGTCCGCATAGCGAATCGAACTGCCCCGCCGCCCCAAGGACTGGGCCAGCCCGCTGTGGTTCAGCCCCGGCACCATCAACACCCGCTTCTGGGCAAAGATCCCCGGCTGGGCCCGGTCGGCCAGGATCACGCCCCAGCGCTCCAGCCCCGGACGAATGCCGCCGCCGTCCACCACGGGCGTCTGCTGGGCCGCCGCCGCCAAATTCGCCCCCAGCACATGGGGCCGATGGGCCGGTCCCAAGCTCAACTCCGCCGGCAGCCCCTCCAGGCCGATGGCGTCCACCTTGCCATCATAGTCCGCAATCAACTGCCGGGCCTGGGCCACATCCCCCCCACAGCCCCGGCGCAGCAAAGAGAGCTTCTGGCCCAAAAAGCTCACCGTGCTCTCAGAATTTTCCGAATTGAGATGGATCACCAACACCTGTTTCATCGACTTCCTCTCCTCCCAGTAAATACGACGATTCTCAACCTCACCCCCTGAGTATATATGTGAAACTTTGCACAAACAAGGGCCAAGGATCATGGGATTCCAGGGTCGTCTGTCCCCACTTGGCCAAACTGAGGACAGATGACCCCTTAGAACAAGGGCAATCAACCCATCAAAAAGTAGGCTCATGCTTGACAATGGGTGTATAATTGGGTCATCGATCTTTTAGTCCCTGGCCTCCCAATGATGGGAATCAGGGACGATTGTAGGAGACAAAAAAGAATGCATCAATGGCGATGCGGTTGGTCCTCAACACCCTATTCAGCTTGTTCTGTCTTGCGAGCGTTTCCCTATCCTCTCGCAATGGCTGCCGTTCACGGTCAACAAGCTGGATGGGGTGTTTTCGCGTCCATCGAACGCTGATTTGTTTTGAAAAGGAGACCCTCATGGCAAAAGGAACGGTAGTGATTCATTCGGAGCGCTGCAAGGGATGCGCCCTGTGTGTGGCGGCCTGCCCTCAGGGCGTGCTCGCCATGTCCGCCACGTACAACGCCCGGGGCTATCAGGTGGTGGCCCTGGACGAACACGAACATCAATGCACCGGCTGCGCCATCTGCGCCGTGGCCTGCCCGGACGTGGTCTTCAGCGTCTACCGGGAACCCATCCGCCGCCGCCAGCCCGCCATGACCCCGCCGGTCGTGGCCGCGCCCATCCCGGCCTGACCCTTCAAGGAAGAGAGTGTTCAGATGACCAAAGAACTATGGAAAGGCAACGAAGCCCTGGCCGAGGCGGCCATCCGGGCCGGGGTGGAGGCCTATTTTGGCTACCCCATCACCCCCCAGACCGAGCTGTTGGAATACATGGCCCTGCACATGCCCGAACAGGGCCGGGCCTTTTTGCAGGCCGAGAGCGAAGTGGCCGCCATCAACATGGTCTATGGGGCGGCCAGCGCCGGGTTCAACGCCATGAGCTCGTCCTCGTCCCCGGGCATCAGCCTGATGCAGGAGGGGATGAGCTATATCGCCGGCAGCGAGGTGCCCTGCGTGCTGGTGGACATCATGCGGGGCGGGCCGGGGTTGGGCAACATCCAGCCCAGCCAGGCCGACTATTTCCAGATGACCCGCTCCGCCGGCCACGGGGACTTTCACCCCATCGTCCTGGCCCCGTCCACGGTGCAGGAGGCGGTGGATCTGACCTACGAGAGCTTTGATCTGGCCAACAAATACCGGCACATCGTGGTGATCCTGGGGGACGGCTCCCTGGGCCAGATGATGGAGCCGGTGGAGATGCCCCCCTTCAAGGCCCCGCCCAGCACCCGGCCCGATTGGGCCCTGACCGGCGCGGTGGACCGGGAGCCCCGGCACATCAGCTCCCTCTTCATGGGGGCCGAGGGCTTGGAAGAGTTGAATCTGCGCTTGCAGGCCAAGCTGGACGTGATCCGCCAGGAACGAGGTGCGCTACGAGACCTTCATGGTGGAGGACGCCGACTACCTGATCGTGGCCTTTGGCACCGTGGGGCGGATTGCCCAGTCCGCCATCCGCCAGGCCAGGGCAAAGGGGGTCAAGGTGGGGCTGTTCCGGCCCATCAGCCTGTGGCCCTATCCCGAAGAGGCCCTGGATGCCCTGATCGATCAGGTGCAGGGGGTGTTGGTGGTGGAGATGAACGCCGGGCAGATGCTGGACGATGTGACCCGCATCGTGCGCCAACGGGTGCCCGTGCGCTTCCTGGGCCGCATGGGCGGCATGATCCCCCTGCCGGAGGACATTTTGCCCGAACTGGGCCATCTGGAAGCCCTGTGCAAACGGGTCGAGGCCGGGGGTGTGCTGACCCAGGCCGACCGGCTTGGTCAAGGCGTTGGCCTGATCTGCTCGTTCCCACGCTCCGCGTGGGAACGCAAACCGGCGCTCTGCGCCGAGGGACGCCGGAGCGTCCGCCCGCATTCCCACGCGGAGCGTGGGAACGAGACTTGGCTTAAAAGGAGAAAAAGTTATGGACCACCATGTGATGACCGCTCCCCCCAGACACACCAATGGCAACGGGGCAAAGGCCGACGCAACCGCCCCGATGGAGTTGATCTACGACCATCCCGAAAGTCTGAAGGATATCCAGACCCACTATTGTCCCGGCTGCACCCACGGCTCGGTGCATCGGCTGGTGGCCGAGGTGTTGGACGAGTTGGGCCTGCGGGAGCGCACCATCGCCGTGGCCCCGGTGGGCTGTGCGGTCTTTGCCTATCAATACTTCAACGTGGACGGCTGCGAGGCGGCCCACGGGCGCGCCCCGGCCATGGCCACGGGCTTGAAGCGGGTGATGCCGGAGAAGATCATCTTCACCTATCAGGGGGACGGGGATCTGGTCTCCATCGGCGGCAACGAGATTTTGCACGCCGCGGCCCGGGGCGAGAATATCACGGTGATCTTCGTCAACAACGCCATCTACGGCATGACCGGCGGGCAGATGGCCCCCACCTCCCTGCCCGGCCAGGTCACCTCCTCCTCGCCCCTGGGCCGGGATGTGGCGACCCAGGGCTATCCCGTGCGCATGACCGAGATGTTGGCCCTGCTGCCCGGCGTGGCCTATGCCGTGCGCCGCTCCATGCACTCCGTGGCCGAGGTGCGCAAGACCAAGAAGGCCATCACCCTGGCCTTCCAAGCCCAGATCGAGGGCCGGGGGTTGAGCATTGTCGAGGTGCTGAGTTCGTGCCCGACCAACTGGCGCATCGACCCAACCGAGGCCCTGCATTTCATCCGGGACGAGATGGTGCCCTACTTCCCCTTGGGGGATTTCAAGACGTATGATCAGGATTCAAAATAGAACGCAGATTTTCAAGATGCACGCAGATTTTCGCTGATTTTTGTTTTGATCTGCGAAAGAATCAGCGTTGATCTGCGTGTATCAGGAACATCAGCGTTCTATTCCAAGTCAAGGAGGCATTTGATGGAAAAATCATTTATCTTTTCCGGGTTTGGCGGCCAGGGGGCGTTGTTTGCCGGGCAGTTGTTGGCCTATGCGGCCATGGACGCGGGCAAGCATGTGACGTGGATTCCCTCCTACGGGCCGGAGATGCGGGGGGGCACGGCCCACTGCACGGTGCTGATCGGGGATGACCCCATCGGCTCGCCCCTGGTGCGCCACCCGGACGCGGTGGTGGCCATGAATCTGCCCTCCGCGGACAAGTACGAGCCGATTGTGATCGAGGGCGGGCTGTTGGTGGTCAACAGTTCGTTGGTCTCCCACCCCATCCAGCGCACGGACATCCAGTTGATCAGCGTGCCCGCCAACAGCATGGCCGAGAAGTTGGGCAACGTGCGCCTGGCCAATGTGGTCCTGCTGGGCGCGCTGGTGGAAGCCACCCAGATCCTGCCCATGGCCGCGCTGGAACAGGCCCTGCGGGATCATCTGCCCAAGCGGCATATGCGCTTGCTGGACGCCAATCTGGTGGCCTTGGCCGAAGGGGCGGTCTTTGGGGTTGTGTTGGAGAGGGAACCGTAGGGGTATGCAAAAAAGGCCCGGTGGCGGTCGCCACCGGGCCTTTTTTTGCTTCCACACGCTCGGTGGAATGCAAATGGGCGCTCTGCGCCCCTCGGCGCAGGAGCGCCGAATCACCACTCCACGCTGCGTGGGAGCGAGACCCTGCCGCCTATACCTTTGCCAGAATCTGATGCGCCCACGCTGCCGCCCGTTCAATTTCCCCCTCGGTCAGCGGACCTTCCATGCCTGTGACGGCGAACCCTTCCGGGGGCATCACCACCACGCCGCCTTTTTTGCCCAATCTGTCAGAAATTGGATCCGCCGCATAGCCGAAGATTTTCACCATCTTGGCAAGAAAGCCGTGTTCCTGGATTTCCTCGTCGGTGGAACGCGGATGAGCGCCGCGACTGACACCACGATCCACGGATCTTTTGAAAAGCGTCTTGATCCGTCGATTGCGTCATCCGCGTTTGATTCGCCCTGATCTTTTAGCTCCGAACTGTTCTTGGAACATGCTGAAGTGGCGCAGAATTGATCCGCCCACGAACTCCCGCAGGATGGAGTTGTCGGGGAGGAGGTCGGGGCTGGAGGGGCGCATCCATTGCAGGAAGGCGAGGAGGCGCCGGGCTTCGGTGTAGATGGGGACGTCTCGATCGATCTGGAGCAGGAGGGGCTCGACCAGGGGGCGCAGGACCGAGACTTCGTAGAGCAGGGCGGAGTTGAAGATGGCGTCGGCGTGGACTTTGAAGGGCAGGATCCACTTTTCCTCGCCCTGACGCACCCGATCCCAGCGCATGAGGGTGTCCGTGGCGGAGTAGCCCCGGTTGCCGAAGTCCCGCACGATGCGGCGCAGCAGGCGCACGTCCGACGGGGGCAGGCGGTTGTGGCGATCCAGGTTGAGGTGGGTGAGGACGCTGATGTAGACCTTGAAAAGTTGTTCCTGATCCACTCGGGAGGTGAGGCGTGGGTTTAGGCCATGAATGCCCTCGACGATCAGGATTTGGTCTGGCCCCAACTGTACGGTTTCGCCGATCTCCCGTTTGCCGCTGACGAAATCATAAGTTGGCAATTCCGTCTTTTTTCCCTGCAAAAGACGCTCCAAACAGCGGCCAAAGAGGTCAAGATCCACCGCTTCCAGGGCCTCGAAATCATAGTCTCCGTCCTCGCCTCGGGGGGTCTGCTCCCGGTCCACGAAGAAGTTGTCCAGGCTGAGGGCATAGGGGCGCAGACCGTTGGCCAGGAGTTGGATGCCCAGGCGTTTGGAGAAGGTGGTCTTGCCGCTGCTGCTGGGGCCGGCGATGAAGACGGCTTTGACGCGCTGGCGGGCCGGTGGCTGAGCGCTGGCAGGGGTGCCGCCATTGTGACCGTTGAAGCCGGGCCGGACCGCGGCGTTCCAGGTGCTGGCGATGGCCCCGGCGATGGCCGAAATGCGCCGTTCGTGCAGGGCCTCGCTGATCAGGATCACCTCGGAGATGCGCTGGTCGAGGACGGCGTTGTTGAGGGAACCCAGGTGGCGCAGGTTGAGGCTGCGCATCCATTGGGTATATTCCTGAAAAATGGGGCCAAGAATGGTGTCGTTGTCGATGGGTTGCAGAATCCCCGGCGCATCCCGGCGAGGGAAGCGCAGGACAAAGCCCATGCTGTAGGGGGCCAGGCCAAACCAGGGCAGATAGCCGGAACTGGGGACCATATAGCCGTGGAAGTAGTTGGTGATGCCGTCCAGGGTGTAGAGGGCCAGTTCATCCTTGCGGCGATAGGCCAACAATTCTACTTTGCTGCGGTCGCCGTTTTCCTCAAAATAGGCCTGGGCCTCTTCCAGGGGGACCCGCGCTTTGGTGATGGGCAGATCCGCGGCGACCAGGGCCTGCATTTCGGCCTGGATGGTGTTCAGTTCGTCCGGGGTGAAGGGGGGGCGGTTTTCGACCACGCAGTAATAGCCGCCGAAGTCCAGCACATGGTCCACGGAGATGATGGCGTCGGGGAAGGTGCGGTGGACGGCGGCCAGCAGGAGCAGGGTGAGGGAGCGGCGATAGATGCGCCCGCCGTCCCGCTGGCTGGTGTCCACGATGCGGGCTTGGGCATCCCAGGTGATGGGCACAGTCAGTTCGTAGAGGCGGCCATTGAGCAGGACGGCCACGGGTTCGGCCTGGTTGGGGAGGGGTTGATCCTGGACCGCTCGGCAGACGAAGGCCTCCACCGGGGTGCCGATGGGGCCAGCGTAGGAGCGACCGTCGTCAAAGCGGACCAAAACATTTTCTCGCCCTTGGGTGGGCGAAACAGGGGTCAGTGCCGCGTGGATGGATGGGGTTAGGTTAGCCGGCCCAGAGCCGGAAACGTGAACGTCGTTGTTCATAGTCACGATGCAAGCTTCATTTTATGGTCAATCTAGGTATGGCGTAGCGGTTCGTCGTAGGCGCTTTAGCGCCCGGACTTTGCTGATCAGCCTTCAGCCTCAGGGCAAGCCAGCCGTTTACACGGGTTGCATATCCCTGGATCTGGCGCCGATGCACAGTCCGGGGCGCTGAAGCGCCTACGACGAACGGTCAATAGGGTCTAATATCCCCAGTCGTCATCATCGTCATCGTCGTCATCCATCAGCAGTTCAAGGTCTTCGTCTTCTTCATCGCCGTCGTCGGCTTTGTAGAGACTTTCATCCAGATCCTCTTCGAAGATCGACTCGTCGTCATCCCATTCCAGTTCGTCGTCTTCGTCCAATCCGTCGCCCAGATCGATCAGGGGCGGGCCGGCATCCTCAAAAGTCATACAAGTGAGGGTCTCAATGTCCAACTCAATTTCTGCGGCGCTGCATAGGCCTGCGTCCCAGTTCAAACAACGGGTTTGCGGGCAACGGATGCGAGTCATACCCTGCCTCCTCAAGGGGTCGTGATGGTTGAAGTTCAACCGGAAAATGGATCAAACTGCTGATTGAAGTCGGTTGACCAAATGCCCTACAACCTGTATGCTGAGATGGGCAATATGATGGTCACCTATTGGCAGTATACCATAGTTTTTTGGGCCGTCAACAGGTTGCAACTTTTTCCTCGGGGCGAACGTATTCTATACGACCCACGGGTCCAAAATCAACAATCAACGAATCAACTTTTGCATCAAGGAGAACAACTTTTGAGCGCTATCGGCAATCTACTCTGGCTCATTTTTGGCGGGTTCTTGACCGGCCTAGGCTATATCATCGGCGGCTTGGGGCTCATGATCACCATCGTGGGCATCCCCTTCGGCATCCAATCGATCAAGCTGGGCTTCGCCACCTTTGCCCCCTTTGGCAAAGAGGTGATCGAAGCGGACAACGCCAACAGCCCCCTGCGGGTGATCTTCAACCTGATCTGGCTGGTCTTCTTCGGCTGGGAGATCGCCCTGGCCCACCTGCTCCACGCCGCGATCCTGGCCATCACCATCGTCGGCATCCCCTTCGCCAAACAGCACATCAAGCTGATCCCCGTGGCGCTCTTTCCCCTTGGGCGGCGGCTTGAGTAGAGACGGGAGAAGGGGAGACAGGGGAGACAAGGAGATAAAACGGCTCGATGCGTCGTGATCGCATCGAGCCGTTTTCTGTCTCCCTGTCTCCCTGTCTCCCTGTCTCCCTATGATCTACCACTCCCCGTACAGGGATCCGGCTATGTCCAGATGGATGGTGAAGACGACGCAGCCGATCTCCGCGTCCACGTTGACGCCGGTGCCGGTGACATGCTGGTGCAGAACGCTCTCCACGCTGTGGGCCAGGGCCGGGTAGATCAGATCCACCAACTGATCCACATAGCGGGCCAGGAGCGCGCCGCGCACTGGGTCCTTGCCCAGGTCCAGTTCCGCCTGGGACATGGCGTTCTCCAGCACCACCGTCAGCACGCTGCCGCCCAGCACGGCCCGCCCCTGCACCTGGGACAGCCCATGGGCGTGGATCCACTGTTCCTCAAATGCAGCGACGATGGGGGTCAAGTCTATGACGTCGTTTTTTGTCCGAGTAGATTCCATGAGGGTCTCCTTATTTTGCGAAAGAGGGAATAGAAGGTCTTTGGTTAACTCTGATTGATGGGTGCGATTGGGCGATTCCTCACAACAAATCTCCTAATCGCCCAATCGCTTTTCACGTACAGCCCCTCGTCACCCAATCTCCGGATCCGTCCCGGAACTGGCCAGGGCGTGGGTGCGGGCGTCGTAGCGGTCCTGCATGTCGTCCTGCACCGTGCCGGACCAGAGAGGCACGCCGTTGAGATAGGCGGCCCGGCCCAACATGTGTGCGGCCACGGGCGTGGTGATCATGGTGAAAAGCACAATGGCCACGGCCCGGCTGGTCACCCCGGCATCCCCGGCCAGCAGGGCCACCGCGGCCAGGATGGCGCCAATGCCCAGGGTGGACGCCTTGGTGGTGGCCGACATGCGCAGGAAGAGATCCGGCAGGCGCACCACGCCGATGGCCGCGATCAGGGTCAGCAGGGCACCGCCAACCAGCAGCCCCAGGATCAACAGGGTCAAGAGTTGTCCCGCCATCTCACACTCTCCTTTCCAAATAGGTGGCAAAGGCCACGCTGCCCAAGAAGGCAATCAGGGCCAGAACCATAGCGACGTCCAGATAGGCCATGCGCCCGGTGGCCAGGGCATAGCTGCCGATGAAGCCAATGCCGATGGCCCCCAGCAGATCCAGGGCAATGGCCCGATCCGCCAGGGTTGGCCCCTTGGCCAAGCGCACCGTGGCAATGATTGCGGCCAAGATCAACACAGGCAGGACCAAGTTGGTCGTCACCGCCTGGATCAACGCCATATCCAATAAGGTCCATGTCATGGCAGCACCTCCCGGACTCGCCGCTCGAACTGAGTTTTGATGGTGTGGCGGAACTCGTCAACATCCCCCACGTGCATGGTGTGGACGTAGAGGGTGCGCTGGTCCGCCGAGACATCCAGGCTCAAGGTGCCCGGCGTCAGGGTGATCAGGTTGGCCAGCAGGGTGATCTGGGCCGGGCTGCTCTCCGCTTCCAGGGGGATGGCCACAATGGCCGGTTGCAGACGCATCTGGGGGCGCAGGATGTCCACCGCCACCCGCAAGTTGGCCACGACCAGTTCCCACAGGAAGAAGAGGCCAAACTCCACCGTGCGCCACGCCCGGCCAAAGTAGCCGGACTGGGCCGCATCCTGGCTGCCGGGACGCTGCACCAGCCACAACAGCCCATAGGCCAGCACAAAGCCGATGGCAAAGTTGATGGGGGTAAAGACCCCGGTCAACCCCGCCCAGGCCAGGGCGAGGAGTAGATTTAGTAGAAACATGGTCGTGTCCTTTCAAGTGAAAATGATGATGGGTTGATTGGTCTGCTGGGGGCGAGATAGTGCATGGCAGACTAATCAACAAATCAACCAATCAACGCTATCCCCTACTTCCCCAACACCGCCGCCACATAGCCCGCCGGATTCATGAGCTGATCCGCCGCGGCAAAGGAGAGTTGGAAGATGGGCTCGGCTGCCAGGCCGATGAGCACGGTCAAGACCACCAGGGAGACGATGGGCAGCAACGAAATCAACCAATCCCGCTGGGTGAAGGGGCCGAGCAGATCCTTCTCTGCCGCTGCCTCGATGGCGGTCCCGGCAGGGGCAGTTTTCCAAAACGCCTCGGCCCAGATCTTGGTCATGGAATAGAGCGTGAGCACGCTCACCCCCAGGGCCGCGGCCACGATCGCGTATTGCTGGATCTCCAGCCCGGCCCGGATCAGGGTGAGCTTGGCCCAAAAGCCGGGCAGGGGCGGAATCCCGGCCAGGGAGAGGGCGGGCACCAGAAAGAGCACGGCAAAGGCCGGTCGCCCCCGATAGAGTCCGCCCAGCTTCTTGAGCGACTCGGTGCCTTCCAGCCGCCGGATCACGCCGCTGATCAGGAAGAGGTTGGCCTTGGCGGTGATGTTGTGGATCAGGAAAAAGATGGCGCCGGCCAGGGCCAGGGGCGTAAAGAGCGCCAGGCCCATAAGCATGTAGCCGATCTGGCTGACGATGTGGAACGAGAGCAGGCGGCGCAGATCCATCTGGGCCACGGCCCCCAGCACCCCGGTGATCATGGTCAGCCCGGCGATCACCATGATCACCGTGTGGGTGTAGCCCACATCTTGGACGAAGATCAGGGTGAAGACCCGGATCAGCACATAGACCCCCACTTTGGTCAGCAGCCCGGCAAAGATGGCCGAGATGGGCGTGGGCGGCGTGTGATAGCTGGCGGGCAGCCAGAAAAAGAAGGGAAAGATGGCCGATTTGATGCCAAAGGCGACCAAAAAGAGCATGGCCAGGGTGGTGACCAGCCCCGGCGCGGCCACGTCCGGCAGACGCACGGCCAGATCCGCCATGTTCAGGGTGCCGGCCACGCCATAGAGGATGCCCACCGCGGCCAGGAAGAGGGCCGACGCCATCAGGTTGAGGGTGACATATTTGATGGCCCCCTCCAACTGCCCCCAGGTGCCGCCCAGGGCGATCAGGACAAAGGAGCTGATCAGCATGACCTCGAACCAGACGAAGAGGTTGAACATATCCCCGGTGAGCAGCGCGCCGTTGACCCCCACCAGCAGCACCTGGAGCAGGGGATAGTAGCCGTGGGCCTCTCGCTGGGCGTCGATGTGGGCGAAGGAGTAGACCACCACCGACAGCCCCATCAGCCCGGACAGGGTGACCATGATGGCGCTGAGCAGATCCGCCACGAAGGTGATGCCGAAGGGGGCTGACCAGTTGCCCACCTGCACGGCCAGGATACCCTGGGTCCACACGGCATAGAGCAGCACGGCCCCGGCCAGCAGGGTGATTCCGGCGCCGACTGCGCTCAGCCGCCGCTGCACGTCCACCCGATCCCAGGCCAGCATGGCCAGAATGGCCGTGGCCAGGGGCAGCAGCACCGGCAAGAGCAGGAGTAAGTTGGGGTTCTGCGTAATGTTCATGCCGTCCATGGGTAACCTCTGTGTTTCTGCGTGTTTCGTAACTACCAACCCCACCCTAACCCTCAACCCAGATTGGGGAGGGGACAGTGGTAAGTTAGCGGCCATTCGTTCGCTCTGCGGCGATCCGGCTCCTCCCCCAATCTGGGGGAGGCTGGGAGGGGGTGGCTTGGCAGTTACCGAGTTTCTTTGAAATACGGTTAAAATCAACCTCAACCCAATTCGTTACAACCGTTCCGTGATGCGCATCTTGTCCAGATCGTCCGTGCCCACCACTTGGTAGACCCGCTTGATCAGCACCACGGCAAAGGCGGTGACGCCGAAGCTGATCACAATCGCCGTCAGGATCAGGGCCTGGGGCAGGGGATCCGCGGCGCTGGCGGCCAGGCTGGCCTCGTTCAGCCCGATCAAGGGCGGTGCGCCCCGGGTCAGCCCGCCCACGGTGAAGATGAGCAGATGGGCGGCGTGGCTCAACAGCCCCAGGCCGATGATCAACTTCACAATACTGCGCCGCATCATCATGTACAGCCCCGCGGCGTACAGGGCACCGATTGTAAAGGCTAATAGGATTTCCATGTGTTTCTCCTTTCAGCGAAATTAAGTGATTGGGGAGATTGGAGATTGGTCGGCCAATCTTCAATCTCTACTCCCCGCTCTCTTCCATCAAAGCGAACAGAATCGACAATCCAATCCCAATCACCACCAGGTAGACCCCCACGTCGAAAACGAAGGGCGTGCCCAGCTTGCCCAGAACGGGCAGACTGCGGTCATCCCAGAAGCCGGTGAGGAAGGGGGAGCCGACCGCCAGAGCCAGCACGCCGCTGCCCACGGCCACGGCCAGGCCCCACGGCCATCAGCGTGCGGGTGTCCACCCGCAGGAGGGAGCGGGCTTCTTGGGTGCCGGCGGCCAGGGCATAGAGGGCGAAGGCGGCCACAGCCACCAGTCCCCCCACAAAGCCGCCCCCCGGCTCGTTGTGTCCCCGCAACAGCAGGAACAGGGAAAAGAGCAACAACAAGGGCAGTAAATATCGGGTTGCCGTAGATAGAATCAAACTCATCTCACATCACTCCTCGCTGGTGACTCGGTGTTCGTTGTTTGTTGCTCATTGCTTGCCTTGTCCCCAAGCCGCAGCCTCAGCAGAGCCAGGACGCCCAGGGCCGCCACGGTCAAAACCACGATCTCGCCCAGGGTGTCGATGCCCCGGAAGTCCACCAGAATCACGTTGACCACGTTGCGCCCCTTGGCCGCGGCCAAGCTGTTTTCGGCGAAGAACTGGGTCAACATGGAGGGGGCGGGCGTGGAGATCGTGGCCAGGACCAACGCCGTCATCAAGCCCCCGGCGGCCACGGCGATCAGGCCATCCCGCAGCCGGTCCCCCTGGCCAGAGAAGGTGGAGAAGCCGGGCAGACGATAGAGCACGGAGACAAAGAGAATCACGGTCAGCGTCTCCACGGCGAACTGGGTCATGGCCAGATCCGGCGCACCGAAGATGACGTAGAGCAGGGCCATGCCAAAGCCGACCACACCCAGGGCGGCGATGGCCGCCAGCCGGTTGCCCGTGGTCACGGCCAGCCAGGCCCCGGCCAGGATCAGGGCCACCACCCCCACCTCGTGCAGACGCAGGTCCAGCAACTGGCTGGGCAGGGCCGCGCTGCCGGTCAGGATCAGGGTGCCCCCCACCAGCCCCACCATGCTCAACACGATGACGGCCAGATAGCGGCGCAGATAGCCGTTTTGCAGCACACGGGTCTGGGCCTGGGCCGTGGTGGTCAGCCCAGTCAGCAGCCGGGCGTAGATGGCGCTGGGCGTCCACTGGCCCAGGCTCGCTCCTGCCGACGACATCCACGCCGGGGCCGGGCTGGATTGGCGGGGGGTGCGGGTATAGACCCACGCCCCCACGGCCACGGTGATCACGCTCAGGATCAGCATGGGGTTGATGCCGTGCCACAGGGAAAGCTTGACTTTGACCGGCATCCCGGCCACGGCCCCAGCCGCCGGGGCCACCAAGGTTGCCCCCACCTGGGTGGAGAGCAGCCCCGCCCCCAAGCCCAGCCCGGCCAGGATGAGGGGGCCGATCCACATGGCCAGGGGCACTTCGTGGCCGGACAGGGTGCTGTCCCCCGGCTGGGCGATGAAGGGGCGCACGAAGACCAGCCCGGCCGCGGCCACCACAAAGATATTGGTCGTCACCGCCACGCCGGTCAGGACCCAGGTCCAGTTGGGCGCATAGAGGGCACTTTCGTAGATCAGCTCTTTGCCGATGAAGCCGAAGAGGGGGGCAGCCCGGCCATGGAGAGGGCGGCCAACCCCGTCGGCCACGGCGGTGATGGGCATGGCCCGGCCCAACTTGCCCAGGCGGGTCACATCCCGGCTGCCCGTGGCGTGGTCCACCGCCCCCGCGGTCAGGAAGAGCGCGCCTTTGTAGAGAGAATGGACGATGAGAAAGACGATGGCCGTCTTCACCGCCACATCCGTGCCGATGCCCAGGAGAAAGACCAGGGTGCCCAGGGCGCTGATGGTGGTATAGGCCAGGATGCGCTTCAGATCCGTCTGCCGCCAGGCCAGATAGCCGCCCAAGAGCATGGTGGCCCCGCCGGCGCTGAGCAGGGCGGCTGTCCACGCCGGGGTGCCGCCCAAAATCGGGCTGAGCCGGGCCAGCAGATAGATGCCGGCCTTGACCATGGTGGCCGAGTGCAGATAGGCGCTGACCGGCGTCGGCGCGGCCATGGCGTTGGGCAGCCAGAAGTGAAAGGGGACCTGGGCCGATTTGGTGAACGCGCCCAGCAAGACCAGGACGAGGATGGCTCCATAGAGATTGCTGCCCTGGATGGACTGGGCCAGCCCCTCGCCCCCGGCCAACAGGACAGAGATCTCCGTCGATCCCCCGGCCAGGCTGAGCAAGATCAACCCGGCCAGCAGGGCCAGTCCGCCGCCGCCGGTGACCAGCAGGGCCTGCAACGCCGATGCCCGAGACTCGGCCTTTTCATGCTTGAACCCGATCAGCAAATAGGAGGTGATGCTGGTCAGTTCCCAAAAGATGAAGAGGGTGAGGATGTTGTCCGCATTCACCAACCCCAGCATGGAGAGCATGAACAGGGTGATAATGATGTAAAAACGGGGCAGATCCGGGTTGCCGGCCAGATAGCTGCCCGCATAGATCATGACCAGCGCGCCAATGCCGCTGACCAGCAGGGCAAAGACCAGACTCAGCCCGTCCACATAGAAAGAGAGCGCCACATCCAGGCTGGGCACCCAGGCCCAGGAGAGCGCCAACACCTCCCCCGCGGCCACACTGGGGATCAGGCTGACAAAGAAAGCCGTCAGCCCCAGGGGGAGCAGGGCCATCAGCCAGCCGGTCTGACCGCTCAGCCAAGCGGGAAATTTGGTTGGGGTTGTTTGCAGCACCTGTGTTTCGTTCGCCATCATCCTGCCCTTCCGGTTTTTAGAAGGTCGACTTTTGGAAAAAGTCGACCTTCTCGTCGATCTGCCCATGCGGTTTTGAATAGAAAAAGCCGGTATCAAGACTCTACCCGTGGGTAGAGTCTTGATACCGGCTTACTTTACAACTCGTCTGCCCGCTTCAAGCTCGATGCTGGGCCTACGCTTCACCTCGTCCGCCGATGAAAAATTATACGATTGACTATGATTATAGACAAAAATTATATTTTGTCAAGTTTTTGCACAATGCTATAACGTTTTGGAAATGTCTGGTGAGCAGTCTCAGCCCCTGGCCTATTTTCGGTTGGCTGGAAACTTCTCCGCCACATTTTCGGAGAGGACGAAGACGGCGATGCGTTCACCGGTGGCTGTGCTCATGTCCGTATGCATGCTGACCAGTTTGCAGCCGGTCACCTGCTGGATGATCTCTTCCAGCAGGGGCACGGAGGTTTCGAAAAGCTGCCGGCGCATTTCCTTGACCAGGCTGCGGCCCTCCTCGTTCTGGGCCAGGGTCTTCTCGGCGTGGGTCAGGATGCCCTGCAGCCGGACCAGGACCATATCGTCGATGAAGACAGTGCGGGCCTCCAACGGTCCCCGACCTAAGTATTCTTTTTCAAAGCTGATCATGGCGGTGGTGAACTCGGCCTCGGCCATTCCTCGGGTCTTTTTCATGGCTGTTCCCTTTCGCAGATGCTGGTGGTCTTGCTTTTATGTCCGACAATGTGCGTCGGGTTGAATTATCATATCAAGACTGGGAAGTCGAGGCAAGTATCCAGATTCCAGTTTGGCGGTTATTTGCGCCCCCGTTCCTCGTCCCGCAGCTCCCGGCGCAGGATCTTGCCGATCATGGACTTGGGCAGGTCCAGGGGATAGATGCCTTGATTCTCCAGCGGGTCCGATGCCCCCTCACCCGCTCACCACTTCCGCCACGCGGATGCGGCGTCTGCGCCAGTTGAGCAGGGTGATGCCAGCGAAGACGATGGCCATGCCCACCAACATGATGGGGGTAATCTGCTCGCCCAGGACCAGGGCGCCCAGGCCGGTGGCGACGATGGGGATCACATACGAGACCTGGGAGGCCGAGGTGGCTCCGTGGTGTTTGATGATGTAGAAATTCAAGATCATGCCGCTGAAGGTGCCGAAGATGGCGGCGTAGATCAGGGCCATGACCCCCGTGGCGTCCACCTGGCTTAGATCATAGCCCACGGTCAGGCTGGTGACGGGGATCAGGACAAGGGCCGCCACGGTCATGCGCACGGAGGCCACGTCGATGGCATCCTCGAAACGCAACATGCGCCGGGCATAGACCGTGGCCGATGCGCTGGCCAAGATCCCCATGCCCACCCAGGCATATCCCCGCCAGTCCGCCTGCACCAGGTTGGCCAGTCCGGTTTCTCCCCGCAAGAGCAGCAGCCCCGCCCCGCCAAAGGCGATGATCACCCCGGCCATCTTGCGCCGGGTCAGCGGCTCGTCGGCCAAAAAGATCTGGGCCAGCACCACGGTGACGGCCGGGTTCAGGGTCAGCAGCAGGCTGGTCATCCCGGAAGATTGGTACTGCAGCGAAGAAACAATCGAAGTCATGGGCAAGGCAGTGCCCAACACGCCCAGGATGCCGGCCCGCACCCACAGGCTGGGGTCCCTGGGCCAGCGTCGGGTGCGGCTGACCGCGTAGACCAGGGCATGGGCGCCGGTGGCGATCAGCAAGCGCAGGGAAATATAGACGCGGGGGTCGTATTGGCCCATGCTGAAGCGAGAGACGACCAAAGTTGAGCCGTAGAAGGTGCCCAACAAGAGGACAAGCATGGCTGCCTTGCGATTGATCATGAGTACGTCTTTCCATGTGTAGTGCGGACAAGCGGCCTTAGAATAAAGGAGCGATCTGGATCTTTGCTGAATCCCCCAAAAACGGATACACTAATCAAGTTTGTGCCCGAACTTGATTGCTGGTCAATGAAGACCCTCGCCAATTCCCTCTGGATTCCCTCACCCGCCGCGGCGGGCCCCAGGCAGGCACGGACGGCACATTGTAGTTCAAGGTCAAACAAAAGACAATCTAACTACTAAACCGCTTTACTTTTTACCCACAAGTTGGTTCTTGGCGCCCCGGGGCGCCAAGGCGCCAACTACGAACTTTAGATCTGGATTGCCCGCCTATGCTTGCTGTCGCCCTACTTCTACTCTTTGCAACCAGCCTCGTTTTGTGGTTGATCCGTCCCCACCGCCTGGCCATTGGCGGATGGCTGGCGGCCCTGCCCCCAGCGGCCATTGCCCTGGATGGTTGATCAGCCAGATCCCCAGCATCAACGCTGGCACCTATCATCACCGAAGTCTATCCGTGGATCCCCAGCTTTGGGCTGGACGTCTCCTTGCGCCTGGATGGGCTGGCCCTGCTCTTTGGGCTGATCATCACGGTGATCGGGACCGCCATTGCCTTCTACACCCACTATTATCTGGAAAACGACGAGAGCCAGGGGCTTTTCTACGCCTATCTCTTCGCCTTCATGGCCAGCATGTTGGGGCTGGTGTGGAGCGACAATGTGATCACCCTCTTCGCCTTTTGGGAGGGCACCAGCCTGACCTCGTATCTGCTGATCGGGTTCAAGCACAAGAATGCCGAAGCCCGCACCGGGGCCAACACGGCTTTGGTGATCACCGGTCTTGGCGGCCTTTTCATGCTCATGGGGTTGGTGATGCTGGGCCAAGCCGTCGGGCAGCTATAGCATCAGCGAGATTTTGGCCACACCGAATTTGACCAGTTTGGCCATCTTCCCCTCGGCCCTGGCTTTAATTTTGCTGGGCGCTTTCACCAAATCGGCCCAATTCCCCTTCCATTTCTGGCTGCCTGGGGCCATGAGCGCGCCCACCCCGGCTTCGGCCTATCTGCACTCGGCCACCATGGTGAAGGCTGGCGTCTTCCTGCTGGCCCGCTTCCACCCGGCCATGAGCGACAGCCCCCTCTGGTTCTGGAGCCTGCTGATTGTGGGCGGGACCACGGCCCTGGTGGGGGCCATCACCGCCATCGCCAAGTGGGATCTCAAGGCGATCTTGGCCTATGCCACGGTCAGCCAGTTGGGCATCCTGGTGCTGCTCTTGGCCTTTGACAGCAAATATGCCTACATCGCCGTCGTGGTGGGCATCTGTGGCCCATGCCCTCTACAAGGGGCCGCTCTTTATGGTGGCGGGCAATGTGGACCACGCCACCCACACCCGGGACATCCGCAAGCTGGCCGGGCTGTGGCGGCAACTGCCCTGGACGGCAACCACGGCGATCTTGGCCGGGCTCTCCATGGCCGGGCTGCCGCCGCTCTTTGGTTTTCTGGCCAAAGAGACCCTGCTGGAGACCCTCTTCACCCAACTGGAGACCACCCACGACGATCTGTGGTGGATCGCCATTGGCCTGGCCGGAGTGGTCGGGGCCTTCTTCGTGGCGTACAGCTTCACCCTGCTTTGGGAGACATTTCTGCGCCGCACCTCCCCCGAACCGACGGCGGACGGTGGCCCACCCGTCCGCCTTTGCCTTGGATGCCCCGGCCCTCTTTTTGGTGTTGTTGGGCACGGCCATGCCCTTTGGTCTGGGCACCTTTGTGCCTATGCTCCTGAATTCACCCGCGTCAGCGGTGGCGGGCAAAGCGGTGCAGGTTGAGCTGGCCCTGTGGCACGGGTTGACCCCGGTCTTCCTGACCAGCATGGCCGCCATCGCCACGGGGATCCTGCTCTTTTTGGGCCGAAAATGGGTGCGGGCGATCATCCACAAAGCCACGCCGGCCTGGTTGGACGGGCAGGTGATCTTCACCCAATGGATCCTGCGCGGGTTGAACAGGCTGGCCGATTGGGTGACCAATTTGGTGCAAGGGCGCACCCTGGCGGATCACGCCAGCATTGTGCTGATGGCCGCGGTGGGCATGGTTCTGTATGCCCTGGTCACCGGTCTGGGATCCTGGGCTGGGCTGGGATCGCTCTTTCTGCCGTGGTCCGAGCTGCAAAAAACCATGCCAGAAGTGCATGAGGTGGCGCTCTTCGTTGTGGCCGTCGTCGCCGCTCTGATTACCGTAAGCTCCCAGCCTCGGCTCAACGCCATCATCAGCCTGGGCGTGGTGGGCATCGTGGTAACGATGGCCTTTGTCTTCTTCGGCGCCCCGGATCTGGCCCTGACCCAACTGCTGATCGAAGTGTTGACCGTGGTGCTGCTGGTGCTGGTCTTTTACCGCATCCCCATCCAGGCCCGGCATCCTTTGAGCGCATTTGTGTTGGTGCGAAACCTGGCCGTCTCCATTTCCGTGGGGCTGTTGGGCTTTGTGCTGGTCGTGCTGACCGCTGGCGACTCTTTTGCGCCCAGCATCAGCGAATTCTTTATGAAAAACTCGCTGATCGGCGGCCACGGGGGCAACGTGGTCAACGTGATCCTGGTCGACTTCCGCGGCTACGATACCTTGGGCGAAATCACCGTGCTCTCCTTGGCTGCCTTGGGCGGCTATGGCCTGCTACGTTCCTCCCGTCTGCGCCTGATGATAGGCAAACTGCGCAACGAGGATGACGAGACGAGCGGGTAAGCGGGTGAGCGGGTGAAGAGATGATTTCGCTCATTGTGCATTGTGCATTTTCAATTGTTCATTGATCTGAGACTGGTATGCCTGAACTATATTTACGACTATTAGATCGTGTGATGACGCCGGTGTTGTTGATCCTGGCTCTCTTTTTGTTGTTGCGGGGCCACAACCTGCCCGGCGGCGGCTTTATTGCCGGGTTGATGGCCGCTGCGGCCTTCGAGCTGCAGATTTTGGGGCGGGGGGTAGATGTGGTGCAACAATCCATAGGTCGCTTTCTGCAACCCATGATCGGGCTAGGGCTGCTCCTGGCCGTCAGTTCGGCCCTGGCCGGTATCTTTCAGGGCGTCTTCTTTACCAGCTTGTGGGTAGATGTTCTGCCCGGCAAGATGGAATATGTGCTTGGTTCCCCGGTGACCTTTGACATTGGGGTCTTTTTTGTGGTGGTTTCGGTGACCACCTCCTACCTTCTGGGGCTAAACCAAGCCGCCAACACCGAGGAGGACGATTAACCATGACCGGATATATATTGGCCGGCGTTGTCGGGGTCCTCTTTGCCGGAGGCACCTATTTGATCCTGCGCCGAGGCGAAATCAAACTGATCCTGGGGTTGGCCCTGCTCAGCCACGGGGTCAATCTGCTGCTCTTTGGCACAGGCGCCCTCAAACGGGGCACCCCGGCCATCTTGGACAAGACCCAAAAGGTGGTGGATTTCACCAACTATCCCGACCCCCTGCCCCAGGCCCTGATCCTGACCGCCATCGTGATCAGCTTTGGCATCACCGCCTTTGTGATCGTTCTGGTCAACCGGCGCATGGAGCTGATCTATGGCACGGGCAAAGGCCTACTGGCCGCAGAAGATCGGAACCACGACGGTTTTGCCGACACACCGGACTACTACATCTACGGTCTTGACCCTTCGGAAGACGATTTTGAGTACCTGGAGTATCCAAAAGAGCATCAACCCGCCAAGACCCCTGGGGCAGGAGTTCCCTCATGACGCTGACCCCGAACTGGCTGGCCGCACCCGTCGCCATCCCCATGATCTTTGCTGCCTTGGGGCTATTGCGATTGCGACGGAACCAGTATGAAAATCTGGCCTGGCAGCGCAACCTGGCCATCGTGGCCACAATCCTAAATCTGGTGATCGCCCTGGCCATCCTGCAGCACACCCTCACCGTTGGGCGTATCTCCATCCAGGTGGGCAACTGGCAGGCGCCCTTCGGCATCACCCTGGTGGCAGACGGGTTGACCGGCATCATGCTCAGCCTGACCGCTATCCTGGCCGTGACCATTGTGCCCTTCAGCATCAAAACCATGGATGACCGCCAGCGACTGAACTTTTATCCGCTGATTCTCTTTCTGGTCATGGGGGTGAACGGGGCCTTTCTGGCCGGGGATCTCTTCAACCTCTATGTCTTTTTCGAGGTTCTGCTCATGACCAGCTTTGTGCTGCTGACCGTGGGCGGGCAGATGCGCCAGATCAACAGCGGCATTCGTTATGTCGTCTTGAATCTATTGGCCTCTGTGCTCTTCTTGGCCGCAGCCGGGGTGGCCTATGGCACCCTGGGCACCCTGAACATGGCCCACCTGGCCCAGCGCTTGGAGTTTGCGCCGCCGCACATCCGCCTGTTGATGGCCGGCCTGTTGCTGGTGGCCTTTGGCAGCAAGGCGGGACTCTTTCCGCTCTTTTTCTGGCTGCCCAGCAGCTACCACACCACCCATCCGGTGGTGACTGCTTTCTTTGGCGGGTTGCTCACAAAAGTAGGCATTTACACCCTATTTCGCATATTCCCTCTCTTCTTCCCGGAGCTGCTTGTGGCCTGGCAGCCCTTGCTCCTGTGGATGGCGGGCTTCACCATGCTGGTCGGGGTGCTGGGGGCGATGGCGGCCAATACCATCCGCCGGGTGCTCAGTTTTCACATCATCAGCCATGTGGGCTTTATGATCATGGGGCTGGGCGTGGCGGCAAGCGGCAACACGTTGCCCGTGGGCTTTCGGCATGGCCGCAGCGATCCTCTACCTGGCCCATCACATGATTGTCAAGACCGCCCTGCTGATGGCCGGGGGCACGGTGGAGTTGGAGATGGGCAGCGGCAGCCTGACCAACGGCAAACTTGGGGGGCTGATGCAACGCCGCCCAGTTTTGGCCGTACTTTTCTTCTTGGCCGCCATGTCTCTGGCCGGCATTCCGCCCTTTAGCGGCTTCGTCAGCAAGCTCAGCCTGCTCGAGATCACCCTGGACACGGGCCATTGGTGGGTGGCCGGGGTCAGCGTTTTGGTCAGCGTCTTCACGTTGATGAACATGGCACGCCTGTGGCAAGTCGCCTTTTGGGGCACAAGCGACCAGCCGGAGGCCAAGACCGCGCCGCTCTCTCGACCCGGCGGCCAGTGGCTGACCTTGGGACCGATTGCCCTCCTGGTCGCCCTCAGCCTGACCATGGGCATCTTTGGCCAAACTGTCTTCCACTATGCGAATGTGGCCGCCGAACAGGTGATGGACCGCCAGGGCTACATTGCCCAGATCGCACCGACGGACGAGATCCCCGTGTTGAGCAAACCGGTGGATGGCGGGCATTAGAGGATTTGTTGATAACGTCCAAAACACCCCCTCCCAACCTCCCCCAGGTTGGGGGAGGAGCCGGATCGCCGCAATCAGAAGTTCGGTACGCACGATCGGTCCCCTCCCCAACCTGGGGAGGGTTAGGGTGGGGTTAATTGAACGATTGAGTAGGTTGGCGAGGATGTAAGATGGCGAAATTGGTGTTGATCAATCTATTTTTGATGCTTTTATGGCCGGCATTGAACCAGGAATTTACGCCCCAGGGCTTTGCTTTTGGCTTCCTGGGCGGCCTGGTGCGTGCTGACCCTGGTTGAGCGCTCATACGGACGGCGGATCGGGCGGGCCATCGGCTTCATCGTCTATGTGCTGTGGAAGATTGGGATGAGCAATCTCCACTTCGCCGCCTTGGTTCTGTACCCAGGAAGACTGAATAAAAAGCTGGATTCCTGCATCATCGGCATTCCCCTGACCGTCAGCAGCGACCTGGAGATCACCCTGTTGGCCTCGGTCATCACCTTGACGCCGGGCACCATCAGCGTAGACCTGATCCCGGACGCCGATGGCAGGAAAGTTCTCTATGTCCACAACCTGCAAACAGAGAACGAGGACCAGTTCCGAGAGAGCATCCAAAACGGATTCGAACGGCGCATTTTACAGTTCACACGGGGGAATATCTAAATGCTGATCTTAGGCAATCTGCGACTTTTCGAGTTGGGCATGGAAGTTTTGATCATCCTGCTCACTTTTTCCATGGTCATCTGCTTTTATCGGCTGATCGTGGGGCCGGACGTGCCCAACCGCACAGTGGCCTTCGACCTGATCGCGGTCCATGCCGTGGGCATCTTCGCCCTCTTTGCCGTGCGTAGCGGATCGCCCCTGCTGCTGGACGGGGCCGTGGTCACTGCGGTGTTGGGCTTCTTGGGCACGGTCATGTTCGCCCGCTATTTGGAACAGGCTGGCACAAACGATACTGAGTGATCGGAAAAGGATAAATGATGGACATTGGGCCACTTAGAGAAATTGTGATATTGGTTTTGGCGCTGATCGGCACACTCTTCATGCTGTTGAGCGGTTTGGGCATGATCCGGCTGCCGGATGTCTTTGCGCGCATGCACGCAGCGGACATGGCGTCCACCGTGGGGATAACGAGTCTGCTCCTGGCTGCGGGGGTTGCCTTCTACCACCAGGACCGCCTGCCCACCATGATCGCCCTGATCGTGCTCTTTTTCGTCACGGCCCCCGTTGCCACGACCACCATGGCCCGAGCCGCTTATCGCACGGCCTTCGATGGCGTTGAAAGCGAAGATGGCCAAGAAGCCGAGAAAGACTTTCATCTACGTATCGATGATCTGGCAGGGGCCACCAAGACAGGCCACGCTCAATCGTCCACCCAACCCACCCAACCCACAGCCTGATCTGGAGCCAACTTTATGTCGTCTACCTTTGCCAACACGCCCAACCGTCGAGCGTTCCACAGCGCCAAGTGGTCGGTCTACGCCGAAGATGTGCTGCCCATGTGGGTGGCGGACATGGATTTCGCCTCGCCGCAACCCATTGTCGATGCTCTGGCGGCCCGAGTACAACATGGGAATTTCGGCTATGGCATGCCGCCCAAAGAGCTGGACGAGGCCATCTGCGCCCGGCTGGACCGGCTCTACGGCTGGCAGGTAACGCCGGACCAGATCATCTATCTGCCCGGCCTAGTCAGCGGGCTGAATGCCATCGCTCGGTCCGTTGGAGCGCCGGGGGACGGGGTGCTGGCCACCACGCCGGTCTATGGCCCCTTCCTGAGTTCACCGGAAAACCAGGGCCGTGCATTGCATGTGGCGGAATTAGCGGCGGTGAAATCGGATCACACCCTACGCTACGAGATCGACTTTGACGCCTTCCAGAGCGCCATTCGGCCCAACACCAAGCTCTTCATGCTCTGTCACCCCCACAACCCCATTGGCCGGGCCTGGAACGTGGATGAGCTGGCCAGCATGGCCGAGATCTGCGCCGGCCACGACATGGTGATCTGCTCCGACGAGATCCACTGTGACCTGCTGTTGGACGGCGCGGCCCACACCCCCCTGGCCGCCCTGGACCCGGAGATCTCCGCCCGCACCATCACGTTGATGGCCCCCAGCAAGACCTTCAACGTCCCCGGCCTGGGCATGAGTTTTGCCATTGTGCAGAACGAGGCCCTGCGCAAACAGATGGAAAAGGGCATGGCGGGCATCGTCCCCCACACCAACCTGCTGGGCTACACCGCCGCCCTGGCCGCCTACACCCAATGCGACGACTGGCTGGACGACATGCGGGTGCAGCTCACGGCCAATCGGGACATGGTGACGGCTTTGTGAAGGAAAATCTGCCCGGCGTACGGGTCACGGTCCCCGAGGCCACCTATTTGTCTTGGCTGGATTGCACGGATCTGGCGATCCCCGACAGCTTTGACAGCCCGGCGGACTTTTTCATGAAAGAGGCCAAGGTGGCCATGAACGACGGGGCATGGTTTGGCAAGGGCGGGGCGGGCTTTGTGCGCCTCAACTTCGGCACCAGCCCGGAGCTTTTGATGGAGGGGTTGACCCGGATTCAGCGGGCCGTGGCGACGCTGTAGGGGTTTGAGTGGAAAGCAAAAAAAGGCAGGCACCTGAGGTGCCTGCCTTTTTTTGCTTTCCACTCAAACCCCTACGATCTGGATTCCCGACGCAATTTGCGCAACAGGGTCTTGCGCTCGGCCAGACGGCGGCGGCTTTGCTCGTTGTCCGCCTCGATGCCGTGATCGAGGATCTGCCGGGCGTCGTCGGAGAGGAGCAGGGCCGGGGCCTCGGCAAAGACTTGGCGGGCGGTGGCTTCGTCCTCGGCGTAGAGGAAGGCTTGGACGAGTTGATAGAGCAGTTCCTCTACGCTTAGAACAGGCAGAGGCGATTGAGGTGTGGGGGTTTCCCCTTCATGCCGGATGCGCATGAGGCTGGCCAGCCGGGCGGTCAGCACATCCGCGACGTCGAGGTTGCCTTTTTCTTGAGCAGACGCAGCCAGTTGACCGAGGGAGGTGAGAAAGCTGTCCTCTAACACAAATGGGGCCCGGGTCACCAGATCGGTCAATTCCTGACTATTCTGCACCGACATCAAATCCTTAAGCAGCCACTCATGGATCTGCATCTGATTCTCGGCCAAGAAGGTCTGTACCTCCGCCCGTAGCACGGGATCAGCCTGCATGGCAGCCACTATTCCCTCGTCATCGATGACGCCCCGACCAGCCAATTTAGCGACAATGTGGGGCGGCAGTTGTGGGATTGGGTTGGACATGGGGACTCCCCTACTTGCTCGGCGGACGCATGATCAGCACGGGTGTCTTGGCCTTGTACGCTTCATATTTGGGCTGGCCGCCCCACTTGTCGTCGGCCCGCTTCTCCAACATGGGCACGCCGCTGACCCGGGTGAGCAGCAGGGTGACAAAGATGGGGGAGATCAGGGCGATCCACTGCCAGCCCTGGAGTACGGGAACAGCGATGATCAGGACGCCCACCCAAAGCAAGATTTCGCCAAAATAGTTGGGGTGGCGAGACCAGGCCCACAGCCCCGTGTTGATGAACTTGCCCTTGTTGGCCTTCTTCGTCCGCCAGCGCCGCTTCTGATCGTCGGCCACTGCTTCGATGCCAAAACCGATCAGCCAGACCAGGATGCCGATGGCCTCCACCGCGCCCAACTCTTTGCGGGTCTGGCTGGTGATGGCGATCAACGCTGCGGCCAGGGTCAGGGAGACCCACAGACCCTTGCAGGGTCCAGGTCATCAAAAAGCGCAGAAACGAGACCTTCAACTCATCAAAGCGGCCATCGTGGCCGTCCCGCTGGATGCGGGTGAAGAGGAAATAGCCCAGGCGGATGGCCCAGACCGAGACCATGATCCAGAGCACGATGGAGCGGGCATCCCGCACGGGGCTGAGCAGCACGGCCAGGGCCATGACGGTCAGATAGGTGACGCTGCCCGTGAGGTCGAAAAACTTCTCCGTGTGCTGGAGAAAGGAGGGGATAAAGACGATCCACTGGATCAGGAAGGCCAGGACCACGGCCAGGGCAAAGAGGGGGAACCCGGCCACCTCAACGCTGCCCTGGCTGCCGGCCCAGGCAACCCCCGCCGCCAGCAACAGAACGATGGGAATGGCGATCAAAGCGGTTCGTTCGGCTTTATTCATGGAATTTGCTCGCTTTCTTGGGTGTTTGGTTTGAATATGGACCTACGTGGTTAGGGTTAATTATACCACCAAATTGCCCAAGCCCCCTTCATTCAGCGACGGTCCGATTTGACATCCATCCCCACCCCTGGTATCCTCCCATCCATCAATTTAGTCATCGGTTCAAGCGAGAAGTTAGCCATGTCCATTGTCCTGTGTCTGCCCAAGCACAACAGCAAGAAAGAGAAGCCGGACTAAGTCTGGATTTTCGTGTTGCTCTGTGCAAAGAAGCCACAGCACCCCGGCCATCCAGACAGGATGCGCCGGTTTTTTTATGCCCAAAAATAGGGGCGCTAAGCGCCTCACCAACTTTATGGCCGATGATGGCCTCCTGCATTGACGCAGACCTGTTGCCCCACCTGTTCATCCGCGATCAATTTCAGGAGAATGCTATGAGTCTTGACAACTTTTCCATCATCGAATCCACCCTGCGGGAAGGCGAGCAGTTCGCCAACGCCTTCTTTACCAGCGACCAAAAGGTGGAGATCGCCAAGACTGCTGGACGCCTTTGGCGTGGAATACATCGAACTGACCTCCCCGGCCGCCAGTCCCCAGAGCCGCAAAGACATCGAGATGCATCACCAAGCTGGGCCTCAAGACCAAGATCCTCACCCACACCCGCTGCCACATGGACGACGCCAAGGTCGCCATCGACACGGGCGTGGACGGCATCGACGTGCTCTTTGGCACCAGCAGCTTCCTGCGCGAATTCTCCCACGGCAAGGACATCCCCTACATCATCGAGAGCGCCCGGGAAGTGGTGGAGTTCATCAAAAGCCAGGGGCTGGAGGTGCGTTTCAGCTCCGAGGACAGCTTCCGCAGCGACCTGGTGGACCTGCTGACCATCTACCGGGCCGTGGACAAGATCGGCGTCAACCGGGTGGGCATTGCCGACACCGTGGGCGTGGCCAACCCCCGCCAGGTCTACGAACTGGTGCGCACCCTGCGGGGCATCGTCCACTGCGACATCGAATTCCACGGCCACGACGACACGGGCTGCGCCATCGCCAACGCCTTCTGCGCCCTGGAAGCCGGGGCCACCCACGTGGACACCTCGGTCCTGGGCATCGGCGAGCGCAACGGCATCGCCTCCTTGGGCGGCATGGTGGCCCGCATGTATGTCCACAACCCGGAGGCCGTGCGCCGCAAATACAACCTGCCCATGCTGCGGGAGATCGAAAACTACGTGGCGGATCTGGTGCAGGTGGACGTGCCCTTCAACAACTACATCACCGGCTACACCGCCTTTACCCACAAGGCCGGCATCCACGCCAAGGCCATCCTCAACAACCCCAGCACCTACGAAATCCTGGACCCCACCGACTTCGGCCTGACCCGCTATGTGCACGTCGCCCACCGGCTGACCGGCTGGAACGCCATCAAGCAGCGGGCGGACCAGTTGCAACTGGACCTGAGCGACGACGAGGTGAAGGAGATCACGACCCAGATCAAGGCCCAGGCGGATCAGCGCAATCTGAGTTTGGATGATGTGGACGCGTTGCTGCGTCATTATCATTCCCAGGCCTTGGACACCAATACGATGGTCGAATTGGGCCTGGAAGCCATCGCCGCAGACTAAGACGTCGGGGCTTTTGCCAAAAGCCCGACGTCTGGGTCGCCCGACTTGGCATGAGAACCATGGTCTCATGCCAGGTTCGGGCGAGGAGAAGTCCGACTTTTTCAAAAGTCGGACTTCTTGGGACCATCGCTCGTAGTAAGCGCTTCAGCGCCCGGAGGTTGTCATGCCCGACCTATCCCATGATCCCGCACCGTGGACCACACAAAATACCAGCGTAGCCTTCAAAAACCGCTGGCTTTCCGTGGAAATCGACACCGTCGCCCTGCCCAACGGCCACGCCTACGAATACACCCGGCTCGTCCCTTCCGCGCCGGGTGTGGGCGTCTTCGGCTTCAACGCCGACGGCGCAGATCCTGCTGGAGCGGGAATACCGTCACGGCGTGGGCGAAGTGCTGTGGCAGATCCCCGGCGGGCTGATGGACCCGGCGGAGGATCGCCAGGCCGCCGGTCTGCGGGAACTGCGGGAAGAGACCGGCTTCGCCCCGGCCCAGGTCAACGACGAGACCGTGCGCTATCTGGGCTGCGTGTGGGACAACCCGGCCTTCGGCCCCATGCGCAGCTACCTCTACGCCGCCTGGGGCCTGGCACCCACGGCCACGACCAAGCGGGACCCGGAAGAGTTCGTCACCCTGCACTGGGTCAGCCCGGACTGGCTCAAAGAGGCCGTGCGCAGCGGGCGAAATCAAAGACCGGGTCGTCGTCGCCGGTGTCGGCTTTCTGCTCTTGAACGGTTGGTTGTAGAATTTCGGATTGGTGGGTTGAGATCGGATCGCCGTTTCAGCCATCTTTCAGCGACGACAAACAGGTGGCTTCAGCCACTTCCCTGTTTTCTTAGGACTTTCCATGAGCAATGCCCAATCCCCAATCCCCAATCCCCAATCCTTCGCCCAAAAGGCCATCGCCCGGGCCGCGGGGCTGGACTTCGTGTAGCCGTCGGCCAAGTCGTGGACGTCCGCCCGGACGTCGTCCTCAGCCACGACAACACCGCGGCCATCCGCCGCATCTGGCAGGAGTTCGGCCAGGATCGGGTGGTGATCCCGGAGCGCATGGCCATCACCCTGGACCACGCGGTGCCCGCGCCGACGACCAAGCACGCCCAGAACCACGCCGAGATTCGGGCCTTTGTGCAGGAGCAGGGCATCCGCCACTTTTTTGAAGTGGGCCGGGGCATCTGCCACCAAGTCCTGAGCGAAGAGGCCGTGATCCTGCCCGGCCAGATGATCCTGGGGGCCGACTCCCACACGCCCCACTTTGGCTGGATGGGCGCATTCGGCGCAGGCATCGGGCGCAGCGAGGTGGCCGCGCTGTGGGCCACGGGCGAACTGTGGCTGCGGGTCCCCGAATCCATGCGCATCGTGCTGGAAGGCGACCTGCCCGCCGGGGTCACGGCCAAAGACTTCGCCCTGCGCATCATCGGCGACCTGGGCGCGGACGGCGGTCTCTACGCCTCGGTCGAGTTCAGCGGCTCCGGCATCACGCGCCATGAGCCTGTCCTCCCGCATGGTCCTCCCCAACATGATGGCCGAGTTTGGGGCCAAGAACGCCTATATTGCGCCGGATGAGAAGACGGTTGAGTATTTGGCCGCAGGGCTGGAACGACGATTGGGCGAACGCAGACCAATCAACCAATCAACAAATCAACCAATCCCTCCTCTTCCCCGACCCCGACGCCGCCTACACCGCCACCCACGTCTACCACGCGGCGGATCTGGAACCCTACGTGGCCTGTCCCCATACGGTGGATAATGTGGTACCGGTTTCGGATCTGGCCGGGATTCGGGTGCAGCAAGCCTTTTTGGGGACCTGCACCAATGGGCGGCTGGAAGATCTTGCCGCGGCCGCGGCCGTGATCCGGGGCAAAAAGGTGGCGGCGGGGACCCGTTTTCTGGTCATCCCCGCGTCCAGCCGGGTGCTGGAAGAAGCCCTGGCCGCCGGATACATCCAAGACTTTGTGGCCGCCGGCGCGGTGATCGGCGTCCCCGGCTGCGGGCCGTGCATGGGCAACCACATGGGCATCCCCGCGCCGGGGGAGGTCACCATCTCCAGCGCCAACCGCAATTTCCAGGGCCGCATGGGGACGCGGGATGCGGAGATCTATTTGGCGAATCCGGCGGTGGTGGCCGCCAGCGCCATCGCCGGGCGGATTGTGGGACCAGGGGAAGTGGCATAACCCGCTCGGCATCACATCACCCAATCCAGCGTCGGTTGAGTAGCCGCCGCCGAGATTGACAATGACCATTCAATCGCTCGGCGGCGTATCGAAACCAAAGCGAGTCGACCCGCTCTGGTTTCGATACGGCCTGATCCAATGGTCAAGAACTTTCAGGGTTGACCCGGCCTACTCAACCGACGCTAGCGTTTTGACGCAACAGGTACCAGAGGCAACATGAACACACCGAATCGAGCCTGGGTCTACGGCGACAATGTCAACACAGATGTCATCTTCCCCGGCAAATACACGTACACCGTGACCGAGCGGGCGGAGATTGCCCGCCACGCCCTGGAAGATCTGGACCCGTCCTTCGCCGCCAACGTGCGGCCCGGGGATGTGATCGTGGGCGGGCGCAACTTTGGCTGCGGCTCCAGCCGGGAACAGGCGGCCACGTGCCTGGTCTACAACGGCGTGGGCGCGGTGATTGCGGCTAGTTTTAGCCGCATCTTCTACCGCAACGCCCTCAACAACGGGCTGCTGGCCATCGTCTGCCCGGAGGCCGCCGCGGCCATCCGCCCCGGCGACGCGGTGAGCGTGGACCCGGATCGCCACACCATCACCTGCCCGGCGGGGACGTTCAGCTTTCCGCCCCTCAGCCCCAGCATCATGGGCATTGTGAACGCGGGCGGGTTGGTGGACTATGTGAAAGGAACGTTGCGGTGAATCAACCGAACCAAACCTTACCGCATCGCCCTGATCCCCGGAGATGGGATTGGCCAAGAGGTGGTCCCCGCCGCCCGCCGGGTGTTGACGGCGACCGGCCTGTCTTTCGACTTCGTGGACCTTGACGCTGGGTGGGCCACCTTTCAACAAACCGGCACCGCCCTGCCAGCCGAGACATTGGCCGCCCTGCGCACCTGCGATGGGGCCATCTTTGGCGCAGTCAGTTCGCCCAGCCACAAGGTGCCGGGCTACAGCAGCCCGATTGTGGCTATGCGCAATGCCCTGGATCTGTACGCCAATCTGCGCCCGATTGTCTCCGCGCCCGTGGCGGGGAGCCGTCCCGGCATCGACATGCTGATTGTGCGGGAGAACACGGAATGCCTTTATGTCAAACGGGAGCGGCTGTCCGAGGATGGCAACACGGCGATTGCGGAGCGGGTGATCACCCGGGGGGCGAGTGAGCGGATTGCCCGGATGGCCTTTGAACAAGCAAGAGCAAAGGCCTCACGCAACACGCAACACGCAACACGCAACGTCGCTCGTGACGATCGTGCATAAGGCGAATGTGCTGAGTGTGACGGATGGGCTGTTTCGGGAGGCGGCGCTGGCCGTGGCGGCGGAATTCCCGGATGTGGACGTGGAGGAGCAGTTGGTGGACTCCATGCTCTATCGCATGATCCGGGAGCCGGAGCGGTATGATGTGGTGGTGGCCCCGAATCTGTACGGCGACATCCTCAGCGACGGCGGCGCGGCCTTGGTGGGCGGGCTGGGACTTGTGCCCAGCGCCAATGTGGGGGACAACTTTGTGCTGGTCGAGCCGGTCCACGGCAGCGCGCCGGACATCGCCGGGCGGGGGATGGCCAACCCCATGGCGACCTTGCGAGCGGCGGCGCTGCTCTTGGCCCACTTGGGTCAACCCGACATTGCCGCTCGACATCGAAAATGCAGTCAACCAAGCCCTGATCCTAGGTTTTCACACCCCAGATTTGGGCGGCAAGGCGACGACGGAAGAAGTGACGGAGAGGATTGTTGATTTGTTGATTGGTTGATTGCGTGTCGGCACTCAAACTCAATCGCCAAATCAACCAATCAACAAATCAACCAATCAACTATCAACCAACAGGAGAAAAGAATCATGGCTCTACAAACCATCAGCGGCGATGGGCGAATGCCCGGAGTGTTTTGGTGAGATCGAATTGACCGATGTGATGCAGAATGAGATTGTGCAGTGCCCGGACTGCGGCGCGGACTTGGAAGTGGTGAGTCTGGCCCCCATCACCCTGGAAGTGGCTCCCGAAGAGCAGGAAGATTGGGGCGAATAATATGCAAGTTGGCATTTTGTACAGCCGAGTACGGGCCGAGGAGAAGCTGCTCTTTGAGGCCTTTGAGAAGCGGGGCGTGGACTTCGAGTTGGTCGATGACCGCAATATCGTCTTCGAGATCAGCGGCGGCCAGCGCTTTGGCGACCAGTATAAGCAAGTTTGATGTGGTGGTGGAGCGCTGCATCAACCACAGCCGGGCGTTGTACAGCCTGCGCATCCTCAACGACCGGGGCATTCCCACGGTCAACACGGCCCATGTGGCGGATGTGTGCGGCAACAAGCTGCAAACCACCTCCGCGCTGACCGCGGCGGGCGTGCCTTCGCCCCGCACCTTGGTGGCCTACACCGCCGGAGAGCGCGCTGGAAGCCATTGAGGACCTTGGGCTATCCCGTCGTGCTCAAGCCGGCGGTGGGCTCTTGGGGACGGCTGTTGAGCAAGCTCAACGACCGGGAGGCGGCGGAGGCGGTGCTGGAACACAAGGAGGTGCTGGGGACCTATCACCACAGCATCTTCTATATCCAGGAATACATCCAAAAGCCCATGCGGGACATCCGGGCCTTTGTGGTGGGCAACGAGACCATCTGCGCCATCTATCGGGATTCGCCAACACTGGATCACCAACACGGCCCGAGGCGGCAAATCGAGCAACTGCCCGGTGACGCCGGAACTGAACGATCTGTGTGTGCGGGCGGCCAAGGCCGTGGGCGGCGGCGTCGTGGCCATCGATGTGCTGGAAGATCCGGACCGGGGGCTGCTGGTCAACGAGGTCAACTATACGATGGAATTTCGTAATAGCATCTTGCCCACGGGCATCGATATTCCCGACCGCATGGTGGACTTCAGCCTGCGGGTGGCCAAGGATGGCTGGGCCGCGGCCAACGGCTGGGATAGCGTCACGCACCCTGCCCAACACGGTCTCTTTGACCTGAACAGATTGAAACAGGATCAGCCGCTCTGCCCGCTGACTTCTCCTCACAGGCGCAAAAGTGTGGATAACTATCCGAAAACTGGGGATGAAGTGGCTGAACGGGTGATAACTAACATAATGAGATCTCGATTGCTTGCCTTTCGAACTCACCGTTAATGGCACGTGCACCGCAGATCGACTTCAATGACGGGCAATTCGCCTCAAACAATAGATTGGCTATGCGAATATGACGACAAAAACCACAAAAATCTCAATCGTCGGTGCGTCCGGCTATGCGGGCGGTGAACTGCTGCGCCTGCTGCTGGACCACCCCTTCCTGGACGTGCAGCAGGTGACCAGCGAACGCAACGCGGGCAGCTTTGTCCACTTCACCCACCCCAACCTGCGGGGGCGCACCCGGCTGCAATTCGTCAGCGCTGGCGGATCTGGAGCCGTGCGATGTGCTGGTGCTGGGTCTGCCCCACGGCGGGGCGATGGGACGCATCGACGAGTTCGCCGCCCTGGCCCCGCGTCATCGTGGACATGAGCGCGGACTTCCGTCTGCGCAACCCGGATGACTATCCGCAATGGTATGGCAAGCCCCACGCCGCGCCGGACTGGCTGGACAAGTTCGTCTATGGCCTGCCCGAACTGCACCGGGAAGCCATCAAAGCGCACCCGCTATGTGAGCGGCGTGGGCTGCAACGCCACGGCCACCAATCTGGCCATCCGCCCCCTCTTCGCCGCCGGGCTGGTGGACGACAGCCGGGGGGTGATCTGCGAACTGAAGGTGGGCAGCAGCGAGGGCGGCAACAAATCCAGCGACGCCACCCACCACCCGGAACGCTCCCACACCATGCGCAGCTTTGCGCCGACCGGCCACCGCCACACCGCGGAGGTGCTGCAGGCCATCCGCGCCACGGGCAGCACGGCGGATGTCCATCTGAGCGCCACGGCCATCGACAATGTGCGGGGCGTGCTGGCCACGGCCCACCTCTTCGTCAAGCCGGGGACCACGGAGAAGGATCTGTGGAAAGCCTATCGCCAAGCCTATCGGGACGAGCCGTTCGTGCGCATCGTCAAAGAGAAGACCGGCGTCTACCGCTACCCGGAACCCAAGATTCTGAGCGGCAGCAACTACGCGGATGTGGGCTTCGAGTTCGACGAATCGCACCAACCGGGTGGTCGCCCTGTGCGCCATCGACAACCTCATGAAGGGCGCGGCCGGCTCCGCCCTGCAATGCATCAACCTGATGCACGGCTGGGACGAGACGACCGGGTTGGGGTTTGCGGGGTTGCATCCGATTTAACGAATGGCGAATGGCAAATGGCGAGGCAACGTCCCGGCACTTCAGGTGTCAGCGGGCCAGATGGCAATTTCGCCTCGTTTGAGCGCGAGTGCCGGGGACGTTTGCCGGTCACCTCGCTCATTCTCCGAAAAAAGGAGTTGAATCCATGATTGTGATCAAAGTTGGCGGCGGACAAGATTTGAATATTGACGCCATTGTGGCGGATATTGCGGCGTTGCGGGCGGCGGGGCAGGATCTGCTCTTGGTCCACGGCGGCGCGGAGACCACGAACGAGGTGGCCGAGGCCTTGGGCCATCCGCCGCAGTTTGTGACCAGCGAGAGCGGCTATGTCTCCCGGCGCACGGACCGGCGCACGCTTGGAAATTTTCGAGATGGTCTATTGCGGCCAGCTCAACAAGATGTGGGTGGAGAAATTCCAGACCGCCGGGCATCAACGCCGTGGGCCTCAGCGGCCTGGACGGGCGCATCTTCGAGGGCACCCGCAAGTCCACCATCCGCGTGCGGATGGGGACCAAGCGGCTGGTGATCCGGGACGACTGGACCGGCACGGTGGATCGGGTCAACACGGATCTCCTGCGCCTGCTCCTGGACGCCGGCTACCTCCCCGTCCTCACCCCGCCGGGCGCGTCGGACGCCGGGGAGGCCATCAACGTGGACGGGGACCGGGCGGCGGCCATGGTCGCCGCCGCGTTTGAGGCCGAGGCGCTGGTCATCCTCTCCAACGTCCCTGGCCTCCTGCGGGACTTCCCCGACGAGGCCAGCCTGATCCGGGAGATCCCCAAGGCCAAGGCCGACGACTTCATGCAGTTCGCCGAGGGGCGTATGAAGAAGAAGGTCATGGGCGCGGTGGAAGCCATCGGCGAAGGCGTGCAAAAGGTGATTTTTGCCGATGGTCGAGTGGAGAATCCGGTCAGCCGTGCGTTGGCCGGAGAAGGAACACAAATCCGATGAACTATGAAGCGATGATCGAATCCGGCGTCACCTCCCGCCGGGGCGAGACGGTGATGGTCAGCGGCGAGGGCTGCTGGCTGATCGACAGCGAGGGCAATCGCTATTTGGACCTGACCTCCGGTCAAGGGGTGGCCATGTTGGGGTATGGCCATCCTGCCCTCAGTCGAGCGATCGCCGACCAGGCCCGGCGGCTCCACGCCCTTCCGTCGATTTTCTACAACGACGTGCGAGGGGAATTTCTGGCCAAGCTAGCCGAAGTGCTGCCCGATCACCTGGGCCATGTCTTCCTGGCCAACAGCGGAGCCGAGGCCATCGACGGGGCGATCAAGTTCGCCCGGCTGGCCACGGGGCGCACGGGGATCGTGGCGGCCATGGGCAGCTTCCACGGGCGCACGGTGGGCGCGGTCTCGTTGACCTGGACCAAGAAATACCGGGAACCCTTCGACCCCCTCCTGCCCGATGTGACCCATGTGCCCTACAACAACCTGGCCCGCTTGGACAAGGCCGTGGACGAGACCACCGCCGCCGTCTTCCTGGAGCCGGTGCAGGGGGAAGGCGGGGTCAACATGCCCGACCCGGACTTCCTGCGGGGTGCCCAAGCCCTGTGCCGGGAGCGGGGCGCGCTGTTGGTGATGGACGAGATCCAGACCGGCTTTGGGCGCACGGGGCGCTGGTTCGGCCATCAGCATTTCGATCTGGAGCCGGACATGATCTGTTTGGCCAAGGGATTGGGCGCAGGCTTCCCCATGGGGGCGATTGCCTATACGAAACAGGTGCAGGATAGCCTCTACGTGGGCGCGCATGGCAGCACCTTTGGCGGCAATCCCCTGGCCTGCGCCGCCGGGCTGGCCGCCATCCAGGCCTATCAGGACGAGAACCTGATCCAGCGGTCCGCGGCCGCCGGGGGGCTGCTCATGGCCCGGCTGGACCAGGAATTGGCCGGGCGCATCCATCGTGCGGGAGATCCGCGGGCTGGGGCTGATGATCGGCATTGATCTGCGGGAGAAGACCGGGCCGTATTTGAAGGCGTTGATGGAGGATCATGGGGTGCTGGCGTTGCCCGCTGGGTCAACCGTGCTACGTCTGCTGCCGCCGTTGACGTTGAGCGAAGCGGAGATTGAGATTGCGGTGAAGGCGATTGCGGCGGTGTTGCCGGGCGTAGAGAAACGTCCCCGGCACGTCGGTACAAAGCGAGGGACGACTCGTCAGCCCATCCGCTCCCTTCGTGCGTGCCGGGGACGTTTCGGCTTAACGAACATTTGGGTGTTGACCCGTCCAACGTCCCCGGCACGCACGTACTTTTTGCTGGGTTGAAGCAGTTTCGGCTCGCTTGGTGACAACGTGCCGGGGACGTTGGACTCGCGCACGCGAAGAGGCGACCGATCCCGTGGGATCGGTCGCCTCTTTTGTTCGTCCATTCGTCAAGAGAAGTCCGACTTTTTTCAAAAGTCGGACTTCTGGGTGCGGGTTAGCGGGCGGGGAGCATGTGGGCGACGGCTTCGCGCTCTTCCAGGAGTTCGGCACCGGTGGCGGCGATCTTGGCCTTGTCGAAGTCGCTCAGGTCCAGGCCTTCGACGATGGTGACGACGCCGTTTTTGACGGTGACGGGATAGCTGAAGATGACGCCTTCGGCGCTGCCGTAGGCCCCGGTGCTGGGGATGCTCATGCTGGTCCAGTCGCCTTCGGCGGTGCCGTTGATACCAGGTCTGGACGTGGTTGATGGCGGCGTTGGCCGCGCTGGCCGCGCTGCTCTGGCCCCGGGCTTCGATGATGGCCGCGCCCCGTTTTTGGACCACGGGGATGAAGGTCTCCTTGATCCAGGCGTCGTCGTCGATGACGTCGGTGGCGGGCTTGCCGTTGATCAGGGCGTGGTAGGCGTCGGGATATTGGGTGGCGCTGTGGTTGCCCCAGATGGAGACGTGGGTGACCGCGGTCAGGGGCACGCCGGCCTTGGCGGCCAGCTGGCTGATGGCCCGGTTGTGGTCCAGCCGGGTCATGGCGGTGAAGCGGTCGGCGGGGATGTCCGGGGCGTTGTGCATGGCGATCAGGGCGTTGGTGTTGGCCGGGTTGCCCACGACCAGCACGCGGACGTCCGCGGCGGCGTTGTCGTTGAGGGCCTTGCCCTGGACCGAGAAGATGGCCCCGTTGGCGCCCAGCAGGTCGCCCCGCTCCATGCCCTTGCTGCGGGGACGTGCGCCCACGAGCAAGGCCCAATTGGCATCCTTGAAGGCGACGTTGGGGTCGTCGGTCAGGACCATGTCGGCCAGCAGGGGGAAGGCGCAGTCGTTCAATTCCATGGCCACCCCGTTCAGGGCGTTCATGGCCGGGGTGATTTCCAGCATTTGCAGGATGACGGGCTGGTCGGCGCCGAAGAGATCGCCGTTGGCGATGCGGAAGAGCAGGGCGTATCCGATGTTGCCGGCAGCGCCGGTTACAGCGACTCGAATGGGATTTTTCATGTTTTTTTCTCCTTGAGAGGTCTTTGAAACAAGGACTATAGGGTGAGACGAACGATGGTAAATTTTGACTTGTGATATTTTCAACTTACCATCTTTCCCGTGAATCGTCAACAAATCCGGTCCAAAAAGCACGCCTCTTTTCGCTGCCACCCCCCTTCTGCGGCTCAACGATCTGCTCTTTCGGGCTGATGAGATGTGAACCACGATTTCTACACAGCTTTTCAAAATTTCTCGTGCTCTACTATTGGCACGCATAGGCGGCGGCTTCTTCGGTGAAGCGTAGGCAAATGGACTGAATGTTGACCGAGAGAAAGGGGGAAATGATTCGGTATGGCCTCTGCGGCTGTGCTATAATCGTTGCTTGGGCTGTGCGCCTGCCTGATTTTGATTACCATAACCTACCGCACGTAGTTCCCTCCGACCTGCTTGCGGCCGAGCGATTTGAGTGCGAATTTTGTGATGTTGAACCCTGTTAAGGAGAGATACGCTATGAGTGTACGCAGATTTTTTACCCTGACCCTGACCGCTTTGGTGGTATTGGGTCTTTTGGTTCCCAGCGTCGGTGTGGGATCGGCCCAGGCCGCCTCGACCGCTGTTGCCCCGGCGGCCATGCCTTTGGCCGGGACGGCGACGACGGACGACGAGATTGTCTATTTGGACGGTGCCGGTTGTGTTAAGGTGAAGGACACCAACCAACTGTCCCCGTCGCACCAACTCGTCACCTTTGACTCGGCGCTGTTTGGCGACTGTGGCTGGACGGATATTGCCACGGGCGACTTTAACAACGACGGGGACGCGGAGATCGTGGCCGTGGGCCAATCTGCCGGCAGTGGCAAGTTGACCATTTTCGACCCGGTCTATCGTGGTGCGGACCCCGAGGGGACCATCGGCCAGATTCCGTGGAAGCGGATCTATACCCTGAGCAAGTCGGGCAGCCCGATCACTGTGGTGGGCGCGGGCAACATGAATATCAATGTGGCCGGGGACGAGATCTTTATCGGCTATACGGTCTCTGAGCCGAACAACATCAACCACCGCATCGAGGTGCTGATCGCCACCAACCCCAGCGGCACGAGTTGGACCAGCCATATCAATAAGTCCTTTGGCGGTCCCTGGGAATCTGTGCAGGTCGGCAATATCAACAACGCCGGTTCGGATGATGTGGTGCTGATCCGCAACATCCGCCTGGCCGCCACGAACGAGTTGGCCAGCCTGATCGAGGCCCATCAGATCGACAATGACTTCGCCACAATTTGGAGCAATGGCGGCACGGACCGAGAGTGGAACTCTGCGGCCATCGGCCAGGTCTATGCCGGCGGGACGGGGGAAGTGGTGGCCTTGCGCCAGTTTGCCGGGTATGCGCCGTCGTCCACCTTCTTCATCTTCAGCTATACGGGCGGCACGCTGAAAGAGGCGGACGGGGACGCCCTGGCCTTCTTCCCCTATCCCGACTACACCTTCATGGCCGACATCAACGGCAACGGGGATGATGAAGTCTTCTTCCTGCGGGATCTGCCGGCGGATGCGCCCAGCACCATGGCCCGTCTTGTCATGCGCAACCGGGGCGGCGACACCCTGCCCACCTTCGAGTTGACCCTGTCGGACAACGGCTATACGGTGGGCGCCGGTGGTGACGTGGACGCGGACGGCAAGGACGAGGTTGTCCTGTTGCGCAGCAACGGTCTACGCATCTACCAATCCCCGGACACCAATCAGATCTACGATGACATTCCGGTTTCTACCAACACCAAGAGCCTGCGGTTGGCCAATGTGGACGGCACGGGCTATTCTGCCGGTGCCCGGTTGACCGTGGACCCGGCCAGCATCATCCACAGCCTCCAGGCCGGCTTGGCGGACAGCCAGTGGATCGTCCTCAACGTGACCAACACTGGCACGACTGGGGTGATCAACTTCAATGTGGAAAGCCCTGTGGCCGACTGGATTCTGGAATTTGCCATCGAGAACACCAGCACCCCGGCCAAGCTCTACATCAAGTTCGATGCCTCCAAGCTCTCCCCTGGCCAGTATCTGGGGCCGAGCATCACCCTGACCACCAACACGCCCAACGTACTCAACCCCGACGGTGGTGATCCCCATCGTGCTGAACGTCACCCCGGCCAGCTTCCAGGTTAGCCCTGGTGCGGTCAACGCCTTCTATCGCCCCGGCCAGGCCCTGACCACGCCCATTGACCACGACCCTGACCATCAACGGCACCCCCGGCGTCACGTACAGCGCCGGCATCCTCTCCATCCCCGCCCTGACCGCGGCCCAGGCTGCCTTCGAAAGCCCGATTGTCGGCGGCTATGTGGACGAGACCGGCCAGTTGGTGCTGCGGGACACCCTGGGCTATATCTACAAAACCGGTGTGGCCGCAGTGGGTGGCGAGCTGTCCGCAGCCGACATCAGTTGGCCCAGCGGTGTGTCCTGGGCCACGGCCTCATCGGTTGACGGGATTGTCTCCGACACCATGAAGGTTGTGGTGACCGGCAGTTCCTTCCCCGGCAGCTATCAGCAGGCCGCGTTGATCATGGTGGCCGATGCCAAGGCGGGCAGCTTCCCGGACAACGTGCGCTATGTGAGCATCAACGGCATGAACGCGGCGTCCATGATCATGATGCCGGTCGTGCAGCGCTAGGGATTTTTGTCATAAATAAAAAAGGTGGGGCTGCTTGGCAGCCCCACCTTTTTTATTTATGACGACCTATCGACGTCTAGCTCTTGGGGGCGTCGAGCCAGCCCTTGAGCAATTTGGGCATACTGACGGTCAGATTATCCCGCAAAATCAGATCCGCCTGGCTGTCCATCAGCGTGGGGGTACGGTTCATGATCAGGATGCGAGCCCCCCGTCGTCGGGCCAGATAGGGCAGATCCGCGGCGGGCATCACTTCCATACTGCTGCCCGCCACAATCATCAGATCACAGTTCAGGGCCGCCTGTTGGGCCTCTTCCAGGATATGGTGGGGCAATTCCTCGCCAAACAAGATCATGTCCGGCTTTAGCAGACCGGCGCACTGGGGGCACTGGGCCGGCGTCTCGCCTCGGCTGACCGCCTCCCACATGGGCCGAGAGTCAACCTTGACGCCACAGCCCAAACAGGTGGCCGTGCGCGTATGGCCGTGGACCTGGAGCACCCCCTCCGCCCCAGCCTGCTGGTGCAGATCATCGATGTTTTGGGTGATGATGGCCTTGACCAGCCCAGCTTTTTGCAGGGTGGCCAGGGCAATGTGGGCTGGGTTGGGCCGTGCGCTGAGAAATTTGTGGCTAAGGGGGCGCATCCAATTGTAGAAATGGGCGGGCTGCTCTCGAAACGCCCAGATCGACGCCACATCCAAGGGGTTGCTGAAGGACCACATGCCCGTGCCCACGCTGCGAAAATCCGGGATACCCGACTCCGTGCTGAACCCGCGCCAGTCAAGACCACCACATGCCGGGCGGCACGCAGCAAGCCAAACGCCTGGGTATACAGGGAATCAGAGCTTGCTGGGAGTCGACTTAATTTCAGCATGGTTGTCACCGCGAATAGATAGTTTCGTTGAGAGGCCCCTTCACTCTATCACTTTCTGAAAGTGGATGCAATAGCCAGTTCATGGCGACTGTCCTTTGGCCCAAACGCTCACCCTTCAACTTGGTCTTTGACTATCCGTGAACCTATGTGTAAGATAGACCGTAAATAGATTATGGCAATTCATAGGTGGTTCAAAAAAGTTGGATAGATTCGTGTGGAGAAGTGGGGATGATTTCAAAAATCGGACGTCAATTGTTGGCTGGCCCTGTCACAGCGATCATTCTCCATCTGCAAGGGACAGGCATTACCCCCAACAATTTGACCTCCCTGGGCTTCTTTTTAACGGCTATCTCGGCGGCACTTCTTCTCGTGGGTCAATTGCACTGGGGCGGACTTGTCCTGATCATCGCCGCCCTTTTTGACATGCTGGACGGCTCCTTGGCCCGCCAGACCAACCAGGTCAGCTCCTTTGGCGCTTTTTGGGACAGCACCCTGGATCGGTACTCCGAAAGTTTGACCCTGCTGGCCCTGGTGTTCCACTATGTCACCGTAATGACGACCACCCAAGCCCAAAGCGGCGGCATCGAGATCGTGCTATTGACCGTCGCGTTGATTGGCTCGTTTATGGTCAGCTATACCCGAGCCCGAGCCGAAGCCCTCAACTTTGAATGCAAAGTTGGCGTGTTGCAGCGCCCAGAACGGGTGATCTTGCTCATTGTGGGCTTGCTCTTTGGCTGGATGCAGCCCGTGCTCTGGATCTTGGCCATTTTCACCAACGTGACGGCCATTCAACGCATGGTCGAAGTCTATTCCCAGACTCGAAACCAGAAGGATTCCTAACATTTCCGATCCCCAGGCTTGGGGATCCATCCAGCCCTTTGGTCAATGCAGATGGTAATGCAGGCAGTTTAACTTTCCCGCCCAAAACGCCAGACGCTTTCTCGGCTGCGCCCATTCCACCCATCGTCGATAGCCAAGAATCCCATTCCTCATCGAACTCAGCCACCCAATTTGCAGAGATGTCTGTTTTTTGCAAAAGTGGCCGTCATTTATCGCCACCACTTGCGTCCTTATGAATAGCGGGCCATCGATCTCAACGCAACCTAACCCGGCCAGCCCGGAGACCGCCGCCAGCGAACTAGAATTGCTGGAACGGGCTCGGAGTCTTTGACGAAGCCGCTCTCGAAGAGATCTACGATCTCTACGAGGAGCGTATCTTTGCGTACATCTATCGGCGCATCGGCGATCCCACCCTGGCCGAAGATCTGACCGCCCAAGTATTTTTGAAAATGCTGGAAGCCATCCGCAAGGAGAAGGCGTGGCATAGCTCTTTTTCGGGTTGGCTCTATCGTATCGCCCACAATCTGGTCATCGATACATATCGAAAACGGGGCAGAGCCACCTATTTGTCCATCGACGACGCCCCCGACCTCGTCACAAAAGAGGAGGGGCCGGCCCAAACCGCAGAGCGCCAGTGGGACGCGGATAATCTGCGCAGGGCCATCGCCCGCCTAACCGATGAGCAGGCATCAGTGGTCAGCCTGCGTTTTCTTGAGGGGTACAGTATTACCGAAGTTGCTACCCTGCTGGACAAAACTGAAGGTGCAATCAAAGCCTTACAGTATCGTGCTGTGTCGAACCTACGTCGCCTGCTAGAGCACGACAATGAATAATCCGACACTTATCCGACGACAGCATGTCTAGACATGTCTAGAGAAGAGTTTATGGACAGCCAACAGCCCAACCCCAACCCAGAGATGGAGCAGATTCTGGATCAAGCGGTCGATCGCATGGTTCGAGGCGAGCCGATCGACCTGATCATCAGTTCCTATCCGTCCAAATATCAACCTGAGTTGAGCCAACTGCTGGACGTGACATTCGTTGCCCGGCAAGAACACCTTGCCCCATTGCCCCCACCACGCGCCCGTGCCAAAGCCACCTTCATGCAAGCCGTCGCCACCGAAGGCACGGCCTACCGTGCCGAGGTGGAAGCGTTGGAAAAAGCAGTCGTAGCGCCACCGATCCCGGCGGTCATTGTGGAGCCGCCCTCGTTGGAATCAGCCCAGGGAAGCCCAGTCCGGGCTGTACGTCCACATCATGTGGCCCCACGCCCGGTTTCAGCGCCAGTGCCCCGCCCCACCTTCTGGGACCGGGTACAAGCGCTGATTGCGCCGTTGGTCAACCCGACAGCCATGCGGCTGGCCCCCATCGCCCTGGCCCTGTTGATGCTGGTGATCATCAGCGGTTCCGGCCTGGTGGTCGCCTCGCAGGCGGCCATTCCCGGGGATCTCACCTACCCCATCAAACAGTGGTTGCGCCAGCAGGCGGTGATCCTGGCCCCGGACGATATGCGCCAGATCGTGCTGGATCGCCAAGCCGAAGAGCAGGTGCTTGAAGTGGAGGCCGCCGCCCTGCGTCAGCTTGAAGAGGAAAAGCCTCAAATTATTGAGACCACCTTGGAGGGAATCTACCTGGGGGCCGTGTCGCCGAGCAAGTTTATGGCCGGGTTTATGACCTTTGAGAACAGCTATTTGCCCAGCTTGGACGCCCTGGAACGGCTACCCATGACCGTGGACGGCGATGTTGTGCCCTTGTCTCGGGTCAAAATTTGGTATCAGATCGTGCCCAACCTCCTGCTTGGCCCGGACGGCCAGGCAACGGTCGGCGAAGAAACGATTTTGCAGGCTAAGGCGATCAAGGTGTTGGCCCCGCCGCCCACGCCAACCCCCACACCTACCGCCACCCCCACAGTCCAGCCCGTTGAAGGTGCCGCGGTTGTGGTGGAAGAGACACCGACGCCCAGCCCCACCCCCATTCCGACGGCCACAGGGCTTTCCCAAGCCGCTTGCCACATCGTCGTGCCGGGCGGATGGGTCGGCTATCGAATCCAGGCCGGGGATACGCTGAGCGGTTTGGCTGCGCGAGTCGGTGTCAGCATGGCCAAGTTGCGCAGCGTCAACTGCCTGCCCGGCCCCCAGATCAACACCGGTAACATTCTCTACGTGCCCGCACCGCCGGCCACAGCCACGCCGGTGCCGACCCGCACGCCCACCCATACGGCGACCAGCACATCGACCAGCACATCAACAAGCTCACCCACCAGCACACCGACGGTTGAGGCGACAGAGACCCCCATCCCAACGCCCACGGCGACAGATGAACCATCCGCCACAGCGACGGCGTTGCCCACCAAGACACCGTCACCCGTGCCCACGGCAACTTCCGCGGCAACTTTGACCGCGACGCCTGTGGCGACATCAACCGGCGGGGTGACAGCAACACTCACCCTCACCCCCACACCGATTCCGACGGCCACAGGGGTGGCGGCGCAGCCAAGCGCTACGCCTACATCCCCTGGGGCAACGGTCGCGCCCACTTCGACGCCACTGCCAGAGGCCACAGCAACGAACGTGCCCAGCAGCACCCCCACCAACACGAATACGGTCGCGCCATCGGCCACGCCGACCGATCTGCCAACGGCCACACCGCACCGCGGCGGCGAGTACGTCCACGCCGACAGCTTTGCCCCCGACGGCTGTGCCAGCGACGGCCACACCCACGTCAGCGGCCACCAAAGCGGCGTCCACCGAGACCGCCACCCTGACCCCGACCCCGGTTCCAACTCAGACGCCGACGGTTGTGCCCCCCACGGCTACCCCCGTTCCCCCCACGGCAACGCCCATCCCGCCAACCCAAACGCCTGTCCCGACCACCGCCCCAACCACGGCTCCGACCCTCACCCCGACGCCTCTGCCATGAGGGTTGACCGGGGTTTTGGATCACGCCCGGTGGCCCCAGTATTTGACCCGAAGACCCATTTACAGTAAAATCAAACCATTGCGCGCCTGGTGGGACGGTCTGTCAGGAAGATCTTCCTCGAAGGCGTGATTTTGTGTGTACCGATGGATTTATTGTGGTTTTTTGATCGTACAGGGATATGCCAGTGTTTGAAAGTCTGACAGACAAACTACAATCTGTCTTTGACAAGCTCTCCAGCCAGGGCAAGCTCTCGGAAAGCGACGTCAACGCGGCGCTGCGCGAGGTGCGTTTGGCGCTGCTGGAGGCGGATGTCAACTACAAGGTCGTCAAGGACTTTGTGGAGCGTATCCGCGTCCGGGCCGTGGGCATCGAGGTGATGGACAGCCTGACCCCGGTCCAACAGGTGGTCAAGATCGTCAACGACGAACTGGTCGACCTGCTTGGCAAGGCTGCGCCCCTCAACACATCCAGCCAGCCGCCCCAGGTGATCATGCTGGTGGGGCTGCAAGGGTCGGGTAAGACGACCACGGCGGGCAAGTTGGCCTTGCGCCTGAAGAAGGATGGGCAACGCCCCCTGCTGGTGGCCGCAGACATCTATCGACCTGCCGCCATCCAACAGCTCCAGGTGATCGGCAAGCAGATCGATGTGCCGGTTTACAGCGAAGGCACCCAGGTTGCCGCATCGACCATTGCCAAAAACGCCCTGCGTGTGGCCCGTGAAAAGGCCCACACCGTCGTCATTTTGGACACGGCGGGACGGCTCCAGATCGACGATGCCATGATGGGGGAGTTGGAGCAGGTGCGCATGTTGGTGCGCCCGGCGGACATCCTGCTGGTGGTGGATGCCATGACCGGCCAGGAGGCGGTGAAGGTAGCCGAGGGCTTCAACACCCGAGTGCCCCTGACCGGCCTGATCATGACCAAGATCGACGGTGACGCCCGTGGCGGCGCTGCGCTGAGCATTCGCCAGGTCACCGGTGTGCCCATCAAGTTCCTGGGTACCAGCGAAAAGATGGACGGCCTCGAGCCATTCCACCCGGACCGCATGGCCAACCGCATCCTGGGCATGGGCGATATGCTCACCCTGATCGAGCGGGCTCAGGAGCACATCAACGAAGAAGACGCGGCGGCCATGGAGGAAAAACTCCTGGGCGGCGGCTTTGATTTTGAAGATTTTCTGGCCCAACTCAAGCAGATCAAAAAGTTGGGGTCGATTACGGACTTGCTGGGCATGATCCCCGGTGTGGGCAAGATGACCAAGGATCTGGACCCCGGCATGGCCGAAGGCAGCATGAAGCGGGTCGAGGCCATCATCAGCAGCATGACCGCCCAGGAACGGCGCAATCCTCAATTGCTAAACGCCAGCCGTCGGCGCCGCATTGCCACCGGCAGCGGCACCACGGTTCAGGATGTGAACCAGTTGATGAAGCAGTTCCGTGACATGCAGAAGATGATGAAACAGATGGGCATTATGGGTGGCGGTGGTGGCAAGGGCAAAAAACGCCGTCGCGGCCGGTATGGGTGCAGGCATGATGGATATGTTTGGCGGTTAGCCAGGTATCGGTTAGCCCCTATGCCAATTGCGGCAAAATCCTTTTTTGTAGTAAACTAACTAGATCGTACCGGTCATAAAGACCGTCCTTTGAACATTTTTATCTAGACACCAAGGAGTTGAACAAACGTGGTTCGAATTCGCCTGCGCCGTATGGGCGCCAAAAAACAACCGACCTATCGTATCGTCGTCACCGAAGTCACCTCCCCTCGGGATGGACGATTTATTGAAAACTTGGGCCATTTCAATGCCCGAACCGAGCCGGAAACCCTGAAGATCGACCAGGAGCGAGCCGATTATTGGCTGAGTGTGGGTGCACAGCCCAGCGAAGCCGTTGCCCGTCTGCTGCGTCGTGTTGGTAATCTCAACGAGAACAACCAGCGGATTCCCTTTGCGGTCGAGGCCGAAGCAGTCGCCTAGTTCAGGCCGACATGCGCTTACCCGGATGGTTCTGGTTCCACAAGACGAAAGGCACACTCATGGAAAAGCTAGTCAAATTCCTGGCTGAATCCCTGGTTGAAGAGCCGGAGGCCGTTGAGGTTTCGGTTCGCCAGTCTCACCGCACCACTGTGATCCGGCTGAACGTTGCGCAGGAAGACATGGGCCGAGTGATCGGCAAGGGTGGACGAGTGGCCAACGCCATGCGCGATGTGCTGCGGGCTGCGTCCCCCAACGATGACAACCAGGTGATCCTCAAGATCGCCTGAGTCTGTTTGTCGCCTGGTCCGCCTGCCGTCCAAAACGCCACGCATCCTACAAAAGCAGCGGAGAGGTTTCCTCTTCCGCTGCTTTTGTGTATCGCAGATGCAAAGAAATCAAGAAAACAACCCCGTAGAGACGCAAGATTTTGCGTCTCTACACGACAAACCATGAAAACTGAAATTCCCATGAGCCCAGCACCAAGCAAACCCAACAGAGCCGCCAAGTCCACCGCCGTCTTCACCCACCGCAACCGCCCGGTGCATATCCCAGACGGCTATTTGATCATCGGGCAGATCGTCGGTCCCCATGCCAACCGGGGCGAAGTCAAGATCGACAGCCACACGGATTTCCCGGAGCGCTTTGACCCGGGCGTGACTCTCTTGCTGGGGACCAAGCTGACCTCGAAGGAAATTCTGTCGTCCCGCCCCCACAAGGGCCACGTCCTGGCCATGCTTGATGGGGTCAACAGCCGCCAGGCGGCAGAGGAGTTGCGGGGCACGTGGCTCTTCTTGCCCGAAGCGGACGCCGCCGAGCTGGACGAGGACACCTTCTGGATCCACGATCTGCTGGGGCTGACCGTGCAGACCGGCGAAGGTCGGCTGTTGGGCAAAGTGACCGACGTGCTGGCCACCGGGGCCAACGATGTCTATCTGATTGCCCCGGCCGACGGGGTGAACAAGGGCAAGGAAATCCTGCTCCCCGCCATCGCCCAGGTCATCCGCACGGTGGATGTGGCCGCCGGCCTGATCATCGTGGACCTGTTGCCCGGCTTGCTGGAAGAGGATGAGTAATAGGTAGGGGTTTGGGTGGGCGGCGGACGAAATTCTGTGTTATGGCAGATTTCGTCCGCCGCCCACCCAAACCCCTACAGTGAAGTTAAACCGCTCTGTTTGACAATTGCCCACGGGTACAGTATTCTCGAACCATACACCTTGCCTCACCCTCTGGCCCATCGGCCCATCGACCCCTCGGAAGCCGCCTATGCACCCCAAAGCGTATTGGATCGCCTTCAACCAGGTATCGGGCATCGGCCCCACCCGTCTCTCCGCCCTGCTGGACGTCTGCCAGTCCATCGAAGCTGCCTGGAAAGCCCCTATCCACCAACTGCAAGCCGCCGGCCTGGATCGGCGCAGCCTGGAAAGTCTGCTCCAGACCCGGCGCACCTTGGATCTGGCCGCCGAATGGGCCAAGGTCGAGCGCTCGGATGCCACAGTGCTGACCTGGGACGACGCTGACTATCCGCAAAACCTGCGCAGCAGCCCCAATCCGCCCCCCGTGCTCTTTGTGCGGGGAACCCTGGTGCCGGAAGATCGCTGGGCCGTGGCCGTGGTGGGCACCCGACGGGCCAGCGCCTATGGCCGAGAAGTGGCCAACACCCTGGCCACAGAATTGGCCCGCAACGGCATCACCGTGGTCAGCGGACTGGCCCTTGGGGTGGATGCCGTGGCCCATCAAGCCGCCCTGGATGCCGGTGGGCGCACCCTGGCCGTGTTGGGCAGCGGGGTGGACCAGCTCTATCCCCAACAGAACCGGCGCATGGGCGAAGCCATCATGCACAGCGGCGCGGTGATCAGCGAGTATGCCCTGGGCACCCGCCCGGATGCCCGCAACTTTCCGCCCCGCAACCGCATCATCAGCGGGTTGAGCCGGGGCGTGGTGGTGGTGGAGGCCGGCCAGACCAGCGGGGCGCTGATCACCGCCAAGTTTGCCCTTGAGCAAGGCCGGGAGGTCTTCGCCGTCCCCGGCAGCATCTTCCACCCCGGCAGCGTGGGCTGCAACGAACTGATCCGCAATGGGGCCACCCCCCTGCTCTCCGTGGACGACATGCTGACCAGCATTCTGGATGAATTGAACATGACCCGCATCCACGAGCAGTCCGCCGCCCAAAGACAGGTGCCCACGAATCCATTGGAGCAAGCTCTGTTGGACCAACTTTCCCAAGAACCCAGCCACGTGGACGACATCGTGCGCCGGGCCACCCTCCCCCCACAGCAAGTCACCGGCCTTCTAGCCATCATGGAACTAAAAGGGCTGGTGCGCCAAGTGGGGACTATGCGATATGTGAGGGGATAATACGTATCCATCCCATCAGACTCAACGAGGAGCAAACTATGTATGCAGCAATTTTAGCCGGTGGTGTGGGGACCCGATTGTGGCCCCGTAGCCGCCAAGCCAACCCCAAGCAGTTCTCCGACATCACCGGCACCGGGCGCACCATGATCCAGGCCACGGCGGATCGCCTGGCCGGACTGGTGCCGCCGACCCAACTGTACGTGGTCACAGGCAGTCGCTATGCGAATTTGACCGCCGAACAACTGCCAGAGATGCCCGCCGCCCACATTTTGGCCGAACCCAGCGGGCGCAACACCGCCCCGGCCATCGGTCTGGCCTGCATCGCCCTTCAGCGCCAAGACCCGGACGCGGTCTTGGCCATCCTGCCCGCGGACCATGTCATCCCGGACATCCCCGGCTTCCAAACCGCCCTGGCCGAGGCCGAGCAGGCCGCCCAGGCCGGCTATTTGGTCACTTTGGGCATCACCCCCACCCTGCCCCACACGGGCTATGGCTACATCAAAGCCGGGAAAAATCTGGATGTGGCAGGCAAAGTACCCGTCTTTCGGGTGGATCGCTTCTTGGAAAAGCCCAATTTGGCCACAGCCCGGGCTTTTTTGAATGATGGGGGCTACTTCTGGAATGGGGGTATCTTCGTCTTTCGGGTCGATCGCATGTTGGAAGAGGTGGCCCGACAACTTCCCGACCTCTATGCCGGCTTGCAGACCATCGCCACCGCCCAGGCTGGGGCAGACGCCGCCGAGGCCGACCGGGTGCTGCGAGAGGTGTGGGGTGGCCTGGACGGGGTCAGCATCGACTATGGCATCATGGAAGGGGCCAAACAGGTGGCCATGGTCCCCCTGGAAGCGGGCTGGAACGACGTGGGCAGTTGGGACGCCTTGGAAGATGTGCTGCCCAAGGACGCCCACGACAACATCATCGCCCGGGGCGATGTGCTGGCCCTGGACAGCGTGCGCAACATCGTCTATGGCGGCGACCGCCTCATCGCCCTGATCGGCCTGGAAGACATGGTGGTGGTGGACACGCCCGACGCCCTGCTCATCGGCCCCAAAAAGCAGATGCAGAAGGTGAAGAAGATCGTGGAGATGTTGCAAGAACAGCAGCGGGATACCTTGTGCTAAGGCCCGTTTCGTCATAGCATCCAATTCAAACTGTGCGGGAGAACGATATGCAGACCACCAATCAACCAAACCAACGCCTGCTGATTCTGGGCATTCTGATCGCCCTGGGGCTTGGATTAGCTGTCGGTCTGGGCCTGGGCTGGGGACCGTTGGCGGTGACGTGGATCAATGCTTTGCCCCAGGATCTGAGCGAACAGGCCAAAATTGACTATGTCCAGACCATCGCCGAAGCCTATGCGGCCACCAGCGATCTGGACACGGCCCAAGACTCGGCTTGCCGAGCTGGCCGGGCCGGACGAAGACCCCGGCAGCCTGGTGATGGTTGCGCTGGCCAAGCTGGGGACGGAAAGCAGCACCAAACGGTCGAGCTTGCTCTATCTTTCCGCAGGAATCCCCCCCAGTTCCCCGGGTATCGGCCAAGGAGCAGTCGCCGAAGCGGTGCCGACGGTAGCCCCGACTGCTGTGCCCCAGGAGGCAACCGCCCCATCCGAAGCAGACGGCAGTGGACTTGGCAATTTACTGTCGGATCTGGCCGGTCCCTTGGCGCTGGTTTTGGCCGGGGCCGTGCTGATCCTGGGCGGCGGGTACATTGCCTATCGACTGGCCCGCTCCTCGGCACAGAACCGGGACGCCTTTGGCCGCACCTACAATCCGGCCCGCGTCCCGGCGGACGCGGTGGGGCCGAACTTCCCAAGCGCTGGAAGCATCCGAGCCCCCCTCCCCCCAGAGCCAAGCCCAGTTTCTGTCCCAACCCCTGCGCCAGCTTCTGTTGCCCCCACACCCGCAAACCACGACGCAGACTACATCTTTCATCAAGACTACAAAGGCAGCCGCCGCCCCGCCGCCCCGCAGATCCAGGGCGATCCCTTCCACCCCATCGGGCCGGTCGCAGACTTTGACGCCGAACCGCCCCCAGCTCCCCTCCCCAGCGATGACGTTGATGACGACGAGATGATGGACCTGGATCCGCTTCCCCCAGCCCAGGTCGATCAACGACGCCGGGATGAGCCGGAACGGTCCAGCTCGGTGATGGGCGGCTTGGCCGGGCTATCCGGTTTGGGCGGGCGGTTGAGCAATGCGTTTGGCGGTGAGGGCAATCAAGGCGCGTCGGCCAAAACACAAAAAGCGGCCCCGGCCCCATCCGTGCGTTTTTCGCCAGATCAGGAAGGTTATTTTGTGGCGGAGTTTTTTGCTGGGGATGACTTCGAGATTGCCAAGTCGATCAACCGGGGCGAGCGGGGCTACGTCGGGGAAGGGGGCATGGCCGTGAGCAAACTCAGCACGGGGAGCAGCGCCGACTCGGCCACGGCGCTGGAGGTGTGGCTATTCGAGAAGAGCCAGATCGCCACCCGCACCCAACATCTGCTCAGTCCCCATCTCTTCCAAAGCGGCGAGTGGGACCAGTCCAAGCTGGAGTCCGATGATCCCAAGCCGTTGGAAGCCCAAAAAGGGCTGACCTTCCGGCTGGAAGGCGAAGAGGCGGTGCTCCATTGCCGCATCACCGATGTGGAGTACATGGCGTCAGGACCCGCCCAATCGGTCTTCCGTCACCTGCGGCTGGAGATGATGTCGGAGGTTAAGTAGATGTGAGATGCGAGTTAGCGGTTGCGACACAGGCAACTCGCATCTCGCAACTCGCATCACTTTGGCAAGACGTACAGATACCAATAAACGCCCCGGGGGAAGAGGGGTTGCAGCTTTTCGTCCCAGATGAAGTCGCCGGCCACGGTCATGTATTGGATGCGTTCGTCGATCTGGCGTAGTTGGGCGGCCAGGGTGGCGTCCAAGTCCGTCGCCCAACACTTTTAGAATTTCTTCAATCCGCTGCCGGTTGCGAATCTCGTAGGGGAATTCGCTGCGGCAGCGTTTTCGATCCTGGCGGCAGTCGTCGATAAACCAGCGCAGGCTGTTGAGCCGGGATTTCATGTCCCGCTCCAGCCGCTCCAGAAAGCGGGTGCGCAGGCTGTGGATGGTGGCATCCACGCTGGTCTGCACCTGATCCAGGGCGGTCTGCTGGGCCGGGGTGAGTTTGTCCCGCTCCCCGTGCAGGCGGTGGAGACGCACGAGCAGATCGCTGCCGGACATCTGGGGGCGCTGATCCCCGGCGGGGGTGCGCACGGTCATCTGGCGGAAGAGATCATCCTTGACCAGATAATCTTCCAACTCCTCGGCCATCGCCTGGACCAACGCCAGATCGACCGCCGGGTCTTCGGCGAGGACGTAGTTTGATTGGGTCATGGGGTTGCTCCGGGGAAATTGGTTGATTTGTGGATTGGTTGATTTGTTGGTTGAAGTATAGTTGATTGGGCGGGGAAGGTAAAGTCGCTGAAAATTGAGGGTAAACGCAAAGCGGTTGGGGATCGGATGTCCGATCCCCAACCGCTTTGTGGTTTATGTGCCGGTATTCTCAACCGAACGGGGTGGGTAGAGCCAGAAGTTCGACTTTTGACAAAAGTCGAACTTCTTAGCACCCGGATCCCCGGCCTAGTGCTGGAACTGCTCCTCTTCCGTGGAGCCGACCAGGGCGGCGGTGGAGGTGTTGCCGCCGGTGGCGGAGAGGAGGACTTGGTCGAAGTAGCCGGCGCCGACTTCCCGCTGGTGGCGGGCGGCGGTGTAGCCGGCGGATTCGGCGGCGAACTCTCGCTCTTGCAGCTCGACGTAGGCGCTCATGCCCCGCTCTTTGTAGGCCTTGGCCAGCTCGAAGGCGTGGAAGTTGATCATGTGCCAACCGGCCAGGGTGATGAACTGGAACTTGAAGCCCATTGCGCCCATCTCCCGCTGGAACTTGGCGATGGTGGCGTCGTCCAGGTTGCGCTTCCAGTTGAAGGAGGGCGAGCAGTTGTAGGCCAACATCTTGCCGGGGAACTGGGCGTGGATGGCCTCGGCGAACTTCTTGGCGTCGGCCAGATCCGGCGTCTTGGTCTCGCACCAGACCAGGTCGGCGTAGGGGGCGTAGGCCAGGGCCCGGGTGATGGCCACGTCGATGCCGTTGCGCACGCCGTAGAAGCCCTCTGCCGTGCGCTCGCCCGTGGTGTATTGGCGATCCACCTCGTCGATGTCCGAGGTGAGCAGGGTGGCGTCCTGGGAGTCTGTGCGGGCCACGACCAGGGCGGGGACGTCCATGACATCCGCGGCCAGGCGGGCGGCTTGCAGGGTGTTGATGAAGGTGGAGGTGGGGACCAAGACCTTGCCGCCCATGTGGCCGCACTTCTTGGCCGAGGCGAGCTGATCCTCGAAGTGGACCCCGGCGGCCCCGGCGGCCAACATGGCTTTCATCAGCTCAAAGGCGTTGAGGGGACCGCCAAAACCGGCCTCGGCATCGGCCACGATGGGCAGATACATGTGGGAACCGTCCTTGCCGTCCAGGCGCTCCACCTGGTCGGCGCGCATGAAGGCGTTGTTGATGCGCTTGACCAGCTTGGGCGCACTGTCCGCGGGGTAGAGGCTCTGGTCCGGGTAGGTCTCGTCGGCGCTGTTGTTGTCCCCGGCCACCTGCCAGCCGCTGAGGTAGATCGCCTTGAGACCGGCCTTGGCCATCTGCACGGCCTGGTTGCCGGTGACCACGCCAAAGGTGTTGATGTAAGGCTCGGTCTGGAGCATGTCCCACAGCTTCTCGGCCCCATTCTTGGCCAGGCTGTATTCGATCTTGACCGACGTGCGCAGGGCGATCACCTCTTCGGCGGTATAGCGCCGGGTGATGCCTTGCCAGCGGGCCTCTGTGGCCCAGCGCTTCTTCAGATCTTCCACTTGTTTAGAAAAATTGCCGTTTAGGTTCATGGTTGGGTCTCTCCTTGGGTTAGGTTGGGAATAGCCAATCGAGTGTCGTGTAGCGAGTATTTGGGGGCCAGAGGACTTCCATGCATTGTTGGGAAATTGTCTGGCCCCAAATACCCACACCACGACACTTGATATTCTTTAATCCAAATAATCGTAGGCGATCAACGTTAGAAACTCCGGGAACTCATCGGTCAGGATCAGTTTGTCCATGATCTCGACGGCGTCGGCGAAGCGGCCGGTGGTGGGGCCGCCGTTCTTGGCCAGCTCTTCGTCGCGGATCTGCTCGTAGAGGGCACGGGTGATGGTGCGGCCATCGTCCAGCTTGGCCTTGTTGTGGATCCATTGCCAGATCTGGGAGCGGGAGATCTCGGCGGTGGCGGCGTCCTCCATGAGGTTGTAGATGGCGGCGGCGCCGTTGCCCAGCAGCCAGGAGTTGACGTATTGCAGACCCACGTCGATGTTGAGGCGCAGGCCAGCCTCGGTGACCGTGCCGCCGGGCACGCCGATGTTGGTGATGTCGGCGTCGGTGAATTTGCCGTCCACGTCTTCCCGCATGACCGTGCGCTGGTTGATCTTGCCCCGCATCTGCTCTTCGAAGATCTCGTGGACCAGGGGCACCAGGTCCGGGTGGGCCACCCAGGTGCCGTCGCAGCCGTCGGCGGACTCCCGCACCTTGTCCGCGGTGACTTTGGTGAAGGCGTTCTTGTTCACCTCCGCGTCCCGGCGGCTGGGGATGAAGGCCGCCATGCCGCCGATGGCGTGGGCGCCCCGCTTGTGGCAGGTGCGCACCATCAGCTCGGTGTAGGCCTTCATGAAGGGCACGGTCATGGTGACCTGGGCCCGATCCGGCAGCACCTGGCTGGACTGGGCGCGGAACTTCTTGATGCAGGAGAAGATGTAGTCCCAGCGCCCGGCGTTCAGGCCGGCGGAGTGTTGGCGCAGCTCGTAGAGGATCTCCTCCATCTCCAGCGCGCCCAGCACGGTCTCCACCAGCACCGTGGCCTTGATGGAGCCTTGGGGCGCGCCCAGCTTGTCCTGGGCGTGGACGAAGACATCGTTCCACAGCCGGGCTTCTTTGTGGCTTTCCAGCTTGGGCAGATAGAAATAGGGGGCCGTGCCGCGAGCCAACCGCTCGGCCATGTTGTGGAAGACATAGAGGCCGAAGTCGAAGAGGCTGGCCGAGATGGGCGCGCCGTCGATCAGCACATGCTTCTCCACCAGATGCCAGCCCCGGGGCCGCACGAGGAGGGTGGCGATGGTCTCGTTCAGCTCATAGGACTTGCCCTTGGCCTCGTCGGTGAAGCTCATGTCGTGGCGCACGGCGTCCATCAGGTTGATCTGGCCGTCGATGCAGTTTTCCCACGTGGGGGAGTTGGCATCCTCGAAGTCGGCCATGAAGACATCCGCGCCGGAGTTGAGGGCGTTGATCATCATCTTGCGCTCGACGGGACCGGTGATCTCCACCCAGCGCTTTTGCAGATCGTCCGGCGTGGGGGCGACTTGCCACTCGCCGCTGCGGATGGCCGCGGTCTCCGGCAGCCAGGTGGGCAGGGAACCGGCGTCGAACTGCTTTCTGGCGTTCCGCCCGTTTGGCCAACAGGGCCAGGCGGGTGGGGTTGAACGTGCGGTGCAGATCCGCCACGAAGGTCATGGCCTCCGGGGTGAGGATTTGGGCGTATTCGGGCGTCACCTTGCCCAGAATCTGCACACCCGCGGGCATGGTTTGGGTCTGTGCTGTCATACTTCCTCCTTGAGAGAAAACGAAAAAGGTTCACCGGACGCTGAAACATGGCGTCACGATGAACCCTGGGAAAACGATCTCTGCCACTGAGTTCGAGTCTCGGTTGTGGCCGGGGGAGCGGTCAACCATCGAATCGACTTAGGGCACAGCCTTGGGTCTTCGTGCAGCCTGGGGGACGGGGGCGGCCCAGGCGGTGGTTACCGCGGCCACGGTCAACACGGCGGCGTCGATGGGTTCACCCAGCAGGGTGTTGCGCTCCGGTCGGGGAGACTGCCCAAAGCTAACCACCCGGCGCGGGGCCAGGATGGGGGTCTGGATGGCTTGGGACGGGCAGTCGAGCGTCCACATGAGGGCGGTTCCTGGGATGAAAAGCCAAAATAGAACACGGATTGGACGGATCGGACGGATTCAAACGGATTTTTTCTGTGGTGGGGAGGTGTGCGTCCATGCGGGCGCATGGGCACGAAACCAATATAGCACGGAAAACAAAGACGTCAAGAGGAGAGGATCTGTTCTGAACAGAACTTCAGGGGGATGGGGAACGGGGTCGGAACTTGGTGGGTGGGGATCAGCGATCTAAGTGGTTGGGGGGTGTTGGAACGGGTAAGCGGTGTGTGATCTTTTTGACCAAGGGCAGTTCATGAAGGATGTCTGGCTTGAACGAAACACCTTGGGGAATCATTCTCTGTGTGCTACAATCCGCACTATCGATCCATGTGATGAACCCGTTCAGGAGGTTTTGTATGCAAGCACTCTCCGCTCCTCAACCTGCGCTCAGATATGATGTCACGGTTTCGGCGGACGGGCAGGTCATCCTGCCGGTTCCTCTGCGACCGGGGGCGCGGGTGATGGTTTTTGTCATGGAAGACCAAGCCGATCCGTTCGATGATCTGCTTGCCGCAGCCCAAAGCAGTTTGGACTTTTGGGACAACGCCTTTGACGACGAGGAGTGGAACGATGCCTGATCAGGGGGATATTGTGCTGATTCCTGTTCCGTTTACCGATCTCTCTTCGCAGAAACGACGACCGGTGATCGTGATCTCCAACGATGCTTACAACCGCCAGACAGCCGATGTCGTGGTTGTCGCCATGACTTCGAATCCAATCCCAACCGAGTACAGTTTTACCATTACCTCATCTGATTTGGCGCGAGGGAGTCTGAATCGCCCAGGCAAGGTCAGGGTGGACAAAATCTACACCTTGTCGCAAGCGATCATCGTCAAATCCTTTGGTCGAGTAAACACAGCCGTTCTGACAAAAATCTCACAGACCCTTCAACAGTTGGTTGCCGAAGACTGACTGGACCACCCATCCCATTCCCAAAGACCCAACCCATGACCCCCAACGCCCTCAACTTCGATCTCCAGATCAGCCCGGACGGTGACGGCTACCGCGCCGAGGTCGTGGCGTCGCCCAGCGGCACGCCCACGGCCCGCTTTGTGCTGCCCCTCTCCCCCGCGGACCAAGATGGCTTCATCGGTCAGCTTTTGGACGCGGGCAACCGGGGCAGCGCCACGTTCACCGAAAGCACGGTCAAAACGTTTGGCCGGAACCTCTTTGAGGCGGTCTTCCACGGCGAGATCCTGGCCAGCTTCCTGCGCAGCCGGGACCGGGCCGAGGCGGACGGGGTCAATCTGCGCCTGCGTCTGCGCTTGAACAACGTGCCCGCCCTGCTCAACCTGCCCTGGGAATTCCTCTACGACCCCAACCGGGGCCAGTTCTTGGCCCACTCGACCCGCAACCCCTTGGTTCACTTTCTTGCACCTGCCCGATCCGCCCCGCCCCACAATGGTTGACCTGCCCCTGCGGGTGCTGGTGGCCATCGCCAGTCCCCAGGATCTGCCCAAATTAGACGCGGACGCCGAGTTCGCCCACCTGACCCAGGCCCTGGCCCCCATGATCCAGGCCGAACGGGTGGTGGTGGAGCGGCTGGACGGCGTGACCTTTGCCGGGCTGCAACAGCGGCTGAGCCGGGGGGATGTCCACGTTCTGCACTTTGTGGGCCACGGCCAGTTTGATGAACGCCGAGCGGCCAGGGTTTTGTGGTGCTGTGCAAGGACGACGGCAGCCCGGATCTGGTCAGCGGGGAGGCGCTGGGGCGGCTGCTGCACAACGCCCGTGGGCTGCGCCTGGTCCTGCTCAACGCCTGCGAGGGCTCCCGCACCGGGCAGGCGGACCCCTTCGCCGGGGTGGCCCAGACCCTGGTGCAGCAGGGCATCCCCGCGGTGGTGGCCATGCAGTTTGAGATCTCCGACACCGCCGCCATCGCCTTTGCCCAGGCCTTTTACACCGGGCTGGCGGACGGGCAGCCCATCGACGTGGCCCTGACCCACGCCCGGGTCGCCATCTCCGCATGGCGGGCAGCGAGTGGGGGACGCCTCGGCTGTTTATGAACTCTGAGGATGGCAGGCTGTGGGATCTGGCCCAGATCACCCCGGACTGCCCCTATCCCGGCATGGTCCCCTTTACCGAGGCGCAGGCGGACCTCTTCTTTGGCCGGGACAAGGAGATCGACGAGGCGGTGGAACGGCTGCGCCTGCACCCCTTCCTGAGCGTGGTGGGGCCATCGGGCAGCGGCAAATCGTCCCTGGTCTACGCCGGCGTCATCCCCGCCCTGCGCCGCTCGCAGCAATTTGGGAACGGGGCGTGGGATGTGCGGGTCATGCGGCCCGGCCCGACGCCGTTCACCGCCCTGGCCGACGCCCTCAATTTGACGCCCGACGAGTTATCGATCCTCGCCTCGCAGGGGGAGAAGACGGCGGGGAATGGGCGCACCCTCCTCGTCGTCGACCAGTTCGAGGAGATCTTCACCCTGGCCTCCGCCGCCGAGGCCCAGACCTTTCTCGACTGTCTGGCCGGGCTGATCGGTCGCCCCAATCTGCACATCCTCCTCACCGTGCGCGCCGACTTCTACCCGGAGCTGATGGGCTGCTCCCTCTGGCCCGCCATCCGGGCCAACCGGCTGGACCTGCCGCCCCTGGGCCGGGCGGAACTGGCCGTGGCGATTGTGCAGCCCGCCGCCCAGGTGGGCGTGACCGTCGATCCCCGGCTGGTGGAACAGTTGACCGGGGACGCGGCCGGCGAGAGCGGCGCCTTGCCCCTGGTGCAGGAATGTCTGCGTCTGCTCTGGCAAGGGGTGGAGCGGCGTGTAGCTGTCCGCCCAGGTCTATGCGGACATGGCCGAAGGCGGGCGCAACGGCCTGCAAATCGCCATCGACCGCCGGGCCAATGTGGTCTACAACAACCTGCCCGCAGACGACCAAGCCCCTGGCCCGGCGCATCTTCCTGCGCCTGATCCAGTTTGGCGAGGGCCGGGCCGACACCCGCCGCCAGGTGGCCGAAGACCGACCTGCGGGCCAGCGGACGACGACCCCACCCGCTTTGCCGACACCTTGCAGACGCCTGATCGACCGCCGACTGCTCACCGCCAGCGGGGGCGAAGGCGAGACAGCCCGGCGGGTGGACATCGCCCACGAAGCCCTCATCGCCGGCTGGGCGCTGCTGCGGGGCTGGATCGACGACCGCCGCACCGCCGAGCAGACCCGGCGGCGGCTGGAAACCACGGCCCGGCGCTGGGAAGAATTGGACCGAGCCGGGGGTCTGCTCGATCCGGTGGAACTGGCCGAGGCCCAACGCTGGCTGGCCCAGCCCGACAGCGGCGAAGTGGGCGGGGCCAGCGCTTCCTTGGCCGGGCTGATCGAGGCCAGCGCAGCCCGTATTCTGGCGGACGAGGAAGCAGAAAGAAGCGGCCCGTCAGCGAGAATTGGCCCAGGCCGCAGAAGTGGCGACCCTCAACGCCCAACGCCAGGCAGAGCAAGCCCAAGCCCGCCGCCGCACATTCCTTCTGGCCGCGGCCCTCCTGACAGCCGTATTTGTGATTGCCGCAGTGGGCTGGTTCTGGCAGCAATCCCGGATTTCCGAGGCTGGGGCTGTAGCCGATCGCAGCCGAGTAGCCAGCGCAGCGCGAATGCGGTGATAGCCGGCCACCGCCGAAGTGGCCGCCGCCGCCGAGGCTACAGCAGTCATGCCGAAACGGAAGCCCAGGCCGCTGGCCACCAGCGAGGCCGACGCCCAAGAACAAAGAGGCATCGCCGAAGAACAGCGAAAACTGGCCGAAGCCGCCGCCGACAAGCCAAGGCCGGAGAACTGGCAGGCCAGGCCCTGGCCGAACTGGACCTGGACGCCAACGGCAGCAAAGCCCTGGCCCTGCTCCTGGCCCGGGAAGCGTGCTGACCACCTGGCAGGATGACGGCACCGTCACCGACGCCGCCATGTTCGCCCTGAACAAAAGTGTGCAGCAGCCCCGCCCTGGCTGATGAATCTGCCCGCAGCCGCCACACCGGGTCCGTCTCGTCCGCGGCCTTCAGTCCCGATGGCGAGCGCATCGTCACCGCCAGTGACGACAACACCGCCAAAGTCTGGGATGCCGAGACCGGCCAGAACTCCTCACCCTCGCCGGTCACACGGGTACGGGTCAGGTCCGCCGCCTTCAGCCCCGATGGCGACCGCATCGTCACCGCCAGTGACGACAACACCGCCAAAGTCTGGGATGCCCAGACCGGCGCAGAACTCCTCACCCTCGCCGGCCACGCGCTGGGTCAGGTCCGCGCCTTCAGCCCCGATGGCGACGCATCGTCACCGCCAGTGACGACAACACCGCCAAAGTCTGGGATGCCCAGACCGGCCAGAACTCCTCACCCTCGCCGGCCATCCGGTTCGTCTTGTCCGCCGCCTTCAGCCCCGATGGCGACCGCATCGTCACCGCCAGTGCCGACAACACCGCCAAAGTCTGGGATGCCCAGACCGGCGCAGAACTCCTCACCCTCGCCGGCCACGCCGGGTCCGTCTTGTCCGCGGCCTTCAGCCCCGATGGCGAGCGCATCGTCACCGCCAGTGACGACAACACCGCCAAAGTCTGGGATGCCCAGACCGGCGCAGGAACTCCTCTCCCTCGCCGGCCACACCGGATGCGGTCTGGTCCGCCGCCTTCAGTCCCGATGGCGACCGCATCGTCACCGCCAGTTCCGACAACACCGCCAAAGTCTGGGATGCCCAGACCGGCGAGGAACTCCTCACCCTCGCCGGCCACGCTGGATTCGTCAGGTCCGCGGCCTTCAGCCCCGATGGCGACCGCATCGTCACCGCCAGTTCCGACAACACCGCCAAAGTCTGGGATGCCCAGACCGGCGCAGGAACTCCTCTCCCTCGCCGGCCACACCGGGTTCGTCATGTCCGCGGCCTTCAGCCCCGATGGCGACCGCATCGTCACCGCCAGTGACGACAACACCGCCAAAGTCTGGGATGCCCAGACCGGCGCAGGAACTCCTCACCCTCGCCGGTCACGCCGGGTCCGTCTATGTCCGCGGCCTTCAGTCCCGATGGCGAGCGCATCGTCACCGCCAGTGACGACAACACCGCCAAAGTCTGGGATGCCCAGACCGGCGCAGAACTCCTCTCCCTCGCCGGCCACGCCGGGTACGTCTGGTCCGCGGCCTTCAGCCCCGATGGCGACCGCATCGTCACCGCCAGTGACGACAACACCGCCAAAGTCTGGGATGCCCAGACCGGCGCAGAACTCCTCTCCCTCGCCGGCCACGCCGGGTACGTCTGGTCCGCGGCCTTCAGCCCCGATGGCGAGCGCATCGTCACCGCCAGTGACGACAACACCGCCAAAGTCTGGGATGCCCAGACCGGCGCAGAACTCCTCACCCTCGCCGGCCACACCGGGTGCGTCTGGTCCGCGGCCTTCAGCCCCGATGGCGAGCGCATCGTCACCGCCAGTGACGACAACACCGCCAAAGTCTGGGATGCCCAGACCGGCGCAGAACTCCTCACCCTCGCCGGCCACGCCGGGTGCGTCTGGTCCGCGGCCTTCAGCCCCGATGGCGAGCGCATCGTCACCGCCAGTGCCGACAAGACCGCCAAAGTCTGGGATGCCCAGACCGGCCAGAACTCCTCACCCTCGCCGGCCACGCCGGATCCGTCATCTCCGCCGCCTTCAGTCCCGATGGCCAGCGCATCGTCACCGCCAGTGCCGACAACACCGCCAAGGTCTGGGATGCCCAGACGGCGACGAACTCCTCACCCTGCCGCCACGCCGTGGACGTCTAGTCCGCCGCCTTCAGCCCCGATGGCGAGCCGCATCGTCACCGCCAGTGACGACAACACCGCCAAAGTCTGGGATGCCCAGACCGGCGAAGAACTCCTCACCCTCGCCGGTCACGCCGGGGACGTCTAGTCCGCCGCCTTCAGCCCCGATGGCGACCGCATCGTCACCGCCAGTGACGACAACACCGCCAAAGTCTGGGATGCCCAGACCGGCGATGAACTCCTCACCCTCGCCGGCCACGCCGGTCCGTCAACTCCGCGGCCTTCAGCCCCGATGGCGACCGCATCGTCACCGCCAGTGACGACAACACCGCCAAAGTCTGGGATGCCCAGACCGGCGCAGAACTCCTCTCCCTCGCCGGCCACGCCGGTCCGGTCTTGTCCGCCGCCTTCAGTCCCGATGGCGAGCGCATCGTCACCGCCAGTGCCGACAACACCGCCAAAGTCTGGGATGCCCAGACCGGCGCATGAACTCCTCTCCCTCGCCGGCCACGCCGATCCGTCTTGTCCGCCGCCTTCAGCCCCGATGGCGACCGCATCGTCACCGGCAGTTACGACAACACCGCCAAAGTCTGGGATGCCCGACACCGGCGCATGAACTCCTCTACCCTCGCCGGCTCACATCGGATCAGGGTCTTGTCCGCCGCCTTCAGTCCCCGATGGCGACCGCATCGTCACCGCCAGTGCCGACCACACCGCCAAAGTCTGGGATGCCCAGACCGGCCAAGAACTCCTCACCCTCGCCGGCCACACCGGGTACGTCTTGTCCGCCGCCTTCAGCCCCGATGGCCAGCGCATCGTCACCGCCAGTGACGACAGCACCGCCAAAGTCTGGCTGATGCCCGATGCGCTGTTGGAGGTGGCCCTGCGCAAGGTGCAGCGCAATCCGCCGGTCTTCACGGCGGCGGAGAAGGCCCGGTATGGGATTGACGATTAGGAGATGAGGGTGTAGGGGTGAGATGTAGGTCCGGATCTTCAAACAGACAAGGGGGCGACGTGGAAATCACGTCGCCCCCTTCGTTTTTTGGTCTGTATCTGTGCCCCACCCCTCGCCCCTCGCAATTCGCCCCTCGCCTCACCCAAACAACCGCCCATCCTCCAACCTCGAATACAACGCGGGCAGCGCCCACCACGGTGACCCCACGCCCAACGTCGTGGACAGCAGCTTGCGCCCCTCGGCCACGGCCGCATCAATCGGCCAGCCGTCGGCGATGGACCGGTAGACGGCCCCGGCGAAGTCGGCGGCGGCTTGGTCGGGGGCGTCCACCTGCATGCCCACCGCCGCGGCCACGGAGGAGCGCACCACGGCCTGGGCCACGCCCCCCGCGGCCCGTCCGCTCTGGCAGGCGTTGAAGAAGGCGAACTGCACGGGCGTGCCGTCCAGGAGGATGGCCAGGTCCTCGGTGGTGAGCAGGACCGGCTCGCCCCCGTCGCCGGAGATGACCAGACTGCCCAGGCCGGTTGCCTCGTCGTGCAGCCCGTGGCCGATGAAATGGAGCAGATGGGGCTGGATGCGGCGCAGGTCGTCCAGCAGCCCCCGCCGGGTGACCGCGCCCGTGCGCCACTCGACTTTGAGCGCGCCTTTGGCTTCCAGGGGGGCCAGGGCTTCGGCCAGCAAGGCCCGCTCCCGCGCCGTGTCCAGGACGGGCAGGCCCAGCTCCGCGGCGTCGGAGATCAGCACCAACATGCGCAGGGGTTGGGCCGCGGCCAGGGTGTCCGTGCGCCGGCCCGTGGAGACGTAGCGCACCACGGGCGTTTTCGTGCTGAGGGCGGGCCACTTGTCGCCCAGCTTGGCCGCCTCCCAGGCCACGCCGGCCAGGGACGGGTCCGCCAGGAAGAGGCGCAGGCGCAGCCCTTCCTCGGCCCGGTCCGTGGTGGCCAGGCTGGCCGCCCAGCGCTCCGCCACGCCGCCGGGGAAGAGCCGTCGGCCCATCTCCGCGTCCACGCCCCGCAGGGTCGTCGTCCCATCCAAGGGCGGCGGCATCTCCGCAAAGTCGGCCACGGCGCTCTCCCCCTCCCCCTCCGGCGAGCGCAGCACCCGGGCCAGGATGCGGCCATCGGCGGTGCGGCTCAGTTCCAGGTCGAAGTTGCGATAGGTGGTGACGGGGGGCGAGGGGCGAATTGCGAGGGGCGTGATGAGGGCGGGCGGCGTGGGCGCGCTGCCCACGGGGGCCAGTCGTTCGGCCAGGGCTTGGACCACGGCCAGGGGGGCATCGTCCAGCACGGTGATGTTGCGGTCCTGCCCAGACGGCTTTGGCTTGGGGGGAAAGGGGGCGAGCGGGTGCGGCATAGGCCATGGGGGCCAGACGACCCAGGTCCCGCAGGACGCCCCGCCACAGGGCCAGGAAGTCCGGGCTGTCCAGGTCCGCGCCCAGGAAGAGGACGGTATCGCTGCTGAAGATCTGCTCCACCAACCGCAGCAGCCCCCGCTTGTCCCTGGGCAGATCGAAAAGCTGGTCCTGGGTGACGGTGAGGCTGGTGGGCTGGCGCAGATCGCCGTAGAGCTTGAGCAGCATGGGCTTGGCCCGGTCCACGAACCCGGCGTCGAAATCCGTGACCAGGGCTTGGGCCGGACGCCCCACGGCGTCAAAAGCCCGGCCCAGCAGATCATCCAGCCGGGTGGTGACAAAGCGCTCCACGGGCAGCCGGGCCAAGAGCAGGTCCACGGGCTGCGGATCTTGCCCGCCGCCCAGGTGGTCCATCAGATATTGGAGCACATCCCGAAAGCGCATGCGCCCGGCGGCCTGGGCCACATCCGCCAGGGCCGGGGAGGGGTCCAGGCCGGTCAGCCCAAAGTGGCGGGCCATGCCCGCGGCCAGTTCCGCCGCGGACGGGCACGCCCGTCACCGCCTGGGGCAGATCCGGGCCGATGAAGAGGGTCAAGCGTTGGCGTTCGGCTTGCGCCAAGAGATGGGAGAGGACAACAGAATCCATAGATCGGCTCCAAACGGGGTGCGGGGCTGGTTTTACGATGAAGTGAAACGAGCGGTGGGTAAAGCCATTCACCCCACCCTGAAAGGGATGGGGCTACAACATGCTACGCCCCGTCAGACGGGGCTTGAGCGGACGAAAAGCCTGGCTTACGCAGGCGTGGCAGTTGTAGCACCGTCCGCTTTCAGGGCGGTGCGAGGCGTCTTCCAATTCATCTCGCTCCATGTTGACTCAGGACTTATTCAGCAACAACTTCTCCATGTCTTCGTGCCCCTTCGTGGATCATGACTTTACTGGAAGATCACCAGATCCAGCGTCCCCCAGGTGGTGGGATCCTGATATTCCCGATTGGGGGCCATGGAGAGCATGCACTGTTGCTGGTTGGTGCCGAACACGTCGTTGTCGCTGACGCTGGCGGCCAGGCCCAGCCCCCAGGGCGGCGGACCGCTCAACCCCAGGCTGCTCCAGGGGATGGCGGCTTCCACGAAATAGCCCAATCCCGACGAGGACGAGGCCACCGCGGCGTCCAGGGGCTGAGAGGTGAGGGTGTCCAGCCGCCAGAGGGCGGCCCGGGCGTTGTCCCCGGCCCCTTCCAAAAATTCACCGGGATGCAGGTCGATCTGCACATCGTCAGCGCTGTTGGTTGGGGTCGTCAGATCCCCGCCCAGATCCAGATCCAGGATGATCTGGGGCGAGTCTCCCAGGAAGAAGCGCTCGTCCGCGCCGGAATAGCCCACGTAGGTGTCGTCCTGCACAAAGAAGGCGACATAGAGCGCGGCGTAGTCATAGGCGAAGAAGGCCTGGGCGGCCAGATCGGGTTGGCGCGTGCTGAATCCTGGCGTGCTCACCGGGCAGTTGGTGCCGTCGACAGGGGCAGTCAGGTCCACGGGCAGGACGTTGAACTCGCTCTGCAACAACTGCCATTCGTAGGGCAGGCCGTCGATATTCATGTCCACCTGGAAGCCACTGTAGCCATCGCCGTTGACCGGCCAAGCCTGGGCCACGCCATTGGCGGACGGGCGGCGGGTCTTGCTGTTGTCCGCCGCCAGGGGGCGCAGCAACACGCTGTCCTCCGCCACCACGGAGTTGTCCCTGGCCGAAAGCTGTTGCACCCGCACCCGCACATTATCGGGGAGGGATGTATCCACAAAGATCTGCTTCTGGAAGAAGGCAGGATCGCTGCTGTAGGGCTGGCCGCCCCGGCTGTCCACCATCACAAAGTCGGTCTGGATCGGTTGGCCGTCCAGCGCTTTCGATCAGGATATTCAGGGTCCCCTCAAAGGGGAAGCTGCTTTCCCCGGCCAAAAGGAAACCGGTGGCCGTGGTGGTGGAGTTGTCCCCCGGCTGATCGATGCGCACGTACGCCTGGGGCGCGGGGGTGGGCGTAGGCGTGGGCAGCGCCGGGGCCCGCCCCACGGGCAGATCGCCGACATTCAACTCGCAGCGCACATAGGCCCGCCCGGCGCTGACCCAGCCCGTCATCTCCTCGCTGTCCACCACCCGCACCTGAAGCCAGGTCCCATCGCTGGAACGGGCAAAGGGTTCCAGAATGGTGCCGGCATAGAGGGGGGTGATGGGCGGATCGTAGACCGTGCCCGGCCCGGTGCGCAGGTTAAGCCCGTCCGCTCCCTGATAGATGATCTCGCAGGTGTTGGCCAGGGGCGCAGAGCCAGGCGGCCACACATCCACCGCGGGGACCGGGTCCACGCGTCCCGGCCCGTGCCCCCACCCGGCGTGGCGGGCGGCAGGCTGACGCCCAGGAAGCAGCCCTGGTTGAGGGTGATGCGGGCGTAGTGGTAGGGTTGATCCGCCCGCAGGGAGACGATCTGGCCCTCGCCGGCGGGGATGTCGAAGCGCTCCTGGTCGATCAACTGTTGGGCCGGATCGAAGACCTGGACCGTGCCCTGAGCGCCGCCGTCCAGCCCCATCAGGGTCACATCCAGACCGCTGACCCGGCTGAGGAGGTTGCGGAAGTCCAGACCCAGGACGCCGTTTTCCACCACCACGTCGGCGATGTTGTCGCCGTTGCAGTCCTGGCGGGTATAGGTGGCGGCCCCAAAATCCGTGGTGGCGGCCAAGTTCATGGTCACACCTTGGATGTCGAACGTCTCCCCCGCCATGTTGCCCTCGGCCAGGGGTGCGGTGTCCAGGCGCAGGTCCGCTCCGGGCCAGAGGACCGTGCCCACCTCCGGCACAGTCACGCCTGCTTTCACACTAGCCAGCCATGTCTCCACATTCTGAATATCGTAGGCGATCCCAGCGCTGGGCACGCCGATGGGCGCAATCCAGCGGGCCATGCCGCTCTCCACGGGCTTGCGTGTGGGGTTGGCCGGGTCCGGGTCGTTCTTGGATTGCACGTAGAGATCGTCCGGCCCGGCGTCCAGGCCAAAGATCCATTCCAGGGGCGAGTTGGCCTCCTTGGCGATCATGAACTTGGTCCCCGTGGCGGTGATGATGGCGAACTCGGTCTCGATGGTGACCCGGCGCTTGACCTCGCCCGTGCCAGGGGTCATATCGTTGACCAACGCGCCGCCGCTGGCCCCAAACACGGCCAGGGCCGACTGATCCGCCAGATCCAACTCCTTCACCACCAGTTCCCCGTCCCGCAGCACCTCCACGGTGAGGAAATCGGAGAAGCGCAGGAGGGCCTGGCCCGTGGCGTCCACATCCACGCCGTCGCCAGGGCCAAGCTGGGCAGACTGGGCGGGCAGCAAAGGCTGGCTGGCCCCGCCGGAGAGCACGGAGACATTGGTGCGCCCGGCGTTGGCCTGGACAAAGGTTTTGTCTGGCGGGGCGGGTGGCGTGCATCCCGCGCAGGCAGCCAGCAAAAGCAGAGCCAAAAGAGCTATCAACCCCCCGCGCAAAGTTTTGATCTGATACCGTTTCATTTGATTCTCCCCAAGCGATTTACTCACCATTTTTTAAGGGCGGCAGGCCCCAGGCCATACCCAGGCCAGAGACCGCCCCCATCCAAATGATCCACGAAACAGCGGGCGACGAAGACCAACCCCAACCCATAGGCCAGCCCCAGAATGGCCGCGCCCGCCACCCCGGCCAAGCCAGACGCACGGGTCCGGCAGGCGGATGGGGGCGGTGGCGGCCCCGAAGAGACCCAGCCCCATCAGCCCGCCGGCGGCCAGGGCACGCAGGGCCACGGTCTGGCCGGGGAAGACAAAGGCGAAGAGCAGCCAGAGCAGGGCCAGGGTCACCCCGCCCACGCCGGTCTGCACAGCCCAGGTGCGCCGGGGATTGGGCGCATCCTCCAGGCTGACCAGGAGCGCGCCGGCCGCGCCGGTCACCGCCCGCGGCCACGGCCCCGATCACCCCCATCACCGGGATGCCGGAGCTGATGGCAAAGAGGATGCTGTCAAAGCGTTGGGCCAGAAGTTCCAGGGAAAAGCCATCGGCGATCAGTCGGTTCAGGCCCAGGAAGAGACCGATGCCCAGGCCCAATCCCCAGAAGCCGCCCTGCAATCCTCGCACCAGGCGCAGGATCACCCACTCTCGGCTGCGCCCCAGCGCACCCCCCACACCCGCCGCCGCACAGATTGGGCCAACTCGGCCGGCAAGAGGACCTGCGCGGATGGGGCCAGATCCCGAATGGTGACCAGGGCGGGCAGGGCGCGGTCCGCGCCCTCCCCGCCAGCCAGGGCGGCCTGGGTCAAGGCTTTCACCCCCGATACCCCGGCTGCGGTTGTGCGCCTCAGCAAGTTGGCCAGGGCCAGGGCCGCGGACGCCTGCACGGCCAGTTCCGGGTCGGTCAACACCAGATCGGCCAGCAGATCCCCCACCGCAGCGTCGTCGAACATGGCCAAGACGGGTGGCGGCGTGGCGGCGGGCGGCCACCTCCGGGTGGCGACAGAGGTTGATCAGCAGATCTCGGCGGATGGCGTCGTCCACCTTGGGCTGCCAGACGTCGACGTGCTGGACATAGGCCACGGCGGAGGCGTAGAGCAGCTGGGTCTCGGTCTCGGAAAGCTGGAGACGGGCCGACCTGCCCGGTGGCCAGAGTCCAGATCCTCGGCGGGCAGCAGGCGCATGCGGCTCTCCCACTCGGGCACGGCCTGGCGCAGGATCTCCCGGGCCTTTTGCGCCGCCCAGAAATCGTCGCCCAGCCAGGCGATGATGGGGGTGATCAGATAGTCGTGGGTCAGTTCATAGGAGACCAGTTGGCCGCCCGGGTGTCCGGGCCTGCACGATCTGGCGCACCAGGGAGTGGCCACCAGCCGTCCAGCACGGGCTGGCCTCGGCTCGGTCCACCTGGGCGGCCCGGGCCAGATCCGCCAGGCCCAGGCGCTGCTTTGGTCCCGCTGCTGGTGACCAGGGAGCCGAGCAGCGTGCGGGCCGCGGATTGGCGGGCCGGGGGCAGTTGGGCCATGGATTGGTTGAGAAAATTGCCCAGAATGGCCGGGGTGTTGCCCAATGCGGCGAAGAGGGCGAGGTCGGTGGGCTTGCCCCGTCTTGGTCTGGCAGGCCGCGTAGAGACGTTGGGCGACGATCTGCAACTGGGGCGGGTTGATGCCCCGACTCTCGCTGTCGTAGAGATCTTGGAGCAGACGGGCGACCAGGGCCGGTTCCCATGGCCACGCCGAAAGAGACGGGCCGGTTCCTCGATGGCCTCCCGGGCCGCCTCCTGGCCCAGAATGTCCAGGCGAAAGCGCACATCCAACAGGTTGGGCAGAGATGGCCTCCAGGGGCTGCATCCGCCCCAAAAAATCCTCGCGGATCACAGACGACCAAGCGCAGATCCAGGCTGCGGTCCGTGAGCAGGGTGCGCATCTGGGCCACCACGGCCATGCTGCGCTGCCTCGTCATAGACCAGGAAGAACTGTTCGGCCTGATCCACCACCAGGACCACGGGGCGCGTCCAGGGCAGTGCTGGACATCCCGTACTATTTGGGCCAGATCCCCGGCCGGGTGTGACGGTCGACCTCAGCGTTTTGGGCGACCTGGATCAGGCTTTGGCGCAGCCGATCGATCAGGGGCGTGTCGGCATCGGGCTGGGCGATGGCCGTGAGGGCGCGGCGATCCAGCAGGGCCGGGGCCAGGCCGGCCCGCAGCAGACTGCTCTTGCCGCTGCCGCTCTCGCCATAGAGGATGGTGAGGCGGTTGGCCAGCACCCGGTTGGTGAAGCGGCGCACCTCCAGATCCCGGCCCAAAAAAGATGGGGGCGTCGGCCCGATAAAGTTCGCGCAACCCTTTGTACGGGGTGGGGGGCAGGCGCGGGTTGGGCCATCTTTTGCAAGGGGTTGGCGTCGGCCAGCGCCGGGCGCTGCACGATCTCCTTGACAGTGGCGGCCAATTCCTCCAAAAATCGCACCGGGTCCTGGGTGCGCATGTCCACGCCCTGCTCTTGCCAATAGCGACGGTCCGCCGGGTCCAGATCCCGCTCTTGGATGGCATAGGCCGTGCGCCGGTAGACGCTCAGGTTGCGGGTGACCTGGCGGAAGAGCCGCTTGAACTGGTCGGACTTTCCAGGTCATAGCCCAGGAAGATCAGGGTCTTGGTGGCGAAGAAGGCCCGCACCACATCGCTGAGGGTGGGCAGGTTGCTGATAAAATCCTCCACGTCGTCCTCGGTGATCACCAGGCTGTCGGGCTGATCGATGTCCCCCTGGATCTTGATCAGGGTGAGTTTGGACTCGTCGAAAAAAGAGACATCCGTGTCCCGCACGATCAGCACATAGGGCTTGCGGAACTGGTCGAAGGCCTGTTCCAGGATGCGGTCAAAGCGGGTGGTGATGACCTTGGTGGTGGGCAGGACGGCGTCGGCGATCAGTTGGTGGATGGGGCCGGGCTGGCCTTGGCCTTGGCCACCTCCTCCCGCAGGGCGGTGATCAGGGCGTTGCGTCCCTGCAGGGCCTGAAAGTCCCGGGCCACTGCGGCCAGAGAGCGGTCCGGCTTGGTGTAGTCAAGACGCACGGCCAGGGCATCGGCGATCTGCTGCACCAGGGAGGTGCGGTCCTCGCTGCCGCCCAGGTCCGACGCCCACGAAGAGCAGGGCATTGTCCTTGACGATCAGTTCTGCCAGTTGGGCGACGATGTCGGTCATTGATTGGGACATCCTGTTTGTGGGTCGCGGGTGAAGAGGCGACACTTGGGGTAGGGCAGAGGGGTCATCGCCCGCCATTGTAACCCAAATGGCGGGATGAATCAATGGCGCAAAAAGTCGCGGGGGTGGCAAGCAAGCGACCCAGATCGACAGCACCATTTCTGCATGTGCCGAGTCTGGATCGGTTGTGGTAAAATATCTCCCATGTCAACACTAAGCAAGCACACCCGCCCCCCATCCGAAACCACCGTCGTCGTCGCCATGAGCGGCGGCGTGGATAGTTCTGTGGCCGCGGCGTTGTTGGTGGAGCAGGGCTACACCGTGCATCGGCGTGATGATGCGCCTGTGGGCCGAGGTGGGCCGGGGCGAAGGCTCGACCAACAAGTGTTGCAGCCTGGAGAGCGTCAACGACGCCCGGCGGGTGGCGGACAGCTTGGGCATCCCCTTCTATTTGATCAACGTGGAAGAGGTCTTCAAAGAGAAGGTCGTGGACTACTTCATCCAGGGCTACAGCGCGGGGACCACGCCCAACCCCTGCATCGCCTGCAACCGCCACATCCGCTTCGACTATCTGCTCAACTATGCCCGCACAATGGGCGCGGACTACCTGGCCACAGGCCACTATGCCCGCACCCGGCGTCGGGATGACGGCGTGGTCGAACTGCTCAAGGGCGTGGACGATCACAAGGACCAGAGCTACGTCCTCAGCGTCATGGGCCAGGACGAGCTGCGGGATGTGCTCTTCCCGGTCGGCGACTACCCCAAGGCCGAGGTGCGCAAGATCGCCGCGGCCCACGGGCTGCCCATCGCCTCCAAGCACGACAGCATGGACCTCTGCTTCCTGGCCGACGACGATCACCGGCGCTTTTTGCAGGACTGGGCCGCGGCGGCCATGCAGCCCGGCCCCATTGTGGATCGCCAGGGCGCGGTCCTGGGCGAGCACACCGGGCTGCCCGGCTACACCATCGGCCAGCGCAAGGGCTTGGGCCTCAGCGGCACGGGCGCGCCGGTCTATGTGTTGGAACTCGACCGGCCCAACAATGCCCTGGTGGTGGGCGCGCTGGACGAATTGGGCGGCGACCGGCTGATGGCCCACACGGTCAACTGGACAATGGACGCCCCCGTCGCCCCCGGCACCCGGGCCGAATGCAAGATCCGCTATCGCTCGCACGCCGCCCCCTGCACCCTCTTCCCCCAGGATGACGGCACGGTGACGGTGCAATTCGACGAGATCCTGCGGGACATCACCCCGGGCCAGGGGGCGATTTTCTACGACGGGGATCTCTGTTTGGGCGGGGGGATCATCGCCGCATGAGTCCGAGCATCGTGTTGGGCGTGCTGTTGAGCGTGAGCTATGCCAGCCTCTTCCACCTGTGGGGCGGACGCCATCTGCGGGATCTGGGCGTCTTTTTGATCGTGGCCCTGGTCGGCTTTGGCCTGGGGCAGGTGATCGGGATTTTCACCGATATTGATTTGTTGCAGGTTGGTCCGGTCCATGCGTTGGAAGCGACGATTGTGGCGTGGGTGGGGTTGGTTTTGGCAAAGTTGGTGATGGGAGAGTAGACCGAAGGTAGGTCAAAAGGAGAACGATCATGGTAACTATGACCAGGCATCGATACATTGTCAGCAATGACAAGATTTTGAGCGGCGAACCGATCATTGAAGGCACGCGCACGCCGGTAAGATCGATTGTGGAAAACTGGCGGATGGGCCTACAGCCGGAAGAGATTCCACGCCACCTGCCTCATCTCACGTTAGCCCAGGTCTTTGATGCTCTGAGTTATTACAGCGATCATCAACCAGAGATCGACGAGTACATCGAACGTAACCGTGTCCCTGACGAGTTGGTAGACCCCCTTGCCCTATGAACCGCCTGTTTGCTGAACTTTATTTGGACGAAGACGTCGATGTCTTGATCGCCGAACTGGTTCAAGCCAAGTCCTTTGTCGCCGTCACAACCAGAGAGGCCAAACGACTCGGCAACGAGGACGAAGACCAATTGGCCTACGCCACGGCCAATGGTTTGGTGATGTTCACACACAATCGCAAAGATTATGAAAAGTTAGGAACGGACTATATCGAATCCAACCGATTCTCTGCCGGCATCATCATAGCGCCCCATCGATCGCCTTATGAATTGGCTCGACGCTTGGTTAATCTGTTAAACAACGTCGCTGCCGATGAGTTTCACAACAACATCCGCTACATTTAGATTTTATCGACCCTCCCCCAAAACCCAAGGAGTCCCACCGTGATCAGCGGAACCATTCGTGACATTGCTATTATTCTCATCGCCGTGGAGACCATCATCATCAACGCCCTGTTGGTGATCCTGGTCTGGCAGATCTGGCGGCTGGTGAAGATGTTCCAAAAAGAGATCAAGCCCATCATCGACGACGCCCAGGAGACCGTGGGCACCGTGCGGGGCACGGCCACCTTCGTCAGCCAGAACGTGGTCGATCCCGTGGCCAAGGCCGGGGGCAAGATGGCCGGCTTCCGCCGCACCTGGTCCGGTCTTGGCCGCGGACATCTTGCCGAAGAAGCAGAAAGGGTGAAGGGGTGAAGGGGTGAGTGGGTGACTTTCGACCCCTTCACCCCTTCGCCCCTTCACCTCACCTCACAAAACCGGACCCACGCCCATGCCCACACCGCCCTCCCTGGAACAAGAGATCAAGGACTTCTTCGCCCAGCACAAGGTGGACTATGACGACCGCTCCCGGTCGTTCACCCGGCTGGATTTTGGCTATGGGGACGAGTTCACCAACCGCTATTTCGCCTTTGACGCCAAGGAGAAGCGCCAGCGCTACAATCCCCGCAACTGGCCCACGGCCATCCCCGAAGAACATCTTTTTATCATCGACGATCTGGCTGCCCGCAAGATCTTGATCCACGCGCCCAACGCCGGGTCTGTTGGTGCGGGACACCAGCCAGGACGTGACCGCCTACTATTTCTACTCCGTGGTGGACCTCTTCCTGATGCCCAAGCAGCGGGTGAACCGGACCATCCGTTCCCAGCGCAAGAGCACGGGGACGGACGAGGCCGAGGAGTTGAAGGGCAAGTGGCTGATCGATCTGCGCAACGGCCACGCCAGCCCGGATCTGCGGGGGGCGTTTGTACACATCAAGCACTATTTGGACGAACGAGAGGCTATTTTCCACGAGATCCTGGCCTGCCACGGGGACTTTGTGGGCGAAGAGATGGCAGCGGCGGAACACCCGGCAGGAAGGAAGATTGGCAGGTGGATGTCTCGGCAGCGGCGGCATCACCGGCACGGGAAGCATTGCAGGTGGATGTGAGCGACGAAGGTGCTCAACATACAATTAAATGAATTACTTGATCTATCCATTGTAATGCCGCAGTAATATATGAGACGAAAACCGGTGAATGGAGCGAGGCGCAGAACGCAGGTTCAACTGAATCATTCACAAAATTATAATTAAAATACTTCTTTATTTTTTAATATATCTATTATATTATTCGAGTAGCCCGACTTGACCCTAAGAGTTTGTTAATCCAAGGAGGAAGGGCGTATCGAAACCGAAGTGGGTTGACCCGCTTTGGTTTCGATACGCCGCCGAGCACCTGTTTGGTCGCGGAAATCCGTGCGGCGGCTACTCAACCGACGCTAGCTTGGCGCAGATACCTATCGGGCTACGACTCGATCCAACCAAAAAGGAAACCCCATGAATTTCAACCACTATTTTACAAACCAAGAACTTGACGGCATCCTGCACGGCTGGGCGAATGACGTTCCCGAATCTGGTCGAGCTGTCCAGCATTGGGCGCAGCTACGAGGACCGCCCCATTTGGCTGTTGACGGTGACGAACCGCGGCCACGGGCGCCCACGACACGAAGCCCGCCGTGTGGATCGACGCCAACATCCACGCCACGGAGGTGGCCGGGACGACGGTGGCCCTGCACATTGCCGACACCCTGCTCTCCGGCTACGGCACGGATGCCCAGGTGACAAGGCTATTGGATGGGGCCACCTATTACATCGTCCCCCGAGTAAATCCAGATGGGGCGGAACTGGCTCTGGCCGACAGTCCCACCTTTCTCCGATCCGGCACCCGGCCCTACCCCTATGCCGAGAAGCAGGAGGGCATCCACCAGACCGATGTGGATGGCAATGGGTTGATCCTGCAAATGAGAATGGTAGACCCGCATGGGGATTGGGCCGTCAGCCCCATTGATCCTCGCATTATGGTGAAACGGGGGGCGGACGAGCAAGGCGGCACCTATTATCGCCTCCTGCCGGAAGGGGTGGCCGAGGCGTGGGACGGGGTCAATATCAAGGTGGCTCCGGCGCACCAGGGGCTGGACTTCAACCGCAACTTCCCGGCAGAGTGGCAGCCGGAGGGGACCCAACGGGGCGCGGGGGACTACCCCGGCTCCGAGCCGGAGATCCGGGCGCTGCTGGACTTCTTCACCGCCCACCCCAACATCAGCGTGGCTCTGTCGTATCATACCCAGAGCGGTGTGCTGCTGCGCCCGTTCAGCACCAAGCCGGACGACCAAATGGAGACATCGGACCTGTGGACCTTTCAGGCTCTGGGCCAGCGGGGCACGGATCTGGTCGGCTATCCCCACGCCTCGGTCTTCCACGACTTCAAATATCATCCCAAAGAGACCATCGTGGGGGCCTTTGACGATTGGGTCTACGATCAATACGGCATCTACACCTTCACCATCGAGCTGTGGGATCTGCCGGGCCGGGCCGGGATCAAGGACCGTAAGTTTATCGACTGGATGCGGGGCCATCCCCACGGTGACGACGTCAAGATCTTCCAATGGCTCTTGGCCAACGCCGGGCCGGACAGCATCTTCGATTGGCAGCCCTTCGACCATCCCCAACTGGGCGCGGTGGAGATCGGCGGGCTCAACCACATGTACACCTGGCGCAATCCGCCCCATGCCTTTATGGGCGAAGAGGCAGCCCGCAACACGCCCTGGGCCTTGGCCTTGGGAGACACCCTGCCCAAGCTCAGCGTCCACAGCCTGGGGGTGACCCCGGCTGGCGCGGGCGCGTACCGCCTCCATTTGGTGGTGGAAAACGGCGGCTATCTGCCCACCTTCACCAGCGTGCAGGGGCAAAAACGCAAAGCCACGCGCCCCGTGCGGGTGGAGTTGGATCTACCCGACGGCGTTGAGTTGGTGACCGGCAAGGCCAAAACCGACCTGGGCCATCTGGAGGGACGCAGCAACAAAGTCTACGCCATGGCCCACTTCGCCACCAGCCCCACGGACAACCGCACGGACGCCCAGTGGGTGGTCAGCGGCCCGGCGGGGGCGGAGATCGGCGTGCGGATTCTGAGCGACCGGGCGGGATCGATCGAGCGGCGGGTGGTATTGGGTTGATGCCCGATTCTTTGACCGTCACCCAAATACCCAATCAAGACGTCCCCACTTCCGCCTGGGGCGAAAGCGTGGATCAGATCTGCGCCGCCTTGGGCGCGCCCCACAACCCATCTTTACTGCCGCCCCACTTTCTCAAGTCGGCCTTTCGGCGCATTGGGGGTGAGATCTTCACCGTGAGCCGGGATGGAGAGACGGTTGGGGCGGCCTTTCTACTACCTGGTCCACTCTCGCCGGCGGGGGAACCCACGGCCACCCTGCGCGTTCATGCTGCACCCCAGGCCGGGCCGGTGGATTGGGAAGCGGTGGCCGATCTGGTGGCCGCCCAACTATCCCTCGCCACCGTGCGGATCTTCGACGCCGGCGTGCCCCACGCTTTCGTCCCCACCCATCATCTGCAAGATGGGCTGGATCTGGGCCGCCCCGACGCGGCCGAGGCCGAGCAGATCCGGCGGCTTCAGCAAAAGGTGTGGATGGTGGCGGACGAATATCTCTACCCCGCGGACATCCACACGCCGGACTTTGGGTTGGCCAACTCCTTGGTGGCCCGGGATGGGGAAGGCGGTCCCGTGGTGGGCAGTCTCTTTGGCTTTTTCAAGTGGGATGATTCGGGCTTGCCCCAACCCTGGGCGGAGCGTTTTCAGCACGGTCTGCGCATCGAGTCCCAATCCCTGGCCGTGGAGCCGGATTTTAGAGGGCGGCACATCGCCTTCCATCTCAAACGGAGGCAGGCGCAGCAGGCCCTGGCCGCAGGGGTGGATCTGGTGGAGTGGACCACGGACCCCCTGCTCTTTGCCAATGCGGTACTCAACTTTGGCAAGCTGCGGGCCATCTGCACCCATTTCTTCCCGGACCTGATCCCTTTTCGCAACGTACTCAACCAACTACCCGCCTCCCGCCTGCGCATGACCCTGCTGCCCGGCACAGATCGGGTGCAGAATGCGTTGACCGATCCTGGGGCCACCCGGTCTATCCAAGACCTTTCTGCCACGACCGTACAGGTCAATAACGGATGGGCCACCCCCCTCTTCGACGCGGACGCCCCCACCATCGCCGTGGAAATCCCTGCGGACTGGGCCGCGCTCCAGCGCACGGATCTGCCCACGGCTGCCCGCTGGCGAGACACCACGGATCGACTCCTGGCCCACTACATCGGCACCCAACCCGGCCAATACATCCTCACCACCCCGGCGCGGGACGGCGACCGTTGCTTCCTCGTCGGCGAGCGGGTGGATGATGGGCTGTTGGAACGACTGGGAGAGAAGTTGGTTGGTTGACTTGTTGATTTTTCGTGTCAACCAACCGTCGTCGTCTCCCCACCACTCAACGAACCAACCAATCAACAAAAGGGCTACCTATGAAAATCACCCAGATCGACCTCTTCATCGTCCGCCAAGAGATGGTGCGATCCTTTGCCATCAGTTCTAGCTCCGTCAACCACCGCATGCATGTGCTGGTGAAGCTGCACGCGGATGGCTTGGTGGGCTGGGGCGAGAGCCCCTGTTCGTCGGCCCCCTTTTACAACGAGGAGACGACCGAGACCTGCTGGCATGTGCTGAAGGATGTGCTGGCCCCTATGGTCTTGGGCAAGGAATGGGGGAGCATCGACGAGCTGATCGCCAACTATCGCCTGGTCAAGCGGCACAACTTTGCCAAGGCCGGGATGGAAATGGCGGCCTGGGATCTGCTGGGGCAGGTTGAGGGCAAACCCCTCCACGCCATGCTGGGCGGCACCCGGCCTGAGATTCTGTCCGGGGTCAGCCTGGGCATCCAGGCGGACATCAACGACCTCTTCGAGCTGATCGACCTCTACACAGGCCAGGGCTACCGGCGCATCAAGCTCAAGATCGGGCCGGGCAAGGACGTGCCGGTGATCCGCGCCGTGCGGGAACGCTACCCGGACCTGGCCATCGTGGCCGACGCCAACTCGGCGTACACCCTGGCCGACATTCCCGTGCTGAAAGAGTTGGACCAGTTCAACCTGATGATGATCGAGCAGCCCCTGGCCCACGACGACATCATCGACCACGCCATCCTGCAACGGGAACTGCGCACGCCCATCTGCCTGGACGAGTCCATCCATTCGCGCGGAGGATGCCCGCAAGGCCCTGGATCTGGACAGCGGGCGCATCATCAACATCAAAGTCAGCCGCTTGGGCGGGCTGTTGGAGGCCAAGAAGGTGCACGATCTCTGCTATGCACGGGGCGTCCCGGTCTGGTGCGGGGGGATGCACGAATATGGCATTGGTCGGGCCGCCAACATCGCCATCGCCAGCCTGCCCGGCTTCACCATCCCCGGTGACGTGTGCGGCTTCGACAAAGACTACGCCGCCGACATCGTGGACCCGCCCATCGTGGCCGTGAACGGGGCCATTGCCATGTCCGTCCACGCCGGGCCTGGGCTGGGCGCCAAACGAAGGTCGCATTTCTGCCCAAACCGTGAGAGAATTAGTCATTCGCTAACTAAAGCTGTTGTTGTCTATTTTTAGGAGAACCCCATGACTGCTCTGGTCCTACCCGTCCGACAGCTACCCAGTGTTGGCACGCAACCCAAACCATCGATTGAGGTGAATGTCTATCTCCAAGCTACGGTGATGGCGCCCGAGGTGGCGCGGCAGAAGGCGAATGTCTGGCTGTCCATGAATGCCGGTCACCTGTTGCTGGTCGAAGAGCCGGAACTAGTGTTGGGCGATCCGCTGCAATGGCGTTTTCATGTGGTGCGGACCGTGCCGCGCCGCGACAAAGCGGGAAGTGTGCGGCGCAACGAGATTGGGCAACTCCAGATGAATGCTGTCACCGGCGAAATCCTCCAACCCGACTCCATGATTCAAAGGTTGATCGCCAATGCCCCCAATCCAAAATCACCAATCTAAAATCCAAAATCGAAGGAGTCACCATGCACACCCTGATCACCCACTTCCAATCCCGCCACGCCGCCATGTTGGACGCCATCCAGCGCACGGTGGAGCAGGAGACGCCCAGCGATGACAAGGGCCGCCTGGATCTCTTCGCCGACTATTTGGCCCAGATGTACCAGGCCGTGGGCGCTGACGTTGAGATTCTTTCCAACCCAGAGCCGGACCCCAGCGGCGTCCTGCGGGGCAACCATGTGCGGGCCACCTTTACGCCAGATGGCGTGGACCCCGCCGCCAAGCCCGCCCTGATCCTCTGCCATTACGACACGGTTTGGCCCGTGGGCAGCCTGGAGAGCCACCCCTTCCGCATCGAGACCGGAGAAGCCGGGATTCGGCGGGCGTATGGGCCGGGCATCTTCGACATGCAGACCAGTTTGGTGATGGTGGCCGAGGCCCTGCGGGCGGTGAGTGCTCTGGACCTGCCCCTGCCCCGTCCGGTCACCGTGTTGATGACCTCGGACGAGGAGGTGGGCAGCCACACCTCTCGCAGGCTGATCGAGGACGAGGCCCGCAAGGCGGCCTATGTGCTGGTGATGGAGTCGCCCCTGCCCGGCGGGGTGATCAAGACCGCCCGCAAGGGGACCGGCCATTTCGACCTGACCATCCGGGGCAAGGCCGCCCACGCCGGGGTGGAGCCGGAGAAGGGCATCAGCGCCGTGCAGGAGTTGGCCCACCAGATCCTGGCCTTGCACAGTTTGACTGATTTGGCATTGGGGACGACGGTCAACGTGGGGGTGGTCAGCGGCGGAACCCGCGGCAATGTGGTGGCCGCCGGGGCCTCAGCCGTGATCGACCTGCGGGCCTGGACCGCCGAGGAGATGGACCGGGTTGTCACCGCCATCCGCGGGCTGACGCCGGTGGTGCCCGGCGCAGAGATTCAGCTTTCCGGCGGGGCCAGCCGTCCGCCCTTGGAGCGCAAGGTGACCGAAGAACTCTTCCGCCAGGCCCAGGCCATCGGGGCCAAACTGGGGCTGACCTTGACCGACGGCGGCACGGGCGGCGGCTCCGACGGCAACCTGACCGGCGCGCTCGGGCGTCCCCACCCTGGACGGCCTGGGCTGCCCCGGCCACGGTGCCCACGCCGACCACGAGCATATCGAGATCGACCGTCTGGCCGAGCGCACGGCGTTGTTGACGGCGTTGTTGTTGGACCTCGCGTAGGGGTTTGAGTGGGTTGGGGGTGGTTGGGCCGGTCTGCGACCGGCCCAACCACCCCCAACCCACTCAAACCCCTACCTATAACTCAGGAGACCCCATGCACACCCCAACCTTCGACATCATCTTTCTCGTCGCCCGCCCTGCCGCGGGAAAGAGTGAGATCATCGACTATCTCAAGCGCACGGACGAAGCCGAGCGCATGGAGCGTTTCCACATCGGGGCCTTTGCCGAGATCGACGACTTCCCCATGTTGTGGACCTGGTTCGAGGAGGACGCCATCCTGGCGCGCATGGGCAAGCCCCGGCTGCACACGGACGCGGAGGGCTATTTTCTCCACGACTATCTGTGGCACCTGCTCATCGAGCGCATGGCCCAGGAATATGCCAAACTGCGCCGGGATCACCCAGGAGACGAGGACGATTTCCACGCTCCGCCCCGCCCCACGGTGATCATCGAGTTCGCCCGGGGCGCGGAGCATGGGGGCTGGCGAGAAGCCTTCGCCCACTTCCCCGTGGAGATGTTGCGCAGAGGCCGTGATCCTCTACATCGACGTCAGTTGGGAAGAGTCCCTGCGCAAGAACCGCAAGCGGGCCAACCCGGACCGCCCCGACAGCATCCTGGAGCACTCGGTGCCCGACGAAAAGCTGGACCGCCTGTACAAAGAGAGCGACTGGGCCGACTTCACCGCCGCACATCCCTATCTCGTCACCATCAACGGCGTCAAGGTCCCCTACCGTGCCTTTGACAACCACGACGACGTCACCACGGGCCGGGGCGATGCCCTGGGCCAGCGGCTGGCGGAGACGCTTGAGAAGTTGTGGGAATCGTATCTATTCTGAGCGGGTGAAGGGGTGAAGGGCTGAAAGGGTGATGAACGTGGTTCAGTCCTCACCTCACCCCTTCACCCGTTCACCCCTTCACCCCTTCTGCCTTTCACAACCGGAGAGTTCCATGAACAAATTCCCGTACAGTCGCACGCTTTTGCTGGGCTTTGGCTTCTTTGGCATCAGCATCATCTGGCCCCTCTTCAACACCTTTGTGCCGGTCTTTTTGAAGGAGGACTTCGCCCTCAGCGCCACGATGATCGGCTTCATCATGACCTGGGACAACTATATCAACATGTTCGTCCAGCCCCTACGTCGGCGAACGCTCGGACCGCACCCGCAGCCGCTGGGGACGGCGCAAGCCCTGGATCATGGTGGGCGCGCCCTTGGCCGCGGTCTTCTTTGTGGCCGTGCCCACCCTGGGCACCGTGCCGGGCATCATGATCGCCATCCTGCTCACCAACCTGAGCATGGCCCTCTTCCGCTCCCCCACCGTGGCCCTGCTGGGGGATCTCTTCCCGCCGGAGCAGCGCAGCACGGCCAACGGGGTGATCAACCTGATGGGCGGGCTGGGGGCCATTGCCGCCTTTCTGGGCGGCGGCTACCTCTACAGCCTGGGCCGCATCACCCCCTTCATCTTTGGGGCCGTGGTCATGGTCGGTGCCCTGCTCATGGTGGTTCTGCTGATCCAAGAGCCGGAGATTCCCCAACCCAAAGAGGAAGAAGACCTGGGGGCCAGGGGCTGATCGCCAACGTGCGGGCCGTCCTCACCAACCCGGATCGCTCCGGCCTCATGATCCTGCTGGCCATCCTGTGCTGGTTCATGGGCTACAACGCCCTGGACACCTGGATCTCCTCCTTTGGCCGCTTTGATCTGGACATCGACGTCGGGCGCATGGCCATGATCACCAGTGGCTTCGCCGCCCTCTTCGTGGTCTTCGCCGTGCCCAGCGGCCTGATCGCCACCCGCTTTGGCCGCAAACGCATCATCATGATCGGCATCATCGGCCTCAGCAGCCTCTTCGTCTTCGGCTGGTTCATCCAAAGCCAGACCATGTTGATCATCATGCTGGTCCTGGCCGGCATCTTCTGGGCGCTGATCAACGTCAACTCCCTGCCCATGGTCTTCGACGTGGGCGGCGAAGACAAACTCGGGGCCTACACCGGCCTCTACTACTTCGCCGCCAGCATCGCCGCCATCGCCGGTCCCCAAACCGTCGGCTTCCTCGTCGACCTCACCGGGGCCAGCTACCGCATCATGTTCGTCTTCTCCGCCGTCTTCATGATCCTGGCCGGGACTCTTCATGTCCCAGGTGAAGGAGAAGAAATAGGCCACAGATTAAACGGATTGGACGGATTAAAACGGATCTTTTTGAGAAAGATCCGTTTTGATCCGTCCGATCCGTTCAATCTGTGGCCTATTTTTTTGTTGAAGAACTCAATCCTTACTGTCATGCGAAAGGTTTCATCTTGCCAACATTTGTGGTATTGATCACGGGGGCGACGAGCGGAATCGGGGCCGCTTGGCCAAAATCTATGCCGGGGAGGGTGCGCAGCGTGATCTTGGTCGGGCGGCAGGACCCGGCGCAAGATCTGGACCCGGCCCTGTACAGCCCGGACCGCTATTGCCAGGCCGACCTGACCCGCCCGACGCGGCCCAAACCGTGGCCGCCTGGCTGGACGCCCAGGCCATCGACCGGCTGGATCTGGTGATCCACAACGCGGGCACGGGCTACTATGGCCCCGTGGCGGACCAATCCCCCGCCGACCTTCAGGCCCTGATCGCCCTCAACCTGCGCGCCCCCATCGCCCTCACCCACGCCCTGCTGCCCCGGCTGGACGCGGCCCAGGGCAAGCTGGTCTTTGTCAGCAGCGTGGCCTCGGCCTTGGCCACCCCAGACTACGCCACCTACACCGCCACCAAAGCCGCCCTGGACGGCTTCGCCCGCAGCCTGCGCATCGAACAGGCCGGCCGGGTGCGGGTGCAGGTCCTGCACCCCGGCGCGGTCAACACGGGGCTGCACGCCAAGATCGGCATCCCCAAAGAGACCTTGGACTGGGACACCTTCCCCAGCGCACAGAAGAGGTGGCGCAACAGATGGTGCGGGCCATGCGGGGCAATCGGCGCAACCCGGTCATGGGCGTGGGCAACCAGTTTGCCCGCTGGGCCGGGATCTACGCCGCCCCCCTGCTCGACCGGCTCATGCGCCCCAAAGTCCCAACCTTCCTGGAAGCTTAAGCTTCCAGGAAGGTCGGATACCCCAAAACACTGCCTGATCACCGGCGCGGCGGACGGCATCGGCAAGGCCCTGGCCACCCGCTATGCCCAGGCCGGCTACATCGTCACCGGCATCGACATCGACCGGGATCGGGCCGCGGCCACCCAGGTGGAGGTGGGCCAGACCGGGGCCAACATCGGCTTCATCCTCGCCGACCTCACCCAGGCCGACGAGGTGGCCCGGGTGGTGTCGGAACTCTCCGCTTGGCCCGGCCTTTGATGTCTGCATCCACAACGCCGGCATCAGCGCGGTCGGCCCCTTTGCCCGCTCGAAGATGAGCCGTCAGCAGGCGGTGATCGACCTCAACTTTCAGGCCCCATTGCTGCTCAACGCCGGTCTGTTGGCCGCGGGAAAGATTAAACCAGGCGGAAGTCTAATTTTTATGTCATCTCTCTCCAAATATGCCAGCTATCCGGGGGCCGCGGTCTACGCGGCCAGCAAGGATGGCCTGGCCAGCTACGCCCGCAGCTTGCGCCTGGCCCTGAGCGGCCAAGCCATCAACGTGCTCACCGTCTTCCCCGGCCCCACCCGCACGGTCCACGCCCGGCGCTACAGCCCGGACAACAGCCGAGAGCAGACACGCATGGCCCCGGAAGCCCTGGCCGAGCGCATCTTCGCCGCAGCCCAGGCCCGCGAAGCCATCCTGATCCCCGGCCCGGCCAACCGCGCCAGCGCCCTCCTCGGCCTCCTCGCCCCCCGGCTGATCGAGTTCATCATGCGCAAGACAATCCTGGAAAAGATGGAATAGGAACAAAAAAATAGGCCACAGATTTTACGGATCGAACGGATAAAAACGGATCAAAAAGATCCGTTTTTATCCGTCTAATCTGTAAAATCCGTGGCCTATTTTTTTGTTGTCGCTCTTACGGCTTGAAGATCAACGGCAAGATCACCGTGACGATCCCGGCCCAGGCGGCCCAGGCGGTGAGGCCGACGCTGATGGTGCTGTGGAGTTGGGCCAGCCAAGGCTTGCCCTGAGCGCGCAGTTGGCGCAGAAGCAGCAACCCCAACAGCCAGATATTGATGCCATTCCAGCCGATGATGGTGACCCGGTTGAGGGTGAAGCCGCCCAATCCCGTGCGGTAGAGCACGGCGGAAAAGGCGTAGAGGCTGACGATCAGGGTCAAGCCGGCCAGGGCCAGGAGTCCCCAGCGCAGGAAGCGGCCCACGGTCGGCCCCACTTCGTCCATGTGCAGAGGGGTGGCGGCCACCAGGAGGGCCATGACCGCAAAGAGCATGAGATTGGAAATGGTCAGCACGTCCCGGTTGTTGAAGGGCTCCATGAAGTTGCCGGGGACCAGGGCCAAATAGCCCAGGAGGACCAGCACGGTCAGGGGCAAGAGCAGGCGCATGAGGATCGCCACCACTTTGCTGATGCCCTGGTTGAAGCTCTGTTCCAACACATCCGCCTTGGCGTTGTAGACCAGGGCCACGGCCAGCACCGGCGTGGCCCCGCCAATGCCCGTGAAGAGCACGCGCATGAGCGGGTCCAATTCGTTGAAGCCAAGGGTCGTAAACAGACCCATTGTGACACCGGTGAAGGCCCCGCCAGCGATGGCGAAGAGGCCCACCGTCACGCCCACCTCGATGGATTTGGTGACGAAGGCGAAGCGCCGCTCCGGGTCCGGCTTGATGCCCAGCACAGCGATGCCCCACCCCAATCCAGGCCAGGATGGGCAGGTGCAGTACCCACAAGACCTGCAACTGATTCCACTGGCGCACGTTGTCAAAGAAGACGACAAAGATCGCCAAGGCCAGGAGCACCCCGGCCGATTGTGCCGCCCGACCCCAATAGCGACCGTCGGCCAGGGCCAGATAGAGCAGCACAAAGAACGCGGCCAGGGGACCGGCCACCAAAACCGCAAAGGGCAAATCACCGGACAGGTTCAGAGCCGAGGCGCTCAACAGCCAGAAGGCCAGCCCGCTGAGCAGGGCAATGGGCACAGCCAGCGCCCAGTTGATACGGCTGCCCTCCGTCTGGGCCACCGGGCCGGTGAGCCGGTAGTGCCAGGCCGAGATCAGCACATTCTCCGGCACTTGATGATAGATCTCGTCCAGCCCGGCGGCGAAGTCGGCGGTCTCCCCGGCCTGGGCCGCTTGCTGAAAGAGTGTTTCCAACTGCTTTGGATCATGACGATAGGTGTCGATCGACTGGGCGTAAGACATAGAAATCTCCGTGGTTTATTGCGTAATGAGAAACGTGGCGCTATCCGCACTGACTACTCTCCTTCACAAAGACTACTTCTCCGCCGTTCTTGCTTCGTTTTCCCTTGGGTGGGATCGTAAATATAGCCAAGGGGATGCTCGAAATCGGCCAGGGCGTCCACGTCGGTGACGGGGTGGGCGCAGAGGTGGCGGACCAGTGCGCCCTTCAGCGCTTTGGACCAGTGGTTGACCGTGCGATAGCTCACCTTGCCCCGACTTTCCACCCGCTCCACGAACTTCACCTGCCATCGCACCGCGGACTTGGCCTTGCCATCCCAGGCGGTCCGGTGCGCCCCCGGCAACAGATCCCACACAATTTGTCCGGCCAAGATCGGGTTCAATACCCGACTAAGGTGTGGTTTCCAAAAAGAAGAAACCTTGCCCAAGCCCGGCAAGTTGGCATCGATTTTGAGCTTGTAGTCGGGGATCAGGTCCGTGGGGCGGAGGAGACCCCAGACGCCGCTGAAGATCAGGGCGTGGGTGTCGAAGGTGTGGCGGTCGTCCGGGGGCATGGACGGGTAGTCGAGAAAGTCGAACATGACGCCGGTATAACGCTGGATGGCCGGGCGCAGTTCCCCGCGCAGGATGGCCCGGTTGGCGGCAATGGCCGCGGCCAGGTTGTCGTCTTTGACGTTGAAGAGCTTTTCCAGCTCTGGCGTCGGCTGCCTCATGGCGGACGCGCAGGGCGACGATCACCTTGCGCCGGGTGGGGTTGAGGCGGGCAAAGGCGTTGCATTCCGGCTCCTTGGCGATCTGCAACCAGGTGTGGCTGGCATCGCCGCCGCTGGCCTTGCCTTCGGATGGGGGGAGGAGGATGGTGAAGTTTGGCATAGGGGACGCTCCTAGTTTTGGGTGGAGAGGGGGCCGATCAAGATGCGGTCGGCCCCAGGATTTTCGCCGACGGTGACGGTCAGCCGGGTGCCGTCGGCGGTGTAGAGGCCGACCTCCAGGTGCAGGGGGGCTGCGGGCAAGGGGTCGGGCAGGACGAATTGCAGTTCGTCGACGATGATTTCGCCGGGCTGCCAGGTGGGGGTGGCGCAGGTGCCGTCCCCCGGCGGGGCGTCGCTGCCGGCCAAGAGGGTTTCGCCGTCGGCGTCCTGGGCCAGCAGATGGACAAAGGTGGTGTACGCCTGGCTGGGTTGGGCCGTCACCCGCCAGAAGAGGCGCACGTAGAGACGATCCCCGGCGTGCAGCGCGTCCTGGCTGAGCCAATAGCCCAACAGGCCGATACCGTCGGCCATGACTTGGGGATTTCCGATCATCTCCGGAAAGATCGGCGTCATCCCCCGGGGCTGTGAAAGCTGGGTGGCCCAGGTTGCGCCCAGATCGTCCGAAATCAGCACCTGGTCCGCGGCTTCGGGCAGATAGGCGGCCAGCAACGCCGGGCCTCGAAAATCCTCGTTGACCAGAAAAATGTAGTCCGCCGGACCGGTTTCCCGCACCCGCACGCAGAGACGACCATCAAAGCCCAGCACCGTGGGCGGGGTGGGGTCGGCCTGGAGCAGATAGCTGATCGTGGGGTGATCGCTGCCCCGTGGGCTGACGTAGACGGGCTGGGCCGGGTCAACCTGGGCCAGATGGTCGGCCAGTTGGGTAAAGCCCACATCCCAGGCCGCGAAGAGGTTGGGGTCCGCCGCCCAGACGTTGAAATAGAGCCGAGTGGTGAGCAGGGCCGATCCCAGCAACAAAGCCCATCCCAGGGTCGTGGCCGCGGTGGCCATGCGGGGCTGGCGGCTACGCACAAAGGTCACCCCGGCGTCCACGCCCAGGGCGGTGATGAGGGCCAGCCAGGGCAGCAGACCGATGGCCCGCTGAAAGTGGGGGGCGTTGTCGCTGAGCAGGGTGGGCAGGGTCATGGCCACGGCAGCGGCGAGGAGCAGTTGCACACCGGGGCGACGCCATCGCCACACCAAGAGGCCCAGCCCCGCCAAAAACGGCCCGGCCATGAACCAGTCCAGCATGGGCCGGGCGGGGATGTTGGCCCGGATGTTGCCATCTCCGGTGCCCAGAAACATGGCCAGGACCAGGCGCAAGTTGGTGACGAGTCCGCCCCATCCGCTTTGGGCCAAGAGGCTGGTCTGGCCCACGCGGGTGGTGAAGGAGAGGGGGTTGGCCCAGAAGTAGATCAGGAGTGGTGCCCCCACCAACCCGGCCACGAGCAGGCCCAGGCCCATCCCCCCTATCCGGGCGGCGACACCCTCAGCTTTTGAAAAGATGCCCACGACCATCACCGGCACCAGGGCCAGGGGGATCAGCCGGGCGGGCAGATAGGTGTAAAACAGCAGCCCCAAGCAGAGTCCGGCCACGGCCCACCAGCCCAGCCGGTTGACCCGCCACGCCCGCCACAGGGCCGCAAAGAAGAGCATCTCCAGCAGCACGAAGAGGCTGAGGCGGATGGCATAGCGGGCGAAGATCTGGCCCCAAAAGAGACCGAGCAAGGCCACGGCGCTCCAAACGGCCAGGCGCAGACGGCGGTCACGGTCGCCGGGGGTGCTGGTCAGGGTGGGGGCGGCTTCCCAGGCCAGCCAAGCCATTGCCGGGGTCCACAGAACGGCCAACAGGGCGGGCACAAGGCGCAGGGTTGTGATGGAGGGGTCGTTCAGGCGATGCAGGAAGGCCAGCAGGTAGACAAAGAGCGGCTCCCGGCCAAAGTTGCCCGTGAGGAAGATCGGCCATTCGGTTACGGGGATGCGGCTGAGGGCGAGGGCGTCCAGCCCATTAAAGGCTTCGTCGTAGTGCAGCCCCGGCGGGAAACGGTCCAACCCGACCAGCCGCAACGCAGCCCCGGCCCCGATCACCCCGATCAGGGCAAGTAGCCATAACTTTGCATGATTTCTCATGGCCTATTCAAACGCTTCCGCATCCTTGGCGATCTGCCGCCAAGTGCGGGCCGCGTCACCGCCTGCTGCTTTGGATTCGGATGGGGGAGAAAAATCGTGAAGTTGATCATATTGATCGATATGAATCGGTAGTTTAGAAAAATAGGGCTTGCCGAGCACTCTAATAAGATGTATAATACGAGGTGACAAAACGGTTATCCGTTTTTCTCTCTTGACGAATCGTCATCCCTCTGGGGATGGCTTGCCTGCAAAGGCTAGTCAGGAGAGTTTCTTTTTTTAACACCCCTTGTCTCCCCGCCCCCATCACCGCTTCATTCAAACGCCTCTCGATGGGCGTTGCGCACGGCGTCATCCTCCAGCTTGGCGTAGATGCGGGTGGTGGCGGGGCTGGAATGGCCCAGGGCGGTCTGGGTGACGGCTAGATCCCGTGTGGTTTGATACATGCGGGTGGCGAAATAGTGGCGCAGGGCGTGGGGGGTGATGCCTCGGTCACTGAGCCGGGCGGATTCGGCCAGGGCGCGGATGGTGTTTTGGACGCTCTCGGTGCTGAGGGGCAGAACCTGGGAACCGGCCCGGCGGTCGTGGCGGGCGAAGACGGGCATGCCGCCCAGGGGCCGCCCGGTGGCCCCGTCCAGGATCTGCCGGGTGCTGCAGATAGTGCTGGATGGCATTCCAAGCATCCTCGGCGAAGAAGATCTGCCGGGCCTTGCCCCGCTTGCCCACCACCCAGGAGGAGCGATCTGTGTCGTCCAACTGCTTGCGTTGCAAGCTGACCAACTCGCTGACCCGCAGGCCCGTGCAGGCCAGGGCGGCCACCATAGCCATGTCCCGCAGCTTGACCAGATGCTCCCGTTCGCTGCTGTTGTCCCGCAGGTCCACATCTCGGGCCGCGGCCACCAGGGCGTCCAACTCCTCCTGGCGGATGGGGTGGGGCATGAGGTCCGGCGGGCGCTGGTTGCGGCGGATGCGCTTGATGCCCTCGTGGAAGCGGGCCAACTCTTGGGGCGAGAAGGGCAGCCATCCCCGCACCTGCATGAACTGCACCAGCCCGCTCAACCCGGCCAGATAGGTGTGCAGGGAGCGGCGGCCCACCTGGGCGTCGTCCAGCAGCCAGGTGGCGAAGCCGAGGAGCAGATCCACGTCCAGTTTTTCGGCGTCGGCCTGTTCCGTGTCCACCCCCCGCTCGGTCAAATATTCCTGAAAGCGGTTCATGGCCGTGCGATAGGTGCGCCGGGTATGGCGGCTGCCCGTCCCGGCATCGTTGAGATAACGTTCGATTGTGTCCGCAATGGTGTGGGTGGTCATGAGGGGATTATATCACGGCAATTCCATTTCCCCTCACTCTATGCTATCATTCAGCCATTCATTCTGTCCCACCCATTGTGCCACTGTCCATTACGCCTTTTACCCCACGCCCACCCCGGAGACCCATCCATGAACCTATCCGACTTCCCACGCCCCCGCAACGACAACGGACGCGGGGTACACTGGTCCGCCCGGGTCTATCACCCCACGGGCGCGGAGCTGGACTTTTGGATCGATGAACTGGTCGCCATGCAGATCAAGTGGGTCAAGCTCTTGGACGACGGCGACGGCTCCTCCGTGGAGCTGTGCCGCCGCCTGATCGCCGCCGACATCATGCCCGTGGTGCGGCTTTTTCGGGAGCGGCCCAACCCTGGGCGCATGGGCGGACGGGAGGTGAGCGGGCTGGCCAAGCTGGTCGAGGCCGGTGCCCGCTATTTTGAATCCAACAACGAGCCGGATCTGCCCGCGGAGTGGCACAACGACCACATGCCGTCGAATTGGCTGGACATTGTGACGGACAACTTTATCCACGATGCCGACATGATCATCGCGGCGGGCGGGCTGCCCGGCGTCCCGGCCATGGGACCGGGGGGCAAGGAGAATGTGGTGCAGAAGGTCGTGGACCGGGGCCGCAAAGACCTCTTCGAGAAGGGGGCTTGGTTCGCCATCCACAACTACACCCTCAACCACCCCCTGGACTATCCCGACGATGCGGTCAACCAGCAAGGCACCCCTCTCACCCAGGCCGAGTTCGACCACTTTGGCCCCTGGTCGTGGGACAACCGACTCTCTGGAGATGATCAACGACCTGCGCACCCGGGCCGCCAACCCCGGCCACACCATCGAGGATGACCCCAACTGCTTCCGGGGCTGGGAGAGCGCCGGGGCCAAGATCCACGCCGCCCTGGGCTTCCACATCCCGGTGATCAGCACGGAGGGCGGGCCGGTGGTGGGGTGGGGGGACGACAAGCGCTATCCCAAGATGATCCCCAGCCAGCAAGCCGAATTCCAGATGGGGATCATGCGCTTTATGCAGGACGAGGCCCCGGATTGGTACTTCTCGTGCTGCACCTGGCTGTTGGCCGCCCGGCCCTTGGGCGATCCCAGCCCCACGTGGGATCAGATGGGCTGGTACACGGACGCCTGGAACGAGCGCTTTGGCCTGGCCGGACGGCTGCCCATTGTGCAGATGTTGAAGGATACGCCCAGCCAGCCCCGGTCCGGGTTGGGCCAGGGGGACGCCCCCGCGCCGGTTCCCATGCCCGTTCCCGTTCCTGCTCCGCCCCGACCCCGATCCCGATCCGGTGATTGTGCCGCCGCCCCCTGCCCTGATCTACCGTGCCGAACAACGGCTGCTTTCCCCGGAAGAGACGGGCAACCGCAACGCCATCTTCGGCACGGTGACGGATGCCGACGGCAATCCGCTTCAGGGCAAGACCGTGCGCATGGGCTGGACCGGGGCCGCGCCGGGCACCCATTTCCCCGCCACCACCACGGGCAAAGATCCCTACAAACCGGCGGGCTATTACGAGTTCACCCATACCCCCGGCGTCTTTATGGTGGAGGTGGTGGATGCCGAAATCGAGAGCCAGATGGCGCAAAATCTGATCACCGCAGAGATGCCGGGGCGCGGTCGCCCCATCTGCTACGAGGTCAATTTCACCCTGGCAGCTCCGCACACGCCCCCAGGGTCCTGAACCCGATCCGGTGCCTGTGCCCAACCCAGCCCCGGATCCAGAACCGGTCGTTCCTCTTCTAAAACACTATCTGCTGATCCAGCCCGCCCCCGCCCAGGCGGATCTGCGTCCGATCTTGCTGCATCTGGCCGAAAAGTTCATCCTGGCCCAGGGCGTCACCGTGGGCTTTGACCCAGCCCCGGCCCAAAAATCGGCCAAAGTGACCGTCATCGGTGCCCTTGACCCGGCCCTGGCTGCGGAATTGGCCGCCGCCGACATCCCCGTGGCCCAAGTGGCCGCGGACCCCTTCACCTTGGAAAGCGCATTGGAGGCCCTGGTATGAGCTGGCTGGACCGTTTTATTCGCTGGCTGACCGGGGATCAGCCCAAAAAGAGCTGCCCGAACCGGAGAGCGCCCCCACCCGAGAGATGCCCAACGCCCCGGCCCGAGACGTGGACCCGGCCAACGATGCCGGGGCCTATGGCGTGACCATCACCCGCCTGGACCCGGCGCCGGGGACGACTTTTTGGCGGGTGAAAAAGGTGCATCACCTGACCCCGGACGAAAATCGGGGCAACCATCACATCTATTTGGACGCCTTGGACGAGGCGGGCCAGCGGCTCTATGGCAGCCAGGCCAAGGTGACCTGGGCGGGGGGCGAATTTGTCGTCACCGTGGACAAACCGGCCAACGAGGCCGGGGCCAACTATCCCATGTACAAATGGCAAAAATGCGCCGTGGAAATGGTGGGCGCGCCCAGCGACACGGTCCACGGCCTCAGTTCCAGCCACCCGGACGAGCCCAACCCGAACGGCAGCCAGAGCGGCAACACGTTGTTTCACCACTCTTTTTTGGTTGAATTTCAGCGCACGATCGCCGCAGCCACAGAGGGGGCCCCACCTCCTCCCGCCGCGGTGGGGATCATTCAGGGTCGGGTGAACGGGGGCGAAGGGCTGACCCTGCAACTGCACCGGGCCGGGGAACTCCTGGCCCAGGGCAAGTTGGGCAAGGGCGGTGCCTTCCGCCTGCGCAGCTTGGACCCCGGCGTCTACACCCTTCGCATCCTGCGGGAAGGCGACCCCACGCCCGTGGTCAGCTCCGGTCCCATCACCGTGAGCGGAGCCGACCCGGTTGCAAGTCGATCTCGCCGTGCCGGGGAGCGAGCCTATGCCGGTCCCGACGCCCGCCGCCCTCCCGTTCCGGTTCCTGCGTCCGGCCATCTCTTTGATCGCTACGTGCTCTTTGGGCCGACCGACCATCCCGCCACCCGCGTCCATCTGCTTTTGCTGACCGAAACCCTGGCCGCCCACGTCCATCCCCTTCGGCTTTCCCCCGACGAGGCCGCCCACGCCGCCCACGTCACCATCATCGGCGGCCAGGACGGGGTCTCCGCCCAAGTCGCCGCGGATCTGGTCGCCCAAGGCGTCACCGTGCGCCGGGTGGCCGGGGATGCGGCGGCGATCCGGGGAGCGGTGTAGATGGCAACCTTACCTCGCTTTGTCAGCATCAACGGCCGCCTCGTCCCGCCGGACGCGGCCACGGTCTCGGTCTTCAACCCGGCCATCTACGGCGCGTTCGGCATCTACGAAAGTATGCAGATGCGGGACGGGGTGATCTTCCACTTCGACGATCATCTGGATCGACTGATCACCTCCGCCCGGCTGATCTCCCTGCCCCTGGCCGGGGACGCCGCCACCATCGCCGGGTGGACCGAGGCCATGATCGACGCTCACCGCCGCCCCCCTAGCCCCCCAATTCTGGGGGGAACTGTGGACGACGATCTCCCCCAAAGTTGGGGGCCGGGGGGCATGACCGCCACCATCCGCCTCTTCGCCGTGGGCGCATCCAGCCCGGACGAGCCGCCCCAGACCTTCATCTGGCTGCAAGCCCTGGCCCGGCCCCAGCCGGATGATTATGTCAAAGGATTGGGCGCGGTAACCTATCACGGCGAACGGGCCATTCCCCAGAGCAAGTCGCTGAACACCCTGGTCAACACCCTGGCCAAGCAAAAGGCCACGGCGGCGGGAGAAAACGAGGGGCTGCTCGTGGACCGCCAAGGCAACGTGGCCGAGGGCGGATCCAGCAATCTCTTCGTGGTGCAGGACGGCAGCCTGATCCTGCCGCCGGACGAGACCATCCTGGCCGGGGTGACGTCGCAGATTGTGCTGATGTTGGCCGCCCAAAGTGGCATTCCGGTGGAGCGGCGGCTCATCCCCCTGGCGTCTCTGCCCCAATGGGACGAGGCATTTTTGACCAGTACCAGCCGCCACGTCCTGCCCCTGGTGCGGGTGGATGGGGTGGCGGTGGGCGCGGGTGTGCCCGGTCCCATCACGAAAGCATTGACCCACCAATTCGATCAATATTTTGAAAAATATGTGCAGGAAAGACGCAAGGAGTCTCACCCATGAACCTAAAACGACCGATCGTTGCGGTGCTCTTTTTGCTGCTTTGCCTGGTCACCGGCTGGCTGTTGGCCGAGATCGCCGCGCCCAAGCCGGTGATCGGTCTGCTGCGCCTGGACGGGGGCAGGATCATCGACACCAACGAGGCCGAGCGGCTGGTCAGCGCCCTGGCCGCGGCGGAGAAGAATGACCAAGTGGCCGCCATCGTGCTGGAGATCGACACCCCCGGCGGCTCGGCCATCAGCAGCGAGTTGATCCAAGAAGCCATTCTGCGGGTGCGCCAGATCAAGCCCGTGGTGGCCTCGGTGACCGGGATGGCGACCAGCGGCGGCTATTTGGTGGCCGTGGCCACGGACATGATCTACGCCAGCCCCAGCGCGGCCATCGGCAGCGTGGGGGCCATCACCATGCAGCCCGGCGACCCCACCCTGCCCCCCGGTGCCCTCTTCACCGGCCCCTACAAGCCCGACGGCGGCAGCCGCTTCGACCAGATCCGCCAGTTGGACATCGTCAAGCAGAGCTTCGCCGGCGGGGTGATCGCCCTGCGCAGCCGAGCGCCCAACCCCATCAACATCGACATGCAGACCTTGACCGAAGCCCGGGTCTATTTGGGCCGAGAGGCGCTGACTTTGGGCTTGATCGACTTTGAAGGCAGCCGCTTGGACGCAGTCCAGGCCGCGGCGGATCTGGCCGGGGTGCGCCATTTTGATCTGGTGGAGTTGGACAGCTATCTGCTTCTGCCCGACCCCACCCCCACGCCGGAAAACAGCGTGCCCTTCTTCAGCGCCCTGGATCAACAACAGGCCGAGACCATCCTCTTCTCTGGACAGCCGCTTCGTCCCCGAACTGCGGCTCAGCCCCCTGGATCGCCCCAGCTTTGTGCCGGGCCTGTCCACCAGCCCGTGACCCCAATCCCCTATCCGCTGAACATAGCGTTGGAGTAATGACTATGCGCAACAATCGCACTTCCCTGGCTGTTCTGATCTTGGGCGTCGCTGCTGGTGCTTGGCCCCCTGGCCGTGCGGGTGATGGTCCTGGGCTACAATCGCCGGGCCGCGCCCCCGCGCCCGCGCCCGTCGCCATCACCCTGCCGGAGATGATCCCCACGCCCACCGCGGCGGCCGCGGGCAATCTGTCCATCTCGTCCACCGGCACGAAGATGGTGGGGGATCAGCGCAAGGTGTTGGTGGACATGGCCCACTTCACCGGCGTGACCACGGGGCAGCTTCAGCCCCTGGCCGCGGCCCTGGCCCAGCGGGGAGCCATCCTGGACTATTGGACCGGCGACTTTGACGCCGAAGATCTGGAACGCCGACTTCGCCATCAGACGGCGTCAACCTGATCCTGCCCGACCAATCCGAGCAGTTGGCCCAGCGGCTGGCCGGGGCCAGCGCCATGATCGTGGTCACCTCGTACACCACCTGGAGCGATGCCGAACTGGCCGTGCTCCAGGCCTTTGTGCGGGACGGGGGCAACCTGCTGATCATCAGCGACCCGGAGATCTCCGGGGTGAGCGTGGACACCACCAACCGGCTGGCCCAACCCTTTGGCGTGGTCTTCGAGGACGGCTATCTCTATGACCGCACCCTCAACGACGAGCATTTTACCCATGTGCCCATGACCGGCTTCCAAGATCAGGCAGCGGGGCTGGCGGAGAAGTCGATCTTCCTCTATGGCAGCCGCAGCGTGGGCGGCCAGGTCAACAGCCAGATGACCAGTGCGGACAGCACCCTCAACAGCCTGCGGGCCGGGGTGACGGGCTTCACCACCCTGGGGCTGGCCGCGCCCAGGGGCCAGGGTTTCCCCAAAAATGTCATGGCCCTGGGGGATCTGGACGTGCTGACCGAACCCTTTGTCAGCCGTCACGACAACCGGGCCCTGCTGGGCGTGGTGGCCGATTTCCTGGCCGGCAGCCTGCGCACGGAGACCGTCACCGACTTCCCCGCCTATTTGGGCAGCCGGGTGATGCTCTTGGCCGGGGCAGAGACCCCACGGGATGCGCTTTTCCTCAACCAGATCGCCACCCTGCAGCGCTTTTTGGAGAATCGGGGCCGCACCCTGACTTTGCAAGGGGGCACAACGGTGACGGAGATCTTGGGCGGGGAAGGGGGGGCTTCGGTCAGTCTCCCCGTTGTAGATTACATCTACATGGCCGACTTCGAGACGGCGGCGGCGGAGACGAATCTCTTTGAGAGGCGGCGACATGACCATGCGCCAAGAGGTGGAAGTCCTGGTTGAGGTTGACGGCCAGCGGCGCAGTCAGCAGCACGGCAGGCGTGACCACCACGACCACTTCATCCAGCCCGTGACCGCGGCCACAGCCCATCACCCACACGGTGATCACCCTGGATGACGGCTTGGGGCTGGTGGGGGAGGAGACCGTGTTGATTCTGCGCCGACCGGTCGGCCCGTTCAGCACGGTGGTGGCCATCCTTGGCCCCAATGCCAAGGCCCTGGAAGAGGGGTTGACCCGGCTGACCACGGCCAGCTATGCCAACTGCGTCACCAGCCCGGATCTGGTCGTCTGCCCCTTCACCGGCACGGGGGTGGGCAGTCCGTCGGGTTCATCCGCCACGCCGACCCCGACCCCAACGCCCACCCGATCTGCCCCATCCTCCGGCGGAACGAGCGGGGGCGACACTTTCCGCATCTTGGTGATCAACGACGACGACCAGATCGGCACAGGCTCCGCCAACGTGCGTAGCGAGGCGGATACCTACGCCACATTTTATCAAGATCTGGGCCTGGACGTGACCCAATGGTCCACGGATGAATTGGGCAGCCCGGAGGCCGAGGATCTGACCGGCTTCAACTGGGTGATCTGGAGCAGCGGCGAGGCGGAGCAGGGCGGGCCGACGGACGAGGAGATGGGGGCCGTGACCGACTTTCTCTTTGGCGACGGCGGCGTCTTCACCGCCAGCGGGCGGGATGTGGGGGACTTTTCGCCGGACGGGGAGCCGGTGGCCTTGGTGGACATCCTCAGCACGGGCCTCAACCCCACTCTGGCGGACGGGCTGCCTGAGGAGGTCCATCCGCCTGACCGACGACGGATGCCAGCGCCTATTTGATCGGCGAGACCTTTACGCCGGAGTACTACGACTCCATCCTGGTGCGCGGCCCCCAAAGTGAGTCCGCCGGGGACCCGGTCATGCTCTCCCAGGAGATCGACTATGACGGGGACGGCGTCACCGACGGTTTTGCGGTGATCGCCATGTCCCTCACCTGGCTGCCGGATCAGGTGCGCAACGAGTTCATGGCCAACCTCTATATCTGGGCCAGCGGGTTGGAATAGACGTCAGCACAACAAAATCGCCCAATCGCCCAATCGCTTTATCTCTTTGAGACTTAAGCGATTGGGCGATTGGGCGATTTTTTCATTGGGCGATTTTATTCTACGTTCACTTCCAGCTTGAAATGCTTTTCCAATTCCGTGGTCAGCCGGTCGCTGATGGTGCAGGGGTCGTTGGGGAATTGGAGCAGGTGGCGCTGGCCCTGGGTGTCCACGAGGATGCTGAAGTGGTCCTTGCCCCGGGGATCCCGCACCCGTTCGTAGATCTCTTTGAGCCGGAACTTGTCCCGGTCCAGGTTGCCGGAGCGGTGGAAGGTGATGTGCAGGGTGCGTCCGCCATTTTTGCCGTTTCCGTTTTCGCCTTCGCCATTTTTGCCATCGTCTGGTTTTTCATCCGCAATCTTTGGTGAAACCTTGGGCGGTAGCGCCTTTGGTTCGGGGACGGGCGCAGACTGAACTTTGGGCGTTTCGGACGGCTGGCTGGCCGGCTTGGCCGGGGGCCGATGGCTTTGGGGCGGCACGGGCTGGGAGGCGGGGGAGGCCAGTTTGCCGCCGGGTTTGACCGGGCTGGCTTGCTCGAAGAGTTCCCAGGCGGGCACGTTGTCATAGTCGTCCTCGTCATCCCAAACCGGCTCGGTGCTGGCCCCGCGATAGAGTTGATCCGGAGAGATCGTTTGCGGTGCTGACGCCATGTAGCTGCCCCCACTTTCTTGAATCGAGACGATCTTTTCTTTTTCAAACACAACCAACTCCGCATTATCGCCCTCATCATCAACGCCATCTGGGGGGGAGTCGATCAGGTCGTCAAAGTCCAGATCGTCTGCCTGGACCAGGCCGATGAGGCTGGCCGCGCCGTTGAAGGTGGGCACATCCAGCAGGGGACGCTGGCGGGCGGGCGGCTCGTCGTCCCCGACCGCGCTGGAATGGGTGATGAAATTTTGGATGGAATCGGCCAGGACGCTGGTGCGCCCCTCCCGGCTCTGGGCCTTGCCCTTGACCAGGACCACGTTGTCCGGCTCCAGCAGATCCCGGTATTCGGCGTAGGTGCGGGGGAAGACGACGACCTCGCACTGGCCCTGGAGGTCTTCCAGTTGCACGAAGGCCATTGGCATCGCCCTTTTTGGTGGTGATGGTGCGCAGGCTGTTGATCATGCCGGCCATGACCACGGTGCGGTCGTTGTACATCTCGTCCAGCTCGGCGCAGGAGCAGGTGACGACCTTTTGCCAGTCGGCCGCCACCTCTTCCAGGGGGTGGCTGGTGACGAAGACGCCGACCAGTTCCCGCTCCCAGGCCAGGCGCTCCCGGGGCTTGGCCTCTTCGATGTCGGGCAGTTTGATGGGGGCGGAGACCACGGTGTCGGCCCCGCCCATGAGGTCGAACATGGAGAGCTGGCCGCTGTCCCGGGCGATGTGGATGCCGGCGGAGCGGGCGATCATCTCCTCCATGACATCGAGCAGTTGGCTGCGCTTGCCGAAGCGGTCAAAGGCGCCGACTTTGAAGAGACATTCCAAGGCCCGCTTGCCCACGGCTGCGCAGATCCGTGCGGTCGCAGAACTCTTCCAGGCTTTTGAAGGGGCCGCCCTCGTTGCGGGCGTCGATGATCACCTGCACCGGTCCCGCGCCCACGTTCTTGACCGCGGCCATGCCATAGCGGATGGCGCTGCCCTCGGCCACGGGGAAGTTGAAGGCGATGCTGGGGTCCTTCTTGGCCACGCCCACCGTCGGAGTCCGCGGGCACCTCCTGGATCTCGAAGTCCAGGTCGGAGTAGTTCACGTCCGGCGGCAGGACCTGAATGCCCATGCGCCGACATTCGCTGATGAAGTTGACCACCTTCTCGGTCTTGTCCCGCTCGATCAGGAGCAGGGCGGCCATGTATTCCACGGGGTAGGTGGCCTTGAGGAAGGCGGTCTGGACGGTGATCACCGCGTAGTCGGCGGCGTGGCTGTTGTGGACCAGGATGTCGTTGGCGATGAAGTTGTGGGTGCCGGGGACTTCCAGATCGTAGGTCTGCTTTTCGCCCACGGGCGTGATTTCGACCACCCGATCCCAATAAATGTCGTTGTCGGCGTAGCGGCGCAGATCCGGCCCCTGCTCCGTGTCGGCGAAATAGTCGGCCAGGCGCTCGATGGTGTTGCGGTGGTAGCCGCTCTTGGCCCCGTTGCCCACGGGATAGAATTCCCGCTGGGCCACCCCGGTCTCGGCGTTGAGTTGGGTCCACGTCACGCCAGCCTGGGCTTTGGCCGCCCGCACGGTCTCCTTCACGCCCAGGGGCACGATGTCCTTGGTCCCGGCGATGGGATCTGTCGTCCAAAACCAGCCGGTCCAGCATGGCCCGCCGTTCCGGGCTGACAAAATGGACGCCCACCTTTTCGGCAAAGGCGGCGAAGTTGGCGTTGCCGGTCACAAAAAGCTGATAGCCCGTGCGCCCGTCCTTGTACGGGAATTCCACCGTGCGCAGGCGGCTGAGAATGCCCAGGCGCAGGAAAAGGTGCTGCATCTGCCGGGCCATGCGCTGGGAGGCCGTGGCGTAGAAGAGGCTGCGGCCCGCCTCGTTGATGTGCCCATCCCCCTCCCACATGCGGCTGATGAGCAGGCCGATCTGGCGGTTGGTCAGCTCGAAGGCGGCGGCGGGGATCTCTTTGGTGTGGGCGGTTTTGCCCAGATGTCCAACTCCTGGCCCAAGTCATGATCCCCGGCGGTCGGCTGCGGTCCGCCCGCTTGGCATAGACCGACCAGGTCTCTTTGTGCATGTTCTGGGAACAGGCCACGTTGTCAAAGGCGTTGGCCGCGGCCACATAATCGTCCACCTGGGCCGGGTCCTGGCTGTAAAAATAGACCGAATGGGGATGGCACAGATTGCCCTCGGCAAGAGATGGCCCAGGCGATCACCTCGTGGTCGGGCCATTCGGTGCGCCCTCCACGGGCAGCTGCGGGGACGGCGATCAGATCGTCCGGGGCGATCTCTTCCAGAAGTCGCCAGCCGTCAAAGGTGTAAAACGGATGGTTGGCCGTGGCCTCGATCTGGCGGCCCGAGGCCGTGGTGAGGCGGAAGACGGGCTTGACGCCGTTGTCCATCACCTGGGCGACGGGGCCGGCGCGCAGGGTCAGGTCGTCGATTTCACAGGTGACGACGCTGTCCAGGTTGGCCGCGCCGGTGTAGAGATCCTCGATCCGGACCATGCGCCCGGTGGCCGGGTCCACGATCTCGGTGTCCCCCGGCAGACATTTGTTGAAGCCGTAACGGGCGAAGAACTCGATGTCGGCGTAAATATCCGTGGCCGCGTCCTTGGGGATGCCCCGGGCCGCGCAGCCCTCCACGAAGATGTTCTTGTGTCGCTCAATCTCCGACGCCTTCTTTTTGCTGATGGCCCGGCGCACCAGGTCGGCCTCGCCGGGGGTGTAGCCGGCCAATTCGCTCAGGATCTGGATGATCTGTTCCTGATAGACGATAATGCCGTAAGTTTCAGCCAGAATCGGCTCAAGGGCTGGGTGCTTGAACTCCACCTCTTCTTCGCCGTGCATACGGCGGATGAACTGGGGAATATACTCCATCGGGCCAGGCCGATAGAGGGAAATGGTGGCGATGATGTGCTCGAACGTGGTGGGCCGCATCTCGGTGAGGACCCGGCGCATGCCCTGGGACTCGACCTGGAAGACGCCGCTGACTTCGCCGCTGGAGAGCAGGTCGAAGGCCCGGCGGGCCGGTTCGCCCTCAAAGGGCATGTTGTCCAGCTTGTATTCGATGCCGTGACGCTCCCGGATCAGCCGCCCGGCCTCCCGCATGACCGAGAGGGTGCTGAGGCCCAGAAAGTCCACCTTGAGCAGGCCGATGGACTCCAAAATGGGGAACTCGTATTGGGTGACCGTGCGCGGTGATGGACGACTTGCTGCCCCGCATGAGGGGGGTGTAGTGGGAGAGCTCCCGGTCCGCCACGATGACGGCGGCGGCGTGGATGCCCGAATGGCGGGCCACCCCTTCCAACTGCATGGAGGTGTCCAGCAGTTCCTGGACCCATTTTTCCTTCTTGAACAGGTCGACCAGTTCGGCGTTGTAGAACTCGTTGCCCTCGGTCAGCACATCCTGGATGGTGACCGGCTTGCCGGGGATGCCGGGGATCAGCTTGGCGATGCGGTCCACCTGGTGCAGGGGGATGTCCTTGACCCGGCCCACGTCCCGGATGGCGGCCCGGGCCTTCATGCGGCCAAAGGTGACGATCTGGGCCACCTGGTCCGAGCCATATTTTTCCACGGTGTAGCGGATCAGCTCTTCCCGCTGATCGTCCGGGTAGTCCAGGTCGAAGTCGGGCATGGTGACCCGGCCGGGGTTGAGGAAGCGCTCGAAGATCAGATTGTTCTTCAGCGGGTCCAGGCCGGTGATGCCGATGCAATAGGCCACGATGGAGCCAGCCCCGGATCCACGCACGTTCCACCAGATGTTGCGGCTGCGGGCAAAGTCGCACAGGTCGGCCACGATCAGAAAGTAGATGGCAAAGCCCATCTCGTCGATGATGCGCAGTTCCTTCTCCATGCGGGCCTGCACATCTTCGTTCATGGCCCGCTCGCCATAGCGCTCGGCCAGCCCGGTCACGGTCAGGTGGCGCAGATAGCTGGAGTAGGTGAAGCCCTCGGGGATGGGCATGTCGGGCAGGTGATACTCTTTGTCCTCCAGATCCACCTCGCACATCTCGGCGATGCGCAGGGAGTTGTCGTAGGCGCTGGCGGGCAGATCGATGTAGGGGCGGAAGGTCTCCTCCAGCTGCTGGCGGCTCTTCATGAAATAGCTGGCATCGCTCAGGCGCATACGCTTTTCGTCGTTGAAGTGGGCGCTGGTCTGGACGCAGAGCAGCACGTCGTGGGGGCCGCCGTCCTCCTCTTTGACGTAGTGGACGTCGTTGGTCACCAGCAGTTGCAGGCCGAACTTGTCCGCCCAGGGCACCAAAATCTTGTTCACCCGCACCAGTTCGGGGATGGTGTGCTCCTGGATCTCGATGAAGAAATTCTCTTTGCCGAAGAGATCCACATACCAGCCCAGGCGCTCGTAGGCCTCTTTTTCCTTGCCCTGCTCGAGAAGTTGGGGCACCTCCGCGCCCAGACAGCCCGTGGTGGCGATCAGCCCCTCGGCGTGCTTTTCCAGAAAATCGTGGTCGATGCGGGGTTTGTAATAGAAGCCGTTGGTGTGGCTGTTGGACGAAATCTTGAGCAGATTGCGATAGCCGGTCATATTCTGGGCCAGCATCAGGAGATGGTAGTTCTCCTTGTCGAACTGGCCATCCCGCCCGCCCATGGGCCGCCCCCACACGGTCTGATACGCCTCCAGGCCGATGATGGGCTTGATCTCCGCCTTCTTGGCCGCCCGGAAGAACTCCACCGCGCCGTGCATGACCCCGTGATCCGTGATGGCCAGGGCAGGATGGCCCAGCCGCTTGGCCTCGGCCACCAGATCCTTGACCCGGCCCAGGCCGTCAAGCAGGGAATATTCTGAATGGGTGTGCAGATGGACAAAATCGCCGGACATGGGCAAGGTCTCTCAAATGGGCCGCGGATGACGCGGATTTAACGGATTTACGCGGATTTTTTGGATGTTCAAAGGGAAATCAGCGGGAATCAGCCAAATCCGCGTCATTCCGCGTGCTATTTCGATCAGAATGGAGTGGAACGTCAGAAGCATTGACATAAACCGAACCAATGTTCTAGTCGGTACGAGTTGATTATACCAGACACAAGCGGCTGGGGTTCAAAAGATTCGGAAGACCCGAAAACAAGTTTGACCTATCGACCTGTAATACTTGATAATAAGAAGTATTACGATTGTATTCACACGAGTGACAAAGGAGATTGATCTATGCGTTCATCCGTTGTTTGGTCCTTTTCTCTGCCGCCGGACATGGCAGATGAACTCGAAACACTCCTCACCCACGAAAAGCGCACCAAAAGCGAGCTCGTGCGGGAAGCACTGCGTCACTACATGGCAGACGCCAAATGGACTGCCATCCAGCAGGAACTTTCCATCAGAGCCAGGGGTGCGGGCATCATCGCAGAAAGTGATGTCGAGTATCTTGTGGACAGTCTACGATCATGATCCGGGTTGTGTACGACACCAATGTACTCATCTCCGCGGCGATTTTTCCGAGAAGCGTGCCGGATCAAGTTCTGGGATTGGCCCGTTCACGGTGCCGTTATTCTCTTTACCTCTCAGTTCATTCTCGACGAATTTCGACGTGTGCTTGAAGACAAATTTGGCCTGGATCGAGATCGGGCCGACTTCATGGTTGACCATGTCCGCTCCCTTGCCCAAATTGTCTCGCCACCCATCTCAATTGGGATCATTCAGGCCAAAGAGAGCGACAACCGGATTCTTGAATGCGCCGTGGAAGCCCGTGCCCATTACCTCGTCACCGGAGATCGCAAACACATCTTGCCTCTTGGTGAGTTTCGAGGCATCCAGATCCTCAGCCCAAGCGATTTTCTTCAGATTTTCAGCGAGTAGACCACGACTCAAAATTCTATATCGTGTCAAAGATGTGCGTCTTTTTTTGCAGAGGGCAGGGGTAACCCTATGAACGAAATGAAATATCAGGGCTATTCCGCCAAGATCGAATACGACGACATGGACAAGATCTTTGTCGGGCATATTATCGGCATTCGGGGTATTGTCAGTTTTCATGGTAGCACTGTCGAAGAGTTGGAGTCTGCCTTCCATGAGGCTGTGCATCACTATCTGGATGTATGCGAAAAGATCGGGCAGAAGCCACAACGGTCCATATTCCGGCAAACTGACCGTGCGGATTCCGCCGGAGGTGCATCTGGCCGTGGCGACCGCGGCGGAAACCAACAATAAGAGCATCAATCAATGGGCGTCCGATGTCTTGCGGGAGGCAGTGCTGTCGGAATCAGCCGCCTGAGGGGATCGGGTTGTGGTATGACCAGAGACGACTTTCAGATTGGCGTAGAACACAGGCCCATTGATCCACCAATCCGCCCCCAAATTGCAATGGTCGCCATCCGCTTTTTTTGTTATACTGTGGCAGACGACGAGGAATACCGCGCTCAATGCAGCTGAATGATCGCCATCTGAACGGTGGTGTAGACCGGAGCAAAACTATGCAAACAATCCAAACGCCAATTGACTACGAAGGCGCGATTGCGACGCTTATCAGGGATTTGCCGACCGACGGCAGCGCAACTCTACGATTTGCCGCGCTTTTTACAGGCAGAATCCCGATCTGGGTCGAATCCCCTTTGCAGAAAATGGGGACGACGATGTTGTCCGAAGAGGACCTGGCGGCCGAAGACGTTGCCTGGGAGAAAAGCTTGGCCCTGCACGCGGATCGCTTTGCCGCATTGAAAGCCCAGGCCAAAGCCGATGTGGAGGCGAAAAAAGCCGTTCCGATGTTCGGCAAACACGACGAGTATGACCGTCTTCTTGGATAGACACGCAGGTCGATTCAGCTTTTCCAGCAACGCCCAAACCCCACCCCACAAAACACTACACGTAGCACATAACAAAGAGACGGCGCTTCCTCCCGGAAGCGCCGTCTCTTTGTTACGTATTGCGTATTACGTGAGTCTTCCTCCACGCCCCACTCATTACTCGTTACTCATTCCTCATCCCCCCTACCGCAAAACCATCGGCAAGAAGATCGTGTAACTCGTCGGCGTCACCACGGGCTGGGCCACGACGAGGGTCGCCGTGAACTCAGGATTCTCGTGGTCGGCGTAGGTGTACGTGCCTTCCGTGGAGAGCGACCGCTTGTAGCTGCTCCCCGTGCCCAGCAGACCGCTGTCCCAGCCGTCCGTGGGGAGAGAGGGCGGTGGCCGCCAAGCCGGGGAAGGTGACGGCGGGATCGGCGCTGGTGCTGGTGTGGGCACCCGTGTCCATGTTGACCCACTGGACCACATCGCCCGGGGCCACGGTCAGGAAGGCGGGCTCAAAGCCGTTGGCGGTGATGGCGATCACGTGGTCCGCATCCCCGGCGATGACCGGGGTCATGGGCACGTCGAAGTGGACCGGGGCGTCGATCACCACCAGATCCCAACTGCGATAGGGCTGGTAGCCGGTCTGGGAGACCTGCAACTGGTACGCGCCCGCCGGGGTGAAGAAGCTGAAGTAGCCGTCCGCCGCCGTGACCTGGGGGTTGATTTGGTCGAAGTCCACCGCCGGCCACAGGTCATAGACCGTGTCGCCGGAGGCACCCGACACCACCGATTGCATACAGGCCACGGTCGAGCCGCCGATCACCAAGCCCGTGGTCAGGTCATAGACATTGCCCTCCGGGTCGATGGTCACTTCGCCATCGGAACACTTCTTGATCAGCTCGCAGATGACGCAGATGCGGATGGTGCCGGCGAAGGGGCCGTCGCTCGGCGTGGTGAAGCTGCCCGCATAGATCATGTCGCCGTCCGGGTCGGTCAGGTTGATGGTGGCGACGTCGCCCAACTCCATGGTCACCACCGGGTTGTCGGCATCACAGCAGACCCGCAGGGTGACGGTGTAGGTCTGGCCCCGTTTCAGGAAGACCGACCAGCCGCTCTCGTCCAAGCCGTCCGCTGGGCACGATGACGTGGCCGGAAGCCGCCTCGATAAAGCGCAGGCTCATGGGATCCCAGAAGAGGGAGCTGTCCACGATCACGATCACCGTGGGCGTCGGGGCGCTGGTGAGGCTGCCCACCCGTGCCACGGCATAGATGCTGTGGCTGCCATCGGCCAGACCGGTGACGGCCAGGCTCCAGTGGCCCAGGCTGTCCGGGGTGGCCGTGCCAGCCAGGACGCTGTCCACGTAGACATCCACCACCGCGCCGATCTGCACCCGCCCGGTGACGGTGATGTCGCCGGAACAGGTGGTGCCGGGCAGGGGATGGGCGATCACCGGGGGCAGCAGGGGCACGGTCACGGTGACCACGGCCGTGTTGTTGGTGGTGTTGCTGTCGTTGCCGCTGTTGATGACCACGGTGTTGGTCAGCACGGTGCCCGCCGGGGTGGTGAAGGGGATCCCGGTCTGGATGGCGATGCTGCCTGTGCCGCCCACGCCCAGGGTGCCCACGGTGTAATCCAGGGTGCGCCCGCTTTGGGTCATGGGTTTATTGGGCACGGATTGCTCGTTGATCAGATGCTGGGGGGCGCTGAAGGTGTCGATCACATGCACGTTGGTGGCGGCGGTGGAGCCGTGGTTGGCATAGTCCACCAGCCAGTTGACCTGCCATCCCCGCACACCGTTGGCCGGGTCGAAGACCGGCTCGATCCGCCCCTGCTTGGTGACGCCGGGGTCGGCCTCGCCTTGCTGGTCCGTGCCCCGCAGCAGATAGTCCTCGGTCTCGCCCAGGCGGAAGGGGCTGTCGTAGCCTCGGCCATCGCCATAGGGGGCGGTGGTGGTGCCCAGGGTCTTGTTGGACTTCTGCTCGCTCAGGGTCAGGCGCAGCCACATGGGCTTCTGGGCTAGGTCGGCCGGGTTGGCCACCAGGCCCGTGGTGGTCACGGGGATGATGTGCAGCCCCGGTCCCAGAGTCGCCACGTTGACGGGGAAGTCGATGATGATGTGCTCGCGGGCCACGCCGCCGTTGGTGGTGGGGTCCGCCGGGCAGTCGAAGCTGTCGGCCCAGTCGCCGTCTCGGTTGCTGTCGATCCAGCCGTTGAGATAGCCGACGCCGTCGTTGTTGGCCAAGAGGGCGGCCGCGCCAGGGGCGATGCTCACCGCCACCTTGATGGTGTTGACCCGGCAGTGGTTGAACGCAACGCGTGGCCGGGTCGATGCCGTCATCCCGCTTGTCCAGATCCGCCTGTTTGAGGGTGGGCACGATGTTGTTGGTCGGGTCCATGTCGTAGCCCGTGTCGGCTTCCCGCTCGGCGGTGACGCCCTGGCCCAGGTGGAAGGGTCGCGTCTCCATGTGCTTGGGTCCCCGCTCCGGGGCGGCCACGCTGAAGACCGTGGGGAAGTTGGCCCCGGTGCCGGGGTACGCTTCCATGCCCACACCGGCGTTGTTGGTGCTGTCCGGCGCATCGCCCAGGTCCGAACAGGCCAGGAAGAGGCGGGTGGGGTTGCTCTCGCCCCGATGGCCGGGGATCCACCAGAAGGCTGTGTTGATCATGTGCCGGTCGCAGACGATGCGGTCCGTGGGCTTGACCTGGATCTTGATCAGCGCCGGGCTGTTGCCTGGGCCGATGTTCCCGGTCCAGCCGACGGATTGGCCGCCGCTGCCGATGGTGGCCAGGCCGAAGTTGGCCGAGACGCCCACGGCGATCACGCCCGAAGGCAGCACGTCGCTGATGTTGACCGTCTCGGTGATGCCGGCGTTGGTCAAGGTCAGGACGTAGATGGGGGTTTGACCGCTCAAGAAGCCCCACTCCACATATTGGTTGGCTGATCACATTGCCGGCGGCATCGGTCTGCTCAACCACGATGTGCTTTTCCAGATTGATCTGGGGATCTTGGGGCTTGTCACAGCTCACCGGCGTGGTCTCCACATCGTTGATCAGGGAGCCATCCGGGCGCTGCACCACCACCTTGTTGACGATGGCCGGGTTGGCCGTGTCCGGGCAGCGGCGCACTCGCACGGCAAACTCCACCCGCAAGCGCCGAGTCCGGCGTCATGTAGCCCTGCCACCCCACCCGACCGCTGGGGCCGAAGCCCGCATCATAGACGGCCACCAGGGGCGAGACGCTGGGGGTCAGTTCGGTCACAAAGGGACCGTTGACCAGGTGCACCTCGGCAGGCAGCACATCGGTCATGGCCACCAGGGCCGGGGCCGTGCCGCCCATGTGCTTGATGTCGATGGTGTAGGTGATGACACTGCCCAGCACGACGGTGGTCGGGCCGCCGCTGACAAACTTGTCCACGGTGACCTGGCCGGGGTCGCCGCCGGGGTCTGCGGGCAGATAGATGTAGTCCTCGGTCTCGCCCAGGCGGAAGGCGGTGGGGGCATCAGGCCCGCGTCCATCGGCCAGGCCGGTGGTGGACGGGCGAATGGCTTTGTGCTCGCTCAGGGTGAAGCGCACCCAGGCCGGGCCGTCCTTCACCGGGTTGGAGACGAGCATGGTGGGCACGGCGATGTCCACAAAGCCGCTGGCGGGGATGGCCGCGGCGTTGACGACGAAGTCCTGCACAATCCATTCGAAGGCTCGTGCCGAAATGCCGCCGGGCTGGTCGCTGTTGCCACACTGGCGAACATCTTCCCAGTCGCCGTCCCGGTTGCCGTCGTACCAGACATTCAGGAGGACTCGGTCCTGGCCCACGGGCAGGGCCGAGCGGCGAATCCGCACCTTGAGGGTGGTCTCTCGGCAGTCGACGAAGGGCACGTTGGGGTTGAGCCAGCCGTCATCCGCCTTGTCCTGGTCGGCGCTGTTGATGTCCGTGCCGTTGTTCAGGATGTTGGTGATGCCGTCGGCATCGGGCAGCACATCCGCGTCCTTCTCCTCGGTGATGCGATCCCCCAGCCACAGGCGATTGGAGATCTCATGGGCCGGACCCGCGCCGCTGCCGGCCGGGGTGCCTTCCCAGACCGTGGGGAAGCGACCCATGACCGGACCACGGGGTAGGCCACATTGTTCTATGTTGTAGTGGTTGCTGCTGTCCGACGCATCGCCGAAGTCCATGCCCTTGGGCTGTTGGTCACAGTTGATGCGCACATGCACCGTGCGAGAGGTCAGCTTGGTGCCGTCCTTCAAGGACCACGAAGGCCGTGTTGGCCACGCCGTTTTGGCAAGGCGGCTCGTTTTGACTCACCTGCACGTCAAACTCGATGATGGCCGTTTGGCCCGCGGGCACATCGCCATCCCAGACGATCTTGTTCGGGCCGCTGTCATAGAATGCCGTGCCCAAGGTGGCCGTGACCGATCCTGCCACATAGACGGTCCCGCCGGGGATGGGGTCTTCCATGTGCAGGCCCACGGCCGTGCTGCCGCCGCTGTTGTTGATCTTGATGGTGTAATGGATGATGCCGCCGGGCACGGTCTCGGTGACACCGGCCATCTTCTCGATGGTGATCACCGGCGGCTGGTTCTCGAAGAAGATGTGAAAATCTTCGGTCTCGCCGAATCGATAGCCCTTGTCCGGGCCGCGGCCATCGGCCAGAGAGGTGGTCGCACTGCGGGGGGCCTTCTGCTCGGCCAGGGTGACCCGGGCCCACATATCCATATTGGGGTCAATGTTCGCCCCCATGTTATAGGGCAGGAAAGTGGTCAGGGTGACCACATGGCTGCCTGGCCCCAGATTTGTGGGGAAGTCCTGCACGGCCCATTCCAGCGCGCCGCCACCCCCGCCACCTGTGGGATCCCGCGGGCAATCAAAGGCATCTTCCCAATCGCCGTCTCGGTTCCAGTCGAACCAGACATTGATGAAGCGATCCCGCACCGGGGCCGCGGCGGCCACGGTCACCTGCACCACCATCTCGGTCGCCTTGCAGTGGTCCAGGGGCGGACGTTTGATCACGCCGTCGTCGAAGTTGTCTCGATCCGCCACATCGGCCTTGGGATCGAGATTGGTGAAAGTATCCTCGTCGGGGAGCAGATCGGCGTCAAACTCGCCGCTGACCCGGGCACCCAGCCAGGCATCCACCTTGGGGAACCAGTGGTTCGGTCCCGGTACAGGCCCGGTCCCCGGCCCGTAGACCGTGGGGAAGTTGGCCCCAACCGGGCCGGTGGCATAGGCCGTCATGGGCGCGCCGGCATGGTTGGTGCTGTCCGGCGCATCGCCCAGATCCGGGCAGGCAAAGAGGCTATGCACCTGGTTAGAGAGAATCTCCGCCGCGCCGGACGGGTGCAAATAGGCTTGGTTGACGATGGGTTGGTCGCACTTGTTGGGTTTGCCGATCACGATGACCTGGAACCCGATGGTGGCCCTGGCTTGCTGTTCAAGCGCGCCTTGCCACTCGATCTGGTCGGTGTCGGGGTTGTAGAAAACTTGCCCCGCCGAGGCCGTGGCGCTATTGGCCACATAGGACGTGCCCGCGGGCAAAGGGTCCGCAATATGCAGACCATCCACGGACGCGCCGGTGTTGGCCACGGTCAAGGTGTAGTGGAGCGTGTCGCTGATCACCACGACGGGCTTGTCAACAACCTTTTGCAGAGTCAGGGGCGTGTCCCCAGTCTGGGCCAAGGCCGGGCTGGGGATCAGGGCAAAGAGCAGTCCCAGCATCAGGATCGCCAGGGTGCCAATGCCGATCAAACGCAATAGGCCAGGCCGCGGGGGTCCGGCGTCCGTGGGCTGGTCGCCCAGTTCGCTGAAGTCGAGTCTTGCAGTCATCTTTCGTCTCCTTGTGAATGGTTCTGCTAAATGGTGCTGACGAGGTATCGTGCAGGGGCCATGCGGGTGGGGCCGATAGGGTGCATGGCGGAGGTGTGAAGAGGGGGAGAGTCTGGCCTACTCAACGCAAGGCCGTGGGGGATGCCGACAAATCAGTAGAGGAGAGTGGGGAAACGGAAGCGGTAGGTCTGAGACCTACCGCTTCCGTTTCCCCACTTGTCCCCCAATGCTACGCTTACCGCAAGATCAAAGGCAGATAGATGGTTTTCTGCAAAGGTTGGGCCTCGGTGACAATGAGGGTGGCCTGGTGGATGGGTGATGTGCTGTCCCCATAGGTGTACGTGCCCACGGCATCCAGTTGACGTTTGTAGCTTTCGCCCCCAAGCAGGAGCCCGCTGTCCCAACCGTCTGCCGGATCGAAGGTCGAGTTGCTGGCCGCGGCCAGGGAGGCCGGGGTGATGATGCTGGTGCTGGTGTGATCCCCGCTGTCCACGTTCACCCATTCGACGACGCTGCCCGCGGGCACGCTGAGCACCGCCGGGTCAAAGCCGTTGGGGCCGACGCTGATCACATAGTCGGCCTTGGCTTCCACCAGAGGGGTGAGGGGGATGTTGCGCTCCACCGGCGCATCCACCACCACCAGATCCTCTGTGCGATAGGGCTGATAACCCTGTCCCCACGCCTCCACCCGGAAGGTGCCGGCGGGGGTGAAGAAGCTGAAGTAGCCATCCTCCCCGGTGGTTTGGGGGTTGATCTGGCCGAAGTCCGCGGCGGGCCACTGGCTGAAGATCGCGGCCCCGCCCACATCCGTCCCGTCGCTTTGGGCTTGGAAACAGGTCGCCATAGACAAGGGGATGGGTTTGCCCGTGGTCAGGTCGTAGATCACCCCTTCGGGATCGATCAACACCGTGCCGTCGGAGCAGATCTGGATCTTGGCGCAGGTGACGCACAGCTTCATGCTGCCGCTGACCGGCTTGTCCGTAACGGTGGTGAAGACGCCCGTGTAGACGTTGTCTTTGTCCGGGTCGGTGAGGGGGATCTCGCTGCCGTCGGTCAAGGTGAGGGCCACCACCCCGTCCCCGGCTTCGCAGCAGAGGGTGACGCTGACCGTATAGGTCTGGCCTGGGCGCAGGAAGATCTGCCAGCCCGTGGCGTCTGTGCGGCCATCCGGTCCCCTGGGCGGGCGGGCGTGGCCGGCCGGGTCGGTGAAGGTGAGGCTCATGGGACTCCAACTCAGGCTGTGGTCCACCTTGACCAGCACCGTGGGGGAGGGTGCGCTGGTCATGCTGTCGAAACGGGCCACGGCATAGAGGGTGTTGTCGCCATCGGTGAAGTAGCCGTCGTAGGCCCAATGGCCCTGGCCGTCGGTCTTGGCCGTGCCAGCGAGAAAACCGTTGATGTAGACATCCACCTCCGCGCCGGGATAGGCCCGGCCCACCACTTTCAACATGCCGTCACAGACCGTGCCGGGGATGGGATAGGTGATGACCGGGGGCAGCAGGGGCACGGTGAGGGTGACCGTGCGTAGGTTGTCGTTCGGGTTGGCGTCCGGGGTGTCGCTGGTGATGCGGACGGTGTTGGTCAGCATGGTCCCCGGCGGGGTAGTCCAGGCGATGACACGGGTGGAGATCAGAATCGCACCGGTCTTGGCCCACGCCAAGGGTGCCCAGGGTATAGTCGAGGTACTGGGCGGCGGGCTGGGTGACCGGGAAAGCGGGCACACTGCGCTCACTGACCAGACTTTGGGGGACTTCAAACTTGTCCGTCCACATGCACGTTGACGGCGTCCGCGCTACCCATGTTGGCATAGTCGATAGCCCAACGGATTACCCAGCCCGCCCCGCCGTCATCCCTTGCGCGGAATCACACTGCCAAGCTCAGGCAGGATGCGCCCCTGCTTGCGCACCACCAGATCCGGCTGGCGCTGGTCCACGGGCAGGATCAGATAGTCCTCGGTCTCCCCAAGCAGGAAGCCACCCAAGGGACCACGCCCGTCGCCATAGCCCCCGGCCCCCTTATCCGCGGGACGTTCGCTGAGGCTGATACGTGCCCAAACAGGCTGGTCCGCCCTTTCCTCAGGCCAAGAGACTGGGCCACTGGTGGGGATGAGCAAAGTGTGCAGCCCCGGCCCCAGGGTGGCGGCGTCGACCGGGTGGTCGATGACGATGTGCTCCGGGGTGTCGAAAATGCTGGGGCCGCCGGTGCCGCAGGTGTCGATGTCGCCCCAACTGCCGTTGCGGTTGCTGTCCAGCCAGATGTTGAGATAGCCCACCTTTTCCAGTCTCGGCCAACATGGACAACGGCCAGGGGGGAGATGAAGATTTCGACCTTGAGTTCGCCGGGTTTGCAATGGGTGAAGCTGGCCGAGGCCAGATCCAGCCCGTCGTCGTGGCGATCTTGGTCGGCCAAGTTGGCCGGGGGCTGGATGTTGTTGACCCCGTCCGTGTCCGGCCCAGTGTCGGCCTCAACTTCCAAGCTGACCGCCCGGCCCAGGTGGAAGGGGAGGGCGAGGCGGTGGAAGGGACCGGGCGCGCCCGGTCCATCGGCCACGGTGGGGAAGCGGGCGGGGACGCCCGTATACGCGGTCATGGCCCCGCCGCCCGTGGCGGAGAAGTGGTTGGTGCTGTCCGGCGCATCCCCCAGATCCCGGCAGGCCAGCATCACCGTGACCGGGTTGCTGGTGCCGACCGCGCCCTGGCTGCTCCAGATTGCCCGGTTGATCAGCACGTCATCGCAGTTTACCCGGTCCGAGACTTTGGCCCGGATCAGCAGGCGGGTGGCGAAGGTTTCTGTGTTGCCGCCAAGGTCGGCTTTCCACACCACTTTGCGCCCGTCATCCACGATGGCGGCGGAACCGCTCTGGGCGGTGGCTTCCGTGGCGATCAGCCCTGCGGGCAGGGTGTCGGTGATCGTCACTTGGTAGGATTTCTGGTCCACCGAGGCCAGATCCAGGCTGTAGAAAAGCGCCTCGCCGGGCAGGACGGCATAGTCGAGCACCTGGGCGGTGTCGCCGTTTTGGTTGGCCAGGAGGCTCTTGTGCAGATCGATCTGGGGCTGATCCCCGGGCACATGCAGATAGTCTTCGGTCTCGCCCAGGGCGAAGGCGGCGGGCTCTCGGGGGCCGCGACCGTCGCCATAGTTTTGGCCCGGAATCACCACAGCCTTCTGCTCGCTGAGGGTGAAGCGTACCCAGGCCGGCTCACCGGGCTTGTCGTCCATGACCAGCCCGGTACCCACCACATAGTCATAGAAACCCGCCGTGATCAAGCTGGTGTCCACCAGGAAATCGCGTACGATCCACTCGGAGGCGAAGGTCTGGCCGCCGGTGACCGGCGGCGGACAGGACTTGGCGTCGGCCCAATCCCCGTCCCGGTTGCCGTCGACCAGACGTTGAGATAGAGACGACCGGGCTGGGCGTTGGGCTGTTTGGCCACCCGCACGGAGAGGGAGGCTTCCCGGCAATCCTCGAAGGCCACGCTCTCGGTTGAGCCAGCCATCGTCGCCCTGGTCTTGGTCGGCCACGTCCAGCCCTTTGTTGAGGATGTTGTTGCCGATGTCCTGGTCCGGTCCCTGGTCGGCTTCGGGTTCGATGGTCACCCGCAGGCCCAGCCAAGCCATGCGCGGATCCAGATGGAGGGGACCGCTGGCCGCGCTGGCCGGGGCCGTGTCGGGCAGATCCCAGACCGTGGGGAAGCGGCCCGGCACCCCGGCATAGGCCGTGTTGGTGATGCCCAGGTGGTTGAACATGCTGTCCGGCGCATCCCCCAGATCGGACCGGTGGTAGACATCCGCCGGAACCTGGGCCTCGTCGTTGTTGGGGTTGAGATCCCCGTTGATGCGCACCCTGGCCCGGTTGGTGATCAGGGCGGCGGCGGATCTCCTCCACGTTGACGAAGACCTGCACGCTGCGTTCCTCGCCGACTTTGAGCTCGCTCTGGCTTTCGCACACCACGTCCCCGCTCTCGGTCTGGCCGGTGACCAGGCGGCAGGTCCAACCGCTGCCCTCGAAGCCGGTGTACTTTAACCCTGCGGGCAGGGTGTCGGTGACCACCAGGGGGGCGTGAACCACCAGCGTGCCCTCGTTGCGCAGGGTCAGGGTGTAGACGCTGGATTCCCCGCGATAGAGCACGCCGATGTGGCCTTTGTAGCAGCCCACGTCACACTGGGCCAGGGGCGCATTGGCATCCCCGCCCAGGTCGAGGACGCTGAAAGGACCGTTGGGGTCCAGGTCGAGGCTGGCCCGATCCGGGTTGACGACGCCGCCGCAGTTGTGGCCGTCGATGGCTGTGGGGGCAACGCCCAGATCGGCAACCGGCGCGTCGCTTTGGGCCAGGGCCGCAGCAGGCAGCAAGATAAGCAGGAAGAAGGCCAGGGTCAACACCGTGGCCACTCGCGCGGTTCGGCTCCCCAAAACATGGGAGCGATTTAGAAGCAGGGTGGGGAAAAACATGGGATGGCTCCTTGAAAAAAGTGTCGTCGTGAGTACTCCACCGCCCGGCATGGCCGGCGGGGCAGGTGATGCGTTGATAGGGTGGCGGTACAGGTTGATCTACTCAACGAAGGGAGGGAAGACTCGCGGACAGGGGGGACGATCAATTTCAGCCTTGAGATGGAACTGCCACCCCCTCCCAGCCTGCCCCCAGGTTGGGGACGACGAGCCAGGATCGCCGCATAAGCAGCAGGATCGCCGTAGACGAAACCCGTTCACGGGTTTCCCGACTGTCCGCCTCCCCCAATCCTTGGTGTTGACGTCATTGACCGAAACGAAGCGGATCGCCCAAACTCGTGGGTAAGGGTTCCTCAACGGGAGACTGGGAGTGAGGTTGGGTCGTTACCCTTGGATATTGATAAATCCGGCCCAGGTGAACGGGTGAGGAGTGCGCTGCATGGCTTGAAGTTGGGCCGCCCGCAAAGCAGCGCCGGGGTGGGAGAGGTTATTGTGGACTAGATCGGCATAAAAATCAACCATCAAATTTGCAGAGGCCTGATCCGCCACTTTCCACAGGCTGACCACCAATCCCGTGGCCCCCGCGGCCAGGAAGCCCCGGCCCATGCCCAGCAAGCCGCCGCCCCGGGGCTGTCCCCGCCCGGTCTCGCAGGCGCTGAGCACGACCAGGGGGCGCATGGGCAGGGAGATCTCGTAGAGATCGGCCACGGTCAAGCGGGCGTCGGCCAGACGCATCCACGAGAAGAGGGGGTTGTCCGGGCGGAAGAGGGCGTGGGTGGCCAGGTGCAGCAGGGTGCAGGATTGGCTGGCCTGGCGGAAGGCGTCCATGCTGGCGGCTTCCTCCACCAGCACCTGGGTGGCCAGGGCCGGGGCCAGGGTGGCGGCCACCTGTCGGGCCTCCGCCGGGGAATGGTGCAGACGGTCCCCGTCGCTGTAGCCCAGGATCAAGGCCTGCCCGCGGCCAGAATTTTGAGCGGGTTCTGGGGCCACCGGGTGCAACAACACATCCGGGGCGGAGAGGTGGACAAATTCGTGATGGGCGACAAGGTGTTCTTTTCCATCAAAAAAAGCGGCCACGGGCAGATCATGCCAGCCGGGGGGCAGGACCAGATAGACCCGTTTGCGACCGACCAAGGCGTCGGCCAGGGGGGCGATCAGCCCGGCGTGGAGGCGTGAAAGCAGGGCGGTCACGGTGCCCATGCCCTCGGTGCCGCCCCGGCTGCTCACATGCTCCATCTGGAAGCGCCAGGCCCGCAACAGGCGCATCAACGCCCCTTCGGGCACCAAATCCGAGACCAAACGGGTGCGCTCTTGGCTCACCACCACCACATGAAAGTGCCCCTGGGCCACAAAATAGTGGAGCAACAGCTCGTCGGATCCCAGGCGGGCGCGCAGGTCGCGGGCAAAATCCTGGGCATGTTCGCCCAGATCCGCCTGGGGGGCGAAGGCGGCCACCGACGGCGGGGCGCTGCCCCGGTTACGCCGCACCTGGCGGCGGCGGGTCAGCTCGGCCAGGCGCTCCTCCACATGGGCCAGGCGCTTGGGCAGATCCTCGTCCCCGCTCTGCCTGCCGGGACTTGACATCATCCGTGACATCGAAGGGGCGCTCCAACTTGGATTGCACCCAATGCCACTGCTCGCGCAAAGTCTGGATCTGGCTTTGCAAATGTCGATCTGCTGCGGAAATCTCCCCGGTGCCGGCGTCTGTGGCCGGTCCCAGGTGTGAAAGGGGGGCGGACGAGGCCAGGTTGAGGGCAAACAACACCTGATCCGGGGTGCCCGTGCGCTGATTCAGCCGGATCAGGTCGGCGTACAGGGGCAGCTTGTCCTCCATAAAGCCCATCTGAAATTCGTCCACAGGCAGCCGGGCGCGCAGACTTTCCACCCCTTGGATGGCCGTGCGCAATTCCTGGCAGGCCAGCTCAAAGTGGCCCTGGCGCTCGTGGATCTGGGCCTGGAGATGATGGGCCTGAATGCTCAGATCCGCCACGGGGTGGCGCTGGAGGATGGCCAGGGCGCTCTGCACCTGGGCCGCGGCCAGGACGGAGGACGCATCCTCGGCCAGCAGGCAGCGGGCCTGGATCAGATGCAGCCGGGCCGACAGGCTGGGCCAGGCCGCGGGGTCGATCTGTCCGGCCACCCGGCGGGCCAGGCGGCGGGCGGTCTGGGGCCGTCCCTGGGCCAGGGCAAGCTGCGCCCGGTCGGCGTCCAGCAGAGTGACCCGCACATGGGCCTTTTGTTGATAGAGCAGCCGTCGGGCCTTGGCCAGCAAGCGGTCGGCTTCGGGGAAGATGCCCAGGCGCTGATAGCCGACACCCTGGACCATCAACGCCTGGGCACGCTGCCAGCCCGTGCTGGATCGGCGCAAAGACTGACCGGCCAGGGTGATGGTCTCGTGGAGCAGGTTGAGCTCTCGATAGACAAAGGAGCGGTAGAGATCGACCAGGGCCACATCCGTGGGGTTGGGGATGGCGGCGAAGCCGCTGCGGGCCTCCTCCAGCCGGTGCAGGGCGCTCTGATATTGGCCCCGGCGATAGGCCAGCCGCCCCAGGTTGAGATCCGCCCGGGCCACCTCTTGGTGCTGCTCGGTCTCGACCAGGATGGTTCGGGCGTCCAAGAGCAAAGACTCGGCCCGGTCAAACTGGTCCATCTCTTCGAGCACATTGGCCCGGTTGATGTCCATGCGGGCGGTCTGCACCTGATCGCCCAGGGCCACAAAGAGATCTCGGCCCCGCTCATAGGCGGCCAAGGCCTGATCCGGTTCGCCCAACTGTTGATAGGCGGACCCCACATTCATCTCCAAGACGGCCAGTTCGCCGCGGGCCGCCTCGCCCATGGCCAGACATTGGGTTCGGGCCTCCTGCGCCAGGGCCAGGGCGGCCCGATAGTCGCCCATCTCCTGGATCACGCCCATCTGGCTGATGCGCAGACCGATCACCCGGCGGGTTTGGCCTTGCTGGGCGTAGATGCGCCTCGGCCCGGCGATAGGCATTCAGGGCTTCGTCGTAGCGGGAAAGGTAGTAGAGGGCGTTGCCTTGCACCCAGTCGGCCAGGGCAAGCGCGGTGGGGGCATCAACGGGGTCATCCACGAGGCGGGCAGCGGCCTGGGTGATCAGGGCGATCTCCAAGGCCCGGTGAGCGTTGCGCAACAGTTCCGAACTGACCCGGCGGGCCAGGATGCGCACGATGTCCAGATTGATGTGGGCGCGCACATCAGCCAACACGGCGGGGAAGTCGGCCTGCCCGTACGCGTCCAACAAACGCGCCACGACTTGGCCATCTGCCCCGGCGTCCGCTTGGGGATCGCTCATGGAATCTTGAAATCGGCCAGGCGGATGGTGGTGGTGGGGGTGTCGATTTGGAGCACATAGGTGCCCGACTCCACCCCTTCCAAGAGGAAGAAGCCCAGATCGTCCACCGTGTCCTGGGCCACGGGGACGGGGGCGGGGTTCTCTTTCAGCAAGGTGACTTGGACATCGGCTTGGTTGAGCAAATTCGCCAGATCCCCGGCGTCGTCCGAGGGGTCGCTCGCCAAAAGCTGCCCCTCGATCTGCCAAATATTCTCGGCCACCACAGGCGGCACCTTGGCCAGGATGATCTGAAAGGGGCCGGCTTGATAGACCAGGCTGCTCAGTTCATCTCCCCGCCATTGCAGGGCAGGCTGGGCCGCGGGCATGACCAAAACGGCGTCGAGCCAGCGTCGGCCCGCATCGAACACACGGGCGGGCAGGCTGAGGGTGCTGACGATGGCAGGGCACGGCGGCCAACTCGGCCAACTCGCCTTGGCAGTGGCCGCAGGTCTGCACATGCAGCCGGATCTGGGCCTGCTCGCCCGTGCCCAGCAGGTTGACCTGATAGGCCAGCAGATCCTCCGTGGGCGGGCAGGCGGCGCGGAAGAGGGCGGCGACCAACTCGGCGTCGAGCGCGGCCAGGGCGGCGGCATCTGCCTGGCAGGCCGCACATCGGCCCAGGTGATCGGTCACCACGGCCGAGGCCGCGCCGTCAACATAGGCCAGCAGATCGCCATCCTGGATTTCGTTGGGGGCAATGCAGAGATTCGTCATTGGATTGTTCCGAGTTGTCATGGTTTCTGCCCTTCCGTCAATGCCCATGCGGAGGCCCATCGTCATGGGGGAGGTGATGTTGGTGCTGCATCACTCAACGCAAGGAAGAGGCGGGTTCCGCCATGGAGGGAAGAGAGTAATGAGTGATGAGTAATGAGTAATGAGTGCGATGATGTGAGACGTACGCGACACGCATGACGCTCAGCACTCATTACTCATCACTCACTACGCAAACGCCCGCTTCGCTCGCTTCAACACCCGTTCCTTGACCCGGCGCACTTCGTTGACGTCGGCGAAGTGGTCGGGATAGGCTTGGGCGATCTGGGCGGGGGTCATGTCTTGTTCAAAAGAGAGATGCAGGAGGAGTTGCTCTTGGGGATCTGCCACCTCTTGGCGAAACCAGGCGAAGATCTGCTCCACCCGATCCTGGCGATAGACCCGATCCAGGCTGTCGTGGTCCGGGGCAGGGTGAAAGGCGAGCACGGAGCGCTCTTTTTCCACCCGCTCTTGCAGGCGGGCGTAGCGCTGATCCTTGCGCCGTTGGTCCAGCACCGTGGTCACCGCGCACTGGTGCAGGTAGCGCAGCAGTCCGCCCACATGCTCGAACCGAGAGGCCAAGTGCATGGGCCGCCGGGTGAGGGTGCGCCAGAACTTGGCCAGGGCCTGCATCTTCAGCTCGTCGGCCTCTTCCGGGTCCATGGCCGGCCCCTTGGACGTGGCGTAGAGCCAGGTCAGGATCAACCGGCCATATTGGGTCTCAATGGCCGCCCACGCCCCATCCAATCGCTCCTCCAAGGCCCGGCGGAAGAGTTCAAAGCAATAGCCCAACTCCTGGGCGCGGTCCACCTTCGCCTCGCGTCGGCACTGCTCCACCACCGTATTCAGATCCAGATCGGTCATTGAACGGGCTGTCATTGTGCTGGCTTTCGTGTGGCGGGGGAGAGATAGAGATAGAGTGGAGAGATAGAGATCGGGTGATTTGTAGCTACCTCTATCTCTATCTCCAATCTCTATCTCATCCTCTAGAACCGAATCTCCATCACCCGTGATCCGATGCTGGGGGGGCTGATGTAGACATCGGGCCAGGTGCTGGTGGCTTGGGGGTAGTGGTGATAGATGGCGTTGGAGACGGCTTCCTCGCCGCCGGCGGGGACCAGGGCGACGGCGCAACCGCCAAAGCCGGCCCCGGTCAACCGGGCACCCAGGACGCCGGGGGCGCTGCGCATGGCGTCCACCATGGCATCCAGGGCCGGGCTGCTGACTTCGTAGTCGTTGCGCAGGCTGGCGTGGCTGGCGTTCATCAGCTCGCCCACGGTTTCCAGATCCCCGGCGGCCAGGGCCTCGGTGGTGGCGATCACCCGCTCGTTTTCGCTGACCACATGGCGGCAGCGGCGATAGACCACCGGGTCCAGCAGATCTTTGTGGGCCTCAAGCTGGGCGCTGGTCACATCCCGCAGGGCGGTGATGGCGGGGAGTACGGTTTTGAGGACGGCCACCCCGGCTTCACATTCGGTGCGGCGCTGATTGTAGGCGCTGCCGGCCAGGGAACGGCTGGCCCTGGTGTTGCCGATGACCAGGGCCGCTCCCTTGGGGAAGGGGATCAGCTGATAGTCCAGGCTGCGGCAGTCGATGAGCAGGGCGTGGTCCGCCTGGCCCATGACGCTGATGAACTGGTCCATGATGCCGGAGTTGACGCCGACAAACTTGTTCTCCGCCTGCTGGGTGGCCAGGGCGATTTGGGGGCCGGGCAGTTCCACGCCAGCGGCTTGCAGAAAGGCCCGGGCGCAGCAGACTTCCAACGCCGCCGAGCTGCTCAGGCCGGAGCCTCGGGGCACGTTGCCGCTGACCACGCCTTCCAGCCCGGTCAATTCAATGCCCCGCTCTTGCAGGGCCCAGGCCACGCCCATGACATAGTTGGCCCAAAAGAGCTTTTCGTCATAGACCAGGCTGTCCAGGCTGAACTCGGCCCAGGCGTCGAATTCCAGGGAATAGAGGCGCACCGTGCGGTCGTCCCGGCGGCGATAGACCAGGCGCACGTCATGCTCGATGGCCACGGGCAGCACAAAGCCGTCGTTATAGTCCGTGTGCTCGCCGATCAGGTTGACCCGCCCCGGTCCAATGGAGAGATGGGTGGGTTTGCCGTCAAACTGCTCTAAAAATGATGCGATGATGTCGTTCGTTCGTTTGTCCATGAGGTTTGGTTTGTTTGTTGATTTGTGGATTGGTGGATTGGTTGATTTTTGAGATTGGGCGATTGGGAGATTAGTTTGTGTCAACCCTCGCCCCTCGCAGTCAATTCGCCCCCCCAACACATGATACAAATTCAAATTCCCTTCCTTGCCGTCGGCGCGGAAGGTGTGGAGGATGGGCAGATGGGCGGCGGCGGCCAGGTGGCGGGCTTCGGCGTCTTCGATCTGGTGGACGTAGCGCAGGATGTGGGGGCCGCGCTTCCAGGGCAGGAGGGCGTCGCCGGGGTCAACCTGGTCCTCGCTGAGGCCGATCTCGGCCCAGTCGGCCAGCTTGGCCTGGAAGCGGTCGGCGCTGAGAAATTGCCAATAGGAGACGGCGATGATCCCGCCGGGGGCGGTGAGTTGGGCCAGGTCCATCAGCACACGCTGGCGCAGATCCAGGCCGGGCAGGTGGTGGAAGGTGGCGAAACAAGCGACCAGGTCGTAAAGCCCCCCGGTCGTCAACCCGATAGCCCACTCAGGGTCAGCCAGGTCTGCTTGCCGATAGGTTGTGCTCACCCCAGAAAGATCCCCGGTCTGGCTGCGGGCCAGGTCCAACAAGGCGGGGCTGGCGTCGACGCCGGTGTAGTCCACGGCCAGACCCTGGTCGGCCAGATAGCTGGCGAAGCGTCCGTTGCCGCAGCCCACGTCCAGCACGCGGAGGGGTTGCCCTTTCACGCCGGGGGGAATGTAGGGTAAAATGCCGTCGAAACCGGGCCAGGGCTGCTGCCGGGTGGCGCTGAACTCGTCCGCGGTGGACGCGTAGAAGATGCGGTTGAGGTCGAGCAGGGTACGGCGTACGGCTTCATCCATCTGATTATGTCCACCTTGAGAAAGTCATGGCTTTCTTGGTATGATAGCTGTGATATACTTAACCTGCAAGCGTGGCAGTCCCCCATTTTGATTGGTTTTTGTCTCGGAGGAAGATCATGGCCTTGATGGTGAAGAGCCTCTTCGATACACCCCAAACCGAGCGCATGAGCGCCCGGCAATATATCGACCATCCCCATAGCGAGCGCAAGTCCGATCTGATCGAAGGAGTCTTTGTCATGGCATCTCCCGCGTCCTTTGTGCATGAAGATGTACAGTCGTTGATTCAGGCGGCAATGAGAAATTTCGTCGATGCCCAACGATCTCGGCAAAGTGATGGGGTCAAATACGGCCTACCGCCTTTCCGAAGAGAACGTCTTCCAGCCCGATGTTTCTTTCATCCAAACGGAGCGGTTGCACTTGGCCCGCACGGTCTTCTTCCCCGGCCCGCCGGACATCGCCGTGGAGATCGTGTCGCCCAGCAGCCGCCACTACGATGAATTCGAGAAGATGGTCAACTATGGCCGCTATGGGGTGCGGGAGTATTGGCTGATCAACCCCCTGGACGAGACCGCTGTCTTTTTCACCCGCGTGGACGGGGAATGGATACCCATTCCTGCCGAAAAAGGCATTCTGCGGTCCCAAGTCCTGGACGGTTTCTGGCTGAAGACCGATTGGATCTTCCCCCCAGCAGGCGAAGAGTCGGCCCAGCGTCCTCACCATCGCCCAGGCCCAGGGGATTGTATAGAGTAGAATCGAACGCAGATTTTCAAGATGCACGCGGATTTTCGCTGATTTTTCTGATCAGGAGGAAAATCAGCGCTGATCTGCGTGCATCTTGAGAATCTGCGTCCCATTTTTTGAACAGAAAGTCGTACCGATGAAACGTATTATCCCACTTGAAGAGATCCCCGATGACGTGCTGGAAAAGGGCCGTCTTTGGCAGGAAAGCCGCAACAACTTTGACCCGGCGGCCCACAGCGCAGCACATGACCGCCATCTTTCAGCGCATCCTGGCCGTGCCGGATGCGGAGTGGCGGCCCAAGGAGGGGCTGCGCTCTATTTTAGCCCGCTTTCCCAAAGACGGCAAAGGTCTCTATTCCAAGGCCAATCTGATCGCCGGCTATCGCCACCTGATCGACGAGGGGGATCTGGAGCCGGACCCCACGATCATGGCCCGCATCCGCATGAAGCCCATGCGCACGGCCAGCGGCGTGGCCCCGGTGACGGTGCTGACCGCGCCGGCCGGCTGCCCGGCCCACTGCATCTTCTGCCCGGACGACTACCGCATGCCCAAGAGCTACATCTTCGACGAGCCGGGCTGTCAGCGGGCCGAGCGGGACGGCTTCGACCCCTTCCGCCAGACCTTGGGCCGGATCGAGGCCTTCGAGAGCATCGGCCACGACGCCTCCAAGGTGGAGTTGTTGATTCTGGGCGGGACGTGGAGCGCGTACAGCCGGGACTATCGGGAGTGGTTTGTGCGCCGCTGCTTTGATGCCATGAACGCGGCGGGGAACAAAGATTATGTCGAGTCCACGTCCTTGGAAGAGGCCCAGGCCATCAACGTCACCGCGGCCCACCGCAATGTGGGGCTGGTGATCGAGACCCGGCCCGATTGGATCACGCCGGAGGAGATCCGCCATCTGCGCAAGCTGGGCGTGACCAAAGTGCAGATCGGCGTGCAGAGTTTGGACGACGAGATCCTGGAAATGAACAAGCGGGGGCACAAGGTGGCCGAGGTGCGCCACGCCCTGGGCCTGTTGCGCACGGCGGGCTTCAAGCTGCATCTGCACTGGATGCCCAATCTCTACGGGGCCACGGCGGAGAGCGACCACGCCGACTTCGCCCGCTTCTTCTCGCGACCCGGCCATCCGCCCGGACGAGTTGAAGATCTACCCCTGCTCGCTGATTGCGGGCACGGAGCTATTCGATCTCTGGACAGACGGCGAATATCACCCCTACACCGAAGCCGAATTGGTCGCCCTCCTGGCCGATGTCAAGCCCACCATTCCGCCGTACACACGGGTCAACCGGCTCTTCCGGGACATCCCCGCCCACCACATCCGGGCCGGGGTGACGGCCAGCAACCTGCGCGAGGTGGTCCACGCCGAGCTGGCCCGCCGGGGCACCCGCTGCGGCTGCATCCGCTGCCGGGAGATCAAGCGTCAACAAGTGCGGGAAGAAGATCTCACCCTGCGCACCCACACCTACGAAACAGATCTGACCACAGAAATTTTCCTGAGTTTTGAGACGCGAGATGCGGAAGACAGGAGACAGGAGACAAGGAGATAAGGAGCATCGCTCAATCCTCGCCAATCCCCAGTCCCCAATCCCCCTCCATCGCCGCCTTCCTGCGCCTGAGCTTCCCCAAATCCGCTGACGCCGGCAGCCGGGCCTTTCTGGAAGAGATTCGGGACACGGCCATGATCCGGGAGGTGCATGTCTACGGCCCGGCCCTGGCCATCGGCGCGGACAAGCCCGGCGCGCCGCAGCACGTCGGGCTTGGGAGTCGCTTGATTTTGGAGGCCAAACGCCTCAGCCGGGAAGCGGGCTTCGCCGCCATCAGCGTCATCGCCGCCACGGGCACCCAGGGCTATTATGCCGAGCGGGGCTTTGAGCGGGTGGGGTTGTATATGGTGGATCGGGATTGGGGATTGGTTGAGTCGATTGGCACATCCGCTTCACCCCTTCACAGACACCCCCCGCACCACCGCAGCGGCCATCACCTCGGCAGCGAAGGCACCGACCACGTTGACATCCGCGGGGACTTCGCCCGTAGCCAGGGCGAAGATCGTGTCGCCGTCCATCATGGTGTGGGCGGGGCGGAGGGTGCGGGCCAGACCGTCTTGGGCCATCTGGGCCACTTTGTTGACCTGCTCTTTGGTCAGAGCATGGCGTTGGTGAGGATGGCCCCGATCACCGTGTTCGTCAAGGGCATGGGCGGTTGGGCCGCCCCCGCCGCCATTTGCCCCAACACGGCCAAGGAATCCGCAAAGCCCGCCCCATCGGGCAGGCACGCCCCGGCCAAGATCTCCTCCGCTGGCCGGATCGACCACATCGCCCACGGCATTCACCGCCACGACCGCCCCCACCCACAGCCCCTCGCCACTTTCATCCTCATCCCCCAAACGCAACATGGCCGCACCCAGCCCGCCGGGCATGGCCTGCCCCATGCCCAAAATTTTGCCCACGGTGGCCCCGGTCCCCGCGCCCACCCGGCCCTCGGCCACGGGTCCGCTTTGGGCCATCACGCAGGCCGCATAGCCCATTGCGGCGTCCGGGCGCACATCCGCCCGACCCACGGCCAGGTCAAAGAGCACCGCGGCGGGGACGATGGGCACCCGGCCCACGCCGGTCTCGAAGCCCGCCCCCTGCTCCTCCAAATAGCGCATGACCCCCGTGGCCGCGTCCAGGCCAAAGGCCGAGCCGCCGGAGAGCAGCAGGCCGTGGACATGGGTCACCAAGTGCATGGGCCGCAGCAGATCCGTCTCCCGGGTGCCCGGCGCACCGCCCCGCTGATCCACCCCGGCCACCGCGCCCTCCGGGCAGAGGATCACCGTGCAGCCCGTGCGGGCGTCAAAATCCTGGGCATGGCCGAGACGAAAAAAGGCGGGGAGGGTGAGGGGCTGAATGTTCATGGCTGGGGTCTCCGATGTGAGGAACGATGAGGAAAAGAAAAGAAATAGAACACGGATTTGACAGATCGGACGGATCAAAACGGATCTTTTTTGATCCGTCAAAATCCGTGGCATCCGTCAAATCCGTGTTCTATTTTGTCCGGCGTATCCGCCACAATGATCCGCCAAAGATCCCCGCCCCGGCCAGGCCCAACAGACCGATCCCCCACATCAACCCAGGACGTTGACCGGCCAGATCGTCCAAATCCAACAAACCCATCCCGGTCACCGGGGTGATGGTGGGCAAGAGGCGTCCAGCGCGGGGTGACCGTGGGCGTGGGCGGTCGGCAACGGGCGTCGGGGTCTCCGTGGCCGTGGGGGACGGGGTCACCGTGGGCGTGTCTGTGGGGATGGGGGTGAGGGTGGGCGGCAAGGGCGTGGCCGTGGGTTGCACAATCGGCGCCACAGCAGCAGCCACCACAGGGGCAGGGATCTCCGTGGGCGGAGCCAGCGGCCGGGGCGCTCTCGTCCGGGTAGAGGGCGATGGCATCCACAAAGATCACGTTGTCCCCGGTGCTGCGGTTGTGATCCGTCACAAAGAAGACCGTGATCACCTCGCTCTGTGCCCGCACGGTCAGGTCGATGTTGGGCCCCTTGCCCGGCGGATAGTTGAGCAGCCGGCCCGGTCCCCAATGGGTCGCCCCCCACACCACGGTTCCGCCGTTGGGGTCCGTGCCGCCGGTGGGGTCAATGCCCAGTTGACGGCCAAAGGCGTCCGGCTCGTTGGGCGCGGCCCAGGCCACGCTGGCCCGATAGCCCGCGCCCGGCGTCACCTGCACCTGGGTGAAGATCCCCGCCTTGAAGGTGCCGCCGTTGCTCCACATGCGCAGGCTGGGCGCGCCCCAAAGGGTGTCCACATCCTGCATAAAGGTCAGATCCCCGCTCAACACAAAAGGCGTCCACCCCTGGGGAATCTGCCGGGGCGGATCGCCGTAAAACGAGTCCATATCACACACGGACGCCGGGATCACATTGGGCGGGCTGCACGGCTCCGAGGCCGCGAACACGAGTTCTGGGGTTAATAAAGCTGTAATAAAAACAATGCACAATGCACAATGCACAATGCACAATTGTGTGCGCGCCGTCCACCCGCCATTGTGCATTGTCCATTGTCCATTGTGCATTTCTATTGTCCTGTCGTGGCGCAGCGGAACCCCAGCCACGGTTCGGATGTTTCCGCGGGGACGGCTTGCCAACTGTCCGTGCGCAGGCCCAAGGCATTGTCCCGATAGGATCCGCCCCGCACCACAAAGATGCCCGGCTCCAAGAGCGTGGCCGTCCATTCGGCCACATTGCCCGCCATGTCCGCCGCCCCAAAGCGGCTATCCCCGCCCGGCGAGAAATTGCCCACCGGGCCAGGACCGGTCAGCCCCACGCCCCCCATCACCACCCGGGCCTGGAAAAAATCGCCCCAAGGGTATAAAAAGCGACGCATAGACGTCGGGGCCACAGCCGCGCCGATCTCCCACTCCTCCTCCAAGGGCAGACGCTGGTCAATCCACGTGCAATAGCGGTTCGCCGCTCCCCAACTCACCCCGCTCACGGGAAAGTCGCGCTTGCCCGGCTCCAAAATCGGGTTGGTGCCGCCGCCCACGCTGCTCTCCCCCGGCCAGCCGCACACCCCCGCCTCGTAACAGGCCCGATACGCCGCGTTGGTCACCTCTGTGCGGTCCAGCCGAAAGGCTTGCACCTGCACCATGCGGATCTCCCCAGGCCGGGACGGGTCGCTGATGGGATAGGTCCCCGCCGGAATCACAATTTGGTCCACCCCGGCTCCCGCTGCCCGATCCTGCCACAGCAGCAATGCGGCCGCGCTGATCAGCCCTACGGCTAGGAGAAAGAAGAGACCCGTCCACAGCCCGGAGTGCCCTCGTTTTGGGGATCGGATCACTTGACCCAAGGGGGGGCCAGAGCCACACCCATCCCCCCCAGGTTCTCCTGCGTCGAAAAAGAAACCGCCTGAACCACCGTCCCAGGTTGGGCCTGGAGCTGGGCAAGAAGCTGGGCCGCCCGACTGCGCCGGGGTTCCAGGGGCAGGCTGCTCTCCATGCGCAGGGCTTGGAGCAAATAGGTCCCCCACGCCGCGCCGCTGGCATCTTCCTGGCGCAGCCGCCGCACATCCGCCACGGGCAAGGAGCCGCCAGCCGAGCGGGGTCGGGGATCCAACAGCGCCTCTTTGATCACCTCTGCCGTGCGCTCTGGGTCGGTTTGGTGGGCCAAGGCGGTCAACATGCCCCGGCCATAGGCCAAAGCCGAGCGCAAAATCAGCGTGTGCTGGCTCTCGCTCAAGGGCTGACCCGCCTCCAACACCAGCAGACCATCCCGCAGCAAAGGCTGGGGCAGCAACTCCCCACGCGCCCACCAGCGCTCCAAGGCCGCATCCAGATCCCGGCTCACCCCGGCGGATCGAGACGCGGCCATCGCCGCCCCCAAATCGGGCGCGCAAGCCGTCACCCCGGGGTTCGTGCTCGATCACCGCCCCGCTCTCCGTCTCCGCGCCAAAAGACCAGGCAAAGCTGCCTGGTTCGCCGCCCGTCCCGCCCCCCGCCCCCCGGAAGAGAGTCGATAGGGATCATCCGGTTGTTGGGCTGCCCGCCCTTGTCGTCGAGTAAATTTCGCCATAAAGCTATTGTAACACATGGTCGGGGCAGTGCAATCCTCGCCATCCTCGTTCCCACGCTCCGCGTGGGAACGCCCTCGGACGCTCTGCGTCCCGTGGCGCAGAGCGCCGATTTTCATTCCCACGCGGAGCGTGGGAACGAGATCTCTCGCCCTCTCTGCGGTTATGTCGAAATTTTGACCACTGTCCACGAAAATGCTATTATATCGCCCATGAACACACCGCACCGCACACTCACCCACGGGAACCCCTACTTGTATCTGGGGGGCGCGAGACGCCCCTTCCCGCTTGTGCGCGCCGTGTCCGGGCCAAACCGTTAGATCGATTTGCCCGTCCATCCCTTTGTCCGAAACGCGTGGCGCACCGCCCGCGTTTTTTTATTGCCAACAATTCTGAACCCTGATCCCAAAAGAAACGGAACCCAACCATGACCACCCCTTCTGCCTTCCCACCCGTAGACCACCAAATGGCCGTCCTCATGCGCGGCGTAGATTTTGGCGACGAGCAGACCACGGAGAACATGCAAAAAGAGCTGCGCCTGCGGCTGGAAGAATGCGAACGCACGGGCGTCCCCCTGCGCGTCTACTGCGGCTTTGACCCCACGGCCACGGATCTGCACCTGGGCCACACGGTCCCCATCCGCAAACTGCGCCAGTTCCAAGAGCTGGGCCACACGGTGATCTTCCTGATCGGCACCTTCACCGGCACCATCGGCGACCCCAGCGACAAGACCAGCGCCCGCGCCCAGCAGAGCCTGGACGAGGCGCTGGAAAAGGCCAAGACGCTTCACCGATCAGGCCTGGAAAGTGTTGGACCCGGCCAAGACGATTGTCGATTACAACCACAAATGGCTCTCGACCCTCACCTTCACCGATGTGATCGAAATTGCCAGCAACTTCACCGTGCAACAATTTCTGGTGCGGGACAACTTCAGCAAACGCTTCGAGAAGGGCGACGCCATCTGGCTGCACGAGTTTTTCTACGCCCTCATGCAAGGCTTCGACGCCGTGGTGCTGAAGACGGATGTCCAGATCGGCGGCACGGACCAGCTTTTCAACCTGATGGCTGGGCGCAAGTTGATGGACGCCAAGGGCATGCGTCCCCAGACCGTCCTCACCTTCCCCATCTTGGTGGGGACCGACGGCGTGCTGCGCATGAGCAAGTCCACGGGCAACTACATCGGCATCAACGAATCGCCGGGGGTGATCTACACCAAGGTGCTCAACCTGCCCGATGAAACCATCCGCAACTACGCCGATCTGGTCACCCGCTGGAGTCCAGAGCGAATCGACGAGCTGATGGCCGATCTGGCCGCCGGGGCCCTCCCCGCCCGCAAGCTGAAGCAAACCCTGGCCTGGGAGATCGTCAGCATCTTCCACGGCGACGCTGCCGCGGATCAGGCCGCCCAAGATGCCAAAGCCATGTTCGAAGGCGCTGCCCCCAGCGATGCCCCCACCTTCACCCTGGCTGCCCCCATCCTGCTGCTGGACGTGATGGCCGAGAGCAAGCTGGTCAAATCCAAAAGCGAGGCTCGGCGCATGGTGCAGCAAGGGGCCGTGCGATTGAACGAAGATGTCATCGAAGACACGGGCGCAACGGTCACCCCCACCGGGGGCGAGCAGATATTGCAGGTAGGCAAGCGCAAATTCCTGCGCATTGTGGGATAACATCGCTCACCCGTAGAGGCGCTAAATTTTGCATCTCTATCCCCCAAACACGAAAAAACGCCCTGGGAGAGGACCTCTCCCAGGGCGTTTTGTTTTTCACTATTTAACTGCCACATGACCGTTATACGACCGCCACTTGAATAGTGGCTAAAAAAAGGCGCAAAAAAAGAGTGTTGCTATCACGCTTCCCCCGACAGTGGCTTCCAACCACAACGCGATAGACAACACTCTTTGCAGAGTATATCATACGCTTCTACCTTTGGCAAATTGCAAACATAGAGAAAGCTAAGTAATTCTAACCAAAAAGGGTGTGGTCAAAATGAGTTGGAGGAGTTCGCACCCCCTGGACGGGTCTGCGTCAAGGGACGCAAACTCCGCGGTCCAACTCATTTTGACCACACCCTTAAAAAAAGGCGCAAAAAAAGAGTGTTGCTATCACGCTTCCCCCGACAGTGGCTTCCAACCACAACGCGATAGACAACACTCTATTGAAAATAGTAACACAGGTTTTGCACTTTGGCAAGTACCAAAATCCACGAATTTGGTAAAAAGCCCACTATTTTCTTGTTTTGACTTACGTGTTTCTTACTTCTCTTGGCGCATGCAGGCCTCGACCCGGCAGTCCGATCTCATCAATGAGTGTTACAAGAAAAAAGGGGCTAATTGGGGTGAAGAATGAACCCTTGAAATAAGGCAGGATCAAAAGTGGGTTTTAGTTGCGGCTCAATTCGTGATACAATGGCCCACGGTCTGATTCCATTTTTGATTTATTGCACAAGGAGCAATCGTATGGGTCTGTTTGAGGGTAAAAGAGGTCTGATTTTTGGGGTAGCCAATAAAAATTCCATCGCCTGGGGCATTGCGGAAGCGTTGCATGAGGAAGGTGCCGAGTTGGGATTCAGCTATGCCGGGGAAATTCTGGAAAAACGGGTGAAACCTCTGGCCGCAAGCGTGGGCAGCAGCTTTGTGGAAGAGTGCGACGTGACCGATGATGCGGCCATTGACGCCGTCTTTGCCAAGGCCAAGGATCACTTCGGCACGATCGACTTTCTGGTCCATTGTGTGGCCTATGCGCCCAAGGAAGAGTTGGGCGGTCGCTTTGTCGACACCACCCGCAACGGCTTCCGGGTGGCTCTGGACATTAGCTGCTATAGCCTGGTGGCCCTGGCCGCCCGGGCCAAGGATCTCATGCCCGACGGCGGAGCAATGGTCGCCCTGACCTATTTTGGGGCGGAGAAGGTGACCCCCAACTACAATGTCATGGGCGTGGCCAAGGCGGCCCTGGAAGCATCCGTGCGCTACCTGGCCTGGGATCTGGGCAAGGATGGCATTCGGGTCAACGCCATCAGCGCTGGCCCCATCAAGACCCTGGCCGCGTCCGGGGTCAGCGGCTTCCGCAAGAGCCTGAAATATGTGGGGGCCGTGGCCCCTCTTGGCAACGTCACCCAGGAAGATGTGGGGAACGCCGCCCGCTACCTGCTCAGTCACTGGGCCTCCGGCGTCACCGGCGAGGTGGTCTACGTGGACGGCGGCTACAACATCATGGGCGCGCCCGACGACGAGGCGCTGGAGAAGATCCTGGCCGAGTAAAAGGCAAAAAGACAGGGAGAAGAGGAGACAAGGAGAGGGGGAGATCAGGCTGATCTCCCCCTCTCCTTGTCTCCTCTTCTCCCCCTCTCCCCTACTTCTCTTCTAGAATCCGGGAGGTGCGTCCACCGGGCCGTCGAACTGCATGGCGGTGAAGACGGCACCTTGGGGGTCTTGGATGACGGCGAAGGTGCCCATTTCACCAGCCTTGGTAAAGGGTAAAAGGATCTTCCCACCTAATTCCTGGGCCTTGGCCACGGTGGCCTGAATGTCCGCCACCTTGAAATAGGCCGACCAACTTGGCGGCATCTCCCCCCAGGAGTCGTCCATTTCCATCATGCCGGCCTGGACTCTGCCATCGTTGGCAAAGACATAGTATCCCGAGTCATCCTGGCTGTGGGTCCACCCAAAGACGGTACCATAAAAGGCCGCGGCGGTCTTAGCATCCCGGGTCTCTAGTTCGTTCCAGACCAAGGTGTTGTCCATGTTGACCAACTGGGCGCCGATATGATTTTGGGGCTGCCAGACGCCGACCATGGCCCCGGTGGGATCCTGGATCAGGGCCATGCGTCCCTCTTCCATCACATCCATGGCCGGCATGGGCACGGTGCCGCCGGCTGCCACCACCTTCGCCACCACGCTGTCCACATCGCTGTGCTTCACATAGGACATCCAATAGGGCGGGATGCCTTGGGCCGCCATGTCCGGCGGCAGGGATCCCCCGCCGGCCACGTTTTTGCCCTCAATTTTGAACATGGTATACACGGGTCCCATGGGCGTGGGCATGTCCTCGGCCTCCCAGCCGAAGAGTCCGCTGTAAAACGCCTTGGCCCCCGCCTGATCCGTGGTGGTGAGATCCACCCAATTGAACAGGCCATCCGGGTATGCGGTGACTACTTTCATCTGATCTTCTCCTTTGGTAGAACTGCCGCTCATCCAGTAACAACGCGCCGATTCAGTGATGCCATCACCCCTGAATTGCCTCCCCATTGTATCACGAAAAGAACATTTGGTCTATAGGCAAAAATGGGCAAAATGGTTGTTTTTTTGGACGCGAAAAACCCCGCCGATTGGCGGGGTTTTTCTATCAATTGGTGGCGGAGACGACGGGATTTGAACCCGCGACCTTTGGCTTGACAGGCCAATATGCTAACCGCTACACCACGCCTCCTCATGTGCTTGCACTCGTGAGGAGCACCACAACTGACCTGACAAAGAATACCATCGGCGGCTTGGAATGTCAAATCATGCGGGATTTGAAAAGCCAAATCCCTTCACTTTGACGGCAACGACCGGCGGGTTTCTGAGCTCCATATCGATCAAGGAAGAGCCAATTGAGCAGCCAGAGAAGCGATCTGGGACAGGTCTGGATGATCCCCGGCACTCTCGGTCTCATAGCGCCACAAGATCAACTTGGTCTGAACCAGAAAGAAGCCGGGCATGGTCCACACATCGCCCATGGATTTGCCCTGGCGATGGCCCTGGCTCAAGGCCATCACCCCACTGCGCAAGGCACCCAGCCCGAACATTTCGGCAAGTCCGCCTTGGGGGACCCCAAAGGCTGCATAGAAAAAGTGCTCCGGATCGGAGACTGCACGAGCCCCCGGCCACCGCTCTTGAAAGAAGTCTGCACCTTCGGTCACCGTGCCCTGGTGGACAAGCAAAACAGGGGGAAAGCCCGGTTGCTCCAGGGTGGCCGTACGCAGTCGATCGACAAGCTGGCGGCAAAAAATTCAGCCAAAATGGCGCAGAAAGACCAAAAAGGTTGGCTGATCTGGGGGCAGTTGGTCGGCAAGTGTGCCGGGGATCAAATTCTGCCCCTGGACGGCGGTGTCCAACACGCTGAACATGATACGTTGCATGGGTCTCTCCTATGCAGATTGAGGGGAATCCGTGGGCAAGAAATGAAGCCAATCTTACCCAAGAAAACAGTTAAATTTGCTATGATGGGCGGCATTGCACCCAGTCCACCTGGGCCAACCAGTGGCAGTGCCGACCTGGGAGCAACAATAAAACAGTGTATCCCGCCAGGTTCGGCATATCAGTAAGGCCATCAACCTTTCAACCAATAGCAGAAGGAATATCCCATGATGCTTACCATCCGCAAGACTCGATTCCCCCTATTTTTGGTGTTGACCCTAGGCCTGCTGGTCGTCAGCCTGGCCGGTTGCGGATCATCGCCAGCCGCCACAACCGAGGTCGCAACACCAGAGCCGACGACCATTGTCGCTGCGCCTGCGCCTACGACACCTCCCCAAGCAGAAACGGAAACAGCAGCCGAGGCAGTAGCTGTAGAAACAGCAGAAGCAAGCACGGAAACTGAGACGGTGGCCAGCCCAGAAAGGACGGACAGCCGGCGCACTTTTGTGATGGACGCGGCCCGCTCTCAGGTCCGCTTCTATATTGACGAAGAACTGCTGGGCCAGCCCAAGCGCGTGGAAGGCATCAACAGCCAGGTTGCCGGTGAAATGACTGTGAATCTGGGCAACTACGCGGAGATCGACTTCTCGCCCATTACGGTGGCTGCCAACGCCTTTGTCACCGACAACGACCGGCGCAATGGGGCCATCAACCGCTTCGTTTTGCAGACCAGCCAGTACCCGACCCTCACCTTCACCCCCACCGGTGTGGAGAATCTGCCCGCCGAGATCGCCGTGGGCCAGCCCTTCAGTTTCCAATTGGTGGGGGATCTGACCATCCGGGATGTCACGAGTTCGGTGACGTTGGAGATGACCGTGACGCCCGTCTCCGAGAGCGAGATTCAGGGGTCCGGCAGTGTGACTGTGCAGCAGGGGACGTTCGATCTGTCCATCCCCAGCGTGCCCAGCGTGGCCAATGTGAGCGAGGATGTGCTGTTGGAGATCGACTTCGTGGCGGTAGGAAAATAGATAGGCTTAAAAAATAGGCCACGGATTTGACGGATAGAACGGATTAAAAACGGATCAAAAAGATCCGTAAAATCCGTCTCATCCGTCAAATCCGTGGCCTATTTTTTTACCCATAAACCGTGACTTTGCCCGTGGCGGTGCCATCCCCGGCGAGGACGGTGCGGAAGGCGGCCAGGGTGCGGTCGATGTCCGCGGGGGTGACGTGGTAGTGGGTGACGGCCCGCAGACGGTTGCCGCCGACGGGGTTGAGCAGCACGCCCTGATCCGCCAGCCCGGCGGCCAGTTGGGCCGGGGTCATGTCGGTCCGGTCCAGGGCGAAGATGACGATGTCGGTTTGGACCGTGGCCGGGTCGATGGAAATGCCGTCCATCGCGGCCAGCCCTTGGGCCAGGGTTTGGGCGTTGGCGTGGTCGTCGGCCAAGCGCTCCACCATTTCGGTGACGGCCACGATGCCCGCGGCCGCGATCACCCCGGCCTGGCGCATGCCGCCGCCGACTGCTTTGCGATTGCGCCGCACCTTGCGAATGAAGGCCCCGCTGCCCACCACGACGGACCCCACGGGCGCGGCCAACCCCTTGCTCAAACAGAGACTGGCGCTGTCCGCCTCCTGCAACAGCCGGGCCGGTGAGACGCCGAGATAGACCGCGGCATTCCACAGCCGGGCCCCATCCACGTGGAGTTGCAGACCGTGGCAGTGGGCCAGATCACCGGCCGCGTCCATGTAGTCCACGGGCAGGACCGCGCCGCCGCAGCGGTTGTGGGTGTTCTCCAAACAGATCAGCCGGGAGATGGGGAAATGCTCGTTGTCGCCCCGGATCATGGCCTCGACTTGGGCCAGGTCCAGGGTGCCGTCGGGCCGGTTGGCGGCTGTGCGGGAATGCACGCCGCCCAGGGCCGCGCTGCCCCCCTGCTCGTAGATGTGGATGTGGGCCTGATCGCCCAGGATCATCTCGTCGCCCCGGCCGCAGTGGGCGAGGACGGAGATCAGGTTGCCCATTGTGCCGCTGGGCACGAAGACGGCGGCCTCTTTGCCCGTCATCTCGGCCACGATGGCTTCCAGGCGGGTGACGGTGGGGTCTTCGCCGTAGACGTCGTCGCCCACGGGCGCGGTCATCATGGCTTCCAGCATGGCCGGGGTGGGTTTGGTTACGGTGTCGGAACGCAGATCGATGGATTGGGTTGTCATGTGGTTTCTCCGTGAAGGGTGAGGCGTGAGGCGTGAAACGTGAAGACGTGATGTGTCGATTCTCCCTCATCACGTCTTCACGTTTCACGTCCTACCGTTCATTATGTCAAAATATCCGGCCAGATCGATGTTCGATCCGCAGACGATCACGCCGACCCGCTTGCCGTGGAGTCGTTCCCGCAGGGGTCCGCAGAGGGCGGCGGTGGCCGCGGCCCCGGCGGGTTCCACGACCAGTTTGAGGTCGTCGTAGAGCAATTTCATGGCTTGGCGCATCTGGTCGTCGTCGATGCGGACCAGTTCGTCCACATGGCGGCGGCAGAGTTCGTAGCTGTAGGGCAGGGCATAGGGCGCGCCCAGGCTGTCGGCCATGGTGCGCACTTTGTCGATGGATTGGGGTGATCCGGCGGCGAAGCTGCGGTGCATGGTGTCCGCGCCGGTCGGTTCCACGCCGAAGACCATGCAGTCGGGCTGCAAGAGCTTGACCGCCGTGGCGATCCCGGCGAGCAGGCCGCCGCCGCCGATGGGCACGATCACGGCGTCCATGTGCGGCGTCTGACGACACCATTCCAATCCAACGGTGGCCGTGCCTCTGGCCACCCCTTCCCCCTCAAAAGGATGAACAAAAGCCCTACCCTCTTCAGTTTCGATACGATTGGCTTCCTCAAACGCCTGATGCACGTTGTCGACCAGCACGACCTCCGCGCCGTAGGATCGGCACTTGGCGACCCGGCCGGGGTTGGCGTTGCGGGGCATGACCACCTTGGCCGATGTGCCCAAAATGGCCGCGGCGTAGGCCACGGCGATGGCATGGTTGCCGGCGCTGACCGCGGTGACGCCCCGGCCCAGGGCGGCCTGATCCAGATCCATCATGGTGGAGAGGGCGCCACGGGCCTTGAAGGTGCCCGTGTGTTGGAAGAGTTCCAGCTTGAGGAAGACGGACGTTTCCGGGCCGATGACGGCCTGAAGCGCCCGACCCTGCCAGGGCCAGACCGGGGTCTCGACGATGTAGGGGGCGATGCGGGCGCGGGTGGCCTCGATGTCGGCCAGGGTGGGGATGGAGAGTGGTCATGCGATCATGGTGCCCTTGGTGCTGGGGACGTCGGCCCGGCGGGGATCGAGTCGGGTGGCGGCGTCCAGGGCGCGGGCCAGGGCTTTGAAGAGGGCCTCGGCCTTGTGGTGGTCGTTGCGGCCATAGAGGACGTGGGCGTGCAGGTTCATGCGGGCGTGGATGGCGAAGGTCTCGAAGAGGTGGAAGATCAGGTCCGTGGCCAGACCGCCCACTTTCGGGGTGACGAAATCGGCGTCGAAGACGCAATAGGGCCGTCCGCCCAGGTCGATGACGACGCGAGCCAGGGCTTCGTCCATGGGCACATAGCTGTGGGCCGTGCGCACGATGCCCCGGCGGTCGCCCAGGGCCTGGTCCACCGCCCGGCCCAGGCAGATGAAGGTGTCCTCGGCGGTGTGGTGGTCGTCGATGTGCAGATCCCCGGTGCATTTCACGGTGATGTCGAAGAGTCCGTGGCCGGCCAGGAGGACGAGCATGTGGTCCAGGAAGCCGATGCCGGTGTCCACATCGGCCCGGCCCTGGCCGTCCAGGTTGATGCGGGCGGAGATCTGGGTTTCTTTGGTGGTGCGGTCGATCTGGGCTTCACGGGGCATGGGGTGTGGGTTCCTTCCGATCTGGCTTGAATTGCTGCTGTTGGCATAGTCAAAATGGGATCTCAGCAGTAAGTTCATCCACAGAGACGGCTATCGAACCATTCCCACGGCGGTCTGAGATTCTCGCCAATGGCGCTGTCGGATTCCATGAAGATGACCGCATGGGGCGTATCAAATCGCCAGTATCCAAGATCGCCGTGCGCACAAATCATCGAATTCTGGGCACACCTCGTCAACCGACGCATTGCGTCTCCCAGGAACCGCCCATGAAGCCCAATCCTGTTGCTCCCTCACGGCAGATATTGCTCCGACGTCCGATCCAGTCGTGCTCAGCCAACGAGCAACATCTTCTTGAGTGACCGGCTCGACATTTGCGGCAAGCATTGCTGCACAGGCGGGTAAGTCACCAGCTTTGTTCGCTGCCGCAGATTTTGCAGTTGAGCACGGCATCGTCATACACTCCCATTTCGGCTAACTGCTGCGGGTAAACTGTATCCCTTCGGTCTTAGCTCGACATCAATTGTCCCCACGGATCCCATCAGCCGTTGAGTTGTGCATCGCAACCGATCGCATCGCTAAGTCTCGTGCCAACCAAAAGGTTTGGTTCCTCGCATAGAGCAGATTCCCACCGTCTCAAGTAACCGGTTGACCCGCCTCTTGCGGCCACGCTTGTCACATTGACGACGCGTTGAAACTGGTCATTCCATGGTCTACGTCCGAACCTGCGCGACGTCATGCGTTCAAATTCCACACGGCATCAATTGCCCTCCCCAGTAGACAATCGATCACTGCCTTGCAAGGCTCCTCATGGTACGACCAAACCCACCCGGCGTCAAACCGCCCGCAACGCGGCCATCAGCCGATCCGTCTGATCCGGTCGCCCCACGGACACGCGGATGCAGTTGTCCAGCCCCGGCTTGTCGTAGTGGCGGACGAGGATGCCCCGCGCCTCCAAGGCCTGCTTCAGGTCGGCGGCCCGGCGGCCTTCCACCCGGCAGAGGATGAAGTTGGCCTGGGATGGGACGGGGCGCAGGTAGGGGATGGTCTGCAAGGCGGCGAAGAGGCGGTCCCGCTCGGTCTTGAGCTTTTCCACCACGTCGTAGATCTGCTCCACATGGCGCAGGCTGGCCAGCCCGGCCACGGACGCGGCCACGTTGACGTTGTAGGGCTGCTTGAAGGTCCACAGCTTCTCCAACAGCCACAACGGGAAGATGCCATAGCCCAGGCGCAGCCCGGCGATGCCCGCGGCCTTGCTGAAGGTGCGCAGGACGACCAGATTGTCGTGTTCCAGCACCCAGGACGCCCGGCTGGGCGCGTCGGCGAACTCGATGTAGGCCTCGTCCAGCACCACCATCACCGGCAGGGCCAGCAGTTGGCGCAGGTCGTCGTCGGAGAGCAGGTTGCCCGACGGGTTGTTGGGCGAGGTGAGGAATAACAGTTTAATTGAGAATTTGAGAATTGAGAATTGTTGAATGTCGATGCGCGTCGCACATCCACCGAGTAGTCGGCCCGCCGCCAGACGTCGATCACCTCCGCGCCTTGGAGCTTGGCGTCGAAGCTGTACATGCCGAAGGTGGGCGGGGTGTTGAGGATGGCGTCGCCGGGGGCCAGGAAGAGGCGGCCCAGGTAGTCGAGCAACTCGTCCGCGCCGTGGCCGGGCAGGATGTGGGCCGCGGGCACGCCCACAAAGTCGCTCAGGGCTGCCCGCAGTTCGCTCTGTTGCGGGTCCGGGTAGATGTGATAGTACGCGATACTCGGCCAACGCCTCCCGCACCGCGGGGATGGGGCCGTAGGGGTTCTCGTTGGCGTCCAGCTTCACGATCTGGGCCGGCGGGGATGCCCAGCCGCGCGCTCAACACCTCGAAGGGCTGGATCGGCGTGTATTCTTCCAAATGGGCGATGGGGGGGATGAGGAGGTGGGATGGGTGCATGGTTTTGATTTTGGATTGGATTTGTGGATTGGTTGATTGGTAGATTGGGTGATTGCGAATTCGTGGGTCCCACAACCAATCTCCCAATCTACCAATCTCTCAATCTACTCCCCTTCAATCTACGCGCCACCGCCGCCGCATGGGCCGTCAACCCCTCGGCCTGGGCCAGGGTGTGGGCGGCGGGGCCGATGGACTGGAGGGCGGTCTCGTTGAGGCCGATGAGGCTGATGAGTTTGACGAAGTCGCTGACGTTGACCGGGCTGGCGAAGCGGGCGGTGCCGCCCGGTGGGCATGACGTGGCTGGGACCGGCCACGTAGTCGCCCAGGACCTCGAAGCTGCGCTCGCCCAGGAAGATGCCCCCGGCGTTTTGCACCGCGCCCACCTACTGCCACGGATCGGCCACCAACAGGCAGAGATGCTCCGGCGCCATAGGCGTTGGCCAACTCGACGGCCTGGGCCAGCCCGTCGGTGATGACGATGCCCCCGGCGTTGGCCAGAGAGGCCGCCGCGATCTCTGCCCGGTCCAGTTCTTCCAACTGGCGTCCCACAGCCGCCTGGACCTTTCGGCCAAGGTCTGCTCGGCGTCAGCAGGATCGCACTGGCGAGAACGTCGTGCTCGGCCTGGGCCAAGAGGTCGGCGGCGGCCAGCTCAGGGTCAGCGGAGTCGTCGGCGATCACCATCGTCTCCGTGGGGCCGGGCAGGCCGTCGATGCCCACCATGCCGAAGACCTGGCGCTTGGCCAGGACGATGTACAGCCCGCCGGGGCCGCCGACCTTGTCCACGGCGGGGATGGACTGGGTGCCGTAGGCCAGGGCGGCGATGGCCTGGGCGCCCCCGGCCACGTAGACCGCGTCCACGCCCACGATGTCCGCGGCCACCAAAATGGTGGGATGGGGCAGGCCCGTGTCCCGCTGGGGCGGGGAGATGACCGAGACGAAGGGCACGCCCGCCACACTAGCCGGGACCGCGGTCATGATCAGCATGCTGGGCAGGGGAGCCGGGCCGCCGGGGACGTAGACGCCCACCGGG
>CAVPIK010000033.1:0-10597 GCA_963704975.1 uncultured Chloroflexia bacterium | reverse complement strand
TCATGACCAAGCTCAACGTGGGCAACCGGGTAGAGGCCGCCACCCTGGCCCTGCGCAAGCGGATCGAGAACTATTTGCCGGGGGAGTAGGGACGTGCGGCAGGATCAGATTTTGGGAAAGAGGGCTCCGCTGCGGGCTTGATAATCGGTGTAGGCTGAGCCAAATTTCGTGGTTAGGTTGCGTTCTTCGGCGGGGATCACGACTAGGCGAAAGACCACCAGACCGACCAAAGAGAGCGCCGCCAAGAACCAACTCCCCGCCACCAAGGCCAGGCTGAAAATCAAGAGGAGGCCAGCGGTGTAGAGCGGGTGACGCACCCAACGATAGGGACCGTGGGTAACCAGGTGGTGGTCCGCCTTGGTGAGGACGGTCTCCGAGATATTGGCCCCAGATACTGCGAAAAACCCACACGATCATCGGCACGACCAGCAGGCCCAGGAGGACGCCAAGCCCACGCACCCAATCTGGCACGTCCAGGCTGGCCCAAGCCATGGTTTGCGGGGCGAATGGGTAGAGCAATAATGAGGCAAGCAGGGGCAGCACCATAGCAACCGTCCCAACACAGCCAGCCCCCCCTCCTGGCGACGGGCGATGGTGCCACTGCGCGCCCTGGCCCGCCGACGATAAAAGCCGGAGATGATCAGGGCAACCAGTAAGAGTGCAAAGAAGAAAACTCGCAGAATGGGATGCTCAGTCATGGGTTTCTCCAATCGACTCGACTGGCTTAGGGTTCGTGGCGCGCCCACATTCTATCACTTGCGTCAGCGCTGGCCAAACACGTCTTCCACCGCGGCGATGGCGTTGCCCAGCCCATCTTCGGCCTGGATTTGGGCGGAGAGGTGCTTGGCCCGCTCGGCCATTTGCGGGTCGGTGACGGCCTGGCGGATGGCGTGGGCCAGTCGGTCCGCGGTGAGTTTGGGCCGGAGGATGGGCTTGGGGCCGACGCCCAAGGCGTGGACCCGACCGCCCCAAAAGGGCTGATCCGCCATGTGGGGGACGATGATGGGGGGCGTCCCGGCCCGCAGGGCGGCGGCGGTGGTCCCCGCGCCGCCGTGATGGACCACGGCGTCCATGCGGGGGAAGAGCCAGCCGTGGGGCGCGGCGTCCAGGCGCAGGATGGTGTCGGGCAGGTCTGCGTCCCCCAGGCCGGCCCAGCCGGAGAGCAGGACGGCCTGCACGCCGCTGCGTTGCACCGCGTCCACGACAAGCTGTGACATGCGCTTTCCGGCCTCCCCGGTCATGCTGCCAAAACCAATGGAGATTGTCGACGCCCCCCTGTTCCTTCCCCGCCTGAAGAAAGCTTAGAAGCCGATCCGGTGGTTGCCAGGCCTGCTCCCCTTTTTCATCCAAAAAAAGATAGCCCGTGGTCTGCACATTGTTCGGCCAATCCGGGGCCGGGGGCACGACGTGGGGGCTGTAGCAGAGGATGAAGGGGACGCGGAGAAGCTGGGCCTCGCTCTCGAATCGGGTTTGGGGGGGCAGACCGAGGGTGATCTGGCGGAAACGGCTGGCGCTGTTGCCGTAGATCCACCACCCGGCGGGCTGGATGACGACTTTGCCAAAGAGATAGTTGATCCAGCTTTTGCGGGTGGGCAGGGGTGCGTTCATCATGGCCCCGCCGTAGCGGGTGGCGACCACGGGGGGCTGCAAAAGCTGGACCATGTGGGGCGTGCCCAGCTTTTCGGCGATGGAGGTGCCATAGATCATGGTGGTGAACTGGGAGATGATCAGGTCCGCGCCCTGGCAGGCGGCGTAGGCAGTCGTTGGCCATGTCCAGGCCAAATTGGTCCAGAAGGTGGCGCATGACCCGCAGTTGGGCCAGGGGGTTGTTGCCCCGCTCGGACCATTCTTGCCCGGCGTCCGTGGCCATGAGGGCCTGCACATCCACAGAGGAGGGGGCGGCGTGGAGACCGTGGCCGCGGATCCACGTCTCGAACCCGGCGCTGGCCAGGACGGTGACGGTGTGACCCCTGGCGGCCAGACCCTTGCCCAGGGCGATGCCCGGCTGGGCGTCTCCCCGGGTGCCGTGGGCGAGGATGGTGATGCGGGCGGGTGTGGTGGGCATGGGTGGCTCCGGTCAGTCTTTCAAAGGTGATTGGGATGGTTTATAGTAGACTAAAATCGGTGTCGGCGTCAAAGCAAATCGGCCAAGTCGACCACTCCATTGCGGCTCGGCTCCTCCCCACCTGGGGGCTGAGAGGTGCTTGGTAGTTACGAAACGAGCGTTATCCGCCGGGGCGCTTCAGCCCGTTCGGCTGAGCTCACGTCGAAGCCCGTGGTCGGTTCAATCCCAGGAGCATCCATGCCCACAAAAGTGATCATCGATTTGGACAATGCCTTCACCCTCCCCGCCCAGGATACGGACGACGGCATGGCCCTGGCCCTGGCCCTGGCCTCCCCGGAGCTTGATCTGTTGGCCTGCACCACCTGCGCCGGCAACTGTCGGGCGGAGCAGTCCACGGCCAACACCCTGGCCATGCTGGCCTTGGCCGGGCGGGGGGAGATCCCCGTGGCCACCGGTCCCACCGCCCCCCTGGGCCGGGATCGGGAAGCCCATCTGCGCTATCTGGAAGCCAAGACGGCCGGTCCAGAGGCCCGCTTCTGGGATGGGATGCCCCCGTCGCCAGCCCACACCCTCACGGCGGATGATCGCCCGGCGCATCAGCTTATCATCGATCTGGCTCGACAGCATCCGGGCCAGATCACGTTCATCGCCTTGGGATCTCTGACCAATTTGGCCCTGGCTTTGCAGGCCGCGCCGGAGGTCGTTGGGTTGATCAAAGAGGTCGTTCACATGGCCAGTTGCACCCTGCCCCCCAGCCTGGCCCGGCGCAAGATCGAGTGGCATACCCCGGACATCCCCGACCCTGTGTGGCGGGAGACCCTGCGCTTCAACACCGGCTACGACCCGGAGGCGGCGGCCATTGTCTTTCGGTCCGGTCTCCCCCTGCGGTTGTTGGGGATCGATGTCACCACCCTGGTCTATCAGCGGCCCCAGGATCTGCTGCCTTTGGCCCAATCGGACAACCCATTTCAGCGCCATCTCCACGCCGGGCGGCTCTGCCCTGGGTGCGCTGGAGCATGGACGTGCGCGGGCTGCCCGGCGCGCAGATGCACGATCCCCTGACCGTGGCCGCGGTGATCGATCCATCTTTTTGTGGCTATGCGAATGCGAGGGTGGATGTGGAGCGATTTCTGGCCGAGGAGCGGAGGATGGCTGACCGCCGATCCAGATTCGGTCCAGGCCGATTGGCCGAGGGTTGAGGTGGCGGTCGACGTGGACGTGCCCCGCTTCGAGGCATTCCTGGCGGCGCGCTTGGCGGGGTATCGGCCGTAGAAGAGTTTCAAAATAGAGCCACGGATTCAGACGGATGAGACGGATCAAAACGGATCAAAAAAAGATCCGTAAAAATCCGTTTCATCCGTCCGATCCGTGTTCTATTTTTGGCCTACTTTCGCCGCTTTGTGAAGAGATCCAGCATGACGGCCAAAATGAAGACGATGCCTTTGATCACTTGCTGGTAATACGAGGAGATGCCCAACAAATTCAGCCCGTTGGAAAGGACGCCGATGATGAACGCGCCCACGACCGTGCCGCCCACGCCGCCCACGCCGCCGAAGAGGCTGGTGCCCCCCAGCACGGGCGCGGCGATGGCGTCCAACTCCCAGCCCGTGGCCGCATTGGGCTGGGCCGACCAGAGCCGGGCCGTGAGCAGAATCCCGGCCAGGGCCGCGCACAGTCCGCTGATCACATAGACCATCAACGTCACCCGGTCTGTGGAGACACCGGCCAGCCGGGTGGTCTCCGGGTTGCCGCCCGTGGCGTAGACGTGCAGGCCAAAGCGGGTGTGGCGCAGGATGAAATAGGCAACCCCGGCCAGGATCAGCATGATCAGCACGGGGACGGGCAGGCCCAACACCTTGCCGTTGCCCAGCCAGATAAAGCTCTCGTCCAGCCCGGCGATGGGGCGGCCTTGGGTGTAGACCAGGGTGGCGCCCCGGGCCACGGCCAACATGGCCAGGGTGGCGACGAAGGGGGGCACGCCGCCCCGCACGATCAACAGCCCGTTGATGGCCCCGATCCCACCCCCGGCGGCCAAGGCCAAGAGGATGGCCACGGGGGTGGCCAGGCCTTGGCGGGCGGCCAATCCCGCGGCCAGTGCCCCGGCCAAGGCCATCACCGAGCCGACCGAAAGGTCGATGCCCGCGGTCAAGATGGTGAAGGTCATGCCGATGGCCACAATGGCGATCATGGAGGTCTGGAGGGCGATGTTGAGCAGGTTGTCCACCTGCAAAAAGCGCTCGGATCCCACGGCAAAGATGGTGCCGATGCCCAGCAAGATCACAAAGACGCTGAAGCGGCGGAAGAGATCCCCCAGCACCATCATACTCGATTTGCCATTACCCGCGGTGGCGTTCGTCACTGCCATGATTGTCCTCTATCTTCAGAAAAGGAATAGAACGCTGATTTGACGGATTGCACGCGATTTTCACTGGATCTTTTCATCAAATCCGTACCGATCCGTTTTCATCCGGTCAATCCGCGTTCTATTTTTGCTTTCTCTGTCCCCGTCGCCGCCCGCATGATGGCGTCTTGGGTGGCTTCGTCTCGGCTGAATTCGCCGGTGATGCGGCCTTCGTGCATGACCAGGATGCGGTCGGCCACGCCCAGGACTTCGGGCAGTTCGGACGAGATCATGAGCACGCCCACGCCCTGTTGGGCCAGTTGGTCCATGAGCCCGTGGATCTCGGCCTTGGCCCCCACGTCGATGCCCCGGGTCGGCTCGTCCAGCATGAGCACCTTGGGCTGCAAGGTGAGCCAGCGGGCGATCACCACCTTCTGCTGGTTGCCGCCGGAGAGGTTGTGCACCCGCTGCAAAATGCCCGGCGTGCGGATGTCCAGCCGCTTGACATACTCCTTGGCCATGCTGTCCGCCTTGCCGGTGCTGACAAAGCCCAGGGTGGTGACCTGGGACATGGCGCTCATGGTGATATTTTCGCGCACGGCCATGTTGAGGAACAGCCCCTGCTGCTTGCGGTCTTCGGGGACCAGGCCCAGGCCCAGCTTCATGGCATCCCCCGGCGACTTGATACGCACGGGCTTGCCCTCAAATCGAATCTCCCCGGCACTGGCCTTGCGCACGCCAAAGAGGGTCTCGGCCAGGGCCGTGCGCCCCGCGCCCACCAGCCCGGCAATGCCCAAAATTTCCCCTCGGTGCAGGGTAAAGCTGACCCCCCGCAGTTCGTCGCCGTCGGCCAAGTCGGTCACGGTCAGCACTTCCCCCTGCACGGTGGACGCGCCCTTGGGGTAGAGTTCGCCCAGATCCCGGCCCACCATCATGGTGACAATCTTCTCCTCGTCCAGCTCGGCCGTGGGGAGGGTGGCGATCCATTGCCCATCCCGCAACACCGTCACCCGGTCGGTGATGGCGAAGACTTCGTCCAGCCGGTGGGAAATGAAAATCAGGGCCACGCCCTGGTCCCGCAGGTCGCCCATGACCCGGAAGAGCACGTCGGTCTCCCGGTCGGTGAGGGAGGAGGTCGGTTCGTCCATGGCGATGATGTCGGCGTTGAGGCTGAGGGCCTTGGCCACCTCCACCATCTGCTGCTGGGCGATGCTCAACCCCTCCACCAGATCCTTGGCGTCCACGTCCACCTTGAGGCGATCCAGCAACGCCTGGGCCTCTTTGTAAAGAGTCGGCCAAGCGATAGTCCCCGGCAGTCGCCCCTTGGGTTCCCGACCCAAATAGATATTCTGGCCCACGGTCAAATAGGGGATCAGGGAGAGTTCCTGGTGGATCATGCTGATGCCCAGGCTCTGGGCATCACCGGGGCTGTTGATGACCACGGGCTTGCCGTCCAGCAGGATCTCCCCGCCGTCGCCCACGTAGGCCCCGGTCAGGATCTTCATCAACGTGCTTTTTCCCGCGCCGTTTTCCCCCACCAAGGCGTGGATCTCTCCCTTGGCCAGCTCAAAGCTGACATCCTGCAAGGCGCGCACGCCGGGGAAGGATTTGGAGATGGACTGCATGTGGAGATAGGGCATGGTTGGTTTGGTGGGTGGTTTGTTGATTGGTTGATTTGTTGATTTGTTGCGAGATATGAGTCTGCGAGATGCGAGATGTGGGTTGCGATAGACTATCGAATGTCCGCGGCGAACTCGCCATCCCGCATCTCGCATCTCGCTCTACTTAACGACCAAAGCCAGGGACACGGGGATATAACTCTCCACCGCGCCGCCGCTCAGGAACTTGATGGACTCTTCCACACCCAGGCGGCCCATTTCGGAGGGCTGCTGGGCGACGGTGGCGGCCAGGGTGCCGGCATTCGACGGCGGCCACGGCGTCATCCACGGCGTCGAAGCCGACGAAGACGATGCCTGTGGTGCCAGCGGCCTGGGCAGCTTCGACCGCGCCCAGGATCATCTCGTCGTTGTGGGCGAAGACACCAGCGATTTCGGGCTGGGCCTGCAGGATGTTCTCGAAGACGCTCAGGCCCTCGGCCCGGTTGAAGTTGGCGGTCTGCTTGGCGACGATGGGGGCACCGGCGCAGTTGGCCGCCATGTAGTCGTTGAAGCCCTGGCCGCGGTCACGGGCGGCGGAGGTGCCGGCGATACCTTCCAACTCCACCACGTTGCCCGCGCCGCCGATGGCCTCGCACAGGAACTCAGCCGCCATGGCCCCACCGGCCACGTTGTCCGAGGCGATGTGGGAGACGACTGTGCCGCCGGCCGCGCCACGGTCGATGGTGAAGACCGGGATACCGGCCGCGTTGGCCTTCTGGATGGAGGGCACGATGGCGTCCGCATCCGTGGGGTTGATGAGCAGGGCACTGACGCCGCGCTGGATCAGGTCTTCGATGTTGGTGGCTTCCTTGGCCGGGTCATCCTGGGCGTCGACCACGATCAGGGTCACACCCGCGGCGGCCGCGGCGGCTTCTGCGCCATCCTTCAGGGTGACGAAGAAGGGGTTGTTCAGGGTGGAGAGGCTCAGGCCCAGGGTGTAGTCCATGGCCGGGGCGGCCATTTCGCCGCCGGTGACCAGGGCCAGGGCCACGGGGATGTAGGCATCCACCGCCGCGCCGCCCAGGGAGGCCAGTGCGGTTTCCACGCCCAGACGGCCCATTTCGGAGGGCTGCTGGGCGACCGTGGCGGCCAGGGTGCCGGCCTCCACGGCGGCCACGGCGTCATCCACGGCGTCGAAGCCGACGAAGACGATGCCAGTGGCGCCAGCGGCCTCGGCAGCTTCCACCGCGCCCAAGATCATCTCGTCGTTGTGGGCGAAGACACCAGCGATTTCGGGCTGGGCTTGCAGGATGTTCTCGAAGACGCTCAGGCCCTCGGCCCGGTTGAAGTTGGCGGTCTGCTTGGCGACGATGGGGGCACCGGCGCAGTTGGCCGCCATGTAGTCGTTGAAGCCCTGGCCGCGGTCACGGGCAGCGGAGGTACCGGCGATACCTTCCAGCTCCACCACGTTCCCCGCGCCGCCGATGACGCCGCACAGGAACTCAGCCGCCATGGCCCCACCGGCCACGTTGTCCGAGGCGATGTGGGAGACGACTGTGCCGCCGGCCGCGCCCCGGTCGATGGTGAAGACCGGGATACCGGCCGCGTTGGCCTTCTGGATGGAGGGCACGATGGCGTCCGCATCCGTGGGGTTGATGAGCAGGGCGCTGACGCCGCGCTGGATCAGGTCTTCGATGTTGGTGGCTTCCTTGGCCGGGTCATCCTGGGCGTCGACCACGATCAGCTCCACGCCCGCAGCCTTGGCCGCAGCCTCCGCGCCATCCTTCAGGGTGACGAAGAAGGGGTTGTTCAGGGTGGACAGAGAGAGACCCAACTTCACGCCCGTGTCCGCCGGGGCGGCGGGGGCAGCAGCGGGCTGGGCTGCCGGAGCCGGACAAGCGCGCCAACAGCATGGCAGCGATCACCAGCACAACGATCAAAATACGGTTCTTCATGTTTGTTTCTCCTTTGAAATGAACAGGTTGAGTTGCGAGATGCGAATTGCGAGATGCGAATGCGAGATGCGAGATGCGAAGTCGCCTAACTCGCAACTCGCAACTCGCATCTCATTTAAGCGCTTTATACAACAACAAAGCCAGGGCGATCACCACGCCGGTGACCACGGGCTGGTAAAACGACGAAACGTTGAGCAGGTTGAGACCGTTGTTGAGCACGGCGATCACCAACACGCCCAAGAGGGTCCCCATGAGGCTGCCTTCTCCCCCGGCAAAACTGGTGCCCCCCACCACGACCGCGGCGATGGCGTCAAACTCGTACGCCACCCCGGCCGTGGGCTGGGCCGAGTTGAGCCGAGCCACCAAGATCATGCCGGCCAGAGATGCCAGGGTCCCGGCCAGGCTGTAGACGAAGATGATGTAGCGATCCGTGGGGATGCCGGCAAAGCGGGCGGCGGTGGGGTTGGTGCCCAAGGCCAGGATATGCTGCCCCACCTGGGTACGGGTGAGCAGAATATAGCCCAACAAAAAGACGACCCCGGCGATGACGATGGGCATGGGCACCGGGCCGACACTGCCCGTGCCCAAGGTGCGGAAGGCATCGGGCATGCCGGTGATGGGCTTGCCCTGGGTGTAGGTCAGGGCCATGCCCCGGGCGATGGTCATCATGCCCAGGGTGGCGACAAAGGGGGGCACCTTGGCCTTGGTGATGATCAGGCCATTGGCCAACCCCAACCCAGCCCCCAACCCCAGGCCCAGGACGATGGCAACCGGCACGGGCATCCCCTGTTGCAGCAGATCCGCGGTGACCACGGTGGAGAGGGCCAACACCGCCCCCACGGAGAGGTCAATCCCTGCGGTCAGGATCACATAGGTCATGCCCACGGCGATGATGCCGTTGATGGTGGATTGGCGCAGGATATTGACCAGATTGCTGGGGGTCAAGAAAGCGATCCGACATCAAACTCAGGGCCAAACAGAGGAGCAAAAACGAGACCAACAGCCCATAACGCTGACCCAACTCCCGCAGATTTACCTTCGACATGCCATACCTCGGCTACAGTTTGAACTGGTGATTGAGCGATTGAGAATCAGGAGATTGGGAGATTGGGAGATTGGAATTGTGCTGTCGGCCAGAGAAATCTCCGAATCTCTCAATCTCTCTCCCTGACTAAAAAACCACGCCGGAGACCAAAATGATATTGGCATAGGGCGTACATTCCCCCGTGCGGACCACGGCTTGGGCCCCGTTGGTCTGGCCCTTGAAGTCCTTGTGGGAGACCATTTCAATGGGGATCTCCCCCAACAGATCCCGCACATCGGCCAGGAGATCTGGGCTGGCCTCGGCCATCTCTGCGGCCACGATGGCCCGCTCCACTTCCATCTCCAAGAGCACGGCTTCCAGGGTGTCCAAAAAGGAGGGGATGCCCGGCACCAGGGCCAGATCAATGCGCCGGGGGCGGAAAGGAATGGGCAGCCCGGCATCGCAGATCACCAGGGTGTCCGTGTGGCCCATGCCGGCAATGGCCGTGGACAGGGGTTGGTTGAGCAGTCCGATCTTTTTCATGGTTTCTCCTTTTGGGCGAGATGCGGGTTGCGAGTTGCGAGATAGGCGTTAGTGGTCACGCGCCTTCTAACTCGCATCTCCTATCCCGCATCTCGCAACATTTTCTCCACATCGCTTCGTCGGGGCAGGGAGGGTTGGGCGCCAAAGCGGGTGGTGGACAGTCCGCCGGTGGCGTTGCCCCAGCGCATGGCCTCGATCAAGGATTTGCCTTCGCCCAGAGCCACGGCCAGGCCGCCCAAAAAGGCATCCCCGGCCGCGGTGGTGTCCACGGGGGTGACCGGGAAGGCGGGGACGAGGTGGCTGCCCTCGGCGGTGGTGAGCAGGGCACCCCGGCTGCCCAAGGTCAAGATGACGGCACCCACGCCCAATTCCAGCAGACGGGCGGCGGCGGCCTGGGCCTGGGCTTCGTCCTCCACGGGCAGGCCGGAGAGGAGGGCGGTTTCCGGCTCGTTGGGGATCAGAATGTCCACCAGGGCCAGGAGTTCGGCGGGGCAGGGGTCGGGCCGGGGCCGGGTTGAGGACCACCCGCACGCCGTGGGCCTTGGCGATCTGGGCCGCCCGGATCACGCTTTCCAAGGGCAGTTCCAATTGCAAGCAGCAGCACATCCGCCCCGGTGATGGCGGCCTCAGCCGCGTCCACATCCGCCGGGGTGACTTGCCAGTTGGCCCCGGAGGCCACGATGATGGTGTTGCGCCCGGCGTCGTCCACGGTGATCAGGGCCACACCCGTGGGTTCCTCCGGCGTGGGGATCACTTGGCTGTGGTCCACCCCATCCGCCCCCAGGCTGGTCCGCAAGGAGTCGGCAAAGCCATCCGTGCCCAGACGCCCGATCATGGTCACTTCTCCGCCCAAACGGGCCGCCGCCACGGCCTGATTGGCCCCTTTGCCGCCGGGCAGGGTCACAAAGCCCCGGCCCAACATGGTCTCCCCCGGCATGGGAATGCGGGGCGAGCGCACGACCAAATCCATATTCAGACTGCCGACGACGGCGATTTTGGCGGGCATGACGAACTCCAAGGAAAATGCACAATGGCCAATGGACAATGCACAATGAATGTTGTGACATCTTC
>CAVPIK010000032.1:0-63262 GCA_963704975.1 uncultured Chloroflexia bacterium | reverse complement strand
GGGGGGCAAGCCGCCGGGCGATGAGGCACAACCATTCCCCTTGCCGCTCCTCGGCGGCCAGGGTGAACCCGGCCCACGCCAGCCGGGCACGGATCTCCGGCCCCTGGGTGCGCAAAATGCCGGAAAGCATCAACAGTCCGCCGGGGGACACCGTCTCGGCCAGCCCCTGGGCGAAGAAGTCGACCAGCACATGGGCCAGGATGTTGGCCACAACCAGGGGTGCCTGGGTCGGCCCAAAGCGTCCGGCCAGCACATCGGCCAGGGACCCCTGCTCCGCCCGCAGCTGATCGCCGACCTGGTTGAGCGTCGCATTGGCCCTGGCCACCCCCACCGACTCGGCGTCGATGTCCACCGCCAGGATCGGCCCCGCCCCCAGCTTGGCCGCCGCAATCGACAAAATCCCCGTCCCCGCCCCCAGATCGATCAAGGCCCACTCTCCCTCGGCAGTGGGCCTTTGGCTTTGGATCACCCTTGGCAGATGGCGCTCGATGGCGGCCAGACAGAGCTGGGTGGTGGGGTGGGCGCCGTCGCCAAAGGCCGTGCCGGGGTCAATGCGCAGGAGGATCTGATCTGGATTGGGGTCAACTTCCAAGGCCGCCGGGATCACCAACAGGCGGCGGCCAATGGCTTGGGGCGCAAAGGTGCGAGGGGGGGGATGGGGATCTGTTTTCATTGGGCTGCTTTCCCTATGCAATGCCAAAACCGACCACAAGGGCCAGCAGCAATCCGCCGGCGACAACGCTGCCCAGTTGACCCGCGGTGTTGGCCCCCATGGCGTGCATGAGCAGGAAGTTGCCATAATCCTCTTCCTGGGCCATCTGGGCGGCCAACCGTCCTGCCATGGGGAAGGCCGAGATCCCACAGGCGCCGATCAAGGGGTTGATCTTGTGGCCGGAGATGTGGTACATAAATTTGCCAAAGAGCAGACCGGCCACCGTGTCGATCACAAAGGCAAAGAGGCCAAGGCCCAGGACCATCAAGGTCTGCCATTGCACCCCGGTGACCGAGCTGTAGAGAAAGCGATCCCCTGTCATGGTGGCGCCGATGGCCAGCCCAAGAAAGAGGGTGGCAATGTTGGCAATCTCGTGCTGGGCGGCGTAGCTGAGCCGTTCCACCACCGTGGCCTCCCGCAGCAGATTGCCCAGCATGAGGCTGGCGATCAACGGGGCGGCGGCCGGGGCCAAGAGGCTGATGAAGATGGTCACCGCCATGGGGAAGATCAGCACGGCAGACCGGGAGACCGGACGCGGGGCGTACGCCATGCGCACCCGACGCTGGGCGGGTGTGGTGAGCCAGCGCATCAAAGGCGGCTGAATGATGGGAACCAGGCTCATGTAGGAATAGGCCGCCACGGCAATGGGGCCCAGCAGTTCGGGCGCCAGTTGGGAAGCCACAAAGATGGCCGTGGGCCCATCGATGGCCCCGATCACGCCGATGGCCGCGGCTTCGTTCATCTCGAAACCCAGGAGCGCGGCCAGCAGCAGGGTGGCATAGATGCCGACTTGGCCGGCCGCCCCCATGAGCACCAGGCTCGGCTGGGCCAACAGGGGGCGAAAGTCGATCATGGCCCCCACGCCCACGAAGATCAGCAGGGGGAAGAGCTCGGTCTCGATGCCAAAGGCGTAGATGTTGGCCAGCCAGGATCCGGTTGTATAGGCCGACATGCCCAGGTTGGCGAAGATGCAGCCAGCGCCAATGGGCAGCAGGAGCAGGGGTTCGTAGCGTCGCACAATGGCCAGATAGATCAGAAGCCCGCCCAGCCCGGTCATGACTGCGTTGGCCCAGGTGAAGGCGTTGATGCCCTGGGTGAGGATTTCAGCCAATTGCTGCCAGTTCATGGATTACTCCTTGGCCGGGGTGGTTGGGCGCAGACGCATGAGCGGTTGCCCAAAGTTGACATGCCCACCCGCGGCCACCATGATCTCTTCGATGACGCCCGGGGTGTGGCTGCGCACGGAGTTGTTCATTTTCATGGACTCGATGACGCAGAGCAATTGGCCCACTTCCACCCTTTCTTCGACCTTCACCGCCACGGAGATGACGTCCCCGGGCAGAGGGGAGGTCACGATTTCTGTTTGGCCATTCCCCGGCGCGGACCAAGGGGCGGATTGGGCCCTGGTCCCCGTCTCGGCAAGGGGTTGGGCGGCAGCCGAAGGGATGGCCACCTCTTCGGGCCACACCGCAAAGGACTCGCCGTCCACCACCGCCTGGATCGGTCGACTGTCCAGATCGCCGACTTCAACTTCGTATAGTTGATCATCAACCTGCACACGTAGTTTCATGCTACATTCCTTTTATCGTTGACGCGGCGGATTGCGTCGGAAGACGCCCGCATGTCTGCTCATGGCATTGCCCCGGATGGTGGCCTGCCACGGCGAAATCGGCCCTTGGGGACGTTGTGCGGAGGAGGATGACCTCTCCTCTTGGGCGGCCAGGGCCAGGGCCACGGCTACCGCGGCCACGGCGGCCCGTCGAGCCGTCTGGCCGACAGCCACCGGGGCAGGGATCGGGGCCTCTGCGCCCACGCCGACAGCCTCCTCCTGAAGCTGGGTCCGGGGCGTGGTCACCCGCACCAACGCCGCCATCAGCCCCCACAGCACGAACAGGGCCACAAAGATCAGCACCACCCCGATCACCGTGATGATCAGGGCTTGCTGGACGACAGTTAACGCTTGCATTGGGTTTTACCCCCTCCCATGATAGGTCTCACTATGCCTCCCCCTTATGCGGGCATGTTCCCGTGGCGCCGGCCCATGGGGATGACCGCTTTTTGGCGCAGGGCGTTCAGCGCACGGATCAGGCGGGAGCGGGTCTCTGCCGGCTCGATCACCTCGTCGATGAAGCCGCCTTCTGCGGCCACATACGGATTGAGATAATGTTCCCGGTACTCATCGGCAAAGGCTTGGCGGGCGGCTTCCGGATCCGGGGAGGCCGCGATCTCCTTGCGGAAGAGGATGGCCGCCGCGCCTTCCCCGCCCATGACGGCGATCTCGGCGCTGGGCCAGGCCAGGGTGACATCTGTGCCCAGGTGCTTGCTGCTCATCACCACATAGGCCCCGCCATAGGCTTTGCGGGTGACGATGCTGATTTTGGGGACCGTGGCCGTGGAATAGGCATAGACGATCTTGGCCCCGTGGCGGATGATGCCGTGATATTCCTGGTTGATCCCTGGCAGAAAACCCGGGGTGTCCACGAAGGTGACCAGGGGGATGTTGAAGGCATCGCAGAAGCGCACAAAACGTGTGATCTTGTCCGAGGCGTCGATATCCAGGGCGCCCGCCAGCACCTCCGGCTCCTGGGCCACGATGCCGACCGAATTGCCATCGATGCGGGCCAGGCCGACGATGGCATTGCGGGCGTACTGTTCCTGGATCTCCAAAAATGAACCGGCATCCACCACATTCTGGATCACCAAGTGCATGGAGTAGGGCTGGCGTGAGTCCAGGGGCACAATGTTGTTCAGCACCGTGGCGGCTTGGGGCAAGGCGTCGTTGGGGGCCATCTGCGGGGGGTTTTCCAGATAGTTGGTGGGCAGATAGTTCAGCAGCCGCCGGGTCAGCCGGATGGCGGTGGCCTCCGAGGGGGCGACGAAGTGGGCGAGGCCGCTGGTGGAGATGTGCATGAGGGCACCGCCCAGTTGCTCGGCGTTGACGACTTCGCCGGTCACCGCCCGCACCACCTCCGGGCCGGTGAGGAACATGTAGGACTGCTTCTCCACCATGATCAGCATGTCGGTGAGGGCCGGTGAATAGGCGGCCCCGCCGGCGCAGGGGCCGAGCAGCAGGCTGATTTGGGGAATCACGCCGGAGTACAGGGCATTGCGACGAAAGATCTCCGCATAGCCGCCCAAGCCGTAGACGCCCTCTTGGATGCGTGCGCCGCCGGAATCGATCAGGCCGATCAGGGGCGCACCGGACTCGGCGGCCAGATCCATCACCTGACAGATCTTGCGGCCATGCACCTCGCCCAGCGCACCGCCGAAGATCGTGGCGTCCTGGGCATAGGCGTAGACCGTGCGGCCATCCACCAGGCCGAAGCCGGTGATCACCCCATCCCCGGCGAAGCGTTCGTCGGCATCCACACAGCGGGCCGTGGTCAACAGGCCCAACTCCTGAAAAGTATGGGGATCGAACAGGAGGGCTATTCGATCCCGGGCGGTTTCTTTGCCCCGGGCGTGCTGGCGGGCGATTCGCTCTGCACCGCCTCCCTCCAGGGCCTGGGCCCGGCGCTGGCGCAGGTCAAGTATTCTGGGATCTTCGTGGGTCATGGTTTGCTCCTGGTCGAGTTGACGACAAGATGCTTGTCTGCAAGTCTGGTTGAACCATACCGTATCAAGTTCGGAGGCATGGTATAATACAGGTGTTCCCGCATCACGGTTTGATCACTTAATCATAACGGATCGGGATGCCGATCCCAAACTGGCCGGTCGACCTAAAAAACGGTCTGCCTGCCTTGATCGACCAGGGCGCGTGGGGTGAGGTTGTCTGCAAAAGGTCGGTTTTTTGCGTTTGAACTGCAAGGAGCGTGAAACAATGAATGAGAATTCTGCTGCGGCCCACTATTCGGCTGCCGAAGAGATCGCCAACAGCATCACCCACGGGGTGGGGATCGTGCTGTCCATTGCCGGGCTGGCCGTGTTGACCGGCTTTGCCAGCGCCTTTGGATCCGCGTGGCACATCGTCAGCGTCAGCATCTATGGGGCGTCCCAGATCTTGCTTTACACCGCGTCCACCCTCTATCACAGCATCCCCTTGCCCCGGGCCAAGGCGGTCCTGCGCCAATTTGATCATGCCGCCATCTCCCTGCTCATTGCCGGGACCTATACGCCCTTTGCCCTGGTCAACCTGCGGGGGCCGTGGGGATGGTCCTTGCTGGCCGTGATCTGGGGGCTTGGCCCTCGTTGGGATCGTCGGTCAGTCCTGGCTGATGCGTCGGGGCAAGCTGGTCACGGCGCTGCCCTATGTGCTGATGGGCTGGGTGGCGATTGTGGCCATCAAGCCGCTGATGGCCTCCGTGGCCCCTGGTGGTCTGCTGCTCATGCTGGGGGGCGGGCTGGCCTACACCGTGGGGGTGATCTTCTATGTGTGGCGGAAGCTGCCCTTTCACCACGCGGTGTGGCATCTCTTTGTGATGGCGGGCAGTGGGCTGCATTTCTTCGCCATTCTGTTTTATGTGATTCCGTTGGCGGGGTAACGCCTTTCCCTCTTTTTGTTTTGACCACACGGCAGGTGACATAACGATTGGGGGAAAACATGAGCGATGATCAGGTCGATCTAGCAGACCAATCCGGCGAACAGCGCTACCAACATCTCTTTGACGTCGCGCCCATCTGTATCTTTGTGATCGATATGGCGGCCAACCCGCCCATGATTCTTGAGGCCAACCGACAGGCGGGACTGGTGTACGGTTACCCGGTCGCCGAGTTGGTGGGGACGCCGATTGAGCGGTTGACGGCCCCAGAGGCCCTGCCGCCCCTTTATGCCCTAACTCAGCGACTTCGCCAGGGCCAGACCGTGACAATCGAAAGTGTTCATCTCCGCCGAGACGGCATGAGCTTCCCCGTCAAATTGATTGTGGCATCGGATCCGGCCAATCCTGATTGTAGCATCGTCACAGTGGAAGACATCAGCGCGGCCAAGCAGCGGCGCAGCGAGGCAGACGCCATCCAGGCCGAACGCCTGCGTATGGCCCACGAGATCCACGACGGGGTGGCCCAAACCCTGGCGGGTCTGCGTTTCAAGAGCGCACTCTGGTCACATAGAGCCAAAGGCGCACCCTCAGGCATGGGTGAGGCTTTGGGCGAAGTGCTGGCCGTATTGAAGACGGCGATTGAAGATCTGCGGCGTTCTATTTTTGCCCTGCGTCCGCTGAATCTGGAGACGTTGGGCTTTTTGCCGGCGCTGACGCAATTGGTCAGCGACTTTGGCGACCATAATCAGTTGGCGGCCCAATTGGTGCTGTCCGGCACCCAAGACGCGCTGCCCCAGGTCTACGAATTGACCCTTTTTCGTGTGATTCAGGAGGGGTTGAACAACATCAGCCAACATGCGCAAGCCAGTTCTGTGTGGGTGCGCATGGATGTTGATGCGGCGGGCGGTGTCGTGATTTCGCTGAGGGATGACGGCCGCGGCTTTGATCCCCATCAACTGGACCCAGTCGATCCCCGCGGTCATTTCGGTCTGCGTCAGCTGCGTGAGCGCATTGTAGATCGGGGCGGCACAGTGGATATCCACAGCGCACCCGGCAAGGGCACGGAATTGGCCATCACCTTGCCACCACTTGCCCCGGAGATCAATCATGTCACCGATTAGAATTTTGATTGCCGATGACCACACCTTGGTACGCCAGGGCTTGCGTCAGCTTTGCGAAGGAGTGGGCAACTTTGACGTGGTGGCCGAGGCGGAGGATGGCGCTCAGGCCGTCGCTCTGGCCCAATCAACCCAGCCGGATGTGATTTTGATGGACTTGGTCATGCCCAAACTGGACGGGATCGAGGCCATCCGCCAGATCATGGACGAGATGCCCGCCGCTCGCATCATTGCCCTCACCATCTATCGCCAGGAGCAGTACATGCTGGATGCCATCCGGGCAGGCGCTCGGGGCTACCTGCTCAAGACGGTGGATGCCACGGAGTTGATCGAAGCCATCGAGGCGGTACACCGGGGAGAATATCTGATCGATCCCCTCATCGCCGCCAGGGTCTTGAGTGAGTTCCACCAGGCGATTCCGGAACCGATCCTAGTCCAGCCCCTGACCGAGAGCGAGATGGTCGTGCTGCGTCTGGTTGCCCAGGGCGTGGAGAATGAGGCCATCGCGCAGGCCCTCAACTACTCCCCCCATACCGTGGCCAACCGGCTGCGCACGATCTATCAGAAGTTGCACGTCACAAACCGCACGCAAGCCGCCCTCTACGCCCTGCGCCAGGGCTGGTCCACCTTGGACGAACCGCCCCTGAGTTGAGCCCTGTCAGACCTTCCTCTTCGTTCAGTCCTCAGATCTACTGCAGAAAGCTCTTTCAACGCCAAGAACGCAGAGAATTGCAAAGATCGGAAAGGCTTTTCTGCTGCGTTCTCTGCGTTTCTCGGCGACCTTTGCGTTGAAAATGAATTTTGTAGAGGTGTCCTCACCTTCCTCGCTTTCACGGATCTCCAGCCCCACTACAAGTTATTGTAGCGAATTTTCCCCAAAAGTAGATTGATTCTTGTCTATCTATGCGCCGGGGATAGACGTATGATAACGGGGCATCTCCTTTACCGCCGTTGTTCCTGTCCACGTTAGGCTACCCAATGTCGTATGTTGTCAGTGAAATAAATATCAATACTTCAGCAGATCTCGTCTGGCAAGTGGTCAGCGATTTCGGTCGGGGGGGTGATGTTATTTCTGGTGTCATCGACTGCGTGGTTGAGGAGACAGGGGTCGGCACGCTGCGTACGCTGACCTTTGCCGATGGCAGCACCCTGGTCGAGCGTTTGGTAACGTTGGACGAGGTCGGCCAGCAACTCACCTATTTCTTGTTGACCGACACCCCTTTTGGCAACTGCCTGACCCGCATGGCCGTGGCAGACCTGGGTCCAAACCGGGCCGAGCTGGTGTGGTCGGCCACGTTTGAAGCCGAGGGACTGCCTGAGTCCGAAGCCGAGGCGCTATTGACGGATTCACTGATACACAACTGCTTGACGCTAAAACGATGTATCGAGGGATGATAGGCAATAAGCGAGCGCACTGCTCAAATGGGTGTACCCGTGACATATGTCCGTAAACGAGACCGCGACGTATAAACCTGCTCCACCCACGATCTGTGACAACTACACTCTTTCAAGGAGACAACGACTATGTTATTCAAGAAATTTCAACAGTTGGCCCAGTGGGTCGGTTTTTTTGCCATTGCCGGGCTGGCCCTCTATGGCCTGGTGACATTGGGCAGCACGCAGTTGTCGGCGGCCGGCGAGCCACCCACTGCAATGGTCAATGCTGCCGCTTCTGTCGTTGCCCCGGATGCGCCCCAGGCCACCATCCCGTCCACCTTCAACTATCAGGGCTTTCTGCGCAACCCCGACGGCAGCTTGGTGACCGGCTCTTTTACAATCAGGATCAGCTTCTATGACCAGCTTGGTTTCGGCAACCAAAAGCATGAAGAGACGTTCAGCGATGTGCCTGTGCGAGAAGGTCTGTTCAATGTTGTGCTGGGTGACGCGGACGGTGGCGGCATCGCCCTGCCTGCCGACCTCTTCACCGCCAACGCCCCTCTCTATATCGGCGTCAGCGTGGGCAACGACCCGGAACTGATTCCCCGCCAGCGTATCCACCCCGTGCCCTGGGCCTTGCAGTCCACCACCCTGGTGCCCAACGCCACGGTTCAGGGGTTAAATCTGACCGGAAGCACGCACATCGGGGATTCGCTGCTCTTACCCCGGGGGGATGGCGGTGTGGAGATCCAAGGCACCAACTTCATGTTTGCCAATCCGGGCGCGGCTCGCTTTTATGTGGACAGCACTGGTGCCAGAATTTACCAAGACGCCACCATCGATGGCAATGCCAGCATCGGGGGCGATGTCAGCGCCACGGCAACATTGGTGCGGGCGGAGAAATACGCTCAAACGGTAACATCAGTGTCTCTGGCGCGGGCATAGTGGTCGGCAGACAGGACGACCTTCTCATCCTGCGCGGTTCGGGGACAGCAAATGCACCAGTGGGCGTGGCGTACGGCCCGTGGAACGGTGTCGGGTACACCTACAAAAAAGCCTCTGGGGGTGTCGTGGATGTCACCTTTAACAGGCCGTTCGCCGACGTTCCGACGGTGACCGCCAATGCTATAACCGGTGGGGCGGTTTTCGCTGGGCTGCAAGGCCTCAACGGTGTTGGCAACAACCCCAGCGCTGCCGGTTTTCGGATCGTCATGTATGACAACGGCGGCAATGCTCGGGACTGGCCTTTCAACTTCATCGCCATTGGCCCACGTCCTGATTCGGCGGCCGCGGCGGCTGCATCGCCTGATCCTGCTCAGGATTCGCCAAACAACCTGGGTTCAGCGCCGTCGTCGGAAGAATTGGGCCAATAGAGAGGATTCGTCATGAGACAAAACAGACTTCTCACCCTCGGGCCAGGCCCGGGGGCCAGGATGATACGCACCCTCTTTCTGGGCATGACCCTGGGCGTCGTGATCCTGTTTAGCCTGATCAGCCTGAGTTCGGCAGCCGGGGATTCGCCGCCGCCCTTCTTCGGCGAGTTTAACCCGGTCAGCGTGGATCCTGTCCCGTTGGGGCAGTGGGCGGTACTCAGCCCCAGCGCCCCGGCTGCCGGCGCGTTGATCTACGCAGATTTCAGGCAGTTGGAAGCAGAGGCCCGGGATCTGCTGGACCGCAACCGCAAGTTCCGAGAAGACATCTCTCCGTATCGGGGCGCCAATAGCTTTGCGGAAATTGTACGCAAATTCGACGCTGCCAGCGGTTTTGACAGCGCCGCGGCCAGCACCACCTACACGGATACGGTAACCGGCGCACCCATGACGCTCTTTGGCCGCATCAACCAGGCCGACGAGGAACTGCGCCAGGCCCGGGATCTCTACGCCTACTTGGCCGTCTTTGCGTCGGAGGCCAGTTTCCGGGGTGACGACGGCAACAACGACGCCATCCCCGGTAACAACTATCGGGATACACTTTGTAATCGGCCCGAAGATCCGAATCCCCAGAAGACACCGCCGGACGGCACTGTGCTGGAACCGGTGATCGACTGGTGTAACTTCCCGGCCCGGCTGCGCCAGAGTGTGCGCGAAGCGGCCAACATCCGCCTGATCTTCGCCCAGGAGTTTATGGTCGATGCCCTGGGTCTGCACTTCAGCGCCGGTGCATTGCAAGGTGGCGATACTGCTGTGAAGTCGGAGATAGCCGATCTGACCGCGGCGGCCTATCAGTATGAGCAGGTGGAAATGGGTGTCTCCGAGGCCTTGGGGCGGGTGGTCGGGAATGGCTGTTTTGTTTCCGACTATTTCACCCAGACCGAGTGGGCCTTGCTCTCTCGGGCCGCAGAGGGGAAGGAGTTGGCCCAGCACCACATGGCTGTGCGTCTCAGCTATATGAACATTACGGATGTGGGCGATGTCCCGGATCAACAGGCCGAGGCCGAAGGCGTCTACCGGGCTTCCTCCATCGATGCCTACGTCAAGTTGGTCGGCATGGCCGGTCGCGCCAGCCTGCCGCCTGGGGAAGGGTGCAACAGCCAACCCCCGGAGAATCTCCTGGTTGCCAGCATGGCCACCAATATGCTGGACACCCGGGCCCGGGCCCGGGAGATGCGGGAGGGGCGCAACATCTTCGGCTTTGACATCGCCTTCACCCCGACCCGCCCCTATCGCAGCAGCGGAACCACCCAGGGCCTTTACGAGCAGGCCAAGGAAGAGGCAGAGGCCGCGGCCATCATCGAGGAGGCGACCATCCTCTCTGAGCGCACCTTCGACACGAATCAGGCGATGTTGCGGGACCAGATCGAAAAGCTGAACACCGAATTGCTCGTAGACATTGGCAGCATGTCTGGCTGTGACAGCCAGGACAATCCAGAGATCGCGGATCTGGCAGCCTGTGTCGAAGAGCAGATCACCCTGGTTTCAGCGTGTCAGGTGGGCGATCCTGGGTTCGATGTCTGCCTGAACAACTCGGCCATCGAGACCAGTGATCTAAAGACGACAAAACGGGAGGTGGGCATCCTCTGGTTGACGCTGGGACAGATCCAAACCCGGCACCAGAATATCTTGCTGCGATCCGAGATCGAAGACAACCGCGCCCAACGGATTACCTATTCCATTAACGGGACGGCGCAGGATCTCAGTGTGAAAGAGGCGATTATCATTGCCGGTAATTGTTGCGAGGTAAGCGTAGGCTCGGATGGCGCTTCAACCTCTACCAATCCGGGGGCGGTTTTGGAGGCAGGGCTGCGACCGGGCCTCATCATGAAACAGGCCGCCCACGACATGGAGGTTGAAGATGCCAATGCAGAAGCGGTGATCCGCAATCTCTTCCTGGATCTGGCCGAAGCCCAATATGACATCGACATGGCTTTTCAGCAGTTGGGTGGCAAGCAGGATGAATTTAACAATCTAATCGGTGATATTCGCCACGATCTCTTCGAGGTGCAGCGACAGCAGGCCTACACCGTCAACGGCAGGACGAATCCTGCCAATGATCCCGGCTACCGTATGACCCGGGATTCCAAGCGATTGGAACTGGCTGCGGCGTTGGAGAAGGCATCCCGTACCGCCTATCTGGCCGCCCGTCGGGCTGAATATGAGTATGCGGCCCGGCTCTTTGCCAGCAATTTCCGCATCTCGGATATCTATAAGGCCCGTACAGCCGGCGATGTACTCAAGTTCCTGAGTGACCTGAACGGTACAGTTCAAAATCTGGCCGGTGCCATCAAGGATGCCGAGGTGCAATCGCAGCAGATCGATGTCTCGGTGGTCTACCATGTGTTGGGACTGACCGATCAATACCTGGCGACCCAGGGCTTCAGCGGTGCGGCGGCCCAGGTCGAGCGCCAGGCGCGGCTGCAACAGTGGATCAACGACAACCAGATCGACAATGGTCAGAAATTACAGTTCCAGTTGACAACCACATCGGATACCAAGGGCATTCTGAGCAACGTCATTGCCAACAACTACGGCTTGGTCTGGCTGCTCCAACTCTCCGGCATCGGTGCGCCAAAACCGGAAAACACCGGCGTCGGCATCAATATCGTGACTGATCAGACCGGCCCCAATCTGCGCTATGATGTCACCATACGCCAGTCCGCCCATGTGGAACAGACCACCTTTGCCGGTTGCCTTTTCTCCTATCGTCTCATGCCGTCCGCTGTGATGCTGGGTCTGGATTGGCCGGGCAATCAGCCGACAGATACGGTGCTTGGTGTGTTGAAGGCAGAGGTGAATGGCGCCAATGGCACCAACACACCCCAGTTCTTGCGCCGCCCCATGGCCGCCAACTGGCAGGTGACGATTACAAAGAACTCCCCGGACAACATCATTCCGGACCTAGTTCTGAGTGACGTGACCGATATCGTGCTGAAGTTTAGCGCAACCAGGGCCACTCGTGGCAACAATACGCTACCCCAGCCGACAGACTGTGTTCGGACGGACTTCTAGACGAGGAAAAACCCATGAAATTTCGTTGGTCAGCAATCAGTATGATAGGGCTTGCTCTCACCGCTCTTCTCTTTGTCGGTGCGTTCATTGCCCTGGGGCAAAATCCCCGCACAGCCGATATGTTCCAGATGTTGCGTCCTGGACAAGCCTCCAATGCCACTGGGAAACTGGAAGGCTCGTACACGGGGTTCGTCAAATTGGACCGTGTGGCTGCCGGTGCCTACACAGAAACCTTGTCCACTGCCACCCCGGTCCCCGGTGTCACCCCCGTGGCGCCCCCGGATATGGGGCGGATCGATCTGGCGCTTTTCATCAGCCAGTCTGGCACAGGGGTAAGCGGCTTCGTGGACCTGGACAAGACCCTGGTCTTTACCAAGGAAGCCACCATTATGGTGACGCCGGTGGGAACGCCCCCTGGACCCGGCACGCTGACCCCCACGCCATCGTCCCTGGACGTCGGCCCGGCGGTCAGCGGTACCCTCAACGGGAGCGCCCTAGAACTGAAATCGGCTGTTGTCTCCCAGGTCATAGCCGGCCAGCGGGTGCAGCGCCAGTTTCAGTTGATCGGTACGCTCGTCGAAGATGCAAATAGCCTCACGCTCTCTGGTGAATACCGCGAGACCTTGTGGGGATTCGCGCCTGAAGCGCTGACGGTGGTGGGCACCTTCGAGTTGAGTCAACCCATCTTTGCCCAGGACTTGCCGCCTATCAACTCGCCTACACCTACACCGACCACCGACCCGGCGGCCTCGCCAACACCAACACAAACCCCAACGCCCACCCCCATCCCTGGGGCGACAGCTACGCCAACACCAACACCAACACAACCCCCACCGGCGACCGCAACCCCAACGGCGACCGTAACCCCAACGCCAACGGCGACGCCTGCCGTGGCATCATGGGAAATCTATTTACCCCTGACTGTGCGCTAGGAAGCTGTTTTAGAAGGGGCTGATCAATCGCCACTAAGTCGGCCAAGTTGACGGCAGACGTACAAGAATTCAAGTCGCAATGCAAAGAATGGACCGGTCCAAGTGGGTCGGTCCATTCTTTTGGCACGCTTGCACGTGTCGCAAAAGCGACCCATCCGGCTCGTTTCCCAGGCAACCCCAATCCACGAACACGACTTTCTCCGCCACCCCACGCGTGATATACTCCCCTCCACGCCTTTTTTCTCGCCGATCTGAAGGATCCAATCCATGATCATCCTCGAAACCGATCGCCTGATCCTGCGCCGCCAACTGCCGACGGATCTGGACGACCTGTGGGCCATCTATTGCGACCCGGAGGTGGTGCGCTTCATCCCCGACGCCTCCCGCACCCGTGAGGAGACGCAGCGGGAGCTGGCCTGGCACGAGCATGGCCATCCCCGCCACCCGGAGTTGGGGCTGTGGGCCGCCATCCACAAGCCCACGGGGCGCTTCATCGGGCGCTGTGGACTGCTGCCCTGGGCCATCGACGGGCAGGACGAGGTGGAGGTGGCCTTCCTCTTTGCCCAGGAATTTTGGGGCCAGGGCTTGGGTACGGAGGTGGCGCTGGCCATCGTCACCTATGCATTTGAGCAGTTGGGCCTGACCCGCCTGATCTGTCTGATTGAACCGGGGAATATGGCGTCTGTCCAGGTGGCCCGGAAGATCGGCATGACTTTCGAGAAAGAGTTCACCGATGAATACGGACTCTCACACATCTATGCCACAGCCAATGCACTTTGATCTCCCCACTGCCCAGCGTTTCGCCGCCGCCGGTGAGATCGCCGTCTGGGTCCACGCCTATTTGGAGCATGGGGCCTGGGCCAACCACGCCCTCTCCGACGGGCTGCGCCGGGGGCAGCGCTGGTGGCGGGGGCCGGTGGAGATGCCCTTGGATCGACTGATCCGCTGCACGGGGCCGGAGGCGGGGATGGAATATCCCCAGCCGGTGGATGAGTGGGAGAGCCGGATCCGGCGGATCGGCAACGCCTTCCCCACCCTGCAAGATATGCCGCCCCTGCTCGCCGAATATCGGGCTGGCATCCTCAGCCTGCGGGACGGCAACCATCGCCACGAGGCCATACGGCGCAAGGGCTGGACCACGGCCTGGGTGATTATCTGGTATAATAGTCAGGTGGATTTTGAACACACCCATATCAATTTACCCTCGGCAGCGTACTAATCCGCAAGGAGTAAGATCTGGTCACGAACTCAGGACAGACAATTTGAAGGATAAAATCCAACGAAGTCGTCAAAAAGGTCATTAAGGAGCTATTCCAATGTTGCATGAACCGGCGGCACCGGCAGAGAAAGACCCTGCCGCGCCATATAAAATGCGTTTGGGCATTTGGATGTTTCTGTTTTATGCCCTGTTTTACGCCAGTTTTGTGGCGATCAACCTGTTGGCCCCCAAGTCAATGGCAACCATTGTCGTTGCAGGGCTAAACCTGGCCACGATTTACGGCATAGGGTTGATCGTGGGGGCGCTGATCGAGGCCCTGATCTATGATTGGTTTTGTCGTCGCAAAGAAGCCGAATTGGCCCTTCTTGAAAAATTACACGAGGGGCAAAACGCCACCATCCGTGATGGGGGCAAGGGCTAACTCATGACGATCTCTGTATTTCTCGCTTTTGTGATTTTTGTGGTTGGCCTCTCCCTATATTTGGGCAAAAAGGCCAAAACCTCCAGCGATTACTACGCAGCAGGCGGTCAAATCCATTGGGGTGTCAATGGCATCGCCTTTGCCGGAGATTATCTTTCGGCGGCTTCTTTTCTGGGCATCTGTGGCATGATCGCCACGGCTGGCTATGACGGTTTTCTCTATTCGATTGGGTATCTGGCCGGTTGGGTTGTGGCGCTCTTTGTGGTGGCAGAACCGCTCAAACGGCTGGGGAAATACACCTTTGCCGATGCCCTGGATGCAAACTATGACTCCCGAGGCATCAAACTGGCTGCGGCTGTCAGTACCCTGGTTGTCTCCCTCTGCTATCTGATTCCGCAGATGGTGGGGGCGGGCGTTTTGGTCGAGCCGTTGCTGGGGATTCCCCAAAGCTGGGGCGTGCTTATGGTGGGGGCCATTGTGATCACCATCGTCGCCACGGCCGGCATGGCTTCCACAACCTATGTGCAGTTTTTGAAGGGCTTTTTGCTGGTTGTCTTTTCCACGGTCTTGGTAGGGGCTGTGGTCATGCGCGGCCTCTCCACCCAGCCGGACCAGGGCGGGGCCGTCCCTTTCTATGAATATGCCCAGCTTTCCGCCACCACTGCCGGGGATCAACTCACGGTGAACGAGGCGGGCTGGACAGTTTTAGCGCAGCAGGCGCTTCCCAGCGGTCTGGTCTTTGCCAAGTTGAGCAATGCCGGCACCGAGACTTGGTGGTCGGTTGCCCAGGGGGATGGGGGCACGATCCTCAATGAGATTCAATCTACGGTGGAAAAAGCGGACGGCAAGTGGATCAACGGCGCGCCGGCCTCTGCCACAAACCAATTGCGCCAGGTGGGCAACCTGGAAAAAATCCGCGGCGAGAGCAATGTGGAAACCGGCGGCCTCTCTGTCACCGAATTCTTGTCTGCCATGAGCGATGAAGAGACGGTCGTGAGTACCTGGAAATCGACCAGCTTTACGGATGATCAGGGGGAAAAGGTCACCGCCTACTATCCCACCAGCATCTCCGGGGATCGCATCATGCGCCCCGGTGTGCGTTTCAAGGTTGAAGGCACCTTCTTGCAGCGGCTGGACTTCCTCTCGTTGATGCTGGCCCTCTTCCTGGGCACCGCGGCCCTGCCCCACATTCTCATCCGCTACTACACCGTCCCCAACTCGGCCAGCGCCCGCAAATCCACCATTGTGGCCATTGCGGCCATTGGCTTCTTCTATGTCCTGACCCTCTTTATGGGGCTGGGGGCCATGGTCAATGGGGTCATCAACCCGGCAGACAGCAACATGGCCGCGCCCCTGCTGGCCCGCTCCTTTAGCGAGCTGCTCTTTGCCATCATCTCGGCCATTGCCTTTGCCACCATCTTGGGCACGGTCAGCGGTCTGATCGTGGCGGCTTCGGGCGCAGTGGCCCATGACCTCCTTGACCGCTTTTTTCAGATCAAGATGGATGATCGCCAGAAAGTCAATGCTGGCAAAATATCGGCTTTTGGCATTGGCGGCATCGCCATCTTGCTGGGCATTCTCTTCCAAGGGGTGAACGTCACCTTCCTGGTTGGGTTGGCCTTTGCCGTGGCCGCCTCGGCCAACCTGCCCGCCATCCTCATGCTGCTCTTCTGGAAACGCACCACCGCCAAAGGCATTGTGGCCTCTATCACCGTCGGGGTGATTGCCTCCTTGGGGCTGATTGCATTTTCGCCGGAACTCTATAACCTGTATGGGCTGAACCCGCTGGATGCCCCCATCCCGCTCAACAACCCAGGCATCATCTCCATCCCCCTGAGCTTCATGACCCTGGTCGTCGTCTCCCTGCGCACGCCCAAGAGCGACCGCGTCATCGCATAAGGCCAAAAAATGGGCTGGATGTGTCGCAAGGCACATCCAGCCCATTTCGATCCCCGCAATAATCGTCCAATACTCATTCTGGACCAGGCAGCAGTCCGCAACTCAACGACGCGTTTCACCGCCACTACCTTAATCCGGTTGTCCAACTATGCGCCATAATCGCCTTGAAAGGGGTTTTATGACCGAATCCGCTTTTTTCGTTGCCGCAGGCGAAGACCGCCTCGGCGCACACCGGGGACTGGGCATCAGCGCCATTTCTTTCAAAGTGCTGCCCACGCCGGATCGGGATGTGCTGATCATCGAGAACACCTTCCACGCGCCGGGCGGCCCGGCCCGGCATCTGCACACGGGCCAGGACGAGTGGTTCTACGCCGCAGAGGGCGAGTTTGTGCTGGAAGTCGGGGCGGACCGTTTTCGTCTCAACCCCGGCGATTCGGTGATGGCCCCCCGCAACATTCCCCACGTCTGGGCCTTTGTGGGCGAGGGGCGGGGACGTATGCTGATCACCTTTCTCCCCGCTGGCAAGATGGTGGCTTTTTTTGAAGAAGTCACCAAGGCCAACGCCATGCCGCCCCGGGATCCGGCCCTGTGGCGGGCGCATGACATGGAACTGCTGGGGCCGCCCCTGGCTGTGGGGTGAAGGTCATCAGCATCGAAATATCGTTTAACATTGGCCCGCCCGGACCGAACCACGGACTGGGCGGCCATCTGGTATAATAGACAGCCAACATTCCACGCTTCACACAAAAAAAGGAAATGAGACCGAATGGGTATTGCAGCAGACATCGCCATCATTGTGGTGGCCGGGTTGATCGGGGGCATCATTGCCCAACAATTGCGCCAGCCCTTGATCCTGGGCTACATTCTGGCTGGGGTGATCGTCGGCCCCTTCACCGGCGGCATCACCATCGTGGAGATCCACGACATCGAATTGCTGGCCGAGATCGGCGTGGCCCTTTTGCTCTTTGCCTTGGGCATCGAGTTTTCCCTCAAAGAGCTACGGCCCGTCCGCCACATCGCCCTCATCGGCACCCCCATCCAGATCCTGCTCAGCATGGCCCTGGGCTTTGGCATCGGCCAGCTTTTGGGCTGGGATTGGGTGGCCTCCACCTGGTTTGGCGGCATGATCGCCCTCTCCAGCACCATGGTCCTGCTCAAGACCTTGATGAGCCAGGGGCGCATGGGCACCCTCTCCAGCCGGGTGATGGTCGGCATGTTGATCGTGCAGGACCTGGCCGTGGTGCCCCTGATGATCATTCTGCCCCAACTGAATCAACCCGAGGCGGGTCTGTCGGTCCTGGGCTGGGCCGCGGTCAGGGCGATCATCTTCTTGGGCATGATGTTCGTGGTCGGCACACGGATCATTCCGTGGCTGATGGCCCGCATCGCCGCCTGGAATTCTCGGGAACTTTTCCTGCTGGCCATCACCGCCATCGGCCTGGGGATTGGCTATGTCACCTATCTCTTCGGCCTCTCCTTTGCCTTTGGCGCCTTCATCGCCGGCATGGTGCTCAGCGAGTCCGACTACAGCCACCAGGCCCTCAGCGACATCATCCCCCTGCGAGATCTCTTTGGACTGCTCTTCTTTGTCTCCGTGGGCATGTTGCTGGACCCGACGTTTCTTGTCGCCAATTTTGGCACGATCCTCTTGGTTGTGTTGGCCATTGCTTTGGGAAAAGGACTACTTTTCGGCGGGTTGAGCCGTCTCTTCGGCTATGGGAATGTCGTGCCCTTGGCCGTGGGGCTTGGGCTCTTCCAAGTCGGTGAATTTTCCTTCGTGCTGGCCAGAGTGGGCCTCAGCACCAACTCGATCTCGGCGGATCTCTACGCGTTGACCCTGACCACGGCCATCATGACCATGATCATGACCCCCCTGCTCTCCGGGCTGACCACGCCCATCTACGCCCGGTTCAAACGCCGCTTCAAGCACGAGGCCATGCAGACCATCAACCTGCCCAAAACCGGCCTCCACGACCATGTGGTGATCGCCGGCGGCGGGCGGGTGGGCCAATATATCGCCCAGGTGCTCTCACCGCCTGGGCCTGCCCTTTGTGATCGTCGAAATGGACTATCGCCGGGTCCAAGAGGCCAAAGAGGCCGGCTTCCCCGTCATCTACGGCGACGCCGCCCAGGAGATCGTGCTGGAAGCCACCCATCTCGAAGAAGCCCGGCTCATGCTCATCACCACCCCGGCCATCATGGTCACCCAGTCCATTGTGGATCAGGTGCGCCTACTCAACCCGGCCGTGCACATTGTGGCCCGGGCCGAAGGGGTGGAGCAGATGCGCACCCTCCACGATCACGGCGTCTACGAAGTCGTGCAGCCGGAGTTCGAGGCCGGGCTGGAGATCACCCGCCAGGCCCTGCTCCACCTCAACGTGGCGGCCACGGAGATCCACAAGTTCACCGACGCCATCCGCCACGAACTCTATGCTCCCCTCTACGAGCAGCGCGCCGGCTACCCGCTTGTCACCCAACTGCAAAGCGCCGCCCGCCTGCTGGACTTGACCTGGCTGACCCTGTCCGCGGACAGCCCCCTGATCGGGCGCACCATCCAAGCCGCCCAGATCCGCGGCCAGACCGGCGTCTCTGTGGTCGGGATCATGCGGGAGGGCGTCTTTTCCCCCAATCCCCAAGCTGACCATCTGCTGGCCGTGGGCGACTTGGTGGCCGTCATGGGCGGCCCAGATCAGCTGGCAGCCTTTCAATCCCTCGCCGCCGCCCGCCCGGTTTGACGGTCGTTTTTGCGACTTGCGTCGGTAGAATGTATGTTCTATAATTTGGCAGTGGTCATCACTTTCTGCCACAGCCTCATTTACATTGATCGAGAGGATCAACCATGAAAACCACCTTCATCACCACTGTTCGGCAAGAGCCAGGCATGAACGCCACCGGACTGCCCGTGCCCCCGGAGGCCGTGGCCGCCCTGGGCACGAGCAAAAAGCCGCCGGTCAAGGTCAGCCTCAACGGCTATACCTATCAATCCACCGTGGCGGTGATGGATGGGGCGTTCATGATCTCCTTGAGCGCAGAAAATCGAAAAGCCGCCGGGGTGGAGGCCGGGGAGACCGTGGAAGTCACCCTGGAACTGGAAACGGAACCCCGCACGGTTGACGTGCCGGAAGACTTGGCCGCAGCCCTGGCGGAGGTTCCCGGTGCCACAGCCATCTTCGACGGCCTCGCCTATTCAAAACGCAAAGAACATGTGCGCCAAGTCGAGTCGGCCAAGGCGCAGGCCACGCGTGAGCGGCGAATTGCCGGAATCGTCGCAAAACTGAGTAGTTCTTGAGGTCAAGTCAGAGTCCGAAAATAGAACGCTGATTTCCCTGATGCACGCAGATCATTCCTGATCTCGTTCAAGATCAGAAGAAAAATCAGCGATAATCTGCGTGCATCAGCGTTTATCAGCGTTCTATTCGACTGTCTCGATCATCTCGAAGTCGCATTATTGTCGTATTACTGAAAGGGGAGAGAACCATGAGTGGCGTACGAGTTTTGGTTGGCACACGCAAGGGCGCGTTCATCCTCACGTCGGATGAGCAGCGCAAGGAGTGGACGGTCGACGGCCCCCACTTTGGCGGCTGGGAGATCTATCACATGAAGGGGTCGCCCGTTGACCCCAACCGCATCTACGCCTCTCAATCCGGCGGCTGGTTTGGGCAGCAGATCCAGCGCTCGGATGATGGGGGCAAGACGTGGACCCCTATGGGCAACGAGTTCGCCTATGCCAGCGTCCCCGGCACCCATCAATGGTACGACGGCACGCCCCATCCCTGGGAGTTCAACCGGGTTTGGCATCTGGAACCCTCCCTCACGGACGTGGACACGGTCTACGCCGGGGTGGAGGACGCCGCCATTTTCAAATCCACGGACGGGGGGCAGAGCTGGCACGAGTTGGCCGGTCTGCGGGAACACACCACCGGCTCCACCTGGCAGCCGGGGGCCGGCGGGTTGTGTCTGCACACGATTCTGCTCGATCCGGTCGATCCCCAGCGCATCTTCGTCGCCATCTCCGCGGCCGGTGCCTTCCGCACGGACGACGGCGGGGAGACGCTGGAAGGCCATCAACCAGGGGCTGCGCTCGGACTACATCCCCGACGAAACGGCAGAGGTCGGCCACTGTGTTCACCGCATCGCCCAGCACCCGGCCCGGCCCAACACCCTCTTCATGCAAAAGCACTGGGACGTCATGCGCAGCGACGACGCCGGGGACTCGTGGCACGAAGTCAGCGGCAACCTGCCCACGGACTTCGGCTTCCCCATCCACGTCCACAGCCACGAGCCGGAGACCATCTACGTCGTCCCCATCAAGAGCGACTCGGAGCACTATCCGCCCGAGGGCAAGCTGCGGGTCTATCGCAGCCGCTCCGGGGGCAACGAGTGGGAAGCCCTGACCACCGGCCTGCCCCAGGAAAATTGCTTCGTCAACGTCCTGCGGGACGGCATGGCCGTAGACACGTTGGACTCCTGCGGCATCTACTTCGGCACCACGGGCGGCCAGGTCTACGCCTCCCCGGACAGCGGCGACACATGGCAAGCCATCGTGCACGACCTGCCCGCGGTGGTCTCGGTGGAAGTCCAGACCCTGCCATGAGATCATCCGCGATGATTCGGGTCAAACTTCCCTACCATCTGCGCAACCTGGCCCAGGTCAGCGGCGAGTTGAGTCTGGAAATCACCGGCCCGATTACCCAGCGCACGGTCGTCGACGCCATCGAGGCCCGCTACCCCATGCTGCGGGGCACCATCCGCGACCACGCCACGCAGCAGCGCCGCCCCTTCCTGCGCTTCTACGCCTGCGAACGAGATCTCACCCACGACGGGCCGGACGCGCCTCTGCCCGACGACGTGGCATCCGGCAAGGAGCCGCTCTTCATCATCGGCGCCATTGCCGGGGGAATGAGTTAGCGGAGTTCGCCCCCCCTGGTGCGAACAGGGCTGCGCCTGGGGGGGCAGACCCTGCGGCCTGATATATTTAGCGCACTCGAAGTAGATGTCCCCAGAACCCAACCGTGGTATGATGGGTGAAACGTAGATTTTCAGCCGGGCCACCTTGGCCCGGTTTTCACCATTCTGGAAAGGTTCGGGCTATGCAAAGTCAGCAGAAGGAACAGCATTTCGCCGATCGGATCGGCTGGCTGCGGGCGGCAGTGTTGGGGGCCAATGACGGCCTCGTCTCCACGGCCAGTCTGTTGGTGGGGGTAGCCGCCGCCAGCGCGGATCGCCCCGCCGTGCTGGTGGCCGGCATTGCCGGACTGGTGGCCGGGGCCATGTCCATGGCCGCCGGGGAATATGTCTCCGTCAGCTCCCAGGCGGACACGGAAAAGGCGGACTTGGGCCGGGAGCGCAAGGAACTGGCCGAGGACGCCGAGTTTGAACTGCAAGAGTTGACCGCCATCTACGAAGGCCGGGGCCTGGATCCAGCCTTGGCCCATCAAGTGGCCGTGCAGTTGACCGCCCACGACGCCCTAGGCGCCCACGCCCGGGACGAACTGGGGCTGACCGAAATCCACACAGCCCGCCCCATTCAGGCGGCCCTGGCCTCGGCTGGGACCTTCGCCTTGGGGGCGGTCCTGCCGCTTCTCGTGGTGATTATTAGCCCAACCTCGTGGCTCATCCCGCTGGTTTCCGCCAGCACCCTCGTCTTCTTGGCCCTTTTGGGCGGGCTGGCCTCTTGGGTCGGCGGATCAAAGGTGACAACCGGTGCGGTGCGGGTCCTCTTCTGGGGTGCCCTGGCCATGGCCGCCACCGCCACAGTGGGCGCACTCTTCGGGGCCGTTGGATAGTCGCCGTTGACAATTTGAAAGGAGACCCGCCATGCCCGAAGGCCCACCCGCCCAAATCGTTCCCCAATCTTTGGACGACTATTTGGAGATCATGAGCAAGTCCGTCTTCCAATCCGGCATGTCGTGGAAGGTGATCGAGGCCAAATGGCCAAGCACCCGTGAGGCCTTCCGGGGCTTTGACATCGACACAGTGGCCAACCTCAACGAAGAGCAGATCGACGCCCTGGCCCAGGACACCCGCGTCGTGCGCAACTATCGCAAGCTGGCGGCCATCGTCTCCAATGCCCAGAAGATCCTCGAATTGGACAAAGCGTATGGGTCGTTCCAGCACTATCTGCGCGCACATGGTACATTTGATGCCACCCTGAAAGCGATCAAACGGGACTTCAAGTTCATGGGACCCTCCGGGATCTACGTCTTCCTCTATGTAATCGGCGAAGAGGTGATCCCCCACGACGAGTTTGAAGCGACGTACAAGAAGAAGTAACCCAAAAGAATGGAGCCACAATGGCCGATACAGATCTGCAAGAGCAAACTAACCCCGTCCACATCGACGTCTGGTCGGACTATGCCTGACCGTGGTGCTTCCTCGTCTTCTCCAGTTTGGAGAAGCTACAAGCCAGCCACGGCGTGACGGTGGAGTGGCGCTCGTTTGAACTGCGTCCCCGGGGCGCGCCGCCCATTGACCCGGCCTATTTGGCCCGCATCCAAGCCGCCCGGCCTGAATTCTACGCACGGGCCAAACGGGACTATGGCGAAGAGATAAACGCAGGCCCCTTCGGCATCGACACCCGCCCGGCCCTGATCGGGGCCAAGTTCGCCGAGGCCCAGGGCGTCGGCCCGGCGTATCACTCGACGGTGATGGATGCCTATTGGCGCAAGGCCCGCAACATCGAGGACCAGGCTGTCTTGACCGAATTGGCCGAGGGCATCGGGTTGGATGCGGATGGATTTGCCGCCGCCTTGACCGACCCGGCCTTAGGCGCCGCGGTCAGCCAGGACATCGCCCAGGCCCAGGCCTACGGCTTGACCGGCGTGCCCGCCCTGGTCTTCAACAACAAATACCTGATCCCCGGTGCCCAACCCTATCCCGCCCTGGCCAACGCTGTGGAGCAGATCCGAGCGCAGGCCGAATCGTAAACCGAAAACTCACAAAAAATTCATAAAAACTCCTCATGTTTCATGGTATAATGGGTGTGGCTTCGGTAATCACCGACGAATCTATCACCATTTCATCCATCAAAGGAGATAAAAACGATGAATAAATCAAATCAAGCTACGGTTGACGCCCTGTCCACTCTGTTGGCCAGCAGCTACACCCTGTACGTCAAGACCCACAACTATCATTGGAATGTCACCGGACCCATGTTCTCGGCCCTGCATGCCATGTTTGAGGTGCAGTACACCGAGATGGCCATCGCCCTGGACGAGATCGCCGAGCGCATCCGCTCTTTGGGGGCCTTTGCCCCAGGCAGTTTCACCGCCTTTGCCGCCCTCAGCGCGGTGAAGGAGGAGAACGGTCGTCCCAAGGCCATGGACATGGTGGCCAACCTGGCCGCCGACCAGGAGATCATCTCCGATCTGGCCCAAAAGGTGATCGAGGCCGCCGAGGCCAACAACGATCAGGCCACCGTGGACCTGGCCGTACGCCGCATGGATGTGCATCAGAAGCACGCCTGGATGCTGCGCAGCCATCAGGAGTAGGGTGAGCGTTGGGTGCAGAAAATCGATAGACAAGAAAGGAGCGGGCGACATCAATGTCGCCCGCTCCTTTCTTGTCTATCGATTGCGGTTGAGCCATCTACGATAGCATTGCCTGATAGTCACTATAATTACCCGGATAGTCGGTCAGGCCACCGTCGTCCAATTCGACGATGCGGCTGACCACTTGGTCCAAGAAGTAGCGGTCGTGGGAGATCACAAAGACCGTGCCCTCGAACTCTGAAAGCGATGCCTCCAACACCTCGGCGGCGGCGATGTCCAGGTTGTTGGTCGGCTCGTCCAAGAGCAGAAAGTTGGCCCCGGTCAGGGTGAGGAGAGCCATTTGCAGTCGGCTGCGCTCCCCGCCGGAGAGGGTGGAGACTTTTGAGCGAATCTGCTCGTAGGTGAAGAGAAACTTGGTGAGGATAGCTCACCGCTGTGGTTTCGGTCAGGGGCGCGGCCCGGCGCAGATTTTCCAGCAGGGTCAAATTGTAGTCGAGGGTTTCGTGCTCCTGGGCATAGTGCCCGGTCTGCACGCTGGGGCCGATGACAATCTCGCCGCCAGTGGGCTGGTCTTGGCCCAGCAGCAAGCGAAAAAGCACAGATTTGCCCGCGCCGTTGGGGCCGACCAACCCCACCCGCTCCCCGTGCCAGATCAACAACTTCAGCCCGGCCAGGACAATTTTCTCGTCCATGCCATCGCTGGCCGGAAACACTTTGTCCACATCCTTGAGTCTCCAGCACCTTGTTGCTGCCCCGCCAGCCCTCCAGATCCAACCCCATCCGCCGCCGCTCCAACACCGGCTTGTCGATGCGCTCGATGCGGTCGATACGTTTCTGAATGGCCTTGCCGCGGATGATCAACTTTGGGTTGTCATAGGTGCGCCCCCAAATCAGCAGCCGTTTGGATGCTTCTTCCAGCCGGGTGATCTCCCGCTGCTGAATCTGGAACATCTGCTGCTGGCGCAGGAGGCGGGCCTGTTTCTCGAAGGCGAATTCCGAGTAGTTGCCGGGGTAGACGGTGATGCGTCCATCTTCCAAATCGGCGATCTCGTCCGCCACCACATCCAGCAAATAGCGGTCGTGGGAAACGATGACGACACCGCCTTTGTAGCCTCGGATCAGCCCTTCCAGAAACGTCTTGCCCGCCAAATCCAGATGATTGTCCGGCTCGTCAAGCAAGAGTAGGTCCGGCTCCAAAATCAGCAACTTTGCCAAGCCCAGCAGCTTCTTCTGGCCGCCGCTGAGCACATCCGTCGAAAGATCGAGAGCATCGTCGTCGGCGAAGCCCATGCCGCGCCAGCACAGAGCGCACCTTGCCCTCGTAGGCCGGGCCGCCCAGTTCCGAATAACGGGCTAGTAGTTTTTCTTGCTCGGCCAGCACAGCCGCCAGCTTCTTTTCATCGCCATAGACATCCGGCTCACCCAGGCGGGCTTCGCAGGCGTCCAGCTTTGCCTCCACCGCGGCCAGGGGGGCGGAGGCGGTCATGGCCTCTTCCCAGAGCGTGTGGCCTGGGGCAAAGTCCGGCTCCTGGCGCAAATAGCCGACGGTCAGCCCGCTCTTGCGTTTGATAAAGCCGGAATCGCTGGTGAGTTGCCCGGCCATCAGGCGCAGGAGGGTACTCTTGCCCGCGCCATTTGGCCCCACCAGGCCCACGCAGCGGTCGTCGTGGAGTTCCCAAGAGAGGCCGGTAAAGACAGGGGCGGCGATATAGGTGACCGAGACGTTGTCCAGGTGAAGAGCGATCATTGGCGTTTGCGTGTTTCGTGTGAGATGGGGCTGAACTTGATGAGACCAAGCTTGTACTGGGATTCGGGGCGAAATAACTCTCTGATTCTAGGTGACGGTTAGCGTTTCGGCCAAATTGTGAGGTGGGGGTGGTAAGGCAAAAGGCAAAAGGCAAAGTGCAAAAGGCAAAAGGATCGTGTCAAGCGGATGGTTTCGCTTGACACGATCCTTTTGCCTTTTATCCTATGGCGGTGCCACCGACCAGGGTGGCGGGGACCACACGCTCTTTCAAGGCCTATCCTGGTCTTGGACACCCATGATCGCCTGGGCGAGGGCGGGCAGGTTGAGGGGTTTGGTGAGCCATGCGCCGAGGCCCAGGGCTTTCAGCATGGCCTCATTATCCTCCTTGGGGTGACCGCTCATCAGAATGATGGGCATGGTCTCGCCCTGCTCTCGGAGGGCACGCAGGAGGGCAATGCCGCCCATGTTTGGCATCACCACATCGCTGATCACCAGAGCGGCCTGCTCGGTCTGCGCCGCCAATAGGTCCAGGGCCTCGGCGCCGTTTTCGGCCTCGATGACCCGGTAATCCCATGTTTCCAGAATGGCCACAATGGCGTGGCGCAGCACTTCTTCGTCTTCGACCACCAGCGCCAACTGATTCTGACCGTTGGGTTGGTCCGATTCTTTTTGGGAGAGGGATGTATCAGCGCTGGCCGGCTTGATCCCAGGCAAATAGATGGTAAAGGTTGTCCCCTGGCCCGGCAAGGAAGCCACCTCGATGGTTCCCCCATGCTGTCCCACAATGCCGTGGACCTGGGACAGGCCCAGGCCGCTGCCTTTCCCCGGCTCCTTGGTGGTGAAGAACGGGTCAAAGATGCGGGGCAGTACATGGGCGGGGATGCCGGTTCCCGTGTCCGATACGGTCAGCTTGACCCACAACCCAGGGGTCAGATTTGGGTGAAGGGTGGGCTGATCCGGTTCGATTGTGATGGGGTCCAGCTTGATGCGCAGGTGGCCGCCACCGGGCATGGCGTCCCGGGCGTTGACGGCAAAGTTGGTCAGAATCTGCTGCATGCGGGTGGAATCGGCGTGGATCACGAATTCACCGGCGGCGTGCTCCAGGTCGATGATGATGTTTTCGGGCAGGGTGCGATTCAATAGGGTGATCTGCTCTTTGATCAGGGGAAGCAGGTCGAGGGTTTGCCGTCGCAATATGCCCCGGCGGCCAAAATCCAGAATCTGCTCGACCAGATGGCTGGCATGCCAGGCCTGCTGGCTGATGATGCGCACCCTTTCCCGATCCTGTGGCGATAGCTGGGAAGTGCGCTCCATCATCTGGGTATAGAGGGTGATCACGGCCAGGATATTGTTGAAATCATGGGCGATGCCGGCGGCCAATTGGCCCACCACGGCCAGCCGTTCCTGGCGGCTGCGCTCCTCCTCCATCCGCTTGCGGTCCGTGATGTCTTCTTTGACCGCCACATAGTGGGTGATTACCCCATTTTCGTCCTTGACCCCGGCGATAAAGGCCAGTTCCCAGAACAGGTCGCCGTTCTTTTTGCGGTTGTGGAACTCGCCTTGCCATTCCTGACCAGCGGCAAGGGTTTTCCACATGGACCGATAGAGGTCGGGTGATTGCTTGCCTGAGTTTAGGATGCGAGGATTTTGGCCAATCGCTTCTTCCGCCGTATATCCAGAGACCTGGCAGAATTTGGGGTTGACATATTGAATCGTTCCCCTTGCGTCGGTGATCACCACGGAAACCGGGCTGTGTTCGATGGCTTTGTTCAGTCGTACCAGTGCCCGCTCTGCCTCTTTGCGCTTAGAAATATCAATCTGGGATCCCCACATGCGCACCAGATGACCGTTCTCGACCACCCCGGTGGTTGTGCTGAGAAACCACCTTTCCTGGCCGGTATGCGTCAGTTCCGGCCCCTCGCTTTCGATGTCAAGGTAGCCCTTCCGCACGAAGCTCCGGAACGCCTGAAACTCCCTGCCGGTCTCGTCATAATAGTCGCCATGGAAAATCTCGATCAGCGATTTGCCGATCACCTCTTCCCGATCAGTAAATCCATACATTTTGGCGATAGTGGCGCTGGCATCCTTGATGTAGGCTTCGCTCAATATCCTGCGAACCTGTTCATCAACTGGCAGATGGGTGGGAATGGGCTTTCTAAACTCAATCCAATAGACCGGCGAGACATTCTCTGTGAAGAAGGCTCGATACTGTTCCGCTGCTTGCTTCTGTGCGGTGATGTCCGCAAAGGTAGTCACCACACCCGTCATCTTGCCCTTGTTGTCCAAAATAGGTCGGGAATTGATGGAGATCACCGCCCGTGCGAACTCACCCACCGAGACATGCATGATCGTACCGTCCACGGGCTGTCCTGTCCGTACGGTAATCACGGAGGGGTGATCTTCTGGCCGGAAGGGGGTACCATCTTCTCTGGCTGCCCACCATCTTGGGTCGTAGGAATCTTTGCCCAGGAGTTGTTCCCTGGTCAGACCCAGGATCCGCGCCGCCGATTCATTGGCCATAAGAATTTTGTCCGACAGATCCTGAACTACCAACCCTTCGCTCAATGCGCTGATGACCGAACTGTAGAGAGCCTCGCTCTCTTGCAGAACTTTCTCGACCCTTTTGGCCTCGGTAATATCTTGAGAAATTCCGATAATGCCGATCATGTCGCCGGTCGCGTTGAGCAAGGGGGAGTCGGTCACGCTGGCCGGGAAGCCTTCCCCGTTCTTGCGCCGCACCCAGAATTCGCCCTGCCAGCTCTCTCCGACTACGAGCTTTTCCATGATCTCGACTGCCTGGGCGTGGGTCGCATCGGTCGGGGTCACCTCGACGATGGAACGCCCTATGACCTCGTCGTGTGCCCAGCCATAGATCTCTTCGGCGGCCCTGTTCCAGAAGATGATGCGGCCTGTCAGATCCGTGGCGATGGCTGCCTCGCCAATCGACTCGATCAGGCTGGCGGCCAGGTCCATTTGTGCCAGTGGGTTGACGGCTGCCTGTTCGCTTTCGTCAACCCGCTCCACGGCCTGGGCCACCCCCACCTGCCACGGTTGGCCCCCAAGTTGAAGCTGGGAGACCGTGAGCCGCACGGGTACCACGTGGCCCGCCCGGTGGCGCAGGTCGATCTGGACAGATCCCTCGGTCGGCCATGTTGATGGCGGGTCTGGCATGAGCAGGTCCGCAGCCGGTCTGCCCCGCAGCTGATCCGGGTGGCAACCGATCAACGCGGCCGCTGCCAGGGTGACATCTTGGCAGCGGCCGTCTTGGTCCATCACAAAGAGCGCCTGGCCAGAACCATCCGGCCGATCATGGGATCCGCTGATCACGGCCGCCGGCAGGTGCTCTGTTGTGTTTGTCATGGTTTTGGATCCTGGTGGCAGGTATGCGGCCCAACGGACACTGTGCAAAACCATGCAAGGTGACTGTTGGGCCGGCAGGGTGAATCCGACGATTTACTTGGGAGGCATGATAGTTTACCCGCGATTTCATGCGAACGCAAGGGGATATTTGGGCTATCCCCCATTGCGCCCAGCGGGCTGCTTTTTGGGCCTGGCCAACTGACCCAGGGGCCGGGCCACCATCAGCCCGAAGACAAGCATGCCCAGCAATCGCCCCCCGGCGCTGATGCCGAAGATGGCCTGATAGCTCACCGAGTCCGCCACATATCCGCCCAGGACTGGCCCCAGGACCGCGCTCGACAAAGACCGCGGTTTGGTAGAGGGCTACCGCCCTGGGTCGCTCTGTCTCCGGGGTCAGATCCAGCAGCAGGGCGAAGCTGGCCAGGTTGTACCCGGCCCACACAAAGCCGCCCAGCACATTGATCACCCCCACCTGCCACGGGGCGGTGATAAACATCCAGGCAAAGGGCAACACGGGAATGATCAGGCCGGTGATCAGGGCGACCCAGATGGCTCCCCTGCGATCCATGATGGGGCCGAAGTAGCGCTGACCAAAGAGGGCGGTCAGGCTGCTGACGCTGGAAACCAGCCCGATGGTGGTGGTGGTGGCGTTAAATTCGGTGACCAGAAAAACATTGTAGAAGGGGCCGGCCACCTGAAGCGACATATTCCAGATAAAGGCAGAGATCACCAACCCCAAAAAGCCCGTGCTCTGGCGCATGGCCCGGCGCAGATCGCCTTTTTTGTGGACATAATCAGCGGCGGTGGTTGGTTTTGGCTCGGGGATGCGGGCAAAGAAGAGGGTGCTGATCATGCCGAAGACAAAGGCCAGGCCAAAGGTCCACTGATAGCCTGCGACCGGGGAGCCGGTCTGGACATTGACGGTACGGATCACGAAACCGGCCAGGGGCGTCACCAGCAGAGCGGCCAGCCCCATGGCCAGGTTGCGGTTGCCAAAGTAGCGTCCCCGCATCTGGGCAGGCACCAGATCCGCCACGATGGCGGTCCAGCCGGGGTTGCCAAAGTTGGACGCAAAGGCGCGCAGCCCGTTGAGGACAATGATGGCCAGGATCGCCATGCGCGGGCCCTTGTCCACAAAGGGCAGCAGGGCCAGCAGCAGCAACATGATCCGCCCCACGCCGCCCCCGGCCCACAGCACCACGGGCTTGCGCCGGGGCAACCATTCCAGCACCTTGGCCCCAGGGAAGAGGGCCATTGCCCCCAACAGATTGCCCACCGCGGTCAGCCAGCCGATGTCCCCGTTGCTGGCCCCATAGGCCAGGGCAAAGAGGGGCACAAAGCCCAAATAGAAGTTCTCGCTGATGGAGGCGAAGAGGCCATCCAGCCAGAAGAAGCGCAGCCCCACCAAGGAGCGGTGGCTGATCTCGGTCTGGGCCTGCGCTTCGATGCGATGGTCCAGAGGTTGGACCACTGCGCTCCAGTTCCAGCGCTGGGGATAGTGGTGATACGACCCAGCCATCAACCGGCGTTGGAACAAAAACCTGCGCCATCCGCCGGGCCGTGCTGCGTTGGTTGGGTCACTCTCGGCGTGGGTGGCTTCCGAAAACCAGAATTTTTTGAACATAAGGTCACGTCACTTCAGTAGGCTAAACCGATAAAGTAAACATCAACCTTCCATTTTACGACTTTCGGTGCATTTGGCAACATTGGGCCGAAGGGGAACCGGATAGGCAAACAAAGAGACCCGGCGGATTGGGACCGCCGGGTCTCGTCTTGGCTGTTCGGGTAAGGCCATTGGGGTGTTTTCCAAATGCGTTCAGGCCGGAAACCGCCGGGGGCTGAAGCCCCCGGCTGGGCACAACAAGCCCGATGAATCGGGCTGGGTTGACCCCAGATTTCGTCAAAAACAACCCGATTCATCGGGTTTCCCCGGCCAGCCGGGGCGCTTCAGCCCCCGGCGGACGATGTCAACCAACAAATTCTGCCTACGGCGATCCATCGCCTCCCTCAACCTGAGAGAGGTTGGGCGAGGGCACCTTGGCCTCAGCGGGCGGAGCCGGGGCGAAGTAGCCGATCACCAGCATCAACAGCCCCACGCCCAGGAAGGAGACGATGCGGGGGATGGTCTCGGCCTGGCCCAGGTCAACCAGGAAGAGCTTGGCCACGGTCAGGGCCAGCAGGGCGGCCCCGACCATCCACGCCCCGCGGCGTTTGCCCCGGCCTGTGGCCCAGAACATCAACACCAAGGCGATAGCGCTCCACGTGATGGCGTAGGCGGCCTGTAAAACCGAGGACTGCAACAGGGCATCCGGTTGAAAGGCCACGCCCAAGAGGTGATGGGCCGAGCGGGCCAGCATGGCGTTGAAACCGAGAAAGCCCAGCCCAGTCAACCCGAACCAGCCCATTTTGATTAGGACGGGGGTGTCGTAAGTCCTCGAAAGCTGGGTCAACCACACCCCCAGGCTGACCAAAATCAGCACCAAAAAGAGGTCCAGGGGGTTGAGCAGAGGCAGGTAGCGGAAAATATAGGGGTCGCCGCTGGCGACCAGGTTGATCAGGAAGCTCCACATGCTCAGCAAGGCCGCCAAAGGCACGGACCCCAGCAGCAGATAGGCCCCCGGACGGCGCTGGATCAAACTCACCCGCCGCCAAGCCAGGACGCCCACCCCCAGCAGGATCAGCGTCGCCGGTCCGAGGAGGCCCAGAGAAACCCACACAACACTGTCCGCCGCCATTCGTCCCAGACCCCAGGTGATTAGCCACCATCCCTCCAGCCCGGCCAATATGGCCACCAGCCAGACCCCGATCCCATGATAGAGGCTGGCCCACGGGCGGTCATCCTGGCGATAAAGCACATAGGCAAAGGCGAGCAGGCCCACCGGCCAGGCCAACAAGCCGCTGCCGGAAAGAAGATGCAGCAATGTCACGCTGGGCCTGGAGGTCAACCCAAACTCAATGGGCGCGATCAGCCCACCCAGGATGTGACCCAAGGCCAATAAGGCCAGGCCCGGTCCCAGCCCCAAGAAGGGTAGACGCATCAGCGTCCACTTTCAGGCGGCGACCCACTTCTTCCATCGTCACCACCGAGAGGGTCAAGAAGATGGCGAAAAACGGACTCGATTGGATCACCTGGCTGTGGGCCACAATCCACGCCAGTCCGCCGCCAAACCACCAGACCAGCCCCCACAGCCCCAGGGCGACGCTGATCACGTTCACATCCCCGGCACTGAGGCGGAATGTTTCGGACGGCACCTGCTTTCTGATGGCGTAGGCGCTGATCAGCCCGCCCAGGCTGATCAGGACAGCGCCCACAAAGGCCGTATCGACCCAGCCGCTCCCCCATCCTTCGGCATCGACAAAGGTCCACCAAAAGACCGCCGCGCCCACTTGCAGCACAATCCCCACCATCCACCCCATGGGCTGCTTGCGCCGCACCCCGCTCCACACCAGCCCCGCCCCTTCCAAGGCCCAGATGCCCGAGGTCCACTGGTCATCAAAGCGCAAAGGCACGGTGAGGGAGAGGCCGATGATGCCAAAGAGCAGGAAAAACTCCCGCAGGATGCGGAAACTCTCCACCCGGCGCACAAAGAGCAGCCCGGCCAGGAGCAGATAGAAGAGGCCCACGGCCAAGGTGCTGTTGGCCATGCCGTGGGGAATGTCGCCCACCAGGGTCGATTGCAGGCCCAAAAAGGCCACGGGCGTGCCAAAGACCATCACCGTGTCCACCGTATCGGCCCCGTCCGGGAAGTGACGGGCAAAGAGCAGGCTGACCCCCACGAAGAAGAGGGCGAAGGTGATCAGAAACGGCTCGGTCGTGGCAAAGAAAGCGGGCTGATAGGCCTCCACGCCCCAAAACGCCCCCAACCCCAAGGTAAAGAGAAAGGCCAGCAAGTTTAACGGTCGCCACGCCTTGAACCAAGCGATCCCCAAGATGCCCACGTTCAGGATCAAATAGTAGCTAAACAACGTCACATGGCTGCCTGCGCCCGAACTGGTGAGAAACGGGGCCGCAAAGCCCCCGGCCAGGGCCAGAATCGCCACGGACATGGCATCGTTCAACACCGCCAACCCGCCGCCCACGGCCACCAACACCACCATCAACCCAAAAGCCATCGGTGCCGGCAACAGGGCATAGAGCCGGAAAGCCGCAAAGATGGTCATATAGACCACCCCCAAGCCGCCCCCTTGCAAGGTGAGGCCATACACCCGCTGGTGGCGACGCACCCGCCACCCCACGGCCATCATGCCCACGCCCAACAGGGTCGCCCCCATCAGGCGCATCTCCACGGTCATCCACCCCTGATCCACCACATATTTGAGCAGAAAGCCCACGCCAAAGAAGAGCACAATCACCGCCACCCGCACCAGCAGATGGACGCTCACAAACCAGCGCACCACGGGGGACGCGTCCAGATTCACCGCATCGCTCATGCGTTGAATGGCCGTGGGTTGGGCAGGCGGGGCCGCGGGCGGGGGAGATGCTTTTCGACTCGGCGCAAGATTTGGAGAAAGGATAGGGGCGGGGACAGGCGAAGAAATTGGGGGCGCAGACCTCTTCTCGGCCTGAACGGTAGGCAAAACTGGGGGCGACGGAGCAGGGGTCTCCCCGGCCTTGGCGTCGGCGACTGCCCGGCGCAAGGCCCGGACCTCCTCGGCCAGCGCGTCCAGTTGCTCCTCAAGCGGCTTGCGGGCCACAAAAACCGCCACCACCGCCGGACCCAGCCAAATCAACAGACCGAGAATAAGAAGTCCAATCGTTTCCATGTCAAACCTCCTGGGGACTGGATGGGGTTTTGAACATTCCGAGGGAGTCGTTAAGGTAAGTATAGCAGATTTGGCGGAGAGAAGATAGAGGATCGGAAAGAAATGGAGAATCGGAGATCTTCACGAACTACCGCAACAACGCCTCCACCTGGGGCAGGATCGTCTCCCAATTGGGCAGCAACACATAGCCGCCGTTGGGCGTGGTCCACGGAATCGTATACTCTTGTCCCAAAACCAAGGTCTCGGTGCGGTCTGTGGCCAGGAAGAGGGCAAGCTGGGCCAGGGCGGGGTAGTCCGCCGGGGTGAGGTCGCTTTGGGTGGCGGACAGCACCGCGCCCGCCACACCGGGGACGCGCAGCCAGCCCGTGGGCAGGATCAACGCCCGGGCCAGCCCGCTGGACCACCTGCTGTTGCCGGGCTGCTCGGCCAAAGTCGCTGTCCTGATGCCGGGTGCGCACGTAGATCAGCGCCTGGGTTCCGTCCAAAGTTTGGGGACCGGCGTCAAAGCGGATGGTGGTGACGCCGAAATCTGCCGTGGGGTATTGGGTGTCAACGAGGGTGTTGGGCACATCGACACGGACGCCGCCGGCCGCGTCCACAATGCGGGTGAAGCCGTCAAAGTTGACCAGCACATAGCCCTGCACGTCAAGGCCAAAGTTTTGCGCGGAGTGTCTGGGCCAAATAGCGGGGACCGGCGTGGGGATCGTCGGCCTCGTAGCCCACAAAGGCCGCCGTGTTGATGCGGTTGGGGGTGCCGCTGGGCTGCTCCAGCCACAGATCCCTGGGCAGGCTCATCAACACCGCCCGGTTGCGGGCCGGGTCCACATGGGCCACCAAGATCACATCCGTGCGGGTGGGGCCAGCTTCGTCCGAGCGCTGGTCCACGCCCAGGATCAAGAAGGTGGTGGGGGTGGACGGCGCAGCTAGCCACAAGATGCCGACCCCGAAAATGGGCACAAGCAGCAGGATCAGTCCCCAACTGAACAGCCTTCTTCCCCAAGTCGAAGGCCGCCCAGGCGGTTGTCTTGGAGGCGCTGGCTTTTGGATGGCTGGGCCAGGGGTGCCCGCGGAGACGGGGGCACGGCGGCTCGACTTCGTGCGTAGCGGGTGCGGGCGGGCCATGATCGATCAGCCCGCGGGCAGGAACGCACACTGCCCCATGGCCGAGACCGCCACAAAGGTCAGAACAACCAACCAGGCCCAGATCGGCAGGCCTAGAAAAAGCTGCGTCGGGCGTTTGACCTTCTTTTCGGGCGGCGTTGGCAGAGAGGTCTGACAACGCCAGCAAACGTTCTTGTCGTCCGGGTTCCATTGACCACAATTTGGGCAATCCATCGGTTTTTCCTGGGTGAATTTGAAGAGTGAATTTACGGAAATTTATGCTGGGGATGTCCAAAAATCCTATCATAGAGCACGGTGGGTGGCAAACTATCCTTTAGCATAGATGCTGTTTGACATCCACTGGTCTCTCCTTTACAATACCGCCACCTCGCACGACAGATCCCAAACGATTTTTGGCAATATCTCTTTTTACGGTTTAGCGGATGTCCGATCCTTTGCTGAAACCTTGTGTTCTGTCATGCTTCTGCTCCGCCCCCGATTCGTTCAACACATCCAACCCAATCTGTTTTTCTACCAAAAGGAGAGTTTTGCCCATGAATCGTCGAACGTTTTTGAAGGGACTCGCCACGAAGGCTGCCGGCGGTGCCGTCGTCGGCATTGCCGCTGGGTGTGGGATGGCTTCCGCCCCCATCGCCCAGGACAGCTCCCAGGTCGTCGCCCAGGACACCGGGCTGCCCGAAATCAATTGGCAGATGGCCACCAGTTGGCCCGTGGCCTTGGACACCATCTTCGGTGGTGCCGTGGTCTTTGCCGAGCGGGTCGGCGCCATGACCGGTGGCAAGTTCAAGATCGAACCTCGGGCCGCCGGCGAGCTGGCCCCTGGCGGGCAGGTGTTGGATGTGGTTTCCCAGGGCGCTGTGCCCATTGGCCACACGGCTTCTTATTACTATGTGGGCAAAAGCCCGGTGACGGCTTTTGGTACGTCCTTGCCCTTCGGCCTCAATGCCCAGCAACAGAATGCCTGGCTCTATGAGGGCGGCGGCCTTGAACTGATGCAGGAGTTCTATGCCAGCAAGTTCAACGTGATTCAGTTCCCCGCCGGCAACACGGGCGTGCAGATGGGTGGCTGGTATCGCAAGGAGATCAACACCGTGGCCGACCTGCAGGGACTCAAGTTCCGCATCCCCGGTCTGGGCGGCCAGGTGATGGCCAAGCTGGGGGCCACGGTTCAGGTGCTGCCCGGCGGCGAGGTCTTCCAGGCCTTGCAGACCGGTGCCATCGACGCCGCCGAGTGGGTCGGTCCCTATGACGACGAGAAGTTGGGCCTGCACCAAGTGGCCGACTACTACTACAATCCCGGTTGGTGGGAGCCCGGCCCGACCTTGGAAGTGGAAGTCAACCTGGACGAGTGGAACAAGTTGCCCGTCGTCTACCAAGAGATCATCAAGACGGCTGCCTTCGAGGCCAATTTGACCATGCTGTCCCGCTATGATGCCCGCAACAACGAGGCCTTGGAGCGATTGGTGGCCGGTGGCACCCAGTTGCGCACCTACAGCGACGAGATCATGGCTGCGGCCCAGGCTGCCTCTTTCGAACTCTACGCCGAGAATTCCGCTGCCGATCCCGACTTTGCCCGCATCTTCGAGCAATGGAACGCCTTCCGCAAGCGCATCTTCGCCTGGAACAAGGTGAACGAGTACGCCTTCGCCCAGTACGTCTACAACAACGACTACTAAAAACGTGTTGCGTGTTGCGTGATGCGTGAATACAAAAAGAGCGGAGATCCCCGGGATCTCCGCTCTTTTTTATTTCACGTTTCACGTTTCACGTTTCACGTTCTACCCCGCCGCTGCGGACACCAACCAGGTCACAGTCTGGGGGAAGACGATGACCAGGATCAGGGCCACGCCTTGCAGGACCATGAAGGGCAAGGCACCCTTGTGGATGTCGATGGTGTCCACCTCGGGCGGGGCGATGCTCTGCAGATAGAAGAGCGAGAAGCCCACGGGCGGGGAGATAAAGGCCATGTTCAGGTTGATGGCCATCATCACGCCAAACCAGACCAGATCCACGCCCAGGACGATGGCCGCGGGCACAAAGAGGGGCATGGCGATAAAGCTGATCTCGATAAACTCCAGGTTGATGCCCAGCAAGAAGATGGCGATATTGGCCACGATCACAAAGCCCCAATAGCCGCCGGGCAGCCCGGTGAGCATGTCTTTGACATAACCCTGGCCGCCCAAGCCATCAAAGACCAGACCAAACATGGTGGAACAGAAGAGGATCATGATCACCAGGGCGGTGATGTTGGAGGTGGAGCGGGCGGCGTCTTTGATCAGCTTCCAGTTCATGTTGCGGTTGGCCACGGCCAACAGACAGGCCCCGAAGGCACCCACGGCACCGGCTTCCGTCGGGCTGGCCAGGCCAAAGAAGATGCTGCCCAGCACGGCGAAGATCAAGAAGAGGGGGGGCACCACGGCCACCATTGTGCGCCGCAGCAGGGTCGTCCCCTCGGTGACTCGGGCTTCCGGGGGCAGGGCCGGGGCCAGGTGCGGCTTGAGATAGGAGATGACCAGCACATAGGCGGCATAGAGCCCGGCCAGCATGAGTCCGGGAATCAATGCGCCCAGGAAGAGATCCCCCACGCTGACGCCGATCTGATCGCTCAGCACCACCAGCACCAAACTGGGCGGCACCAACTGGGCCAGGGTGCCCGAGGCCACAATCACCCCGGTGGCTAATTTGTGGTCATAGCCATAGCGTATCATCACCGGCAAGGAGATCAGCCCCATCACGATCACCGTGGCCGCCACCACCCCCGTGGCCGCGGCCAGCAGGGTGCCCACAATCACCACGGCCAGGGCCAGGCCGCCCCGCAGTGGACCCATCAACACGCCCACGGTCTCCAAAAGCTTCTCGGCCAGGCCGGATTTTTCGAAGACCGCGCCCATAAAGACAAAGAAGATAATCGCCAACAGGGTGAAATCGGACATGGTGCCAAACCAGCGATTGGGCAGCAGACGCAGCAGCTTCCAGTCGAACGCGCCCAAAACCACACCCAAGGCCATAAACGCCACGGCGGTCCCGGCAAAGGAGAAGGCGACCGGATAGCCGTACAGAATCAGGACAAAGAAAAAGACAAACATGACAAGAGCGAGCCATTCAAAGCCCATTCGGTTGCTCCTTGTGTGGGTGGGGCTGGATTATTCAAGTCGCAGGGGGGCGATGGGTTCGGTATCCGTGGCCAGGATCACAAATTCTTGCTTTTCGGTCAGCGTGCCATAGAGCTTGATCAGTTCGGCAACGGTCTGCAAGAAAAGCATCACAAAGGCCACAATGATCATGGTCTTGATCGGGGCTCGGGGCAGGCCGTTGGGGTCCGGCGACTGCTCCCATGTCCCCCAGGTGCCATTGGGCGACCGTCCCCAAGACTGAAGCACCGGGTTGATGGTGACCCAGATCCCCATGAGGGAGAAGGGGATCAAAAAGAGCAGATGGCCGATAAAATCAATCAGCGCCCGACGTTTTTTCGTGAAGTTGGCGTAGAAAAAGTCCACCCGCACGTTGATGCCGTTCTTGAGAATGTAGGAGAAGCCAAACAGAAAAACCAGGGAATAGAGATACCATTGGGTCTCAATAAAGATATTTGAGGAGAGTTGCAACCCAACAAAGCGGCCAAAATAGCGGACCACGACGTTGTAGAAGCCGACAGCCACGGTGATCCAAACCAGGTGCATGGAAAGCGCGCCCATGAACTCGGTTATGCCATCGATCACTTTGACATAGCCTACAAGGAATTTGCCCACAGCAGAGCTCCTTTCGCGTTAGCGGATTGGGTGGTGGCGTGACAATGGGTCTCTGCCCACAGCATATATCTGCGTGTATCAGCGGAATCAGCGTTCACCTTTGCGGTCAAGGGGTAAACGAGATCTTGACCTGCAAAATTAAGCGGGTTGGGCTGAATCTAGGTTTTCTTGGGTTGGAGCAGGGATCTATCAAGAGTGTACGGAGTGGTTGGGCCAATCATACCAGATCCCGCCATAAAATCAAATCGCCTTTACGCCAGGCGGCATTTTGGCGAATAGAACGCGACATGCCATTTTCGCCCTACGTCCTCTCGGTGGTAGGATGTAGAAAAGGAGGGCTGCCCCGTACCCAGCCCAGCCAAAACCTCACCCAGGAGTGAACCATGCCATCCGCCCACCCTTCATCCGTCTTTCTGCCCCAAGCCATTTATGATCAGATCATCGCCCACAGCAAAGAGGGCAAGCCCGAAGAGATCTGCGGCCTGTTGCGGGGACGGGGCAACCGGGCCGTCGAACTCTTCCGGGCCGAAAATCTGGCCGAGGACAAGGTCAACAACTACACGGTTGACCCCAAGGCCCTGCTCCTCCAGTTCCAGTTCGAGGACCAAGGCGACGAAATGATGGGCATCTACCACTCCCACCCCATCTCCGTGGCCTACCCCTCGGGCACGGACGCCTGGAATGCCTACTATCCCGACAGCACCTACTTCATCTGCTCCCTGGAATTTGATGACGCCCCGGTGATCCGAGCCTTCCGCATGGTCCCCCACTTTCTGGAACTGGACGACGCACAACTGGCCCACCTAACCGCCCAACACCCCTTCGAGGAAGTTCGCCCCGGCCTCTTCGCCCATTTCCAGGCCGAGGACAGCGGAAACGCCGCCCTGGCCGCGGACGCCTCGGCCCCCTACTACATCGTCTACGGCCACGACGAAGCCTTCGGCGGCCTGGACGTGCGTCTGGTCACCGTGCGGGAGCAAGCCGTTGTCGTGGAAGGATAATCGGCCACGGGGCCTCCGTCGGCTAGGCCAGCCAGGTTGAGAGACCGGGGCAGTTTCCGCTCGAAACCGAAGGGGTACCACGGAGGCTCAAATGAGCCGCAATCGAATTATCACATCAACCCCGACTCACAGGAGGTCATCATGCCATTTGTCGCCGCTCTCTCTGCTTCGCGCCCAAACAAACGTGCGGGTCTGTTGTTTTGGTTGATTTTAATGGGACTGTTCCTCGCGCCCACGCCAGTGTGGGGCGCAGACAACCTGCCACCCTCAACACCCCTCGTCAACACCCCGTCCCCCGGCCTGATCATCGAGAATGTGGGCCAATTCCCACCGGGCATCGACTTTGTGCTCTGGGGCGGGGAGCAGCCTCTATGGCTGGGCCAAGATGGCATCTACACACCCGTGGGCAACAAGATGGCCAAGCTCACCCTGGCCGGGGGGATGGGGCAGCCCGTGGGCCAGGGGGCAATCACCACCAAAATCTCGTTTCTGCGCGGGGATGATCCAACCCAATGGCGGACGAATGTGCCCGTGTGGGGCGCAGTGCGCTATGCGGTCCCCGGCACGGCCGCCGGGCTGACCGTGACCGCGGATGGCCGCTTGCTCGCCCAGGGCGAGCTGATCATCACCGGCGTGGACGAAGCCAGCGTCGGCGCAGACACCCTCCGCCTGACCCATGGGGAGGCCACGGTCGTTCTGGCCTTGGGCCAGGGGTCCGCGCCCAAAGCAGCCCTCGCCGCCGAGAGCGACCTGATCTACGCCACCCTGATCCGGGGCAGCCAAAACGACGAGGAGGCGGCCCTGGCCGTGGATGCCAGCGGCCAAATGGTGATCGTGGGCCAGACCGATTCCACCGATTTCCCCGCCACGGCCGGCGGCGTGGGGCCAACCTATGCCGGCGGCACCCAGGATGCCTTCGTGGCCAAGCTGGCCGCTGATGGCCAATCCCTGCTCTTTGCCACCTTTATTGGCGGCGCAGACAGTGACCTGGCCAAAGGCGTGGCATTGGACGCCCAGGGCAACATCTTTGTCGTAGGCGACACCAACTCCACCGACTTCCCCACCACGCCCCAAGCCTTCTCCCGCACCTTCACCGGCGGCTCCGCATCCGATGCCTTTGTCACCAGCCTCAGCCCCGACGGCACCACCCTGCGTTTCTCCACCTACCTGGGCGGCAACAGCTACGACTCCCTCAACGCCATCGCCCTGGCCCCCAGCGGTGATCTGATCTTGGTCGGGCGCACCCAATCCGCCGACTTCTTTGTCACCTTTGATGCCTACGATTCAAGCCACAATGGCGGGTGGGACATCGTTGTGGCCCGCATGCTGCCCGACGGCAGCGACATGGTCTTTTCCACCTTCTTGGGCGGCACGGGCAGCGATGAGCCTGGGGGCGTGGCTGTGGACGGCTTGGGGAATATCTATGTGGGCGGCTATACGTGGTCCTCCGCCTTCCCCACCACCGCCGGGGCCTGGGACACGACCTTCAACGGCGGCTACACCGACGCCTTCGTGGTCAAGCTGGCCCCGGACGGTGAAACCCTCGGCTACGCCACCTTCCTGGGCGGCGAGGCGGGCGAGGCCGTGCGGGGCGTGGCGGTGGATGGGGACGGCTCTGCCGTAGTCACCGGCTTCACGGCCAGCCCAGGCTTCCCGACCACGCCTGGGGCCTACGGCGGACCGGGCGGCGGAGACGATCTCTTTGTGGCCAAACTGCTCCCCGACGGCTCCGGGCTGAGCTTTGCCAGCCGCTTTGGGGGCAGCAGCTATGACTATGGCCGCGGGGTGGGGATCAACAGCAGCGGGGAAATTCTGGTGACCGGGGAGACCCAATCGGCCAACTTCCCCATCACCCCCGGCGCGGTGGACATAACGTACGGCGGCAAGCAGGATCTCTTCGTGGTCAAGCTCACCGGCGATGGAACGAATCTGCTCTACGGATCCTACTTGGGCGGCAGCGCCGAGGAAGCGGGCCACGGCCTGGCGGTGGACAACGCAGGCCATGTCTACCTGGCCGGCTCAACCAAATCCCCGGACCTGCCCCCCGGCACGGTGATCGGTCTGCCTTCCGCCGAGGAGCACCACCACCTTTAGCACCTTCGCCATGAAGCTGACCACCCCAACCCGCCCCATCACCCGGTCATATCTGCCCTTCATGGCGCGATAGGCTGGGTGGGGGTAGGCAAACAAATAGCCACGAAGAAAGGAAGTCGTGAACCTTCACGACTTCCTTTCTTCGTGGCTATTTTGCTCTTCAAAACTTCCCGATCTGCTTCTCGGGCTACTTGCCCTGCAACTTATTGATCAAATCCACATAGGTCTGCATGGCATCCTCGCTCGCCATGCCCTGCATCTCGGCCCAGGCGTCATACTTGGCCCGGCCCACAAAATCCATCATCCCCGGACGCTTGCCGCTGGCGTCTCCGCTGGTCCCCTGCTTGAAGAGGGCGTAGAGCTTGAGCAATGTGTCGTTGTCCGGGCGCTCGGTCAGGTTCTTGGACTCGGCGGCGGCCTTCTCAAACAGCGCTTTCAGGTCAGACATAGTCGGTTCCTTTCGGTGAAATTGGGTGTCTCCGCAAAACAAAGCTGATCTGAGTGTATCGCCAAAATAGAAAAAGGACAACAAAAAAATAGGCCACGGATTGGACGGATTAGACGGATTCAAACGGATTTTTCTGATTTTGAAGAGAAATCCGTTTTGATCCGTTCGATCCGTCCAATCCGTGGCCTATTTTTTGCTCAGACTGTTCAAGATTGAACTATCACGCCCATCGCCGTTTGACAAACTTCTTGGCTTTGAGTATAGTTGCGCAAGTTCGTCACGGGTTTGGGCAACTGGCCCACCAACCCGATTACCGTTCCAGAGAGATTGACCCGTACACCATGACATCCCAAATCGCCGCAACACCCAACCTCATCTATTGCTTGTGTCGATAGCGGGCACGCCAGCATGACGCTGGTTGTACCCGCTCAATCGACCTAAGCGTTGAGCCGTGTTGCTGAATTTGGGCCTATAGTGTGACCGTTTGTCGGTATACATCCCTGCCAAGGGGATCCCTGCCGTGCAACCCGCCACAACCCTGCCCGCCGGACTCATCGTAATGATGGGGCCGGTTTTTTGTTTTCTAGCGAGTTGCGAGTTGCGAGTGCGAGCGCAAGTTTGGGTGGATCGTCCACAACCTCTCCCAATTCGCCCAATCTCAACCAATCTCAACCAATCAACCAATCAACCAATCAACGGAGCACACACCCATGACCACAGTCTACATCCCCACCCCCCTTCGCCGCCTCACCGCCGGACAGTCCAAGGTGACGGTCGAAGCCGAAACCATCAGCAGCCTGCTGACCGCCCTGGACACCACCTATCCCGGCCTGGCCGAGCGGGTGCTGGACGGCGACGGCAACGTCAAGCGCTTCATCAACGTCTTCCGCAACGACGACGAAATCCGCACCCTGGCCGGGCTGGAGACGACGCTTGTCCGCCTCGGACAAGGTCTCCATCGTACCCGCAATGGCGGGAGGCCGATAAGATGACCCAACGCCTCAACCGAGACCAACTGGTCGAACTGGCCAAGAGCCAGATCACCGAAATCACCCCCAGCGCCCTGCACCAGCGCAGCGCGGACGGCGAACGCTTCACCGTCGTGGACATCCGCGAGCGGGACGAGTTTGTCCAGGGCCACCTGCCCGCCGCCACCTTTGTGCCCCGGGGCTTTCTGGAACTGCGCATCGAGCAGGTCGAGCCGGACCGGGACGCCGCCGTGGTGCTCTATTGCGCCGGGGGCGTGCGCTCGGCCCTGGCCGCCCGCAACCTCAAGGAGATGGGCTACACCAATGTGATCTCCCTGATCGGCGGCTTCAACGGCTGGAAGAACGCCAGCCTGCCCTTCATCGTGCCCACGGTCCTCAACGAAGCCCAGCGGGTGCGCTATAGCCGCCACACCCTCCTCAACGAGGTCGGCGAGGCCGGGCAGATCAAGCTGCTCAACAGCAAGGTCCTCCTCATCGGCGCCGGTGGACTGGGCAGCCCCGCGGCCATGTATCTGGCCGCGGCCGGGGTGGGCACCCTGGGCATCGTGGACTACGACACGGTGGACGTCAGCAACCTGCAACGCCAACTGCTCCACGGCACCAAGGATGTGGGCACCCCCAAAGTGGTCTCCGCGGCCAACCGCATCGCCGACATCAACCCGGATGTCAAGGTCGTCGGCTATCGGGAACCCATCACCAGCCACAACGCCTTCGACATCATCCGGGACTACGACGTGGTCCTCAACGGCTCGGACAACTTCCCCACCCGCTATCTGGTCAACGACGCCTGCCACATGCTGGGCAAGCCCCTGGTGGACGCCAGCATCTTCATGTTCGAGGGCCAGGTCACCATCTATCAGCCCGCCATGCCCGAAGAGGGCGTCGCCGCCGGTCCCTGCTATCGCTGCCTCTACCCGGACCCGCCCCCGCCCGGCGAGGTGCCAAGCTGCGCCGAGGCCGGGGTGCTGGGCGTCCTGCCCGGCATCGTCGGCTCCATGCAGGCCGTCGAAGCCATCAAGCTGCTCCTGGGCATCGGCGAGCCCCTGATCGGCAAGCTGCTCATGATCGACACCCTGGACCAGAGCTACCGCACCCTCAACGTGCAGCGTGACGCCACCTGCCCCCTGTGCGGCGACCACCCGACCGTCACCGAGCTGATCGACTACGAACACTTCTGCGGCCTGCCCTCCACCGTGGCCCACGACGCAACGGCAAGTCAACAGACATAAGCGACGCCATATCAGTTTTTGCATAGAAGGATACACGCCATGACACCTGCCCACCACCCTACTCGCCCAAGCTCCCCAAGCCCTGTGGACCCGATCCGCGCTGGTTGCGGAGCGTGTTTCTGCTTAAAAAGGACGGAATCCTGGGTCAAATCGGCCATACGCCCCTGTTGGATCTTTCAGATCTAGCCCATCGGGGGGGCGTCGACCCGCCGGGTAGGCGTTTATGCCAAAGCCGAGTGGTTCAACCCCGGCGGCTCGGTGAAAGCCCGGGCCGCCCTGCGCATCATCGAAGAGGCCGAGCGCACGGGCACGCTGACCCCGGACAAGATCCTGATCGACAGCACCAGCGGCAACACGGGCATCGCCTATGCCCTGATCGGCGCGGCCAAGGGCTATCGAGTCCACCTGGTCATGCCCGCCAACGTCAGCCGGGAGCGCAAGGCCCTGGTGCGGGCCTACGGCGCAACCCTGATCGAGTCCGACCCCCTGGAAGGCTCCGACGGGGCCATCGACCACGTGCGAGCCCTGGTCGCCGCCAACCCGACCCGCTACTTCTACGCCGACCAATACAACAACCCGGCCAACTGGGCCGCCCACTTCCACACCACCGGCCCGGAGATCTGGCAGCAGACCCACGGCCAGATCACCCACTTCATCGCCGGGCTGGGCACCACGGGCACCTTCACCGGCACGGGCCGCTATCTCAAAGAGCGCAACCCGGCTGTGCAACTCGTCGCCCTCCAGCCCGAAGACGAACTGGCCGTGATCGAGGGCCTCAAGCACCTGGACACCGCCCTCGTCCCCGGCATCTACGACGCCGGCCTGCCCGACCGCACCGTCACCCTGGGGCCGGACGCCGCCCTCACCATGACCCGCCGCCTGGCCCACGAGGAAGGCCTCTTCGTCGGCATCAGCGCCGGGGCCGCGGTCGCCGCCGCCCTCCGCCTGGCCAAAGAACTCACCCACGGCACCGTCGTCACCATCCTCCCGGACGACGGCAGCAAGTATGTCAGTTTGGGGATTTTTGATTGAGATGCGAGATGCGAGTTGCGAGATAGCGTTTTCACCGTAACTCACATCTCGCAACTCGCAACTCGCAACCTGCATCTCGCATCTCGGAGCAAACCATGTCACCCAAAGTCGATCACACCGCACTAAAATTTAACCAAGCCGCCATCATCGGGCTGTTGATCTTGGCCTTTGTCTTCAACGCCGTGTGGCTCGTGGCCTTCGTGGCCGCCGTCATGCTGGTGGGGACGATTTGGCCCGGGGCCGGGCTGTTCAAGCTCGTCTATGGCCGGGGGCTGCGTCCCCTGGGCTGGCTCAAGCCCGACGTGAAGGTCGACGATCCCCAGCCCCACCTCTTCGCCCAAGGCGTGGGCAGCCTGGTCTTGATCCTGGCCCTGCTCGGCTTTGCCCTGGGCAGCCCCCTCACCGGCTGGGGACTGGTCACCGTGGTCGTCGTCCTGGCCGCGGTCAACCTCTTCTTCGCCTTCTGCCTGGGCTGCTTTCTCTACTTCCAACTCGCCCGCCGCGGCGTCCGGGCCAATTTGCCGTCTGGGTGGGGGTGAAGGGGTGAAATGGGGGATCGGAGAAACGTCCCCGGCACGTTGGCCCCAAGCGAGCGAAAATCGACTTAACCCACAAGCCTGTACGTGCGTGCCGGGGACGTTTCGGGTCAAGCCCGGATCTGGTGGGTGGCCGTCCAACGTCCCCGGCACGCACGAACTTTGGGGTGGGTAGACGAGTCGTCCCTCGCTTGGCACCCACGTGCCGGGGACGTTGGACTCGATCCGCACGGAGCCACCCCCACCCAATCCACCAATCAACAAGTCAACCAATCAACCAACAGAGCCAACCATGATCACACGACTCCTTCTCCTCACCCTCGGTATCGCCCTTTTCGCCGCCAGCGTCTGGCTGTGGCGTCGCTTCGTGGCCTGGCGGCTGACCCGTCTGGCCCAGGCGGACCTGCCCATGACCGCCTCATCCACCCCCGACGACGCCCAGCCCAGCCTCCTCTTCTTCACCGCGGAATGGTGCGCCCAGTGCAAGCTCAGCCAAAGCCCCATCCTGGCCCAACTTGCCGAGCTCACCGGCGTCCCCGTGCAGACCGTGGACGCCGTGGCCGAGGAAGCCCTGGCCCGCCACTTCGGCGTCATGACCGTCCCCACCACCGTCGTCCTGGACCGAGGCCGGCGGCCCGTGGCCGTCAACTACGGCCTGGCCTCCCTGCAAACCCTGCAAGCCCAACTGGCCGGGGCCGCGTAACGAGTCGGCGGAGTTCGCACCCCCTGGTGCGAACGGGTCGGCACCAAGGGATATTGAGAGTTTGCCCCTTCGCCCAAGTTTGACATCCACCCCCATTCTGCGTATACTTTTGCCTAGATGCGGGCGTAGTTCAGTGGTAGAACGTCACCTTCCCAAGGTGAATGTCGAGAGTTCGAGTCTCTTCGCCCGCTCTGACAACGAACAAAGGGAGAGGGGGATGGCCAATTGGTCATCCCCCTCTCCCTTTGTTTTTTTGTTGCTTGGCAGTGTGGACCCTGGCACACAAGGACCGGCAACGAGTTGTTGGTCTACCGCTGGAACATCCTACTTTCCGTCTACAAGCCCGATCTTTATCACGCCCACGGCTTTACGCCGCCCGGCGCCTTTGAAACTCCTGGCACTTCCGACGAATACCCTTCAGCCCATCAGCGGGACGGAAGACCGTCACCACTGTTGACTCATCCAGGCTCAACACCACAGCGGTCCCAGTCAAACGAGACCACTCTCGGTACTGGTGCAGTCGTAGATCGCTTTGCCGCAAGAAGTAATGACGGGCATCTGCGCCCGTTGTCCGCTTGCCGTGGGCGATCACAAACTCCACATCATCATACGAAAAGCCCCGCAGGGCCATTCGTTCTTCCGCATGTTCAGAATATGTCAGGGTTGCCTGCATGATGTGGACTCCTTTCCTTTGGTTGGCCCGTTGCCGGCCCTTGTGTGCCAGTCTCCTTTCATTTCACAAAGTAGATGTTCATCAAATTGATCGACCTGCTAACCCAACCCCAAAACAGCGCCGATCCTGCCAGGATCGGCGCTGCGGACCTTATGCATCTTTCTCATTTCGGAACATTGCCATCGGGGACCGTCGCTGGGTGTTGATGTCAGGATGGATGGAAGTAGCCCTATCATACCGCAACCCATCCCCACATGCAACTGATTGTGGGCGGATTCTTGGCCACAAAAAAAGGACGTCGGCCCGAAAGCCGACGTCCTTTTTGATCTGATTCTGTCCAGCCAACCGAGCGCTTATTCTACCCGGTTGGGGTCCAGCAGCCACTCCACCAGGCTGTTGATCTCCTCTTCGCTCATGCGCTCCCCAAAGTTTTGGGGCATGAGGCCGGTGATGTAGCCCTCGGCCAAGTGCGAGTTGGGATCGACGATGCTGTTGTAAATGTAGGTGGCGGCATCCTCACCGGGGACCACACTACCAGCCCGATCGGGAAGGTTCTTCATGTTGGGGCCGACGGGACCACGGCTGTCCGCGGTCTGGTCCAAGGCCAGGTTGTGACAGCCCACAGCAGCCCATGCCGTTGATCCCGGCACCCCACAACTCGGCGGGCGTGCGGGGCCCGGTGGAGGCTTCGACCGGGGCGGCAGGCACGAAGTCGCCGATGGTCTGGGCTTCCGGGGCCTTGGCCACGTCACGGAAGGGCTGCCACGGATCTTCCTCAGCGGTCTGGGCCAGGGCGGCGTCCCGGAAGTTGATCACGTAGTCCGAGACCTGTTGCACCTGGTCGGCGCGCATGGGGCCGCCGTAGGCATTTCCCCAGGTGGGCATGATCTGGGCCCACTGGGTGTTGGTCTTGCTGGGGCGGCCAGCGGCCACGGTCAGCAGCACATAGGATTCCAACGAGCCGAGATAGTTCACATCTTTGAGGCGCTCGGTGAAGAAGTAGTGGCTTTGCAGGGCCGGGGCAACCCCAGGCAGACCCTTGCCATCTGCGCCGTGACACGAGGCGCAGTTGTTGGCATAGAGACCCGCACCATTTTCGATGGAACGGGCTTCCCAGTTCATGGCCTGGAGCTCCATGCGCGGCTCCTCGGTGACTGTGGTGAGCAAGACCACCGCAAAGGCAACCAGGAGGGAGGCAATCCCGATCAGGATCTTGAGAATAGGTGAGCGAATGTACAGATATTTAGTCAAGGTAAGTTACTCCCCAGAGGGTGCGAGGCCTAGGGTAGACATCAAGATGGTCAACGGATTGTGCTTCTTCAGTCCATACTGTTCCCAATAGTAGGCGTCCTCGTGGACAAAGAAGTGTTTGTCGAAGTTTTCGGTGTCGCCCTGGGAGTTGAGCCAGTGGATCTCCCAGTCAATTCGTTTCAGGCTCGGCTGATCCTGGGTGATGCGCAGGATGCCATAGGCCTGGTTGAATTCCCGGTCCGCTTCGTCAAAGGCGGCGACGCTGTGGACATACTCGTGATAGAGATGGGCAAATTCAGCGTCCATCTCTGCCGGTTCTTCTCGGGTGTCATAGACGCCCACGGGCAGATGGGCATAGCCGATCTCCCGCACCAAGCCGGACCCTTCTTCGGGCATCAGCTCTTGGACGACTTCCACGGCCGGGGCGCCAGCCACTGCATAGTAGGGCGTGCCCATCCAACTCAGGATGATCATGACCACACCGGCCACGATACCGCTGATGATGGCTACCCGACGGTCACTGCCTCGGCGGCTGGGGTTGCGATCCAGGTAAGGGATGCCCATGAGCAACACCAGCAGGACACCGGGTAGAATCACGCCCGCCCACAACTTGTCTGCCACTTTCAACATGCCCTGGAGCCAATAGAAGTACCAGGGGGCCACCGTGTGCAGCGGCGTGGACTGAGGATTGGCCACGTTCTCCAACGGCGCTTGGAAGAAGAAGGCAGTCAAGATGACCAGCAAAGCCGTGAAGCCGATCAACAGAGCGGTTTCATCGATAAAGACATCGGGCAGGAAATAGACCCGCCGATCCGCCGGCACCCGGTTGGCCGTGTCCTGGCCAACCTCTTCTTCGTTGGCGGGCAGGCTGATGCCAAAGTGCACAACTTTGTAGTAGTGCACAAAGAAGAAGAGGAAGAGCACCAAGGGCAGGAAGATCACATGCAGCAAATAGAAGCGCAACAGACCGTTGGCCCCAATATCCGGGGCACCACGGGCCAGCAGGTTGACCGTCTCACCGACGATGGCCGGGGGCACGGCTTCGGCCATGGAGGTGCCGATGGTGACAGCCCAGAAAGCCAGCTGATCCCAGGGCAGCAGATAGCCGGAGAAGCTGAGGAAAAGGGTGACAACCAGCAAGATCACCCCGGTGAACCACGTAAACTGCCGGGGGGCCTTATAGCTCCCGGTCAGATACGTTCTCACCATGTGGGCGGTGACCACCACCACCATCACCTCGGCGCCCAGTCGGTGCATATCTCGCATGAACTGGCCAAAGGGCACGTTGCTCAACAGCCGGATCATGTCCGGGTAGGCCCGCTCCGGGGAGGGGGCGTACCAGACCATCAGGATCAGGCCGGTGATCACCTCTACAAAGAAGATATACGTGGACAGCAAGCCCAACCGGAAAGTGTGGGTGAAGCGGGTCACGCTCTCGTGGTAATAGGTGGGTTTGATATGGAGCAGGAAGGTCTCGGAATGGGGCTTGAGACGCGGGTTCGGGCGGCCCGGTGGCTCGCCACGTACCATGCTCCGAAAGTCACTGGGGCTGATGCCGGCAGTGACTCGGGTAAAGACATCTTCAAACGCCGCCGAAGCTGTGGCGACGAGACCCTTCTTAGGGGCATCTTGTTGTACGGCCATAAGGTCACGATCTCCTTAGCAGGTTAGCAGAGCTGGACCACTAAAGGGTTGGACAAGGACAATGAATCGCACTGCCTTGATGTTGAATGACAGTCTTGATAAACACGCACAGCCCCTTGGTAAATCTAGGAGTAAGTGCCAGGTTTAGCCTCGATCTTAGCCGTGGGCACGGCCAAGAATCTTCTTGCCGGTGTTGACCACCACCACTGCGGTCGGGGAAGGCAGCGCGGCAGGCACAATGGCGTCCGGTGTATCCGTGGTTTGAGACACGATTTCGTCGTTTTCGAGCACTTCCACCGAGAACTGGTCCAAAGATCGGGGAGCCGGGCCTTCAATATAGACGCCCTCGGCTGTGAACTTGGAGCCATGACACGGGCACTCGAAGCGGGTGTTGGAGGCTTCCCATTTGTACAGGCAGCCCAAGTGGGTGCAGACCATGTAGAGGGCCTTGATTCCCTCGTCGGTCTGGACCAGCCAGAACTTGCCGCCTACCTCGGCCTGCGGAGGGGTGCCGATGTTGGGCATGGACGAAGCGGCACCCAGAATGAACTTGCCGCCAAATTCGCCTTCTTTGAACTTGGGGTACAAGAATTCATAGGTGGCGAAACCGCCCTGGGCCGCAATCAGCCCCAAGGCAGCGCCCCAGGAATAGGTCAGAAATTCCCGGCGGTTGATACCGGACTGACCGGCAGGTTCTACCGCTGCCTGGGTACCGGCAGGACCGGCGGTCTTGGCGGGGCGGGAGACGGGGGTGGCTGCCGGTGCGGCGGTCGCTGTGGCAGCGGGCTTCTTGGCGGCTGCGCTAGCCTTGGCCGCGGCAATCCGATCCGCTGCTGGGGCAGCGGCTACTGCTGGGGCGGCCTCTGCTTTAACTTCAGCCTTGACTGGGGCCACAACCTCGGCCACAACTGGGGCTTCGACAACTGCCTCTGCCTTTGCTTCAACCTTGGCGGCGGTTTTGGCTGCCTTGGCAGCGGCCTCTTTTTCCGGGTCAAAGACCTCGCCGCGCTTTTCTGCGGCTCGACGTTTGGCTTCTAAAATTCTCTGCTGAGCGGCGGTTAACTCTGCCATACCGGCTCCAGCCTCCTTTCAGGCAACACATGACTGAATTGACAGTGCCCTCTCGTCTAGGGGAGTGGGGCAGATGGACATGGCCAGAGGAAAAATTCTCTGGCTTGATTGCGCTACGTCTGGGTCAGGCGGTCGGGTTGGACAAACTTGGAATGAATTGGGAGATGCTGCAAGGCCCCAACGCTCCCTAGTATAGTATGCTTTGGCCTACTGTACAATCCTGCATGGGGCTGGTTGACTTTGCGCTTTTTCGATCAGGTACGAGGCGGGATTATAGCACGACGACCTCTCGATTGTCAAAAGGTTCACAAATAAACGGCTTACTAAAATGTCATTGAATCACAGAGAGGAAAGGAAATCTGCTTCCTTTCCTCTCTGTGATTCAATGACAGATCACGCCTCCAGATCCGCCAATCGTTCGCCGATTTGGGCCTTTTGCTCGGTCAGTTCGGCCAATTTGGCCTGCTCTCGCTGCACAACGGATTCCGGGGCCTTTTTGACAAAGCCAGGGTTGCCCAGCAGGTTGTGGATGCGGTCCATCTGCTGGTCGATGTTGGCGATCTCCTTGGCCATGCGCTGCCGTTCGGCGTCCAGATCCACCAGGCCGGCCAGGGGCAGATAGGCGGTCATGCCCCCCACGGTCAGGCTGACGGCTTTGGCTGGGGCGGCCATTTCCGTCTCCACCACCGTGCGCTCCCCGTCCAGCCGGGCCAGGCTGAGCAGGATGGGCAGGTTGGCCCGCAGCATGGCCGTGTGCTCCCCGGCGCTGATCTGGGCGCTGATCCAGCGGGCGGTCTCCACGTTGTATTCGCTGCGGGCGTTGCGGATGGCCCGCACCAGCTCTTGAATGCGGGCGAAGTTGTCGTTCGCCGCCGCATCCTGCCTGCCGGAGGCGTCGGGCCAGCGGCAGATCATCAGCGAGGGGCTCTGGGCCGTCATCCCCGGCAGATTTTGCCAGATGGCCTCGGTCACAAAGGGCATGAAGGGGTGGAGCAGGCGCAGGCTCTGTTCCAGCACATGGGCCAGCACCTGGCGGGCGGCCTGGGCGGCCTGGGCATCCTCGCCGTAGAGGCGCACTTTGCACGCCTCGATATACCAGTCGCAATACTCGCCCCACAGGAAGTCGTAGAGTTGGCGACCGGCCTCGCCCAACTGCCAACTGTCCACCAGCCGGGTGCTTTCGCTGCGCACGTTTTCCAGTCGGCTCAGAATCCAGCGATCCGCCAGATCCAGTTGATCGTCCGCGGGCAGGGCATAGGTGGTGAAGAAGGCGTTCTCGTTGGCCTGCATGGGCAGGGTGGCCTCTTGCAGATTCATGATCACAAAGCGGGCCGCGTTCCACACCTTGTTGGCAAAGTTGCGGTTGGCCTCGATGCGGGTCAGGCTCAGCTTCATATCATTGCCCGGCGTGCCGCCGGTGAGCAGGCTGAAGCGCAGGGCGTCCGTGCCGTAGTCCCGGATCAGGTCCAGGGGGTCCAGGGCATTGCCCAGGCTCTTGCTCATCTTGCGCCCCTGCTCGTCCCGCACCAGGCCGTGCAGATAGACGTACTTGAACGGCACCTCGCCGGTGAACTCGATCCCCAGCATGATCATGCGGGCCACCCAGAAGAAGATGATGTCGTAGCCGGTCTCCATCACCTCGGTGGGGTAGAAGGTCTCCAGATCCTCGGTCTGGTTGGGCCAGCCCAGGGTGCTGAAGGGCCACAGCCCGCTGCTGAACCAGGTGTCCAGCACGTCCGGGTCCTGTTTCAGCTTGGCGGGCGCGCCATAGTGGACAATGGCCTGTTCCAGGGCGTCGCTCTCGTTGCGGGCGGCGAAGACCTGGCCGTCGGGACCGTACCAGATGGGGATGCGGTGGCCCCACCACAGTTGGCGGCTGATGCACCAGTCTCGGATATTCTCCAGCCAGTGGAAGTAGATCTTCTCGAAGCGTTCGGGGATGATCTTGATCTCGCCGCTGCGCACGGCCTCCATGGCGGGCTCGGCCAGGGGCTGCATCTTCACCCACCACTGGTCGCTGAGCAGGGGCTCGACCACGGTGTGGCAGCGCTGGCAGTGGCCCACCTGGTGCGTATGGGCTCGCTCGGCCACCACCAGTCCGGCGGCCTGCATATCGGCCCACAAGCTGCTTGCGGGCGGCGAAGCGGTCCATGCCGTTGTAGGGGCCGGCCTCCTCGTCCAGGGTGCCATCTTTGTTCATGATGTTGATGAAGGGCAGGTGATGGCGCTTGCCGATCTCATAGTCGTTGGGATCGTGGCCGGGGGTCACCTTGAGCGCGCCCGTGCCAAAGGCCGGGTCCACATACTCGTCGGCGATCACCGGGATCTCCCGGTTGAGCATGGGCACCAAGGCCGTCTTGCCGATCAGATCTTTGTAACGCTCGTCGTCGGGATGCACGGCCACCGCGGTGTCACCCAGGATTGTCTCGGGCCGCGTGGTGCTCACCTCGACAAATCCGCCATCTTTTAGCGGATAACGGAAGGTGTAAAACTTGCCGTCCACTTCTTCGTGCTCCACTTCCAGATCGCTGATGGCGCTCTGGCAGCGGGGGCACCAGTTGACCAGATAGTTGGCCTTGTAGATCAGCCCCTTGTTGTAGAGCTGGATAAAGGCCTCCAGCACCGCGTCGCTCAGCCCGTCGTCCAGGGTGAAGCGCTCCCGCTGCCAGTCGCAGGAGATGCCCATGCGCCGCTGCTGGCCGGAGATGCGGCTGTGATATTCGTCTTTCCAGTCCCACACCTCCCGCACAAAGCGCTCCCGGCCCAGGTCCTGGCGGGTGACGCCCTGCTCTTCCAGCTTGCGCTCCACCACATTTTGGGTGGCGATGCCGGCATGGTCCGTGCCGGGAACCCACAGCGTGGGGCGGCCCGCCATGCGGTTGTAGCGGATCAGCAGATCCTCCACGCTGCTGGTGATGGCGTGGCCCAGATGCAGCGCGCCGGTGACATTGGGCGGCGGCATGGAGATCACAAAGGGGGTGGCGTCCGGGTCTACCTGGCCCAGCTCAGTCTGGGTCTCCGGGCGGAAGAAGCCTTCTTTTTCCCACCATTCGTACAGGATCTCTTCGGTCTCTTTGGGGTTGTATGCCTTGGGCATCTGGGTGTCGGTCATGGGTTTGTCTCCGGGTTACGGGTTGCGAGATGCGGGTTGCGGGTTGCGAGATGCGAAAGAACGCCTATCTCGCATCTCCTAACTCGCAACCCGCATCTCCAAATAAAAAAGCCGCTTCATCTCAAGGACGAAGCGACTCCGCGGTACCACCTTGTTTAGCCCAATCACAAAATTAATAATTAACCATCAACCGTTAACCATTAACCATTGCAATTTTGCTCTCTCAGCGCTGTAACGGGCGAACCCGGAGGGATCTACAACCAGAATTCTCTGGTTTGGCGTCCCTCGACCTTCCCGGCGACTTTCCCCGCTGCGGCAGTGGATGGGTCTTGCAGCCTGCGAACCCATCTCTCTGGCACTCGTCGGCGGGTACTCCTCCGGTGCATCGTCGTTTGTGTATGCGTGAAACGTGAAATGTGCTTTGTGTTTTGTGTTAAATAGTATAGTTCGTGTCAGCAGTGGTGTCAAAAACCTTCACCCCTTACCCGTTCACCCGCTCACTTCTTCACCCATCAAATGCTCCGTGCGGATCATGCGCCGGATGCCTGTTTCGCCCCGGATGACCATAGAGTGGGTGTGGGCCCAATTGCCCTGAAAGCTGACCCCGTCCAGCAATGTACCATCGGTGACGCCGGTGGCGGCGAAATAGATCTGATCGGTGCCGACAATCTCCCGCTCGGTGAGGATTTTGTTGACGTCGAAGCCTTGGGCCTGTAATGCTGTTTTTTCGGCCTCATCCACTGGGGCCATGCGGCCCAGCATGGCCCCGCCCATGGCCCGCACGGCACAGGCCGCCAGCACCCCTTCCGAAAAGCCCCCCACACCCATCAACACATCCACCTTGCTTTGGGGCGAGGCGGCCAAGAGCGCACCGGCCACATCCCCATCGTGGTGGACCTGCGCCCTGGCCCCGGCTCGGCGGATGTCCTCGATCAGGCTGTGGTGCCGGGGGCGATCCAGCACAAAGACCACCAGATCCCGCACGGACTTGCCCACCACCCGGGCGATCAGGGCCAAGGTCCAGGCCGCGGGGGCGTCCAGACATTCGGGGACCAAAGCCGCGCCCACGGCCCGGTTGACCACGATCTTCTCCATGTAGGTGGCCTGGGCCGGTTTCCACAGATGGCCCGTGGGCAACATGCAGACCGCGGAGATCGCCCCGGGTTGCCCCTCCACCAACAGCCCCACCCCATCCACGGCATCCACGATCACATCCATCACCGGCCCTGTGCCGTCCCCAATTCTGCGCCCTGCGGCCAGGGCTGTCTCGAAACCCAGCCGAGGTCGTTCGCTGACGGCGATGGTGCCATCCATGCTGATATGGTTGAGCCATTCGTGCATCACCTCGGTGGCGACTCGATCCGCTTCCATGCGGTTGCCCAGGCCGATCCAGCGTCCGGCGGCCAGGGCGGTCTGCTCCGTGGCCCGCACCAGGTCCAGGGTATAGTTGCGTAAGAGTTGGTCGGTCATGGGGTTCATTCCTTTGGGATCGAGTTCGGATCGATGTAGAGATTTTGTGTCTCTACAAAATGGGCTGGGCGATGGGATCGAAGGCTTCTATCAGGCCGGACGATTCCCAGGCCACCATGCCCCCGGTGAGGGTGCGCACGGAGGTGAAGCCGGCCTGGTGCAGGGCCTGGGCCACCCGCTCGCTGCGTCTGCCGCTGCGACAGACCAGGACGATGTTCTTCTCTTTGCCCAGGCGCAACCTTGCCGGGTCAAACCGAGACATGGGGATCAATTGGGCCTGGCGGATGTGGCCGCGCACAAACTCACGCTCCTCCCGCACATCGATCACCTCGGGCTGGCCGATGCCCCAATGCAGTTCCTGCCATAGCTCCAGCGCGGTGATGTGCTCTACGGGCTGGTGGGGATGGGTGTGCAGCAGCAACTGGTTGGGGGCCGTGGACTTGGGTAGATTTTGGCACTCTTTGAAGGCCCGCACCTCGCATTCATAGATGCAGACCGCCGGGTCCAGCACCCGATAGAACAGGTGGGTGATGGACTCTTCTTCGATCAGGAAATGGTCGTCGCCCACCGAGGCGGAGAAGCCTGTGGCGTCCATCAGTTGGTGGATGGGGCCTTTCACCTTCATGAAATAGACCTCGCCGCCCACCTCCGCATAGGTGCGCACCACGGATTCCAGCATGTGGATACCGCTGATGTCCATGCGGTTGACATTTTGCATACGTAGCAGCAGAAAGCGCTGGCCGGGGTGGCGTTCCATGTGGGCACGAATCAGCTCCTCCACATGGTTGACCGCCCCAAAATAGAGATCCCCCACCACGGTGATGATCCCCAACTGGGGGCAGGGCGGCTTGCTCGGCTGGTGCAAAAAGTGCTTGAAATCGTCCGTGGGCAGCACGGAGATCACCTGGGGGGTGCTGGTTTGCAGGATGTAGTTGGCCAAGGACATCAGAATGCCGGTCATGACGGCAAATTGCAGGGGCAGCAGCAGGGTGGCCAGCAAGGTCACCACCATGATGACGGCATCCTGGCGGCTGGAATGCCAGATGCGCACCATCTCCGCCTGGTCGATCATGCCGTAGGCGATCACAATCAGCACCGCGGCCAGGGCCGTCTTGGGGATGAAAGCCGCCGCCGGTCCCAACAAGAGCATGGCCAGGAGGGTGAAGACCCCGGAGACGATCAGGGCGACGGGCGTATGCGCCCCGGCTTCGTAGTTGACCGCCGAGCGGTTGAAGGAGCCGGAGAGCGGATATCCGCCCAAAAAGGCGGCCCCGATGCTGGCAAGGCCCTGGCCCACAAATTCCTGGTTGCTGTCCAGCCGCTGGCCGCTGCGCACGGCAATCGAGCGGGCGATCGAGGCCGCCTCCACCAGGCCGATGGCCCCCAGAGCCAGCGCACCGGATGAGAGTTGGCCGATCAAGGCTAGATCAAAAAGGGGCAGACTGGTCAGGGGCGGCAAGGAGCGGGGCAGATCGCCGATGATCTTTACCCCTTGTTCGTCCAGCCCCAAGAGGGCGACCACACCGGCCCCCACCACCATAGCCACCAAGGGCCCGGGCAATTTGGGCCGATAGCGTTTGAGCAAGATCAAAATGACAATCGCCGCCACCCCCAAAATCAAGCTGGGGAAGTGGGTTTGGGGCAGGGTTTGGATCAAATACCAAAGATTTGTGAAGACATTGCTGCCACTTTCCGGGCTGGTCCGGAAAAGATTCGGAAACTGACCCACGGCAATCAGCGTTCCGGCTCCCGCCGTAAAGCCCACGATCACCGAATCGGAGACAAAGTTGGCCAGAATGCCCAGGCGGGCCACCCCCACCCCCAGGCGAAACAGACCCACCATCAGCGCCAACAACCCGGCGGCGGTGACATATTCCGGCGATCCCACGATGAAGAGGGGCGAGAGGACGGAGAAGACCAGCAGCGACGCCGTGTTGGTGGGGCCTGTGTGCAGATGATTCGAGGATCCCCACAGCCCGCCCAGAATGCCCCCCACGATGGCCGCATACAGCCCCATCTGGGGCGGCAACCCGGCGATCAACGCAAAGGCGATGGCCTGGGGCAGCAAAATCACCCCCACCGTCACCCCAGCCGTTAGATCCCCCCGGAAATCTTCTGATTTGTAATCCCGGAACATGAACACAGGGCGCAAAAAATAGCGCGCCGGTGGCGGGATCTTGTCCAGGGAAAATTTGGCTTTGGCTTGTTTTTTAACCGTGGCGGTGGACATGGGCGTCGCTCGTGCTGGGTGTGTCGTGTTGGGTATGGGCAAAATTTCTTAAACGCGGAGGACACGGAGAACCGCAGAGAGGATGCCCTATTTTCCTCAGTGGTTCCTCAACGCTCTCGGCGGTTGAATAGTTCTCCGTTTGTCACCGGGCCCGTGCTGGCCCGCACCATCAATTCGTTGGGCAATACTTGATCCTGCACGGGGCGACCCTCCATGATATCAAGGAGCATCTGCATGGCGATCTCGCCCAGGCGCAGTTTGGGCTGGTGGATGGTGGTGAGGGGCGGCGTGACATAACTGGCCGTCTCCACATCGTCATAGCCCACCACACTCAGTTGATCCGGCACGATCAGCCCCATCTCTCGACAGGCCATGAGCACGCCGATGGCCACCATGTCATTATAACAGAAAACCCCGGTCACACCCGCCTGCAACATTTCCGGCAGCAGGGCCTTGCCCCCGGCCACATCATCCGTGTGGGCGTGATAGTGGGAGGGGGTGAAGCGAATCCACGCCTCGTCCGGGGTGATCCCGGCCTCGGCCAGGGCATCCCGATAGCCGGCCATGCGCCGCTGGTTGGACCGTGCCCGGCTGCCCGCGCCCATGTAGCCGATGGCCCGATGGCCCAGCCCCAGCAGATGGGCCACGGCCTGGCGCGCCCCGTCATAGTCATCCGCATCCACCGAGTGCAGCCGATCCGCCTCGGACGCCGCCTGCTGGTTGATCAACACCGTGGGCATGTTGATCTGGGCCAGCCGGGCCACATACGCCCCCCGGATCTGGGCCGCGGCGCTGATCACCCCATCCACCCGGCGGCGGTGAAAGGTCTCGATGATCTCCATCTCCCGTTCCGGGTCGTTGTAGGCCACACTGAGCAGCACGCTGATCTCGGCGGTCTGGGCCACATCCTCGATCCCCCGCACCACCCGGCCCACAAAAGGGTCGGCAATGGAGGTCAGGATCAGGCCGATGGTGTTGGTGCGCTGCCCCTTCAGGCTCTGGGCCACGGCGTTGGGCGTATAGCCCATCTCCTCGGCCAACCGCTGAATGCGCTCCCGCACCACCGGGCTGATCAACGTGCTGTTGTTCAGCGACCGGGAGACCGTGGAGTGGGAGACCCCCGCCGCGGTGGCGATATCCTGGATGGAGATGGGTTTGCGGGTCATGAGGAATCCTGAAACTGTTTAACCGCCGAGGACGCAGAGATCGCAGAGAATTCGCAGAGAGGTCAGAGGCTTTTCTCTGCGAATCCTCTGCGCCCTTTGCGTCCTCGGCGGTTAGGTTTTGGTCACCTTGGCCGCGTCCTGAAAAGCGTCGGGCTTGAGGTTGAAGATGCGCCCAAAGCCGGCCACGAAGCGGGCGGACTTGAACTTCGATGCGATAGAGGGCGAAATCCCCCAGGTTGAAGCTCATGGCCGCGCCGGGGAAGCGGGTCAGATAGCGGATGCGGGCCTCGACGTAGTCGGGCGCATTCTTGGGGAGCATCACCGCCTCGCCTTGGATGGAGACCCGGGCCAGGGTCTGGGCATCCGCGCCCGGGCTTTCCGGCTCGGCGATCATCAGGCTGACCCGGGCATCCGCCAGAATGTCCTTGGTGTGGTGGGCCAGGGTGCTGATGTGGATGTCGAAGGCCGTGAGGTCGTCCGACACGGCATAGGGGACCATTGAGACGAAGGGCGCGCCGTCGCGCAGGGTGCCCAGGGCCGCGGTCTGCCGTCCGCGGATCAGCTGGGCCAGAATTTGTTGAGATTGGGTGTCCATTGAGTTTTTCTCCTTGTGTGCGTGATGCGTGATGCGGGCCGAAGTACAAATTGTCAGCCCGTCAGTTGGCATACGCAGTCCGGCCTAAGAAACGTTTCGTCGACAGCCAACCCCAGGCAGTCCAGCAGGAATGCGTATTCGAACGCCACTTCTTTCAGATAGTCATAGCGGCCCGACGCGCCCCCGTGACCAGCCCCCATGTTGGTCTTGAGCAGCAGCCGGTTGTCGTCGGTCTTGAGGGTGCGCAGCTTGGCCACCCACTTGGCCGGTTCCCAATACTGCACCCGGGGATCGTTCAGCCCCGCCGTGGCCAGAATGTGGGGATAGGCCACCGCCGCCACATTGTCGTAGGGCGAGTAGGACTTCATATAGTCATAGTAGACCGGATCGTTGGGGTTGCCCCACTCCTCATACTCCACCACGGTCAGGGGGATGGTGGGGTCCAGCATGGTGTTGATCACATCCACAAAGGGCACCCCGGCCACGGCAGCGGTGAAGAGATCCGGGCGCATGTTCAGCACGGCCCCCATCAACAGCCCGCCCGCACTGCGTCCCATGATGGTCAAACGCTCTGATTTCGTGTAGCCATTGCCAAGCAAATACTCCGCACAGGCAATGAAATCGGTGAAGGTGTTCTTTTTGTGCAGGAATTTGCCGTTCTCATACCAAGCCCGCCCCATCTCCCCGCCGCCCCGGATGTGGGCGATGGCGAAGATCACGCCCCGCTCCAGCAGACTGACCCGGTTGGCCTGGAAGCTGGGGTCGATGCTGGCCCCGTAGGAGCCATAGCCGTATAGCAGCAGGGGGTTCTCGCCGTTCAGCTCTGTGCCCACGGGATAGACAATGGAGAGGGGGATCTGTGCGCCGTCATGCCGCCGTGGCCCACAGCCGTTCGCACACATAGCCGGCAGGATCGTAGCCCTTGATTTCCTCCTGCTTGCGCACAGTGCGGGTTTTGGTTGACATGTGGAAGTCCACTGTCTGCCTAGGGGTGACCAAGGATGAATATCCGAAACGCAGCACAGGGGTGGCGTAATTGGGATTCTCGTCGTAGGCCACAGTGTAGACTGGTTCGGGCATGGGCAAGCGGGCGTGGTCCCCTGTGGCCAGATCCAGGATGCGGATGTGGCGCAGACCGTTCTCCCGCTCGAAGATGGCCAAGTGGTCGGCGAAGGCGTCCACGCTGTCCCGCTTGATGGCCGGGTCGTGGGGGATCACGGCTTGCCAATGGTCCCGGCCCGGCGTGGCCGCGGGGGCCACCATCAGCCGGAAGTTGAGGGCGTCGGCGTTGGTGAGGATGAAGAAGCGCTCGCCCTCTTGGCCCATGAAAGAGCCGGTGTGATGCTCAGCGCTGTATTCCAATGCCCTGGGTGCGGGGCTGGATCAAGCGGGGTTCGCCTTCGGGCTGGTCCAGATCGATGATGCGCTCTTCCGTGGTGACTTTGCTGTGCAGACGAATGGTCAAATAGCGGCGACTGCGGCTCTTGCTGATGCCCAGAAAGTAGAGTTCGTCGGTCTCGTGATAGACCAGGGCATCAGTCCGCCGGGTCAGCACCTAAGGTATGGCGGAAAACCCGATCCGGGCGGTGGGCGGCGTCCATGCGGGTGTAAAAGAGGGTGCGGTTGTCGTTGGCCCAGGCCAGGCCATAATAGGTTTCGGTCACTTCATCGGCCAAAAGCTCGCCGCTGTCCAGGTTTTTGACCCGCAGGGTGTAGCTTTCAGAGCCATCCGTGTCCAAGGCATAGGCCAGAGAAACCATGGTCTGGGCTGACTTCATAGTTGCCCAAACGCAGGTAATCGTGGCCCTGGGCTTCGGCGTTGAGATCGAGCAGGATCTGCTCCGGGCCGTCCTCGCCCAGACGGCGGCAGTAAATGGCGTATTGTTTGCCCGCCTCCGTGCGATTGTAATAGCGGAAGCCATCAATCTGCACAGGCACGGATTGATCCGTCTCTTGAATTCGTGCCCGCATCTCTTCAAACAGGGCATCCTGGGCGGATTCGGTGTGAGAAAGCACTGTTTTCGTGTAGTCATTCTCGGCAGTCAAATAGGAAATGACCTTTGGATCGGACTTTTCCCGCATCCAATAATAATTGTCGTCCCGCACGTCTCCGTGGGTCTCCGTGCGGTGGGGGAGGGGGGTGGCGATGGGTGGGGTTGGCATAGGGTTTGGGTTCCTCTTTGGTGGGACGTTGGTTTGTGGGGTGAAGACGAAGAACCAAAACAGATTCGCGGAGTTCGCACCCCCTGGTGCGAACGGGTCTGCGCAGGCTTCGACCTGAACGAAATCATTTCTGGTTCTGGGAGCAGGTGGGGATGGCTTGATTGTATCGTGGCTGGCGCGGTTGCGCAAGGTCGGTGCTTTGGGGAACAGTAGCGTCAAGCCGTTCGCACCAGGGGGTGCGAACTCCGCACGGGTGGCTAGTTCGACCCGGCGGACGGGAGTCCGGGATACCTCTCGCTCTAGCCGGGTCCGTGACCCGGCGGGTTGACGAATGGATCGTCCTGATCATCCCGCGTCGACCCGCCAGGTCACGGACCTGGCTGACTGAGCAGTTTTTGCCCGATCCGTGTCGCACCAGGGGGTGCGAACTCCGCCAGGTGGGTGAGGGAATCCACGCGAGGAGTTCGCACCCCCTGGTGCGAACGGCTTGACCCAGGGAGTGGGGAGGTTACGAATTGGGCGAGGGGGCCATGCCCATGAGAAGGGTCAACCGCTCGCTGCCCTGGTTGGTGACGCCGTGGGGGATGCCGGCGGCGGCCCAGATGGTGGTGCCGGGTGCCGGCAAATTGCACGTCATCCCCCACGGTGAAGAGGCCGACGCCTTCGAGGACGTGGTAGAACTTGTCCTGGTCGGCGTGGTCGTGGACGTGTTGGGTTTGGCCCGGCTCCAGGCAGTTGAGACCGAGCATGAGCCGGTCACTCTGGAAGAGGGTGGTTTTGTAGAATTTGCCCTCTCGGCTGCCGACGAAATTTCGATAATCCTTGAAAATAGGTTCGTTCATGGTTCACTCCTTGGATTTAAGTTGCGTTCGCGTTTGTCGCAAGGAAAGACTCTGCTGCAAAAAGGTCGAATTCACCACAAAGAGCACAAAGATCACAAAGAAAAATAAGGCTTTTCCTCTGCGAATCCTCCGCGGATCTTTGCGCTCTCGGCGGTTAAATGCTTTTTGCAGTGAAGTCAAGGA